>NZ_CP021646.1:2110000-3427500 GCF_002208135.1 Pseudoalteromonas piscicida
CCCTTGTGTCTACCAATTCCACCACCCGGGCATCGGGTGTGAAAGCAAAAATTGGAGCGAGTAACGAGGTTCGAACTCGTGACCTCGACCTTGGCAAGGTCGCGCTCTACCAGCTGAGCTATACTCGCGTTCCGTTTTGTACATAAAAACCATATAGATTTGTTACATACAAATCCCGATTAAAATGGTGCCCGGGGCCGGACTTGAACCGGCACGCTGTTACCAGCGAGGGATTTTAAATCCCTTGTGTCTACCAATTCCACCACCCGGGCATCGGGCTTGCTTTCGCATGTGGATATGTTGAGAAATGGAGGCGGAACCCGGAGTCGAACCGAGGTAGACGGATTTGCAATCCGCTGCATGGCCACTCTGCCATTCCGCCGCAAATTTGGAGCGAGTAACGAGGTTCGAACTCGTGACCTCGACCTTGGCAAGGTCGCGCTCTACCAGCTGAGCTATACTCGCGTTCCATTATTTAAATCTACTTATTTACTAAGCTTCTTTAAACTTTAACTTGCTAGGTGATGATATCTAAATTTCATTTAGATGACATACTGCCCTCTCAACACGGACGCATTCTACAGAAGTTATGGAACGCGTCAACATAAAAAATGAATGTTTTGAATCGTTTGCTCAAAATTTATCTAAACCGCTGAGTTTATAATCATTTCAAGTCAAGAATTAGTCAATTCTCCTTTTGCAGCATAGAGATACTGGATCATAGAAACTAATGTTAGCAATGTCGCAATAGCTAAAAGTGCATAACTTAGCATCGTCATCCAATCTGATAATTGCCAAATCAAACCGATAATAGCTAACATCTGCGCAGCTGTTTTGAATTTACCCAGCCAAGATACTGCAACACTTCCTCTTTTACCTTGTTCAGCCATCCATTCACGCAGCGCAGAAATAACTATTTCTCTACTAATAATGACAACAGCAGAAATAGTAATGAAATAATTATCATAATGTGTAGCGAGTATCACTAATGCAACACTGACCATCACTTTGTCGGCGACGGGATCTAGAAAAGCACCAAATGGCGTTGACTGTTCCAACTTACGTGCAAGATAGCCATCGAGGATATCAGTAACGGAAGCTAACCAGAAAATAAAAGCGGCGGCAAAAAACGCCCATGAATAAGGAAGATAAAAAACGACTGCAAACACGGGAATGAGTAGCAATCTAAATGTTGTGAGCGTATTTGGAATATTCCACATAACTACTTGGTATTGTCTTTTTTTCTATGTTCGCATGATTGCTTAAGCTTTGTCATGCAAATGATTAAATATCTTTTCAGCCATTTCAGGGCTGATCCCAGGAACTTGCTTTAATTGATGTATATTTGCAGATTTAACTCCCTGCATGCCTCCCAAAAATTTAAGTAATGCCTGACGTCTTTTCTGACCTATGCCTTCAATCTCTTCAAGCACAGATTGTGTTCTTTGTTTTTGTCTTTTATTACGATGCCCTGCAATTGCAAAGCGATGTGATTCGTCGCGAATATGCTGAATAAGGTGTAATGCAGGTGAATCACTTTCAACATTCACCGTTTTACGACCGCCATCTATTAGCAATGTTTCTAATCCTGGCTTTCGGCTTGTGCCTTTTGCAACCCCTATCAGTATCGGCATTTTATTGAGTTGCCAATCAGCGAAGAAAGATTCCGCCCTACCTAACTGCCCCTTACCACCATCAATAAAAATAATATCGGGTACTTTCGCTTCATCCGACATTTTGCCGTAACGCTTATTTAATGCAAAATCCATCGCTGCGTAATCATCCCCAGGGGTGATCCCTGTCACATTATATCTGCGATACTCTCTATTGTTTGGCCCTTGACCATCGAATACAACGCACGATGCGACCGTGTTTTCTCCCATGGTATGGCTGATATCAAAACACTCCATTCTTTGAATGTCTGACAGTCCTAGCACCGCTTTTAGTTTGGCATATCGTTTGGTGATTGAGTCTTGTGCACTTTGTTTAACTTCAATACTGTTTTGCGCATTTTTATTTGCCAATGCAAGATATTGAGCCCGTTCTCCACGAACATTGCATTTGAAGTTAACTTTGCGCTTCGAAACTTGGCTCAGTGCGGCTTCTAACGCACTTCCCTCTTCTATTTCAAATGGCAATACAATTTCTTTGGCAATTCTAGAGTGGTTACCCGTTGAAATATAATACTGCCCGAGGAAAGAGGTTAGCACTTCATCAGCACCAGAATCTTTTGGCACTTTTGGAAAATGAGTTTTTGTCCCAAGTACTTTATGTTCCCTTATCATCAGTACATGAATGGCTACTAAGCCGTTCTTCTGCTCATAACCGATGACATCAAGTTCTGCAAAGTTCCCAGCAATGGACTGCTGTTCTTGCATCTGCCTTAATAAAGCAATTTGGTCTCTGTGTTTTGCCGCTTTCTCAAAATCCAAAGACATACTGGCGGATTCCATTCGCTCCACCAGCGCAGAGATAACGTCCTGTGAACGTCCCGTCAAAAACTGTCGAACCATGGCAACTTGTTCTTGGTATTCTTCGTCACTTACCTTGCCAACGCATGGTCCTGAACACCTTTTTAGCTGATACTGCAAACAAGGTCGGCTGCGTGCGCGGTAATACGCATCTTCGCATTGCCTAACAGGGAAAATCTTCTGCATTAACCTCAGACTTTCTGATACCGCCGCACTACTAGGAAAAGGACCAAAATATTCGCCTTTTTGCTTCCTACTACCACGATGAAATGCAAGTCTTGGATGCTGATGGGCGCTCAGGAAAATATACGGATAACTTTTATCATCTCTTAAGAGGATGTTGTAACGCGGCTGATATTTCTTAATTAAGTTATTTTCTAAAAGCAGCGCTTCGGTTTCGGTATTCGTTAACGTTACTTCAATATGATCAATATTACTGACCAATACCCGCGTTTTACTATCAGTGATAGTCGAGCGGAAGTAGCTAGAAACTCGTTTTTTGAGGTTTTTTGCTTTACCAACATAGATTACCTGGTCATCCACATCGTACATGCGGTACACACCAGGTTCTGTTGTTAATGTCTTGAGAAAAGGTTTGTAGTCAAATTCAGTCATTTAAAAAGAACTTAATGACTGCTATCTATATCGATCATTTTATGGCGAATCGCCAAGTGGGTTAATTCCACATCACCGCTCACATTGAGCTTTTCAAACATGCGATAGCGATAACTATTTACTGTCTTAGAGCTCAGGTTCAAGCGTTCTGCAATATTTTGCGCTTTCTCACCTTTAGTGATCATGAGCATGATCTGCAATTCTCTTTCCGATAGCGATTGGAAAGGGTTTTCGTCATTGCGGCCACTAAATTGCGCAAGGGCAATTTGCTGCGCAATTTCTGGCGCAATATAACGCTGCCCGGCATTAACCGCACGTATTGCATTGATCATTTCGTCAGGGCCTGCACCTTTTGTTAGGTAACCATGCGCACCAATTTGCATTACCTTGCTTGGGAAAGGATCTTCACAATGTACGGTAAGCACAATAACTTTTACATCAGGACAGTAACGGCAAATCTTTTTGGTCGCTTCCAATCCACCAATACCAGGCATGTTCATGTCCATTAGCACAATGTCAGGCTCACTTTGGCGACAAAAGGTTACGGCTTCCTCACCGGTTTTGGCTTCTCCTACCACTTTAAAGCCACGCACATCATCTAAAATGCGTTTTATGCCAGTCCTGACAAGTTCATGATCATCAACTAAAAGCACATTAATCAATGGCACACCCTCTACATATATTGGTAAAAGGAGCGAAACAACCAACAGCCTCGCTTCCAGATGTTTGAGATTACCACATATTTTTTAAAAGCATAACGATAGAAACGAGAGAAAAATACAATTTTGATATGAATTAACCAAATAGTTAATTAATGGAAGAAGCTGTTTGATTATAATTTCACCGCTTTGTGATTTTAAAGGCAGCCGCTACGGCATTTTAGCCATAGCGACTTATAGTAGGTTTATTTTTATATCACTCAGCTTTGCTTTGAAAATTTATCGACCCAAAGTGCAATCACACCGTCACCAGTTACATTACATGCCGTACCAAAACTATCTTGCGCTAAATACAAAGCAATCATCAATGCCACTGCGCCCTCATTAAAACCTAGCATGCTAGTCAATAATCCAAGCGCAGACATAACCGCACCACCCGGCGCACCAGGAGCCGCAATCATTACTACACCAAGCATAAAGATAAATGGCAACATTTCCGATAATGACGGTACAACCATCTCAGGAGAAAGCAGCATCACGGCCATTGCACAAGTTACTATGGTAATAGTCGACCCTGACAAATGAATGGTAGCACAGAGTGGTACGGTAAAATTGGCAACCTCTTCGTTAACATTATTAGATTTACTTGCGCGAAGAGACACAGGAATAGTAGCTGCGCTCGACATAGTACCAATTGCAGTAAAATACGCAGGTAGCATATTTTTGATTAATTCCAGTGGGTTTCTACCAAGTAACAGGCCGCTTACCACAAACAAGATGCTTAGCCATAACCAATGCATAATAATCGCTGCAAGCAATACCACGCCAAACGTACTTAAGGTGTCAAATACCGTACCTGCGACTGCCATTTCAGCAAAAACACCTGCGATATATAGCGGTAATACCGGAATAATGACTTTTGCAAGCAGTGCATCTACCACATCTCGAGCTTCGTCAGTGACACCTTTTAGTTTAGTTAAGCCACACTGACTCATACCAATACCAAAGATAAATGCCGTTGCAAGTGCCGTCATCACTCCCATAAGCGGTGGGATCTCAAGATTAATAAAGCTCTTAAGATGAGACTCTTCCACTGCTTGATAAGCAACACCACCATCAAAAAATGGAATGAAAGCATTAACTAATAAAAATGCTAACGTACCAGCGATAATGGTTGACCCATAAGCAAAGCCAACAGTCTTACCAAGCAAGTGGCCCGATCCCTTTGGTAAGCCTGCTATACCTGAAGCAATAAAAAGCAGGATTATCAGAGGAATAGTAAAGCTGATAAGTTGCCCTATGATCACCTTAAAGGTGTATAAGAGTTCAACCAACACAGTCGGCAAGTACAGACCCGCCAACATACCAGCGACGATACCCGCCACTAGCTTCAATATAAGAGACATAGTTACTTCCTAGCTGATTTTCAAAGGCGTTGTTGTAACATGTTTTTGACCATATTTGCTATTAATTCGATGGAGATCAATCGATTTGTACATTTTATGTATACATATTCGCCACCTAACGTAAATAATTGCAACTTGACGAAAATAAATTGTTTCATCCCATTGCATATTATCTAATACTGGCAAAAGTCTCTGTAAAATAATTAAATTCATGCTTAAAGCTGTAACCTACTCTTTTGTCGCGTTTAGTCTATCTAGTCAAGCATGGGCACTAGACCCAAATAAAATCCCATTTATCGATAGCTCTGCAGAAATTGATGGTGTACTTGAAGCCGATATTTGGCAACGTGCATTAGAAATAGATATCAACAACATCACTTGGCCATACGAGAACCAATCAAGTCCAGTACAAACTAAGGCCTATGTATATGAGAATGGTCAATCTTTGTTTATTGCTTTTGATGCAAAGGACCCTAACCCTGAGTTGATCCGCGCATTTTATCGTGACCGTGACCGCGCCTGGGAAGATGATCTTGTCGGCATTAAAATTGATTCATTTAACAACGCCCAAAGCGCTTATCAGTTTTTTATCAATCCACTAGGTGTACAACAAGACTCAATTGAAAACGAACTCACTAAAAGTGAGAATAGTTCTTGGAATGGTATCTGGGATAGCGTCGGAAAGATCAGTAAAGACGGTTATGTTGTTGAAGTTGAAATCCCACTTCGTGTATTGAATTTTAACGACTCCCTCAAGAGCAAAACCATGGCTTTAGAGTTTCTGCGTTTTTATCCAAGAAATGAAAGGTTGCGTATCTCCAGCATGCAATTGCGACATGCAAACTCTTGCTGGATCTGTCAAATGCCAAAATATCAAGGATTTGCTAAGGCTAAGCAAGGTAGTAACTTTGCCGTTATTCCAACACTTGTCACCAATAGACAAGAATCTCGCGATATTAATGATGGCATCGCAGAGCCGTGGCAAGCCGACAATAATGTCGAGCCTGGTTTAGACGTAAAGTGGGCTATCACACCAGACACGACGTTAAACGCAACACTAAACCCTGATTTCTCACAAGTTGAAGCTGACACAGGACAATTGAGCGTTAACAATAGCTTTAGCCTATTTTTCCCTGAAAAACGGGCGTTCTTTTTAGATAATTCCGATTACTTTTCTTCTCACCTTAACCTTATTCATACTCGGAATATTTCGGCACCCGATTATGGCGTCAAGCTTACCGGTAATAAAAACGGTCACACTTTTGCAGGATTTATTGCCAACGATGAAAGACTCAATGTCGTTGTTCCTGGAAATCTAGGCTCGAGTGTTGTCTCATTAGAGAGAAAAAGCCAAAACATGGCACTTAGATACCGTCATGACATAAACAAAACCTTGTCTGTAGGTGTGACATCGACGACTAGGCAAAGCGACGACTATCGCAACCAAGTTGCGAGTATAGACGCCAAATACAAGCCAACAGATAACGATACCTTACAGGTTCAGTTAATTGGCTCAGATACAGACTATGATAGCGCTTTCGCTGAAGCGTTATGTGATAGTACGCTCGCTGAGTGCGACCTAAACGAAAATGTACTCAGAGTGATTGACGAAGATGACCGTGGTGCAGGCTATTACGTTAATTACGAGCACAATCGCAAGCATTGGAAGGCATTTACCAGCTATCAAGCTCGCGATGCAGCACTTAGAACCGATATGGGCTTTATCACTCAGGTCGACTTTAATAAATTTCTTTTTGGCGGTGAGTACCGTTGGTATGGCGATGACAACAACTGGTGGAACCGTGCACGTTGGTATGCCGACTGGGATATTTCCCACAACGAGCAAGGCGAGTTATTAGAAAAAGAAGTGCAAACCAACT
This sequence comes from Pseudoalteromonas piscicida, assembly GCF_002208135.1. Taxonomy (NCBI): domain Bacteria; kingdom Pseudomonadati; phylum Pseudomonadota; class Gammaproteobacteria; order Alteromonadales; family Pseudoalteromonadaceae; genus Pseudoalteromonas; species Pseudoalteromonas piscicida. Next base: position 2,117,032 of record NZ_CP021646.1, read on the forward strand.
TTGCAGTTGACGGCCCGTTGCAAAGCTTTCTTGATTTCGGTGTTGAACATAGAAAACGCACTGGACTACGACATGATGAAACCCGTTTAGCGATTGACGACAATACCGATCTATTTACCGAGAATTCACAGTGGACCTATATGGAGTTCAAGCCAATGGCCGGCGTTTTCGCAGGCTTGAACTTAAGTAAAGGAAACCGCGTTGACCTTGCAAACAACCGTCTTGGTGATTTGTATTTCGCCCGCCCGGTTATTAACGTCAATCTTGGCAAACATTTTGAAGTTAGATTCCGCCACACATTCGAAAAAATGAAAGCAGATGGTGCGGAAGTTTATACCGCAAATCTGAGCGATATACGCCTGACTTACCAATTCAATATTAATAGCTATCTGAGATTGGCAATTATCAACACGGATATTTCAAGAAACCAAAGCAATTATAACGATGATGTTGATACTAATTATAAAAGTATCAGCACCCAACTGCTCTATTCCTACAAACTAAACCCGCAAACCGTTTTCTTTGCGGGCTATTCCGATCATGGTTATCAAGACGATGATTTGTCAAGGATAACTAAAGACGAAAAGACGGTATTTATGAAGTTCAGTTATGCCTGGTTGATTTAAATATCAACCTTTAAATAACTATTGGCTATAAGCAAATTTGATATATCTTATAGCCAATCTTTCCTTTCGTTTTGCGAAATGCGCAGTAAAGTGATGGAATACAAGCAAACCTAGATTAGGGAACACAAATGACTAAAGTATATGCAGACAACAGTCTAACTATCGGTAATACACCGCTGGTTAAAATCAATCGCGTTTCTGGCGGCAATGTTTACGCAAAAGTGGAAGCGCGTAACCCAAGCTTCAGCGTTAAATGCCGTATTGGTGCGTCTATGATCTGGGAAGCTGAAAAAGCGGGACTTCTTAGCGAAGGTAAAGAGCTTATTGAACCAACTTCAGGTAACACTGGTATTGCACTGGCTTTCGTTGCAGCTTCTCGTGGTTATAAGCTGACGCTTACTATGCCAAATACGATGAGTCTTGAGCGTCGTAAACTGCTAAAAGCACTTGGTGCAAATTTAGTGCTAACAGAAGGCGCTAAGGGCATGAAAGGCGCGATTGAAAAAGCGAATGAAATCCAAGCAAGTAACCCTGAAAAATACGTGTTACTACAACAGTTTGAAAATCCAGCAAACCCGAAGATCCACTTTGAAACAACGGGTCCAGAAATTTTCGATGCACTTGAAGGTAATGTCGATTACTTCGTCGCGGGCGTTGGCACAGGTGGCACGATCACTGGTGTCTCACGCTATCTGAAAAACGAAAAAGGCCTAAATGTTAAGTCAATCGCTGTTGAGCCAGTTGACTCACCAGTTATCACGCAAACCCTTGCGGGCGACGAAGTAAAACCAGGTCCACACAAAATTCAGGGGATCGGTGCAGGCTTTATTCCAGGCAATCTAGATCTTGAGCTTATTGATGGTGTTGAATTGGTGTCTAATGAAGATGCAATTGCAATGGCACATCAGCTGATGAAAGATGAAGGTATTTTAGTGGGTATTTCTTCTGGTGCAGCCCTAGTTGCCGCAAAGCGTATTGCCGAGCAACCTGAAAATGCTGATAAAAACATCGTGGTTATTTTGCCAAGTGCCGCAGAGCGTTACCTAACTAGCCCACTCTTTGCAGACACATTCTCCGAACAAGAATTAGTGCAGTAAGAGTAGAGCTTCATACTCTAGATTACCAAGAAGGGGCATCACGGCCCCTTTGTTTTTTATATTATTCCTTTTAATTTCACTTCCCTTCACTACACTTTATCTATTCGCTACGCTTTTTTGACTTCAATGATTGTAAAGACCTTATTACTCATATTCTTTCTCATGTTTAGTAGCTTCATCTATGGGGAGAATTTAAACGTCGCCTACTTTAAGGATGGTGAATTTCGCCTTGTTGCTGGAGAAAAGTATCAAGGGGGTTACCTATACAATAAGAAAGGCAAAAATGCGTTCATTCATATTGTCACATTAGATTGGCCACCTTATATCGGTGCACATCTCTGCAATAAAGGCTGGGCCTTTCAGTTTGCCGTCGCACTGCTTACAGACTTAGATTATCAGGTGTATGTCGAATTTTTACCTTGGGCTCGTGCTGTAAGAGCCGCGGAAACGGGCAAAGCCGATATTTTATTCCCTGAATACTATATTGAGGATTCAGCACCGTCTGACAATCATAAGAATAAGACCCGCAGAGAGCTACTTGCTTTATCTAATGCTTTTCCTGGTGGTGAAATCGGCTTCTTGAAACGCAGAGGCGAGGAAGACCGCTTTGATGGTAATCTAAGCTCAGTTAAAAATGAACTTATTGGTGTCGTGAGAGGTTATCAGAATACCCCTGAGTTTGATGCTATGATGGATAATGGTGAATTTGTTACGGTCGAGGCCGTAAATGATTTACAGCTGGTGAAGTTGCTTGTCGGTAAGCGCGTAAATTTAGTAATAGGCGATCCAAAGGTGCTGCGCTTTACGGTCAACTATTCAGACTTACCTAGAGCTGAGAAAATTGAATTACTGAGAAACATAGAAAGCGTGACACCACCTATAAAGTATAATCACCTCTACTTCGCGCTTAGCAAACAAAAACCTCATTGGCGTGAATTGCTCAAGGACATCAATCGCAACCTCTATCAGTTTGAAAACAGTGGTGAAACGCAAAGAATGATCGAAATGGTCAGTAACGAGTGTTATTAACCTCCACAAAGGGCTTAACGCCTGCGCACCGCGGTTTGTTCAATACCAGCTTAAACACACCGCATTTTTAGCTAAAATACGCTTAGGCAAATCGCTTTAGTTAATCCCTAAATACTTGTGCACTTGAACTGATAAGCGCCAATTTTTCGCTTTGCAATTGTCTATTGCAAGCTTAGTGGCCTTGGCTTTTTGGCTGATTGGCTGAAGATACACTAACTTTGGCTCAACTCCAGTTTGTGCAAATAACGCCTCTAATTCCTCAATATGCTTTTGCATCGCAACGGGGTGCTTTATCTCATCAGCACGAGCCATTGCACTTGGAAGTACTTTGTAACCCCCACGCATATTAATTTTTGGCGACACGGTAACCCAAGTTTCAGCTGGCGCGAGGATCTCAAATGTACCACTGGTTTCAATCTGTGTGCTGTACCCTTTGCTATGCAATAACTCGCATAACGGGCGAAGATCAAACATACAAGGTTCACCACCAGTGATCACCACATGTTTGGCTTGGTAGCCCCGCGACTCGAAAATCGCCAAGATCTCGTCAGCACTCGCGTTCGCCCACCACTCTGAGTCAGCCTTTTTTTCTACAGTGTTATCCAATGAAACAATAAAAGTGTCGTTGGTTTCCCACGTTTGTTTGGTATCACACCAAGCGCAACCAACTGGACAGCCCTGCAAACGTAAAAAGATTGAAGGCGTACCAGTGAAGCTTGCTTCACCCTGAATTGTTTCAAATATTTCGTTAACCTTGTACAAAATGGCCCCGTGTTTAAGATAAAGTTGTCGAAAAATACCGCGAGAAAATTGTCATTTCTCCAGCGGCCGTGTAGTATATCGCGCCCTGAAGTAAACCTCTATCAAAATCGAGGCAAATCACCTATGAGCGAAAAAGTTGTCGTAATCTATTCCGGCGGAATGGACTCTTACACTGTATTAAACAAGGCTGTCCGCGAGGGCCATGAGGTTTATGCACTGTCTTTTAACTATGGCCAGCGACATGTAAAAGAGCTACAAGTTGCCGCTGACGTATGTGCAAAACTCGGCGTTGCTCATAAGGTCGTTGATATTTCTGCTATCAATCAATTATTGTCAGGCTCTAGCCTAACTGATGACATCGACGTGCCAGAAGGCCACTATGAAGAAGAGAGCATGAAGAGCACGATTGTGCCTAATCGCAATATGATTTTGCTTTCTCTTGCGGTAGGTTACGCTGTCTCTCTAAAAGCAAATAAGGTATTTTACGGTGCTCACTCTGGCGATCATGCAATTTATCCAGATTGCCGCCCAGAGTTCGTTAAAAAGATGGATGATGTTTGTCGCATTGCGAACTACGACGCCGTTGAAATTGTGAGTCCTTACCTTAACAACTCAAAAATTGATATCCTGACTGACGGTCTAAAAATGGGATTAGATTACGCTGACACTTGGACGTGTTACAACGGCCGCGAAAAAGCATGTGGTAAGTGTGGTGCTTGCCAAGAGCGTCTCGAAGCATTTGAACTAAACCACGCAACAGATCCACTCCCGTACGAATAACCGTATCGAAAAAGGCCTCTGTTGAGGCCTCTTCATATGCTGTTCAGGTGCTTTTCAAGTGCTTCACTTTACCGGAAGCGTCATACCTTCAAACAGCTTGTCAATATCATCTTGATTTCGCAGCAAGCTTGCACGCTCTACCACATCTTTTGTGAGATGCGGTGCAAATCGCTCAATAAAGTCGTACATGTAGCCTCTTAGGAAGCTCCCTTTTCTGAAACCGATTTTCGTCGTACTTGCTTCAAATAGGTGACTTGCATCGATGCAAACTAAGTCGCTATCAGACTTTTCATCAAGTGCCATTGACGCCAATACACCAACACCGAGTCCTAATCTTACATAGGTTTTTATCACATCAGCGTCTGTTGCAGTAAACACGATGTGAGGCTCCAAGCCATGAGCATTAAATGCTTTATCCAGTTCTGAGCGGCCAGTAAAACCAAACACATAAGTGATCAACGGATATTTAGCGACGTCTTGCACCGTCAGTGCACTGCCTTTTTGTGCAAGAGGATGGTCTTTGGCGACCACAATACTGCGATTCCAGTGATAGCAAGGTAGCATGACCAGATCACTGTACAAGTGTAGCGCCTCGGTGGCGATAGCAAAGTCAGCATCACCTCGAGCGGCAGCATCAGAGATTTGCTGTGGCGTACCTTGATGCATATGTAGAGAAACCGCCGGGTATTTTTTCATAAACCCTTGGATCACAGGAGGTAACGCGTAACGAGCTTGTGTATGCGTCGTTGCGATGTTTAGTTTACCTTGATCTGGTAAGGTATGTTCATTTGCAACTGCTTTGATCCCTTCCACTTTAGAGAGGATCTCACGAGCAATATTAATAATTTCATTACCCGCGCCCGTAACATGCGTTAAATGCTTACCGCTACGGCCAAAAATTTGTACTCCCAACTCGTCTTCAAGCATGCGCACTTGCTTTGAAATACCAGGTTGAGAGGTATATAAACTTTCCGCCGTCGCTGACACATTAAGGTTGTGATTCAACACTTCGACGATATATCTCAATTGTTGTAATTTCATATTGCTTTTATTCTTATGATCTCTTGATGTTGAGCATCAGCCCATAGCAAAACCGCTTTTTGTTAGCGAGTTTAGTGCAAAGCGATAAAAACCGCCTGTTACGACCTTATGTAGGCTAGCACATTTGGTAAAAATGAGGTAGCCGAGAGGTACTAAATATCAGCATTTTCACAGGCGCTCCGGCAGTCACTTGGCCGAATAACGAATATTTTGACACGTTTTAGCAAACTCACGCGCTAAATCTGGCGACTATCTTTCACTAAAACTAACCGCTCATTTAGGCATCGGCTATACTAAAAAATAATGAATTCTTTATCTTTTTTACAGGTTATTGTCGTAAACCTGTTCAGAATAGTACGAATTCATGTAAGATTAAAAAATTACACTGGTGGTTACATGAAAGAGATTTCAGTATGTTTGTTTCTATTATAATAATGTTGATTGTTGCACTTATCGTCATAGCAGTTTGGGTAAGCGCGATCCAGCAACATAAAGAGAAACAAGAAGCGGAGAGACGCAAAGAACTTGCTAAGCAAAAGCGCGTAATAGAAGAAGCGGAAGACGTCATCATGAATGGCAGCAATATTCCGATGTCTGAAGTCATGATCCGTATCATTCAACGCCGCGTGCATGACGCTTTAGCCGCAATGGTGGAGCTGTCTCCAACTTCGAAAGAATTAAAAAGTCGCTTACACGAGTCGCAAGAGCGCTTAAATACTCAGCCTGAAAAAACAGCAGATTCAGACTCGATAGCACTTCCTGACAATGACAAACAAATTATCGCATTAGTTCAAGGCATAAAGAAATTACGCCAACTGCTGCGCTCTGAGCATAGTAAAGGCAAGGTGGACACTCAACTGTTCGTGAATGAAGACCGTAGGCTGGAGCGATTTCAGCTTAAAATCAATGTTGAAAGCCAGATAAAACGAGGGCTTTCAGCAAGGACTGCAAATATGGTTGGTTCAGCAAGACAATACTTTGAAAAAGCTTATGCTACAATTTGCGCCGTCTCATACAATGATGACTATGTAAAAGAGAAAAAAGCACAGCTGGAAGGTTATTTAGAAGAGATCAGCAGTGAACTTAGAGCGTCCAACGCATCAGCAGTGAAAAAGAAAGCAGAGCAAGAACAAGACGACTTGGACGTATTGTTTGCACCGAAGAAGAAGTGGTAACACCAAAACTTACGTAAAAGGCTGGCCTCCCAGCCTTTTTATTACAAATGAAATAAACCTGCCAGCTTAACCAAAAGCAAACTTAACGATAAAGAGTACTGTCAGTACCCAAACGCTGATACTGATTTCATTTGCTTTGTTACACGCCAATTTAACTGCCGTATAAGAAATAAAACCCAAAGCAATACCATGTGCGATTGAAAACGTAAGCGGTGTCATCAATAACACAACACTGACAGGAATAGCATCGCTCATCTCATCCCAATTAATCAACTTTAGGTTTTGCAGCATTAGTACCGACACATACAGTATAGCGCCTGCCGTCGCATATGCAGGAACCATTTGTGCCAATGGCGCAAAGAACATCATGAGTAAGAAGCAGATCCCCACGACCACGGCCGTCAATCCTGTGCGACCACCGACAGATACACCAGATACCGATTCAATGTATGAAGTCGTCGTCGAGGTACCGAGCACTGAGCCTGCAATCGTTGCTGTGCTGTCAGCTGACAATGCCCTACCCAGCCTTGGCATACGACCATGTTCGTCAGATAATCCGGCCTTTTGCGTCACCGCAACCAATGTGCCACTGGTATCAAATAAATCGACAAATAAAAATGCAAACACCACACTGAGCATGGAAAGCTCAAAAATTCCGCTCAAATCTAACTGCATATAGGTCGGCGCGATGCTTGGGGGCACATCAACAACCCCGTGATAGTCTACAAGGCCAAGTCCCCACGCAATACCCGTTACCATTAAAATGCTGATAAGCACACCACTTTTTATTTCACGGTACATGAGCGCCGCAATCACGAAAAAGCTAGCAATGGCTAATAGCGGGCCGGGAGAAGTGATATCACCAAGTTGTACTAATGTAGCATCACTCGCGACCACAATCTTTGCATTCTTTAGCGCGATTAATGCTAAGAATGCGCCAATACCTGCGGCGATCGCGCGCTTTAACACGATGGGGATAGCTTGGATCACCCACTCGCGCACTTTAAATACGCTCAAAAATAGAAATAAACAGCCCGACATAAATACCGCGCCTAATGCACTTTGCCATGTATAGCCCATGCCAAGCACAACACCATAGGTAAAAAAGGCGTTTAAGCCCATCCCAGGTGCAAGCGCTAATGGATAGTTTGCCCATAGCCCCATAATAAAACAGCCGATTGCAGCTGCGATACAGGTTGCAACAAAAGCAGCGCCATGATCCATGCCAGCTTCTGCTAGCATTGCAGGGTTTACAAAAACGATGTAAACCATAGTAACGAATGTCGTCAAGCCTGCAATCACCTCGGTTCTTACATTGGTGTGCATAGCTTGCAGTGAAAATAACCGCTCGAGCATAACTAAAATTACAAATTTGAGGAACAAGTGGTTGGATTTTAACACGAATCACTTTAAAACTCGGACAAAATAGTTAAAATTCAGCTACACTCTGCTTATCAACATTATTGCGAATAAAGATATGGATCAAAATAGCACCGACAACTCAGCAAACCATGACTTAGAACAGCAGCTGCTGAATGTGCTTGAATTTGTAACGTCACCATTAAAAGCGGACGCAAAATTCCCAGATCTTCACGACAATACCCAAGCTTTGAAAAAAGGCCTCTATTACCTAAAAGAAAGGTCTTTCCCGCTTGCGGCTAAATGGCTAAGACTGGCGGCAATGTCTGGTGATTTGAAGGCACAGTTCTTTTTAGGTTTGTTGTTTATGAAAGGTCAAGGTGTTCCACCCAGCCCCTTTCATGCAGCCGCATGGTTGAGCTTGGCCAGCAGTCAAGGCCATAAAGGCGCTGAACAAGTCCTACTTGATGTTCGCCGGTTTCTTACGACTAAGCGCTTTAGAGATGCGCAGTGCTATGCAGCAACCCTTTATGAACAAATTCATCAGCTACAACATATTAGCCAATAAATTAAATTTTACTCACCGAAACATAGGCTCGGTGTAGTCAAGCCTCCGCTTAAGTAAACGTGGGCTTTCCCTCTGCGATTATCAAAATCGATACAGTACGAAAACCACTGTATAGCATCTGAGAAAACTTTCTGTTGCTTTACCCATACTGAACTTTCGTCAATTAAGCGCTCATTTTAAAAAATCACAACCCGCTGTTTTATCTGACAAATTCAAATTCAATACAAACTAAACGTAAATATTGATTAAAAAGTTAGCAATTTTTCTTGCATTCACACACTGTATAAACTACTGTACACACATACTGTATAGATAACCAGTGAGACAATTATGTTACACAGCAATACACTTCTACAGCCAAACAATTCGACTTACTACACACTTAACGAAATCAATACTGCTATCGTTGAAGATGAGATCGTCGCTAGCTTAGAGTTACTTAAAGTTTTACATAAATGTCAGCATAAACAAGGCTGGACGCTACTCGTTGCGCCCGATAATGTACCAAACAAGTCACTACTAGAGAGTGCTTCAGTTGATGCAAGCAAGTTGCTCGTCATTAGGCAAAAGCATATATACGACCTTGAGTATGTGCTTAAAAGTGCTATAAGCAATGGTAATTTCGCTGCTGTGGTGATTTGGACTAATATTGCTTCAGTGCAAACTATCAACAAAATGGAATTGCCGGTATCTGACGTTGCGATCCTCTGTTTTCAAAGCGCTTAACAAGCTACAATAACGGGATATAAATTTGTTAAAACAGAAGTTTTTATGTCTTGTTATTGCAATTCATCCCTTCCCTATTCGCAATGTTGTGAGCCTTATCTTAAGGGACAAAAATTCGCAGAGCGTCCTCAAATACTCATGCGCTCTCGCTATACGGCATACTGCTTAAAAGATGCAAAGTATATTCATGACACCTACGCCCATGCTAAACAAGCACAAAACAATGTCGACGATATTGCAGCATTCGCTAATTATGCACACTTTATAAAATTGGAAGTGCTAGAAGAAGTAGTAGAAGCTACTCAGGGGATCGTTGAGTTTAAGGCGCACTATATCGCAGAAAACATGCACTATATACTCCATGAGAGATCAAATTTTATTACCGAAGCAGGCAGATGGTATTACTTAGATGGCGAATTGTACGATGCGCCTGCAACCAAAGTAGGCAGAAATGACGTTTGTCCGTGTGGGAGTGATAAAAAGTACAAAAAGTGCCACGGTAGCTAAAATAATCTGAATTCGAGATTAGATACAAAGCAATAAAAAAGCTTGAAGCGAGCTAAGGATGATTAAGAGCCGTTCAGCTTAAATATGAGGCGCGATAAGCATAGCGTTGAATGTCAGCCTAGTAACGAAGCAAGCAGCTAATGTTGTTACGCCGTCGCGCGTAACATACTCTGCATATCTCCCGTTGCAATTTGATCATAGAAACCAGCTGCATCCATTGCCTTATCAGTAACCAAGGCCAGTTTACCTTGCGCGCTCGCCAAACGTCTTTTAACCGCTGGTTCCAAATTTTCTACAACTTCGAGTGGAATATGCTTTTTATCATTTCGTGCGGCAAAAGGTTCTGGATTTAAATTTTCCTGTAATCGCAAGGTCGCCATCGCCCCCATAGATACCAGCTGCGCGTTATGCTGACCAATAAGCATATTGTACTCTTTTGGGGCAAGTGGCTTTTGTGGACCTATTTCAAATTGCTTTTTTAGTATTTCTTCTGAGTTATCTTTTGCGGCAGCTTCAGATTTTGGTAGATGAAATTGGCTAAAATCTAATGCATCGGTTGATAGCATAGATAACAGCATGGCAAAATCGGCAGAGCGCGTCTCATGAACACTGATGTTCAACGCGGACCCTAATTGCGACTCACTGATTAAAACGCCATCAATTTGCATGTATTCCAACCGATTATTTTACTAATTATGAATTTATCGGCCTTTTTCCGAAAAACTTTAGTAGTTTTCTTTACTTCGAAAAAAACTTTGTTATTATCACCGCCGTTGTTTAGGAGGGGTTCCCGAGCGGCCAAAGGGATCAGACTGTAAATCTGACGGCTCAGCCTTCGCTGGTTCGAATCCAGCTCCCTCCACCATAAACAACAGTTACAATTTCGGAGGGGTTCCCGAGCGGCCAAAGGGATCAGACTGTAAATCTGACGGCTCAGCCTTCGCTGGTTCGAATCCAGCTCCCTCCACCACTTTCAAATTGTAACGCTTTAAAATGTATGGAGGGGTTCCCGAGCGGCCAAAGGGATCAGACTGTAAATCTGACGGCTCAGCCTTCGCTGGTTCGAATCCAGCTCCCTCCACCACTTTTAAAGTAAACGCTCCAAATGATGGAGGGGTTCCCGAGCGGCCAAAGGGATCAGACTGTAAATCTGACGGCTCAGCCTTCGCTGGTTCGAATCCAGCTCCCTCCACCACCTTCTATTGTTTTATCTCATAATAAGCTTACATATATAAACGAGCTTAAAAATAATCCAAAGCCAAAAATCAAATGTGCTGCCATACTTTTTACCCTTGCCTTATTCGGCTCTGGTAATTTAGATGCTGCGATCCCTGCGCCAAAACAGGGTTGCATAATAAAAAATGGAAAAACACATGTTATTAAGCCAAAAACTAACGCAATCAAAAGGCTAGGCTCAATCAACCAAGGCTTGCCCACGCCCTGTAGTAACACCAAGGCGAATACAATCCCAATGAGATAATGCATGCACCAGCCAATGACACGTTCACCAGATATTGGTTTACTACGCCCGATACCTTGATGCGTAAGTTGACCTTGACACAAGTGTCCAATCCACCTACCAACTAACGCATAATCTAAGCCCTTTATGGCAAACACGCGACTTAGCATAAATGCCCACAAATCCATAACAAGCGTTGCACCAACGCCAATCACGACTGCTGGCATTAACATCGAATATAGGTTTTCCACTATTTTTACTCCTCTTTTTTACTGATAGCCGCTATCCTACTAGTTCAAGTTAACTTTAAGTCAAGGGCTAGAATGGATATCAGTGAAGTTGCAAAGAAGTCAGGTTTACCCGCATCCACGCTTAGATATTATGAAGAAAAAGGACTGATCCGATCGATTGGTCGACAGGGGCTCAAACGTGTTTTCCCCCCTTCGATACTTGAACGTCTAGCGCTTATTACACTAGGCAGAAACGCAGGCTTTTCGTTAGATGAAATAGCGGACATGTTTACCCCCGAGGGTAAAGCGGATATTGATAGGGCGAAGTTACAATCCAAAGCGGATGAATTAAATGAAACCATTAAGCATTTAACTGCAATGCGAGATGGCCTCTATCACGCTGCCAAATGCCCTGCGCCAAGCCATTTTGAGTGTCCGACATTTCAAAAGCTTTTAAAACGCGTGGGAAAAGTGAGGCCCGAAAAATAACAGGCATAAACCGGACACTATGCTAATGCTCAATCATCAAGTCACTACCGTGGTCACGTAAGTAACGCCGAGCCATTTTATGGTCGTGGCCATAGTGCTTTGTTACCAAATGCCAAAATGCGCTATTGTGTGCCATGACATGAAAATGGCAAAGTTCGTGCACGACCACATAGTCAATTACCCACTTAGGCGCACCAATCAAAAACGTATTAAACGCAAGCACGCCTTTAGATGAAAAACTGCCCCAGCGGCTTTTATAAACGCGTATTTTTAGGGTATCAAAGCGAGCTTGAATATCAGGTTGATAGCGCGCAATAACCATATCTAAATAGTCATTTAGCGTTTCGCTTAACAGCGCAACTAATTCACGCCATTCATTTTTGACAGCCTTAAGTAAAACCCTTTTGTTATCAAAATCAATTACAGAAGTCGTACTTTCGCCTCTTTGAATGGTAAAGGTCTCGCCGAATACTTGCACAATTCCTGTTTCCAGTGGCCGAGGGCTTTTTGGTATGATTTTTAGAGCAAGCTTTGATTTTATCCAATCGGATTTGCTTTCCACCCAATTATGTAACCAGCGCTCGCAAATTTGCTCTGGCGCATACACAAATACTTGGCCAGCTTTTATTTTTATCGCAACGCTCTTACGCTTTCGGCTTTTCTTTAATTGATATTGCAAGGTAACAAATTCTTAGTCACTAAAGCATGCATTATAGTATGAGCAACTTATCAGAGTCACTGCAAACGCCATGTAAGATAATGAATTCGACCAATGATGACAATACACTCATCAATAGTGTGGTTTCTAACACTCTATAAATTAGAAAGATTTTTTCGTTAAATCACCGTATTTATTATTTTTGCTGCTACGCTTAATGAAAAAGGCATTTTGATTTAGGCAAGCTATGGCTGATAAACCCATTTGCCAATATGTGTCACCTGAGGGAAAAAAATGCAGTGAAATCGATATGGGCTCAGGTTACTGCTTTTGGCATGACAATAAATTCGATAAAGGTGGCTTGGAGCTAAGCCAAAAGCTTGAACGCTATGCCAAGCGCGGCGGCTTGCTGCAAGGCTTAGAGTTAAAGCGGGCCAATTTGGAAGGGCTCAATCTTGTTAACTTTGAAAATCATCATGGCTATGATCTATCTTATAGCAACTTTTATCGTGCCAATTTGAAAGGGGCGCACCTGTTTAATAATACCATTAAGCACGCGTCGTTAATGAAGGCGGATTTGAGAGAAGCAAGTCTGCACTGCTGCAATTTAGAAAGCACCAATTTGCTTGGCATAAAGCTGGAAAACACCCGTATCGATAATATGGAACTCGGCGAGCAATTACTACAAGAGCAGCAAGCTTTTGAAGCTCGTAGAAACCGAGCTATAGAAGACGCGGAAGACTTGTTCCTACAGTCCGAAGAGATCTATCGTTTACTACGTAAAGGCGCAGAAAACCAAGGATTATTTGAAATGGTTGGGCGCTTTACATATAAAGAGCTGCGCATGCGACATGCCCAGTATCCACGATTTTCAAAACGTCACCTTATTTCCAGCTTTGTCGACTTACTATGTGGGTATGGAGAAAAACCGGAAAATGTCATTCGCTTCAGCCTAGGTATGATAATTACCTGTGCATTCTGCTATTTTCTATTCGGCGTTTCGTTTCAAGATCAGATAATGCAGATGGACTTAAACAACAGTGTATATGAAAACGTGATGGCACTGCTGAACAGCTTTTATTTTAGTGTCGTTACCTTCACAACCTTGGGGTACGGGGACATTACGCCTGTGGGGATCTCACGGTTGATTGCAGCGGTAGAAGCGTTTACCGGCAGCTTTTCATTAGCGCTATTCGTGGTGGTATTTGTGAAGCAAATGACGAGGTGATACTCATCTCGTCATTTTTAACCCGCTATTTCTGACTTTAGCTGTTCTAAAAAGTCCTGCATATACTGGGTGCGGGCTTGTGCCTGCTCACGGGCTGCAGTGGTATGCATATTATCTTTAATATGCAGCAGCTTAATGAAAAAGTGATCTAAGGTATATTTGGTATCGTCAGCTTTTCTGTGCTCACAAAAAGGGTCTTCTACATTGTAGAGATTACGCGCTATCGCCCCACCTACTTTCATACAGCGGCTGACACCTATTGCACCTAACGCATCCATTCTGTCTGCATCTTGGACAATTTTGGCTTCTAATGTCGTGGGTGTAACACCGGCGCTAAAGCTGTGTGCAACAATGGCGTGGTGAATCGCCTCGAGTTTATCCGTGTCGTACTTCAACTCTGTTAGGAAGGCAACCGCCTTGTCTGCAGCTAGTTTCGACGCCAACGGTCTGTCTGGATGATTTTTTGCTACGGCAACACAATCATGTAACCAAGCGGCAGGGATCACCACAGCAGGATCCGCCCCCTCAGCTTCGCAAAGTGACTTTGCGACTTTAACTACACGCTTGATATGAGACAAATCATGGGCGGTATCTGCACATGGTGTCGACAGCATAAACTCTTCACATGCTTTTTCTAATTCATGCATTTTTAACGTCATTAAGCTCAACTTTTATTAATATCCGACAAATAAGCTCACACAAATTCAGCGTGAAATGTATTACTGATTGTATGTTGCCACACCCTTCACTAAAATGGCAGCTATCAGGACAGATTAGAGAAAATATATGACTTGCGCGCTATATCTGCAACCGGGCAGAGAAAAATCCCTTAACAGAAGACACCCTTGGGTTTTCTCAAAGGCCATTAAAAAAGTAAAAGGTAAGCCTGCCCTTGGTGATACCGTCAAGATTTACAGCAATGAGGGTAAATACCTCGCCACAGCCGCTTACAGTCCAGACTCTCAGATCAGAGCCAGAATTTGGACATTTGATGAATCACAACATATCGACCAAGCGTTCTTTGAGCAAAAGCTTGCAAGGGCATTAGCAGCCAGAGAATATGTTATCGCTGAAGGTGGTTTAACTGGCTTTAGATTGTGTGCCGCAGAGTCAGATGGCTTGCCGGGTGTAACTATTGATAAATTTGATAACTACTTGGTGTGTCAGCTGCTAAGCGCAGGTGCCGAGCGCCACAAGGGTGAAATCGTAATGGCGTTGCAATCACTATTTCCTGATTGTCATGTTTACGAGCGCTCTGATGTTGATGTACGTAAAAAAGAAGGCCTTGATAAAATTACTGGACCGCTTGCAGGCTACGCACCAACTGCACCAGTCCTGATTAGCGAAAATGGTTTAAAGATTGAAGTCGATATCATCGGCGGCCATAAAACCGGCTTTTATCTAGATCAACGTGACAGTCGAGCCGCGTTAGAGCGCTTTGTAAAAGACAAACAAGTGCTTAACTGCTTCTGCTACACCGGTACATTTGGCCTTTATGCGCTGCGCGGTGGCTGTAGTAAAGTTATCAATGTTGACGTATCGCAGCCAGCACTCGACACAGCTAAACGCAATGTAGAGCATAATGAACTAGACTTGTCGAAGGCCGAGTTTGTTAAGCAAGACGTGTTCAAACTACTAAGACAATATCGTGATGAGGGCCGTCAATTCGATACGATTGTGATGGATCCACCAAAGTTTGCAGAAAGTAAGGCGCAGCTTAACGGTGCTTGTCGTGGCTATAAAGATATCAACATGATTGCCATGCAGATATTAAAGCCAGGTGGCACGTTACTCACCTTCTCGTGTTCTGGCCTTATGGAACAAAATCTATTCCAGAAAGTCGTTGCTGACGCTGCGCTCGATGCCGGTAAAGAATTGTTGATTATGGAAAGGCTAAATCAAGCAGCCGACCACCCTATTGCGGGCAATTATCCAGAAGGCTTTTACCTAAAAGGCCTTATTTGTAAGGTTTATTGATCCGGCAATTTTCAGTGGTATTGGAGGAAACTTCAATACCACCTTAGGGCTTTAACTAATCTAATTGAACTTGGTGATTTCAAGTCCTACAACCCACTGCTCGTCCTGCTCTTGACTGCAACGGATCACGGTTGCATGAGCACTAAGCGGCTGGATCATATCGCCACTGGAATCAATGAAAATGTCAACGGTTGAATTTGCTTCGATTGGGTCGCTCACTGTCACCGACAACCCTGTAGCGCTTAAATCGTGACAAACTCCTTGGTGCACTTTACCCGACTCAAGTTCGGTTAATTTTGCTACTGCATCCACCGACATACGCATAAAACGGCGTTTATCTTCATTGATCATATAATGCTCCTACACCATTGATTTTATTTTTTCTAATAGCGATTGCATTGAGAATGGCTTAACCACATAGGCATCGCAGCCTGCATCGAATCCCGCTTTTTGTTCCTTTTCAGACTCTAAACCAGACACCATTAATACAGGAATGTCCTTCGTCTCTGGTGTATTTTTCAACATTCGACAGGTGTCGTAACCGTCAAGACCCGGCATACACACATCAAGCAAAATAGCATCTGGAGGATCAGCAATCGCATTAGATAAGCAGCTCGTACCCGAGTTTGCATAGCTCAGCTCAAACGACCCCGAAAGCGCCATTTCAAGCATTTCATAGTTAAAATACTCGTCGTCAACCACCAGCAGGTGCGGTGCATTTTTCCTTTTCTCTCGTGTGGACATATTCAATGCCGCTTCCTTCTCACAATCCAAAACTTTACTTCCTCATATAATAAAGTAACTGTCGTACTCTAAAATGCAAGTTTATATTTCGCACTCTTTTATCGAATTCAGAACGCGTTTAGCCGAAATCGGATAAGCTGTTCCTAATGTTTGGGCAAATAAAGACACGCGAAGTTCCTGTTGCATCCAAAAAATATTTATAAGCGACTCAGGTACAGGTAATCCAGAAGGAATTTTTGCCAATTTGTCTTGATAGGCCGTAGCAACTTTTTCCAATTCTAGTACACACAGCCTATCTCTGTTTGGATCTACCGCAAGTTTTTCAAGCCTTTTTTCAATCGCTTTCATGTAGCGTAAAATATCAGAGATTTTGTCAGCACCATGAGCGGTGACAAAACCTTTAAAGATAAGACCGGATAGCTGGGATTTTATGTCGCCGTGCGCAGTGATCATGGTGAGATCCACTCTGCCTTTCATGCGCTTGTTAATACTGTGAGCAATACTAAGCACTGCCTCAACTTGCTTCGCAATATCAACTACGGTGTCGCCTAGCTCGGCTCGAATATGTTCTTTGGCTTTTTCAAACGCAACGTCATCTCTGATCTCGCCAAATACACGCAGCAGCTTATCAACCCCAGCTTGCGTACAGTCATCAACCAAATCATGCACTTTACCAAAGGGGTTAAAGTACAATCCTAACTTAGCCTTATTTGGTAAGTGTTGCTGTAGGTATTTAACAGGCGACGGAACATTGAGTAGCACAAGACGGCGCAATCCTGCTTGATGCGCCGCTTGGGCTTTTATTTCGTTATCAAACAGTTCTATGGCCGTACTTTGCTTTTTATCGACTAAAGCTGGGAACGCCTTAATCTCATAATTTCCTTGCTTTTTAGTATATTGCTCTGGCAGCTCGCCAAAATCCCACTGCTGAATATCCGTTTGCTCTATTCCTTGCTCTGCTACTTGCGAAAGCGTCTCGGTCACTTGCCCTTGCAACTTTGCCTTAAGTGCTAATAAATCAAAGCCATGGGCTATCACCTTGCCTTTATCATCGACTACCTGAAATTGCATTTTTAAGTGCGGCTCAAGTGCACTAACATCCCAATCTGACTCGGCGACTTTGACACCTGTCATTCTGAGTAAACGATTAGCCACCGCTTCTATAAATGAACCTTGCATTACCTCAACGGCGGCAAGCACAGCATCGGCGTAGTTTGGTGCCGGCACAAAGTTACGTCTTAGGGTCTTCGGCAGTGACTTAATAAGTCCACAGATCAGCTCATGTCTGAGCGCAGGAATATGCCAATCAAAACCTTCATCTTGAACTTGGTTCAATAGCGCCAGAGGAATATTGACCACCACGCCGTCTAATGCTTGGCCTGGGTCAAAGTGATAGCTGAGCGGCAAGATCAAATGCCCTTGCTGCCACGTATCAGGGTAGTGGGTATCCGTGATATGTTCGGCGTCATGCTTCATGAGCAGATCGCGCGTCATATGCAAAAAACGTTTGTCTTTTTGCTTTTGTGAACGCCACCACTTGCTAAACGCAGCACGATTATTTACATCTTGTGGAATTCGTTCGTTGTAAAACGCAACAACATCTTCTTCGTCAACTAGGATATCGCGACGCCTAGCTTTATCTTCAAGCGCCTGCACTTCTTCAACCAATTTTTGGTTTGCGCTTAAAAAACCTTCGCTCTGGCCAAGTTGACCATTTGCCAGCGCTTCACGAATAAATATCTCTCGGCTAACCACAGGATCAATATCGCTATACACAGTGCGTTTGCGGCCAACGATGATCAAGCCGTACAAGGTTTGTTGCTCAAACGCGATAACCGCTCCAGCCTTTTTCTCCCAATGCGGTTCGCTATAGCTGCTATTAACTAAATGCTTGGCGAGCGGTGCAATCCAATTTACATCGATTTTGGCGTTAACCCGAGCATAAAGTTTACTGGTTTCCACAAGCTCTGCAGACATCAGCCACTTAGGGCTTTTCTTAAACAGTGTTGAACCGGGGAAAATATGAAATTGGCTGTTACGTGCGCCTTTAAACACTTGCTTTTGCTTTTCGTCCTTCACACCAATATGGCTAAGCAGACCGCTTAGTAATGATTGATGGACAGCTTCATCGCTTGCAGGACTGCTATTTATTTTAAAGCCGAGCTCCTCACATACCGTAGTCAGCTGATATACAATGTCTTGCCATTCACGTACACGCATATAGGCCAAAAAGTCTTTTTGGCATTGCTTTCTAAACTGGTTACGCGTCAGTGCTTGCTGCTGCGCTTCGATGTAATTCCATAGATTTAGATATGCAACAAAGTCTGAGTGTTCGCACTCAAAACGATTATGTTTTTCGTCTGCTGCTGCACGTTTGTCTTGAGGACGCTCTCTTGGGTCTTGAATTGACAGTGCCGCAGTGATCACTATCGCTTCCCAAAGCGCATTGTTTTGTGCCCCAGACATCACCATCTTGGCAAGCCTTGGATCTATGGGTAAGCGGCTTAGTTTGCGACCTGATTCTGTGAGCTTGGCTTTTTCTCTGCGCTTTGCAGGAACTATCGCCTCCAACTCTTCAAGTAACGACATGCCATCTTTGATATTACGACTATCAGGCGCTTGAACAAATGGGAATTGACTTATATCACCAAGTCCAAGTGCGAGCATTTGCAAAATAACCGAAGCTAAATTGGTTCTTAGAATTTCAGGGTCGGTAAACTCAGGGCGCCCTAAAAAGTCGTCTTCAGAATATAAACGAATACAAATACCGGATGCCACACGCCCACATCGACCTTTACGCTGGTTTGCACTGGCTTGTGATACCGCCTCAATCGGTAAGCGTTGCACTTTGGTTCGATAACTATAGCGGCTTATTCTCGCAGTACCCGGGTCGATAACATAGCGAATACCTGGTACGGTCAATGACGTTTCAGCAACGTTTGTAGATAATACGATACGCCGTTGGCTATGAGGTGCAAAAATGCGATTTTGTTCGGCATTAGAAAGGCGCGCATACAAAGGTAAAATCTCAACGCCTTTTAAATTGCGTTTTGCCAGCGCATCAGCGGTGTCACGAATTTCACGCTCACCGTTCATAAATACCAGAATATCTCCAGGTCCTTCGGCGCAAAGTTCGTCAACCGCATCAAAAATGCCCTGCAACTGGTCGTTTTCCGCCTCACCATTTTGCGAGTCAACATCTTCAACTGGACGATATCTCACTTCTACTGGGTAAGTTCGCCCTGACACCTCGATAATAGGTGCATCACTAAAGTGTTTAGAAAATCGTTCAGGGTCTATGGTTGCTGAGGTAATAATCACTTTAAGATCTGGACGCTTCGGCAATAACTGCTTTAAATAACCAAGAATAAAATCAATATTCAGACTGCGCTCGTGCGCTTCATCAATGATGATTGTGTCGTACTGATTGAGGAATCTGTCTTGTTGAATTTCCGAGAGCAAAATACCGTCGGTCATCAGTTTTACGTACGTATTGTCAGAGACTTGATCTGAGAAGCGAATTTTAAATCCAACTTCTTGCCCCATCTCGCAGCCAATTTCCTCTGCGATACGGGTAGATACGCTTCTTGCCGCTAGCCTTCTAGGTTGTGTATGACCAATATAGCCATCCAAGCCTCTACCAAGCTCTAAGCAAATCTTAGGCAGCTGCGTAGTCTTCCCCGAGCCCGTTTCACCGGCAACAATAACCACTTGGTTGTGCGCAATGGCAGCCTTGATGTCGTCTTTTTTCTGGCTGACGGGTAGTTGCTCAGGATACTCTACTGCAGGAATATTGGCACTTCTTGTTACCTTTAATTCTTGGCTTTTTGCAATCGCAGCCGCTATTTTTGCGACTACCTGCTTTTGCTTTTCTTGATCGGTAATTTTTTTCGCACCATGAAGGCGCTTTTTGAGGATGAAGTGATCCTTTTTAAGACATGAATTTAGCTCTTTGAACAGCGAGTCAACCTGCACTACACGACACCTTGTGATTACATAAAACGCCGTGTAGTTTATCAAATCAGATTAGGCGAACCCAACTAAATTTGGTTAGGAATTGAGATTTTTGCTGATATTCACAAGGCAATTCCTCATGGGTTACCTTAACAGCTCGTAAATTCCATCGCTTTATACGTAGCGGTGACCAGAGACATAAGCATCATGTAAATGCTTATCCAACGCTAACAACACGTTTGCACGACTAATAACCCCAAGTAAATGTCCTTCATCGTCAACTACCGGGTACACTTTGGGCTTATTGCAAATCATCAAATCTGCCATTTGCACTATGCTGTCTTCACGTTTTACACAAAGAGGCGCTTTTGTCATCACATCGGACACCACGCTATGAGACTCATTTTGATAGGTCGCCTCTAGCATTTTTTTGAGACAATCCTGCTCAGATAAAAACCCAATAACCCGCCTTGATTCGTCTATAACCGGCCCGCCCGACTGGCCGCTTTGTAGCAGCTTCTCTACAGCTGATTCTACGCGCATATCCTGGTTGAATGTTACGGGGCGATGATTTAAGTAGTCTGCGACTTTTATTGATTGCATTGCTCATCTCCATTAAAAACGCCAGCTATCATGATAATAATAGCTGGCGTTTGAAGAACTTGCTTAGTCTCAACGAAATATTGTTTTACTCGCTATAAATACCAACATAGGTCTGTGTTGTTGACGACTTGCTCGCACGATACATCCCCGCGGTATTAAATGGCATGCTAATATTTCCTTTAGGGTCAACAATGATCACCCCACCCGTGCCACCAATTGGATAAAGCGTATCAAAAATCACTTCTTTTCCCGCTTTTTCAATCGACTTGTTTTGATAAGCGACACGAGCACAAATATCAGCTGCGACATTATATCGAATAAAATACTCGCCATGTCCCGTTGCTGACACAGCACAAGAGCGGTTATCCGCAAATGTGCCCGCACCAATCACCGGTGAGTCACCTATCCGTCCGAAGCGTTTAGCCGTCATGCCACCAGTTGACGTTCCAGCCGCTAAATTCCCCTGCTTATCGAGTGCGACAGCCCCTACAGTTCCCATCTTATATTGGCTCTCTAATTGTTGGTGTGCCGCCTGATAGTCTTTGGTCGCCGCTTCTTTCATCTGCAATCGCTTTTTCGCCTTTAGGAGCGATTGATAGCGAGCATCGGTGTCAAAATAGCTGTTTTCCACTAACGTAAAACCGCGTTTCTTAGCAAAGTCTTCTGCACCTTCACCACTTAGCATGACGTGTACTGAGTGCTGCATCACTTCTTTTGCTAGGTTGATTGGGTTTTTAATGTGCTTCACCCCCGCCACAGCGCCCGCTTGGCGATTACGACCATCCATGATTGATGCATCTAGCTCATGTCCTTCATCATAAGTGTACACGGCCCCCTTACCAGCATTAAAAAAAGGCGAGTCTTCAAGAATATTAATGGCAGCCGTTACCGCATCAAGGCTTTCTCCACCTTGTTCTAGTACCTTATACCCCGCCTCAACGGCTTCTTTTAATTTAGCTTTGTATTGTTTTTCTTTTTCTGGTGTGAAGTTACTGCGCTCAATCGTACCAGCTCCTCCATGAATGGCGATCGCAAACGGGGGCGCTTTCTCTGCCGCGACAGCGGCTGTCGTCGACAAGGCTAATAAGGCTGCTAGCAAAGAGTTTTTTTTCATTTTTATACCTTGGTTCGTTGTTAAACTTCAGCATGAGGTGAATTTTAGAACGATGCAAGCTTTCGCGTTAAAATTGTCAAGCTAAGTGATTTACAGTGTGGTTGAAAGAAACTCATGAGCTGCACGACACAACAGCAAATTTGAATATTTTTCAATCAACTAACGGTTGTTATTTCGACCACAAAATGGAAACATATTTATTACTTTGAAATAACTCAAAGTAATAAAATAACGAAATTCGACAGGAATCGATATGAAAAACATTCTAAAAATTGCAGCTTTTAGCACACTACTACTTGGAACTGCTCAAGCCGCTGCTACTCAAGAGCAAATTAAAGTTGTTGATTACAACACTTTTTATGACACCCAAGTCAACAATGTTGACTGCGGTGGCTACTGGGATGAGCGACGTGTGTGGGTATGTGACTACCGTACGGAGCTCGTTGATGTGAGTTATAAGACTTGTCACTACAAATTAATAGCAGGAGAACCTTACGGTCCCTATACTTTATGGCAAACTAAAACCGTACTCGCGACACAAAGCTGCCCCGGAGGTTGGACTATTCCTCATCCAATCCCAAACTATCAGGTGCCTGGAGGTGCCTATGTTCATCAACATGATACTTTTTCAACTCAACAAGAAGAACGCCGAGTAGCGTATAACTGTCGTTGGGAAACACGCTCGGTTTGGATCCCTCGAGGCGGTTCATACTGTCCTATTCCAAACGCTAAGTAATACCAATTTGTCTTAATACTTGCTCAATTTGAAGGTGCAAATTGGTGTAGCACTTATAAAATAGCATCCACAAAAAAGCGCTTCCTCTGGAAGCGCTTCTATCGAATCATTCTATATCTAAACGCGATTAGCTCGCTTCGCGCTGTGCCTTCATGCGAGCAAGGCGCGCTACTTGATGTGTAGAAGTTAAGAATGCGAAGATTGGAGCTAAATAACCGCGTTTACGTAGCTCTAGGAAATCTTCGTCACCTAATTCATTTAACTTACGCTCATCCACAAGGTAGATACCGTTGATGTCTTTTTTCTCACCACGGATTTCTACCGTTAGTGTTTGTTGAACTAGAAGCTCTTTGTCAGCAAGATACTGAGTAAACGCTTCAGTTACGCGAGCAAACTCAACATAGCTAACTAACGCTTCTTTACGACGACCTAGATATTCAGTTTCTTTACCGTCTTCGAAAAGCGCATTGCCTTCTTCTTCACCGACTAGCGGACTTGCTTCATCAATAACAATACCAAACTGATCTTGCTCAGGGTGCTTAACCAAACCAAACGGGTAACGTGCTGCGGCCATTGGCACAAAGCTGCCAGTCCACTTGTCACCGTCTACAAATAAGTTTTCACCTGGCTGAAGACCAAACATAGCAACCGCTTGAAATTGACCTGACTCAGTGTTCTTAACAAACGCCATTGGGAATTCTGTCGCTACACGCGCAAACTCATGCGCTACCACAGGCATTAAGTGCTGAGTTTTAAGGAAATCAACGTTCACGCCATTTTTTACTTTGATGTTAGCGTGCTTTTCGTTGTGTAAAGGCTGCACTTGTTGTTCCGCCATAATACTGCTCCATTATTTTACGTATTTGTTACTTTATTTATTGCCCCTAAGGCTAGCGTTTTTCGGGGCAAATTGGAAGTTAAATATTTATGAGAAGAGATACCGCTAACTATGGCAACTAAAAACCAAATAATGACCTCGCCTATATTCTTGAATATCTGTCTAGAAATCAATCTAAACGCATCGCGCGAATCACTGACTAAAGAAGTAAAGAAATATATTAAACTCTTAGTTAAGAGTTTGATATATTGATGGTCTTGCCAACTTCCCTAGTGTAAAAAGAGAGCTAAATGAACGAAGCAATTAAACAACATATAAAATCTATTGAAAAGGTTGAACCCATTCAATTGTCGCCTTGTGAAAGAGACACACCGATGATTTATATGGACTTTGGCAATATGAGCACAGTGTGGAAACAGCAAGCGCCAAGTTATCGTCCTGATTGGGTAAAACCGATAAACAGTTATCCAGGCTTATGGGCTCGAGTTTCAAATGACTATTTTGAATTTGTTAAGGAATTAGCACTTAAACTGGCTCCTTATTTTGGTGCATCACCATCGCTAGAATCAATTAAACGTATCAGCTGCAATTATGCAATTGCCACCAAATCAAATGAAGAACTTCATGCATATCAAACAATTCCACACTTCGATAACTTAAACTCAAACCAAATAGCATTGGTTCATTACCTTTGTGGTGGTGAATTTGGCGGGACTGGCTTTTACCAACACAAATCGACGGGAGTGAAGGAAGTTATCAGTGCAAATCATGACCGCTATCGAGATCACTTAGATATTGAGCTGTCACAAGGTGGCTACAAAGAAAAACAATATATCTCCAGTCACCATCCACTTTTTGACAGAACTCATTATATCGAAGCTAAGTTTGGCCGCATCGTGGCTTTCCCTAGCACTCGACTTCATTCAGCGTGTCTCGCGGAATCGCAACTGAGCTCAGACGCAATATTGGATGGACGTTTAACGATTACGAGCTTTATTATTTTTGACCGACGTGAGCTACCGAACGTTTAATATGCTCTAAGGTTTCTCTGTGCCCTCGTAAGTTATTACTGCAATAGCTTACTCCTTTCTGAATATCCTCCAATAGCTTCGATAATGCACTAGCCTCTCCCGAAGGCGGCTGGATCGAAAGGTGGGTATAATAATTCATGCCGTATAGAACATAGAGATAGTTGCTGACACGAAACAGATCTAAATTGGAACGGAAGTCGAATTGAGAAGGAATTTTAGCACGCCAAAGTTGTAGCTTTTCTTTTAACTCATTCGATAACGAGTTTTCATTTCTATTGTCAATCCAAAAAGCGCTATCATCTCTTTTTGATAAATAATAATGAAGTTTAATGAAGTCGGTCGTTGACTCCCACATCTGCGTAACATCTTCATTGAAACGCTTTTGCCTAAGTTTAATATTTTCTACATCACTCGGAAAAGCCTCTGCAAACATCCTTGCTGTAACATCAAACATAAGCAAACCTGTAGCTTCTAATGGCTCTACAAACCCTTGTGATAGCCCCATGGCAACACAATTATTTATCCATGGCGTTTGCTGGTATCCAACCTTCATTGGCAATTTTCGAACTTGGCTGAGCATCATACTATCGTCTATATAATTCAGTAAGGTAGATCTCGCACTCTCCTCTGTTTGATACTTGCTGGAATAAACATACCCTATTCCTCTGCGTGTTGTTAAGCCTATATCCCAAATCCACCCGTATTTTTGGGCGGTTGAAGTCGTGTAAGGTTTGATCGTGGCATTTGGAGTATCATAATCAACTTGAACAGCCAACGCGGTGTCTGCTAAAAGCTCACTCCCTTTATCAATAAACTTCCCTCCAAGTGACTGTTCAATCAGTAACGATTGAAATCCGGAACAATCAACAAAGAAATCTCCCTTCACTCTTTCACCATTGTCGAGTTCTAAAGACTCGATAAAGTGCTCTTCATTTAAGTTGGCCTTTGTGACACTACACTTAAGATTCTTAACGCCAAGCTTGTGTATTGCATGCTGACGCAGGAGCTCTGTAAATTTACCAGCATCAAGATGATAGGCATAATTAAAGAGTCCTGAAAACTCTTTATCTGATAACCGTTTTGGTGGTAATGCTTTTTCACAAATATACGACTGTACCGATACTAAATCTGCATACTTTTTGCTGGCTAAATCTTTATTTAATAACCAATGAGGTGTTACATCAAAAGGGCGAATATTTGGGAAATCAAAAAGGTGATGATAAAAATCTTCTCCTACTGCTGATGGATTATGACACCAATTCACGAATTTAATACTATGTTTGAAAGTGACATCACATTGACCTATAAAATCACTTTCTTTTATTCCAAAGTATTTTAGCGTGTCTTTGATTACAGGGACGGTTCCTTCTCCAACTCCGATGGTCGGAATATCGGGCGAGTCTAATAAAGTAATTGAAATATTGTCATTTTCATTAGGGTTTAATTTTTTGGCAATATGACATGCAGCAATCCATCCAGCCGTCCCACCACCAACGATTACGACCTTGCTAATTTCTTTCAAATTAATTACCTACGAAACATAGTAAAACATCAAAATCGAATTTCTATAGTACTAAATAGAAAGAAGCCCCATATAGGGGCTTCCCTTAATAGTATGCTAAATCTTAAAAGCGGAAATCAACACCAAGAGAGTATCTAGCATCCCCTTTATATGACCAAGCAGCATAGCCATCTCGAATTGAAGCCTTAGTTCCAGCTGGGAACTCAGCGGCACCGTACTGCACACTATCTTCCTCAGTTAAATTCACAGCTGCAAAACGTAGCGTAATTGCATCAGTAACATTGTAACTTGCGGTTAAATCGAGTGATCCATAGTCATCGTGCATACGGTTACCGTAGAAGCCTGTCTCACGGATCATATACTTAGAACGCCAGTTGTAAGCAAGTCTTACGCTTACATCATCTTGCTCATAATACGCAACCGCATTGATTGTGTTTTCAGAACTATCTGAGAATAAGCCTACAGCATCAGAGAAGTTCGACTCATCAACAGAACCGTCAGCATAGGTGTAGTTGAATAGCGTGCCAAATCCACCACCTAGCTCGTGCTGAACTTGGAATTCAAAACCAAGAATATCACCACCATCACCATCAACCTGAGTGTTTACCTGCCAGTTATCTTGACCAGTCACAGGGTCAACAATTCCAACCGATTGGTTCAACGTAGTTTCACTAGTCGTAAAGTTACTGACATCTTTGTAGAACAACGTAATTGCAACCATATTTGCATCACCGTAGTAATACTCATATCCTAGGTCAGCTTGAGTAGCTTTAAACGGCTTAAGGTTAGGGTTACCCTTTGTAAGCGTCTCATTACCGCGCTGAGTATCGCCATAACCTGCAATCTGCGTCGCTGCAAACATATCGTTGTAGTTAGGACGAGAGATAACTTGTGCTAGAGAAACACGTACAATGCTATCTTCACTTAAGTCGTAGGCTAAGTTAAAGCTAGGTAAGATTTCGCTGTAATCACCTTTATCTTTAACAATGCTTGAGCTCAGACCATTGTTTTGACCAATACCATTTGGATCAACAAAACCTGGCATAGGCGCAAAGTATTTAGATGATGCATCTGTTGACACATATCTCAAACCAAAATTACCTCTGTAATTTTCGCCTGAATAATTAGCCATTAAATAGATAGCTAAGTTTTCTTCTTCAACCGTAGAATAACCTGAACGATCATGGTACCAAGTACCAAAAGTTGCTTCTGCATTTGCTCTCATAGCATTTATATCTGGCGTTGGGATTACAACATTTGCATCCGTACCAGAAGTTTCACTACCAGTCCAAAATTGTGTTGGATCGATGATATTGTGTGCATTATGCGTAGGACGGTATGAATCTCGCACTACTTCATGATCGGTCCAACGAACACCTGCTTTTATTGACGTAACATAATCATGATCTAGATTGTAGGTAAGGTCTGCTTGGAAATATGTTTCTTCATCTTTATTTGGTGCTTTTTGAGAAGCCCAATTTTGTAGACCTCGATCGTCCCAACTTGGATCAAACTCTGAAATATTCCAGCCGCCTTTTGGCAGATTTACCGAAGACACCTTTCCTGAGTTATCTAAAACTAAACCGTTAAGATCTGCCGCAGTTCCTAAGTATGCTGCGTGGTTTATTGTTAAATCCGTTCCACCTTCAGCTGAAGTTGAGCCTAAACGAGTCTCAACCTTAAAGTTGTCACCATGATAGTTATAGGCTAAATCAATAACTTCAGATTCCATCGAAGCAAAACGAGCAAACGTTTGTAAGAATGCACGGTTTGGCGCTGGATTCTCTGCTGTGTTCGAACGAACAGTACAGACATCTGACACTGCGATTTTTTTCTCACAGTTATTCAAGTTTGTGAATAAGAAAATACTGTTGTTAGCGTTATCAGCTTCTAGCTCTAATCCTAGGTAATGTAGGACAAACTCTGAATTTTCTGTTGGTGCGTACTGTGCGGTGATATCGATAGAAGTTCTTTCACGCTGCTGTTCGAAATAGTTTACTGACTCCGCACCATCCCAACCATACGACGCTTCATTTCCACGACGTACATATGTAGAGTCTTCATACGCAACCGCACCCATCACACCAAAAGTTTCATCAGCATTTTTCCAGCTGTAAAGCGCTGATAAACCAGGATCTGTCTCTTCAGATTCTGTTGAATAGTCACCTTCAATAGAGAAAAAAGCTGAGTTTGAGTCCAGATCTAGTGGTTTTCGAGTTTTAACGTTAACAGTACCACCTACACCGCCTTCGACTAAATCGGCCTGTGAAGACTTAAATACTTCGATAGCGCTTATTAATTGAGGTGGTAACAATGTATAGTTGAAGCTTCTATCGATTGCTTGTTGGTCATACCAACCAGTCGACGCAACAGACTGACCATTTAGAGTAGTCAGTGTTAATTGGTTTGAAGCACCTCGGATGGATACTTGTTGACCTTGTCCAAATTGACGGTTTACTGCAACACCTGGAATGCGACCAAGAGCTTCACCTACATCGCTGTCAGGAAACTTGCCGATATCTTCTGCAGATACGGCGTCAACAACACTCGTTGCAAAACGCTTGGTATTAATAGATTCTTTTAAAGAACGGCGAATACCGCGAACTTCAATGACTTCTACGTTTTCTTGTACTTGATTTTGACTTTCTTCTGCAACTACAACGCCTGAAAAGCCCGCACCTAGTGCGATGCTGACGTTAACTGCAAGTAAGCTTTTTTTGAAATTATTAGCTAACACAGGATTCCCCTTGAATCATTTTGTTGGTTTTTTAAATCACTTCTGCCCAGTGATGATGACAACGCTGTCATCTAATAACAAACCATACACCCTAAATTACATATTCGCTACAATTTTTTTGGCCTGTTATTCAAAAAATATTTATATAGATATATATCTTATTGATAAATATAAACTTAAATATGACCAAGATATGGTTTGTTACAAAAACGATTGGAGAATAGCACAAAAAATTTTGCTGCTGTAGAGTTTTAAGATGGAATTGTCTCAATAAAGGGACATTTTAATTATCTGAATACACACAAGGGGATGTGTATTCAATTCTCTCATCAAGCTTGGACAGAAGCTAAAGATGAGAATAAATATCAATGACAACGCTGTCATTATAGATTCATCTGTAAGTACTGTCTAGTTCTTTTAAGAGAATTTTTTATGACAAAGGCTTATAAAATCTACGATTAGCGAGTTAGCTATCACTATCTTTTGCATAAATTTGAATACCCTATTACGGGACTTATTGATTTTCTAATGATCGTATATTGAATCAGTAAAATTTATTGCTTTTATTCGTAAGAAGTAAGAAGTAAGAAGTAAGAAGTAAGAAGTAAGAAGTAAGAAGTAAGAAGTAAGAAGTAAGAAGTAAGAAGTATTGTCGCTTCGAGCTTAATGTCCAGAGATATTCAATCAGTTGACTCAAATAATCGAGACAAGGCCAGCTATCACGCCAGCCTTACATTTTACTGTTTCTAGTACATGCACTCGGGTTACGGGCACCAGAATACGGTCAAATTAATATCAGGATGATTTAATACAGCACGCAGTGGTACTTCATACTCTGAGCCGGGTTGTTTTGCCGCTTCATACACCGCTTTTTTTTCATCACCAGAGATCAATAAAACAGCCGCTTTAGAATTAGCTATTCCTGCCAAAGACAAACTCATGCGCTCGGTGATCTCACCTGTCACTTCGCTTTGATGAGCATTAATTGCGCACACGGTGTTTGTGGTCGTTAATGCGTGTTCTAGGCCATTTGCACTTGGGAATAAACTCGCGGTATGACCATCTGGCCCCATTCCCAAAATAGTAACATCGAACGGTTTTTTCAACGCACCATAAGCAGACTCACATAGATCAGCGCCCTCTTCTGCTGACACTGCCGCATTCTTCATTGTTACAAATCGAGCATTTGCCGCTTTGTCTTGCAGCAATGTCGACTTAATAAATGCTTCGTTAGACTTTTCGTGATCCGGTTCGACCCAACGTTCATCAACCATAGCAACCGTAATTTTGTCCCAGCCTAGCTCAACACCAGAGAGGTGTCGATACGCTGGAGCCGGTGATGAACCACCAGACACTAACAGCACCGCTTCACCGTCTTGCTCAATACCTTGACTAAGCCCTGCTTGAAGTAGTTCTGCAAGCGCTGCTGTCATCTCGTCTTTGGAGTTGAAATTTCTTTCTGTCAACTGTGCCATTACGCCTGCTCTCCCGTGTTGAACCACACATGTTTGTTTTCTTCTAGCAGTTCGTCTGCATCTTCTGGACCCCAAGAGCCTGCACGATAAAGTGACGGTGCACCTTTACTCTGCCAGCGTTCAACGATTGGGTCGATCCACTGCCATGCTTGACGAACTTCATCACGGTGAATAAATAAAGCTGGATTATTTGCAGCAGCATCTAGCATTAAGCGCTTGTATGAATCTGAATGATAGCCATTGTTATACTTTTCACTCAATGAGATATTTAGCGTCACCGGCTCTAATTGCATTTCTAGGTTATCTAGACGCTTCGACATCAGCGTTAACTGAATACTTTCTTCAGGTTGCAATCTGATCACCAAACGGTTTGGCTGAATTGGACCCGCCGCATCACCATAGACGTTGTGAGAAACAGGCTTGTACTCAACCACAATTTCAGCACAGCGTTTTTTCATGCGCTTGCCTGTTCTTAAATAAAAAGGCACGCCAGACCAACGCCAGTTATCAATGTGAGCACGAATAGCAACAAATGTTTCTGTTGTACTTGACCCTTCGCCCAACTCTTCAAGATAGCCAGGTACTAGCTTACCTTCGAGGTCACCAGGTACGTATTGACCACGCACAACATTGTTATCTACATCCGTATCAATTAGCGGTCTAAGCGCTTCCAATACTTTAAGCTTTTCAGTGCGAATGCTGTTGGCATTAAGTTTATGTGGTGACTCCATCGCAACTAAGCAAAGTAGTTGCAATAAGTGATTTTGCACCATATCACGAAGTGCGCCCGCTTTGTCGTAAAAGCCAGCTCGGCTTTCAAGACCTACTGTTTCAGAGATACTGATCTGAATATTATCAATGGTTTTTGCATCCCATAAATTCTCGAACAGTGCATTTGAAAACCTTAGCGCCATCAGGTTTTGAACCGTTTCTTTACCTAGGTAATGATCGATACGGAATACTTGTTCTTCCGAGAAGAACTCGCCAA
Organism: Pseudoalteromonas piscicida; assembly: GCF_002208135.1. Taxonomy (NCBI): domain Bacteria; kingdom Pseudomonadati; phylum Pseudomonadota; class Gammaproteobacteria; order Alteromonadales; family Pseudoalteromonadaceae; genus Pseudoalteromonas; species Pseudoalteromonas piscicida. The sequence continues at coordinate 2,148,485 of NZ_CP021646.1, forward strand.
TTTTGGCATTGATTTCTTCTGCAGATTTACCGCAGTAACCAATAGGCTTTTCAACAACCACACGTGATTGTTCAGTGATTAGTCCTTTGATTGATAGTAGCTCACAACAACGGCCATAAACCGCAGGAGGGAGAGATAAATAGAATACACGGGACTTATCTTCCCCGTCTGCCAACATATTCTTTAGCGTATCCCAATGTTCGTCTTCTTCAGTAACGTTGACTACCACAGGTACTAAAAACTGTTCAAATGCGGACCAATCTTTTTTGTTGTATTCGCCTTTGCCAAGGTGAGTTTGTAATGCGAGATGTGCCGTTTCGATAAATTCTTGTTGTTTGTTTTGTTCACGAACGGTCGGTAAGATGCGAGTGCCTTCAGGTAAGTTACCTTCTTGATATGCACGATACAAAGCAGGTAGGAGTTTGCGAAGTGCTAAATCGCCTCCCCCACCAAAAATTACGATGTCAAAAGGATTAAGCATAATTCACTCTCATTAGGTTGGGCGTGCACTACAAGCACGCAGTGTTTATTCGATTTGGAGCCACTCCAAAGCCTACCAAACTCATTGTGTAACGGGTGATGATTTCGATTACAATGCGCTAGTAAATGAGTCTTAGAAACCTGTATTTCCTCTCACAAAAATACAGGTTCTAAGTACTCCAGCGCTACCCGTTCAAAGGTATTCTGTTTACTTCAAGTTCCACTCGAAGTATTAATTCGTTCTCTTTTGCTTGTAATAAGCGATTAGACCCGCTGTTGAGCTATCATGAGGGTTAGAAACGCCTTCTTGCGTTAGTTCAGCTTCAATATTTGATGCCAGTCCTTTACCAAGCTCAACACCCCACTGGTCAAATGAACACACATCCAAAATGATGCCTTGGCAGAAAATTTTGTGTTCATACAAGGCAATTAGTCGGCCCACAGCTTTCGCATCTACCTTATCTAAGATAAATGAAGAGGTTGGACGGTTACCTTGGTGTATTTTATGCGGGATCAACTTGTCGATTTCCGCATCCGACTTACCTTTAGCCGTTAAATCTTCACGAACCTGCTGTGCATCTACACCCGTCATCATTGCTTCCGTTTGCGCGAAGAAGTTAGACAGTAAAATATCGTGATGCTGGCCTACTTTGTTTTGCGGTTCAATTGAAGCGATAAAATCAGCCGGTACAATCACATTACCTTGGTGTAAACACTGGTAAAAAGCGTGCTGGCCATTTATCCCTGTCATGCCCCAAATAATTGGAACAGTCGTATAGTTTACCTGCTCTCCTGCAAAAGTAACATGCTTACCATTACTTTCCATTTCACCTTGTTGTAAATACGCAGGCAGCATATGAAGCGCCTGATCATAAGGCAAAATCGCTTGTGCTTGATACCCTAAGAAGCTGGTATTCCAAACACTGAGTAACGCCATCAACAGTGGAATATTGTCTTCGTTGTTTGCCGTTTTAAAGTGCTCATCAATTTCAAACGCACCTTCAAGCACTTCGACAAACTTATCGAAGCCTAGATAAAGTGCAATTGGTAACCCTATCGCGCTCCAAAGCGAGAAACGACCACCAACCCAGTCCCACATCGTAAACACGTTATCATCGCTAATACCAAACGCTCTGGTCTTCTCAAGGTTGGTGCTCACCGCAACAAAATGCTTGGCGATTGCTGTTTTATCATTTGCAGCATTCAAAAACCACTCAACGGCAGTCTTTGCATTAGTCATGGTTTCAGAGGTCGTGAAGGTTTTTGATGACACAACAAACAAGGTGGTTTCTGCGTCCAAACCTTTTAGTACTGAAGCAATCTGTACACCGTCAACATTCGAAACATAATGCACGTTTAGCGTGTCATCTGCATACGCGGCTAGCGCATCAGTTACCATTTGCGGACCTAAGTTAGAACCACCAACGCCAATCGCAACCACATCTTTTACAGCTTTGCCTGTATACCCTTGCCACTCACCTGAGCGAACTCGGTTACTAAATACTTGTAGTTTTTCTAATTCCGCATTGACTTGTTCGGTAACGTTGACACCATCTACATAGATAGGTGTATTAGCACGGTTGCGCAGCGCCGTATGTAAAACCGCTCTGTCCTCGGTGATATTTATTTTTTCACCGGAGAACATTTTTTCTCGCCAAAGCGCGATATCACTCTCTTTTGCGAGCTGCATCATCTCAGAGAATGTTTGGTCGTCAATGCGTTGCTTGGAAAAGTCGAACAATACACCTGAGATTTGACGAGAAAACTTTTCAAACCTTTGTGCATCATTTGCAAACATCGTTTTTAAATGCTGCTGCTCTACTCGCTGCGCAGAGCTACTGAGCTTTTGCCAACTATCCAAATCTACACGACCACCCATTACATATTCCCCTAAGACGTAAGTGATTGTTAGTTACCTTACTTTTCAGGTAGTAACAACAAAGAAACATTATTAAACAAGCACATTATGTCAAAATGACAACGCTGTCAAATTGCTTCTTTTCAATTTTACATTGCGAATAATAACCTAAAATAAAATTTTTGACACCGGTATCATTCATTTATTTCTGCGAATTGTAGTGCTAAATTCTGTACTTATTAGATAGACTAAGAAAAACAGATGATCCTTTTATTAAGCCAATAGTCGACTTAGCAGCTAAATATCACAGAAATTGGGCGCTAGCTTCTGCATACATAAAGCGCTACTATTCCTCTGTGCTTAATAATGATCGATACAGACCTGTAAATAGAAGAACAATTACATGAAAGTCACTATTAATGATGTTGCCAAGCTAGCTGGCGTATCTATGAAAACCGTATCGCGGGTAATCAATAAAGAACCTTCGGTTAGAAAAAAAACTTACGATCAAGTAATGCAGGCTGTAAAAGAGCTTAATTATCAGCCTAATATTGCTGCAAGAAACTTGGCTGGTACTTCTTCATTTGCGATTGGCTTAGTCTACGACAACCCCAATGCGTATTATGTCATTGATATGCAAAATGGCGTGTTATCTCGCTGTAGAGACGAAGGGTATGAACTCGTCATCCACCCCTGTGAATCCAATTCGGAAAATATGGCTGAAGAGTTTGTCACTATGATCAAACGCTCACGTCTCGCGGGTTTGGTCTTGACTCCTCCTCTATCCGAGCAACAAACCATTATTGATATGCTAGATGAGCTGGGCATTCATTACGTGCGTCTACTTTCAGGCCGAGCGCAAGAAGCAAAAAATAGTGCAAATAACTGTATTTTTGTTGATGACTATGCCGCCGCCTATGAAATTACCGAGCATTTGATCCAACTTGGACATAAAAAAATTGCTTTTGTACTTGGCGACGAAGAACATAAATCAACTGCAGAGCGACTAGCTGGATATCGAGATGCGCTGAAAGCCCATGACATCAAGCAAGACGATACACTGCTCTATCACGGCACGTACTCATTTGAATCTGGGGTAAAAGGCGCTAAAGCGCTGCTGGCCGATGGTAATCCAAAGCAAATTACTGCGATTTTAGGTGGTAACGATGAGGTTGCAGCTGGGGCTTTATTTGCTGCGCGGCTGATGAATATAGAGATCCCCGGTCAATTGTCTATTAGTGGGTTCGAAGACTCTCCATTCTCCCGCCAAACTTGGCCTAAGCTTACGACTGCACATCAGGCTAACAACATTATTTCTGAACATGCTGCTCGTTTGTTGTTTTCTAAAACGCGTGGGCATAGAAAAAATGATAAAGAAGTCTCACATGTATTCACACCGAGTATGGTGGTTCGTGAAAGCACAGGTAGAGTCACACAATAGCAGTACATTTAGCTAGTCGGCGCTTGAGCCGACTAGCATCAAAAATTCCTTACTATTTCGCCAATAACTCTTCGTTTTTACTTGACCATGCATTGATCAGCGCTTTAACGAGAGATGCAAGTGGAATGGCAAAGAACACGCCCCAAAAACCCCATAAACCACCAAAAAATAATACTGCAACAATGATATAAACAGGGTTGAGGTCTACCGCTTCGGAAAACAATAAAGGCACTAAAACATTACCATCTAATGCTTGAATAATGCCGTACGCGATGAGGATTGTCCAAAATTCTGGCGCAAGACCAAATTGAAACAACGCAACTGCGGCAACAGGTAACGTAACCAGCGCGGCACCAATAAATGGAATAAGTACAGAGAATCCAACCAATGTTCCCAGTAGCGCGGCATAACGTAAATCAAAAATAGAAAAGGTTACAAAACTCACCAAGCCAACAATGACAATCTCAAAAACTTTACCACGAATATAATTCATAATTTGTTGATCCATCTCGTGCCACACTTGTGAAATAAGCTTTCTGTCCTTGGGTATGATTTTTGAAATTCCAGATGTAAGCTCTGACTTGTCTTTCAACATGAAAAAAGCAAGCAGCGGTACTAGAACCAAGTAAATCATCCATGCAACCACGTCTTTTAATGAAGTTAATGAGGCTGAGACAATGACTTCACCAAGCTCTAGTAACTTGCTTTCCACCGAGCTCACAATGGCTTGTACTTGTGTTGTAGAGATCAGAGTCGGATAGTATTCAGGTAAATGTAAAAGGAAGTCTTTACCCTCTTCGACCATGGTTGGGCTTTCTTGGAGCAGATTACTTAATTGTTGCCACAGAACAGGAACAATACCAAATACCAGCCCCAAAGCGACGCCCACAAATACCGCCATTACAACCACTGCTGATAACATCCTACTGCCAGTCACTCGGGTTAGCTTGCTCACCGGCCACTCCAGTAAATAGGCGATCACAATTGCCACCAGTACCGGCATGACGTAACTACCAAAAAAGTACAGTAAAGCAACCGTGGCAACCAGCATCAGCAATAGAGTGACGGAATGTGGATCTGAAAACTTTTTGATATACCACGCTTTTACTAACTCAAACATCCATGATCTCCAAACACACTTCACCACTCTCAATTTCAATAATTCGGTAACTCACCGAGTTACCATCCAAATACTTTTTTATGTCTAACAAGCTTTGATCCTGACTCATCAGCAATTTTAGTTTGCCTAGAGTATAGTCATGGCGCTTTAACCGCCACTTAAACTGAACAAATAATGCAGGACAGGTAAATTCTCGTAGATCATGCACAAATTTTATAGTTTCGTCTCCACACAAATCACTCAATGCGGTAGCCCTCAAGGCGTTGATGGTTTATTCTTAATAGCATACTCTACTTCTTGGGAATCTTAATGCCAGGCGTTAATAATAAGGCCCGATTGCCAGCCAATCCAACACTAAAAGAAATAAATTGGTACAAAAAGCAAATTAATTGGGGTGAACTTCCACCTTTTTATCACCTTGTGGCCTCAGCAGTAAGCGAATGTGAAGGTCTGCTCCATCACGGCTTTGACAATGCAGTAAAACGCTTGCTAGATAAGCGAAACTGGAACATAGAGCTATTAGGTGGTTATGAAGATGACCGTGGCATAATCCACTGTGACAATAAACCTCAAATAGCTTTACATCAAGCATTTACTGACAGAGGCTTTGAGCTTTGGGCTTACCCAATAGCCAAAGGCACAAAGATTGATGCTTATGTAAAAGACAATCGTTTTTTAGAGTTTCAAGTATGGGATCCTCATACGATGAAAAACTTACTGCGCATCAATCAACTCCATAAGTTTATTGCGTTTTACTTTGAGCGCGGCGATATAGCAGACAAAGCTCTGATACTTCATGCACATAAAGTGCTACATATGACAGTAACGTTTTTAAAAAAAGAATTGAACATCACCAGCGTTGATGGAGTCTCAATAAAAGATTTTTACCAACTTTGCGAAAAAGATGCTCGAGCATGCATTGACGAAGTCGACTTAGCTAGGATCATGCTCGGAGAAGACCTTAAAAGGGATTAAAATGCGGTTAAAACCCCTATTAAATTCAATCGTTTTAACATTTGCGCTCGCTGCATCAAGCAGCGCTATTGCACAAACAGAGCTGAAACTACCAGATTTAGGCACTTCAGCTCTCCAAGTACTGCCTATTGAAAAAGAGCAAGCGATCGGCGAAGTCATGATGATGCAGCTGCGCTCGCGCTCCCCTGTGGTTGGCGATCCAGTACTGGAAGAGTACTTAACTAGCCTGGGCAATCGCCTCGTCGCCAATGCTAATGACGTACGCTTTCCATTTACCTTTTTTTGGATAAATAACAAAGACATTAATGCCTTCGCTTTTTATGGGGGTCATGTTGGTGTACACACCGGACTCATTGCGCAATCCGATAACGAGAGTCAATTAGCGTCCGTTATTGGCCACGAAATTGCGCACGTTACCCAACGTCATTTAGCACGCCGCGTACAAAACGCAAAAGACAACAGCGCCTTGACCATCGCGGGCCTTATTACTGGCATTTTAGCAACCGTTGTCGCGCCAGACGCGGGTATCGCCATTTTATCCGCAAGCCAAACTCAATCATCATTGAATCAGCTCACGCATAGCCGAAAAGCAGAACAAGAAGCTGACCGTTTTGGTATGAATACTCTACATAAAGCGGGCTTTGACCCCTACGCGGCCAGTGATTTTTTAACTAAACTCTCAGATCAAATTCGCTTCAAAAATAAGCCTCCCGCATTTTTGCTTACGCACCCGTTGCCCGACAGCCGAGTATCGGACGTTAGGCTTAGAGCACAGCAATTCGAGAAAAAGCATTATCCCTCAAGTCTTTCCTACGCTTTAGCTAAAAGCCGTGTCCTTGCACGATACTATTATTCAGAAGATGCTGGAGAAGCGTTTTTTAGAAATTCTCTAAAACGCTCAGCAGAACTCGACAACAGCGCCCTACAATACGGATTAGCTATTACGTTACTGGATCAGAAAAAATACGAGGAAGCTGGCAAACTATTAGATGAGTTATTAGCAAAAGATCCGAATAACCTGTTCTATCTTGATGTGTATACCGATTATTTAATCGCGACAGAGCACTCTGACAAAGCCGTTGAGATGCTTCAAGCCCAGCATCAATTCAGGCCCAATAATCAGGTCATCACGCTGAATTATGCCAATGCCGCAATAAAAGCAAAACAGTATGAAGTTGCAGAGCAGTTACTAAAGATCTTTTTGCTTGAGAAACCGGATCATATCCTCGCTCGTGATTTGCTCACGCAAACCTACGAAGCGCAGGAAAACAAGGCGGCTTACCACGAGACAAAAGCGAGTGTCTATGCCCAGTATGGTGCGTTTAATAAGGCAGCCGATGAAGTACAACGCGCACTCAATCACGTAGAGGACAAAGAAGATATTAAGCGTACCAGATTAAAAGCGCTACTTAGCCAATATCGTAATATGCAAAAAGAAATCGCTAAGCTGTAACGCTTAGCGATTGCTCACAGCGATAGTAGAAACGTATTTAAGCCAATTTTCTTGCACATCGCTTTTCGTCATCTCTACATTAAGCTATGATCCCTTCACATTAAGAATTAGAGCAAAATAGAGCGAAATAATGTCAGTAGAAATCTATCACAACCCGCGCTGTTCAAAATCACGTGAAACCTTAGCTTTACTAGAGTCCAAAGGCGTTAACCCTACCGTTATTGAATACCTAAAGACGCCAATCGATAGTGACACTTTGGCTAATTTACTTTCAAAACTTGGATTTAGTTCTGCTCACCAGCTCGTCCGTAGCAAAGAAACGCTCTACAAAGAGCTTGGACTATCGATAGACACAGACGAAGCGAGATTGCGCACTGCCATGCTTGAAAACCCTAAGCTTATTGAGCGTCCTATCGTTGTCAAAGGTGACAAAGCAGCAATTGGTAGACCCCCAGAGTCAGTGCTCGATATCCTGTAATGAGTAAAATTCTTATTTTATACCACTCCAGTCATGGCTCCGTGGCGAATATGGCGCACGAATTTGCAGACACCATAGTGTCACAAGGCGGTGAAGCTTTCGTACGCGTATTTGAGAAGCGCCAAGACCATGATGTGGTCGTAACAAAGCAAGACTTAGTGGCGTGTGACGGACTGGCATTTGGTACCCCAACTCGGTTTGGCATGATGGCAGCCCAAGCGAAAGCGTTTTGGGAAACCACCAGCGACTTGTGGCTTAAAGGGGCACTCATCGATAAACCAGCCTGCGTTTTTTCGTCTTCAAGCAGTATGCACGGTGGCAATGAAGCAACCCTACTTAACCTTTCTTTACCGTTATTACACCACGGCATGATGTTGTTAGGTGTCCCCTATGATGTCCCTGAGCTTTTGGCGACAGAAATGGGCGGAACCCCATACGGTGCAACGCATGTTGCAGGCAGCCAAAACACTGCCTCACTCACTCAAACAGAAATCAAAATTTGTCGTGCAGCAGCGAGTCGACTGCTACGCATCGCGGAAAAGTTAACATGAATGAAATTGCAAAAAAACCTATAACTAGACGCTTTCAACTCTTTGCGCTAGTCGGGTATTTCGGCCTCCTGATATTGATGCCACTGTGGCTCTTTGTGCTTGCACCGAGAGAAGGTTACAGTCTAGGCTTTGTCTTTGTGGTGTACGTTTTACCTTTATTACTTCCACTTAAAGGTATTTTACAAGACAAGCCATACACTTATGCTTGGGCAAACTTTATCGTGATGTTTTATTTTATCCACGGTTTTACCCTTTTGTGGACATCTCCAGACGAGCTAGTGTTAGTCCTGCTTGAGATCGGCTTCGCCACATCCATGTTTATTGGTTGCACCTACTATGCAAGGCACAGAGGTCAAGAGTTAGGAATGAAAATCCGCAAGTTAAAAGAAGACCTCGCTGACGAAAAAGCAGCGCACGAACATAAAGAGTCATAGTCTCGCCAGCATTACCACATTAAAAAAGCGCAGTTTTCCTTGAAGTAACTGCGCTTTTTCGCATTCATGCCATGGTATTATTTGATACTACTGCAACGATAGTACGGCTATCAACACTAATACTGAAAACAATACCTGCACACCGATACTCAGCCAAGCTAACGCATTTACCCCAATGAGTGACCAAGGTGTTGAGCTACTCGGGTAGAGAGGGTTACTGCGTTTTCGTCTCGCGAAAACGAAAATTGCAATGGAAGCAGCCGTAGTGACCAGTGTTGCGATGGTTTTTTCATCAACTTCATCAGTAAAGAATAAAAACAACTGAAGTGGCAGCAAAATAGCTGCAAAGGCATAAAGAATATGGACGGTTTTTATTTTTTGATACTTTGCTTCGTTAGAAAGTTCAATAATACCGCGCTGCTCAAACGTTTGCTTAGAAGTAAGCGCCTGATTTTTCATAGCCACACGGTAAGGGGTATCACCATGAATATCTGCAAGCGTCGGGTCATCACCGTGTTCAAAAATCATTTCGATCATAGCAGCTGAATTCGACGCTGCGGCGTAGTGCATTAAGTTTCGGCCCGATTCGTCCAATTCATTTACTTTATGGTGCGGCAACATGGTTTCAACGGCACTCACAAAGCCATTTTCAACCGCCAGCATAATAGCTGAGCGCCCACTACCATCTCTTGCCGTCCCTTTCGCGCCCTGCGTTACCAGCGTAATAATCGCTGACTGCTTAACTTGTTGCTGAGTCAGTTGGAACAATAGCGCTTGCTCTAAAAGACCCGTCACCTCATCTTTATCACACATGGCACACAGCAGTTCAAAAGTCTGCTGTCCATCAAGCAAGCTATCTGTTGCTAGTTTAGCCGTGGCCGCTCGGTCAAGCAGACAAGTTTCAAGATGAGTCAATAGTGCCGCACGTGTTTCTTCTGAGCTATTGCACCACAGAGACACGATTTCTTTCGCGCTAAACTTAACCCCTTTGTCCAATAGCCAAATCAACGTTTTTTCATAATGTTTGTCACAGAGCAACTGTACAAACGATAAGCTTTGCTCTTGTACCTGAGCTTGAATGTTAGAGTACTGACCAAGACGCTGAATGAGTGTTTTTATTAGCTCATCCTGATCGGTATCATTTTCTTCAATGTGTTGAATTACGCTATTGACGTATTGACGCTGTTTGTCGTCATAGTCTTCAATATGTTGAAAGTAACAGGCTTCGAACGGCTCTAGCGGTCGTAACCAAGCAAGGTAAAACAAAGGAGGTAAAACAGTGGTCGTTACGCCCTGCTCATCTTTAATTTGTTGGCAATTCGGCCATGCCTCTATGGCATCTAGAATGTAAGCACCGTTTTGTTCGATTAACCCCTTTAACAGCATGGGATACTGGGCAGGCCAAATTAACACTTGTTCCATGAATGCGCTATTATCCTCAGAATGTAAATATATGCAGCATAATTATCGCGAAATGACTAGGTGGTGAATAATATCAACAGTCGCGCTAAAATGCTCACCTATTTCAGGACAAATTTAAAAAATATAGCGTTTTTGAGGGGGTAGAATGGGCAATCAATTAGAGACATGGCAGGTGATCTTGATCATTGTGGGCGTGTTAGGGGTGATCTGGAGCAATATCGCGTTGTTAAAGTATTCCGCCAAATTTGAAATGAAAAAGAAAATCGACGAACAGACAGCGCCTTTTGACAAAGATAAGTTAACGTCCAAGAACAACACACCTCAAAATAATCCAAAAAAGGATGAAGATTGAAGCATGTTGCAACGTTAGACGTGCAGCTCAATCATTCATCCACATTTGAAATTTAATCGCACATCATAAGGCTTACCGAGCGCACCATCGGCTATTCCTCCACCTATGGTCATTGCAGCCCCTGCATCATCGACACTATTTCGACCAAAAATCCACATCGCCATACTGGCAGCCTCAACGGCGTTAGCTACGCCTTTTTGCGTGATATAAGTACTCTCAGGCGTATCACTGTCATAAATGATATCTAGATTCACAACATACGCGACCATATCAGCTTGTTTGCAATAGTGCCTAGCCTGCTTTAATGCCTCTTTACTACCCGCATCACGGCTGTCGGAAAATAACATAATATTATGCACACCATCAGACGATGGACGCACATCGTCATGATGAGCACACCCAGATAACCAAACCGCTAAACCAACACTTAATAGAATTCTTTTCATCACACTCTCCTATTCATTAAGCGCAAGCTTAGTGGTTATTTCGGTTTAGTTCCGTTAGTCATTGTTTAAATTTGTAGTAAGCGACACGATTGACCAATCACTGCAGTCACTTAACTTCCACATCTATCCAAACCAAACGGTGATCGGAGCTGGCGTGACGACTTTCCACTAAACGGAATAATTCGTCCGCTTTATTGGGCCAGAAAACCCCGCTGTTAACTAATTGAAAGCCTAACTTGGATGGCAGAACATAATCTACACGTGCCCCCCAATGCGCGGTGTAGCTGCGACTCACACTTTCTTTACTATGCTCGCTTCCCCCTTTACTCTCAGGCGCAAAGTTCGAGAATACCTTAGGGTTATCTAGTAATTGTTCTATCACGCCGGGTCTATGTTTATCGCCTTTATCAGCAGCGTTTAAATCACCGACGATGATAAATCGAGCATCACTCTTAAGGCCGCCTTTAGCGCCATTGTCATCATAAATGTACTGACTGCGTTTAGGGTCGATATAATCGGCCATCAAGCGTATCTCATCGTGATTTCTGTTGCCGTTCCTATCCTCTTCACCATCAAACACAGGGGGCGTCGGGTGCATCGCCAACAGATGAAATAATTTACCGTTCACTTCAATTGGCAAATCCCAGTGAGATTTAGAGCTTAACCTCAAGTTTTGCCACTCTTGCTCACTATACCAAGGCTGTTTCGTCGTGGGATCTGTTGTCACCTTATGGTCTGGCATATCTTTCCAAAGAAATGTCTGTAGAGTTCGGGCCTGTTCCTTTTTAATCGGGTACTTTGACAGCACAACCATCCCATATTGCCCCTCATATAAACCAAATCCTTGTGCATCGCCCCCATAATTAGCGTGCTTACCATCATTATCCAAATCATAGGGTGTTGGTAATCCCGTATTGACTGGCGCGATGTAGAAATAAGGATACGATATAGGCTGCTGATCCGCTTGAGGTTGCGCTAGATAGTTATTTACAAATGCCAGTACACCTTTATTTGGTTCAGCGATGTAATCAAACTCATTGAGTAGAATCACATCTGGGCGAACACGCTGAATGATTTCTGCAATATTTTTGATTTGTTGGTGTTGACCATTCTGTAGCAATTTACTGAGCTTTTGAGAGTCCAGCGCTTGCCCTTTTTGCTGATAATTCGTTGCTTCCATACTGACATTAAATGTAGCAACCCGAAGCGTTTGCGCACTTACTACTGTTGTCATTAATAAAAAAAGTAGACCCACGTATTTCATAGACTTGCCTTAAAAAATTGTGATAAATCCCGCGATGACTATTTTATTCATAATCCTTTGAAAAACGGAAATTATCTCGACAGACTTCAGAGATTTTATGTTGGCAAGCTAGCAAAGAGCGGTTAAAGTTAAATGATTAACTGCTTTGTACTGCCAATGTGAAATTTGTGAGTATTTTAAAACGATTACACCTCATCACCACAAACCAAGACACCACATTCGAAGAAAAAGTGACGGCGCTACTTACGCTTGGACTCGATGTTTTTGAACTTGATATTGCAATCGTTAGTGAAATCCAAGCTGATGTATATACGGTTAGGCATGTGATCACCCCAAATAACTCCTTGTTGGCAGATACAGATTTTGAACTAGCAAACACCTATTGCTGGCACACTTTACAAGCAGACAGCGCACTGTCCTTTCATCACGCTGGTACCAGTGAAATTGCGACCCACCCTTGCTATGCAAACTTTGGCCTAGAGAGCTACATTGGTGCACCTATTATTGTTGATGGTAAGCGTTATGGTACGGTTAACTTTTCAGCATCTAGCGCCAAAGCGCAGGCGTTCAGCCAAGAACACTTAGATTACGTGAGTTTATTAGGGCAATGGATTGGCGTTGAGATTTCTCGACAAAAGGCGTTAAAGAAGATACAACATCGCTCACAAGCGTTAGCTGCGATGAGCCAACTTGCCGATATTGGCTCGTGGGAAGTCGATTTTAGAAAGAATAAAGTATATTGGAGTCAACAAACACGGCTCATTCATGGCGTTGATGATAACTTTACACCAACACTCCACAATGCCATCAGCTTTTACAAGCCCGGCATTCACCAAGGAAACATTAAACAAGCCATAGATGACGCCATTACCTCCAAAACCAAATGGGACATAGAGTCCATTATTATCGACGCCAATGGCAACGAAAAATGGGTTGCTTCCCACGGTCAGGGGGAATATGAGAACGGCGAATGCGTTCGAGTTTTTGGTGCCATTCAAGATATTGATGAACAAGTAAAAATGCGTATTGCATTAGAGGAAAAGCGCGAAGAAGCGGAACAACTTCTCAAGACCCGTAGTGAATTTATTGCCAAAATCAGTCATGAATTGAGAACCCCTTTAAATGGCTTGGTTGGTATGCTTCAAGCGTGCAGAAAAGAAACCGACATACAAGAAATCAAAAACAATTTGAGCGTCGCAGTTAACAGTGCGGATATGTTGATTACTCTAATAAACGACGTCTTAGACTTCAGCAAACTAAACAGTAATAACCTAAAGCTAGACAAGACCACGTTTGATCTTCATCAGTTAGTCGAACAAGTTGTAGGCTTATACAGTCCAGCCTGTCGCGAAAAAGGACTTTCAATCAACTTCCATATTAATAAACAAAGCACGTATTGGCTCCATTCAGATCCGACCCGAGTTAAGCAAATTATTGCAAACCTTGTTAGTAACGCCATCAAATTTACGCCAACGGGTAGTATCGATATTTATGCCGATGTGCTGGGGAGTGACACTTCACCGGTTCTGCAATTAAGTGTCTCAGACACAGGCATCGGTATTGCCAAGGCCAATCAAGTGCACCTTTTTCAACCATTTAGCCAAGGTGATGCCAGCATAAGCCGGCATTTTGGCGGCACAGGTCTTGGTCTTTCTATCGTGTTTGAGCTTTGTAATTTGTTGCAAGGCGAAGTACAGGTAGAGAGTGAATTAGGTAAAGGGAGTACCTTTATCGTTACCTTCCCAATAGAGTTTGTAGCAGAAACAGGCGACATGCAAAGTCAGGAGACTGAAGAGCAGTATATCTCCCTATCAGAATGTAAAATCTTGCTTGTCGATGATAATCAGATCAACGTGCTGGTGATGGAAAAGTTACTGAATCAATTTGGTGCAACTCACATTGACAAGGTCTATAACGGCGAGCAAGCCGTGAAATCATGCCAAGATAAAATCTTTGATATTGTATTTATGGATTGCGTCATGCCAATTATGGATGGCTTCGAAGCTACTCGAAGTATTCGTAGGCTTTCAAAAGATGACCATCCAGGACCGTATATTATTGCATTAACCGCCAATACCTCTGAGTCCGACAAGGCAGCCTGTTATGAAGCTGGCATGAATGACTTTCTTTCTAAGCCTATTCAGCTTGATGCACTGAAAGGCGCGCTTGAGCCATTCACGCAATAAAAAAGGAGCTTGACCTAGCTCCTTCTTCGTTATCACTCTGCCGCTTTTTCTTTTGTCGCTTTGGTTCCGTTACTGCTCTTCTTTGTTTGACCAGCGCGGTTAAAGATACCTAAGCGAATGCGAATAAAGTGTAAGATCTCTCTCGCAACATCAATGTCTACAGCCTGTTCAAGCCCCTCAAAACCAGGACTCGAGTTTGCTTCACAAATTTTAAAGTGCTCTTCATCGAATAATAAGTCGATGCCAGCGACATCTAGGTTCAGAATGTTAGCGGTTTGCGTTGCTAGCCATTCGATTTCAGGGGTGATCGGGTGTGGGCTACCTTTTGCACCTAAGCTGACGTTGGCTTTAAAGTTTTTACCGCCTGAGTTACGCTCCATACAAGCAACAGCACGGCCACCAATGGTCAATACACGTAAGTCTCGACCATGACTCGACTTCACAAAACGCTGCAAAATGATATTTGCTTTTGGATTTGTTGCTTCAATGAGTTGCATCAAATCATCAAATTCACCGCGTGACTTAGACAAAAATACGCCGCTGCCTTGGGAGCCTGATAGCGTTTTAATCACGACCGGGAAACCAATTTGCTTCTCTACCAGTTCAATATTTACCGGGAACTTGACCAACATGGTTTTTGGTGTTGGTAAGTTTTGCTCTGCTAGGATCTGCTGTGCATAGAGCTTATCTTTTACCGTTTCGATAGACTGTGAAGAGTTAAAACAATGTACGCCTAAACGCTCAAGGTGGCGGATAATTGCAAGCGTAAAGTAAGTCGTGCCTGCGCCCATACGCGGCAGTACAAAGTCAGGTAACGCAACCGGCTGACCGTCGATTAGAATACTTTCTTCATCTTCTCTGGTTACCAATAGATCAAATTGATCTGGTGAGTAAACTTGAAGATCAATACCTTCTTCCTTCGCCACCGCCATCAATCTATCTATTTCATAAATTTCAGGTTTTAACAAACTGGCAGAGTCTTTGTAAATGATCCAACCGCGCATACGAATTGCCCCTTGAGTAGCGGAATAAGAGGGTCGTTGTAGACACGAATCGTTAAGTGAAAACACCTAAGCGAGTGCACGTGCCACCGACCCCCAAACAAAGGCGCGATTATGTGGACTCACCTGAAAACAGTACAGCAAAAAAAATTTATCGACACAATCTAAAAAATTATTCACGATTTTCAAAGTAAGACTGCGTCCCGTGGGCTTCCAAAGCGCTTTCAATACGTTTCAATGCCAGTTTGTATACGGCATCTCGCATCTCAAGTCCTTCATCACTTCGCAGCCGCCATGCCGCTTCAAACGCATTCGATAGATATTGCGCCAATTTATCTTGCACAGTTTGCTCATCCCAAGACTCTCCTTGGCGATTTTGACACCACTCAAAATAGCTTACGATGACGCCGCCTGCATTCGCTAAAATATCTGGAACAACGATCACGCCTTGTTCATGTAAGATTTCGTCGGCATCCGCCTCAATGGGTCCATTGGCAATTTCGACAATATACTTTGCCGATACTGCTTTGGCGTTATCGCGGGTGATCGCGCCAGATAAGGCCGCGGGCACCAGAATGTCCACATCCAGAGCGAGCAGCTCTTCGTTACTCAGCACTTTATGCTCAACGCTTTCACATACTGAATCATTACAGTACACCGCTTTGAGCGCCTTGTTGCGTTGCTTTTCTTGATAAATGCTTTCGATATCTAAGCCATCTTTACAGTAAATCCCGCCTTTTGAATCGCTCACTGCGACGACTTTATAACCCGCCTGTTGCAACAGCCTTGCACAATGATAGCCACCGTTACCAAAGCCTTGAATCGCTATCGTTTGTTCAGCTTTATTCCAATTATTTTTTTCACTGAGCCGCTCTATCATTAAAAATGCACCGCGACCAGTGGCGGATTCTCGCCCTTCACTACCACCAAAAATTAGCGGTTTACCAGTGATCACCGCAGGGCTTTTTTTACGGACGATTTTCTCGTATTCGTCCATCATCCAGCCCATGATCCTGGCATTGGTATACACATCCGGTGCGGGGATATCTTGATCGGGTCCAATAAAGTCAGCATTAGCCCTGATGTATGCTCGAGCTAGACGCTCAAGCTCCATGGGACTCAGTGATTTAGGGTCAACGGTTACGGCACCTTTACCGCCGCCAAATGGCACGCCAACCGCTGCACATTTTAGCGTCATCCACAGGGCTAGAGCTTGTACCTCACTCATATCAGACTCTTGGTGAAAACGTATTCCGCCTTTTGTCGGGCCTAGCAAATCATTGTATTGACAACGATACGCCTTAAAATAATCAAGCTTGCCGTCGTCACGACGAATTGAGATATTGCTCGACAGCGTTCTTTGAGGCTGGGCTAACGCTTGATAGGTAGACTCGTTAATGCCTGTCTTTTCGACGATATGATTTAATCTTTTCAATGCGTCTTTTAGTAGATCCGTACTCATCCTTTCCTCGCTTATTTTTCATTCAACAAGTAATTGTATGAGTGCATGGCGCAAAAAGATCAAGTCAGCCTATCGGATTAATGATTATGCGATTTCCTCCAAAAAGTAGGAAGGTGCATCGTTTGGCGCTAATAAAAAGCATTGTTTCTTAGCTCTGGTTAATGCCACATAGAATAAACGCCGCTCTTCTGCGTCAGGAAATGCGCCTTGTGCTGGCAATAGCGCATCGACAAATGCTGGCGTTTTTACCTGTGACGGAAAGTTTCGATGCTGTAGACCAAATACTATCGAAAAGTCTGCTTCAGTGCCTTTGGCACCGTGAAAGGTATTAGACGAAATAATAAGCTGTGGATAGAGCTGCCGCCACTGCGCAATCTTCGATTTATCAGGTAGTGCCCTGTGATTTCTCGCCAGTAAGGCAACAGAAGTTTTTCCTTCGTTGCGCTGCTCTATAAGATTAAGCAGTTGTTGTGCCTGCGACAATTCGTCATTCACCACAACTTTCACCACACCCTGCCCTGCTACACCTGCGGTATGAGAAGTGATATGCTTGGTTATTTGCTCTGGATTGCGGCAAATAAACTCACTCGCCGTGTCTAAAATGGTTTGTGGATAGCGGAATGTTTTATCCAAGTATGTGGTCGTCGACTTACCAAAATACTTAGAAAACTCGGTAGTTAAGCGCATATCTCCACCACTAAAGCGATAAATAGCCTGCCAATCATCACCAACGGCGAACAATTGCGAGCCAGCTTTTTTATCTAGCAGCACCTGAATGAGCTTTGCCCGCACACGGGAGATGTCTTGAAATTCGTCGACCAAGATGAACTTCCACGGTGAAATAAACTGACCAGACTCTACGTAATAAATAGCCCGCTCCAGCATGTCATCGAAATCGATGCTAGATTCATTGCTTAAATACAGCTGATATTCCGCAAGAACTGGCATGATCACACTCATTTGATTGCTAAATTGCGTCAGCAGTTGCTCAACCTCACCCATTATTTGAGCATGCTTCATCAAAGGTAATACCTGGCTTATCAGGTCTATCGCCTGTGACGCTTGCTGTGTGCTCGAACTTTTCAGAAATAGCGCAAAGTCTCGCTCAAAGTGGCTTTCTTGTCGCAACGACTGCACGGTGTCTGCAATAAATTGTTTAAATAGTTTTTTATCCGTTGCTAGAGTTGAAATTGTCGGCTTTGCCCCTGTAACCGCTTCGATGATCTGCATGCCAAGCGAATGAAAGGTAGAGCAATTTAAGGTATCACAGAGAGGCTGACAGCGTTGACGCATCTCCGTCGCGGCATCATTACCATACGCAAGCAATAACAGCTCATTCGCCTGAGCTAATTTACGATGCAAAAGATACCCAACTTTGGCCTTGATAACGCTTGTCTTACCCGTGCCTGCGCCAGCAAGCAGTAATTGCCTGTCATCCTGGATCACACAAGCCTTACGCTGAGCTACTGTAAGGGGATTTGATTCAACGCTGTCAAAATAGTTAGCGTCTTCTGCCAAGTAGTGTTCGACAAAAGCAGACTGAAACTCAGCAATATCACGCTCATTCCAAACTGCAATTTCTCGTACTGTTGCTACTTGAGGCTTTAACGAACTTGGCACGATATTGTCATCTAGGTGCTGCCAGCTGGACCATAAGGTACTGCAAACATGACGTACTAGAGTTTGATTATGATGGCTGAGATATCGACGCGTTAATAACTGCTCGATTTTACGAATTTTGACTTGCAAGTGCTTTCCATGGTGTAAGATCCACAGTCGTTGCAATTGTTGCACTAACTCATCTGCACCTTGATTTTTAACACTTAACACATAGGTCTCGTGACCCTGTTTGATCAGGACTTTCTGAGCAAGCCAACCACGCTGAGGTGCTGGCGGAACTGTCATCGCGCTAAAAGGGATGAAACTGTCAGCAGATTTCGACTTAAGGTGAAGGCCTTCTTTCGTACATTTGGCGCCACGTACCCCATAAAACAGCCGACTAAAGAGATGTAATGCTATCAATTGGTCAATCAGACAAAGTAATTCCGTTGCTGCCATGCTAGCACGAAACCCAAAAACGCGCTTAATGAAATTTTGTCATCGCTATTTATTTTTTATTAATTTCAACGAACTAATCTAATACCTAGCTAACAAATTGTGCGACTCAATATTTGAGAAGGCAGGCGAATAAGGCCTGCACATCAACATATCAAGCAGCTGTTACTGTAGTTAGCTTTGTTTTAGCCGCTAACGTTGCTTTACCAACCAGTACGAGCACCACGGCGCCAATAATCACAGGCGTAAATAAAAAGCTCCATCCCTCTAGTGCCAACATGATCAGTATTGGATTCGCGCCAGCCGGTGGGTGGGTGGTTTTTGTTACTAACATACTAAATACGCCAAGCCCCGTTGCTAATGCCAAAGTGAATTCGTTAACACCGATATACTGCGCAAAAATAATCCCGATGGTAGCGGTAATGATATGTCCAAAGATGACATTTTTAGGCTGCGCAAGTGGACTTTCAGGCACACCAAATACCAGCACTGCCGTCGCGCCCAAAGGTGCCATTAAAAAAATATGCTCAGCACTTATCGTTTGACTAAACGCCAATATTGCAATTGCGATAAACGCCCCTGCTCCAGCAATTAAAGCAAGTTGTATTTCTCTCATTGTATTCTTTCCCTTTCCAAAAGGTAGACCAACTTGTCTACCACGCAAACAGTAGACAAGTTGGTCTACTTCTGTCAACCTATAATCACGCTAATAAACATGACTGACTGATGAGTACAAAAAGACAACAACTGATCGATTGCGCAATGGGACTGTTCTATCAACATGGCATTCATGCCATTGGCATTAACGAAGTATTAAAGTCATCTGGCATTGCTAAAAAAACCCTGTACAACCATTTTGAGAGTAAAGAGGCGCTGGTGCTTGCAACACTTGAGCAGCGGCATCACCTATTTATATCTTGGTTATCTCGTTGCCTTGAAAATGCTCAAACGAATGAACAGCTCACAGAGCAGCTATTTTCAGCGCTAGATCAGTGGATTAATAATAAAGTGGCGGTGCTGGGCGATTTCCGTGGTTGTTACTTTATCAACACGGCGGCAGAATTTGGTGAGCTTACCAATCCAATAAATCAACTATGCCAGCGGCACAAACTTGCGGTAAAAGCGTTACTGAAACAAGCGCTCAACGACGCTGATGACGCCGCTGTCGAGCGCTTGTTTCTATTGAGCGAAGGGATTATTTCAACGGCCTATACCTGTCATGATACGGACGTGGCCAAGCGAGCACTCAAGAATTAAGATATTTTTCCACCTCTGTAAAGCAAGATGCAAACTTGCTTGGCACAAACTCGATAATGTCATACCGAGCCACTTCGGCGACATAAAAGGGATCTTGACGAACAATGTCAAGTAGCTCAGCTTCACTACTCGCCTTTGCCAAAATAACCCCACCAGTTCGTGGGATTTTTCTGCCAGAAGCGATAAAAGTGCCATTGGCATAAAAACGTTCTAAAAACGCAATGTGAGGGGCAAGCAGCGGCTCTACCTGTTCAATTTCGGTAACATAAGTAAGATTAACAATAAATATTGAAGCTGACATTAAGCTATTTTCCTGTGTGATTATGGTTCTGATTTGGGTGCTTTTTTACGTTGTTCTTGTTTGGCTTTCGCGACATTTTTAAAAACCGGTGGTGGAATAGGAAAAAGAGAAATGAGCGGCATTAAAGCCAAAAATAGATAGGCGCCTTTTGGCATTTTTTTGGCCCGTAGCACGACCTTAAAAAGTAAAAAGGACGCGATAAAAATCGCCGCAAATAACAACAATACTTCTGTGATCCCTATATCCATTATTATCTTCTCATCTATTTAACCTGAGGTTTGGATAACGAATGTTCTAACTCATTGCTGCTAAAACACAACTTAGTTTTTCTCCTTGTCTAGCCAGAGAGTTTTAGGGGAAACAAGGCGAATTTACGCACCAATAGCTGGCTATTGGAAGTGAATTCAACGCAGTTAGCGCTAAAACTGGCTGCTAGAAAGGCATTGATTATCCACAGCTCAGGTTATTCAATAAGCTGGATATGGAGATAAGATGGGTAAAAAGCAAGCGATGTAAAACAAATAAGATACGAACGAAAAAAGGCCCTGTGGGCCTTTGGATTTTAGTTACTTTGGGATAATCTGCGATCAGTACAGCATCGCAGAAACTGTGCTGTGATTATCAATCGCCATCGCGATACTTAGGACTGTGATATTGACTATTGAGAATGCAAATACTTGCCTCGCCCAACCATGTAAATCTAAGTCTCTTTGGTATCCTTTTAGCGCCATCAATAACCACCAAAAACTGGTTGTACAGGCCACCGCCATAAATGCTATGCCGGTATAACCGCTAAGCGGCAGTAACATCACCACGAGTGCATAAATGGCAATATACAAAACAATATGATGCTTAGCCTTTTCAACACCTTGCGCAACTGGCAACACTGGAATATTCGCGACCCGGTAATCTTCAAAACGGAAAATCGCAATGGCGTAAGAATGTGGCATTTGCCAAAGACAAAACATCAATAATAAAATGGCAGCGCCAGAGTCAAACACACCGCTTACCGCGCAGTAACCAACCACAGGAGGCACTGCCCCTGACAGGCTACCAACCACCGTGCCATACACTGAGTTTCGTTTCATGTATAAGCTGTAAACACCGACATAAATAAAAAAACCAAATGCGGCAAAACTCAGCGCAATCCAATTGGTGAAATAGGCTAAGAGCCCAAAGCCAGATAATCCGAGTACCAGACTATGTGACAGTGCAGCAACTGAGGAAATTTCCCCAGTTACTGTCACGCGAGTTTTAGTGCGAGCCATTGCCGCATCGATATCCCTGTCGATGACATTGTTAACTACACAACCTGACGCAACGACCAAAGATAGCCCTAGTAGAGTCAAGGCAAATAGCAGCCAATCAACTTCACCTCGAGAGGCCAATAAAAAGCCTCCTGCGACTGAAATCAAGTTTCCCATAATGATCCCAGGTTTTGTCACCTGAAAATAACGACGCAGCATGACTACTCTCCTGTTAATACATCATCATGGCGTTCGATTCGTAGATGATCCAGACCGACAGCCCCACTACCATCACAATAATCAACGCACTAAAGATAAAGGAAAGCGTGCTTGCCTTGCCTTCTTCCGTAACAAAATTCAGGTGTAAAAAGTACTTTAGGTGCACCCAAATTTGCACTAACGCCGTTGTCACTAACGTCCAGAATGTCGTGCTAGATGACAAGCTGCCACTCATCACGGCAGCAAAAGGAATGGCTGTCAAAATGACGGATAACACAAAACCAATTAGATACGACTTCACACTACCGTGGCTGTCGTGTTCATGCTCATGAACATCCATCTGTGCTAACGCTTGAGATTCACTATGGCTCATTACATTGCCCCCATTAAATAAACAACGGTAAATACACAGATCCACACGATATCTAAAAAGTGCCAGAACAAGCTTAAGCAGCTCAAACGCGTTACCGTTTGTGGCTTAAGACCACGACGTGTCACTTCAATCATCATCACTGTCATCCAAATCAAGCCTGCCGTCACGTGCATGCCGTGCAGACCCACCAATGAGAAGAAAGAAGTCAGAAAAGCACTATGCTGCGGTCCATGACCATGTACTATTAAGTGATGGAATTCATACACTTCCATACCAATAAACACCGCACCAAAAGCAAATGTCACCGCAAGCCAAGATAAGGTTTGCGACTTTTTCTGTTTGTTTGCCGCTATCATGGCAAACCCAAAGGTAATACTACTTAACAGTAGGGCCGCGGTTTCAACCGCAACAAAACCCAGCTCGAATATGTCTTTGCCAGACACCCCACCTGCCGTGTTCATGTACAACACAGCATAAGTGGCAAAGAAAGAGGCAAACAACAAACAGTCCGTCATCAGATATAGCCAAAAACCGAATACGGTATTTGAACCTGTGTCATGATCTGCATGCTCGTGAGCATCTTCTAACGCATGCAGCGTAGCGGGAGTAATTGCACTCATGAATTAACCCTCCTGTAATGCGCGAGAAAGGTGGGCAGACTCAATCTGCTCAATCTCGTCAACCTGAACATAATAATCAACGTCGCGGGTGTAACAACGCTTAATAAATACCGCGATAGCACTGACAAAACCGACCGCCGCTAACCACCAAATATGCCAAATCATGGCAAAGCAAAACACGGTCAAAGACGCGCTGATAAGCACTCCAGCCGGGGTATTTTTTGGCATGTGAATAGGCTGATAATGTGCAGGCTTTTGGTATGCCTGTCCCTGCTCTTTCATTTCTGTCCAAGCGTCAATATCATCAACTACAGGGGTTTTCGCGAAGTTGTAGTACTGCGGTGGAGAGTCCGTAGACCATTCCAGCGTATGTCCGTTCCACGGATCGCCAGTGGTGTCTTGCAATTGCTCGCGGTTTTTGTAGCTCACCACTAGCTGTACCACTTGGAAGACTATCCCAAACATAATGATAAAGGCACCAATACACGCGATGTATAGCCAAATGTTCCACTCTGGCGTGTTGGTATGATTTAGGCGACGTGTCATACCTAAAAAGCCCAGCACATAAAGCGGCATAAAGGCAACAAAGAAGCCAACCAGCCAGCACCAGAATGAGGCTTTACCCCAACGCTCATCAAGCTTGTAACCCATCACTTTAGGGAACCAGTAAGCAAAACCCGCTAGATAACCAAACACCGCGCCACCGATAATGGTGTTATGGAAATGTGCAATTAGGAATAGACTGTTGTGCAGCACATAGTCCGCACCTGGAATTGCAAGCAGTACGCCCGTCATTCCACCTACGGTAAAGGTCACCATAAACCCTAACGTCCAAAGGACCGGCACCGTGATCCGTAAACGACCGCGATACATGGTAAATAACCAGTTAAAGAGTTTTACTCCCGTTGGCACCGCAATGACCATCGTCATGACCCCAAAGAAAGCATTAACATTGGCGCTTGAACCCATAGTAAAGAAGTGATGTAGCCAAACAATAAAGCCCAAAATAGAAATCGCACCGCTGGCATACACCATCGACTTATAGCCAAAGAGGCGTTTGCCTGTAAAGGTTGAAATAATTTCTGAGAAAATCCCGAACGCAGGCAAGATCAAAATATAAACTTCAGGGTGACCCCATGCCCAGAACAGGTTGATATACATCATGGCATTACCACCAGCTTCATTGGTGAAAAAGTGGAAATCCATATAACGGTCAAGCGTTAGCATCGCTAGCACCGCAGTAAGAATCGGGAAAGACGCCGCAACTAGAATATTTGCCCAAGTACAAGTCCAAGTAAAAATCGGCATTTTCATTAGCGTCATGCCAGGTGCACGCATCTTAAATACGGTTACCAAGAAATTCACGGCAGTGAGCAATGTCCCAAGTCCGGATATTTGCAGCGCCCAAATATAGTAATCAACCCCGACACCCGGACTAAACGACAACTCAGACAATGGCGGGTACGCCACCCAACCAGTTTTTGCAAACTCACCAAATGCCAAGGATAAATTGATCAGAATTGCCCCGCCCGCCGTCAGCCAAAAACTGAGGTTATTCAAAAACGGAAAAGCAACATCTCTAGCACCAATTTGCAGTGGCAAGATGATATTCATCAAACCAATCATAAATGGCATCGCCATAAAGATGATCATGATCACCCCGTGTGCGGTGAAGATCTGGTCATAGTGCTCAGGAGGTAAGTAACCAGCAGCGCCGCTTGTAGCCATCGCCAACTGTGTACGCATCATGACGGCGTCGGCAAAACCACGCATTAACATAATTAATGCCAAGATAATGTACATCACGCCTAGGCGTTTATGATCGATTGAAGTGATCCAATCGTGCCACAGCACGCCCCATTTTTTGTGTTTTGTGACCATTGCCGCCACAATTAGACCGACAATCGCCACCACAGCTAACGTCACCATAATGATGGGTTCGTGATAGGGGATTGCCTCGATGGATAATTTACCAAACAACGACATAATTACTCCTCAGCCTTGCCGTGATGTGGATGCGCAGCATGCTCTGGTTTGGCGTAATAACTCATTTCGCCATGGCCCTGCATGTACTTCATAACTATGGTGTGGAATAAGCCCTGCTCTACCGAACCAAAATATTCAACGGGGTGATATTCCGAAGGCTCAGCCAGTTTCGTATAACGACCTGCGGTTAAGGCTTCGCCGTTTGCTTTGATGTCGGCAACCCAGTTATCAAAACTTGCTTTGTCTTTGGTCGCAGTGGCATCGAACTTCATACCCGTAAAGCCCGCTCCACTGTAGTTAGCAGAAAAGCCTTTGAACGTCCCCGGCTCGTTGGCAATCAGGTGAAGCTGTGTTTCCATCCCTGCCATCGAGTAGATTTGGCTACCAAGCTGTGGAATAAAGAAAGAGTTCATGGTGCTTTCGGAAGTGATTTTGTACTCCACTGGTACATTCGCTGGAAACACCAGCTCATTCACTGTGGCAATGCCTTGCTCTGGATAGATAAATAACCACTTCCAGTTTAGCGATACCACCTGAACAGTGAGGTGTTCACCCTTACCTTCCAACGGCTTGTACGGATCAAGCGATTGTGTAGAGCGCCAAGTGATCACCCCAAGCACGATAATAATCACAATTGGAATAGTCCAAACCACGGCTTCTATTTTGTTAGAGTGGGCCCATTTAGGTGCGTAGATCTCGTGGTCACGACCATCTCGGTACTTCCACGCAAAATATAAGGTAAGAATAATAACTGGTACTACAACGAGTAACATCAGTACAGTGGCAATGATGATCAAGGACTTCTCATCCATGCCAATTTGCCCCTTGGGATCTAAAATGCCACCACTACAGCCGGTGAGCATCAGCCCCAATGAAGCGAACGCATAATTCACAACACTACGTTTATTCAATTGATTACCCTTCAACGATAAGCTGCGGCTTATTTGTTAAGCACGCTGAGTATCTGTTTGTGCAAGCTGTGCTGCACAAGTTCGAATTGCACTGTATCCATCAGGAAAATACATTAGTGAAGGGAAACGCTCCTTTGATACCAGTCACTAACCATTTACCAAATAATCGATACAGTAAACGGACAATCACATTCGCTAAGCTTATAGTTCGCCCTAAAAGGACTGTAAGTAGCCGATTAATGTAATTGAAACTGAATTGCTGACTGCTGATCCAAATCGCGTAAATCAAACGCACTGGACTCAAATATTGCGATTACGCAAACAGACAGCGGTACCCAAAAGGAGGAGCACGACAACCATGTGCGCTAGGCACCGGTTGAGGTTGAATAGCCTCAGTAGAGGCGAATGCCGTTTTACGCAGCACGATGCCCGCGCGTGTAGGCAAAATAGTATGGAAAACTAACCAATAAAGACCTATCAATAATTGCAATGACAAGATAGGCTGAGCCAAAAACTCTCCGAGCATCACCAAAACAGAGTCAGGTAGTGAATTATCTGCAAAAAGTACTTCTAATTCAGCAACATCACCTAGCATGCCAGTGAATAATAATGCCGTGTTAAACATCATCAATGCACTTAGCACACTGAAAATACGACCGAATAACTGCGCACGCGTGATCGTACAACCTTGATAGGTTGTGTCGTCAGCAGTAGCAGTATGTCGAACATAGCTTAACAGTGGCACAGATTATCCTGATGTTTTTATCTTGATAGAATTGATTAGTTCAGAACTTTCAGTCTAAACTGAAAATTCGCAGCGAGTATAACAAAGTCGCTATTCGATTCAAGCGATATCTGCAATGATCTATATCAAATTTTCTTAATCTATATTGTCTAGTTCCCCCTTTGTTGATACATCGAGCCGACAATTAAGCAAAATGTCACAACGACTCTGACGAATGGTGAGTGAATTCAAGGTGTGATCTGAGACCTATTCGCATACGCGGAAGTGTGTACTTCCGCTGAGAAATGATGGCTAGCAAGGGTTTAGTACCCCTCACAACCGCTGGCAGTTGTGCGGTCAGTCTCCCCAATTAAGCAGCCTTATCGTCCCTCAACCACTTTGCCATTGAACTTGATATTCTCTTTACATCACAACCATCGTGATGAAATATCCAAACCGAAAAACTATATTCAGGATCTAGATATGCACCAGTCACAAAACTGCTCGGCGGGTAAACCGCCCACCAAACTGATTTTACTTCGGAGTAGGAGCTGCTTTACGCAGCGATCTCTAAAAGCCATTACCACACAACATCACCACCCGATATAACCAGCTTTGCATCGGAGTGGGAGCTGCTTTACGCAGCGATCTTTAAACTCTATTGCCACACAACCCCACCCTACAAAATCCACCGCAGTTAATCAGCATAAGGATAATGGACATGACGCTGCTCTTGTAATTTCATACCCAAATACTCAAAGGTCCCCACCAGCATCTCAGTAAATGGAGCCGGTGCTTTCTCTTGGCATGATGTCGACAAGATAGAAAACTGCTTTTCGCGCAGCGCTCTAAGCTCAGGCTTTAGCGCTTCGATGTCCATAAAGTCGGTTATTCTGTCGATAAATGCCTTCATTCTGGGTGTTACTGCATACCAATAAACGGGGGATGCAAAAATGATGTGCTCAAAACCGAGTACCCATCTAAATAGGTTAACAAAGTCATCATCACTGTGAGAATGTTTGTAGCAATACTCACCAATTTTATAGCGGTCTAAATAGATGAGTTCAGCTCTTTTTTCTTCTGCTAGTGCCTTTGCAGATTGGTAGGTATTTCCATTGGGGTTTGAGCTTGAGTAAATAACGACTGTTTTCATAATGTTCAATTCCAGTTGCACTAATAATTAATTGGGTGCTACCTTAAAACCTCACCTTAAGTTAAGGTAAAGTACTAATTTATGAAAACTGAAAAATTATTAAGAGACGAGCCGAATCTCAGCGTTGGTAAGGTTGCCCAAAGAGCTGACGTTGCGGTGTCTGCGCTGCATTTCTATGAGAACAAAGGGCTTATTCGCAGTTGGCGTAATAACGGTAATCAGCGCCGTTACAAAAAGGATGTGTTGCGCCGTATAGCCATTATTAAAGCAGGCCAAAAGATGGGGATAACCCTAGGGGAGATAAAAGAAACCCTTGATACTCTGCCCGACTCAAGAACACCAACCAAAGCGGACTGGGCCAAACTGTCTAGAGCCTGGCAAACAAAACTGGATGAAAAAATCGCTTATATGCAACGTTTAAGAGACTATGTCGATGGTTGCATTGGCTGTGGCTGTTTGTCGATGAAATCATGCCCTATCTACAACCCTGATGACATCGTTGCCAAAGAGGCTAACGGTGCGGTGTGGTTGGATGAGCCAGACAAAGCAAATAAAGCAAAATCTTGTTATGATAGCGAAAACCATTAAATAGGACACAATAATGAAAAAGACTGCCTTGTGCATGGCGCTAGCCATGGCAATGGGCCTGACTGGCTGCTCACTTTCTCCTTCGTCTGTCGAGACGACGCCTTCAGCTTCACAGCAAACAGTAGCAACAAATACACAATTCGCTGACTTTTCTCAGCAATTTATCAATAACTTATGGAAACAGTACCCAGAAGCATCGCTCTGGGCAGGCTTTGGCAAGTACGACGATATTATCACTGTACCAACCCAAGCGACTCGTGATGCAAGTGTTGCCTTCTCTCGGGCGCAACTGGCTAAGTTACAACAGTTCGACCTTGCTAACTTAAGCAATAGTCAAAAAATCGATTATCACTTGATTGAAAATCGCCTAAAACGCGATATCTGGCATATTGAAACCTTCAAAAGCTGGCAGTGGAATCCGTCAAACTACAATGTTTCTTATGGCTTTGCGACGATACTCAATAGCCGCTTTAAAACGGATGACGAAAAGCTCAAGCTCGTTTTAGCACGTCTTCAATATGTGCCAGCGTATTATGAAGCTGCACAAAACAATATAAGCAATCCAACACTTGAATATACTCAGCTTGCGATTGCACAAAACCAAGGCGCGTTTAGTGTATTAAACGACGAGTTGCTTGATAAACTCGCGACCTCATTATTAACAGCCGAGGAAAAAGCCCTATTCAAACAGCGCTTCGCTGCCGCGAAATCTGCCATCAATGGATATGTATCTTACCTTACCAACCTTGAAAAAGAGTTAAGCGAAAGCGGCAACGCGCGCTCATTTAGAATTGGTGAGAAGCTGTACGAAGAAAAATTTGCCTTTGATATTCAGTCTGGCTACACCGCCAAGCAAATGTATGAAAAGGCAATGGCCGACAAAACCCGTGTTACTAATGAAATGGTTAAGATTGTTGATCAACTCTGGCCAAAGTACTTTGCTGACAAGCCACGCCCAGAATCTGACATTGATGCGATTGCCACGCTTATCAAGCACCTTTCAGTCAAACACGTAAAGCGTGAAAACTTTGTGAGCGAAATCAAGGCGCAAATACCAGAACTTGAAAAGTTTGTGATGGAAAAAGATCTCATCACGCTAGACCCTGAAAAGCCGCTGGTTGTTCGCGAAACACCTGAATATATGCGTGGCTTTGCTGGCGCTTCAATCAGTGCTCCGGGCCCATACGACAAAAAAGAGAACACCTATTATAACGTGTCTCCGCTGGACTCAATGAGTGACGAGCAAGCTGAATCGTATCTACGTGAATACAACCACTGGATCCTGCAGATCCTAAATATTCATGAAGCCGTGCCAGGTCATTACACTCAGTTAGTTTACTCTAACGAATCTCCGTCTTTGGTGAAGAGTATCTTAAGCAATGGCGCGATGATTGAAGGATGGGCAGTATACACTGAGCGCATGATGCTAGAAGAAGGCTATGGTAACTTTGAGCCTGAAATGTGGTTAATGTACTACAAGTGGAATCTACGTGTGATCTGTAACACCATCCTAGATTACGGTATCCAAGTAAAAGGAATAAGCAAAGAAGAAGGCTTAGATCTGCTAATGAATGGGGCTTTCCAAGAGCGTGCAGAAGCCGAAGGTAAATGGCGCCGTGCAACCTTGAGCCAAGTACAATTAACCAGCTATTACTCTGGTTATCGCGAAATTTACGACTTCCGTGAAACACAAAAACAAAAGCTTGGAAAGGAATTTGACTTAAAAGCATTCCATGAAGAATTCTTAAGCTTTGGTAGTGCTCCGGTGAAATATATCCGCCAGTTAATGGCGAAGTAACATAATAATGCCAGCCTAATGGCCGGCATTATTTTTCAAAAATTGACATCACCTGTAGGTCGGCCTTTAGGCCGACTAACGTTTTAATTTAGAGGGTACCCTATAAACCTAAAGGCTACCCTTTAAACATTGGGGGATTGTCGACCTAAAGGTCGACCTACTTTACTATCTTCATTTCATCTAGCAGGTTTTGCGCATTATCAACCTTATCCATTACCCATAACATGTAACGCGAATCAACATGAATTGAGCGGTTTAGGTTTTTATCGTAATCCCAGTCACCAATAATGCTTTCATATACACCGTCAAACAGTAAACCTACTAACTCCGCTTTCCCGTTTAAAGTTGGCGAGCCTGAGTTACCACCTGTGGTATCCACGTTAGAAAGGAAATTCACCGGTACGGTATTCATGCCACCTGTATATTGACCATATACTTTTTCGCGGATCAACTGCTGTTGCTTTTTCGGCGCGTTAAATGGTTCTACATCAGTATTTTTAGCCAGCAATCCTTCAAGCGAGGTAAATGGCGTTGCCACTAAGCCATCTTGCGGTGAGTAGCCACCTACCGTACCGTAAGTGACACGGAGTGTGCTGTTAGCATCCGCATAAACCGGCTTATTTTGCGACTTGTTGTAAGCAATAATGGCTTCCATCAAGGCAGGACGTGCAGATTGCTGCTTACCAGCCAATTCTTTTTCTTCATCTTCGATTTGCTTCATCACTGCAAAAATCGCTTTTGCATATTGAATGAATGGATCAGAGCTTTGATTTAACTGCTCAAGCTCTAAATCTAACATCCAAAGACGGGCTTTTTCATCAGCAAGCTTAGAGTTGGCATACATCTCATCAAGCAGCGCTTGGTGCTTTGCTTTATTGAAGCCGTTTTCAAGTTGAAGCTGCTTATCGACTTCAGCTAAACGCGCTTCTTTTGGCAAGGCTGCATAAAGCTCCATGAAGTAAAGCATAATCGCTTTATCAACTGTTTCATCATAGCGGCGCGTCATACGCTGAAGCCCCGCTTTGATTTTTGGCATATCACGTTCTTGATAACCACTCTCACGCTCAGCATCAGGCTTTTGTTTTTCAACCGCCAAGCGGTAAAGTTGACGCGCAGTAGACATCATTTGCGAACGGTGGATATAGCCAACCATCATATCACGCTCATAATGGGATTGAGATTGAGCAACCAACTCGCTCAATTCGTTTAGCACAGCACCATACTTTGCTTTACGGTCTGCATCGGCATTGATCCAAGTGCTAAGATCGCGCTCAAATTGCTGCTTGCGGCTGTACATACTGCCTTTTTTGAAGCTCTCAATCATAGAGCCAAAGTTTTTGATGTAGTTGTTGTAACCTGCAATGGTGCTTTCATAAGCGATACGAGCTTGCGAACCTTCTGGTGCATTTTCTTCAATCAGTGCCACATACTTTGAGTTATGTTTACGTACCATGGGGTAAACCGTGTTAAACACATAATCTACTTCAGAAGCAATACGATAACGGTTGGTACGACCTGGATAACCCGTCACCATTACAAAGTCGCCCTCTTGCACGCCTTTTGCACTCACACTCAAGAATGACTCTGGGTTGTAGGGTACGTTATCTTTAGAAAACTCAGCGGGTTTACCATCTTTACCCACATATGCACGGTAAAAAGCAAAATCGCCAGTGTGACGAGGCCACATCCAGTTATCTATATCGCCACCATATTTGCCCACGCCCATCGCTGGCGTGTATGCCAGACGGACGTCTTTTATCTCTAGCGATTTAATGAGGTAATATTCCAATCCACCATGAAAGGTGTAAACATTACAGCGATAGCTTTCATCTTGCTCACACTCGGCAACAAGTTGTTTGCGCTTACTATCAATGGCATCAAAACGTGCTTTACCGGTCAGTGAGTCTGTCCCAGCATTAACTTTATCCGTTACGTTCGACACTTCTTTTGTCACATAAACGCGTGAGCCCGGTGCCGCCGGCAAGTCTTCACTTGGCTGTTTTGCTAAAAAGCCATTCTCAAGAATATTGTTATCTGTTGTTGAATTGTATTGAATAGAGCCGTATGCACAGTGATGGTTTGTCACCACCAGACCTTTAGGAGAGACAAATGACGCCGTACAACCACCTAAGCTAATCACCGCATTCATCGGGAACTCTGTGAGTTTAGAAATTGACTTAGCATCAATCTCTAGTCCTTTAGACTTTAAAATAGATTCAAGTTCAGGTAGTTGATGTGGTTGCCACATGCCTTCATCGGCAGCAACGTACTGAGAAAAGGCCAACACCATGGCCGCGGAGATAGCTTTAATACGCATATTCCAATCCTAAATATTATATTATTTTAATTGCGGTCAGTAATGTGACCCAAGATAGCGCCAAATAGCAATTTATTTCGGTGGAATTCGATAAACCGATGTAAACAACCGTATAGAAAATACCAAGATAAAACGCCTAGTTTTCACTTTTTTAGCGAAACATCTCTTCGGTTAATTCAAAGGGTTCCCAAGTCGCTTGCACCGAGCCAATTTCTTCTAAAATGCGTCCTTCCACGCCATCAAACGGTGCATTAGAAATCCACATTTTTACTTCACCCTTTTCACCAAACCCAAAGATAATATAGGGATCAACATCGGTTTCTGTTTCGCCTGTGTAATGGGTAATGCTCGGTAAATTACCGTAACCGTCGCCTAAACCACACCTAGCAGCAGGATGTTATCAACTTATAAAGTAAAGCTCTGATCTCAATTCGGAGTGGAACATGCCTAAACACAAGACCGCGCAGCAATGGCTGCAACTTTTCGAACAGCAGGAGCTTAGTGGGTTGTCTGTTAGTGACTTCTGCACGCAACACAACCTCAGTATCAAGTCTTTTTATAATCGCCGAAGCAAAATTCGTAAGCAAACACCTCCTCAGTCATCTTTTGTTGCCGCTAAGCCTGCAGCACCTGAGTCAGTTTCCCCACCTGAGTTGTTGCAACTCAAACATGGCCAGAGCACGGTATTGCTGCCATCAACAACAGATACCCTTTGGCTCGCAGCACTGCTGAAGGCATTGTCATGATCTGCTGGCAAAATAAAGTGGTTTACTTACATCGCCAGCCGGTCGACTTTCGTAAATCCATCAATGGACTTGCGGCGATTGTTGAGCAAGCAATGGCAACGTCCGCAATGACGGGTAACGTCTTTGCCTTTTGCAATAAAAGTAAGGACAAGCTGAAGGTGCTTTATTGGGATAAAACCGGTTTTGCACTGTGGTACAAACGCCTCGAAAAAGACAAGTTTAAATGGCCAGACAAAGAAGACGATGACGTCATTACGCTGACTGCCGAGCAGTGGCAATGGCTACTGTCAGGCTTGTCCGTCATTGCTCATAAGCCACTCAGTTATGGTTATAACGTATGATCATAACAGCGACTTTTTGAACGTAAAATAATCTAAGTTATTAATTTAAAAACAGTTAATCTGCTGGTAAAGTAACACTCATGCAAAACGAACTTGATGTATTACGCCAGCAGTTAGCGAAGCAAGAAGAGATCATTGCTCAGCTTCAGGCACGTAATAACTACCTCGAAGAACAATTCATACTGGCCCAGCAAAAACGCTTCGGGGCCAGCAGTGAGTCGCATCCGGCGCAAGCTGACTTGTTCAATGAAGCCGAAACGCTGGTTGAAGAGGTGCCAGAGCAAGACGTTGAAACCATCGAATATCAGCGTAAAAAGCCAACGCGCCAGCCTCTGCCAAAAGACCTCCCCCGCGAGCGTGTTGTCCATGACATCGACAACAAACAGTGTGGCTGTTGTGGCGGTGAGCTGCACAAAATGGGCGAGGATGTGAGCGAAAAACTGGAGTTTATCCCGGCCCAAGTCAAAGTCATTGAACATGTCAGGCCAAAATATAGTTGCCGACAGTGTGAAAAAACGCAAACCCAGATCAGGATAGTGCAAGCACCTGTACCACCTAGTCCAATCCCGAAAGGCATTGCCACGGCGAGTTTGCTCAGCCAGATCATCACCAGCAAATATCAGTACGGTTTACCGCTGTATCGGCAGGAAAGCCTGTTCAAACAATATGGTATCGCGCTTTGCAGACGCACCATGGCAGACTGGATGATCCGCTGTGCCAGTTTATTCAAACCACTCTACGACAGGCTGCACGACGTGTTGCTACAGCAACCGGTGATACAGGCCGATGAAACCACGGTTAAGGTGGTGAAAGAAGACAAACAAACTAATTACATGTGGCTGTATTGCAGCGGCACGGACTCGCCTGCGCCAGAGGCAAGCATCCCCAATATCGCCCTGTTCGACTATCAGAATAGTCGCGCGGGTCGCTGTCCTGTGGCATTTTTAAAGGGCTACAACGGCTATCTGCAAGTTGATGGTTATGCAGGTTACGAACAAACACAAGCGACACTGGTTGGTTGCTGGGCACACGCAAGACGCAAGTTCAAAGAAGCTGCGGATGCGCAGGCCAAAGGTAAAACCGGCAAGGCGAACTGGGCGCTCAACCATATTCAAAAACTATATCGGGTTGAAACAGCAATAAAGGGCATGAGTCTTCAAGAAAAACAAGCAACGAGAGAAAAACAAAGCACACCGCTGCTGGCACAGTTTAAAACCTGGTTAGAAAAATCAGCACAAACAGTGGTACCGAAATCGAAGCTAGGCGAGGCTATCCACTACACGCTAAGACAATGGCCGAAACTTATTCGCTACCTCGACGACGGACACCTAAAGATAGACAATAACCGGGCAGAACGCGCTATTAAACCGTTCGTCATAGGCCGAAAAAACTGGCTGTTTAGCTTCACCACAAGTGGCGCTGAGAGTAGCGCAATCCTTTACAGCGTGATCGAGACAGCCAGAGCAAATGGCCTCACGCCATTCGACTATGTGATGCATTGTTTAAACGAACTTGCTCAACCAGACTGTGATATCAACAGTTTACTGCCTTGGAATGTTAAGCTCTAGGTGTGGTTCGCTGCACGCTCACGGTTAATTCAAAGGGTTCCCAAGTCGCTTGTGCCGAACCAATTTCTTCTAAAATTCGTCCTTCGACGCCATCAAACGGTGCATTAGAAATCCACATTTTTACTTCACCCTTTTCACCAAAACCAAAGATAATCTGAGGGACAAGATCTTCCTTTATCTCTCCCGTGTGGAAGGTAATACTAGGCAGGTTTTTTGCGATTTTGTATGCTTTATCACGTTGTACACTGAACTCAGCGTTGTAATGCCTTCCTTGTTTATAATCCCACCACTGCGCTTTCACTTTATGCGGGATTTCAGCTCCCCAAAAAGTACCATTTGCATTAGCATTTCCCCAACAACAACCTATTGAGCCAGCTGGGGGTGAAAACCTATATTTAATTTTTCGAGCTCGGTATGTGAAGAGCAGCGACAAAGCAGTATTACTGCCAGTAAAACGGTGTAGAGCTTATTGTTCATCCTTTTCTCCAAGTCGAACATCCGTAGTCTTATTTGTTTTTGACCTTAACTTTGTATTGTGGGCGCTTAGCTAATTAAACATCTCATCGGTTAATTCAAAATGTTCCCAAGTCGCTTGTGCCGAGCCGATTTCCTCTAAAATTCGTCCTTCGACGCCATCAAACGGTGCATTAGAAATCCACATTTTTACTTCACCCTTTTCACCAAAACCAAAGATAATATAGGGCTCAACATCGGTTTCTGTTTCGCCTGTGTAATGGGTAATGCTAGGTAAATTACCGGCGATTTTGTACGCCTTGTCACGCTGTACAGTTAACGCTGCACCATAGTGTTTTCCCTGCTTGTAGTCCCACCACTGCGCTTTTACTTTATATGGGATTTCGGCTCCCCAAAACGTCCCACTTCCTACGGCATTTCCCCAACCACCGCCTACCGCACCAGCAGGGGAGAAAATTGTTCGTCAAATATCAGTTTCACCATCAAATCGCTTTTTTCATAAGCGGAAATACCTATATTTAATTTTTCGAGCTCGGTATGTGAAGAGCAGCTACAAAGCAGTATTACTGCCAGTAAAACGGTGTAGGGCTTATTGTTCATCCTTTTCTCCAAGTCGAACATCCGTAGTCTTATTTGTTTTTGACTTTAACTTTGTATTGTAGGCGCTTATCTAATTAAACATCTCATCGGTTAATTCAAAGGGTTCCCAAGTCGCTTGCGCTGAACCAATTTCTTCTAAAATGCGCCCTTTAACTCCACTAGCAAACTGAGAATTAGAAATCCACATTTTTACTTCACCCTTTTCACCAAACCCAAAGATGATATAAGGATCAACATCGGTCTCCGTTTTGCCTGTGTAATAAGTCACGCTCGGTAAATTACCCGCGATTTTGTATGCTTTATCACGTTTTACACTGAACTCAGCGTTGTAATGCCTTCCTTGCTTATAATCCCACCATTCTGCTTGAACTTTATGTGGGATCTCAGCTCCCCAAAACACACCTTTCTTTTGAGCGTTCCCCCAGCAACAGCCTATAGCACCAGCGGGAGGGGAAAATCTATCGTCAAATATCAGCTTTACCATCAGGTCACTTTTTTCATAAGCGGAAATACC
The DNA here is from genome assembly GCF_002208135.1 of Pseudoalteromonas piscicida. Classification (NCBI taxonomy): domain Bacteria; kingdom Pseudomonadati; phylum Pseudomonadota; class Gammaproteobacteria; order Alteromonadales; family Pseudoalteromonadaceae; genus Pseudoalteromonas; species Pseudoalteromonas piscicida. Next base: position 2,185,200 of record NZ_CP021646.1, read on the forward strand.
TATATGTAATTTTTCGAGCTCGGAATGTGAAGAGCAACTGCAAAGCAGTATTACTGCCAGTAAAACGGTATAGAGCTTATTGTTCATCCTTTCCTCCAAATTGATTTATTTCCATTTTTATACGCTTTCCAAATTTGTACCTGCGGTAGCGCTTTTGCATTATTGTAAAACATTTCCCTTTGTCCATTTTCAGTGGCGTATTTTGCCTTTCTTTCTGCTCCATGAGCCATTTTATCCACAGCTCCCGTAAACCGAGAACTAATATGAATATAATGCTCGTATAACTTCTGCCAAGCTTGGCTTGCTGGCCCAGCTTTAAGGGCTTTAGGTACCAAAGTTGCGACCTCATTGCTAAGTTCATAAGGGTAGATACTTTGAAGACGCGCCATAGCTCTCAGCGGAACGCCATGTTGAACCGCCTCGTTATACATTTGGTGCAGTCCAAAATGGGCAAGGGTATTATCTATTTTACGTCTCCAAACGGGCCGGTATGTGGTGTAAAAATCCTTGTCTCTTCCCGAGCGACTTGCGCCATATCTAAGTCTTTTGAAGCGATAGACCATATCCACATTAATGCCAGGCCACTGATATTTATGTTCAATTGCCAATTTTTCCTGTTGTACTTTTGCTTCATGCTCTGGATTTCCGGGAATACCACGAATGCGCTTTAAAGGATACTCAATATCAATACTGATAGGGGCATACCCGCCCCCAATATCAGAATGAACGCCTGGCAGATAATCTTCTTTATGGTTAGCAAACAAGCTGCCATCTTTATTTTTTAACGAGCTTAGCGGGAATTTATCACGTCGCTCATCCCAAGCCGTTAAGTGATACACAGCCCCTGCGCTGGCCTGATTGAGATCGAGTCTAGCTGCATCGTCTAACTCATCTCTGGCATACAGCTCACCATGATCATTATCTCCATCCCCTCCAATAGACGCGACTGTATCGAAAATACCAACAAAGCGAAATACCACCTCTTTATTCGCTAATTTAGTATCTTGCTTTTCTCTCATTTCATTGATCAGATTAACAAACGCTCTTGCTGCCGCTGCGCCACGGCTAAAGCCAAAACAATCAACCAACAGAGTGTTACAAAGCTCAATTAACCCATTGTTATTTATGAACTTATCTAAGTCTGACACCGCTTCAATTAGCCTTTCGTCAAAAGAGTATGCAATTGCCAGATCGATGGTCGAATCTTTCTTTCCTGCCGAAGTGCCAACTCCTTCAATATATGAAGAAGTGGTAAACTTACCTTCATTTTCATACAACTCATGGAGCTTTGCGATATTCGTCGGCTCTTTATCATCAAAAGGGTCCAAAATATCGTTGTACTTGTTGTTGCCTGTACCATCAAAGAAGATCCCGATACTCGGTGGCTCGCTAATAAAATATAGGTGTACATTACCCTCACCTGACACTCTGTGTTTAATCAGCTGCACTCCGCCCTCAGCGCCAATCTTAAGTGCTTTTACTTTTTCTATATCAAGTAGGTCTGCATATGGCACATTGTTAAAAAGCACCTGCTCCGGCACACCTAAGATTTTTGCTTTTAGACTATAGCGACCATCTTCACTCAACTTGCCGAATATCAGAGGCGTTTGTGTTGCCCCTTCAGAGGCTCTGGACAATGTGGGAGTATTAGCACCTTGGATCACAAAACTCACCGCCAACTCCCCTTCCAGCGACACCAATATGCGCTTTTCAGCCACCTCAGGTGATTTATCGACGTTAATCGAGGCCAATACCTGTTCAACCGGTGTTAACGGGTCTAATTGGCTTGCGCCAATGGGCTGATTAAGATCAACCCCACCACTGCTTGTAAAGGCATTGTTTCTAATCTCTGCTTTGAAATAAGACTTGCGTTTAACGATGATTAGCTGCTCCCTAGAACCGGCAGCACTGCCAGACCTTACACTTTGTAAGCCCTTTTTGGTCTTTATAAAAACACGAGTAAATTCGTCACGCTTAACATGGCGCCAATTATGTCTTTGTTGCAATACTATCCAATCACTGGCATGAGGCTTTAGTTGCGTTCTAATTTCTGACGGTAAATGAGCGGTTGTGGTATGGGGTGGTAAGACTTCCAGCTCATCGATTTGTTGGTCAATTAACCAATTATGTTTTTCTTCAACTATTTTCATCCTTGTTCACCAGAATTAGTTTTTCATATCATCCTTTCGCATTAAAATAGGCTAACATTCAACCACTCAATTGGTAAATAAAATTTAATGAAATCGTAAATAAAACGTCTTATGGCGATAAGTTTTCAACGCCTAGGTCTTTGCTATATCAGCTGCAAAAGTAACGTGTGAGTTAGCTAAACTTTTTACATCATTTGTCACCCATAAATGATAGGATCGCCGCAATTGTCAGTAATGAGTCAAATTTATGCTTTCGTGTAACAACATCACTATGCAGTTTGGTGCAAAACCACTGTTTGAGAATATTTCCGTTAAGTTTGGTGACGGCAACCGCTACGGCCTAATAGGCGCTAACGGCTGCGGTAAATCCACCTTTATGAAAATCCTAAGCAAAGAGCTAGAGCCAAGTTCAGGTAACGTAAACTACGATCCAAACGAGCGCATCGCTAAGCTAAATCAGGATCAATTTGCCTACGAGCAATATACGGTTGTAGACACAGTGATCATGGGTCATAAAGAGCTGTGGGAAATCAAGCAAGAGCGCGATCGCATTTACTCATTACCAGAAATGAGCGAAGAAGACGGCATGCGTGTTGCCGACCTTGAAACGCAATTTGCTGAAATGGATGGCTATTCCGCAGAAGCAAAAGCGGGTGAATTACTCCTGGGTGTGGGTATTCCAACCGAGCAACATTATGGCTTGATGTCAGAAGTTGCTCCGGGCTGGAAACTGCGTGTACTACTTGCACAGGTATTATTTGCAGAGCCAGATATCATGCTCTTAGACGAACCAACCAACAACTTGGATATCTATACTATCAAGTGGTTGGAAGACGTATTGAATCAGCGTGATTGTACTATGATCATCATCTCGCACGACCGCCACTTCTTAAACTCAGTGTGTACACACATGGCGGATATCGACTATGGCGATCTGCGTATTTACTCAGGTAATTACGATGAATACATGTTTGCTGCGACGCAAGCTCGCGAGCGCCTGTTATCAGACAACGCCAAGAAAAAGGCGCAAATTGCTGAGCTACAGCAATTCGTTTCGCGCTTCTCTGCAAACGCCTCAAAAGCGAAGCAAGCGACATCTCGTGCTAAGCAAATTGACAAGATCCAACTGGAAGAAGTTAAAGCATCAAGTCGTCAAAATCCATTTATTCGTTTCGAGCAAGAAAAGCCGCTATTCCGTAACGCGCTTGAGCTTATCTCGCTATCACAAGGTTATGACGACACCCTATTTTCTGACCTAAATGGCCTTGTTGAAGTTGGCGAGAAAGTTGCCATCATCGGTGAAAATGGTGCAGGTAAAACAACACTACTCAACACCTTAGCGGGCCGTAAAGCGCCGCAAGCAGGTGAGTATAAATGGTCAGAAAACGCCAATATTGGTTACTATGCGCAAGACCATGCTGACGAATTTGAAAAAGATCTGGATCTTTTCCAATGGATGGAACAGTGGCAACAGCCTGGCGATGATGAGCAAGTCGTACGCGGCTTCCTTGGCCGTATGCTGTTCTCTCAAAACGACATCAAAAAGTCAGTTAAGGTGATCTCAGGTGGTGAACAAGGCCGTATGCTATTTGGTAAAATCATGATGCATAAGCCAAATATCCTACTAATGGACGAACCAACGAACCACATGGATATGGAATCAATCGAGTCTCTCAACTTGGCACTTGAACAATACGAAGGTACGTTATTCTTCGTATCGCACGACCGCCAGTTTGTCTCATCACTTGCAACGCGCATTTGGGAAATTAAAGACGGTAAGATCACCGACTTCCATGGTACGTACGACGAGTACCTCGCGAAGAAAGCGGCTGAAGCCGTATAAGATTAGACTGTAAAGGGCCAAATTGGCCCTTTTTATTTTCTCAAGCACAACGGATCTATGCCCCCTCACAAAGTAGAACAAAAAATAGACAAAGCTGCAATTTTGCTGTTAGCATTGTTCTCGCAAAAATTGGAATAATAAAAGGGTCGGCTATGGAACGTTTACAGAATATGTATTCGATAATGTTGCTGTCTAAGCTGAAAGCAAGCTTTCCAGAATCGTGCGATATCAATCACCACACTTTTTCACTCCCACACGTAGATCAACAACTACTCGACGATGTTGTGACCACTCACCTCAATGAAGGGCTTATCCAAGCGGATGGCCGTGATCAGTACAGTTTGACGACAAAAGCGATTGCACTGTTTGGCGAAGACGAATAACGAAAACAATAACTTAATAATAAAGAAATAAGCGCACCGAAGTGCGCTTCCAAGTTATTAACCTGAGATCAGGTTAACTAGGGACTGTGATGCTACGCTTAGCATCTGCAACCAAAGTGACTTGGTTACCTATGAAATCTACGTCTAAATCCGACAATACCAGCCAGCAACATGAGACCCGCAAACATTGAACCACCAGATGACTCAGAGTCAGTTGAAGGCTTATCAGGCACTTGATCAATCAAGGTATTTGCTTTTGGACTTAAGCCTTGAGCTGATTTGGGGTCATCATCCAGCACAGTAATTGCGTTTATAGTCACAAAGTTAGCTGCCCCTGGCTCACTATTGCTATCTTTACACTGTTCATCAGTGAAGTTAACTAATGGCACATTACCACAACGAGGAATTTTTGCTATCGCTGCTAATATTTCCATGCCATCACCAGTCACTTGACCAAAAACTGTGAAGCCACCGTTGTCAACGTCCAAATTTTTACTGTTGTCTACCAAGTTAAAGAACCATTGGCTTGTCGCACTGTCAGGTCTATTTGCTACCTTTGCCATTGCAATAGTGCCTTTAACGTTAGACCACTTTGGTTCATTTTTTACAGCATCGTAAGTAGCGATGGCGTCAAGAGGCACGTCTCCTTCATATTTGAAGCCACCACCTTGCACAACAAAATCTGGAATAACGCGGTGAATAACCGTATCAGAATAACGCCCGTTATCTACGTATTTCAAAAAGTTTTCCACGGTTTTAGGCGTGCTTTCATCAAATAGATTGACCTGAAAGCTACCATGAGAAGTTTGAAATTCGACAATCGTTGCATTAGCAGCGAAGCTTCCCAACAAAGTTGAAGCGAGCAATAGAGAGTTTAGCTTGAACATACTTTTCCACTTGGTTATTTTAATTCTCTTTGCAAACTAGAATAAAAATTTATTTATAAGTCGGCTAGCAATTCATTGCCAGTGGTAACAATTAAGAACATTTGCAGACTTAGATTTACAAAAACTGGTTAGGAACCCACCACACCTTGAGCAAGTTTTAGTCAAACAAACGAATTTCACCGCATAACTCCTCGGAGTAGACGGTTTATACATGCAACACTTCGTCATTTTTTATATGATGCGCCCGATTATAATTCTAAATCCAGGACAACAAGTATATGAGTAATTCCTCTGAAGCGACGATGGAGATGAATACCATCAGCGATGGGCGCTGGACCCAACACGACACCCATTGGGTGTTAAGTTTATTTGGCACTGCGGTCGGCGCAGGTATTTTATTCTTGCCAATTAACATTGGTATTGGTGGTTTTTGGCCACTACTAATCATGACCGTGCTTGCCTTCCCTATGACCTTTTTAGCACACCGAGGATTGGCACGGTTCGTCCTTTCATCAAAGCAAAAAGATGCCGATTTTACGGATGTAGTAGAAGAGCACTTCGGCGCAGGGGCTGGTCGTTTAATTTCTTTACTTTACTTTTTCTCTATTTTTCCTATTTTGCTTATCTATGGTGTTGGCCTAACCAATACCGTCGACAGCTTTATCGTCAATCAACTTGGCTTTGAGTCGCCATCTCGTATTTTGCTCTCTGGTTTGCTCGTTGCCGGCATGATTGCCATCATGCTAGGCGGCGAAAAGCTGCTACTGCGAGCTTTTGCTATTTTGGTTTACCCGCTGGTTGGGGTATTACTGTTTTTATCACTCTATTTAGTGCCTAACTGGCAAATGCCAGTGGTAAGCACGCCTGATGTTGCGAGCTTAACCGAATTGCTTTGGCTATCCGTTCCTATCGTAGTATTTTCATTTAGCCATGCAGCCGCCATTTCTAGCTTTGCTAACGTACAGCGTCGTCACTACAAAAGTGAGGCAGTTCAAAAATCAGAAGCGATCCTTCGTACGACCTCCATTATGTTGATAGTGTTTGTTTTGCTATTCGTATTCTCCTGCGTATTCTCTTTAACACCAGAACAAATGGAAGAAGCAAAATCAGCAAACGTGTCTGTTTTATCCTATTTAGCTAACGTGTATAACAATCCATTTATTGAAATGCTTGGCCCTCTTGTGGCATTTATCGCGATTACTTCGTCTTTCCTAGGCCACTTCCTTGGTGCACGTGAAAGCTTTAACGGCCTTGCAACCAAGCAAACGAGCATGAGCTACAAGCTTGCTGACAAGCTAGGCGTGGTATTTATGTTTGTTGCCATTTGGGTATGCGCCGTATTAAACCCAAGTATTTTGGACATGATGGGGGCAATCTCAGGCCCGATCATTGCGATGATCTTGTTTATCATGCCAACCATTGCCGTGTTTAAAGTACCGGCACTACAAAAATACAAAAGCCACATTGGCACTTATTTTGTGCTATTCGTCGGCTTGCTGGCGGTTTCTGCATTACTGTATAACATGCTAGGCTAACCAAAAGGGAGGCATCGCCTCCCTCACCTTTCTTGTTACTTATCTTCATAGCAGTTCAGACTAAATAATATAGTACTATTTTTCAGTGTATTGAATGAACCACCATAACCGAAAAATGAACTTTGACTTTGTTTATCTTCATGGCAGTTCAACCTATATTATGGTAGTTTTCAGTGTCTTAAATTGAATACTACGACCAAACGATGAATTTTGACTTTCCATCAGCAATTAACGAAGAAATCACAGCCCTAATCAATCAAGTGCATAACCTACCTGTGCATGAGCAAACGCTGTTGAGTGTGCTGGCGGTCGTCTATAAACCAGTTTCAGCAATCAAACTCAAACGCCTAGTTCAAGCGCTCGTGGCAAAAGAGATCATCCCCGAAAATGACTTTGAACAAGGTGTGAGTCATAGCCAAATTATGAAGTGGCGCTCAGACGGGTTAGTGACTTTTAACGAAGATGGAGTGCAAATAAATCTAAAACTCGCGACCAGTTTAAGCCATCGAGTCATGGCTGACGGCCAGTTTTTAGCAATCCTTAACATCGCAGAAGAGTTTATCCCTGTACTGAATGCTTATGAATGGGAACGCCAATTTGCCGATGAACAGCGACTCATTCGAGACTTTTTATTTATCAATCAACTACCAAAAGCCCGCAATCATTTAGGACTGGCGAAAGACCCACAGGCGGTGTGCCATAAGACCAATCAAGTGCTATTACCACTGTATTTTTATCCTTTTACAGTTGAAGGATTTTCGGCGCTTGCTGATGACTTACAATATCAAGCTTTTGCAACCTTGCTATATACCTTACTACAAGGTGGTCACAGCATTAGCTATGCACTTGAAATACTCACACAGGTTCAAGCCAAGACACAAAGCCCGCTACTGACCTGTTTATTAGCAGAATATCAAATCTATACCCTGCAATTGGATAAGGCTCAGGCGTTGGTGGCCAATATCCAAACCGCTTATAGTGCACAAATTATGGCAAGCATTGCTTTTTTACAACAACACGACGACCTTATCGTTTGTTTTGAACAAGCACTAAAAGCCAAAGACAAAATCACCAAACGTAAAAAGCAGTACCTAGGTAGAACACTGGGTTTGTTTCATAAGTTGGCGTTATTGCAGCAAGCCAATAGCCATGATGCCGCATTATTTGACACCCTCTCTCAACAGCTTGAGTTTGAAAGCCAAGACAGCAAAGCACCTTATAATAACTTCTTTGCCAATAACGTGCTGTTATACTGCGCAGAGAGCTTGTCGCAAAACAGTAGCTACAGCAGCGCCCATTTAAATTATTCAAGCCTGAAGAAATCTCATGTTTTTGACTATTACTTAGGTCGCTTGCTCGACTGCTTTGCACACTTCTGGTGTAATCAAAGTTTAGATGCCAAAACGCTTGCCAGTCTCGATGACTGCATCGCAACGTTTGAGCGCCTCTCTTTACCTCTTTTTGCTGGACTTGCAAAGCAGTTGATGCTGGCAATGCACGGTGAGCAATATCCGCTCGCGTTTAATCCCAAGCTTAATGTTAGTCATCTCGTTGCCAAAAAGACGGCATGGGATCTAGCACTGGACAAGCTTATTGCGCTCAACCCGAACGCAAATACCAGCCAAGAAGTTGACGAACAATTTCGCCTTATTTGGCAAATTAGGCAAGGTCGCTTTGATATTGAGTTTTTAGCACGTGAACAAAAACGGGGTAAAACAGGCTGGGGAAAAGGTAAGCCAATTTCCTGCAAACAACTGAAACAGCACCCCGAGCAATTTAGTTATATCAGCCAGTCTGATAAAAAGCTGATCGACGCCATCGCACCACAATCGGGTTATGGCTACAATGGTCGTGCGGACTACGCCCTTGCGGGAATTCCCGCGTTAAAAGCCGCAGTCGGCGCCACCAACCTATACCATGAAGACGACTTAAAACAAGCCATTACTATTGCCGAGAAATCTCCCGAGTTACATATCCGTCAACATGGCGACGATCTGCTGCTCTCTATTCCTAATTTACCCAGCTATTTTGGTCAACCGCAAACCTACTCATTTATTCAGCAAGCTGAGCATCACTACGAGTTTATTGTGTTTAACCAATCACATATACAGGTCGCTGAGATTATTGGTGAATCCGGATTAACCGTGCCTGCCAGTGCAAAACAAAAGGTGCTGTCGAGTATTAAAGCCATTGCACCTTATCTTAATGTACAGTCAGACTTAGCAGATATTGATACTGGGCTGGATAGTATCGAAGCGCAATCAGCGCTTGTTATTAACATTCAACCTTATCATCAAGGACTCGATTTTCACTGCGTGGTTATGCCCTTTGGCGAAAAGGGGCCGATTTTTCATCCGGGACACGGTATTGCCACTGTCAGCGCCGAAATCGATGGTAAACGTTTATCCACCACCCGAAATTTGTTACTTGAGCAGCAAAGATTGGATGAGTTAGATACGCACTGTCCACTATTTTTGGAGATGACAGATAATCGCTTAAGTTTAGCTGAAATGGATGAAGCGCTAGAGGTGTTGCAAGAACTTGAGCTGGTGATTAATCAAGAACCTTGCCCCATGGCGCTAAAGCTCAGATGGCCAAAAGGCAAAAAGGTTAAGCTCAGTAGCAAACTCGAAAGCCAACATTTGCAACTTGCCATGAGTAAGAAAAATGAATGGTTCGACATGACCGGCGAGCTACAAGTAAGTAATGACCAAGTTATCGAACTTAAACAGCTTCTCAAAATGGTTGCCACCAGCAATGGCCGCTTTATCGCGCTTGACGGTGAGCAAGTGCTCGCTCTGTCGAGTGAGTTAAAAGCACAACTCGACCAGCTCAATAACGCGACCGAGGGCGGAAAGTTTCACCCGCTAGCTGCACCTTTAATTGCTGAAGCCACCACTGGAATGCGGATGAAAACCTTGCCTGCCTGGGAAGCGCAAAACGAAAAAATGCAGCAAGCCGTCGCATTGACTCCAACGCTTCCTTCAACATTACAAGCCGAGCTTCGCGACTACCAGCAGGCGGGATTTGACTGGGCTATGCGACTTGCCCATTGGGGGCAGGTGCGTGCCTTGCCGATGATATGGGATTGGGTAAAACCATCCAAGCGCTGGCGATGATATTGGCCCGTGCCAATGTCGGCCCGACGCTTGTCATCGCGCCAACATCGGTCTGCTTCAACTGGCAACAAGAAATCCAAAAGTTCGCTCCAACCTTGTCGGTGAAACTCTTTTCTGACTATCCACATTCTGATGCCAGAGCTGAGATGCTGAGCAACTTGCAACCTCTAGATTGTGTGATAATAAGCTATGGTCTACTACAGCGCGAAGTTGATATCTTAAAACCTATCGCTTTTGAAACCATTGTTGCCGATGAAGCCCAAGCGCTAAAAAACCCATTAGCAAAACGCACGCAAGCCGCGTGCGCGCTCAAAGGCAAGTTTAAGCTGATCACCACAGGGACCCCAATAGAAAATAATCTCACCGAGCTTTGGTCACTCTTTCGTTTTGTAAACCCAGGATTGCTCGGTAACCTAAAGCGCTTTAGCGAGAAGTTTTCCGCTCCCATTGAAAACGCCAATGAAGATAAGCTTGCAGCACACCGTGCCCGTAAAGGACTCAAACACCTGATCCAGCCTTTTATTCTGCGCCGTATGAAGCATCAGGTATTAACCGAATTACCACCACGCACTGAGATCAATGTACCAATTCAATTGAGCCAAGAAGAACAAACCTTTTACGAAGCGCTGCGCCAAAACGCCATTGACGAAATTTCGCAGTCCACGCAGCAAGACAGTGCCAATGAACAACGCTTTAAAATGCTGGCAGCGCTGACCCGCTTGCGCCAAGCCTGTTGTCACCCAAAACTGCTAATGGCAGAAAGTCAGATAACCAGCTCTAAATTAGCGGCATTGGATGAGCTTCTGACCGAGCTGCAAGAGAACAATCACAAGGCACTGATATTCAGTCAGTTTGTAGGCCATTTGCAACTCATCAAAAGTCGCTTAGAAAAACGCGGGATCCGGTTTCAGTATTTAGATGGCAGCACGCCAAGCAAAGCACGTCAGCAGGCCGTGAATGCCTTTCAAAAAGGTGAAGGCGAGGTATTTTTGATTAGCCTCAAAGCCGGAGGCTCTGGCTTGAATCTTACCGCAGCAGATTATGTGATTCACATGGATCCTTGGTGGAATCCTGCGGTTGAAGAGCAAGCGTCAGACCGAGTACATCGAATGGGACAAACGCGTCCCGTTACTATTTATCGCTTAATTGCCAAAGGCACGATTGAAGAACAAATTGTTGAGCTCCATCACCGTAAAAAAGACCTCGCGGATCAATTGCTCGCGAACACCGACAAAGTGATGAAGCTAGACGTAAACGATGTGCTATCCATGCTCAAGGAGACGCTTTAATACCAATTGAATTAATTCTCCAATCAATTTGAAGGGTGAAATAGCATATTAGCTTCGTTAAAAATTTCTCATTTAGAACAACTAAATAGCAAAATTTTTGCCTTGCCTATATGGATATAGGTACCTTAGCGGTAGCAGGACGCGAGAGCGGTGCCACTAAAGCTATTTCCCCGCTTCAAAATAGCTCATTTACTTAATACAATTGGTATAACACAGATCTCTGGCGCACGATAAGGTAAATCTAACAGCGAAAAGTAGTTTTGACCTAAGGCGATCTGGCGAAAAGCATTGTCATCAAGTTCGGCGAGAATTCGACTATTGATATCGACTTCCTCTAAATAGTCGAAAAAGCGTTTATTTTTACTGGCGACGAAATCACTGCCCGGCAAAAAGCGCTCAGCATGGGCATTAATAAATTCAACATACTGCGCCTTAATTTCTGGGTCACTAAAGTAATAGTCGTACAAAATCCGCCATGATAGATCGGCCTTTAGGTTTTTATATTGGGAGAATAACCGCTCCATGGTGTTTATGTGCAGCTCTGGATCAATGTGGTTTAACTCTTTTGAGACGCCCATGTGCATCCAAATAATATCGTTTTCTGGGTAGCGTTTTAACACTTCCTCAAGCAAAGGTAAGTATTTAAGTGGCGTGTTGTTATCGCCCAAGTCAGCGTGCAGTGCAAGCGGAATACGCTTTTCTTTTAGCACAGCCATAAATGGCTGCCACTTGGCGATAGTCTCTTTATCTACCGCTTGATGGCCGTTACCAAAATGCGCCGCTTTGACTAAATTCACTTCTCCCATCCAACGAAATAAATCACCGAACTCGTCTTCAAGAAGTGCCATTTTTGGCAAAATAGTCTCTGGTTTGTGTAAGTCAGCGAAGGTCATAGACAAGGTAAGATGCACGCTATCTGCGCCATATTTAAGATAATTGCTCGCATTTTTAAAGTCATTTTGAATGCTAGGTGAAATTAACTGGCTGTAGCACCCACGCTCACCAAAGCAATCAGGCTTTCGCTCGTAGGTTTGACCAATGCCATAAACATTGATAAACACGACACCCGCACGCTCAGCCCAAGCAACGAGCTTATCAAACGGGACCGCATCGCCCCGAAATGGCTGAAAATGGTGATGGGAATCAACTGCAAAATAACTAGGCTGCGCCTTTCGGTCGTAACACTGGCTATTATCTACACTAAAAGTTGCCAGCGTGCGTGTGCCTGTGGCCGAGACGCTTTGACAACCTGCCAATAAAACCGCACAACTAATGGCAATAACACTTTGTTTTACATTCATTTTTATTATCTACTGAGTCTCCTTTACCAAGGTACTTTACCACGGATAATATCCTTGTACATGACCCAGTCTCCAATCAAGCTATATAGCGGATATTAAAATGTCGCAGGTTTATTTTTCTCAAAAAAGAAATGCCCCACCCAAGCAAACCCATAACCCGCGATTGGCAACAACCATAGTAAAGACCAGCGTGTCGTGACCAGCGCAAAGAGCAAAATCAAAAGTACTACAGTCGAGCCGATAAAATGCAAACGACGGCAGGTTTTGTTTTTGTGCTCCGCAAGATAGTAAGGGTAAAACGATGCAAAAGAATTGAACTCTTTGTTATTATTTTTGGTCATGAGAGTATGCTATTTGTGATTCAATGGTAATACTCAGCATAGTGCAAAGAGTTTACGTTGAAAATAAAAAAGGAATGAGCGTGGCAACAGGCTCAAAAACAGTATGTTGAAACCCTTAATGATGATCACCGCTGCTATGCTACTATCAGCTTGCAACGACACCGCCCAAACTACCAATTCAGAGGCAACGATGAATGCACAGAGTAACATTCAATGCAATGTGAGTAAGGGCTCCGACTCAGGTATGACCTATCCCGTTAATTTCACTTTTACCAACGTAGGGCACAATGATGAAAAGTTTCTCATTTGGCATACTCCTTTTGAGGGTTGGTGGAGCCAATTTTTACAGGTGACACAAAATGGTAAGCCGCTTACTTATCAAGGACCCATGGCGAAACGACTCGCGCCCTCAGCGAATGAATTTATGACCCTAAATGCCGGGCAAAGTAAAAGCGTAGAGTTAGATTTAGCGCTGGCATATGAGATAAACACCGCACAGCCCATTACCATCACCTATCACAATCAGCTCAGTCATGCCAATGCATTAAAAGCGTCATGTAGTGCGGTATTAGAATAGAACCGATATCAGCACCGTGTCTCGGCTCGTAGGTCGGCTCGTAGGTCGGCTTTTAAGCCGACAACCCGACAACCCGACAACCCAACAACCCAACAACCCAACAACCAACAACCCAACAACCCAACAACAAAAACCCCAACATCCAACAACAAAAACCCCAACATCAAGGTCTCGAAATTTGGATCACGACTCGACGGTTCTTACCACGACCAATGGCATTGTCATTGGTATCAATATGGCGTTTTTCACCAAAGCCGTCGGTCATAATCTTATTCTCTTCAACCCCTAAGCTCGCCATATATGATTTAATCGCCTCGGCACGTTTTTTTGACAATCTCAGGTTGGTATCACGACCACCGTAACTATCGCTATAGGCTGAAATGTAAATTTGCTCAATTTTTGGGTCATTTTTAAGATATTCGCCGATCATATCTAAGCGTTTACGTGACGACTTTGTCAGCTCGCTGGAATTTTTCTTGTAATTCATCACTGTAAAAGCAATGTCTTCAAAGCTATATGGCAACAAGTTATCGCGACATTGTAAGAACGCCCAATACGCCTGTTTAAAGTTTACTGACGACAAAGAAACCGAGATTTTATCTACGTCGTTGTGCCAATCTTTATAGTAAAAAGTGGGAAAGTAGCCCTTTTCAAGCTCAGTCAACAACTGCCACGCGACGTCATTTTCAAGTTCACCGTCAAATTTTTTCAGTAATTTCATTTGACCGATACTTCTTGCCGGTTTGCCAGCTCGCCAAAGCGGTGGCACCGATTCAAGCCCTGCAAAATCGTAACTTTCAGGACGTACCATCATATCGAGGTTAAAAGTTAAGTCTTTATTTTTACTAGCATTACTTGAAAATATAGCTTCACCGTAATACGGGACTTCATGATTAAGCGCACAACTCAAACGATTGTTTTGGTCAACATTCCAATGTGATGAATCAGCTTCGGCAGCGTATTGCCGCATTGCAGCCTCGCTATTAAAGGTGATGGCGCATAACGATATACCAAGCCAACCTGCTGATTTATATAACTTAATCACCTAACACCTCACTACATCAACCATTAATCTGTATTTTCTCAACACGCCAAAAACCTGAGCTTGTCTCTAGCAATTCGTGTTATTTAAAGATAAGCAATAAATGTACCACACTAGGCGTTCTTAAGCTGCTCGCTTCTTGTCGAGGTATCAGTATAATAGGCCGCTAAATTTCACAAACCAAGAAGATTATGTCTGATACCGAGCAAACGCTATTTTCAAAACGCTTTCGCGGCTTCTTTCCTGTAGTTATCGACGTGGAAACCGCTGGCTTTAATAAAGATACTGACGCCCTACTAGAAATTGCCGTGAGTATGTTAAAAATGGACGATGACGGGATATTAAGCTTAGATCAGACAGTACATTTTCATGTTGCACCTTTTGAAGGCGCAAATATTGAGCAAGCTGCGATTGACTTTAATGGCATTGATCCATTTTCACCGCTCAGAGGCGCAGTTGCAGAAGATGAAGTGCTGAAAGAAATTTGCAAAGCTGTGCGTAAAGCCCAAAAGGCCGCAGGCTGTCAGCGCTCTGTTGTCGTCGCCCACAATGCTGCTTTTGATCACGGCTTTTTAAATGCGGCGATTGAACGTAACAAGATAAAGCGTACGCCTTTTCACCCGTTTGTCAGCTTTGATACCACATCACTCGCAGGGCTTGCATTAGGGCAAACAGTGCTTGCAAAGGCATGTCGTGCAGCAGGTATCGAGTTCGATAACAGCCAAGCACACAGCGCACTTTACGATACTGAGCGTACCGCAGAACTCTTTTGCTACATAGTCAACAAGTGGCAAGCATTAGGGGGCTGGCCATTACCTGAGCCGGAGGCTGAGTCAGAATCCGAGTCAACAACCGAAACCGACACCGAATAATAAAAATGCCAGCAAACAAGCTGGCATTTTTATAGGTGTTCGTTTTTACGCTATTTCTGCGGTTTTGGCAGTCGTAAACTGCTGCATGATCTTACCTTCATGCAATTTAACGAAATTAGGCGGGTAAATTCGCGAAAACAGCTTAGTGTCTTTTGCTATTTTTACCTCGGTTCCGGGGTGCATTAGCTCATTGACTGTGACTCGACTCAAGCGTGCTAATCGATGTATTTTTTGCTGTATTAAACCGATGTTACGCTGATTACGGCGATAGTGCTTATTTATCTGCGCTTCGCTGTGCTGCAACTTGGCAAGATAGGCATCTCGTTTTTGAGATTGCGGTGACGCCTGTGCTTTATTCATGGCTTGCTTAATATCGATGACTTTGGACGCCAGCACCTTTTCCAGCTCCACTAGTTCGCGGTGCTTATCGTGCAAACTATCCCAGTCTTGGGCTAATGAAATACGTGTTCTTGTACCTGATGGTGCCCCAAGTTCACCTGTTTCAATACGCATAGCATCCAATACATTACCGCCAATCAGTTTGCCTCTGGGAGTTTCACCTTTACCTACTTTGATTAAACGCTTGGAAGCCAAGTCACAATGCAAAGCTTGACGTTCAATGAGAATATCTTGTTCACTTTCAATTCGACAGTACTGCGCATAACCTAACGAAACACTGCGCTTTGCTTTAATTGAACATGAAAAAGGTTCACCTTCAGTGCGCTTGCGGCCTATCGTGCCAAGCATTATCGTGACCGCGCTACCACTTTCAAGAATAGCCGACTCCACAAAACCAATAACAGTAATATCGCCCGAAGCCTTAACCCGCATTCCATCTTTAATATCACCGCTCACAATCACGCTGCCATCAAACTCAACATGCCCAGTCGTCACATCAATGTTTTCATAACACAGCACATCGTCAACGCGCATGCCTCGAGGAATGGCTACAGGCACCCCCTTTGAATCGGCAATAAGCAGGTTTTTATCGTTGGGGTCGAGCTTGGTGCCTTCTGACACCTCAAGTGGTGCATCTTTGCCTGGTTTTGGATCGATCACATCACCAAACACGGTATAACCCGGCTCGCCTTCAGTTGGCGGGACTTTTTTCATTAATGGGCTGCCCGGCTTTACGGTGATGATAGCACCTAAGTTGCGCATATCGACCTTACCGCCGCTCGATTCTTGCGGGCTGAGTACTCTGTCCTGCGCTGTCATACACAGGCGCACAAACCGTGCGTCGTTGCCATCTTTGGCTCGTTGACCATGTGCAACAATACCGCTATAAGTGTGTCCTGGGGGGAGTTCTAACTGCTGGCCGAGAAGATTATCGAGCGCTTTGCCACTGACACCTTTTCTAATGCCTGCTTGTTTTAATGCTTGTTTGGCTTTATTCATACACACCAACTTACCACCTCGGGCTGTGGTTACTCTAGCTTCGGCAAGCATATTCCCTTCTTCAATACGGACAGAAATAGATGCATCGATTGCGCGAGCCACAATCAGCGAGTCCTGCTCGGGCGTCTCACTAGCGGCAAATAATTGACCTATATTGGCATGAATGATTTCAAAATCCGCATATGGCGACTCCTCAATCATCTCTATCAATTGAGACGAGCTCGCCGGAAATCCGGATTCCACTGGATGAGAGAGCAAGTAGACATAGCCCTCATCCTCATCAAAACGAAATAATGACATTCATCAACCCTGAAAAGTATGCACGATCTTATTGTTATGTTGTTATTTTTAATGCAGCGAACTCATTTGAGCATAACTTCGCCAAATTGTTAAGCTTAACATCGCCTGAATTGCTACAAATTATAAATGAATGTAAATCATTCCGTGCATTAAAAAGACAACCTATTATTTTCCTTGGATTTATCGGCTTTACACTACAAAGCTTTAGAGAAACTTTGGGATTTCGCGCGAGATGGCGGCAAATTCATAACTAAGTATTACTCTGTTTTACACTTGCCGTTTTATAGGGTAATTTCATCTTTCATGAGGGACATAACCTTTAGGGACAGTCATGACAAAACACGTACACCTCAGTTTTATCGACACTAACTTTATTAACACGCTTACGCCTGTACTCGACCACAATATCAACTCGGATGAAATCCTCTATTTAATAGAGTCTCAACAACAACAACATCTTGAAGATATTAAGAAAGTATTGGGGCCAAGAGGGGTAAAAGTACATCATGCCCTTATTCCTACCAGCCGAGATAGCGACACCTTAATCGACAGCTTCCACCAGCTCATTGATACCCTAATTAGTGAACAACCAAATACCCAATTTGTGTTTAATGCCAGTTGCGGCGACCGCCAACACTTACTTGCAATGTATGAGGTGATCCGCGCCTATCCAGTTGAATGTTTTATCATTGAACCCGAACGCGACGAACTTCACTGGCTTGTGCCAACAGAGCGAGTCAACACCATCCTTGCCGATAAATTAAAGATACGCGACTTTTTTAACCTCATCGACGGCGATATCACCGAAATTGCAAATGAGGGTATCGTTGATATTCGCTATCGCCAGCTCGGCGCCAAATGGGCAACCAGTCAAACAGATTTTAGCCATGCCCTAGCCCAGCTCAACTATCTCGCTGCCAGTAGCGAAGATAATGCACTTATCAGTGAGCCTTTGAGTCGCAGCCAAATGAATAGCCCAAGTTTGCAAACACTCATTGACGATTTAGAAGATGCTAGCATCGCCATAAGGCAAGACAACAAATTACAGTTTGCTAATGCAGGCGCTCGCTTTTTTGCCAACGGTGGCTGGCTAGAAGAATATGTTTACGCCACCCTCCTCAGCCTAAAAAAAGAACTCACGATTTTACAAGATGTCGCCCAAGGCGTTGCGATTAAACGTCGCGTGGGGCAAGGCTATGTCAATAACGAGCTAGACATTGTGGCGCTCGCCAACAATAAGCTTCACCTCATTGAGTGCAAAACCAAAAAGTTCAGTAAAGGGGAAGGCAACCAAGTGATTTACAAACTTGATTCACTCAGCGAACTGTTTGGCGGCGTACAGGCAAGAGGCCTACTGGTGAGCTATCAAGGCATAAGAACCTCAGAAAGGCTACGCGCCAAAGAACTTGAGATAGGCCTGATCTGTGAAGACGACCTCAGCCAACTCAAAGATAGACTACGCAACTGGTTGCGCGGAGCGTAAACACAAAAGGCAACATACTCACCACTTTGGTCGTCCAACTTGTAGCAGCATGTTTCACTTTGTCGATCCACTTTTGAGCATAAACCTTGCTGAAGTTGTTATACATATTTCAGAAGGATTTGCTAAATGAAAGTTCAACACCAAGCAGTGCTATATAATCAGGCTCAGGTGCGGGCGTCCGCAATCAGTAGAAAACGAAGCTAAGGGAAGTGTTTTGCCAGTAACAGAGGCAACAACTAGCCATACCAAATAAGCGCAATTCGACTTTACCCACATCACCAAGAAAGAGCTTTCTCAAGCATCCAAATCGCTGTATGACGAAGGAATATTGGATTTAGGGCAGCATGCTTCGCTTTCTTTACATCATTTTGCTGTTGAGCAAGGCCTAAATCAAGAGAGCGGTATCCCCTCTCCTGCCAATATTTCACGAGCCGAGAATGAAAAAATCGACGTTATCACCATGCAAAAGGCCAGCTTAAGAGAGGCCCGCCGGAGTGGCCGTTCAGAAACAGAAATTCAATTTCCTGAAAAGCTGCTCAATACTTTAGAGAACTATCAATATGGTGGCAAAGGACGATTCTTCGCAAGTACTTAATCACGCCACCCAAAAGCTAGCCCGTTATATATTTAACACTTACGGCCTTGTTCAGCAATCGGTGAGTAATTAATCAAACACGCTTATGCTTCGTTAAATCATCAGCAAATGACATGATAAGCCATTGTAATGACATTAATCCTATGTATAATGCGAGACATAGTTAGTTGTTAGATGTTCAAACACTAACAGTACTGAATTTATTCAGGGGCTGATTAGGATTCGACGGGATTCAAGAAGCCTAAGGTGCATGTCGAGGTGCGGCTGGCCTCGTAAAAAAGCCGTATTTAAAGTAATCGCAAACGACGATAACTACGCTCTAGCGGCATAATAGCCCGCTAGCACTCCTCCATGATATTCTTGTGGATCTGGTTCTGGAGTGTCACCCTACACAAGATCGCTACGGAAACCCTGGCCGGGGTTGAAGGGCTAAAACCAAGCGGCCTCGCCTTTACTTATCGTGTTCGTCCGAGATTTAAAGGTTAACCAAAAGACGATACTAAACATGTAGGACCGAAGGTCGACGCTTTCCGGACGGGGGTTCAAATCCCCCCAGCTCCACCAAATTTTAGCGTTTTAAAACAGCCAGTTAGAGCAATATGCTTTGACTGGCTTTTTTGTTTTCGGGGCAAATATCCACATTTCATCCTAAAAAGTGTCCACATCTTGACCACATTTATATAAAGCCCAAAATTCGCATATTTATTTTAGCTTTTAAGGCTAAGGGACTTAGCCAGCCTTAATATACAATTTATCCAAATAACAATTCAAAATATGTCTTCAATGAGCCAATTTAGGCATAAATTCAGAATTGTCACTTCGCCGCAATCACTATCAATTCAATGCTTTCTGGACTAACATATTGGTTAGATTTAAAGCGTAAGGAATATAGCGTGTCGTTAGCGAATGCTCGCACAGTTCGCCAGAACCGATTTTTGCCACTAGTCGCAGCACTTCTTGTGTTAGTTGGCAGTATGCTTTATGGGCTGGTGTTATATGAGCAAGAAAAGCAGCATCATGCTGAAAAAGTCGCGTCTGCACTTGCCTCGCGGCTTGACCATGTGACTGAGGGTGTGAACGAGCGCGTTACACTGTATTGGTACGGTATTTTAGGGCTACGCACTGCGATTTACGCAAACCAACAGCATAGCTTTGACTATCAAGCGATGCAGCGCTATATCAGGTCGTTTGACTTCCAAGCGGAGTACCCTGGAGCTCGTGGCGTTGGGATCATCAAATATGTCCCCGTCGACAAAGTAGACATATTTCTCGAACAAGCACAGGCTGAACGCACGAATAGAACCTTCTCAATCAAAACATTAAATCCGCATAACACCAGCAAATTTGTTATCCAGTATATTGAACCCGAAGTAAACAATGATAAAGCCGTCGGCTTGGATATAGGCTCCGAAACGAGTCGTAGAACGGCGGCAATAGAAGCTGCAACTGCCAATGAGCCAAGACTTACCGCCCCAATTACCTTAGTGCAAGCCGACAATAAAATTAAATACGGCTTTTTGATCCTCGCCCCAATTTATACCTCTATTGGTATGGCGGAAAATGAAGAAAATCGGTTAGATAACTTAGTTGGCTGGACTTATTCTCCGTTACTAATTGATGAAATCCTGTCGACTTTGCTTTCTTTTCGACAAGATGTTTCGATTCAAATTTCCGATATAACCAATAACGATGAAAATACACCATTTTATCAGGTGCTAAAAGAGGATGTTAAAGGGTTAGATAACTCAGTGGCTAAACAGGTCACCTTGTTTGGTCGCACTTGGGAAGTAAAAATTTGGCCGACTCCGCAATTTATCCGTTCACTCAATCTCGTCTCTCCTAATACCATTTTGCAAGTGGCGCTGCTAGTCTCTGCTCTATTAGCAATCATTACTTATATTTTGCTTTTAAGTTTACGCGTCAGCGTTTAGCAGAAAAAGAGAAACTTGCTGCAGAAGAAGAAAGAGCACAGTCCCTTGCTAAGCTGAACTCTTCATTAGAGCAGGAAGTAAAAGCACGAACTAAAGAAATCGTTAAATACAGCCAACTTCACACCAGTATTGTCGAAGGCTCGGGTTATGCCATTATAGCTACTGATCGCGATGGTATCATCACTCAGTTTAATCCTGCAGCCGAACGCTTATTAGGGTATAAAAAAGAGGAACTCATTGGTAAATCATCCCCAGCCATTTTCCATCTTGAGGAAGAGGTCGTAGCAAGAGCCAAAGCATTGACGGAAGAGCTTGACAGAGTCATTGAACCTGGATTTGACGTTTTTGTCGCTAAAGCCAAACAAGGTGTGGTAGATACTAGCCGATGGACTTACGTTACCAAGCAAAATCAATACGTTCAAATAAAGTTGAACGTAACAACATTAACCGACGAACGCGGCAGTATTGATGGTTTTTTAGGCATAGCATTAGATCTAACTGAACAGCTCAAGCACGAACGAGAACTCTCGCACGCTAAAGAGGCTGCTGAACAAGCAGCCAACGCCAAAGCCGTCTTTTTGGCTAATATGAGTCATGAAATACGAACCCCCATGAATGGCTTATACGGCACATTACAACTATTAAAATCAGAGCCGCTTAACAGCACCGCCACCAATCTGCTTGAAAAGGCCACTTACTCAGTTAAAGCACTTAACACCATCATTAACGATATTTTGGATTTCTCTAAAATTGAAGCCGGTAGGATTGAGCTTGAGGAGCGGCCCTTTAATATTGAGGTGTTGGTTGAACATCTGCGTTCAGACTTTTTGGTGTTAGCGAAAAACAAGGGACTCAAGCTTAAGATCCACGTTGAACTTGAGCATAAATTTTGGATGGGTGATGAAGTAAGAGTCAGGCAAGTGCTGCTTAACCTCTTATCTAACTCCATTAAATTTACTGAGACAGGCAGTATTGTTACCCATATAAAACCGCTACAAAATGATTCTGGTATGCTTATCACCGTTGCCGACACTGGCATAGGGATGACCGAAGCCACAATCAAAAAACTCTTTTCACGATTTGAGCAGGCAGATAAGTCCACCACTAGGAAGTTTGGTGGTACGGGGCTTGGTCTTTCCATTACCCGCTCTTTAATTGACTTGATGGGCGGCAAAATTAAAGTAGAAAGCACCGTTGGCGAAGGCAGTCTATTTAGCATCGAATTGCCAATGCAAAAATCTGAGTATACGTCAGAGCAGCCTAAAGGCGACCAGCTAAAAATAGCTGACTTAAGTGGTACATCTATATTGCTGGCTGAGGATAACCCTGTGAATCAGCTGGTGGTTCGTTCTATGATCAGTAAAGCCAATGGTGATATTACAATTGCAAATAATGGCAAAGAGTCCATTGAACAATTCGAGCTAAACAAACCTGATTTAATACTTATGGATATTCAAATGCCTGAAATGGATGGTGTTGAAGCCTGCAAGCGCCTTAAAAATAAGGACCCCAATATCCCAATAATCGCATTAACTGCAAATGCTTTCCCTGAAGACAGAGCTTTGTATGAACGCGTGGGGTTTGATGGTTATGTTGCCAAGCCCATAGAACAGCTCGAGCTTATCAATACCATAGCTACGGTACTCGCACATAGCCGCAATGTACGATAATACATTAAGAAGTAAAAAACACTTCGTGGATAGCGTGCACATTCTTAATCGTTTAACAACGCGCGTACTTGCCATCTTTTACTTATATGGTAAGCATGCGTCATATAACGCTCAGAGATTTACGCCATGAAACACACTAAATCGCTTTTACTCAGTTTGCTCGTCGTGTTTTTAGCATTCGAAGCTTCAGCCAAATGCAGTAAAACTTTGCGAATAGGAATAAATGAGACACTTTGGCCTCCCTATCTTTCTCGCAAAGAAGGTAATGTCTTTGGGTTAGAGATTAATGCCTTAAACACCCTATTTAAAAATTCTTCTTATTGCCTAAAGTACGTATTTTATCCCACTTCAGCAAGAATGCTAGCGGAGCTAAAAGCAGGTAAAGTAGACGTACTAATGGCTGCGACCAAGACGGCAACAAGAGCTAAGTTTGCCTACTTCACTAAACCTTATCGCCAAGAAGTCATGGCATTATTTCAACATAAAGACAAACCAAAAATTGGTGGTGAAGTCGAGTCGTTGATTATTGCAGGAAACACATTTGCACTGAATGCTGGCAGCTACTATGGCATTGCCTTTGAAAAACTGATACAAGACTTTTATAACGATCAGCTGGTACACCTGCCCAATGCCGCTCGTCGTTTTAAAATGTTGAGCAAAAAACGAGTTGACTACGTTGTAGAGGATAAGCTCGCGGGCGAATACTTTATTCAAACCAAAGAGTATACCGATGTTATCTATTCTGGTACCGACGCGAATAAAACACCAGTTAGCTATATGCTTAGCAAAGTCAGTTTAACAACTGCGGATCTTGAAAGCATCAATCAACTAATCGAAGCGCACAAGAGCGTGCTCAGCGATTTGTTTTCTTCTAGTGCAGCTTCTGATACCCACTTGTATCCGAAGATATGATCTCTATATTGTTGTTTATCTTTGTATAATGCTATTTATCGTAATTGATTTGGAACTATTTGCTGCTGCCGACTACAGTTAATAGATACGCCAAAATGTGGTTGAGGTTTGCTTGGTTCGGTTTTTATTCTTTGTAACTTGTACATTTTATTTTTGCCCACACGCGTTGGCGAAAGACTTTTCATATTTTGAAAGTAAGCTAGACGAGGCCAGCGACTATATAACTGTTAACCCTGCACAATCACTGATTATTCTCGACAGTTTAGAACAGCTGCAAGACGTACCCGTACCTTTATTTATTCAGTGGCATTTGCTGAGTGCTCGAGCATCTGTACCAACAAATAAAGTAGATAGGCTCTATACGTCAATAAATGCAGCTTTTTTGTATCCTGATGATATGTTTTTTAAAGCAAATCTTCCAACGATTTTGAGTGCACTTGGAATTTGGTTGCGCCGACAAGAATATCTTGATGATGCCGACATAAGCCTCAAGTGTGCCTACAAATATGCGGAAAATGACCGCCAACGACTTACACTTACCAATAGTATGGCACTGGTTGCCCGCACTCAAGACGACTATCAAAAAGCGAGAATACTGTATGCAAAGGCACGTAAACTTGCTGAGGAATTAAAACAAACCCCGATACTGGCGATGATTGAAAATAACTTAGGTAGTCTCGCGCTTGATCAAGGTCGAATATTTGAAGCCGAGCAGTATTTTCGTCACGCCCTGCTGGGCTATCAAGCTGTTGATAAGCGCTCAGGTCAAATCTCGGCAGGAATTAACTTAATGTTTGTCTTCCTTATTCAAAAACAAACCGTTAACTACGAACGTTTACAAGGGCCCACCTCAACCCTAACCACAGCCTTTCCAAACGAATCAAAACAAGCATGGTTACAATGGCTTGAGGCGCGGCATAAACAACTCGAAGGGGAAATGCCCAGCCAAAGTGCTAAGCAAGCGTTACAACTGGCATATACTCAGTTAGAAAGCGATAAAGTAAAACGGTTAGTACATAGATATTTAGCAAAGGAGTTAGGCATTGAAGTAACCGCCCCACTCCCCATCACAACCAAGTCTTTTTCAAGTGCCTGGTTTGATAAAGTAAAGCAATGTAGTTGGTAGGCTAAACACAGCACTAAACGCAAAAAGCCGCTCAGTGAGCGGCTTTTTCAAATTTAATTTGCTTAGTCAGCAGCCTTAGACACCATCACCATTGCAGGGCGCAATAGACGGCCGTTTAAGGTATAGCCTTTTTGCATGACAGCAAGCACAGTATTTGGTGATACATCATTGCTAGGCTGAATTGACATTGCTTGATGTAGCTCTGGGTTAAACGCTTCGCCCTGCGGGTTTACCGCTTCAACACCAAATTTAGCTAGGGCATCGGCAAATGTCTTGATAGTCATATCGATACCTTCAAGCACAGGCTTGAGCGTCTCGTTTTCTTTGTCAGAAAACTCAATGGCACGCTCTAGGTTGTCGATTACAGGTAGTAATTCGTTTGAAAACTTTTCTAGCGCAAATTTGTGTGCTTTTTCAACGTCCTGCGCTGCACGGCGACGAACATTTTCAAGCTCAGCGGCGGCGCGAACAACGCTATCTTTTTGTGAGTCGATAGTTTGCTTAGCTGCTTCAAGCTCAGCGTATAAACCAGCGATTTCTTCTTCTGGGCTCAACTCACCCGCATTTTCTGCCTGCTCTTCCTGAGTTTGTTGTTCTGCTTGTGCGTCTACAACTTCTGCTTCCACTTGTGTTTGTTCTTGTTCAAGCTCTTGCTCTGGGGCTTTTGTCTGCTCAGACATATGGTGATTCTCCGATTCTTTACAACTGCGGTAATTATGGGGATTGAAATGAGAGTTTCAACCCTTTATTGCGGCAATTTTTTGAATTCTGACAAGATGGCTTCGATCTTTGAATCCGCAGGGCAAATCACACAAAAACGACTTTGATATTCCCCTTTGGAGAAATACGGCACACTAAGCACCACGACACGATGTAAACCTAGCATGCTTAACTCTTCACCAAGTAACACTGATACGCCGTCTTTAAACGCCAAGTGGTCTTCGACCTGATCCAAAAAGCCGACGCCAAGATTAATCTCTCTATCCAACTCTAAGCGGTTATATAAATAGCGCTCGCCAACGACGATCGCATTATCTGAGCCTAATTGCTGACTTAACTGTTTAGTCCACTGAGCCAAAATATGATGACAACTCGGCGGCGCACTGTGTGCCATAGCGCGCATTCGGTGCAAGCCTTCAACTAACGTTTGTTGACTGAATACGGTATTCATCCAAGCCGCGAACTGGTAACGCAACGCGTCGGAATCGTCAACGGGTTTATCAATACAAATATTGTGTGATTGCCCCGCTCTATCTAACAGTAAGACCAGCCAATTTTTACGGTCAAAATCGAGCACTTCTACACGGAACATTTGTTTGCTGCTAACTTGTGGTAATCCCACGCAGCAACACACCTGGAAATTTTGGCTCAATAAATGTGCAAAAGAGACTATTGCGGATTGATCTGGTTGCCAATGAACGGCAACATCAGCCAGAGGAAAAAACTCCTGTAGCCAGAATTTTACACCTTGGTCGGTGGGCACGCGGCCAGCTGACGTGTGCGGCGAATACAATAAGCCTTGATTTTCAAGTCTTGCCATTGCATTGCGTACGGTTGCAGAACAAATAGCAAGGCCGTCCTGCTTTGCAATTTTGCTGGATGCAACAGGCTGCCCTTCACCATTACAATAATGGCGCATGACCGCACACAGAATTTGTTCATCTCTGGGATTTAGTTTCATAATTATTTTAATATGGGTGTCAATTGCCAGTTTCAAGCACTACGCTTTTAATATAATCTTGCAACAAAGATACCAAGGACAAATGACTGAATGACGACCACGTTTAACACCATCGGCTTAATTGGCAAACCCAACCACGAAGGCGCGGGGACGACCTTACAACGACTCTACACATTTTTGCAAGCATTAGGATATGAAGTACTCGTAGAAGATCGCGTTGCGGAGCAAATAAAGTCGTTAGACGAAGACGCTGTAGTCGAGTTAGTTGAACTAGGTAAACGCTGCGATCTTGCTATTGTTGTTGGGGGTGACGGCAACATGCTTGGCGCAGCAAGAGTGCTGGCTCGTTTTGATGTCGCCGTGATTGGTGTAAACCGCGGTAACTTAGGCTTTTTGACAGATTTGAACCCCGAAGGCTTTGAAGCACAACTAGAAGCGGTGTTGAGCGGCCAATTTATTGAAGAGTCGAGATTTCTGTTAGAGGTAGCAGTATACCGACATCACCAACTTAAAAGCGCAAATTTAGCGATGAACGAGGCCGTATTACACGCTGATAAGGTCGCTCATATGATTGAATTTGAGGCCTTTATCGACGACGACTTTGTATTTTCACAGCGCTCGGACGGTTTAATCGTCTCCACACCAACGGGGTCAACCGCTTACTCGCTTTCTGGTGGTGGACCTATTCTAACCCCTGAACTCGATGCTATTTCACTGGTCCCTATGTTTCCGCATACCTTATCCAGCAGGCCTTTAGTGGTGGATGCAGAGAAAGAAGTCAAACTTAAGCTAAGTCTAGAAAACACCGACAGCTTACAAGTGAGTTGTGACAGTCACGTGGTATTAGCGGTGCTCCCTGGTGATGAAGTGATCATCAAAAAAGCGGAGAAAAGACTAAGACTGATCCATCCGAAATGCTACTCCTACTACAATGTTCTTAGACAGAAATTAAATTGGGGTAGTAGGCTTTACTAAGTACGCAAAGTTACGCAAAATAGCTTTGGTTAAATTTTCTAATTTAGGTAAATAACAATAAAATGGCTTACGTTGTATTTTTCACATTAGCGCTGCTTATCACTATTCTTTCGGTATATTTAGTGATTGAAAATAATAGAAGAAAAGCCCGTGAAGCGGAAAAAAAAGCCTTTAACGATCGTTTAAAAGTGATTAGTAGCAACTTTAAGCTTAAAGTTGCTGAATTCGTTGAAGCGAAGATTTTAAGGCCAAAATACGCACCGCAGCTCAATGCAATTGTTGGCAACTTTTTTGTTGTTCAAGCGCACTCGGAAGAGAACTTGGCGCAACTGGAAAAAGTGTCTGAGTTATTTATCTATTCAGTGACAAACGAGCTCAATAAGTGTCGTTCAAACGGCAATTTGGATTTGCTTGCTGAACAATTGCAATATTTTGTTGCCGAATTACCTACGGCAGGCATTGCCTATAATCGTGATTTCTATCGCGAGATGCTTCCCGCCCTCATTGCACGCATTCAAACACCTGATACGCCAGCACTACAGCAAGATGAAGATGAACTAGGCTCGCAAGAACTAAGCAATTCAGAACCATCCAGCCAACAAATGCAAGCAGCAGACTCAGTAAAAGAGCATGCCATCGGTTAATCTTGGTATTATTTTTAGCGGAATTTTTTAATTTGAGTTGCTAAACAATAAAATACTGTATAAATTAACAGTAATTCTCTGTTAGGGTGTACAGTATGCTTTTAGCTTTAAATGTTCAAAATTTTGCTATTGTTAGTGCGCTAAATATTGACTGGCATTGTGGCATGACCGCAATTACAGGTGAAACGGGCGCAGGTAAATCTATTGCAATCGACGCGCTATCTTTATGTCTTGGTGAGCGCGCTGATCCTTCTGCTATTCGTCCAGGTACCGACAAAGCGGATATCTCTGCTCAGTTTGATGTTTCCAACCTCCCCGCTGCCAAACGCTTTCTAACGGAGCATATGCTAGATAACGAAGAGAATGAATGTATTCTTCGTCGTGTTATTAGTAAAAGTGGGCGTAGTAAAAGCTACATCAATGGCTCCCCAGTTACTGCTGGCCAGCAAAAGGAGTTAGGCCAACATCTTATTGCGATCCATGGGCAGCATGCCCATCAGCTACTGCTAAAGCCAGAGTATCAACTGCACTTGCTGGATGCCTATGCCAACCATACGACTTTGTTACAAGCAGTTAAGGGGCAGTATAATCACTACCATAAGCTGCAAAAAGAATATGCCGAGCTACAAAAGTCACAGCAGGCGCAAGCCGCAAAAAAACAACTACTTGAGTACCAAGTAGCAGAGCTTGACGAGTTTGCCCTACAAGAAGGTGAATATGAAGATATCGAGACCGAACATTCGCGCCTAAGTCATAGCCAAACCATTTTAGAACAATGCCACCGTGAGCTATCTCGCCTTTATGAAAATGACGATCAGACTGTGCTATCGCAGCTACACCAAAGTGCACAAGTATTCTCTGAACTTACCAGTTTTGACAAAACGCTTGAGAATATTGCGCAAGTGCTTGAAGAAGCCGCAGTACAAGTGGAAGAAGCAAGTAGAGAGATCCGCAGCTATTCCGATTCAGTCGAACAAGATCCAATGCGGTTACAAGAGCTAGAAGATAGACTCTCTCAGGCACTAGATTTAGCTAGAAAACATCAAGTCCAGCCTGAATTACTATTTCAGCACCATCAAACGCTACAACACGAACTTGAGTCGATTAGCTCTGATTCTGCACGACTGGATGCGCTAGAAGAAGAAATTGCCGAAGCCATCAACGCGTATAACCAAGCTGCGCTTGGATTAAGTCAAAGCCGCCAGCAAGCCAGTGCATCTCTTAACGAGCGTATTTCCGCGAGTATGAAAGAGCTTGCGATGGGCGATGGTCAATTTGAGATCCAGTTAACGCCTAATCTTGGCGGTAAACCGAGCCCGCTTGGATATGACCACATTGAATTTTATGTCTCTACAAACCCAGGCCAACCTTTACAGCCTATGGGCAAGGTTGCCTCAGGCGGTGAGCTATCTCGAATAAGCTTAGCCATTCAAGTTATTATCGCAACACGCGTCACGACACCCACTTTGATTTTCGATGAAGTTGATGTCGGGATCTCAGGTCCAACGGCAGCAACCGTCGGTAAATTACTACGCCAGCTTGGCCAGTCTACGCAAGTTATTTGTGTTACCCATTTACCGCAAGTGGCATGCAGTGGTCACAACCAATTCTTTGTCGCAAAACGGGTAGAACATGGCGAAACCTTTACCAAAATGACCCCTATGGCAGAAAGTCAACGCATTGATGAAATAGCAAGGTTAATTGGCGGTGATAAAATAAGTGATACGACAAGAGCAAGTGCGAAGGAATTATTACAAGTACAAAGTGCGTAGCTGTTATTAGGCTGATAACTTACCCAATTTATTGTTAATCGGCCTTATTTACAGTTTGGGGATAAAATATATTTTTAGCGCGTTGTTTGAGCTATCGCTCTACATTAAACCGGATTGCCGCACGGATCAATTTACAAAAGTGCGCTTCATTGATGGTGTCCTGCTGTTTTATATCAATCGCCCGTCGAGTGTTACCAGCAAATCCAGTATTGAATAACTGGTGCTCATCTTCAAACTTTGCGCCGTATGCAAAGGTAAGTTTGACTTTATCTTTGTATACTTCGCCCGTGCAGATCATGCCTGCTTTTGACCATACGGGCACTCCTGTTGGGTTGCTTGGCTTACGCCATTTGATATCTTCCTCTACATCTTTATCAACACTTAGGATCAGACTTCTGATCTGCTGCAATACCACTGCACGCCAATCGTTTACACTCGCTATCTTTGCAGTGACCGCATCAGCGCCTGAGTTTATTGTTTCATTCATGATCTTTCCTTAATACTATTGATAAATACATCTAGAGTGAAATTAAGTTAGCGGCTAACTACGCAAAATTCAAATAAAAAACCCCAGCTACAACGAGTGTAGTTGGGGTTTGTGAACGACAAAAGCGTTAAACTTCTAAATAATCTAAAATGCCTTCAGCGGCGTTACGGCCTTCAAAAATCGCCGTCACCACTAAATCAGAACCTCGTACGGCGTCACCACCGGCAAAGATCTTTGGATTACTTGTTTGATGTGTAAATGCGCCTTTTTCTGGTGCAACAATGCCGCCCCAGTGATTTATTGCGACATCGTATTGTGCTAACCAATCAAGGTTGTGAGGTTTAAAACCGAATGCCATGATCACTGCGTCAGCTTCTAGAGTATGTTCAGAGCCTTCCACGATTTCAGCGCTACGGCGACCATTTTTGTCTGGCTCACCTAATTGTGTTTTCACCATTTTAACACCCGTGACTTTGCCTGAGCTGTCGACCTCAATGCCAACCGGCTGCAAATTGAATCTAAATTCAACGCCTTCTTCTTTGGCATTCTTAACTTCTCGAACTGAGCCTGGCATGTTTTCTTCATCACGACGATAAGCACAGATCACAGATTGCGCATTTTGTCTGACTGACGTTCTAACGCAGTCCATCGCGGTGTCCCCACCACCAAGTACCACCACGCGCTTACCTGCCATATTCACATAGCTGTGCTGACTTTCGTCATAGCCCATGACTCGATTAGTATTACCAATTAAAAATGGTAGTGCATCATAAACACCGTTGGCATCTTCATTTTCAAGATTGCCTTTCATGCTTTGGTACGTCCCCACCCCTAAGAATACGGCATCGTATTGCGACAATAATTCATCCATTGAGACATCACGACCCACTTCTGTATTGAGTTTAAACTCAACACCCATGTCGGTGAAAATTTCGCGACGGTTTTCCATTACCGATTTTTCTAACTTGAATGACGGGATCCCAAAGGTCAGCAAACCGCCAATTTCAGGGTTGCGGTCATACACCACAGGGCGCACGCCGTTTCGCACTAGAATATCTGCACAGCCAAGTCCAGCCGGACCCGCACCTATGATTGCGACTTTCTTATCGGTCCAAGTAACGTAGGAAAGATCAGGCTTCCAGCCCTGTGCAAACGCCGTATCGGTAATATATTTTTCAATATTTCCTATGGTCACTGCACCAAACTCTTCGTTCAGCGTACACGACCCCTCACAAAGCCTATCTTGCGGACATACTCGACCACACACTTCAGGCAAGCTATTGGTACGGTGAGACAGCTCCGCCGCCTCGATGATTCTGCCCGTACGAATAAGCTTGAGCCATTGCGGAATATAGTTATGAACCGGACACTTCCATTCACAATACGGGTTACCACAATCTAAACAACGATCAGACTGCGAATGCACCTGCTGCTCAGAAAATGGCTCATAAATTTCAACAAAAGATTGCTTACGCGTAGAAATAGGCTTTTTGCGCGGATCTACACGTTGTACATCGATAAATTGGTAAACGTTCTCGCTCATTGCTCTCTCCTACTGCGCCTGAATTCTTAGCTCAGCGCTACTACGCGCTCGGTGGCCAAGTAAACTGTTTAAATCACTCGACTTTGGCTTTACCAATTTAAACATTGGTAAATACAACTCAAAGTTAGCTAAGATCTGCTCAGCACGGGTTGAGCTCGTTAAATCTAGATGCTCTGCAATTAAACCGCGTAAATGTTCTTGGTGCGATGCAAGCGCTTTGAGGTCTACCAGCTCGACCAACTCAGGGTTGATCCGCTTATCAAAATCACTTTCTTCATCAAGTACATAGGCAAAGCCACCTGTCATGCCTGCACCAAAGTTAACACCAACTTGACCAAGCACACATACCACGCCTCCCGTCATGTATTCGCAGCCATTATCACCAAGCCCTTCAACAACCGCTTGAACACCCGAGTTACGTACCGCAAAGCGCTCTCCGGCGCGACCTGCTGCAAACAACTTGCCGCCAGTCGCACCATATAAACAGGTGTTGCCGATGATAGCCGCCTGATGAGAGGCAAAGCTAGAGCCGATAGGAGGACGAACAACCAGCTTTCCACCAGCCATCCCTTTACCAACGTAGTCGTTAGCATCGCCGACTAAAGTCATTTCAAGTCCACCGGCGTTCCATACCCCAAACGATTGTCCAGCAGTACCATGTAACTCAAGTGCGATTGGATCTGCCGCCATACCTTGGTTACCATGTTTACTAGCGATATAACCAGACAACATTGCACCGATAGAGCGATCTGTATTGGAAATACGACTCACCAACGAGATACCCGTCATTTCGTCGATTGCTGTCTTCGCTTTCGCAAGCAAACTTTCATTCAACGCACCACTGTAATGTGATGGATTAATATGCGTGCAATACAGCGCTTCATTTGAGGGATTGTTCGGCTTCGCTAAAAGCGGGCTTAAGTCGAGCTTTTTCTGCTTCGCCGTATTACCCTCAATGGCTTCAAGTAGATCCGTTCTGCCAATTAAATCGGTGAGTTTTGCAACTCCCAAAGACGCCATCAGTTCACGAGCCTCTTGCGCAATAAACTTAAAGTAGTTCATCGCCATTTCTGGCAACCCGTGATAATGCTTTTGACGCAGCGTATCATCTTGTGTCGCAACGCCTGTTGCGCAGTTATTAAGATGACAGATCCGCAGGTATTTACAGCCAAGCGCAACCATAGGGCCAGTACCAAAACCAAAGCTCTCTGCACCCAAAATTGCAGCTTTAATGATATCTAATCCGGTCTTTAAGCCGCCATCCGTTTGTAACCTAATGCGGTGGCGTAGACCATTTTCAACCAGCGCCTGTTGCGTTTCTGCAAGGCCAAGCTCCCAAGGGCTACCGGCATACTTTACCGATGTCAGAGGACTCGCCCCGGTACCGCCATCATAACCGGCAATGGTAATGAGATCGGCATACGCTTTAGCTACACCAGTCGCAATTGTGCCGACACCGGGTTCTGAAACCAATTTGACCGAGATCATCGCTTCAGGGTTAACCTGTTTGAGGTCGAAAATAAGCTGAGCTAAGTCTTCAATCGAATAAATATCGTGATGCGGCGGTGGCGAAATCAAAGTAACACCAGGAACCGAATAGCGTAGCTTCGCGATATAAGGGGTGACTTTTTCA
This sequence comes from Pseudoalteromonas piscicida, assembly GCF_002208135.1. Taxonomy (NCBI): domain Bacteria; kingdom Pseudomonadati; phylum Pseudomonadota; class Gammaproteobacteria; order Alteromonadales; family Pseudoalteromonadaceae; genus Pseudoalteromonas; species Pseudoalteromonas piscicida. The sequence continues at coordinate 2,218,689 of NZ_CP021646.1, forward strand.
CCCGGAAGCTGGCCACCCTCGCCTGGTTTTGCCCCTTGAGCAACTTTGATTTGAATGACGTCAGCTGAACGTAAATAGTGTGGTGTCACACCGAATCGACCAGAAGCAACCTGCTTAATACGCGAATTCTTTTCGGTACCAAAACGTAGCTTATCCTCACCACCCTCACCAGAATTAGAACAACCGCCGAGGCGATTCATCGCAATCGCTAACGCTTCATGAGCTTCTGGTGATAATGCACCGATACTCATCGCAGCCGAGTCAAAACGTTTGTATAGCTCAGTCGCAGGCTCAACATCGTTGATATCGATTGCTTGCTGCGCCGTATTCAGCTTAAGCATGTCTCGCAGATTCGTAATTGGCCGGTTATTTACCAGCTCCGCGTATTTAACGTAGTCTTGATAATTACCCGAGCGCACTGCGGTCTGCAAAGTTTGCACGACATCTGGGTTATACGCATGGTATTCCCCACCATGCACATACTTTAATAATCCACCGTGTGATAGTAGCTTACGCTTGCTAAATGCCAATTTGTTGAGCTGCTGTTGCTCCAATGCAAAGTCGTCAAAACACGCACCTTTAATACGGTTTGCAACCCCTTTGAAGCATAATTCAACCACCTCATCGGATAAACCGACGGCTTCAAACAACATCGAACAACGATAAGAAGCAATGGTGCTGATCCCCATCTTCGACATAATTTTATATAAGCCTTTATTGATCGCACCGCGATAAGACAAAGTCACCTCGCGATAAGACTTTCTAATGATCTTCTTATCACACATTGCAACGAGGGTTTCGTATGCTAAATAGGGATAAACCGCCGTTGCACCAAAACCAAGCAGAACGGCAAACTGGTGTGGATCTCTCACACTACCTGTTTCAACTAAAATATTGGTATCGCAACGCAGATTGCCATCCACTAGTCGCCTTTGTACTGCCCCCACGGCCATCGCCGCAGGGATAACTTGCTTGCCTGCTGCTATTTCTCGGTCGCTTAGCACTAACATCACGCATCCGGAACCTGCTTTTGCAACGGCTTCATCACAAATGCGCTTGATTGCATCTTGCAGTGACTCTTCAGCTCCGTAGATCAATGAAATTTTACACGCACAGTAATGGTCGTCATCGGCAGTTAATAGCTGCTGCATGTCAGAGTAAGTCAGTACCGGCGAGGCAAACTGAAGACGTTTAGCATGGCCTGTGGTTTCGTTAAAAACGTTCTGCTCGCGGCCAATACAAGTCGCGAGTGACATCACGTGGTTTTCACGTAATGGGTCGATTGGCGGATTCGTGACCTGAGCAAACTTCTGGCGGAAGTAGTCAAATATCGAACGGTGTCCTTCAGATAGCACGGCGAACGGCGTATCGTCACCCATTGAGCCAGTTGCTTCTTGGCCATTTTCGCCCATCACGCGGATCACTTGGTCAAGTTCTTCGTTGGTATAACCAAACTGCTTCTGATAGGTCAGCAAGGTTTCATCGTCAAGGTCGCGCTTGCCAGCCGCTTTCTCATCTAGTGCTTCAAATGGCGTTAACCGTTTAACGTTTTGCTCAAGCCATGTTTTGTATGGGTGTCTCGATTTCAAATCTTGATCGATTTCATCAGACTGCCAAATCTTACCATGTAAGGTATCGACCACCAGCAATTCACCTGGGCCCACGCGACCTTTTTCGATGACTTCATCTGGCGCGTAATCCCAAATGCCCACTTCTGAGGCAAGCGTGATAAAACCGTCTTGGGTGATCACATAGCGGGCAGGACGAAGGCCGTTACGGTCCAAGTTACAGGCAGCAAAGCGCCCATCAGACATCACGATACCTGCAGGACCATCCCACGGTTCCATATGCATGGAGTTGAAGTCATAGAATGCTCGTAAGTCGTCATCCATGGCACGATTTTTTTGCCATGCGGGTGGCACTAACAACCGCATAGCGCGGAATAAGTCCATACCACCGGCTAAAAATAGCTCCAGCATGTTATCTAAACTAGACGAGTCAGAACCCGTTTCATTGACAAACGGTGCCGCATTTTGCAAATCTGGTAATAACGGTGATGCGAACTTATAGGCACGTGCCCTCGCCCACTGACGGTTACCTTCAATGGTGTTGATCTCACCATTGTGAGCTAAATAACGGAATGGCTGCGCCAACGGCCATCGAGGCTGTGTATTGGTTGAAAAGCGCTGATGGAATACACAAATCGCACTGGTCATACGCATATCAGCAAGATCAGTATAAAAATTCGGTAGATCCGCCGGCATCATTAAGCCTTTGTAGATAGTTACTAAGCCCGACAAACTACAAATATAAAACTGCTCATCTTGCTCTAAACGTTTCTCGATACGTCGCCTTGCTATATATAGACGACGCTCTAAATCTTTAGGACGCCACCCTTCTGGGGCACCGACAAAAACCTGTTTAAACTGCGGTAATTGCGCTTTGGCGATGGGACCAAGCATAGATGGATCGGTGGGTACTTCACGCCAACCAATGAGCGTCAGTGTTTCTTTTTCTAATTCTTCACTGATCACTTTTTCAGCCGTAGCTGCAAGCTCATGATCCTGATTTAAAAATATCATACCTACCGCATAGTTTTTGCCCACATGCCAATCGTTTTCAGCTGCAACGGCACGGAAAAAACTATCCGGTTTTTGTAATAACAGTCCGCAACCATCGCCGGTTTTGCCATCTGCAGAAATGCCACCTCGGTGCTGCATGCGGTCCAAACCTGTGATTGCTGTACGGATCAATTTGTGACTTGGCTGACCGCTCACATGCGCAATCAAGCCAAATCCACAGTTATCTTTTTCTAATTTTGAGTCGTATAACATAGACTCCTCCCCTTGCTACAACGGCCAGCCCATGACGGTACGACGAAATGCTGGCAGATATTCAAAATTAGCCTTGATTGAAAGTAGAGTCAACACAAATATGAATACATATTCACAAACTTGAATATTTCTCATTGGTAAGACAAGTTAGCCAAAACTGTAATAATTTTGCCACTTTGAAAATAGTGAATATAAATTTGTAAAATGACACCGGTATCACTCCGGTAAAAATGCAATGACGTACAATTAATGACAAACGTTTACGTAAACGTAAACTAACGCAAAAGTGAATATTTATTCACTTTTTGCATTTAACAAAACTCAATATTGAAGCCCTTTCCATTAAACTGTTTATATAGGTATGCAGAACAGAGCGTGTTTTTAGCTTGACGCTAACGTCAACTTGATTTGATAAAGAAAAGTGAGTTTCTACGGTTTAGATAAATGCGAATAGCGTTAAGAAAAGTAAAGGTATGTTAAATCAATGAGCCTGCTGGTGTTTAGCCAGACAACAGACAGCAAGATTTACAGAAAAAGTAGGTTGGAAAATATTTGAAAAGCTTTTAGAAAATAAAGCATGGCAGAGTAGGTACTCTGCCATCAGCGCGTAACTTATTCCGCTGCCGCTTCGTCTTTCTTATATTTAGCTGCAGTTTCAGCAATAAGAGGTTGAAGCTCACCCTTTTGGAACATTTCAATGATGATGTCACAACCACCGATTAACTCACCTTCTACCCAAAGCTGCGGGAAAGTTGGCCAGTTCGCATAATGCGGTAGTTCAGCACGAATGTCTGGATTTAATAAAATGTCAACATAAGCAAACTGTTCACCACACGCCATCAATGCCTGAGACGCCTGCGAAGAGAAACCACAATTAGGTAGTTTTGGCGACCCTTTCATGTATAGAATGATTGGGTTTTCTTCGATCTGCTGTTTAATCTTGTCAATAGTTTCCATTAGTTACCTCAAAATGACGTTTCGTCCAATGCCTATCAATATTTAGTTTAACATCGGCGTTTTAGCTTGCTACTCACTTTAACAACACCCATTGCATTCATGATACCTAGCTTCTAGCAACGATAGAATCTTGGGAGACATGGCTAAAATAAGCATGACCGCCAGTCATGATATTCTACATTTTGACTGCTATTCGGCATATGTTCACAAAGAATGTGTATTATAAGTCATTAAGTCGCTGGCACACATTGCTGTTTGCCAAAACTTGAGTAAAATAGTCGGGAATTATAGTATCACTATATAGGCCAATGGTATAGAAAAGCGGGCTGATGTTAGCTACCTTTCGTATGCGCTATTGGCAAATCAACCAAAAAATGGAGATTAATATGGCATTTGAACTACCGTCACTACCTTATGCACTAAATGCTCTTGAGCCGCACATCTCTCAAGAGACACTAGAGTTCCACCACGGTAAGCACCACAACACATACGTTGTAAAGCTGAATGGTCTTATTGAAGGTACTGACTTTGAAGGTAAATCACTAGAAGAGATCGTATGTAGCTCTGAAGGTGGTGTTTTCAACAATGCTGCTCAAATCTGGAACCACACCTTCTACTGGCACAGCCTTGCGCCAAATGCAGGTGGTGAACCAACAGGTAAAGTTGCTGAACTAATTAATGCAAAATGGGGCTCGTTCGCAGCATTCCAAGAAGCTTTCAACGACAAAGCAGTTAACAACTTTGGTTCAAGCTGGACTTGGTTAGTACAATTAGCTGACGGCTCTCTAGATATCGTTAACACTTCAAATGCAGCAACTCCGCTGACTGAAGAAGGTGTTACCCCTATCATCACAGTTGACCTTTGGGAACATGCTTACTACATTGATTACCGTAATGTTCGTCCTGATTACCTAAAAGGTTTCTGGGCACTTGTTAACTGGGATTTCGCTAATAGCAACCTAGCTTAACATCAACTATCAGTATTGATGCAATAATGGGGCGCAAATGCGCCCTTTTTTATGCCTGTAACTCAACATTAATACATAAAAAATCTAGTTTTTTTTGGGTATTATTGTATATCGCGACTAAGCTTTAAGTAACCTTTCCAAATCTGTGATCCGCAATCCACACAAAGTAGCTTATTGGAGGTCGTTATGACAATATTTGAACATTATCAGGCCAGATATGAAGCCGCGCAAGAAGAAGAGTACACCATCGCGGAATTTCTTGAAATTTGTAAAAATGACAAATCAGCTTATGCCAGCGCACCTGAGCGACTTCTGATGGCAATAGGCGAACCAGAAATGATCGATACGTCGAAAGATGCCAGGCTTAGCCGACTGTTTTCGAATAGAGTAATAGCTCGATATCCTGCCTTCAATGAGTTTTATGGTATGGAGGATGCCATTGAGCAAATTGTATCGTATCTCAAACATGCCGCACAGGGCCTAGAAGAATGTAAACAAGTACTCTATTTGCTCGGTCCGGTGGGTGGCGGTAAATCGTCTATCGCAGAAAAACTCAAGTACTTGATGCAAAAGGTGCCGATTTATTCTTTAAAAGGCTCACCCGTTAACGACCACCCGCTCTGCTTGTTCAGCCCACAAGAAGATGCCGAGTTGTTAGAAAAAGAGTACGGTATTCCTTCGCGCTATATCAAAACGATTATGTCTCCATGGGCGACCAAACGCTTACATGAATACAATGGAGATATTACCCAATTTAAAGTCGTAAAACGCTACCCTTCTATTCTTGATCAAGTGGCTATCGCGAAAACAGAGCCGGGAGATGAGAACAATCAAGATATCTCAGCACTGGTGGGTAAAGTCGATATACGGAAACTTGAGCATTTCGCTCAAAACGATCCAGATGCCTATGCTTATTCTGGGGCGCTATGTCTTGCAAACCAAGGTCTGATGGAGTTTGTAGAGATGTTTAAAGCACCCATTAAAGTGCTACACCCACTACTAACTGCAACCCAAGAAGGCAACTACAATGGTACAGAAGGTATTTCTGCCTTGCCATTTAGCGGCGTCATACTTGCCCACTCTAACGAGTCAGAATGGCAAACCTTTAAGAACAACAAAAACAACGAGGCATTTTTAGACCGTGTTTACATCGTCAAAGTGCCCTATTGTTTACGAGTGTCTGAAGAGGTCAAAATTTACGAGAAACTCATTGAAAATAGTGAATTAAGAGAGGCCCCTTGTGCTCCTGGCACATTGGAAACTTTAGCTAAGTTCTCGGCGCTGTCTCGAATTAAAGAGCCTGAAAACTCCAGTATCTATTCAAAAATGCGCGTATACGATGGTGAAAGCTTAAAAGACACAGATCCAAAAGCCAAGTCCTATCAAGAATACCGGGACTACGCAGGTGTCGACGAAGGTATGAATGGCCTTTCAACTCGCTTTGCCTTTAAGATCCTCTCTCGTGTGTTTAACTTTGATCACAGTGAAGTCGCAGCGAACCCTGTTCATTTATTCTATGTACTCGAGCAGCAAATTGAGCGTGAACAATTTAATGCCGAAGTACAAGAGCGCTACCTTAGTCACCTAAAAGGGTATCTTATCCCACAATATGTCGAGTTTATCGGTAAAGAGCTACAAACGGCTTACCTCGAGTCTTACTCTGAGTACGGCCAAAATATCTTTGACCGCTATGTTACTTATGCAGACTTTTGGATCCAAGATCAGGAATATCGAGATCCAGACACAGGCCAACTGTTCGATAGAGCCGCGCTTAACGGCGAACTGGAAAAAATTGAAAAGCCAGCTGGCATTTCAAATCCAAAAGATTTCCGTAACGAGATAGTCAACTTTGTTTTAAGAGCAAGAGCCCATCACAATGGCGATAATCCAGTATGGACCAGCTATGAAAAACTAAGAACGGTTATCGAGAAGAAAATGTTCTCAAATACCGAAGATTTACTCCCTGTAATTTCATTCAATGCAAAAACCTCTGCTGAAGATCAGAAGAAGCATGAGGACTTTGTCAATCGTATGGTTGATAAAGGCTATACCCAAAAACAAGTTCGCTTACTTTCAGAATGGTATTTAAGAGTCAGAAAGTCACAGTAACTTGTTAGTATGAAGAGGGGGTTATATGGCGCATTTTATTGACCGCCGTCTTAACGGCAAAAATAAGAGTACTCTGAACCGCCAACGTTTTATCCGCCGCTATAAAAAGCAGATAAAGAAAGCGGTTTCAGAGGCCATCAATAAACGTAGTGTGACTGATATCTCCAGTGGCGAGAGCATTTCTATCCCACAACGAGATATCAGCGAGCCCACTTTCCATCAAGGTAAAGGGGGAGACAGAGAGCTAATTCACCCAGGCAACGATCAATTTTCAACGGGCGATCGGATCCAACGCCCCCTTCTGGGCAAGGTGGTGGTTCAGGTGATGGCGAGGCAAGTAACCAAGGCGAAGGACAAGACGACTTTGTATTCTCTATTTCAAAAGACGAATACTTAGACCTATTGTTTGAAGACTTAGAGTTACCCAACCTACAACAAAGCCAGCTAGATAAATTAATGCAAATGAAAACGCATAGAGCTGGCTTTTGTAGCGATGGTATGCCTAGTAACCTAGATATTGTGCGCAGTTTAAAAGGCTCTATGGCACGGCGTATCGCGATGACCTCAAGTAAACGCCGAGAGTTAAAAGAGCTTGAAGAAGAGCTTGCGAATATGCTTGCAGAACCTGTGCCTCCGCAACAGAAAATTAATGACATAGAACTGCGGATCCAAGTACTAAAAGAGCAGATAGCCGCTGTGCCTTTCATCGACAATTACGATTTACGCTTTCGTAATTACGAAAGGCGTCCACATCCCACCAGCAAAGCTGTCATGTTTTGCTTGATGGATGTGTCTGGCTCAATGGATCAAGCTACAAAAGACATGGCCAAGCGTTTCTATATTTTGCTCTATCAGTTCTTAACCCGTACTTATAAAGATATTGAGGTAGTCTATATCCGCCACCATACCCAAGCAAAAGAAGTAGACGAACAAGAGTTTTTCTACTCACAAGAAACCGGTGGCACAATTGTCTCAAGTGCATTGAAATTGATGGATGAAATCATTCAAGAGCGGTATGCCCAAGGCGATTGGAATATTTACGCCGCACAAGCCTCTGACGGTGATAACTGGGCAGACGATTCTCCACAATGCACCCAGATACTCTCTAATAAACTACTTAAAATTGTCCGCTACTATGCATATATAGAGATAACTACCCGAGCACACCAAAGCCTATGGCGGGAGTATCAAGGAGTAGCCAACTCATTTGACAACTTTGCCATGCAGCACATCCGAGGTGTAGAAGATATTTATCCTATCTTTAGAGAATTGTTCAAGAAGAACAAAGATAAGCAAAGTGCGGCATAATTTTTGGGAGGTTGCGCGATGACATATCAGCCAATTGACGATGGTCCAGATTGGACCTTTGATTTACTTGATACCTATCATCAGGAAATTGCTCGTGTAGCCGAGCATTACAGACTTGACACTTACCCAAATCAAATTGAGGTGATCACAGCAGAGCAGATGATGGATGCCTACTCAAGTGTAGGCATGCCAATTGGTTACGCACATTGGTCTTACGGTAAAAAGTTTATTCAGACAGAGCAAACCTACAAACGCGGTCAAATGGGCCTCGCCTACGAGATAGTGATTAACTCTGACCCTTGTATTGCTTATTTAATGGAAGAGAATACCATGCCTATGCAGGCACTGGTGATGGCGCATGCGTGTTATGGCCATAATTCTTTCTTCAAGGGGAACTATCTATTTAAAACATGGACAGACGCATCTTCCATCATTGATTACTTGGTATTCGCTAAAAATTATGTAGCCAAATGTGAAGAAAAGTACGGTATAGATGAGGTAGAAAACCTTATTGACTCTTGTCATGCTTTAATGAATTACGGGGTTGATCGGTATAAAAGGCCACAACGGATCTCAATGTTTGAGGAGCAAAAGCGCCAAAAAGAACGGGAAGATTATTTGCAGTCACAAGTTAACGAATTATGGCGGACCATCCCCAAAGGTGAAGACGAAGAAACCGACAGCCGCCTCCATTTTCCATCAGAGCCTCAGGAAAACATTCTGTATTTTATCGAGAAAAATGCGCCGCTGCTGGAGTCTTGGCAACGCGAGATCATTCGTATTGTGCGTAAAGTATCACAGTACTTCTACCCACAAAGACAAACTCAAGTAATGAACGAAGGCTGGGCAACATTTTGGCACTACACTATTTTGAATCACTTATATGACGAGGGGAAACTAAGTGATTCTTTTATGTTGGAGTTTTTGCAAAGCCACACTAATGTTGTGTATCAACCGCCATACAATAGTAAGTTTTATTCAGGGATAAATCCCTATGCGCTCGGCTTTAATATGATGGTCGATATTCGCCGTATTTGCGAAACCCCCACGGAAGAAGACAAGCAGTGGTTTCCTGAATTTGCGGGGAGTAACTGGCTAGATACACTGCATTTTGCGATGCAAAACTTTAAAGACGAGAGCTTTATCAGCCAATTTTTATCTCCAAAGCTCATGCGCGACTTTAAGCTTTTTACTATTGTCGACAAACAGAAATCTCCGCATTTGGAGGTCGGGCCTATTCACGATGAAATGGGCTATCAACAACTTCGCAGTGCCCTTTCGGCGCAGTACAACTTGAGCAATCATGAGCCTAATATTCAAGTCTATGATGTTGATGTACGGGGGGATCGCTCGCTTACACTAAGATATGTACCGCAAGGCGGGATCCCACTTGCCGCTTCAAAGCAAGAAGTGATAAAGCACCTTTATCGCTTATGGGGATTTAAAGTGAGGCTTGAGCAAGTTGATGAAAACGGCAATATCGAGCAGATAGCTCAATGCCCTGAAGAAGAAAGTGAGTCGTAGCCCTCTTATACCAATTAGTCTTAATACTTGCTCAATTTGAAGGAGTAAATCTGACGCTAACTGCGTTAAAAATTTCTTATTTAGAACAACTAAATAGCAAAATTTTTGCCTTGCCTACATGGATGTAGGTACCTTGGCGATAGCAGGACGCGGTAGCGGTGTTATCGACAAGATTTTCTCACCTCAAAATAGATCACTTAATTAAGATAATTGGTATTAGTTTGAATTAGGAGCAAGCAAACAGCTTGGGTTGCTACTCCTTTTCATGCTCAGATACTTTAGCTTCTATTATGCGTGTTATTAAATTCAATACTGCAAACGCGAATAATCGCAACAAAAGAGTTTACTATGCAAAGTGTCGTTGTATCAGGATGAGAATATAAAGTGGCTGTGTGGGTAAAACCGCATTGCGCTAAAAGCCACCATATAAAGATAGATTTACTCGCTGGCCATGTCTTCAGAATATACAGTGACGCGATTTCTTCCGCCCTCTTTCGAAACGTACAAAGCGCTGTCTGCCGCTTCAATCCATTGCTCATGTTTTTCAAAAGACTCTTCGTAGACGGCAACACCAAGGCTAACCGTGATCTTGATTTGCTGCTCATCATAGTAAATCGACGAGTTTTCTATTAACGACCGCAGTCTTTCAGCAAAAGTAATTGCACCTTTTACGTCAGTATCGAGAAGAGTGACCGCAAACTCTTCACCACCATAACGTCCTGCGGTGTCTGTTTCTCGTAGTGTTTTACGCAGCAAGTCTGAGATATGGCGTATAGCCTCATCCCCACCACTGTGACCGTATTCGTCATTAATACCTTTAAAGTGGTCAATATCAAACATAAGCAGTGCGCTTTGTCCTTGATTACGCTTTAAACGCTTAAACTCCTGCTTTAAGCTTTCTTCCCAAAAGCCTCGATTATGCAACTGAGTCAAACTGTCAGTACGGCTAATTTTCTCTAATTGTTTATTCAGCGACTCAAGCTCTAACTTATTGATTGCTTCATCGGTCACATCGTAAATGATCACACAAAGATGCCCTACATCACCTGTCACTGTAGTCAAAGGGATAAAGGTCGCATTCTGATACATATAATCCGCTTTGCCTGTGATAGGCCGATAATTTTTAAAACGGAAAATATAAGGTTGCTGTTCCCAGATAGTAAACGACCGGTTTTTTAGCACAAATACAGGTTCAGCTTTTGATCTAAACCATTGCTCATCAATGCTTGGGAACAAGTCAAAAATGTCTTTATCTTTAACCGCACTTGGTAATAAACCTGAATGATTTTCCATAAAACCATTCCATATACATACCTTGTAGTCGCGATCGAGCACTACCAAGCCAACATCTACGGTGTTAAACATATCCATTAACCAATGGATTTCATTCATATCAAAATCGGCTGCAGGCATAGTTAATCATCCAATAAATAGGCTACTTTGTATTTTAATGTTTTAAGTGAGTCTTCTGTGAATAACAGCATGAGGTCACAGTTGATGTTGTGATGCTCTATGCCATAGCTAATCTCAATGGCGAGCGTTCTTTGCCATCTCGCCTTGTTGGCTTTCACAAGCTCTGCTACATCACAATGCTGACCAAGTACAACAGGGTGCCCTTGGCTAAAAGACATATCAAGCTGCTTCGATAGTCCCGTTAAAATTGCGCCAATCAAAATGTTGCTAATATCCATTAAGAGCTCAAGTTCAACTTTGGTATTAAGATCGCCATGATAATTCATCAAGGACGCGATCTCTTTGAAGCTGGAATCATTGAGCAGTAGCAGCGCTTCACCAGAAACACCACCACCAATAAAGCCTTGGCAAACGCCCGAGGTAGTTGCGCTAGCATCAATCGCTTGAAGTGCCATATGCAGCTCATTGACTTCAAGTACATTAACGTTCGGGATGGGTAATTCGACGAATACGTTCAGCAATCGCGCCAACAAATCACCCGCCTGCCCCATAGCAACGTTTGTAAGCTCTTGATAGATATCACGGATCTCTGGATCTAGCTGCTCACCAAGTTTATGGACTAAGCTTTCTCGGATTGCTTTGTCTTTTATTCCATGATGCTCAATGATTTCAGCAAGTTTAGCTGCATCACAGGGCTTACGGATAAAATCAATAGCACCGAGCTCTATCACTCGTTGGTGTGCATTAGGCTGGATGTCGCCGGAGACAACGACAGTAAGCACAGATAAATCCTGCTCGCTAATGGCCTGTAGTACTTCATAGCCATCCATTTGCGGCATATTTAGATCAAGGAATAGAATCTCTGGAGAGAGTGCTTTAATTTGTTTAATACAATCGAGTCCATTCTCTGCAAATTCTACTTTAATGTCCCAGTCGTCTGGCAACGAGCGTGCCAATTGCCGGCGGGCAAGTTTTGAATCGTCACAAATTAGGACTAGTGTTGACATACAAGCTCTCTTTCTGTTTCCCATGCGTATCGGCACGATGTCGGGAAGTTTTAGTTATAATTATGAGATAAAAGCTTAAAATTGCGACATATGTTAATAAAACAACGCCATCTTGACAATCTAAATGTCACTTAAGCTTGGTTAGTTACTGTCAGTATAATACACTCAAATCAATTAAGTTAACTTCAAAAGGAATACTTTATGCTGAAAATGTTAGTTTTAGCGAGTGGTCTGTTTAGCGCGATTTCTTTGGCTTATGATTTACCAGAAAACTCGGTAGATATGGGCAAGGTAAAAGCGCAAGGTAAAGCGGTGGTATTGCTTGGTACTGGTGTAAAGCAAGGTCAGGCTGCGCCGGATTTTAAGGTGGCAGATGCTGACTTCAGCCCGGTTACCCTGAAAGATTTTGAAAGTCGTGCGATTTTAATTAGTGTTGTACCAAGCCTAGATACTGGCACTTGCAGCCTACAAACCAAACATTTCAATGAAAAAGTAGCAAGCCAATTTCCAGATGTTGCCATGCTGACGATTAGTGCGGACTTACCATTTGCGCAAAAGCGCTTTTGCAAAGCTGAAAATATCGACAAAGTTAAAACATTATCAGACGCCGTATGGCATTCTTTTGGTGAAAATTATGGTTTGTTGATTAAAGATATGGGCTTGCTCAGTCGTGCGATTTTTGTGTTAGATAAGGAACACAAGATTATTTACAAGCAGCTGGTAGAAAATTTAGCAAAAGAACCAAACTACGAAGAAGTTGTTGGCGCACTGAAGAGCCTATAACCGACTCTCGCGACCCTCAGTGAACACAAAAAAGCCGGTCACTTAACAATGACCGACTTTTTCACAACATTATATCAACTACTTTTGTAGATCTAGCATTAGCTTATTAAGACGGCTTACAAAGCCCGCTGGATCTTTCAGGCTACCACGCTCTGCAAGCATTGCTTGGTCTAGGAGCACTTCCGCCCACTGTCCAAACTTGTCTTCGTCTTGTTCGTTATTCAAATGCTTAACCAATTGGTGCTCTGGGTTAAGTTCAAATACCGGCTTAGACTCAGGAACAGCTTGACCCACCTGCTCCATCAGCTTTTGCATTTGAGAGCTCATGTCATGATCGTCTGCAACCACACACGCCGGAGAATCGGTTAAGCGGTGCGTAAAGCGCACTTCTTTCACTTTATCACCTAGCGCGGTTTTCACGCGCTCAACTAGGCCTTCAACTTCTTTCTCACTTTCTTCGTGTGCTTTCTTCGTTTCTTCGTCATCCATATCACCCAAGTCAAGATCACCACGCGTGATTGACTGAAGTGGCTTCTCGTTGAATTCAGTGAGATGGCTCATCATCCACTCATCAACACGATCTGACAAGAGTAGGACTTCAATGCCTTTCTTACGGAAGATTTCAAGGTGCGGTGAGCTCTTTGCTGCTTCAAAGCTATCAGCCACAACATAGTAAATCTTATCTTGGCCTTCTTTCATGCGCTCAATGTACTGCTCAAGAGAAACATTTTGTGTTTTCTCGTCAGTATGTGTAGAGCTAAAGCGTAATAGTTTTGCGATGGCATCTTTGTTTGCGAAATCTTCAGCAGGACCTTCTTTGATCACATTACCAAACTCATTCCAGAATGCCTGATAATCTTCTGGTTTGTTTTTGCCCATGCGCTCAAGCATTTTAAGTACACGAGATGTACAGCCTTTACGAATAGCTTGAGTGATCTTGTTGTCTTGTAGGATCTCACGAGATACGTTAAGCGGTAAATCGTTAGAATCTAGTAAGCCTTTCACGAAGCGCAGGTAGCTTGGCATAAACTGCTCGGCGTCATCCATGATGAACACGCGTTGTACATAAAGCTTAAGGCCAGCTTGACGCTCACGATTATACAAATCGAAAGGTGCCTTTTTAGGGATATAAAGTAGGCTGGTGTATTCAGTTTTACCTTCTACTTTATTATGTGCCCAAGTGAGTGGCTCTTCCCAATCATGCCCGACATGCTTGTAGAATTCTTTATATTCTTCTTCGCTGATCTCTGATTTATCGCGAGTCCAAAGTGCTGTAGCTTTGTTGATCGCTTCCCACTCCCCAGGTTGCGCTTCGATTTTCTCGCCATCTGGGCCTTCAGATTCAGGCACCGGGTCTTTATAAAGTTCAACAGGAATCGAAATGTGATCTGAATACTTGGTCACAATACCGCGCAGGCGATAAGTTTCAAGGAACTCACTTTCTTCTTCACGAAGATGTAGTGTGATCTCTGTACCGCGCTCTGCTTTTTCGATTTCAGCAATCGTGAAGTCGCCTTCACCTTGCGATTCCCATTCAACCGCCTCTGACTCACCCGCTTTACGCGTACGAACCGTTACTTTATCAGCAACAATGAATGCGGAATAGAAACCAACACCAAACTGACCAATCAGCTGTGAATCTTTTGCTTGGTCGCCAGTTAGGTTTTTAAAGAAATCAGCTGTACCTGATTTTGCGATGGTTCCAAGTGAACTGATCACTTCGTCACGCGTCATACCAATACCATTGTCAGAAATGGTAATGGTTTTTGCATCTTTGTTTACGCTTAGGCGAACTCGAAGCTCTGCATCACCTTCGTAAAGGTCACCGTTTTGCAAAGCTAAATAACGTAGTTTGTCAGCCGCGTCTGAAGCGTTAGATACTAATTCGCGTAAAAAGATCTCTTTGTTTGAGTACAAAGAGTGGATCATTAGGTTTAGTAATTGTTTGACTTCTGTTTGAAAGCCTAATGTTTCTTTTTGAGCTGCGGACATTGTTCTCTCCAATATAAGCAATTAATGCAGTGTTCTTTATCAATATGCTAGGTATATGGGGGAGGAGAGAAAACTTTCAAGAGACTGAACAAAATTTTTAACAAACCGCCCTGCTTTTTTGATCAATCGCTCAAAAAACAAGGCTTTTATCGGTAAAAGTGAGATTAAAGCTTCTTGCGCCCACTAAACGCATGCATTAACGTCATACCGTCTACCAGGTCAAGCTCACCGCCGACAGGCATACCGTGAGCAATACGCGATGCTTCAACTTGATATTTATGGCATAACTCAGAAATATAATGTGCCGTTGCTTCGCCTTCTACCGTTGGGTTTGTCGCTAAGATAACTTCGTTAATATTGCCGGCACTTAGCTTACGCTCCAGGACATCAAGGCCGATTTCATTGGGGCCAATCCCATCCAGAGGCGATAAATGCCCCATCAACACAAAGTACAAGCCATTAAATTGCCCTGTTTGCTCTATCGCCAATACGTCCGTTGGCGATTCAACCACGCAAAGTAGCCCTGTGTCTTGGCGCTTGATACTTTGGCAAATATCACACACCTCAACCTCACTAAATGTTCGGCAGCTTGAGCAATGACCGATGGCTTGCATCGCATGCGTCAGGCTTTGCCCCAGTTGGCTGCCACCCTCTCTGTCTCGCTCTAATAAATGAAAGGCAATACGCTGCGCAGATTTAGGTCCAATGCCGGGTAAACAACGCAGCGCTTCTATAAGCGCCGTTAAACTTGGTGATAATTGCATAAATTCGTTTCTTGTGGCCCATGCAGTGCAAATGCACCGATAACAATGCCGAGATGATAAGGGATATTGTTGTTGATTTAAAGCCTGCTCCTATCGCATGTCTACCACTCATTTTCCATTTTGAAAACGCATTCATCGCGAATTTCCCAACAATTCGACTCAAATGCTTGCAGCAAAAGCGTATTCACTCGACAATGGTTCCATTCCCGATAGTAAATACAGTAAGACGACTGTCGGACTCACTTCTCGAACTAAATAGAGACTACATAATGAAAAAAACGATAATAGCAAGTGCGCTCACAGCCATCATGCTGACAGCTTGCTCTGAGCCACAAGTCACAACAAGTGAAATCAAACACGCAGAAAATGCGGCAATAGCAACAGGTAAGGCAGAACTAGGTAGTTTTGGTGTTGACCTCAGTGCACGCGATGAAAGTGTAAAACCGGGCGATGATTTCTTTATGTACGCCAGCGGCACTTGGTACAAAAACTACGAAATGCCAGCAGACAAAACGCGTTTTGGTGCATTCTCAGCACTTGCTGAACGCAGTGAAGAACAAGTAAAAACCATTATCGAAGAGATTGCTAACGGCGAAAACCTAAACGCCGAAGAGCAGCTGATTGCCGATTTTTACAATGCTTATATGGATGTGGAAACCCTCAATAAGCTTGATATTAAACCTATTCAACCACTACTTGCTGACATTGACGCCATTAATAGCACTGACGGCCTCACCAAAGCATTTGGACAATCTTGGCTAACTGGCGTCAATGCGCCGATCGGCGGCGGTATGTGGTTTAACCGTCTAGATCCGAATAAATATGAGATGTCGATGGGTGCTGGCGGACTTGGATTACCAGACCGCTCTTACTATTTAGAAGAAGCTGAGCGTTTTGTTAAAACTCGCGAAGCATACGTTGCACATATTGCAGATATGCTTAAATTTGCGGGTAAAGACAAGCCGACTGAGCGCGCAGAAGCCATTCTTGCACTTGAAACTAAAATTGCAGAGGGCCATTGGCCACGCGAAAAACGCAGAAACCGTGACCTCACGTTAAATCAAGTCAAACGTGACGAGCTGGCTACGCAGTACCCAGGTTTTAATTGGGATTTATATTTTGCTGAAACGGGCTACAAGGTGCCTCAGCTAAATATGTCTCAGCCAGAGCCGATTAAAGCGATGATTGCACTTATCAACTCTGAAGACTTGGCCGTTTGGAAAGACTACTTAACTTATCACGCAATTAGCGGCAATGCATCGTTGCTGTCTGAAGATATCTTCAATACTAACTTTGAATTTTATGGCAAACATTTAAGTGGTCAGCAAGAGCCGCGCGCACGTTGGAAACGCGCAATCAGCGAAATGTCTGGCACCACTTCTCTTGGTTTTGCCATTGGTAAAGTGTACGTTGCCCGTTACTTCCCAGAGTCTTCTAAAAAACAAATGTCAGAATTGGTTGAAAACCTACGCACCGCGCTTGGTGAAAGGATTGAAGGCTTAGACTGGATGGGTGAAGAAACAAAAGTAAATGCTCAGGCCAAACTTGCCGCATTTACTCCTAAGATTGGCTACCCTGATAAATGGCAATCATTTGATGGGTTAACGTTAACCCGCGATAACTTAATGACGAATGTGAAAAACCTACGTGAGTTTTTCCGCAATGACAGTATCGCCAAAGAGCTTGAAAAAACCGATCGTAACCGCTGGGGTATGACACCACAACGCGTTAACGCCTATTACAACAGCTCGTTTAATGAAATCGTTTTCCCTGCGGCAATTTTACAACCGCCATTCTTCGATCCAAATGCAGATCCTGCAGTAAACTACGGCGGTATTGGCGCGGTGATAGGGCACGAAATGGGCCACGGCTTTGACGACCAAGGTTCTAAATCAGATGCCAACGGAATTCAACGTAACTGGTGGACCGATGCCGACCGCGCTGCTTTCGAAGAAAAGGCAGACAAACTCGCGGCACAATACAACCAATATGAGCCTATTGAAGGTAACTTCGTAAACGGTCGTAATAGCCTTGGCGAAAACATCGGTGACGTGGGCGGCCTTGCAATGGCTTATCATGCATATAAACTGAGCCTAAACGGCAAAGAAGCACCTGTGATTGATGGCTTGACTGGCGACCAACGTTTCTTCCTTGCCTGGGCACAGGTATGGAAAGAAAAGCGTACTGAGCAAAGCATGCTAAACCAGCTACGAGCAGGTACACACGCACCGGGGCAATTTAGAGCGCTTGCGCCTCGCAACCATGATGCATGGTACAAAGCGTTTGACGTTAAACCGGGTGACAAACTATACCTAGCACCAGAAGAGCGCGTGCGTATTTGGTAATAAATTAAATCCCAAAGCATAACCTGCCGTCACTGGTAGGTTATGCTGCTTTAACGCCGAGCAATACGCTTTTGCTTGGTTAAGTATGCCCCGCATAATCCGCTTAAAAACCCAAAAATATGGCTTGAACTACTCGTCTGCGCCGAAAAATCAAATAACGTCGCTAAAAAGCTAATATTGGCATAGTAAGTCAATACCAGCAGAGCTATAAAACTAACAATGCCAAGCACATCGCGATTGAATAGTGCAGCACCCAGCAGTAAGCCAAAATACCCCATCACAATGCCTGATGCACCAATGTGATTAGCATGCCCAGCAAACAGCCAAACCAACAGCCCTGTAGCAACCACAATAAAAAAAGTAGCTCGCTTAAACCTTGGTAATCTTGCAGCCAAATAGCCGCTAATACTTAAGCCGAGCAAATTACTCAGCAAATGCCCCCAACTACCATGCACAAAAGGCGCGGTTAACACACCACTCAAATGATGCACATTATGCGGTACAATCCCAAAACGATAGACGGGTAAGCCAAAAATCCCCCCCAACACCTGTACGAGGCACATCACCGCCATCGCGTACAAAACCAACTTAAAATTGGGCGGAAAAACCAGTGCACGTTTACTCATCTTACTTCCATATACAGACAAAAATAGCGCCTTATTAAGCGCTATTTCGAATAGATTTGCAAACTCAGCCCACGTGAACTTTACATACTTAGTGTTGTAGTTACGATCCATCCACTTTCATAAGATTAAGACGCGACCTTTGGAAGAAATGAAATATCCACGTGGTATTTACTCGGGTTTCCTTTTTCAATTAACACCGTTATCTCTTCTCGGTCTATGTGATTGGTTGGATCAAACCATATATTATCACTATTAAAAATATGCAATTGCGATGTTGCTGGGTTTCTCCATTGTGCACAAATTTGGTAAGGGTTTTTGCCGTTAAACTCTATTCTACGGTTAACTTCAACACTCTGAAACTTAGCCACCACTGGTGTCCCTTTTTCCTTTAGATACTTCACTTTCTTATTTTTTGACGCGCCAAATAAGATAATTGAAAGTCCAATTAGAAAAAATACGGAGCCTATTCCAGCTAAGATCATAACCCCGCCCCAAAGCGAGAAAGTATCGTTAATTTCAGCTTTTTCGATTGAATCTTCTAGATAAACGACGCTTACAACCTCTCCTATTGAATATCTGTTAGGACCGCCCCCAGTTGAGGACACAAACTCCGCTATTTCGCCATTTTTGGTGCGGAATTTAACGAGAGGAGCATAGGTATCCGAGTCTTCAGACTGGGAACGAATAAGGTCTACCACTGTGCCTTCGGTAATGATTGCACGGTTTAGGAAATCTTGGGTACTGTTGTACATAAAAAGAGACCCAATTAACAGTGCGGAACCAATCAGAGTGAAAATGTATTTAACTATCACGAGCAACTCCTTTTTGCTGGAATGATTTTATAAATTATATATGTGTAGTATGCATAACGCGTTATTGGATCAGACTAAACTAGTTCGACCTACAAGGTAGATGTTGTTTAAGTGGCGAGAATAGATTAAGGCGAGCGACTTCACTTGCGTTGATTTATAAGCTATATCGTTACAGCTGCGCTCATTCCCTGACCTAACATCGTATCCTTTATGGCCTATTAGACCGTTTTTCATCATCTATTTCAACTTTCTTGATGCTCAGTTCAATCATACTCGTGAACTTCACTTCGATATCTGTAGCTGATCCTGTCATGTTATGCAGCTCACTAGTAAAATTATGCGGTCTCAAGATAACCCAAAAAATTTCTGTTAAAGGGAGCTCGTTTAACACCTGTCACATAGTTCAGGGCTTACTTTTGCGGTCTAAATGTAGCTACTCAACATTGCATTGCTGTAATAGCGCGTAACTTAGTGTAATTACCACCTTGCAAAATCAACTATAAAATTACATTTAATTTCTGACTGTATGAGAGTGCTAGCCAGAACTTGTAGCTACTTAATAGCGTTATCTAGATAATTTTCAAAGGAAACTTTATGAAAAAGCGTAATATAATCCCATGTTTCGCAGCTGCCCTATTGATTTCGGCGTGCTCGAGTTCAACATAAAAATAGAACGGCATCTTAAAGCCTAATGACCATAATCGCTTATAAGTGCTGATGTGTTATGAAAGCCGTATTCTTCGTTTCTTCGACAAGTTTCATAACTGATAAACGTACCTTATTTCTAATTTTTTGGTATCTATTTGGTATCCTGTTTTAGAGCATTTATGAAGCAAGCTTTGTCTTAGTTTTCTTAGAATGAACTAGAGGTGACAGATTTACCACCAACTTATACTTAATGTTTTCAATTTCTTCATCTGTAAAGCTTCTTTCTAAAAGGTTGTCTATTAATTCTTCTTGTCTTGGCTGCCCAAATGCTAAGCGATATAGCGAAAGCACCTTCAAAGATTCATTTAACTTGATTAAGTCCTTACTCATTGGCATCAAAGGCACAATGCGCTCTATTTGAGCACTACCTGAAGACAAGTGCCAATATGGTTCCAAATCACTAAGCCTTTCGTTTTTTGTGTGTTGATCAGCGTACTCAAACAACTTATCCCAAGAGTGTTGGTAGCTTGAGTTAACTTCATCTTTAAACCTTTCTACAAGTCGCCTACGAACAACTAACGATTTATAGCGGTTTACACGACCTTCTCGCTGTTCAAGGTCGATTGGGTTTGATGGCAAGTTCCAATGAACTATACGACTGCAATACCAATGAAAATCTAGCCCTTCCTGCCCAATAGATGTTGAATTCAGCACAAAGGGCCTAAACGGTGAGTTAAACGCATCACGAACATGAGACACCCTAACCATACCTTTTTCATCCGTCATTTTTTGGTTACCAAGAGGAACAGCATAATGGCATCTTAACGTGGACTTTTCTCCTAACGAACCTTCACTCTTCTTGAGGGCAATATCTTCGTGAAAATGACAACCTACAGAAACCGTGTTTGTACTTAACACACTGTTTAATTTTGATAACGCTTCGCTACTATTTTGCCCAGAGCCAATCAATAAATGAAAATACTCATCAACCACCGCTTGTAAGTTACCGTCTGCGCAATATTGGATAACGGCTTGCCAATAAGGTGCTTTGTAATAGCGTTTTTTAATCGCTCTTTCTGACTCAGGTTTATTAAACAAACTTACAAAGCCCAATGCGCTCTCACTTATATCAACTAAGTGATTATGTGAATCTTGACCTGCTAACGAACGAACGATGCATACAGCAGGGCCTGAAATTGCAAGTTGCGCCAAATAGTTAAAAAGGTCTTTAGGGAGTTTTCCTAACTCACCTCCTTCAATCAAATCAAATAAGTGCCGGATACTATCTAAGCGACCTTTATTTCTGCCATCGGATAACCTGTTTTCAAAATCAACCTGCCAGTCATCTACGTCATTTTGGTATCCATTTAACATATCTAAAAGTAGTGGCGCTACGGCATACCAATGTGTTTTAGACTTCTTTCCTTTGTTTTCATAGGACTTGAGCTTTGCCCAAAACTGGCTTTTAATCTTTTTGCTCACATCGTTTACAAGCTCATCGAGAGTTTTACCATCATAAGAAAACTCAATATTTGCCAGTGTTCGACTAGGGTAAATGTAAGACCATGCAACAAGGTTTGACTTACCATCAAATCTAATCTTAGGTACATGCTCTTTTGATCGATAATACTCCTTAGTTACGCCTCTTCTACCTTCAAGCAATCTGCGTTCAGCTTCATAAGATATCAAACCGCTTAGCGCCCTTGGCACCATTGCCCATGCAGAGAACAACAACGACTTACTAAAACCTTGTTGATTTTTAAAACTTCCTTCTAACGGGTAATACGGATTTGACGGCGGAACCCACAGCAATTCTTCGCCATTGCCGTCAAAAAAAGTATCAAGCACAGCCTTGAACCTTGCGTTCGAACCTTGCTTAGCCAAATTTAATTTATATGACTGGATTAAATCTCGTGACAGCCAACTCATTTTCGACTGTTTTATTGCCTTTGATATAGGTGCGTGTTTTTGTAATGAATCATCAATATGATTTTTAAATTGATAGCCATTCATAAATGACAAAGCCCAAGGGGCCGACTTTTGGTACTCTAATAAGTAGCTTGAATGACTTTTCTTATTAACCTTATTCAGCTCTTCTGCTATTTGAACTAACTCTTTAAATGCCAGAATTTCATTTCCATCAAACTTTGCTAAACATTCAGTAGCTTGTTCACTGCCTTTTCTAAAGCAAACTATTGAGTCTGCCTTATCGACGATCTGTGCTCGCTCTGTGCGGCATATGTATGAACTAAGTGAGTTTTCAATATTGTCCTTATGAGTTGAAATCAAACTGCTTGGGCATTTACTCGGATCACGCAGGCTAATAATTTCGCTATGAAGCTTCTCCCTGTTGTATTCATATTGACTTAAAAAGTTATGATCTTTTTTACTTAAAAAATTAAGTAAATACCTTAATTCATCAACATGAGCGGTTTGGGTTTCTTCTTCATCCACTTTAGACATAGCTTTAAATGGCGTAGCTGAGAGCAATAATAATTTAGCTGCCGACTCTTTAGAAAAAATCCCTCTGGCAATAACTGATAATTCATTGTCTTCATTGGTGTCGAGAAGGCTATTAAACCTCTGAAACTCATCTAATATAAATAAATCAGACTTTAGGTTTTGAACACAGCACCTAGCAAGCACTCTCCTCAAATAAGAGCGCAATCTATTTGGGTGTTCACACTTAACTTGATCAGTGCAAACCATTTCAATAATTGAGAGGCAGCTACTATCTTGCGCTATCTCCCAGTCACTTTCGATATAGTCTGATTGAGCGTTAAGTTGTTGATGAAACGAGTGTAATACACATTTATCAAGCGTTTTATTTTTGTCGAACCAATCTTGATTGCTCTCCCAAGTGTTACTACTACAATAGCCTCGAAACAACTTACTTAGCTTACGTTTATACTTTGATAAACTGTCATGTTTACAAAGCAATTGATAAATAATAAAGCGTTCCCAGTGAGTGCCATCCCCCTGAGTTAGAGTAAATGAGGTAGAGGGGGTGAGGGAGCAGACTTCTAATAATTTATTAGCGTCATTATCATTTTGGCTATCCTTTATAGCTAATTCAGTCAAACGGCTAAATGAAGGCTCTGATACATATTTTTCGTGCTCAGTCCCATCAAATACAGCTAGTTTCCTTATATTTTCATTAGCAAGTGTTAGGTTAGAGCAGATATACGTTACCCTTAAAGGCTTAAAAGGTGATTGATTCAACCTTGCTTTGAGCATTTCAGCTATTACACCTTTTGCAACAACGGTTTTACCTAAGCCAACCTCATCGGCAACTAATACTCTTCCTGAGTGACCACTATCGACAAAATTGCTCATCACTTGGTGCACGGTTGCTAATTGAAAATCTTTGAGTTTCGAAAGCGACTGGTTCAATAACGCTATTACGTCATCACTCATATATCACCTCTTGTTCAAAATGCTTCCATAGTGACAAAAATTGCTCTGGGATTTGAACTTCTGTTTGCTCTAATCTCTCAAGTAAAGCTTGAATTCTATTGAGTGCTGACGGGTTGCGAGCTGCGGCTAACATTAACTGTTCATATATCGGTGCACTTTCAAATAGGCTCGCACCGCTACCGTCACTTAATCCAGCTGCTCTTGTTGTAATATCAAGCCACTCTTCTTTAGTGCTATAAGGATTTAATAATAGCCGGACGTAGTTCAGTAATTTATCTTCATTATCTAGCAACTCAGACAAAACCCTTTTATCGCGAGTATCGCCACCCTCAATATGAAGGTTTGCTTGTATAATTAGGCTCTTTTGCTGTGAGTCACTTTCACATTTAGACGTCAAACACACAGGTATCAACGCGCTAATAGCGCTCAACTCAACACCCGACCAATAAAGCTCAGATGATATAGACTTATTTGCACCAGCAATACCTAACTGGCCTATCTCAATATCACAAAGGGCTAAAATGTGAGTCAAAGACTCATCGTCGATATTATGAGACAGAGTTAACTCATACAGTTCGGTTTTATCATTGTATCGAGCCTCCAATTGCCAATCCGCATTAATAATAGGAAAAGATACCTTTCTGAAGTCAAAATCTTTCGATTCCGCTTCATTTTGTAGGGTTGAAAACTCATGCGGCACGATCAAGCCTTCGCCTTCTTTATCACTTAGCCATGTCTCTAAAATACGTTGTGGGCCGATTTGAGCTGTGTTGCCCGTAAACCTCAGCATGAATTCTTCATTTCTAGGTGGTTTTTTCTCTGTACCAAGTGCGGCGGTTGTGGCATTTGCCGACCCTAAATGCCAATGGCTTGTGCCACCGCGTTGAGTGATCATAAGCTTGGCATGAAGATCATGGGATTCTTCCGGTAATCCAGCTCGTTCTGCACCATCAACAATGGCGTCATTTATTGAGTAACACTGCCAAGATTTTAATTTTTCTTGCCCAATTTCGTTTAGCTCAGTAGCGCGACTGACTAACATTCTTTTAGTGTCAGGTGCTTTAGTCTCCAACCAATCAAGTGCTTTCACTTGTCCTGCTGAATCTTTTATAAAAGGTGAAACAACCAGTATTGAGTCATTGCTATTGTGTAAATCAAGTGGTTTATTAAACTTGCCACCACCTGGTAATAACAATGGATTACGCCCATAACTTATCGACCAGCTAATTTTAGGAAGCTCTTTTTTGAAGGTCTTTTTTAGTTCAGCGTCATTCTGTTCATTAAGCAGGTTGAGGAAAAAATCAGCCCAGCTTTTGGTGCCCAATTCCGTTACCTTAGTATTCGTTAATTTCCCATCAAGCGAAGCTGCTAAATCCCAACTTCTGTCAAAGGTAAGGTTGCGAGATAAAACAATAAGTCGATAAATTACATTAGCTCTCTTTTTTCCACCTGATTCTTTATAGCGAATTAACCATACTTTAGGATGAAAGGAAGCGTGCTCTCCACCACTTGGCACTACCGCCCTTAAACACGGCTCCAATAGTGTGAACAACTTGTTGTACTGCGTTGGAACTTTAATATTACCCTTTTGATAAAAAACACGAAGTCGTCCTTTTAATTGCCCAAATGCTTCTAATAACGCTAGTTTCTCACCTCGGAGATCGCCCTCAAGTGTTTCATTAAAACAAAGTGCGATAGGGGCAGCTAATAATGTGTCTAAATCTAGTGAATATGTTGTCGCAATAGCGGCATCAAACTCATATTGCACACCATCAATAAAGGGAGGTGTTAACTGCTCACCATAGTCAACGCGGTTTTCATCTGCTTTTAGCATTTTCTAATCCTTGTTGTATATCGGCTAAAATTGGTCGCGCTGCGCTCCATCTGTAATCCAATCGCTGAATTCCAACCCAAGCTTGATGAGTAAGCTTTTTGTATAATAACGAGCGTTTCTTTTTGTTATTTTTAGCCTGGCTTTCAACCAAAGTAGCTATTTCTTTGAGAGAAGCGCCTGTTTGCACTTGCTTGATGAATTCTTGAATAAAAGTCTTTGTTTTAGGCTTGATTGCTTTAATTTCAGCAATATCTAACCAGTTATCTACACTGTCTTTATGTAAGGATTTTTTAGCTATTTCAGCCCAATTATTATAATCACTTTCGTACTCAGCTACTTTTTCATCAAACCCGTTGTTTTTAGCCAGCACAATATTATATCGAAGGTGTGCACCTTCCATTGCTAAGCTGAAAGCTTCAGCGGCATCAAGCCTTGATTTGCATATAGCAGAAACCTTATCCTGCTTTTTTAAAAAAGCTTGAAGCTGGGTAAACCCACTTACAAATTTATCATTTAAATTCAAGGCTTCATCCGTTAAGCCATGTAAGTAAAGTTGCCCAAGCACACTGTGCTCTAAATTTTTAGCATTCTTAATTTTATTAACTAAAAACTTAGCTTCATCAGCACTTAAATTTAATGTGAGGTCTTCTTGCCAGTTAGCTAAGTGGCCTTTGGGTAAATGAACTATCTGCTTGGTGTTAAGGCTGCTGGTATCATCTTCACCAAACTCGCTTATCGCTGAATCTGGTTTAGTTTTAACAGTGCCATAGTGCCTGCAGAATTCGGCTAAAGAACTTTGTGTGTCGATAATGCCAAGTTGCCTCAACCCATTCCAGTAAACAGAAGACGGCCTTCTGGCAACGCCTCCCTTATCGATTTGGGTGCGGCCAATAATGCCTGTTTCGTCATCGCCATGAACTTCAGTCAACCGCTTTGCTACGTTGTTTTCTGCGTCTTTCAAATAAGACTCTATAGGAGGCGCTTTCCGTTTATTGGCGGAGCACTGCTCATAATAATCGCGTAAAATACGTGGAACCGTAATAAAATACTTGGCACGGGTTTGAATGGTAGAAATACCAGGAAATAGCAAGTCAGCAAAAGCGTCTCTAATTTGTCCTATACCTAATTCATCTAAGGTTCCAGGCTCTCGCATCATCGCCATCACGTGCCTGACCCTTTCCCTGTCTTCTGAGGAAAAATCAACCCATCCTAAATCACTCACTATTTATCCTTATTTTTGTTTTGTTGTGTTTTCTTCCATGCTTGAGCAATAACCACTTCATCAGTTAAATAATCCAAGGAAGGTTTTAGTGCACGATATTTTTCGTTAATAAGTTTCATTTAACGTCCTTGTTACTATTCGGCTAGTTTACTAATGAAGATGATATTGAATCTGCAAGGTTCTTTTGGATGAGTTTCGCTTTATCAATTTTAGTTTTCAACTCTTCACAAGCTAAGAATAAATCTTCAACCTTACTTATAATTCTTCTTTGCTCATTAAGTGGTGGAATTGGAAAGATTAATGCCTTAAGTATTTTTTGATTAAGAAACAATCTAGTAGTGCCTGCGCACATATCTTTAATTTTGTTCAATACCATCTCACTCCCCTTGAAAGTAAAACAAAAAAATTCAGGGTCAATAAGCTCTTTTAAAAGTGTTACACGTAGCAAATTGGTTGAAATTAGTCCGTCTTCCGTTTCATCTGGTATTACACACACCTCATCGATTGTTCCTGAACGGGAAATTATTAAGTCGCCACGAGTAGCATTAAAAGAACTAAGCTCTTCGGCTTTTTTACTATCTACAAAAATCTTATTAACACCAGTAAATTTTCCATTTTTTATAGTTTCTATCCCCCAAACAGGTATCCCACTTAATTTGTGCTCACTTTTTTTCAGCGCTGAACCAAACGGCCCAGTTATCATACCTTTGCGAGTGTGATCTAGGAGTTGTTCTATGTTACAAAAAGACCAACCTGATGGAAGCTCAAAAGGCTCGTTTTTAGTATCGCTCTTAGGTAACACCTTTTTACTATTAAAGAACTGCTCATTATTTTTTGACATTCTTGCTAGTAAAGTTGAAGCAGGTTCGTCATTAGGGTCTTGTTTTACTAATTTACCCATCACGGCGAGTTGCAGGATGGTTTGTTTTAGTTGGTCGATGCTGTCTTCGGTAGTGAATAAGGTGTCGAAGTGTTCGCTGATGCGCTGCCAGCTTTCGTTTAGCTCATCAGCGTCTTTGGCGTTGGTAAGCGTTGCTAATAATGTTTCAACGAGTATTTTATGCGCTTCAATATTTGATTCAGTCTGAGATTCAAGTTGATCGCAAAGAGCCATTAATTTTTCTACTTGGTTTACGATTCTTGACTGCTCTTGCGGCACACAAAAAGGTATGACAGCTAATCTAGCCTTATCTGTGCCCATTCTAGGAAGGTTCATCCCATGCGTTGATTCATTAGCATATAAAATAAACTGGGGAGATTTCATAACCAATCTAAGAAAAGATGGAAGGATGTGTTTATATCCACGAAGGGGGATCATTTCAGTTGTACAAACGCCAGGCTCATCCGTAACTATAACTTTGTCTAAATAAGGTCGGAGCTTACCATAAACTACATCCCCAGACTCAAATACACTCTTAGAGCTTTTAAACTTTCTTTCTGAAAATCTAACTTTTTTAATAAGTTTAGAGGTTACTTTTTCAACGTCTTCAAGTTCAAGAACCCATGTGTTTTCATTTACATCGTTAGCTTCAACTTTTAATGAAAGTCCGTAACTTGTTACATCACCGAGTCTTACCCATGCCCAGCTTTTAGGAATAGAATATGGATACTCTTCATTTGCTATTTGAGGTAACGACTTTTGTTTTTTGATTCTTTTTTCTTTAATTAGCCTAGATTTCTCTTCTTGAATCTCATTTATAAGCTCGCTGATAGGTACAGTATCAGGTTCTTGCTGTATGAGCTTTCCTCGCAGAGCTAGCTCAATTATCAGCTCTCTAAGTTTTTTGATCCCATAAAGCTCAAGCTTGTTTGAGCTACCTCTGCCAGAAGCTGATTTGGTCTTAATTGCCGATGTCCAAACATCGAGATTTTCGGTAATAACGCTTTCTACAGACATTAAGCTTTACCCTCATCATTTGTTGAAAGAACATTTGCTAGAATGCCTTTTAATTGGTCACGTAGTTGCTGAATATCTTTTTGCTGTGTTTGATATTGCTCAAGCAGTTCATCTGGATCGTGGCTCACTTGTTCACCAACATGTGGGTTTTTAATGTCAAAATTAAAAATGGCATTAAAAATAGCATCACCTTGGGCTTGCTCGGCATTGGTACGTTTTAAAAGCTCTTCACGTTGAGCTTTTAGCGAATCTACTTTTTCTTTTAGTAGTTTCTTGGCTTTTTCGTCTATGCCAGTATCAGGTGACTTAAGCGAATCAATTTCGGCTTTAACCTTTTCAGCTTCTGCCTTGGTATTTTCTGCTTTGTCCCAATGAGGTTTGGCATCTGCTTCCGCTGCTTTACGTTTGGCGACAAAATCGACTTTCCAAGCTTGTTCATTTTCAACACGACTGGCAAAACCATCACTTTCTTCACCCCACCACTGAATTTCTGTTTCAAATTCTTCAAACTTCATTGGCTTGGTTTTAGAGTAGTTTTTAACGCCTTCTGGGTATGGGTGCTCGTAGAACCATATATCTTTTGTTGGCTGGCCTTTAGTGAAAAATAGGATGTTGGTTTTAATACCTGTATACGGGTTAAATACGCCGTTAGGTAACCTTAAAATAGTGTGAAGATTACATTCTTCCGTTAATAGCTTTTTGATTTTGGTTTTAACACCCTCACCAAATAATGTGCCATCGGGTAATACTACTGCTGCTCGGCCACCATCTTTTAACACTTCTACAATGAGCTGTAAGAATAAGTCTGCCGTTTCACGGGTTTGCATTTCCGCAGGGAAGTTCTTTTCAATACCGTCTTCTTCAGTACCACCAAATGGTGGATTGGTGACGATAACATCGAAATCACTGTCCCAGCTTGAAAGTGGTTTGTTTAAGGTATTGCCATGCTTAACTTGCACAGGTACTTCGATTCCGTGCAGCATCATGTTGGTTGTGGCTAATAAATGCGGCAGTTGTTTCTTTTCGACACCATGAATTTGGCTTTGCAGCGTTTTATGATCAGCACCTGTTTTCACATAGTTATTTTTTACGTGATCCACCGAGCAAGCAAGGAAACCACCCGTACCACAAGCTGGGTCGAATACTTGCTCGCCTAACTTAGGATCAATACGATTTACCATAAAGCGTGTTACCGCACGCGGGGTATAGAATTCCCCTGCATTACCTGCGCTTTGTAAATCTCGTAATATTTGCTCGTAGATATCACCGAATAAATGACGTTCTTTAGAGTCGGTAAAGTCTACTTCATTGAGTTTATTGATGACTTGGCGCAATAACGTACCGTTTTTCATGTAGTTAAATGCGTCCGAGAATGCTTCTCTAACAACGAAACCACGTGGATTTTTATCAATTGGTGCTGTTAAGTTTTTTAACGTTGGGAATAAATCGTCATTAATAAATTCAAGTAATTCGTCACCTGTAATGCCTTCAGAGTCAGCCGCCCAGTTACGCCATAGGTATTGCTCTGGAATTGGCTCGCGATAGTCATCTAATTCAAATTCAAGCTCTTCTTCTTGTGCGTCGAAAATCTTTAAGAAAAGTAGCCAAGATAATTGGCCTAAACGTTGTGCATCACCATCAACACCCGCATCTTTGCGCATGATGTCTTGAATCGATTTTATAACTGTACTAATTGACATTAAATTGTGTTCTCTAATTTTGTGTTGCTAGCTAACTGAATACCTTTTAAGCCTTTGTAAGGCAACACTTTAATATTTAGTGTTAAGCTTGTTTTTCAGGTATAGCTTCGTAAATTGCTTTTTCTAATTCGGTAATTGCCGCTTCATATTGCTTTGCTCCGCCGAAGCCTTTTTTGGCTAGTTCTAACGGGCGGCCAAGCTCCACCACTTTTCCTGTTTTAAGGGCATCTTTACTTTCTATGGCTGCAACGCCTTCATCACTGTACTTGTTTAACAGTTCGTTAAGGACGGTTTGGGCTAGGTCGCCATATTTGGTGAAGTAATTGCGCTTTTTAACATTGTTTGCGCGTTCTTTGCGCGTTAGAGGCGGTTGGTCGAAAACGACGTGGCAGATCATATCAAATGGGTCTAATTCTTTCCCCACTTCTTGCTCTAAAACTTCCCAAATAATGCCT
This sequence comes from Pseudoalteromonas piscicida, assembly GCF_002208135.1. NCBI lineage: Bacteria > Pseudomonadati > Pseudomonadota > Gammaproteobacteria > Alteromonadales > Pseudoalteromonadaceae > Pseudoalteromonas > Pseudoalteromonas piscicida. Next base: position 2,249,304 of record NZ_CP021646.1, read on the forward strand.
TCAGCTGCAAGTTCGTCGATAATAGCTTGTTTGCGCTCGGCTTCATCCCAGCGTTTTACAAACTCATCAAGGGAACTAAAGGTTTTAGTGAGAGTTTTACGTGTGTAATCTTTAAAAGATTCTGTAACGAGCTTGCCGTCTTCATCATAATATTGAACACGTTCACCCAGTTTTTTAACCGAAACGCCATTGACGTGATATTTATTGACCTTTTGTTCTTCTTCGCCCCAATCATCACCGTCGATTTCACCTGATGGATAATCGGTTTCAACGTCATCTGAAGATGGATCATAATCGGCATCTGATTCTCCAATTCCGTTGAGTTCATCACCAATGGTTAGTTCTGTATCTTCAATCACATCATCAAAGTCTGATTCGGGATCGTTAATATCATCAGCTTTTGTTGTTATTACTTTTTCTGGAATACCGTCGAATCGTGCGTCGGCAAATAGTTCAGTGGCTTTCTTAAAATCTAAGATGGTAAACCAGAGCTTGCCAAATCGATCATCTATGCGAGTGCCGCGCCCAATGATCTGTTTGAACTTAGTCATAGACTGAATGTTTTGATCAAGTACAACTAGCTTACAGGTTTTAGCATCAACACCTGTTGTCATTAATTCAGAGGTAGTAGCAATAACAGGGTAAGGCTTTTTAGGGTTAATAAAGTTGTCTAGCTGTGCTTTACCAATTGCGTCATCGCCTGTGATTTTCATCACATACTTATCGTTTTTAGCCACTTGCTCTGGATTACAGTTCACAAGTGCTCGGCGCATTCGCTCGGCGTGATCTATGTCGTTACAAAACACGATGGTTTTAGACATAGGATCAGTTCGTTTGAGGTAATTGGTGATGGTTTCTGCCACTAACTGCGTGCGCTCATCTATTATCATTGTACGGTCAAAATCTTTTTGGTTATAGATACGGTCTTCAATTACATGGCCGTTTTTATCGACCATACCCTTAGTTGGTCGCCAACCTTGTAGATCGACATCTATATCAACACGAACCACTTTATATGGCGCTAAAAACCCATCTTCAATACCTTGTTTTAATGAATATTGATAAACAGGCTCGCCAAAGTAATCGATGTTAGATACTTCGTCAGTCTCTTTTGGTGTTGCCGTAAGACCAACTTGGGTCGCTGAGTTGAAGTATTCGAGTATTTCTCGCCAGGCGCTATCTTCTGATGCACTACCTCTGTGGCATTCGTCGATGATGATGAGGTCAAAGAAATTTGGGTCAACTTGCTTGTATGCTTTTTGGCTTTCTTCAGGGCCTGTTAGTGCTTGGTATAGTGCTAAATGAACTTCGTATGCAGGGTCTACTTTTCTGCCTGTGATTTTAGTCATCGCTTGACCAAAAGGCTGAAAGTCATTGATACGAGTTTGATCAACTAATACATTTCTATCAGCTAAAAACAAAATTCGTTTTTTGGCTTTTGCTTTCCATAAACGCCAGATAATTTGAAAAGCCGTATAGGTTTTACCCGTGCCTGTTGCCATGACCAATAAAATACGGTCTTGGCCTGATGATACAGCTTCAACTGTTTTGTTTATCGCTTGTAGCTGATAGTAACGCAGAGATTTTCCTGAGCCATCATCATAATAGTCTTGAGTGATAAGTGGAAGCTGCTCCTCTGTGTATCCTTTGTAAACACAATATTTCTCCCAAAGCTCTGCTGGAGAAGGAAACTCATCTAAGGTAATTTCTGTTTCTAGCCGTGTCAAATTAGTTTTATCATGAAATATAAACCCATCACCATTACTAGCAAAAACAAAGGGAACATCTAGTAAATTAGCGTAATCTAAACCCTGCTGCATCCCCTTACCAATCTCATGTTTATTAGCTTTAGCTTCAATAACAGCTAACGGCATACTAGGTTTATGGTAAAGAACAATATCTGCTGACTTAACAGATTTTCGACCAGCTACAGTGCCGCGTACAACCACTTTGCCATCTCGAAGCTTCACTTCTTGACGTATTTGCGTCATATCATTCCAACCAGCTTCTTTGATAGCAGGCATAATGTACTTGGTGATGATATCGGTTTCGCTGAGTGACTTTTTGTTCATTGGGTTCATACGTGTTTTTACTTCCTTTTTAAATCATGTGGGAATAAGTATTCTTTATCATGAAGTTAAGCATGAGCACATGTTTTAATGATCTTGCATCCAAGCACTAGTAGACGTCTAACAACTACGTAAGTGCTTTCAAAAGCTAGCATTTTTGAGGTGATTTGTCAGCAACCTGACGTTAACAAAGGTAATTTTCATTGGGTTATTTAGCTTCTTGTTTGGTTCTGACGACTCAGTTTCTAATAGTGAGCCAACTGTAAATGTAGATGGCTCACCAATGTGTTGCAGTGTTGATATCAATGGAAACCCATATGGAGTGACGTCCACAGACGATGGTATTGATCACAACTCGTGCTTTGATAATGATTTTTCTAGTTAGGATACCTTTGATGATTCAAGTTGTGGCGGGTTTGATGATTGGTAGGTGAAGCATAATCATAATTTATTTTTTATTTGTAAGATGACTTCAGTAATGCTTGAGTTATGGGACACCTAATGTGCGTCTAAATATGTGTAACAATGATGACAGATACAATTGAGTTTTTTAAACAAAAAAATAGCGCCTGAAGGCGCTATTTTTATGGAATTCTAAATTAGAACGGCATTTTGAAGCCTGGAGGCATTTGCATGCCGCCGGTGACTTCTGACATGCGCTTTTGCGTTTCTTCACCTACGCGACGAACTGCATCGTTTACCGCAGCGGCTAGTAAGTCTTCAATCATGTCTTTGTCGTCTTCCATTAGGCTTTCGTCGATTTCTACGCGACGTACGTTGTGGCTACCAAGCATAGTTACTTTAACTAAACCTGCGCCTGCTTCACCTGTTACTTCTAGGCTCTTTATCTCTTCTTGGGCTTTTTCCATGCGCTCTTGCATTTGCTGCGCCTGCTTCATGATGTTGCCCATTCCGCCTTTAAACATATTCTGCTCTCTTATACTTCAATTTGGTTTACTGTGATAAAAGATAAGGGCTAACGCCCTTAATTACAATGCCTGAACGCTATTTTCGTCAAGCATTGCGTCAAATTCTTGGACAAATGCGCTGACGAGAGGATCGTCTCGCATCGCCGCTTTAGCTTGGACAAGTCTATGCTCATCTAGTTGTTGCTGTACCAAAAACGGCGTGTTATTTACCGTGTCGATATAGTTAATCTCAAGCGCGATTGGCTGCTCGAGTAAAGCGCTTAGGCTCTCTGTTAGTTTCTCTCTCAGCACTGCTGAGTCTAAGTGCTGTTGACTCGCATCTACTTGCAATTGTACCTGCGCGCCTTGCTGTGTTATCACGCTGTGTAATGCATACTGGCGAATTCGGCCGCCTAATTGCATCTTTTCAATCATGTTTGCCCAATCGTCGCTTTGGTGAGCAAACTTAATGTCACTGATTGGACTAACAAAGTTTTCCGGTGCAGGGATCTCTACTTGAATACTTTGTTCGTTATCATCTTGCTTTACCGGTGATAACTGCTCTAGCAATTCTGGCGCTAAGTTTTCCGTAATAGGTTTGTGGCGCGCTTGAAACGCTTCTTTCTTTTGCTTTTTTGGTGCTAAGCGAGGTGCCGCTGGCTGTGCGCGTTGCGGCTCAGGCTGATACTCAGGTGTAGTTACCGTCGTGGCTGGCGCTTGCTCTATTGGCATTGGCGCACTAGCCGCCTCAGACTTTTTTACCTCACCATTGGCTCCCACCAATCGACCCGCCCCAGAGATATTACGATTTTTTAAAATTCGTGCTATTGCTGACTGGGCTTGGTTTTGCTGCTCGGTAACACTGGCCGTAGCAGCAGGTTCTGGAGCGCTTTGGTTATGCACCTCAGGTCGAGACCAATCCTCTTGGTTTTGCGATGCCATTTGCGCGTATGCAGCATCATCAACAGGCGCACTTTCATGATGATGTGCAGGAACTTGTTCTTGGAACCCCTGCTCTACCGCCTGTGACATAATGCTGTCGTATTGGTTGGCCATCTCCGCCTCAGACGGCACAGAGTCGACTGGTGCTTGGCTTTGCGCAGCAGGCGTTGGCGACACTGGCTCATCCTGTGTTGTTTGTTGCGCGGCTGGCGTCGTTGCTTCTGGTACATATGTAGGTGTTGCTGTCGGCTGCACCTGAGGTGATGGCGCTACTGTTGCGTTATCTTCCGTTGGCTTTTTTAACAGCGCTCGTAAATTCCCTACTTTACTTTGCTTTTCAGAAGTCTCTTGGCTCACAGGTGCGCTAGGCACTACACTATGAATTTCTTTTTCGAACGCCATTAATCGCAGCATGACCATCTCAAACCCAAGTTTGGGCTCGGGTGCCCACTTTAGGTCTTTTTTGCCATTTAACAGTAGTTGATACAACAACTGACCTTGCTGCGGTGCTAATTGCTCGGCAAATAGCTTGATGTCGTTGTTATCAAAATTTGATAACCGCGCAGCACTAGGCACGAGTTGAGTGAGCTGAATAACATGCAATAACGCAATTAAATCGTCCAGCACACTGACAAAATTACCGTTTTGTAGTGCTATTTTTTCAATCGCATCAAGTAAGGCTTCACCGTCGTGGCATAAAATTGCAGACAGCAAAATGACCGCATGAGCACTATCCATCAGTCCCAGCATAGATTGCACTGCCGGCACCGTTAAATTGCCACTTGTTTGTGCAATAGCCTGATCGGTCAAACTTAATGCATCACGCATACTACCATCAGCGGCTTTCGCTAACGTTTGTAGCGCTACCGGATCAAAGGCAACTTGCTCTAGCGGGAGGATTTTTTCTAGCTGTTCAACTATTTGCCCTTGTGTCATTGCGTTCAGATTGAACTGCAAACAACGAGACAAAATAGTCACAGGCAACTTTTGTGGATCCGTTGTGGCGAGCAAAAATTTTACATGCTCTGGCGGCTCTTCTAAGGTTTTCAGGAGCGCATTAAAACTGTGCTTCGACAGCATGTGCACTTCATCGATGAGATAAACCTTGTAGCGACCACGAGTTGGTGCATATTGTACGTTGTCTAAGATTTCTCGCGTGTCTTCAACTTTCGTACGAGAAGCCGCATCAATTTCGATTAAATCGATAAACTTACCAGTTTCAATCTCAGTACATGCACTACACTGACCACAAGGCGTTGAAGTAACGCCTTGTTCGCAGTTAAGGCTTTTAGCAAAGATCCTAGCAATGGTTGTTTTGCCCACGCCACGTGTTCCAGTGAATAAATAGGCATGGTGTAAACGCTTTTCATTGAGTGCGTTGACCAGAGCTTGTTTAACATGCTCTTGCCCCATTAATTCATGGAAGTTTTGTGGACGCCATTTTCGCGCCAGAACCTGATAGCTCATGCTTATTCGCCTTCGAACTCTACAAGTGAAAGGATTTTGATCCCAAGATCGTTGATTTTCTTTTCACCACCAAGCTCAGGCAATGAAATAACAAACGCCGCATCAGTGGCTTCACCGCCTAAGCGTTTAACCAGTTTTGCTGTTGCTTCAATAGTACCACCTGTTGCAAGTAAATCATCAACAAGTAGCACTTTATCACCGGCTTCAATCGCATCTGAGTGTAATTCAAGCGTATCTTCACCATATTCAAGCTGGTAAGACTGGCTGATCACCTCACGCGGTAATTTACCCGGCTTTCTTACTGGAATAAAAGGAATACCTAACTCATACGCCAATGGTGCACCGAAGATAAAACCACGCGACTCAGTGCCGATGATTTTAGTGAAACCGCCATCTTTATAAGCCGCAACGAACGCTTCAATTGTTGCTTTAAACGCAGCAGGATTTGCTAGGAGTGAAGTCACGTCACGGAACATGATCCCAGGTTTTGGGTAATTAGGAACCGTCGCGATACTATTTTTGATCAATGACATATTCTCTGTCGTCATAATTGCTTTGCTTTAAGTTTATTACAAAAGAGTGAGATTATAACAATTTTCTATCCGGTTGAAACCGACTGAGTGACTTTGTGTGTCAGGATGGAGGAAAAGCGAACAATGTATTGAGTATTTTATACCGATATACAATTGAAAAAGGCTGCGAAAAGCAGCCTCTAGGTAAATACGTTCAGCTTGACTTATGCAAGCGCTGTTGCCCAGCCTAGAATCGCGTTTAAACAGCCAATTCCAGCGAATACAGCAACAAATGCAAGGAAATACTTTGCATTGAACGGATCTTTAAAGTCACCTTTAGACATAGATACTACCTTTAATTTTACAACTCGCGCCAACTGCATAGCAGCAGAAAGCATTGACTAGCGCCCTAGTCCGAGTTTAAGCACGACAAAAACAGGCCGTATAATAGTCGATGTTGCCAATGGCTTAAAGGGTTTTTGTTTTGATAATGCCAAGATCCGCGAATTCAGCTAGTGTGTGCTGTGCACCTTGCTGCAGCTGCTCAACAGTAAATTGGGGCACTTGCTGCGCGATAATATCCACAATGTCAGTGAGTTGCATACCATCTTTGGCTTCAATCACCGACAACATTAGGGCCGTCATCGGATTTAGTGCGACAAATTGAACATCGTCCTCTTCGTCTCTATACAGTGCAAAGCTAAACGTTTGCCCTGCTGTTTTAGTTGGCCTAAAGGTTTCACTGATCTGATGAACCGGATATTGATAATGTGCAACTCTAGCTGTACTTGCCAAGCTAATTTCAACATCTGCAAGCGCTTGTACTTTAATCGAAAGTTCATTTTTTGCTTCAATGGTCGTTGCCACATCTAGCTCTAGCCATTCATAGTGAGCAAGCTCTAACAAGAACTCAGGATCGGCTTCTGAGGGCTCGTATTCTGTTTGTAAAAACTGCAAGAACTCTTTGCTAATCTCTAAAAAGTATGGCGAATGACAATCGTGCTTAACGAAAAATAGCCTAATTAGCGTCAACCAATCTGCATTGGTATACAAGCTTTTAAGTACAGGAAACGCACTGCTCACGAAACCTTCAACATTATTAAAAAACAGCTCTTGATAGATTTTTAAGCGCCGAGCTTCTATGCCGTCAGGCGCTGGTTGATTGTCTGGATCTCTGATATGCGCCATAAACTGCTGCTGAGTTTCTACAAAAGACATAGCTATACCTTCTCCAAGCGCTTGGCGTATTTAGCCTGTACTGCAGAAATTTGTCCCGCTTCTGCCAATAATTCTGCCATGGGAGGAATATTAAAATCACGCTCTAGCAATGTCGGGAACACACCATGCAGCTCATAAGCTTTCTCTAACAAGCCCCATACTGGTGAAGATACCTCAGCGCCATGTGTATCAACGAGTAAGTCTTCGGCTTCCACATAATGACCTGCGATATGGCCGTATGCAATACGCTCGCTTGGCATAGCCGCTAAGAATTGTTCAGCATCGTAGCCATGGTTAATAGCGTTGACATAGATGTTGTTAACATCGAGTAGCAAATCACAATCGGCCTCGGCTAATACCCCAAGGGTAAATTCCAACTCCGACATTTCTTGTCCAGGAGCGGCATAGTAAGACACATTTTCTACAGCAATTCGGCGTTCTAGATGCTCTTGGACTGCTCGGATCCGCTTAGCAGTATGATGGATTGCTTCTTCAGTAAAAGGGATTGGCATCAGATCGTACATGTGACCATCTCCTGAACAGTAACTCAGATGTTCACTATACGTAGCGATATTATGTTGCTTAAAAAATGTTTTTAGTTGTGATAAAAATTCACGATCAAGCGGTGCGGGAGAACCCAGCGACAATGACAAGCCATGACAAATAAAAGTATGCTGTTGCGTCAATGCTTGAAATTGCTTTGCAAGCTTGCCGCCAAATTTTAACCAGTTTTCTGGCGCAACCTCATAAAAGTCTACTTGCTTTGGCGGCGCATTGAGCACGTCATCGACCATTTCACGGCGTAAACCAAGTCCTAGCTTGCCTAACTGCATTGCCATACTTCTCTCACTTTAGACATTATTTAACACTAATCAGAAGCTCGCATGGTACAGGTTGCCTGTCTGCGCAGCTTCGCTTTGGAATTACCCAATAGCGTTATTTACCTTAACATAGATAGCTGTGCTAATGGGTCAATCACAACAGTGTCTTTAGTTAGTGGTTACCACCACATTTACCTTCGCCGCACTTACCTTCTTTTTTACTTTTTGCATGGCCACCACATTTGCCTTCACCGCACTTACCTTCTTTTTTGCCTTTGGCATCGCCACCACATTTGCCTTCGCCGCACTTACCTTCTTTTTTGCCTTTGGCATCGCCACCACATTTGCCTTCGCCGCACTTACCTTCTTTTTTGCCTTTGGCGTCACCACCACATTTTCCTTCGCCGCACTTACCTTCTTTTTTGCCTTTGGCGTCGCCACCACATTTACCTTCGCCGCACTTACCTTCTTTTTTGCCTTTGGCGTCGCCACCACATTTACCTTCGCCGCATTTGCCTTCTTTTTTACCTTTGGTGTCGCCACCACATTTACCTTCGCCACACTTACCTTCACCTGCGTCAAGTTGATAACCGGCAGTCATTGTTTCAAAACTAAATGGATTAGCACTTGCGTCCGTCGCGGTTAATCCTGCGGTGCCCGCAACAACAGCGCTTAAAGTAAAGGCAATAGATTTCTTTTTAACGGTATTCATAATGTTTGCTCTCTCAAAACTAGTAGATTTAATTAGTAGACCCAAACGTCTACATATTTATTTCGCTAAATGTTTAAAAATTTTAGTGGTATTCGCTAAGTTGTGATTTACATCCAGTTATAGTCCATCAGGTGTGTTTTTGCTATTTGCGGATAACTAGGGGCTGATGATGACTTGCAGCAAACAATTAGCTAAAATGTCGCGCTTTTCGATGAGTCATCAGTGACCCATTTTATTTTTGTTGTATCTAAAGGTTAACACATGAAGCTTGTTCTGGCGCCGATGGAAGGTGTAGTTGATTTTAAAATGCGCGAATTGCTCACAGATCTCGGCGGCTTTGATCTTTGTGTGACTGAGTTTATTCGCGTCGTTGATCTCACCTTTCCACGCAGAGTATTCACTAGATACTGTCCTGAACTATTAAATGGTGGTTATACCAGAGCCGGAACACCGGTACGAGTCCAGCTTCTAGGTCAGGTTCCCCATGCGCTTGCAGCAAATGCGCGAAAGGCAATAAAGCTTGGCTCTCATGGTGTCGATTTGAACTTTGGTTGTCCTGCGAAAACCGTGAATAAAAGCCGCGGCGGCGCGGTTTTACTGAAAGAGCCTGAGCAAATCTATCAAATCATTAAAGCAGTTAGAGATGCGGTACCAGAAGAACATCATGTAAGCGCCAAAATACGCCTTGGCTTTGACGATGATGCCAATAGTACTGAAATTGTCGATGCGGTCCAGCAAGGTGGTGCGTCGAGTTTGGCGATACATGCGCGTACCAAACGAGATGGCTACAAACCGCCAGCTTACTGGGAAAAGATCCCACCTTTATTATCAAGGTTAACCATTCCTGTCGTTGCTAACGGTGAAATTTGGCAAGTGGAAGATGCACAACTCTGCCAAACACGTAGCCAATGCCAAGACTTGATGCTTGGTCGCGGTGCGCTAGCCACCCCCGATTTGGCAGCAAAAATCAAAGCGCATGTTAACGGAACTCATTATACTCCGCTCACATGGGAAAACGTGGTCTACCATATCCTCCACTCTTCCATGCATCAGGATGAGAATATGAGTGAAAAGTACTTTTCGGCTAGAACAAAACAGTGGTTAAGTTATCTGAAACGTCAGTATAGCGGAGCGCATGTTCTTTTTGATGAAATCAAAACGCTCAAAAGCAAAGATGACGTCATGAAGGTGTTGCAGAAATACGCAATGTCTCCAGACCTTGATTCAAATCATAACAGTGAAGCTTGACTGAAATGATAATGGGGCGTCGGATAGGAGAGCGCCCATGAATGAAAACACACATAACTACGAGCAAAGCTTACAAGCTGAACTTGCTACACTTAGAAGCGATTTTTTAGGAGAGCTAAAAGCTTCACCCAATGAGTTTACTCATAACCTTGCTAATACCTTAGAGATCAACCCACCTAATAAGTGGCTTGATATTGTGATGGAAAAAATAAATCCCGAGCAATTTCCGCTCTATGACAGGTTGATGAAAGTCGAAGCGGCATTATGCCAAATGGAAATCGGCCAGTTTGGTTATTGTTGTGATTGTGAGAAAACCATTGAGTTTGAGTTGCTAGAACAAGATCCAGCAACCCAACGCTGCCGTAGTTGTATAACTAAGGCTCTAAAAAATGGGGAAATGCAGCAAAAATAGTTGCAGGGAAATAAACTAAATTAGCAATCAATTGTTGTGCCTGTTGTTCATTCAGCGCTAGTTTTGAGTTGAGCACAACAAATGCTTGCTTTTGTGACCACCCTTGATAATGAATTCCCAAATCCACCGCCATCAAAGTCACGATTAGCGCTTTATGCCGCTCTATTGCCTTTGTACATTTTGCTACAGTTGAAGGCACATTAATAAATCCATCGCGCCAATTAAGCCCAGCCACTCTTTGGCAGTTAGTTGGCAATAACTCGAGTATATAAGGCTGTTGAGTATTCGGCGTTATCTTGAGCTCAATTGACTTACTATTTTTCTCATCAATTTTTGATAACATTGCTAAAACTTTATTAGGCGATTCTTGGATAGCCCCGTAAAAATTTAGCTTTGATTGATACCACTCTTTCCCATTAGGCAACTGATGCAGCCCAAGCATAGCTCTTGGTTTGTAATCATCCAAATAAGCCAATAGAGTTGCGCGAGATGGTACGTCAATATCCGAATCTTCAAGCTGCAGCATTAAAGCCTCTCGCTCTAGTCTGTTTAAACGAATATTACTTTCGTCTGCCTCTTTTAGTTTTGTTATTACAAATGTAAGCCACAGTTCAAGCTCCTCGCCACTCACTTTATCTTTTACGTTTTTAAGCACCGAGATATTGCTAGGCCAAGGTAAGTAACGCTCAGGGTATCGTTCTTGAATTCTTAAGTAGTCAAGCTCCTTGTGTGCCATAACATCAGGTTCGTTCAAACTGCTAGACAATAAAGCATGGCGTAACTGTAAGTAGCCCTCGGTGAACGGTAAAACAGTAATATTATCCGTAGATGAATGACTTAAACTATTGTTAAGAGAGATTAAAGAAGATCTGAGCTCTTGATAACTTACGACTTGCTTGTGCTCACTACAAGCGGATAGGAATATAAACGCGACCAAAGTAAGGTTGAACAATAAATGCTTTTTCATAATTTCACATTAAAACTTGAAATCAAAAAAGCCCCTTTCGGGGCTTTTTAATTAGAGGCTAACACCCCTACGTTGTGCTTTTTCTTTGATAAAGCTCGACCAGCTAATCGCAAATCTTCGAGTACTAGGATCTTCCTTCGCCTTCAAAATTGCTGCATAAGCTTGCTTGAACTTATCTTGATAGTAGTAAGCTTCCGCAAGATCGGCATAGGTACTGCCTTTCTTTTTGGTACCAAGCTCTAACGCTTTATTTAGTCTAACTACTGCTGCACTATACTGCTGATTTTGCAGCAGAAGGCCACCTGCTCTTCCATAAAGTTCTGCGTCATCGTCAAATTTTGCAGCTTCTTCATAGTATTTAGCAGCATCACTGATGTGTTTAGCTTGGTGGTAATAACTTGCAAGCGCAGTCACGTTTTGCTTTGTGCGTTCAATTTTGCCATCTTTCATAGCCTTTTCGAACGTTTGAGCAGCACGCCAAGGATCTTCTGTTAAAGAGTATAAGCTTCCAAGAATCTTATAGTCATTCTCTTTTTCAAAGTAACCTTTGCTATACGCCACCTTCATTACAGTCATACCTTTACTGTAATCTTCGGTTTGCAAATAAAAACCACCCAGTTGTGTCCAAGCTTTCGGGTCTTCTGGGAAAACACGTACTAACTCTTCACCAACCTCTACAGCCTTTTTGAATTGCTTTAATTCAAAGTAAGCTGCAACTTTCATCAGATAATATTGTTTATTTGGCTCTTCTACACCTGCGATAGCTTTATCAGCTGGAGCAATAACATTGGTATATTGCTTTAACTCATAATAAGCTTGCGCGATACGACCGTGTACTTTAGGGTCATTTTCACCCGTAAAGTCCATCCACGCTTCATAGGCTTTGATACCTTCTGAGTACTTTTCAGTACCAAGCAAAAGGTCACCAAGTAACTTCATTAGATCGCCCTGATCTTTAAAGTTAAGCGCATCAGGAGCAATAGCTAAACGCGTATATTTAATCGCTTCGCTGTAGTTTTCCTTTTGAGCATAAAGCTGACCTAGGTAACGGTTAACCGTTGCTTTATCGAAATCATCTGAAGGGTCAAGTTCGCGAAGCATTGCAATCGCTTCATCGACTTTTTCTTCATTATATAATTCGAATGCTTTGGCAACTTTTTTACCTACTCGCTCACCCATGATCTTAGTTTTTGCCGCTTTACGCTTCTCTATTTCTTCATAGTTAGGCGCAGCAGAAACTGACTCTGAGTAAATGCCACCAGTCAATGCAATAAGAAGAGCAAGAGCTGTAAATTTGGGTAAACTTTTCATGCCTGCCTCCTTAATTACCTTGGTTCAATGTGAAATCAAGCTGGACTGTGATGCCAGGTTGCTTCTGTGGTTTACCATCAACAACTTTAGGACGGTATTTCCACTTACGCAATGCACGCTTTGCTTCACGGTCAAAGATACGCTTTGGTTCAGCATCGATAATTTCAACATCTTCGACTCCACCTAGCTCATTGATTGTGAAAGATAAACGTACCCAACCTTCTTTACCATCACGAGCGGCTTGAGGTGGATATTTTGGCTCTATTCGAACGATAGGTGTCGCATCACCATCACGGCCAAACTCGCCAGGTCCAGATAAACCACCTGCAGTACCACCTAGGTCAATACTAGGCATGTTAAAGCCGATGTTACCCGCAGAAGGATCAGCCATGTCTGGCTGAGGCGGCTGCGGCTTTGGCGGCTGCTTAGGTGGTGGCGGCGGCGGAGGCGGGACACGCTTCCGCTGCTGCACCTTCGATTCAGGCGGATTCGACATAATCTCGACTACGATTTGTTCCTTTTGTACATCTGCCCTATCCGCTCCTCCGGAGATAAGATATGACATGAAAAAGAACAAGCCGAGAGTTACTGCCCCACCTGCTAGAAGTGAAAACAGAAGTCGAATCATTACTGATCTCCAGCTATTGAAATCTTCAAGTTGTCGCCTGTCGCTTTAATCTGGTCCATAACCTGAACAACTACGCCGTGTTTCGCACCTTTATCGGCTTGAATAATAATCACGTCAGTAGGCTGCTCAGCCATTAGACTTTCAAGGTTTGCACTTACACGCTCAACATCAACTTGACGCTTGTCCATCCAAATCTCACCATTTTCACGGATTGCGATAAAGATGTTTGCATTCTTAGTCTTTTGTGCTTGTGCCGCTTTTGGCTTATTAACCTCAATACCAGCTTCTTTAACAAAAGAAGTGGTTACGATGAAGAAGATAAGCATGATGAATACGATGTCTAGCATCGGCGTCATATCTACTGCTGCATCTTCTTCTTCACGAAAACGTTGTTTACGTGCCATAGTTCAATCTCTCTCTAGTGATGAGGCAAGCTATCAACTAGCTTCTCTTTAGCCATTTTTGCACGTGCTTCTAAACGCGTGCTAAAGAAAACACCTGATAGTGCCGCAACCATTCCAGCCATTGTTGGTACCGTAGCCATTGATATGCCTGAAGCCATTAATCGTGCATTACCCGTACCTTGAGTAGCCATCGTCTCAAATACTGTGATCATACCTGTCACTGTACCTAAAAGACCGATTAATGGACACATCGCAACCAATGTTTTGATAATCAACATGCGCTCATCTAATTTTTCAGACGCTTCAGAAATCCAAGCATCGCGGATTCTGTGTGCGTACCAAGACGTAGTATCTTGGCGGGCGTCCCACTTAGCGACGATATCCTTGTGTAGCTTAGGAAATTCGCCTAGTAGGAACCAATAGCGCTCAATCATTAAAACCCACATTAGAAAGAGTGCTATCGCGACCACGTATAATACATCGCCGCCTGTAGCAACAAAATCCCTGATAGATTCCCATATCTCCATCAGGACTAACATTAGGCTTTCTCCTTCTCCGCGTGAGTAGCAACAATACCTGCGCTTTGCTCATCTAGGATATGTAGAACCGCTTTGCTACGACCGTGTACAACAGCGTGAAGTAGAATTAGAGGTAGAGCTGCAATAAGACCTAGTGCTGTAGTTACTAGCGCTAGAGAGATGTTCCCTGCCATAATCTTCGGATCACCAGTACCGTAAAGTGTGATTGATTCGAATGTCATAATCATACCAACAACCGTACCTAGTAGACCTAGTAGTGGTGCAATTGCCGCTAGGATCTTGATGATGTTCACACCCATCTCGATACGTGGAGTTTCACGTAGGATAGCTTCATCAAGCTTAAGTTCTAGGTTTTCAACGTCTTGATCTTTGTTATCATGATAAACTTTCAAGATACGACCAAGTGGGTTGTTTGTGTTAGGGTTATTCGCGTTTTTGATTTGCGCTTTGATTTTACCGCTAACAATGAATAGGTCTAGCATGCGAACGATTGCAATCAATGCACCTAAAATAAGTAGTGCAGTAATGATGTAACCAACCGTGTCACCTTGGTGCCAGCGCTCTTCCATCGTTGCGCGTTGAGTATTAAGTTGTAGTAATGAACCACGAGTTGGGTCAACTGCAACCATAACGAACTTATCAGCAGGTGCAGCGATTAGACGCTCAACGCCACCAAGTTCTCCGCTAGGTTGTTTACCAAGAGGAACAATTTGCTTGTTCTCAGCATCGTAAATAACGTAACCATCTTTAGTTAATAGGTTGAAGTTACCAACACGCGTTACTTCTTTAACGTTTACGTCACCATTTAACTCAGCAACTTCGGCTTCAAACTTAGAAACTTTTGCTGACTCGGTCATTTCAGTTTGGAAAGCAATCCAAAGGTCTTCTAGCTCACGAGTAGTTGGCAGCTCTTTTGCTTCAGCTAGTGAACGAAGCACTTCAGCACGTCCTGGCTTTTCAGCACTTACTAGTGAAGCTTCGATTGAACCGATAGCGTCAGCTGCTGAACGACGTACAACACCGAACATTTCACCAAGTGTACCTTTGGCATTTTCTAGCTCAACTTCTTTCTCAGCTAGTGTGATTTCATTTTGCTTGAATTGTTCGTTTAAACGCTCACCACGTGCTTTCTCAGCAGCAAGTTCACGCTTCGCTTTGTTCAACAACGCTTGTTTGTCAGCACGGTCGTTTAAAAACTCTTGCTCACGTTGTTTGTTGATTTTGCCTTCAGAGATACGGTTTTGTTTAACCTGCTCTAGAATTTTGTCTAAGGCTTCAGTGTTTGCGTGTGCATTTAGCGCGGCACCAGCAGAAACTGTTAACGCTGCAGCAACTGCAAAACCTTTAAATAGTTTCTTCATCATTTATTACTCCGCGCCAAAGATAGGTAGATCGATAAGTTCAGGAGCCGCTTGCTTACGTGCAATACGGATCATGCTCTTAACAGGCTTAAGGTATTCTTCGCCAAGTTGTTCCCACTGCCTAGTGTTGTTGTTCCAAACCCAAGCATGTTTTTGGTCGAACGACTGAGCAACGTATGCGATACGGCCAAGACGTGCGAAGTCAACATTGATGTTTTTGCCGTTTTGTTCAAGAGAACCTTGGTTTGAAACTATAGTTGTGCTGTAGTCAGTTTCAATCGTGTACGCTTCAAGAACTTGACGGAACTTCTCAGAAGTTGTTACAGACGAGTTAGTCATGATGCTGCGAAGTTTCTCAACGCGCTCTAGACGTGTATCTTGATTAAACGGAACGTCCGCTTTGATGAATTGCTCAAGCGTATCGATCATGCGATACATCAAAGGCACAACGTCCTGTTTTGTCTTGTCAATAGTACCAATTTGACGCTCAAGAGACTCAATACCTGCATTTTGATCTGCTACAAGACGTGCAACGTGATCGTTATACACTTTAAGCAGTTCTGCTTCTTCAACCAGACCACGATATTCCGCGACCATTTCTTGAGACTGACCGTAAAGGTTATCAATCTTTTCTTGAGACTTTTTAGCAGCCGTTTGAGTTTGTTGACCTACTTTTTGTATGTCATTCAAAGGATCTGCAATCACATTGCTGCTTGCAAAAGCTGTCGCGCCTAAAAGCGCCGTAGCTACAAGGCTCTTTCTGATTTTAACAGACATAGTTCCCAACCAATTAAGTAATGTTACTTTTATAATTTTCGCGCTCTCACCAACGTGAGAGCAACCCTGATATCATTTGACAGATATCAACTGTCCAATAATGCTAAATGCAACACGATGTGTCAACTTCACTGTGAAAACATTTTTTGTCAATAAATAAGTAATAATTATATACAAAACAAAAAATTAACATCAAAAACACAGCAAAAGATACACATCCCTTGTAAAACCAACCTTTTGCATACGTTGTTTACAATATTTTACACCGGATTTATTCCAATAAATTGAATAGATATTCTAAATAGAAATCATGAATAACCTATAAAAACAGCAGCATAAGCTCGATTTTTCATTGCACAGAACGCAAATTATTTCATCTTCTGCGAACTAACGCAAAATTTGTTTATCTATCCCAAATCGCTTGATCTATTTTTTCCTGCAGCACTTGAACGAATTCAGCGACGTGTAGACCATCCATTAAGGCGTGGTGGACTTCAATACAAAATGGCATCGTACCATCTGCTTTATTGTATTTTCCGAACACAAATTTCGGGATGCCAAAGTCATCTCTGCTATGCCTCGCATGACCAAAACTCGAAAAAGATAACCATGGAAGTATAGATACATGAACACAATTTGGCACCTGACTTTCCATTAAAAATTGTTCACTGACAAGCGGTCCACTTAGTTGCTCTGTTTTGCTATGAATATTGGCGCTGATAAAGCGGTTGAAATCACTTTCAGGTGCAAGCCTTACAAATCTGAAGGTTTCATCCCCTCGCAGAAAGACACTGCTAATTTCTACAGCATCATATTCAACCACCTCTCCCGCTTCAATACGGTAACGAATGGGGGTATAGCTTTGTAATGCCAGCTGTAGCGCGTACAGACAACTAAGAGAAAAAGGCACTGCATTACGTTTACTCATCTCGTACACTCTTTCCATTTGTAAGCTAACGGTAACGGTAAAATAAGGCTGGGCAAAATCATTGAAGAAGGAAAAGTGTTCTTGGCGGGGCCAAGTATCAAGAGATATTTTCTTTTTCATACAAAAAAAGGGGCGTTTGCCCCTCTCTGGTAATTAAACGGCGCTGTTATTATAGACCGTTTTCAATAATCTCTTGAGCTAATTTATCAGCAATTATATGTGTTGAAACTTTCTCATCTTCAGAACGCTTAAAGATTTCGGTTAGCGTGTCATAGATACCTTCAACGTGTCTTGTCGCTGCAGCTTCATCATAACCTTCAGGCTTTGTTTCATAGTAGACATTGATGATTCCACCAGCGTTAATCACATAGTCTGGTGCGTACAAAATGCCTTTTTCACGGATGATCTCACCATGACGAGACTCTGCAAGCTGATTATTTGCACATCCTGCAATAATCGTGGCTTTGATACGTGGAATAGTGTCGTCGTTTACCGTTGCGCCTAATGCGCATGGTGCATACACATCAACATCTAAATCATAGATTTCGTCAATACCTACAGCGGTAGCATTAAAGTCATTAACCACTCTTTGTACTGAGTCTTCGTTGATATCGGTAACAAATAGCTCAGCGCCAGCTTCATGAAGATGTTTACATAATGTATAAGCAACAGCACCAAGCCCCTGCACAGCAACTTTGATACCAGCTAAATCTTGGTGACCATATTTGTGCTGGTAAGCAGCTTTAATTCCAAGGAATGTACCTAACGCAGTAAACGGTGAAGGGTTACCGCTCTTTCCTTCAAGGCCCATTACGTAATTTGTTTCTTTGTGCATTACCATCACATCACCGGTTGTGATGTTCACATCCTCAGCTGAGTAGTAGCTGCCACCTAAGCGGTCTAGATGCTTACCAAACGCTCTGAATAGCGCTTCCGACTTGATTGTCTTAGCATCCCCAATAATAACTGATTTGCCACCACCAAATGGTAGACGTGCAACCGCATTCTTATAGGTCATCCCTTTAGATAAACGCAGTACATCATATACCGCATCTTCGTCAGAGGCATAATTCCATAGGCGACAACCGCCGACAGCTGGACCTAGCTTAGTGTTATGTACCGCGATAATCGCTTTAAGACCTGATGCTTCGTCTGAACAGAATACGACTTGTTCATGGTTATCAAATTCAACTTGGTTAAATACAGCCACTTTCTTCTTCTCCAAAAATTATCTATCCCATACGGGTAAGCTCTTAGGTGTGACTTTGCGTTTAATACCACACTAAGGGCAAATAGCGCTGAAATTGGCAAGACTCTATCACTAACTCTAGCACCATTCCACAAATTGAGATGATATAAACCCAATTTAAAGCAAATACAAATATTTAATTCAAAATTAAAACAAAAGAAAGGTAAGTAAGCCAGAAATACAGTCGAATTGGGAATTTTAATTTAAGTTATTGAGTTTTTCTGAAGTTACTGTTTACGTAAACGGAAGGTAAATAAGCATTGTAAACATATCAGTACAAAAAAGGAGGCTGAACGCCTCCTCAATAATACATCAACTCGTTAACTTAACACCCTAAGCCGAATATTTAAGCGGAAAGTATCTATATACTCTCCATCAAAACAACTTAGCTAAGTTTGCTGTCTAACTCTTCAATTCGTGCTTTCCAAATTGCAGGGCCTTGAGTGTGCGCATTCTCACCATTGCTATCAACGGCAACCGTCACCGGCATGTCCTCTACTTCAAACTCGTAAATAGCTTCCATACCTAAGTCTTCAAACGCCACAACACGTGATTTCTTAATTGCCTTAGCCACCAAGTATGCTGCACCACCTACAGCCATAAGGTATACCGCTTTATTCTGTTTGATTGACTCAACAGTTGCTGGACCGCGCTCAGCTTTACCGATCATGCCGATCAGACCCGTTTTCTCTAACATCAGATCAGTAAACTTATCCATACGTGTAGACGTGGTAGGACCTGCTGGCCCAACGACTTCGTCGCCCACAGCGTCTACAGGACCCACGTAATAGATAAACTTATTAGTGAAATCGACACCATCCGGCAAACCTTGACCAGAATTCATCATTTCTTGTAGGCGTTTATGCGCTGCATCTCGACCAGTTAAGATCTTGCCAGAAAGCAGCACAGTTTCCCCCATTTTCCATTCTTGGATATCTGCTTTGGTCAAAGTATCTAGATTTACACGACGCGTATCTTCGCCCACTTCCCAAGTCACTTCTGGCCAATCTTCAAGTTTTGGTGCTTTTAGCTCTGCAGGGCCAGAACCATCTAACGTGAAATGTACGTGACGTGTAGCTGCACAGTTAGGGATCATAACCACTGGCTTAGACGCTGCGTGTGTTGGTGCCGTTTTGATTTTTACATCAACGACTGTTGTTAAACCACCAAGGCCTTGTGCGCCAATGCCTAACTTGTTTGCACGTTCGAAGATTTCTAGACGAAGTTTTTCTTCTGCGGTTTCGGCACCACGTTCCATCAGCTCATGGATATCAACAGGATCCATTAAAGATTCTTTTGCCAATACAGCTGCTTTTTCTGCTGTACCACCGATCCCTATGCCTAGCATGCCTGGGGGACACCAACCAGCGCCCATTGTAGGTAATGTCTTTTCTACCCACTCTGCAACATCATCTGATGGGTTTAGCATCACCATTTTAGTTTTGTTTTCAGAGCCGCCCCCCTTTGCTGCAATCATCACTTCAACTTCAGCACCAGGTACTAAGTCAATGTGCACTACCGAAGGCGTATTATCTTTGGTGTTTTTACGGCTACCTGCCGGATCAGCCACAATTGACGCACGTAATGGGTTGTCTGGGTTCGTATAGGCACGACGAGTTCCCTCATCTACCATTTGTTGCACCGTCAAATCAGTTTTATCCCACTTCACGTCCATACCGACTTTTACGAAGCAGGTTACGATCCCCGTGTCTTGACACAGTGGACGTTTACCTTCTGCTGACATGCGTGAGTTAATCAAGATCTGTGCAATCGCATCTTTCGCGGCCTTACTTTCTTCTTTTTCGTAGGCTTTTTCTAATGCTTGGACAAAATCAAGTGGGTGGTAAAATGAGATATATTGAAGCGCATCTTCAATGCTATCAATAAAGTCTTGCTGACGGATTGTACTCATGACGGTTCCTCAATTTTCGACGGTATTTTTTGGTATTGAAACTTTCGCTGGCAATTGGTGTTATTCAGCATCAGAAAGTCAATTTCAATACCTTAAACTATGGAATAGCAGGTAACTATGATAACCTCCCCGCCCGTTTGGGGCTAGCTTTGCAGGTCAAGTAAATGATAAACGAGCGAATAAACTGTACGAAATTAGACATTAGACACAATGCACTAGAATTATTTGAACACTTTGCGAACGAACATCAAGCTATTCTGTTAGATTCCAGTGATTCTGAGCATATCAATAGCCGCTACGATATCATTGCGATTGCACCAATTAATTTACTTGAAGCTAAAGACGGAAATGTATTTTTAGACGGAGAATTGCAGAGTAATTCTGTTTTCACTGTGATGAAAGATAAGCTTGCCCAATTTAGTAATCATATTGCCCCCATGATTTACCCTTCAATGGCGGCTGGCTTGGTTATTTTGGCTATGATCTCGGCCGTTATATTGAGCACATACCACACTTTGCAGAACACGATATTAAGCTACCCGATGCCTGTGTTGGCTTGTATCCAGATGCGTTGATTTATGACAAGGTACTCAAGGCTTGGTTTTACGTGTCGCAACCTGATACACAAAGGCTAGACATGTATTTACAACGGCTCGACGACACCTCTATTTTTGAGTCATTTAGACTGACATCACAGTGGCAGTCAAACATGACGAGAGCACAATACGAGCAAAATTTTGAGCGAATTCAATCTTATCTATTAAGTGGCGACTGTTATCAAATCAACCTAGCACAGCGATTCAGCGCAAGCTTTGAAGGAACTCCGTGGCTCGCGTATAAAAAGCTGCGAAACCACAACCGTGCACCTTTCTCAGCATTTTTTAACTTAGGCGACAGTGCTATTGTTTCCGTGTCGCCGGAGCGCTTTATCCAAGTAAAAAACGGCATTGTAGAAACTAAACCGATTAAAGGCACCCTGCCAAGGTTACCAAATACTGACGCCGATAAAGCGCAAGCTGAAAAACTGAAAAATAGCAGCAAGGACCGAGCCGAGAATGTCATGATAGTAGATCTACTACGTAATGACTTAGGTAAGGTCGCAGAGCCTGGTTCCGTTGCGGTTCCATCGCTTTTCGCAATCGAGAGTTTTCCTGCAGTTCACCATCTAGTAAGCACGGTAACGTCTACATTGGCGCAAGGAAAATGCGCGGTTGATCAGCTTGAAGCCGCCTTCCCTGGCGGCTCTATAACAGGAGCACCTAAGATCCGCGCCATGGAGATAATCGAAGAGCTAGAGCCACACAGACGCAGCGTTTACTGCGGTTCAATCGGCTATCTCAGCGCCTGTGGTAACATGGATACTTCGATCACCATCAGAACGCTAGTTTGTCATCAAAATAAGATACATTGCTGGGCAGGTGGTGGTATAGTCAAAGACTCTCAAGTACAGTTAGAATTTGAAGAGACTTACCACAAAGTGAATAAAATCCTTCCGGTATTAAATGAAGATTGATCAAGTTATATCGCAATTTATGTTGTCGCCTATCATGGCGCAAACGCCAACCACACTACATACCTTAAAGCAAAGTGCGGTGCTTATTCCTATTGTTGATGTAAACGCTCATGCGCACCTGTTGTTTTGTAAACGCAGCAGCGAATTACTGAGCCACCCCAGTCAAATTTGCTTTCCCGGCGGCAAAGTCGAACAACAAGATAGTAATATCATCAACACCGCACTGCGCGAGACCGAAGAAGAAATAGGTCTGACAATCTCAGAGTCCCAAGTGCTAGGCATATTACCTTTTATGCAAACGCTAACCGGCTACCAAATCACCCCCGTTGTTGCTTCCGTACAACAAGATGCAACTTGGGTGAACCAAAGCGACGAGGTGCAACATACCTTCACGGTGCCATTAAACCAATTAAGCGCAGCCAAGAATTGGCAATCCTTCCATTTTACCAATAAAGGCAAACCAGTATCACTCGACGGATTTATGACGCCTCATGGTTTGCTGTGGGGCGCAACGGCAAAAATCGTAAAACAATTTACCGCCCTATTTTAGCCCTTCACTGGTAAGACCTTTTTTAAAATCCCTCTCCACCTTGCGGATTAGTTACCTTTCTATCACGCTTAGTTAGAAACTGGCATATACTTTTGCCGATTATGGGTTACTTCCCTAAATAGACACGTTATGATGGCGTCCGTTTTAAAGGCAATGTGAGTAAAATTTATGATCAGTGCATTCGATATGTTTAGTATCGGTATTGGCCCTTCTTCCTCTCATACCGTGGGACCAATGCGTGCTTCTAGGTTATTCGTACAAGACCTTCAGGCACAAGGCATCGTTGATGATATCACTTCGGTGAAAGTGGAACTGTTCGGTTCTTTAGGCCAAACAGGTATTGGCCATGGTTCTGGCAAGGCTGTTATTTTAGGGCTTGCGGGTTACGACCCTGAGACTATAGACGCAGATCTCGTACCAGAGATATTAGAAACCATAGAAAATGAACAAGTTATCTATCTCGACAAGCGATATAAAGTAAAGTTTCCTAAGCAAGGCGCGATTGTTTTTCACCGTCGCAAAACGCTGCCTAAGCACTCCAATGCAATGGAAATTAAAGCGTACAAAGGCGAAGAGCTTGCTCATAGCCAAATTTACTATTCGATTGGTGGTGGCTTTATCGTTACCGATCAGAATTTTGAAGCTGAAAAGCAAGCCGCGCTAGATATCAGAACAGAAAACCCAGCTCCTTATCCATTCAACTCAGCCGCTGAGCTACTGGAAATGTGTAAAGAGTCAGGACTCAGTGTCTCTTCGTTAATGATGGCCAACGAGAAAACATTACGTAAAGAATCTGAAATCAAAGAGACGCTATTCCACATCTGGCAGGTAATGAAAGCTTGTATTGAACGTGGTATGAAAACCGAAGGTATTTTACCAGGCGGTTTGAAAGTTCGTCGTCGTGCACCTAGCCTGTATTTAAAGCTCAGTGTAGAAACGCACCAAGATCCGCTACGCGCAATGGATTGGGTGGATCTGTTTGCACTGGCAGTTAATGAAGAAAATGCAGCGGGCGGCCGCGTAGTGACCGCACCAACCAATGGTGCAGCCGGTATTCTTCCAGCTGTGTTAATGTACTACCACACTTTTATCAAAGAAGTGGATATAGAGATTGCCACACGTTATCTACTTACCGCGGCGGCGATTGGGATCTTATATAAGAAGAATGCCTCTATTTCTGGCGCTGAAGTTGGGTGCCAAGGTGAAGTAGGTGTTGCGTGTTCAATGGCTGCTGGCGCGCTAACCGAAATCATGGGTGGTAACGTAGTACATGTTGAGAACGCCGCTGAAATTGGCATGGAGCATAATCTAGGCCTAACCTGCGACCCAGTCGGTGGGCTTGTGCAAGTTCCGTGCATTGAGCGTAATGCAATGGGTTCTATTAAAGCCATTAACGCATCTCGTCTCGCTTTGCGCGGTACGGGCGATCAAAAAGTATCACTAGATAAAGTGATTAAGACCATGCTTGATACCGGCAACGATATGAAAACCAAGTACAAAGAAACCGCACGCGGTGGATTGGCGGTAAATATCATTGAGTGCTAACTGACAATTGTCAGTTCACTTTAAAAATGGCTTAATGGCATCATGATGGTAAATCATGGTGCCATTTTTTATTGTCGCTTATCTACACTACAATAAATTTGTCTTGGTATCACTTATTAATAAAAAGGAGTACATGCTTTATGTCTGGCACTACGATGGTTTTTCTAATTGTGCTTATCTGTGTTGGTAGCGGAATAATCAGTGAGATTTATAAACGCCGCTTAGAATCTAAAAAAATAGATGCACAAAAAGCAAAGGTGCACGATGAGCTACACTCAGAGATTACTGCATTAAAAGCAAGAGTGGCAATACTTGAGCAAATTGTTACTGAAGAAGGTTATCAAGTTAAGAGAGATATAAATAATTTATAAAAAAATCGCTAGCACTGGCTTTTTGGCAAAGAAAAGGAATCCTTTCAGGTTACTTTTTTCATGTATCGTTATCGTTTACATTCGTTTTCAAATAAACTAAGTGATTGTAATAATGAATAAAAAAGCATATTTCATTGCAATTAATTTACATAAAGTGAAATTATAAGATTGCTAACAATAAGTTACTTGAGTACATTCGTTACCGCAAAGTGTACAAAGGTAAATAATATGAATAACAATAAATTCAAATATACCGCTTTATCCGCAGCGATAGTGCTAGCATTATCTGCTTGTGGTGGAAGCGATAACAACAAAAATAGTTCAGCTCAAGAGCTAGATCATGCACCTCAGGCTGGTGTTACCCAGCTGGAAAATGTAAAACATTGGCAAACCATTTCAGGTTCTATTCAAGCCTCCGACGCGGATAGTGACAATCTATCTATTACAATATTTGATGGTGAAACTGAGATCACCCCAGAAAACAATGTTTATACTCTTTCACATGGTATTTTGACACTAAAAGGTATCAACGCGTTTGACTACCTGTCAGTTACAGGCGAAGCGGCAACAATTAACTTCACAGTGACAGCAAACAGTAAATCTGCTAGTGGTAGCATCCAGATCCCAGCAGCCATTACGGATCCACTAGCTAGCCAACAATGGCACTTAAACAACACCGGTCAGAAAGCATATGCACTAAGTGACGAAATGAAACAAGGTCTCGTCGACTTATATGTAGGCCGTGGAATAATGACAGAAGAGGAAGCCCAACAATATTGGGATAAAGAATTTGAAGAAGCGGAAACAAAAACCTTAGTCGCCGGCGAAGATATGAACGTGAAAAGCGCATTCGCTCAAGGTGTTACTGGTCAAGGCGTTACTGCGGTAGTAGTAGACTCTGGACTTGAAATTCGACACGAAGATTTAGCACCTAATGTGCTTCCGAATCGATCATTAAACCTTTTAAACGACGCTTTGGATAAAACAGACCCAACAAGCAAGGCAACCAATGGTGACCATGGTACCAGCGTAGCTGGCCTTATCGCCTCAAAAGGCTGGAATGGCTTAGGTGGCCGAGGTGTTTCACCCGATACAGGCCTCATTGGAATGAACTTATTGGCAAGCGGCGAAAAAACGCCGAAGCAAGATCTTTTAGTTCATGGTTTCCCAGGCTCTGGGATCACAGAAAGTGAGTCTATTTCTGTATTCAACCGCAGTTATGGTCTTACCTACCCTGTTCAATTTAGCTATTCAGAACTCGATGAAGCCATTGAGTCTTATCCAAACAGAAAGCTTCGATCAGGTAAGGGGTCGACCAACGTAAAATCAAGCGGTAATAGCTTCGTTAGTGAAGACTTGGAAGGGTCATTCTGTGAGGATAATGGTGCAAATGACCTTGGATTAACTTGTTACAATAGTAACAGTGAAAGCAGTCAAGGCCACCCATACTACTTTTCTATTGGTGCTGTTAACTCAAATGGTAAACACACGAGCTATTCAAGTGCTGGTTCTAATCTATTAGCTGCAGCCCCAGCCGGAGAATATGGCCGTTGGGCTCCTGCCATGGTCACCACGGATCCGATGACCTGTCTGAGTGGTAGCTCAGGTTATACTGGCCGTACAATTGCTGGTTGGTCTGGTGTTTATGGTGAAGAGTTTGCTGCAAGTCAATACCCATTTGATTACCCAGGACACCCTGATAACCCAAACTGCAACTACCGCTCTTCTATGAACGGAACGTCATCAGCTGCCCCTAATGCATCAGGTGTGATCTCATTGATTTTATCAGCTAACAATGAGCTGACTTGGAGGGATGTGCGTCACATCATTGCATCAACTAGCACCAAGAACGATGCTGAAAATGCACCCGTAACTGTACCCGTAGGTGATAACGAATTCGTAGCACATGATGGTTGGGTTGAGAATGCGGCTGGTTATAGCCATAATAATCTTTACGGATTTGGACGTGTAGATGCTGGCGAAGCTGTGAAAATGGCTAAGTCTTACTCTAACGATTTAGGTGAAGAAGTCATTACTGGTTGGATCGGCGAAGGCTCAGTTGTAGCAGAAGAATCACTTGAAATGCTAATTCCTGATAATAGCTTAGTTGGTGCGACATACAAAGTCACAATTGAAGATGATATCAAAGTTGAAGCAGCTCAGTTTAAACTAGACGTATTCAACGATGAATTCGGTATGGGAATGCAAAGTGGTGAAGATGTCCTTCAGTCTACTGCGGGATCCGATTTAGCGATTGAAGTTATCTCTCCGAGTGGAACTAGAAGCGTTTTATTGTCATCTAGACAAGCGTTGATACGCCCAGCATACGATCTTAGTGGAGCTGGTTTCCAGAACGGTTATATCCTGAAAAATGGGGTATTTTTATCAAATAGCTTCTATGGCGAGTCTGCCAAAGGGGAATGGACAATTCGCGTGCTAGACGTTTCTGACAAATCGTTTGCAACAGCTAGCACAGGCGATATTGTCTATAATGGTTACGTAAACAACTCTACACCATCAAAATTGATGGGCGCAGCTGTACGTATCTTTGGTCACCAATCTGCTGAGTAATGGGAGTGTATATTATGAACAAGTTAAAAATCGCAGCACTAATTACGGGTTCACTATTCTTGACTCAAGCAGAAGCTAATGACAACTTGACTCCAAAAATGGAGAAGGTCAACAAAGTGGCAAGTTTTGAACAACCTGACTTTGGTGCTTATAAAATCATGTCTGATCATGCATTAGTTCCTGCAACAATTGCAGACCCCAATGCTGTTATTAGCAAAAAAGGCAATAAAGCTTTGGTTAAGTCAACTTCTGTCAGTAAGTTGTTCACTAAAGGCTCTTTAGTAAAAAATATTTTTAATGGTGAAATTGCTCCAGTGTCTGGCAATATTAACCTTCTATTGAAAGACGATGCGTCAGCAAGCGATTTAGCAAGTGATTACGGCGTTGCAGTTGAAAATACATATGACGGTGGCAGAATTGCTGTTGTTAGTGTAAATAGCAATCAAGATTTACTTGGTAAACTTGCTGAGTTGAAGCAATCTGGAAAGGTAGTTGAAGCTAGAATTGAAGTGTTAGGTACTTTATACACATCTAGATAACTTCACTGTTAAACACTGACTTTTCTCAAGCCTCATGTCGAATGGGGCTTTTTTGCGCTCGGAAAGCCTAAAACACTGACGACTGTACTTTCTGCTTGGCCTCAAAGAATGGCCAGATAGAGTGTGAGCACCTTACTTTAAAATCCCTTACCTTCTCTTATATTCAACCTGTAAAAACTAACTAAGCCAGAAATCATAAACTTACAATTCTTTATAAAATTACCTATTTAGTCGCTCCTGAATATTGACGTTTTAATGCTTAGGTTGGCCGCATTCAATCAATCCAGACTTGGGCATTAATTTTATCGACAATTCTATTATTACACAGCGCATTTTGCTGCTAATAACTGATATAAAATCCAGGCATAAAAAAGCCGCAGTTGGGCTAGGATTTTACGGCAGTTTTGGCCTTCGTTAAGCCTGTCACCGAGCTTTCCTTTTAAACGGTTAAGACCCAAGTGGCCATCTTGTTTCATGTGCCCGATGATTGGCTCTATCGCGTTGCGTCGCCTGAGCTTTTTCTTAATGCTCGGCGTCACACCACGTTTTTGCCCCGCAATATACACATCATAACGTTCTGCAAAGTGCCCGCGATAACCTCTATCTACAAAACAGCTGTATGGCCTTTTATCTGTGACGTTTTCTACTATTCTCAACGTTTCCCATAACGTGTCACCGTCATAGGGGTTGCCGTGCATTGCATGAGCGCACACCACAAACTGCTCTTTCAATGTGGTTGCGACACTCACTTTGACACTAAACTCATATGGCTTTGCGCTTTTTCCCTTGGCGATACATTCAACACCCGGCTCATGTAGGCTATAGAGTTTGTTTTTACTCGTTTTTTCTTGCTTTAACAGCCGCTCAGCCTGCTGTAGGGTGTCGAAGAATTCCTTGATTGGTTGCTCGGTGATTTTCCGCAATATGTCTTTCATCACTCGCCTGAGATAGTTTTTCTGTTTTTTCAGTGTTTTCTTCATGCGTTTGAATTGTTTGGCATGAGCATAACTTGCCACCTTTTGAGCGGCCTTAGGGCCTACTTGTTCATAACTTTGCCTAAGCACAATGCCGGCTTGCTTAGCGAAGCCAACCAGTTTATTGCGGCATTTTTCTAGTAGTTTACTGTCTGTTGGATGGGCGATATTTTTCTCCATAACGGTGCTGTCTACGACTACTTCTCGCAAGCTTGAAGGCTTGATGGTATTACTTTTAATGCCCGCATCTACCGTGAGTGACAG
The DNA here is from genome assembly GCF_002208135.1 of Pseudoalteromonas piscicida. Classification (NCBI taxonomy): domain Bacteria; kingdom Pseudomonadati; phylum Pseudomonadota; class Gammaproteobacteria; order Alteromonadales; family Pseudoalteromonadaceae; genus Pseudoalteromonas; species Pseudoalteromonas piscicida. The sequence goes on from NZ_CP021646.1 coordinate 2,278,016, forward strand.
CATTAACTCAACGCCATCCTCACCAATTCGCTTGCGAAAGCGTGTCATTGAACTTGGGCTGCAAGGCGGTTCATGCGTAAAAAATTGCATGCCACAAAAATATTGCCAATACGGGTTTTCGCACCACATGGCCACCGTGTTTTCGTCAGACAGTTTGTGAATTTGTTTCAGGTATTCGAGACCCGCAAGCAGGCGGATAGGCTTGGCGCCAGCGCCTTTATCGCCATAATGCTGTTTAAATTCAACCTCTAGACGCTGCCAATCAATGAGTTTTGCCAATTTCACGAGTTCATGACGCGGTGAAACAATATCAATAAGCTCGACTTGAAACAGGTGCTTTTGTGGTGTTTGCATGGTTGGTTTTGGTTTCATTTTTACACTCAAATTGCAATGTTTTGGTTGTGTGATTTAAAAAAGCTGCAATTTGAGGGTAGTAAGATCGTTCATCCTGAAAATTAAGTTATACCAATTTAAGCCCCATACCTTAAACCATAGCTCTAGTGATGATTTTTCGTGGGAGTTTGATGACTTACTTTTAGCATTGATTAATAACGATTATGGAGAGAAACAGGATAATAAATATCAGCATGAAGTTAGCCAACTGACCCACAATATTGAAGCGGGTAAATATTGTGGGTTATCAGTGGACTCTGTTATCGAATGTTCTGCTTTAGCCGACTAACCATTTCGCCATAAAGACGATAACAGGTAAGGTAACAAGCGTTCTTAAAATAAAGATAAGGAATAGCTCCCACAAGTTCACCGGGATTTTGCTACCAAGCAGTAATGCCCCAACTTCAGACATGTAAATTAACTGGGTAACACTCATAGCCGCAACGATAAATCTGGTGGTATCACTTTCAATAGAACCTGCAGCAAGGATTGACGGAATAAACATATCGGCAAAGCCTACCACTATCGTCTGTGCTGCTTTTTCTGCTTCTGCCACATTGAGTAGCTCGAGGTAAGGAACGAACGGTGTGCCTAAATATTGGAATACAGGGGTGTATTCTGCGATGATTAGAGCAAAAGTACCGACAGCCATAACTACAGGTAACACAGCAAAGACCATATCTAAGGCATTATGTAGGCCTTCTTCTAATGTTCCTTTCAGCCCAGGTGCCGTTTTTGCCTTGGCAAGTGCAATATCTAAAGAATGACCGAACAGCCCTTTTCCTTCCGGAACCGCTTCTGAGTCTTGGTTGTGATCACTACCATCGACATAGATATCTTTTTTGAATCTTAGTGGCGGTAAACGCGGCACTATAATAGCTGCTACAAAGCCAGCTGCACATACGGTGAGGTAAAACGGAGCAAACAGGTGTTCGAGTTTAACTTGACCAATAACAACTAAACAGAAAGTAATGGAAACCGCAGAGAATGTAGTACCAATAATAGCTGCTTCTCGTTGTGTATAATGCTTATCTTCATATTGGCGAGCAGTCATCAAGATACCTACACTGCCGTCGCCAAGCCAAGAAGCAACACAGTTTACAGCGCTACGACCTGGCACACCAAATAGCGGGCGCATCACTTTGGTCAAGAGTGTGCCAACCATCTCAAGTAAACCAAAGTTAAGGAGTAATGGCAGTAACAAACCAGCAAGAATAAAGACAGAAAAAAGTACAGGTAATAAGTCATTTAACACTAATGCACCTGTATTTTCCGAATGGATCGCTTCTGGACCAACACCATTGAAGGTAAGCACAATAAACACCATGCCAACTAGTCGGGTTATCAACCAAATCCAACTAACGTCAAATAGATGCTTTATTATGGTTATTTTTAATAGCGCTTGGGGTCTTAAGAGCTTCATCACTAAACTCATGATCCCGGTAATACATACTATTGCGACAATCATGTCTTTAATAAAAGGAGCGACTTGCGCTTGTAACCACTTCGCCATAACAGCAATTGGGATAGTCATTGCTTCCCCTACCGCTACTGGCGTCATAAATAAAAAAATACCAATCAATGACGGTACGATAAACGCAAACCACGTTTGTAAGGTGGAGCGTGGTGTCATAGTGCTCTCTGTCATTTTTTACTTCCACAAAAACAAAGAAAAGAGCCGAAGCTCTTTTCGTTTTTAAGTTATTATATTTATTAGATTGTTAGACCTTTTTGCCTAAGCAGGGTGATCAAGGCTTGGTGCAGGTTATTCATGGTGTTTGCATCAAGTACGTTGCCTTCGCTATCCTTCCAGGTAATAGAAGTACGCGTATCCTGCGCTTGAGCGATTTTTATCGTGTAATCACCATTGTCGATTGGCAAGACAACCGCCTCTTCACCCCAAATAGAGTCCCAAACGCTGCTTTCAGGTGCTTCGTAACGAACCAAAACTTCCTGCTTTTCTCTATCGACACGGACAACCGTAAAGTTACTTCTTTCTAGGAAGTTAGAGAAGCGATCAAGCACCGCTTCTTGACCTTTTTCAGTCAGTAGCGCCGAATCACCATTCTTGTCAAACCCAAGTTCAAGTGCCAGTACACCTTGGCGCTTACGCATTTCAACTTGCAGTAGACGATATTGATAGTCAAATTCTGAAACAACTTCGTTCAGTGCCCGTACTTCGAGGTGGTTTTTCTGAAGCGCAGTTAATTCACCATCGCCTTGATAATCCACTAATTCAGCTCGAATTGAAGCCGTACGCTGATGTTCTTTTTGCTCGACAGTAAACTTAAACTTTTGCTTAGATGGTTCTGCCGCGTCTTCCCAGAACCAGCCGTCTTTTGGCTTGATCAGTGAATACCAAGTTGTAATCACCGAGCCTTGCGCTTTGTTATCGCTTTCAAGCCCAGCATTATGCATCGCCACGACGCCATCTACAGCACGCCAAATAAATGCCGGTAAATCTTCTATGCCGTCATTTTTATCAAAAAAGATCCTTGCAGCTTCTTCGCCCTGCTCTACCCAACTGCCTTGTGCAACCGTTAATACCTGTTGCGGTGCACGGTAGCTTACCGGCTCAGCTGTATTTTCATATTGGCCAACTGGCATTGCAAATTCTGGGTCTCGATAAGGCTGAGCTAAGCCCTCAGGGGCTTTCACCGGTGCATTTGCACGATAATTTCTTTCATGATGTGCATCGTTTGTGAAAATACTACAGCCGCTTAGACTCACGGCAATTCCAAGAACCAGTGATTTTGGGATCCAATACTGCACTCATTTACTCCTTAGCAAACCCTATTGTTATTCGAATCAAAGTTATGATTTAGGATTGCCGAATTGGTTCACACAAAGTTGCCAAAAATTGACAATCTCTGAATTAATAACGCTATGGTATCAAACATTCCTCGTACTATATTGGGAACGCACATCTCATAGCCAAAATTTTGCCTTATGTTACTTGTCATACATTAGAAAAACAAGCAACCATGCAACGCAACCCTAATTCTATTTTTTATTACAACGCGCTAGCGCTAAAACTCAGATATGGTAGTATTTCGCGTTAACTATTAACCTTGAGCGCATTACGTGAAATCAGAGGTTCCAAAATGACCATGCATGCAAACCATCAACTTGTCTTAACCGCCATAGGAGAAGACAGATCTGGTATTGTTGGCGAATTGACACAGCTTGTGAGTGACTGCAACTGTAATATTATTGACAGCCGCATCGCAATATTGGGAAATGAATTTACCTTTATTATGTTACTCGCCGGTGACATGGCGTCTATTAGTCGTGTAGAACATACCTTACCTGCCAAAGGCATGGAACTCGGTCTCTTAACCATGATGAAACGCACGTCGAGCCATCAGCAAGGCGAATACAGTGCAGGTTATACTTTGGAATATGAAGGACTAGATACTCCCGGTACATTAAGCAAAGTAACGCGCTATTTTGCAGCACAAGGAGTGAATATTTGTTCATTGAAGTCAGATACCTTTGAGCAAGAAGATGAGCTACATATGCGCTGCGAGCTTGAGTTTAATATTCCAGTGGATGTGGATATTGATAACTTTAAAGTTCAGTTCGAAGATCTTTCTCACTCCTTAAACGTAGACTATATATTTAGACGCATTCGCTAAGGATTTACTATGAATACTTTAAAAGTTGGTGATAAAGCGCCACTATTTTCACTGCAAAACCAAAACGACGAGACCGTTGAACTTGCTACTTTATTAAAGTCTCACCAAGTCTTAGTCTATTTTTATCCTAAAGCATTGACCCCGGGCTGTACGGTTCAGGCAGAAAACCTACGCGACCACAAAGCTGAACTTGCTGATTTAAACACGCTAGCCGTAGGCATTAGTCCAGATCCTGTGAAAAAGTTAAAGAACTTTGAAAACAAAAAAGAGCTTAACTTTGACTTACTGTCGGATGAAGACCACGCGGTAGCCGATAAGTTTGGAGTGTGGGGACTAAAGAAATTTATGGGTAAAGAATATGATGGCATTCATCGCCTATCTTTCTTAGTCGGCCAAGACGGTACCATCAAGCACGTGTTCAATAAGTTTAAGACCAAAGATCACCATGAAGTTGTGATTAACCACTTGAAAGAACACGCTTAAAGTGACTCCTTAAACCGTATATTAAAAAATAAAAAACGGAGCTGATTGCTCCGTTTTTTATTCGCTTCAACCGACTTTAATCAAGTGCACTTTCTACTTTCTTAAATAGGGTTGTGATCTCTTTACTTGGCTCCTTGGTCATTAGGCTGACAGCAAAGATAGCGACTGTCGCAACAATAAACCCAGGGACAATTTCATATAGTGTCGCGCTAAGCGGCTCACCATTATAAGTAAACGGACCGTAGATCCAAACCAACACAGTCACTGCGCCAGATACCATACCAGCAAGCGCGCCGGCAAAATTCATGCGAGACCAGAATAAGCTTATCAACACCAGCGGGCCAAATGCCGCACCGAAACCAGCCCAAGCATTACTTACAAGATCTAGAATCGAGCTATCTCTGTCGTACGCAAGATAAATGGCAGCAAGCGCTACAACTAACACACTAATACGACCAACAAGCACAAGCTCTGTATCCGAAGCTTTTTTATTCAAAAATATCTTATAAAAGTCTTCTGTTAACGAACTCGAACTCACTAACAACTGCGAAGAAATAGTACTCATAATTGCAGCAAGAATAGCTGCAAGTAAAAAACCCGCAATCAATGGGTGGAACAGCAGCTGAGATAAAATCAAGAAAATAGTTTCTGCATCATCCACAACAATCCCATGTTCATGTGCGTATGCTGCACCAAACAAACCAGTGCCCACAGCACCGAGTGCTGCAACTATCATCCAGCTCATACCTATGCGACGCGCTGTCGGCATGTCTTTCACACTTCGAACAGACATAAAGCGCACAATAATATGAGGCTGGCCAAAGTAGCCAAGACCCCAAGACATTGCTGAAATAATGCCTATTGCGCCAGCCGAGCCTACCCAAGTTAACATCGTCGGGTTTAATTCATTTAGTGTTTGAGATAGAGGATTATCAAGCAGTGAGAAGGTAACTAAAGGAACTAAAATCAAAGCGATAAACATGATACAGCCTTGTACAAAATCGGTCAGACTTACCGCTAAAAAGCCGCCAAATAAAGTATAAAGCACAACAACGCTAGTCGTGATGTATAAACCACTTTCATAACTCATGCCAAAGGAACTTTCAAACAGCTTACCGCCCGCAACCACGCCAGAAGAGGTATATAACGTGAAGAAAACAATGATAACCAACGCAGAGACTATTCTTAGCGCGTTTCCTTTATCTTCGAAACGATTTGCAAAGTAGTCAGGAATGGTGATCGCGTCATTTGCATACTCTGTGTAAACACGTAGGCGTGGGGCTACCAATAAATAGTTAAGCCAAGCACCGATTACAAGACCAATTGCAATCCATGTACTGCTAAAACCATAAAGGAACATGGCGCCCGGAAGACCCATTAAGATCCAACCACTCATGTCGGATGCGCCAGCTGAAAGCGCCGCTACACTTGGTGGTAAGCTACGACCGCCCAACATGTAACCAGACACATCACTGGTCGACTTTTTATATGCATATAACCCAATTCCCAACATCGCAATAAAGTATAGTGCGAGAGAGATTATCGTACCTATCTCCAAATTAGCCTCCTAAGTGTTAGTTGGGCTCTTCTCCAAATGTGAGCTTTTTCTGTAACTTAATTATTCGATTTCTAACTCACTTTGAATAAAAGCCAAAAACATAAAGGCTTCACTATAACACGCACAAACCATACACCCAACCACCTGCGACCATTGACCAAAACTGTCTTTCATTCGTACCTAATTCAACTGGTTACTAATCACTCATTCTATGTTTGGTATTTACCCATATTCAGTAAACTCAATTTCCCGACGTGACCTGACTGCACTTTTACCTTATATTTAACCCAATAGCATTTTGTTTGGACGGTAGTCTCTATGTACTTTTACGCGGCTCGTCAGCCAATTTTTGATGTCCAAAGGGAATTGATTGGCTACGAACTTTTATTTCGCGATGGTTTAAATAACGTATTTCCCGAGATTGACGGCGATGAAGCGACAAGCCGCTTGGTTGAAGGTAGCCAATTTACCTTAGGATTAGATGACCTTACAAATCAGTACCCTGCTTACATTAACTTCACTTTAGAAACACTAGCAAAAGGCTATGTGCAAATGTTAGCGCCCGACCAAGTCGTCGTAGAAATATTAGAAACAGTACAGCCAGGAAAACGACTCTTAGCCTGTGTCAAAGAACTAAAAGAACAAGGTTATACGCTCGCACTTGACGATTATCATCACCAAAATGTATGGCGCCATTTCTTTCCCTATATCGACCAGATAAAAGTCGATTTGCTGGCGACTAACCTTGAGCAAATCAATGTCATTAAAGCGGCAATAGAGGATTACCCTCAGATTGATTTAGTGGCAGAGAAAGTGGAAACCTACGAGCAGTTTGAACTCGCTAAATCGCTTGGATTCAAGTATTTTCAAGGCTTCTTTTTTGCCAAACCCGAAATGGTCAAAACCAAAGCGCTAGCTCCTTCGGAATTAGCCATGGCTGAATTGCTTTATGAAACTTCGAGCGTTGAGCCCGATCTTGCTAGGATCACACAAGTATTTGAGCGTGATGTAAATCTAAGCTACAAACTTCTTCGGTATGCTAATAGTGCCGTGTTTAAACGCAGAGCCGAGATATCGACGATTAAGCAAGCCTTGGTTGTACTCGGTAGTGAAGAGCTTAAACGCCTGATCTCATTGTTGTTTGCTTCACAACTTAATACTGAAAAGCCCAAAGAACTACTTTCACTGTCATTATTGCGCGCACATTTTATGGAAGCAATAGCAACCGAGGCCAATAAAATATCCGATACTGGGAGCACATTTTTGGTTGGTATGATGTCGCTTATGGACGCCATACTTGATGATGACATGGCCAGTTTATTGAAGAAATTACCATTATCTCAAGAAATTAAGTCAACCTTACTGAAAAAATCAAGTGCTTTTGGTATTTACCTAGACCTTGCGGAATCTATGGAAAAAGGTGACTGGGATAGTGTTGAGAGCATGTCTAAATCTCTCGGCGTAACCAGCCAAAATATCGCAAAGTTATATCAAACATCGCAAATTTGGAGTGACACTCAAATAAAAGCGATAGAGTAACCTATTAAAGGATGCGACAATCTGTCGCATCCCGCTAAGCGCCTGATAGCGATAAAATAAGTCCACTAAAACAACTTCAAAGTGAACTTATGAAACGCACCCTACTTTCTCTCGCTATTGTTTCTTTATCGTCCATAACCCATGCTGATGAAATTGAAAAAATCGTTGTTATTGCGCCGATGCAAACACCAATTGCGCTTACAACGGACACGAAAGCTGTTCGCCAACCACTACCAGCACAAGATGGCGCGGACTTGCTTTCTTCTATTTCCGGGTTTTCATTAATTAAAAAAGGTGGTGCAAGCGCCGATCCGGTGTTTCGTGGCATGGCAGGCTCTCGAATTGCCATTATCGCCAACAATGGTCAAACGCTTGGTGGCTGCGGTAGCCGTATGGATCCGCCTACGGCATATATCACTCCGCAGTCCTATGACACCTTAAAAGTCATCAAGGGCCCGCAAACAGTGTTATACGGCCCAGGCAACAGCGCTGCTACAGTAGTGTTTGAACGTGACAATGAACGTCTTGCTAAATCTGAAGTTATTGGCTTTGCCAATGCTGTACTTTCTAGTCAAGGTCGCCATAGTGTCAATAGCGATATCAAGACTGGTAATGAAAACGGGTATGCCCGTATCGCCGCAAATTACAGCGATGCCGATGATTATGAAGATGGCAACGGCACCGAAGTTCACTCTGCTTATGAGCGCTGGAATATAGACACAGAGTTTGCCTACACTCCTACCGATGACGCATTTTACTCCATCACTTACGGGGTGAGCGATGGAGAAGTTGCCTATGCCGACCGTATGATGGATGGCAGCCTCTTCGACCGCGAAAATATTGGCCTGAATATCAAATTATCTTCCCTTTCATCACTTATTGAAGAGCTAACATTCAACGCTTACTATAATTACGTCGACCATATCATGGACAATCATAGCCTACGTCCTTTTGTGGCTAACATGATGATGAAAACCCCAACGTCTTCCAATCCTGACCGAAAAACTTATGGGGCAAACCTTACGCTGACTTCGGAAATCAATACGCAACATACTTTTATTTACGGTGTCGATTATCAAACAAACGAGCATCGCAATCGAGTCAGCCGAGATCAATTCAACAATCCGGTCGAAACGATGCCGCGCCAGATCGATGCAAAATTCAGACAACTCGGTGTATTCGCCGAGTTCGAATATCAATTGAGTCGCTCCAGCCAATGGGTTAGCGGTTTACGTATTGATGATTGGCAAAGTGAAGATCACCGCACCATGATAAGCGCTATGATGTCGATGAAACCAAACCCAACCGCCCTACAAACAAGAAACGATACGTTATTCAGCGGATTTAGTCGTTATCAAGCACAATCTGAAAACAGCAGCTACTTTGTCGGTTTTGGCGTTACAGAGCGCTTTCCCGATTATTGGGAAGTGGTGGGGGGTAACCGCGGAAGTGAAACGTCTATTTCTGCCTTTAATGTCGATACCGAAAAAACTTTGCAGCTAGACGCAGGACTTGTGAAGCAGTTCAAAGACATTAACGTCAATTTCTCGATGTTTTATAACCAAATCGACGACTATTTATTGATAGACAATATGTTTGAAAAGATGAATATGACATCAAAAGTGACCAGAAATATTGACGCAGAAACCTTCGGTTTTGAAGGAGAAGTAATGTGGCAAGCAAGCAAAGCGCTACAACTCACAGGTAGTATTAATTATGTAAAGGGTAACAACCTTACTGACAACCTCGCGCTAGCCCAGCAACCACCTCTACAACTGCGTATTGCAAGCAATTATCAATTGAGCGATAAGTGGCAACTAGGCGGATTGGTGCGGCTAGTACAAAACCAGCATAGAGTGGCGACTGGCCAAGGAAATATTGCAGGCCAAGATATCGCTGCGACTACTGGCTTTGGTACACTTGCACTCAACACCAATTACCAATATAGCGATGCATTACAGCTCAGTGCTGGTGTAGACAATGTACTCGATAAAACTTATGCCGAGCATTTAAGTCGTTCAGGCGCTGCGGTAAGTGGCTTTGACCAGACTGACCGAGTCAATGAACCGGGACGAACGCTCTGGGCCAATCTCAACTGGCGTTTCTAAATCCTACACCAAGATAACGAAAAGGTCGGCGAATGCCGACCTTATTTTTATAGGTTTTCTAAGAAGTTCTCATCAAAATCATCCGGCTCTTCTTCCATTGGCGGATTGCCATCATATAGCTCATATAACTGACGTTGATAATATACATCCTTCAAGAAAGTGTATGGATCAAGCGACTCATTAAGCAGCTTTTCTTGTGACATCAACGCAGCTCTAGCTTCAACCGCGCGCAGCGCAAACACTAACACCGTTTGTGGCGTAGTGAGTGCAATTTCTGGCAAGACAAAGTTATCGACCACGTCACCCGTTAAATTTCTCGCGGTCGTCGGCCCCATACCTGGGACCATAATATATGCACCATCACCAACGCCCCACACCCCCAAGGTTTGGCCAAAGTCTTCGTCTTTGAGCTCTAGGCCAAGTGTTTTCGCAACATCAAACAAGCCAAAAATACCAACCGTAGAATTAACTAAGAAGCGAGCAACATTAATTGCCATATGATCAGGCTTACCCTGCAGCGCCGCGTTTACCGCATCGGTCGGCGCGGCAATGTTGGTTGTGAAATTGACCACACTACTGCGCACGGGAGCGGGAGTCACAGCAACATATCCCTTAGCAACAGGACGCAAAATATAGGCATCTAACACATCCATGTTGAAATCATAGAGTGGGCGGTTTAGTGATTGAAAAGGATCTCGTGGATCCTTTTTCTCTTCGGGTACTTGCGCACAACCGACAACGGTCAACGCAAGTAAACCTGTGAGCACAGCTTTAAGCATTTATTTCCCTGTATTTGTTAAGACACGACTAATCTCGACATTGAGCTGGTTTTCGCCTTGTTGAAGTTCAATTACGTTTGAAACCCCCTCAAGTTCTCCATCTGAAGGCATTACTGAACCATCATTAGAAATACGTGCAGTGATCGTAACGTGAGAAAATTTCGACAAGGTTAATTCAGGCATCATCGCCATACTATCATCTAGGTTTACCGTCATTGGCAAGTTAAAGTTTGTAATTTTGGCCACCGCCAATGGCATAGCAGGGCCTTCAGCCGCTTTTGCAAAAACGAACAAGGTACTGTCATTTGGAATATTGTTCTGTAACTCAGCTGAAATGGTTACGGTAACGACAATTCTGGCTTTGACAGCCATAGATTCATCAGTTTGTTGACCCAGTTTTTGCTCGATTTCAGCAATGCGCCCTGCGATCATCTCATAACGCGGATCATCTTTGGTCAATTGTGATAACAATACTTCAAATGCGGCTTTTGACTCTTTCCAATCTTGACGCTCATAAGCAATTAACGCCAGTAGGCTTATCGCATCAATATTAGTCGGGTCATTCTTGAGCACTTTTGATAACATTTTAGCCGCGCGATTCGTACTTGGCTCAGAGCCCTCTATCAACAACGCTTGGCTATAATTCACCAAAACATTATTGTTATTAGGTTGCATCACAAGAGCCTTATCAAATGCCTGCATCGCCATCTCAAAGTCACTCAGTGACATTGCAACGCGACCCAGCAGCATCCATGCAACCGCATCGTCGCCAGCGGTTGCTAGTTTAGTTCTTAGCCCCAGTGCAAAAGCTTGTAGCTCATTGGCATTTAACGGCTCTCCAGATTGCATTACCGCTCGCTCACCATACTCAGGTAACTTTTCGACGGCTTCGTGCCAGCTTGCAATCTGCCTATGACTACCAGTGTAATAGTAAAAAACCCCTGTCACCAACACCATAAAAGCAATACCTGTCAGCGCCAGCACACGGTTGTCACCACGACTCGTCAATGACTGTTCGGACGATAACTCATTCAATAAGCGGCGCTTTAGCTCAATCACGGATTCATTATAACTGTCTTTTTCGATACGTTGATTAGCAAGCTCTTCTTTTAACTCTTCCAAACGCTGATGGAAAATATCGATACGCTCAGCATTCGCATCGTGATCGACCGTGAGACGCTTTTCCTTTTTAATAAACGGAAACACCACAAAAAGACCGGCAAATACGCCTAGCAGAAGGAACAAAAACCACATTTGGGTTAAATCTGTCGAGAATTCGCTCACTGCTCACGCTCCTGACGTTGATATTGATTAATGAGCTCAGCCAGCTTTTGTTCGTCCGCGGCATTCCAGTCTTGCTTCTTCGCTGCGCGTTTTTGACGAAATACAATAAAGCCGAAGCCTAAAATAATGATTGCCACAGGCAGTACCCAAAGCACGATTGTTGCAGGCGTAACAGGTGGTTGATAATGAACGAAATAGCCATAGCGGTCTATCATATAGTCAATGACCTCTTGCTTAGACTGGCCTTCATTAACCAAAGCAATAACTTTGTCACGCAGATCTTTAGCAACGACGGCATCTGAATCTGCAATGTTTTGGTTCTGGCATTTTGGGCAACGCAGCTCATGAGTCAGCTCTCGGAAAGTTTGCTCACGTTCAGCTGTAGCAAAGTTATATTTGTCTTCCGTTGCTTGCACCGCTGCGGTCACCATCATTAAAAGCAAAACAATTACATATCTCATTGCGTTAACTCCTGATAGATTGCTGCAAACTTAGTGCGCCATACGCGTTCATTGATGTCGCCAGTATGATGCAACAAAATCTTACCTTGCTTATCTACCAAGAAAGTCTCTGGCGCGCCCGAAACCCCTAAATCCAGCGCTAATGTACGCTCCAAATCAAGAATGTTAAATTGATATGGGTTACCAGCACGACTTAGCATGTTATTGACATCTTGCCTTAACGCATTGATATCAAACTGGTCGCCAAAATCAGGGTCATAAGCCTGCTCGTAATACAGACCAATTATTTTCACGCCACGCTCTCTAAGCTCAGTTAAATAACCCAGCTCAGCGATACACGTTGGGCACCAAGTGCCCCATACGTTCATCAAGTAGACTTCACCCTTAAGCGAGTCGGCGGTCCAGGTTTTATCACTATCCATTAAATCGGGTAATGAAAACTCAGGCATAGTGTGCCCTAAACGGCCTGTCTGGATCTCTCTTGGGTTACCAAATAGTCCTTGGTACAAAAACACACAAAGGAAAATAAATATCAAAAAAGGCACTAAACCTAATAACTTGCGGTTCATGTTAAGCCTCCACTTGGGATGATTTTTTCACGCGGCTGCGGTAGCGTTTATCCGCAAGCACAATGAAGCCGGCAAAAGAGATAAGTAGCCCACCTAACCACATCCAGCGTACGTATGGTTTGTGATAGATCCTAAGCGACCACGCGCCTGCAGAAAGCGGCTCGCCGAGTGCTAGATATAAATCACGAAAGAAGCCATCATCAATAGCGGCTTCGGTCATAAACTGCATCCCTACATCATAGCGGCGTTTTTCTGCATGCAGCTCGGTGACTTTTTTACCATTTTTGAATACCGTCACTACGCCTGCATGGCCACCATAGTTTGGACCTCGAATTTCTTTCACGCCATCAAAGCGATATTCGTACTCGTTTAGCATCGCCGTTTCACCAGGCTTCATACTCACTGAACGCTCGACTGAATATGCTGAAGTTAACGTCACCGATGCAATAACAAAGGCAATACCAACATGCCCCAGCACCATCGCCCAATAGCTTAATCCTAGCTTTTTAAAGCCGATCGCAACACTTGGGTGAACAGTCACTTTATTAAATAAGTCAGCAGTAGTAGCCACGCTTATCCACACAGCTAAAGCTGTCGCAACAAATGTCAGTGGTGCCACCACTTCATAGCTCGAGTACAACCAGGCTGCCGTGAGCACTAAACTAACCACAATCAGTAAAGCCCATTTTTTCACCAGTGGCGGCATCTTATTTTGCTTCCAACGCAGCATAGGTGCTAAACCTAGCAAAATCGCGAACGGAACGATTAATACCGCAAACATCTGATTGAAGAAAGGCACACCAATAGAAATAGAACCTAAGCCCAACTCTTTGTGGATCATGGGCAATAGCGTGCCCAGTAATACAATTAAGGTCGCAACCACTAAGAAGATATTATTTATCCACAGCGCCACTTCACGCGAAATGAATTGATAACGTCCTTCACTATATACTTGAGCTACGCGCATTGCATAAAGCGCTAAGCTGCCACCCACAACTACAGCCAAGAATGACAGGATATATAAACCACGGTCGGGATCGGTTGCAAACGCATGCACCGAAACGATGATACCGGAGCGAACGATAAAGGTACCCAGTAAACATAAACTAAACGCGGTGATGGCAAGTAGTACAGTCCAAGACTTAAACACACCGCGCTTTTCTGTCACTGCGAGTGAATGCAATAATGCGGTTGCAACCAGCCAAGGCATCAGTGAAGCGTTTTCAACTGGATCCCAGAACCACCAACCGCCCCAGCCTAACTCTGAGTACGCCCACCAACTGCCAATGGTAATACCTAGAGTAAGAAAGCCCCATGCAGCCATTGTCCAAGGACGTGACCATTTAGCCCAAGTATTATCCAGTTTACCGGTTAAAAGCGCTGCAATTGCAAAAGAAAAAGACACAGATAAGCCAACATAACCCATATAAAGAAGTGGCGGGTGAATGATCATGCCTGGGTCTTGCAGCAATGGATTTAAATCACGCCCTTCAACAGGGAAATAAGGAAGCAAACGCTCAAACGGGCTCGACATCCAAAGGGTATAGAGCATAAAGCCCACACCTAAAAAGCCAAGTACGCCTAACACACGCGCTCGCAATACCCACGGCAACGACTTTGACATCACCGCAACCAACATGGTCCACATAGATTGCATCACCAACCACAGTAAAATTGCGCCTTCGTGACCACCCCAAGTTGAGGTGATTTTATAATACCAAGGCAAAGTACTGCTTGAGTGATGTGCCACATACGCAACCGTAAAGTCATCCATTAATGTGATGTAGATCAGTACCACAAATGAGAACACCACAAGAATACACTGACCAACGGCCAGTGAAGGAGCGGCTTTCATCAGCCTCAAATTACCCGTATAAGCACCCCACAATGGGAAAATACACAGTAATAAGCTCAATGCCATCGCCAGAACTAAAGCGAAGTAACCTATTTCTGGGACCATCTTAGTTCTCGCTGTTTAAATTATATTTTGGCTTTTCGTGCTTAATGCCTTTCACGGCTTCCGCCACTTCTGATGGCATATACTCTTCATCGTGCTTGGCCAGCACTTCAAACGCTTCAACAACATTAGACTCAACTAACGTCCCTTGTGCTACGATACCTTGGCCTTCACGAAATAGATCAGGAAGAATGCCTTTATAACGAATAGTAACCATAGGACCGGTGTCGATAAGTTTAAATGACACATCTAAAGACGTTTCATCACGCACCACGGAACCCGGCACAACCATACCGCCGATACGCAGTTTCTGGCCGATTTGCGGTATTTCTTTTAACTCACCTTTACCTTCAACAAGCTCGCTCGGCGTGTAAAACAAATTGATGTTTTCTTGTAGTGCGTATAGCGTAAGCCCCACCGCTGCCCCAATACCAAAGATAACGGCAACAACGGTGAATAATCTCTTTTTGCGTCTAGGATTCATGCTCGCGACTCCTCTTTTGCTTTTTTAATGCGCGCTTCTCTTGCCATTTGTGCCTTAACCGCTTGCTTTAGCTTCTTACCATCCATGATGGAGCCGACTAAAATACCAGCCAGTATTAATGCACATGAGCCAAATGAAAGCCAAACATAAAAGCCATAGCCACCCATGGCTAAAAATTCACTGAAGGATTCAAACTGCATGATTAACCCCTATTCACTAATTCGCGGACCCAAGGACGGTGTTGCTCACTTCGTAAGATTTCATTTTTCAAACGAATAAGTGTTACCACGCCAAGTACACCAGCAAACGCCACTATGTTGATCAGTAAAGGCCACAACATAGAAGGGTCTATCGCTGAAGTGTCAAATTTGGTGATGGTTGAGCCTTGGTGCAGCGTATTCCACCACTCTACCGAGAAATGAATAATAGGCAGGTTAACGACCCCAACAATGGCAAGAATACAGGCAGCTCGACCACCTGATTTTTTGTCTTCAAAGGCGTGATATAGAGACAAGACACCAAAATACAAAAACAATAGGATAAGCTCTGACGTCAATCTTGCATCCCAAACCCACCAAGCGCCCCACATAGGTTTACCCCAAGCAGCGCCGGTGATTAACGCAATCGCAGTCATTGCCGCACCAATAGGCGCAATGGCGATAACCGCCAGTTCAGCATTACGAATTTGCCATACTAAGGCAACAATCGCTGCAATAGCCATAGAAGAGTATGCGCCCATTGACCAGATAGCCGATGGCACATGAATAAAGATAATACGATAGCTGTCTTTTTGTTGGTAGTCGGCTGGCGCATAGGCTAACCCCCAAACCCATCCAACAATTAAGCCCACTACCGCAATCACGGCAAAGTAAGGAAGCAAGGTGTTACACAGTTGGTAAGCACGCTCCGCTTTGGCATAAGGATGTAACCACTTCCACATTTTAACTTACACTCACTCTTAAAGCTGACGATATGGCAATTGGTGCGGCAACAATTGCGACGGCAAGCATCGCACCAAGGATTGCAAGCTGACCACCATACGCTAAAGACATGCTACTGGTATCTATGGCGGACGTTGCAAAAATCAATACGGGGATATAAAGCGGTAGGACGAGTAAACTCATTAAAATGCCACCTTTTTGCAATGCAACGGTGAGTCCTGCGCCAATGGCCCCAATAAAACTTAATAACGGTGTACCTATCAGTAAGGTCAAGACAGTCGCATTGAGAGACTGCGACTCGAGATTCATTAACAGCGCGAACAAGGGCGCAAGCACCACCATTGGCAAACCACTGACTGTCCAATGCGCTGCTACTTTTGCTAATACTGATAGCGATAAAGGATAAGGTGAAGCAATCAATTGCTCTAATGAGCCGTCGTTGTAATCGTCCCTAAATAATTTATCTAGACCTAACATAGTCGATAAAAGCGCCGCTACCCAAATAATACCCGGTGCCATTCTGGTAAGCAGCGCAGGTTCGGGCCCAATTGCTAACGGAAATAGGGTGATCACGATTAAGAAAAACAACAGCGGGTTGACTATCTCAGCGCGTTGTCTAAAGGCCAAGGTCACATCTTTGGCGTAAACCGATTTAAAAGCTAACCAGTAAGAATGTTGAGTCTGCATTACAAACGGTACTCCAACGCCAAGGTTTGTAACTGTGCAAAATGTGCGGTGAGATCTTGGTGGGTCGTCAATAAAATGGCGCCCCCTTGTCAAGATGAGACTGAAATTGGGTTTGCAACATGGCGACCCCTTTTTTATCCAGCGCAGTAAATGGTTCATCTAGCACCCAAAGCTTGGCCTGATTCAGCCACAAACGTACTAACGCAACACGGCGCTGTTGGCCTGCCGACAATGTCCGCACAGGTACATCTTCAAGCCCTATTAAACCGAGCTTGGCAAGCAGTGTATAGACTTCTTCTTCATCGGCCTGAGCGCCATGAACCATAAGCCAATGTTGGACATTTTCGTAGGCGCTAAGTTGTTGATTGACACCTGTCTTATGACCAATAAATAATAAATCGGCAGCGAATGAATCATAATCATCGCTGATATCAGTGCTGTTGTAGCGGATCTGCCCTTCGTCCGCTCTGGCGAACCCAGCAATGATCCTCAACAAAGAGGTTTTTCCGGCACCATTTGGGCCTTCAATTTGCATGATCTGCCCCGCATGGAGAGTGAAACTTAATGAGTCAAACAAGCATCTATCTTGTTTGGTACAAGTGACGGCGTCTATCTCTAGCAAACTTGGGCTTCTCTTTACCTAAAATTGGGCGTTAGTCTAACATAATGGTATGGTAATACGAATAATCCGATGCGACCGATTAGCGAAAATTTGATTTAAAATAATGAATAAGCTGCCAATTACAACAAATACGACGACAGCATCTGTGATAAGCACAGATAATAGCGAAGTATCGAGATTAGACTTAGCCAAAAACCAACCGTTTGCAGCGAAGAATATCCAAATTAGTAACGATAAACTAAAAATGGATGTGGCAATTGATGGCCGCTGGCAAACTATCCAATTAGCGCTTAAGCCTCCAACCCAGCCCAATCAGCTTCCAGAAGCACAGGTTAGTATCGATGAAACTGGCAAGGTGATCACCTTTCAAACGCCCAAATTACAAGCGCAAGTAACGCTAACAAAACAGCTTTTTGATATTTTAACGACGCTAAAGACACATACGCCAAGCCCTGTAGTACAGTCTTCAGCTACCACGTTGCCAGACGCCACATTACACATCAAGGCGCTTGATTTAAAAGTACCGCTTCCGCAAGCCGTGGCACAATTGCTCGCAAGTGAAAACAAACTCATTGCCCATCTTAGTGCCCAACAAAGTAATGTTTCCTTGCAAGTCGTCAATCAATTTAAAGACTTGCTGTTTAGTACAGCTTTACCTAAGTCAATGATTGCAAAACTTATCTCAAGTCAACTTAGCAGTGTTGAGGTAAAGCCGCAGCCAAGCGGAATAACACTTAACATTCATGACCGTTCAGTCACCTTATCGCCAATAAGCAGTAACTGGCCAGCAGCAACCACATGGCAAAAGGGCGAAGTAAAAACGGCTTTCAATGGAATTGATATCACAAAATCGACACAACAAGTAAAAGTAGAAACCATAAAGCCGCTTAGCGCTTTGCTGCAACAGGTAAGCGTAGTCAATAAGGATGCACCTTCACCGCTTGAGTCACGCTTAGCGTCAGTACATACGCTGGCGTATGACAAACCGTTACTTGAAGTCAATCTGCAACAAATTAAGTCAACGGTAGTAAAAGCGTTGCAAGTACTGATCGGAAGACCTTTTGGTAAACCACTCACAAATCAGGTAGATCAGCCCGCGAACTCCCCAGTCAAGAAAGGTAAAAATGATGTTTTGAGTCGCTCGGTCTCAACTCTGCTTGCGCCAAACGAGAAAGTAAGTGCTCACAATAAAAATAAATCAAGCACGCCACTGCAACAACTCTCAAACCAAATAAAGCTTAATCTTACAGAGCTAATGGCAAAGCAACCATTACCATTGCAAAAAAGTCACACACCTTTGCAAAACGAAAAGTTAGCCAGCTCCATTTCTCGTTACTTACAACACCAGCTAGCAGAGACACCAAAATATCAAGCGCCACCGGTTGATTTTGAGGTGAAACAAAAAGCCCTGTCCTTATTATTGGACACCCTCACAGATAAACTGTCGCTTAGCAACAAGCAAGTTGAACAGCTGACACAAGTCTTAGAGCGGCCGCTTTATCGTAAAGCGAGTTCTGTGCCTGTAGATCCTGCTAAAACGCTCCAGTTGCAATTTACACATTCACAAAGCACAAAAGTAACCGCTTCGCCTCCTCAAGTACCTCAGCCTACCAGCAATCAAATTAAAGGGGTAATTGAAGCCCTGCTTACTCTGCCCATGGCTAAGCCCGAACAAAAAGAAAACACACCAAACATGTTACGCCAAGCTTCTGCAACCATCGAAAAGCTCGCAAAAGCAGATACATTCAAACAAACGCCTGAATTACAGAAATTAGTCAACCAAGCATTTTCGCGCTTGCTTGATGACCGCTCAGTCAACGCGCTCACCGTTAAAAACCAGTTAGAAAGCCAACTGGGCGTGGCAACCTTTGCTAACACGCCAACAAGTTTAGCTCAATCGAGCTTTACACAAATGTTGGACCGTTTAATTGTGTCGCTATTAGGTAGTCAGGTGGCAAACCAAGCTCAGAGCAATGAACAAGCAACACAAAAAATACAAGCCTTGCTGGATGCGCTGCTACCACAGCTGAAGCTGCTCTCCCCAAGCAAACAGCAGACGCGCTTCAACAACCACAAGCAAAAGAGCTGTTAAGCGAATTGGGGCAATTGCATAACCAATTACAACCGCAACAATCACACACTACAGCGACCAACTCTGCAAAACAAGACAGCGAAGCACAGTTGATTGTTAACCTGCTCTTCCCCACTAAAGTAGGACAAGAGCAACAGCAAACACAATTACAAATAGGTGAATATAAAAAATCGCCCAAACCTGGTATGCCAGAGAAATCCGTGTGGTTTATTCGTCTTTGTTTTGATTTTGCTGAAAAAGGTCAGATCCATGCCCAAGCCGAGCTGATGGATAAAGCCCTAGAATGTGCATTAGTAGCCACCTCTAATCAGGTCAAACAGCTCGCAGAGCCACATTTGGCAATGCTCAGACATAAGTTAGCATCTCATGGGCTACAAGTCGCTGAGATAGGCCTTAGGGAAGAAGCCAGCTTTCAAGATAAGTTCTTTAATGAACACGCAATTATCAACATTAAGGTGTAAAAGAGATGACACAAAAATCTGCAATCGGGTTGTTATATGAAGCCGGAAGCGCACCTCAGGTCACCTTTAAAGGATATGGCGAGCTGGCAGAGGAAATTATTGCGCTGGCAAAAGAGAAAAACATCATGATCCATGAAGATGAATCATTAGTACAAACGCTCAGTGCGCTTGAGTTACATCAAGAGATCCCAAAGGAGCTCTACTATGTGATTGCCGAACTCATCGCTTTTTCTTACATTATGCGTGGTAAGTTTCCACCTGGCTGGGAAGGTTTTCGTGGCAAGCTAGATATTAAGGCATAGTCAAAACTTCCTACTTTCTAGGGCCTGTTGACCTTTGCTGTTTGATTTTTGTTCTCCTGAGTGTGTTTTGATCGCGACGCTCGACTTGCCGCCTAGTAATCTAGGCAAAAGTTGAGCAACAAAGAACAAAGCGCACTCAGGGGAACCCAAAGGGCAGCGCTTGATTGGAATTTCTTCTGTGTTATCGCCTAACTTACATAGAATAACTATGCTACGCAGGCTCTGCCTTGTATAAATACCAATCAAACTGCTGCAAAAACAAACTTGAAAGGTCAACAGGCCCTAGACAATCATTTTGATTTGTTATGTAAAGACATGAGCAGCTCTGCCTCAGCTCTTGGCAACTCACACTCGCGCATCACCTCTTCGATATCGGCGCCAAGCTCTACCATTTTCACGGCGCGAGAATACATTTTTGCGTCTGGGTCATCATATTTCTGTGCCGCTTGCTGATTCGCAACATCATTTAATTCTTGCTCGGTTGCGACCACTCGCTTGCCAATACTCATGATACTGGCACGTAACTCTGCAACTTCGCTGCGTAATATTGCGATTTGTTGCTCAGTGTCTTGTAGTGAGCTCGAAAGTTGCGCTGTTTGGCCCTGCGCATTCTGTAATTTTTTACTCAGCACAAAAACAAACCTCAAGCATGCTAACGCAAGTATGCTTGAGGTTATTGATATGACGAGTAAAACGGTTTGTGCGTTTACTACTTCAGACATCTAGATATGACTCAGCTCATCCCATTCATCATCGCTTAATAGCTTATTAAGATCGACTAAGATCAACAGCTCGCCTTCTCGATTTGATACGCCTTGGATAAACTTAGCGCTTTCTTCGGTGCCAATGTTTGGCGCGCTGTCAATTTCCGAGCTACGTAAGTAAACCACCTCAGCAACGCTATCGACTAAGATACCAATAACTTGCTTCTCGGCTTCGATAATCACAATTCTTGAATTATCCGTTACTTCTGCACTTTGCAGGCCAAACCTAGCTCGCGTGTCTATAACCGTTACAACGTTACCACGCAGATTAATGATCCCGAGTACATAGCTTGGCGCACCTGGGACTGGTGCAATTTCGGTATAACGCAATACTTCTTGCACTTGCATTACATTGATACCGTAAGTTTCCTCTTCAAGCTTGTAAGTAACCCATTGCAATACTTCATCATTACTATCAGCATTTTTGTCTGCAGAAAGTAGTCTATCTTGGCTCATGGTTTCACTCCATCAATATACTAGTTACTGCTCTCGACTATCGAGGCCTTGTTCTAGCAAACGGTTTAAATTCTCTACATCAATCAGCGCGCACATTTTCTCTTTAATCACCCCAGCCAACCAAGGCCGTTTACCATCCGCTGTGCGCCACTTTATGTCTTCAGGTTTGAGGGTTAAATTGTTGACTAGCTTTTCTGCTAACAATCCCCAATTACTATCCCCAAGCGTAATCAAATACTGATAATCCAGACTATCTTCCAATTCAGGTGTTAACTTCTCAGGCATTACCCATCGCGCAGTATCAACAACATTAAGCTTTTCTTCACGATTTAGCATCACGCCTTTAAACCATTTAGGTTTACCAAAGAGTTGATTGACTTCACCCAGTTGGTGTATTCCCCCAAGTGATTTAAGCGGAACCGCCAGTGTTAAGCCTGCAACTTCAAAAAACAATGCCTGAAATTCACCTTCTTGATAGGCTTCCCTTGCAGAGAGGGATTCTATCGTTGTCTGTTCTTTGATAATAGATGTATTTTCAGTGACTTCAAGATCTTGAGCTAATTTACTCGGTTGTTCTTCAATAACTTCACTCACCGACTCCTGAGGCTCTGTTGCAACGACAACTGGAAGGTCTGTGTCTTCAAGTTCGGATTCCGGCTCTTTTACTTGTTCAAGTAGCTTTGCAACTGGTGATAATTCGCATTGCTCAATCTCTGGCTCCTCTTGTAATAGGGCGCCAAGATACTGCTTCATCACCTTTTCATTTGCAAATAAATGCTTACTCATTATGCTCTCTAGCTTAACTGCTTCAAATAGTCCAATAGTGCACGGTAAGCGAACACGCCTCGTGATTTAGGACAAAATTGTACTGGGACTTGCTGTGCAAGACTCGCATCCCTAAATTTGGTATCTACGGGAACCACACCTGGCCAAACGGCCTCTTTGTATGTTGCTAGCAACGTTTTATACGCCTCCAACGACGCTTTGGTCCGTTTATCATACATAGTTGGAATGATAGTATATTGATACTGTTTCTGCTGTGAAGACTGCATCAGCTCCATCGTGCGCATCATTCTATCTAGTCCCTTTAACGCCAAAAATTCAGTTTGAACCGGTACTAAAATTCGCTCACTCGCTGCTAATGCGTTAACCATCAGTACCCCAAGCACTGGTGGACAGTCTAAAATAGCATAGTCATATTGATCCGCTATTTTTTCGAGCGATTTCTTCAAGATAAGTCCCATGCCCGTTTTATTACCCATACTACGATCAAGCGTAGCAATGGCCATAGTGGCAGGCAAAATATCAAGATTCTCTATGGTTGATGGGCAAAGAGACTGCAAAATTTCTTCACTCGTCATACTGCTGCCGCGTGCAAAAATATCATACACACTGACTTCTAGCTCTTCAGAGTCAATACCAAAGTAATATGTCAGTGAAGCATGTGGATCAGTATCAATCAGCAATACTCGGTGACCTTGTTCAGCAAGAATGCCTCCCAAGCTCACCGTTGTCGTGGTTTTACCCACGCCACCTTTTTGATTTGCTACTGTCCAAATTTTCACTCTATATTCCTTCGCTTATCAATATCGACTACGTTCAATCGATACTATACCAACTCGGTGTTATTCATTCTTTTTAGACGTTTGATATTTACAAGCTTCAAGCAAAACAACCAAAAAGGTAACTTGGTCTATTGGTTACCCGCTTCTTTATTAATTCTCGCAGCAAAGTCTTGTAAAGCGATGCTATCTGACGAAAGTCCAGCGCCAGCGACAGCTTGAGGCATACCATAAACAACACAAGTCGCTTCATCTTGCGCCCAAATAGTGGCCCCTACCTGTTTTAGCATACGAGCACCATCTCGGCCATCTGCGCCCATTCCCGTTAAGACAATCGCTAACGTGTCGCCACCATAAGCTTTTGCAACACTTGCAAATGTCACATCAACGCTGGGCTTATAGGTGATCCTCGGGCTATCGTCTTCAAACACTTTTAGTGTCTTACTACCACCGCGATTTTCAACCAGCATTTGCTTACCACCAGGTGCTAAATAGGCCACGCCAGGCATTAATCTATCACCTTGTTCTGCTTCTTTAACTTTTATCTGGCATAAACTATTCAATCTTGCTGCAAACGCAGGTGTAAATGCAGCAGGCATATGCTGGATAAGTAAAATTGGATGAGGGAAATTTGCTGGTAACTGCGTCAATATCGTTTGCAGTGCAACCGGTCCTCCTGTCGACGTGCCAATTGCAACCAGTCCATATTTCTTCCCCGATGCTCTAACACTCGTAGTACTAGACGTGCCACCAGATACAGGTCTCTGAAAGCTTCTATCCGGTTGAGGAATTGTTGCTCTTCCTGTGTCAGAGCGAGTTGCTCTAGGTTCGGCTCGCTTAGGTGGAGTCGCAATACTAGGGCGAGTAAAACGGCTAACGCGGCGGCGGCCAATTTCCTTTACTTTATTTTGCAATGATTTAATTGCTTCTTCGCTATTACGAGCGATGTCTTCAAACTTTTTCGGTAAGAAATCAACAGCACCAGCATCCAGTGCATCTAACGTAGCACTAGCGCCTTCACGAGTTAGTGAAGAGAACATTAAGATTGGAGTTGGTGTGGCCTGCATAATCTGCTTCACAGCACTAATCCCATCAAGCACTGGCATTTCCACATCCATAGTAATTACGTCTGGACGCAATGAAGCGGCTTTTTCAACCGCCTCTTTCCCATTAACGGCGAAATCTATAACTTTGATTTCACTGTCTTTTTCTAAAATTTCACTAACTCGACGACGAAAAAAACTGGAGTCGTCTACGACTAACACTTTAACTGCCATTGGCAACGCTCTTTAATTTGCTCTACAGCAGAGCAACAACTGTTGCTCTAGAATTCGAACTACGCCTAACAAAATCAGGCGTAGTGTTTTAATAAGTTGGGGACATCAAGGATTAGCGCAATACCACCATCAGATGTGATAGTCGCACCGGCCATACCTGGTGTACCTTGTAACAATGCGTCTAGAGGTTTAATTACAACTTCTTCTTGGCCTATCAGAGAATCGACCACAAAACCGACTTGTTTAGTGCCGATTTGAGCTATAACAACGTGGCCTTCGGCCTTTCTCATTCCCTATTAGCACCTTTCACCAACCAATGCTCAAGATAAAATAACGGAATCGCTTTCTCTCTTACAATGATAGTCAATTGACCATCAACCACATTCGTTTTAGTCAAATCTAAGTGGAAGATCTCGTTCACACCAGCAAGTGGTAACGCAAACGTTTGCTCTCCAACTACTACCATCAATGTCGGTAAAATAGCCAGTGTAAGCGGAACTTTTATCTCTAATACAGTACCAACACCCAATTCTGACTGGATATTTACCGAGCCATTCAATTGGGTGATCTTCGTTTTAACAACGTCCATTCCAACACCACGGCCTGAAATGTCTGAAATTTGTTCTTTCGTTGAAAATCCAGGTGCAAAGATCAAATTATAGGCTTCAGTATCGGATAGTCGGCTTGCTTGATCGGAGTCAATAACTCCTTTGTTAATAGCAATTTTCTTGAGCTTTTCAGGGTCCATACCGGCGCCATCATCTCTGATAGTGAGAAGAATATGATCCCCCTCTTGAGATGCTGACAACGTGACCGTACCCATTCTTGGCTTACCCGATGCTTCGCGCACGTCAGGCATCTCAATGCCGTGATCCACTGAGTTTCTGACTAAGTGAACCAATGGATCTGCAAGCGCTTCAACAAGGTTTTTATCTAAATCCGTCTCTTCCCCTTGTAAAACTAGGTTGATTTCTTTTTTCAAGCTACGAGCAAGGTCTCTAACTACTCGAGGGAAGCGGCCAAATACCTTTTTAATAGGCTGCATCCGCGTTTTCATCACGGCACCCTGCAAGTCAGCGGTTACTACATCGAGGTTCGAAATAGCTTTGCCCATGGTTTCGCTGTTAGTATTATTCGCTAAGCTAACCAAGCGGTTACGAACCAATACTAGTTCACCAACCATATTCATAATTTCATCAAGGCGCTTAGTATCAACTCGGACCGTAGTCTCAGCTTGTGCCGCAGGTTTCTTCGCAGCGGCTGGCGCAGAAGCTTTTGCAGCCTCAGGCTCTTTTTGTGGTGCTGGAGTCGCAGGTTTAGCTTCGACTTTAGGTGCAGGCTTTGGAGCAGGTTTCGGCGTTGGCGCTGCTTTAGCTGGCTCAGGTTGAGCAGGCTTAGGCTCTGAGACATCTGCTGGCGATTCATCTACCGCTTTAGGTGCACTGCCTTTACCGTGAAGTTCGTCAAGCAAAGCCTCAAACTCATCATCGGTAATTTCTTCATCTCCAGCAGGAGCACTTGTCACGGCTGGTGAGGTTGGTTTAGCCGCCGGCTCATTGGCTTCAGGAGTAACAGCGTCTTCTGCATTTGGTGCTCCACCGAATTTCCCAACACCATGGAGTTCATCTAAGAGATTATCGAACTCGTCATCGGTAATGTCACCATCATCTGCGGTTGATACAGCATCGGATTTAGCTGCCGGAGCAACAGCAGGAGCATTACCTGAACCGTGTAATTCATCTAATAGATTTTCAAATTCTTCTTCTGTTATCTCATCAATGCTGGAACTGCTATCATCGCCAGAGTCAACATCTGCATCGAATAAAATATCATCCGCACTCAAATCTGGCACCACAGGTTCTGGCTCAGAAACAGATTCGTCAATCACTTCACTGACTTCATCTTCAGATGCAGGTTGGCTGAGTTTGTGGAGGGTTTCAAGCAACACAGGATCGGCAGCTTCCGGTTCCTCACGATTTTGAATACAAGCGAACATTTCGTTGATCGTATCCAAAGATTGCAAAATAACATCCATCAATTCAGACGTTACTTTTCGCTGCCCTTGTCGTAGTACATCAAACACGTTCTCTGCACCGTGACAGGCATCAACCAGTTCGGTCATGCCGAG
Organism: Pseudoalteromonas piscicida; assembly: GCF_002208135.1. Classification (NCBI taxonomy): domain Bacteria; kingdom Pseudomonadati; phylum Pseudomonadota; class Gammaproteobacteria; order Alteromonadales; family Pseudoalteromonadaceae; genus Pseudoalteromonas; species Pseudoalteromonas piscicida. The sequence continues at coordinate 2,304,561 of NZ_CP021646.1, forward strand.
GAAGCCTGCTCCACCTTTTACAGTATGGAAGCCACGGAAAATCGCATTGAGAAGTTCTTTATCTTCAGGATTATTTTCTAGTTCAACAAGCTGTTCAGATAACAGTTCTAATATTTCGCCTGCTTCAACAAGAAAGTCCTGCAAGATATCTTCATCGACTTCAAAGCTCATACACACTCTCCAACTAGAAGCCTAAACTAGATAGTAAGTCATCGACTTCGTCTTGACCAGAAACCACATCATCTCGCGATTCAGCGTCAATAATTGGACCTTCAGGCCCAGACAATTCATCACTGATAATCTCAGCTGTTTTTATTTCGCTTTCATCCGCTTTCACTGCAGCTGAAGGCGCTTCATCTGAAGTCCCAAATGCAGTCAGCAGGTGAATGAGACTATCTTCTACTTCTCTCACAAGCTCAATGACGCGGCGGATAACCTGCCCAGTCAAATCCTGATAGTCTTGAGCCATCAGCACGTTAGTCATCAAACCTTGTAATTCGTCTGTACGTGTCTTTGAAGTCTGCATAAAGCTGTCGAGATCATGACACAGAGACTTAAACTCACCGAGTTGAATATCTCTGCTCATCAACCGATCCCAAGTTGGCTTTATTTGTGCTAACTCATCCGCAAGATTTTGCGCAAGAGGTAAGCTTTCTTCGACCGCGTCCATCGTTTTATTAGCAGCGTTTTCTGTCATTTCCATAACATAATTAAGACGCTGCTTGGCGTCAGGTATAGCCTCTGTCGTGAGATCTGAGAGTCGAGTATCCAGCTCAAAGTTCTTCAAGGACTCGTGTAATTGGCGAGTTAGCTTTCCAACTTCCGCAAACAACTCCGATTGCTCTTTGTTAGCAGCTTCTAAAATCAGCTGGTCAGCTTTTTCTTGTTCACCTTGCTCTAGGAGCTCAACAAGTTGCTTGGCTTGTTCAAGTGTAATTTGCGGCGCAGCATTTACAGACATAGGCCATATCCCCTTGCTGTTTAGCCTAGTCGCTCAAATACTTTTTCAAGCTTAGTTTTGAGCGTGCCTGCAGTAAACGGTTTGACAATATATCCGTTTACCCCAGCTTGCGCTGCTGCAACAATTTGTTCTTTTTTCGCTTCTGCGGTAACCATCAACACTGGAATGTGCTTAAGCTTTTCATCTGCGCGTATAGCACGAAGCAGATCAATACCCTGCATGCCTGGCATGTTCCAATCAGTTACTACAAAGTCAAACTCCTGATTTTGTAGCATCGGAAGTGCTGTACTACCATCATCAGCTTCTTGAACATTGGTAAAGCCTAAATCTCTTAATAGGTTTTTGATTATTCTTCTCATAGTAGAGAAATCATCAACCACGAGAATCTTCATGTTCTTATCCAAAACTTCCTCCAGTGAGGTTCGAACCCAACTATTTTATGTACTCTAATTTATCCAGTCATTGATTTTAGCTTTAAGCTTTATCATTGCCTGACCGTGAATTTGGCTTACTCGAGATTCACTGACATCTAGAATGGCACCAATCTCTTTTAAATTCATTTCGTCGTTATAGTAAAGTGACAAAACCAGAGCATCCCTTTCGGGTAACGCTTTGATAGCTTTTACTAAAGACTCGTTAAAACGTTCATTTTTAACGTTATTAAACGGTTTGTCTAGCGCAAAATCGCTGTTTGCCGGGGTTATCACATCTTCATCAACCCCAAGATCCTCAATGCCGATAACTTTACTTGCATTTACATCATGTAAAATATGATGGTACTCATCTAAAGATATATCAAGTTTTTCAGCGATTTCAGTGTCTTTTGGTTCTCGACCAAGGAGAGATTCTAACTCAGAGATGGCCTCAGCAACCATTCTGCTATTTTTGTGAACAGAACGAGGGGCCCAATCACCGCGGCGGATTTCATCTAGCATTGCACCTCGAATGCGGATCCCCGCAAAGGTCTCGAAACTAGCTCCTTTAGTTGCATCGAAATTTTTAGATGCCTCAATCAATCCGATCATTCCTGACTGGATGAGGTCGTCGAGTTGCACACTTGCCGGAAGTCGAGCAATCAGGTGGCACGCCACTTTTTTGACAAGTGGAGCATGCCGTTCAACCACCTTATGAATGTGGTCTGAAGTTTGATATCCCGCAGCTCTATTGACCGGAGAAGCCATAATCACCCGTTTACAAGTTGTTCAATGAAAAATTCTAGATGACCGGAAGGTTGATGCGGAATTGGCCATTTAACTGCCTTAGCGGCAAGTCCCTTAATCGCAATCGCCGCAGGGGAGCTCGGAAATAAATCTACGATAGCTCTTTGTCTGCGAGATGATTTACGCATGTTTTCGTCAAACGGTACGGTGGCCACTAATTCCAGTGCAACATCAAGAAAACGGTCTGTAACTTTTGAAAGTTTAGCAAATAATTCTTGCCCTTCACGCATACTGCGAACCATATTGGCAACAATTTTAAAACGGTAGACACCATGCTCTCTGCTTAAAACTTTGATCAACGCGTAAGCATCGGTAATGGAAGTCGGTTCATCACACACAACAACCATCACATCCTGTGCAGCTCGAGAGAAGCTCAGAACCATATCTGAGATACCTGCTGCAGTATCAACAATTAATACATCAAATTGGGTGTTAAGCTCGCTAAATGCGCGAATAAGTCCTGCATGCTCCGCAGGAGTCAGCTCTACCATATTTTGAGAGCCTGAGGTCGCCGGCACAATTTTGATACCTGCGGGACCTTCTACGAGAATCTCATCGAGTTCACACTCCCCCGACAACACGTGTGACAGATTCTTTTCTACCCTTAGACCTAACATCACATCACAGTTTGCCAAGCCCAAGTCCGCATCTAAAACGAGAACTCGCTGTCCTTGTTGGCCCATAGCGATGGCAGTATTGAGCGAGACGTTGGTTTTACCCACCCCACCTTTTCCACCGGTCACGGCTATTACTTTTACACCCTGGTTGCTATTTTGACTCATTCTACGCAGGCCACTTGCTTGATCTAAAACTGTGTTAATCATACATTCCTACTGACTCTGACGCTACAGGTACACGTCGAGAGTGCTGTGCTTTTATTCTTTTTAAATACAATTGCTCAGCCTTTTTTACTAGCTTTTGAGCATTTGCTACACGAATGTCTTCCGGCACTCGCTGACCGTTGGTAAGATACCCTATTGGCAAGCGATTTTGAATCGCTATACTAATTATCTCACCTAAACTTAGACTTTCATCAAGTTTTGTGAAAATACAGCCACTTAAATTTACTTTTTTGAAGTGTCTTACTGTTTCTTGTAACACATTCATCTGTGCTGTCGCACTCAATACTAAATAGCTGCGAATATCTACTCTCGCGCTGCGCATTAGTGTATTTAACTGTTCTGTTAAGCGCAAATCTCTTTGACTCATTCCCGCAGTATCTATTAATACTAGACGCTTATTGCGTAAATGATAAAGCACTTCTGCAAGTTCATTTGCATCTTTAACTTGTTTAACCGGACAACCAATGATTCTACCATAGGTAGCTAGCTGCTCGTAAGCGCCAATTCTGTAAGTATCAGTGGTTATTAGCGCTACTTTATCTGCACCGTATTTTTGTGCGCCTAATGCCGCTAATTTTGCAACCGTTGTAGTTTTACCAACACCAGTTGGACCCACCATTGCAAATACTCCACCTTGACGAAGAATATCATTGTTGGTGGTGTGCATTTGGTTAATTACCATATTCAACAGCGCATCCCAGGCTTCTTTACGAGAGACATCATCAGGGATAAAACACGCCATTTGCTCAGCGACATCTTTATCTATCCCCATTCCTTCAAGACGGTCTACAAGGCACGCGCGGGTTGGATCGCGACGAGCCATTTCTTGTTTCATTAGTCCTGATACTTGATGTTCAAGTAACTGACGAATAGCGTTCATCTCTTCACGCATTGCACTCATTTCGTCAGGCTTTGCATTTAACTCAGGTAAATCATCACCAAAGCCGTTGTCTAACTCATCCGACTCGCCCCAATGCTGTGGCTGCTCAAATGCATCATCATCAAAGTCAAAAGATTGGCGGCGAGATTGCTGTGGCTTCGCTTGGTATGTCGGTGTAGCAGCCGGTGTTTTACGTTGACTGCTTAACATTTGCTCTGTATCAATCCCCGATTGTGAAAACATAGAAGCCAGCTCTGGTGAGCGAGGACGCGGCGCTTGACGTTCAAGTAATGCCGCTAAGCTATCGGCAACTTGCGCTTGTTTTGCTGGCTGTGCTTGGCGAGGCTCTGGACGGACAAAGCGAGTCGGTGCCTCGCTTGAGGCTGTCGCTTTGGCGGCTGTGGCTTGCTTAACTGGCGCTGCGGCGCGGTCATTATCAATTGCTGCGACGATTTCAACACCATCCGCTAGTTTTTTGTTAGACATGATGACAGCATCAGCACCAAGCTCTTCTTTCACTTCATTTAAAGCCGTACGCATATCTTTTGCGAAGAAACGTTTAATTTTCATGTTACAGCCCCTTTATCCTCTATTGTCCAACCGAGCTCACTATCTTAATTTGTCTTTCTTCCGGCACTTCTTGATATGACATCACTCTAAGACCTGGAATCGTATGTTTAACAAATCGAGACAGCACACTTCTTAACATACCTGAGGTTAATAAGATGGAAGGTTCCCCTAGCATTTCTTGGTTGTGATGTGCTTCTCTTAATGATTCTTGAAGCCTCTCAGCCAAGCCAGGTTCAATACCTGCCCCCTCATCACCTGCGTTCTGAAGTGACTGATGCAACATCTGTTCCAACTCAGGCGCCAATGTTATGACAGGAATTTCTTCTTCACTTCCAACGGCATCTTGAACAATCAATCTGCGTAATGAAATTCTTACCGCAGCCGTTAACACATCAGGGTCTTGGCTCCGTGGGCCGTACTCAACTAAGGTTTGTACAATCGAGCGCATATCTCGAATCGCAACGCCCTCGTTAAGGAGATTTTGTAGTACTTTTACTACGGTAGTGAGTGGTAAAATATCAGGCACTAAGCCTTCAACTAACCTAGGGTGACTTTTCGCAAGCATGTCTAATAGGTTTTGCACCTCTTCATGACCAAGCAATAGTGATGCATTATTCGTCAATAATTGACTGATATGTGTCGCAACCACAGTTGCAGCATCTACTACTGTATAGCCAAGTGAATGTGCTTCATCTTTTTGATCTGGCTTAATCCATACTGCATCTAGGCCAAATGCAGGATCTTTAGTCTCTATGCCTTTAATCGGCCCAAACACCTGCCCTGGATTAATTGCAAGCTCATCACCATGCTTCAACTCACCAGTTCCTGAACCCACACCCATTAAAGTGATATTGTATGCATTTGGGTCTAATTCTAGGTTATCGCGAATATGCACTGGTGGTACTAAAAAGCCCAGCTCCTGTGATAGTTTTTTACGGACCCCTTTAATACGGCTGAGAAGCTCCCCGCCTTGGGCTTGGTCAACTAGAGGAATTAGGCGATAACCTACCTCTAAACCAATCACATCAACAGGTTGTACATCATCCCAACCAAGCTCTTTTTGATCTTGCTGCTGACCACCCTTTGCGGTAGGACCTTTGGCAGCTTGTTCCGCCTTTTCGATCTCGGCCTTTTTCTTTTGCTGACTTGTGTAATAAGCGATATAGCCAAGCAGTACACCCAATCCTAAGAAGGCAACGTGAGGCATACCTGGAACAAGTCCCATGGTGATCAAAATGCCTGAAGCAATAGCCAGTGATTTTTCATTACCCAGTTGGCTTTTAAACTGATCGCCCATGTTATGCGATTCATTTTGACGCGTTACGACAATTGCCGTACCAATTGAGAGTAAAAGAGAAGGAATTTGCGCGACCAGACCATCACCGATTGTCAGCATGGTATATACTTCCATCGCGTGACCAAAGCTTAAATCATGCTGGATCATCCCAACGAAAAGGCCGCCTATAATATTAATGGCAAGGATCACAATACCTGCAATGGCATCACCTTTAACGAATTTACTCGCACCATCCATTGAACCGTAAAAGTCAGCTTCTCGAGTCACTTCTTCACGACGGGATCTAGCGTCATCTGCTGAAATAAAACCGGCGTTCAAATCCGCATCAATGGCCATTTGCTTGCCGGGCATAGCGTCAAGGGTGAAACGCGCGGACACCTCAGAAATACGGCCCGCACCTTTGGTAATTACAACAAAGTTAATAATAATAAGGATAAGGAATACAACTAAACCAACGGCGTAGTTACCACCAATAACAACACTACCAAAGGCTTCGATCACCTTACCTGCCGCATCACCACCATTGTGGCCTTCAAGCAATACGACGCGAGTACTCGCTACGTTTAGTGCCAATCGCATGATAGTCGCGATGAGTAGTACTGCTGGGAACATACCAAATTCGAGTGGCTTCAAGGTATAAACAGTCACCAATAGCACCACAAGTGCCAATGCAATGTTGAAGGAAAATAGAATATCAAGCAAAAAAGGAGGTAACGGTAGAATAACCATGCCAAGTGCTGCAAGCACCAACAATGGCGTACCCACTCCTTTAGCATATTCTTTTTTATCTCGATTGAGTTGTTGTAAAACTGCTTTAAATTCCATAACTTAACACAAGCAAAAAATTGACACATAGCAACTACTGCAATATGTATTCCAATTAATGGCTTATTTTTATAAGAACAGTTTTTAGTGCTTCAAATTGTCAGGAATTGGTAAGTCTCGACTGAGTGCCGTTGGTTTTTTCCCTTTGCCCTTTTGAAAACGATTCAGCTGAAACACATAGGCTAGTACTTGTGCAACCGCGGTAAACAACTGCTCAGGAATTTGGTCACCCACTTCGGTAGTGTGGTAAAGCGAACGAGTCAATACGGGTGACTCCACAATCGGTACTTCATTTCCTTTGGCTATTTTTCTAATTTGCATCGCAAGCTCATCAACCCCTTTTGCAATAACAATAGGTGCCCCCGCTCGTTCAGTGTCGTATTTAAGCGCAACCGAATAGTGGGTAGGGTTGGTCACAACAACATCCGCATCTGGTACATCTTGCATCATACGTCGTTGCGACATTTCTCTTTGTGTGCGGCGGATCCGCGCTTTTATTTGAGGATCACCTTCTGAGTTTTTATATTCATCCTTGACTTCTTGCAGCGTCATTTTTAGTTGCTTATGGTGATTATAGCTTTGATAAGGGGCGTCAATCGCTGAAATAATGATCATGGTGCAACTAAGCGCCAAGAACATCCACGCTATTATTTCTAACGCATGTTCTATACTCGATGGTATTTGCTCAATGCTCAAGTGCAATATTTCGTTAAAATACATATTGATAAGCAATATCGCAAAACCTGCTACTAAGACGAACTTAAGAATCGATTTTAATAACTCAATGGCCGCTTGCGGGCCTAACATTCGCTTCAGCCCCTTCATCGGTGACATTTTACTTGCTTTTGGAGCAGCCGCCTGCCAAGAAAAGTTAAAACCACCGAGTAACGTATTCCCCACTATTCCTGCAATTGCGATGATAAAAACAAACATGGCCATTGGGAATAACAGCTCAGCGCCAATATCTCCCCACACAGCAAACATTTTGGTTGTATCGTAGGTTTCATTGCGATTAAGCGACAACATTCGCCCCATGACGTTGTAAAGCGCCTTCCCTATACCAGGACCATACATCAGCAAAGCAATCGCAGAAAACAACAAGACAAATGTAGTCCCTAACTCCTTAGAACGGGCTACCTGGCCTTTACTCCTCGCATCACTTATCTTCTTGGAGGTGGGTTCTTCGGTGCGTTCTTGACCTGAATCTTCTGCCATTTCAACCTCCTATACCGTGCAACCAATTAAGTCGCACATCAGCTCCGTCATTTTGAGCCATTGAAACTCAAATTGTGCTAAGAAGTTACCCAGTGTCGCCCAAATAATGGTAAGACCCGCAACGAGCGTAAATGCAAACCCTACGGAGAAAATATTCATCTGAGGTGCAGCTCTGGTCATAATCCCAAATGAAATATTGATAATCAACATTGCCGTTAACGGAGCTAACGCAAGGGCAAGGGCCGTAGAGAACATCCAGCCCCCCCAATTAACGATTCGCCAAAAATTATCTACCGCCCACCAGTTTCCTGCAATCGGAAAGCTTTCAAAGCTATACACAACCATTTGAATCATCATCAGATGGCCGTTATAAACAAAAAACAGTAATGTCGCTAATATTAAATAGAACTGACCGACGGCAGGTACACTTAACCCATTAGCAGGATCTACGACAGATGCGAAACCAAGACCTGTTTGCATAGCAAGAATTTGACCCGCAATGATAAAAGTATTTAAAAGTAATAGAGAGCCAAAACCAATTGCAACTCCCGTCATCATTTCTTGAAGAACAACTAAAATCATCGAAAACGAGAACAAATCGGTAAATTCTGACTTGGGCAAAACGGGCACCACGGCAAAGGTAACAACCACAGCGAGAGCAAACTTAATTCGGGCCGGCACACTTTGTGCCCCAAGCCCTGCCATTACCATTATCATTGAGCTTATACGTACTAGTGGAAGTAAAAAATCACTCAACCACTGCATGATTACCGCAAAGGTGAACTCCATGGTTAGCCTGCAATTTCAGGAATTCGCATAACCACGAGGTTAAAATAGTCCATCAGTTCTTGAGTTAACCAATGGCCACCAAAAATAAGGGCCAGAATCGTGATAATTAGACGCGGTAAAAAGCTTAATGTTTGTTCGTTAATCGATGTTGCGGCTTGAAAAACGGCAACAACTAAGCCAACTAGAAGCCCCGGTACCACAATTGCTGCCACCAGTTTGATGACCAGAAACAATGCATCACTTAAGATATCAACAAAGACTTCTGGTTCCACATTACACCCCCAATCCGAAGCTTCTGGCCAGTGTACCCATGACCAAACTCCAACCATCGACAAGCACAAAAAGCATAATCTTAAATGGTAAGGAAACTATCATTGGAGATAACATCATCATACCCATGGCCATCAAGACACTGGCTACGACTAAGTCGACTATCAAAAAGGGGATAAAGAACATAAAACCAATTATAAAAGCCGTTTGCAGCTCTGATGTAACGAATGCCGGAATAATAACGATAAACGGCGTGTCTTCAGGACTATCAAGCTTGTCATATCCTGCTATCTTGGCAAAGGTTTCAAGGTCTTTAATTCGGGTTTGTGACAGCATGAAGGCTTTCATGGGTTCTTTGGCACGTTCAAGTGCTTGGATTGATGTGATTTCTTCTTTTATGTATGGCTGCACCGCTTCATCATTTATCTGCGAAAATATGGGTGCCATTATAAATAGCGTCAAAAACAGCGATAAACCGAGTAAAATTTGATTCGACGGCGATTGCTGTAGACCAATCGCTTGTCTCAAAATCGCAAGCACAACAATTATTCGAGTAAACGAAGTCATCATAATCACAGCTGCTGGAATAAAACTCAGCGCTGTCATAATGGCGAGCACTTGAAGTGTCACCGAGTACTCTTGAGAGCCGTCAGGGTTTGTTGTAACGCTTATTGCTTCTATCCCTTCTGCAGAAGCTACCCCAGAAAACAGTAATAAACAGAGTATCAGCAATCTAATCATGACTTTTCTTATTATGGTTGTTGGTTACTTGCCCTTTACCCGCTAAAAACTTTTGTAGTTCGTTTGCAAATGGCGTTCGGCTAGCATCATCTAGCGGTGTTTCTAGCTGATACAAGTAATTGATATTATTAGGTGTTACCCCAAGCAAATGCTGTTTATCATCCAACTCAATAACCAGCAAACGTTCTTTCGTACCGAGCGATATACTGCGGATCACCTTAAAGTCTTTCTGGTTTACGATGTTGGGATTCAAACGCTTTAATACGAACGCTAGTCCCAAAATAAGTAGCACTACCAACATCAGAGACAACCCCATGGAAAGTAGCTCTGAACTTAATCCCGCGGTACCAGCCCCCACAGAAGATTTAGGTACTCCCTCTGAGGTTGTTGCAGTGGCAGCCGTCGTGTAAAAAACGATACCAAACACTGCTAAAGACCACCCCCAACGCATTAACGTAGCTTTTTAATACGCTCAACCTGACTAATGACGTCCGTTAAGCGAATACCAAACTTGTCGTTTACTACAACCACTTCACCGTGCGCGATCAATGTGCCGTTAACAAGCACATCTAACGGTTCACCAGCTACGCGATCAAGCTCAACAACAGAGCCCTGATTTAGCTGTAATAAGTTACGAATATTAATTTTAGAGCGGCCAACTTCCATAGAAATGGTCACCGGAATATCTAAAATGGTATCTAGTTTACGTTTTTCATCTGACGATAATGCAGGCGCTGAATCTTTGAGTTCATCTAACTCTGCAACTTCTGGCTCACTGCCACTTTCGGCACCTTCGGCTTCAGCTAGTGCTGCTGCCCATTCGTCCATAGTATCTTGATCATCGCTCATTGGATTACTACCTGATTAAGTTAATTTGTTGTCCATAATTAGTCTCACGATTCTGCTTATACAAGCTCGCGACTACCAATCTAAATCCACACCTTCGGAAAGATGTAGATCTTCTTCTAATTCTGCCAGTTCAGCATCAGAATCGAGCTTTTTACCACCTTTGGTGAATACATGAAGCTCTGACTTAACTGATTCTGGACGTTTAATTTTTTCACTGATCTGCAACGCGACGTTGTCACGAGAACGGCCCATTTTTGCTCTAAACGTTGGCAGTTCCTCAACAAAAACCGTTACATGCTCTGGCATTTCCACAGGAATAACATCACCAGCTTGAAGCTTCATTACTTGCTCAAGCGATAAGTCAACTTCCAGTAACTGGGAAGAAATCTCAACTTCCACGTCCATAATCTCGTCACGAAGCGCCTTACTCCAACGGAGATCGGTATCTTCAGTATCTGATTGAACACCGGCATCAAGTAACTCTCGAATCGGTTCCAACATAGAGTAAGGCAGTGAAATATGGAAATCGCCCCCTCCACCATCTAATTCAATGTGGAAGGAGCTAATAACCACCACTTCTGTTGGTGACACAATATTAGCCATCGCGGGGTTCACTTCCGAGTCGAGATATTCAAACGACACATCCATCACCGGCGCCCATGCTTCTTTATAATCTTCAAAGATGATTTTTAGTAGCATCTGCACGATACGACGTTCTGTTGGTGTAAATTCCCGTCCCTCAATCTTGGCATGATAACGACCATCGCCACCAAAAAAGTTGTCTACGAGAATAAAGACCAACCGTGCTTCCATTGTAATAAGACCAGTCCCTTTTAGTGGTCTAAAACGCACCATATTCAAGCTGGTAGGAACGAATAAAGTATGAATATATTCGCCGAATTTAAGCATTTGTACGCCATTGATAGACACCTCCGCGGTGCGGCGCATCATGTTGAAAAGGCTAATGCGCATATGGCGGGCAAATCGTTCATTAACGATTTCAAGCGTTGGCATCCGCCCACGCACAATTCTATCTTGAGACGAAAAGTCATACTGTAAGGCACCAGCGCCTTCACCGTCACCACCATCGCCGACTTCGTCTTCTTCGACTTCATCTACACCATGGAGTAGCGCATCAATTTCGTCTTGGGATAATAAATCGCTCACAAATACTACCTTATTGCATTACAAAGCCAGTAAACAGCACACGCTCGATTACTTTACTACCTTCAACCCCTTCCATCGCGGCTTGAACTTTATCTAGCGCCGTTAGCCGTAACGTTTCTTTACCAGCACTCGTGCTTAGCTCGTCTGCTGTGGTAGTGGAAAACACGCTCAGTAAAGTACCTTCAATCAAGGGAATATGCTTCTTTGCTACTTCTTCATTGACATCACCGCGAACCAGCAGCTGAACTTTAATTTGCACGATTCTGTCGCGACTTGCACCAGGTACATTGAAAACAAAAGGGCGAGGCATAGCAACGTACAATGCGCTCCCCATTTGCGCAGCGCTACCTTGCTCCGCTTTAACTTCACTTGCTGTCGTTTCTTCTGCTAAAGATTCTTCTGGTGCGTCTGAGCCTGAAAATAAGAAAAACCCTGCGACACCGCCAAGTACCAATACCGCAGCGGCAATAATGATAATCAGCTTTTTCTTAGAACCACCCGTTTCTTCTATTTCTAAGTCGGTTTCTTCAGCCATAGCAAGCCCTTATGATCTTTATTAACTACAATAATAGCAGGTGTTAGGCATAGTAATCTATTGCAGAATCAGTATTTCTCTTTTGCGATGGTTGTGGGTTGTCAGAATGCCCCTGCTCATCACCTACAGTTTGCGTTCCATTTGCATTTCCACCAGCCGTTTGTGATTCTGCCTCGGTATCTCCACCTTGCTGATGCGATATTTGACTATCGCCTAGTTCAATCCCTTGTTCAGCTAACATTTCTCTCAGTCTTGGCAGTGATTGTTCTAACAATTCTTTAGCTTGCTGATTTTGCACCACAATATTTACTTGAGCCTGCTCCGCATCGCTTTTAATCCGAATTTGCATTGCCCCAAGCTCAGGCGGGTCCAAGCGAATTTCAGCTTCTTTATTGTTAAGATTAAGCATCAGTCCTACCCGTTGATGCAACTCTTTTGCGGCATCTTGACGCGCTATATTAATCGCCTGTTGAAGATTAGCATCTGTTGCCTGTTTTGTCTGCGCTGTACTTTGGTTTGCTGGCTGAGACTGTTGAATTTGCTGAACTTCTTTCAGCGTTTGGTTTAGTGAGCTAGTATCTTGCGCTGCACTTACAGGGCTTGCTTCAGACTTAGCTGAAGTTGGTGTCGCTGTAGCGGCATTAGCCGATTGACGCTCATTTTTAACTGCATCTTTCACAATGCTTGCTTCCGCTTGAATCACCTTACTATTCTCTTTATCAACTAGCTTTTCGCTTATTTGTTTTTCTGAGCTCTGTTTTTCTGAACTTTGCTTCTCCGCTGCCAACTTTTCATCACTAGCCAATTTATTCACAGCTATATTTTTTTCAGCACGTTCACCCTCTTTAACTACCACGGCCTGCTGCCCACTATTGTTAGACTTTTCTTGCGTGCTATTTACATTAAAAGACTCTTGGATAGCACTTTTTACGTCCGTCGTTGCTTCTGTCGGAGCGTCTATTGAAGTTTGGGTTACGACAGAGGATGGCACAACCGCTTTAAATTGCTGCACATTTGCAATATCAACACCTTTACCAATTAACTGGGCTACGGCTTTTTGTACATTGGGTGACGCATCATAAATATCAAGCTTACCGGCCATCACCGCTTTTAATTCGTGCTGTTGCTGAACAGTCAACTTTTCTACAATGGTTTGCACATCAGTCGTGCTTTTTGTAGCTACTGAGTTTTTCTCTTTCACTGTTTGTGTACTCGTCTCAGAAACGATTTGCTTTGTTTCTGATTGCTTAGCTTCAGGTGAAGAAACAGATTGAACAAGCTCTGATTTATTACCGACTAAGGATTCTTTAAGTTGCGCGGTTTCAGACTCATCTTCAACTTGAGTCCCAGCTAACTTATTAGCATCTGGATCCCGTTTTTCTACGTTTGTATTGGTAACCACGGCTTGAGTGTTAGCATCCTTTTGCAGCTTAGGCTGTACTGTTTGCTCTTCAGCTTCTGCACTGTCGTTCATTAACGCAGGTTTAGCGGCCTCAACTTCTGAGTCTTGGCTATCCAAAGAAGCCAATGCTGATGACAAAGGGGCTGTCTTTGTACCTGTATTTTCAGTTTGACCTTTCAACCCTCGAATTAACGGACTCGCTTCGTCTTGCAGCTGCTCCTCAGAGGATGCACCATCGCTAGTCGCAACGTTTTCATCAGCCGCCGAGACCTTACCCAATGCCTCTTTGACTAATTGCGAAATTGCTGTTGGGTTTTGGCTCAATGAAGTGTTCTGCTGTTTTGCAGCGCTGATCTGAGCATACAAGTCATTGTCAGGGGAATCAGGAAGTGGCTTGTCCACAACTACCTGACCTTTGTCGGTGTAGCTAACCGTAGAAACTGGTACTTCCCCATGCTGCACAGAAGAAGCGCTTTGCGCCTTATCGCCTGATTGCGGTTCATCACTTGATGGTACTTCGCTATCTATTCGTGCATCCGGATCTGAGGTTACGGAATCTGAGGCTACTGAATCTGCTGACTCCTTTACCTGATTGCTTACACTTTCTTGCTCCGCTAACTCAGCCATTAAAGCGCTAAATCCAGAACCGCCTTCTTTACCCTCAGTGTCCGTTTCTTGGGATTTTTCTTTAATATCAACCTCGTTACTGCCTCGTTGCAGCATGGATGCAAGCATTAGATTCATCTTAAAACGACCTCATAAAGTGGCAATGTCCTGCCGTTTGCAATACACCAATAAAAACTAATACTATGAATATTAGTGACTTTTACGAGTGAACTACTCAAATAATAAAACGCTAATTAATACCAAGCATATTCCGAGCCAAGTTACCAAGCTCGCTCTTTTCGTACAAACTGATTAGTCGCGAACTCATCAAGCATTTTTTGCTCTGCTTTGGCAAGACGAGTTTGCCTAGCAAGGGCTTGCTTCTCGATGAGTTTTTCAATTGCTTTTGTTTTAGCCTGCTGCGCTAACCATAGCTTACGACGTTGTTCAACCACCTGCTTAGCTGTGTTGACCGTTTTTGCTTGCTGATCAATAGCCTGCTCAATCTTATTAATAAAGTTATGATATTGATTAAAACCACCGCTAGACAGGCCAACTTGTGCTCTACTATGTAGCTGCATGCTGTATTCCAAACGAAAATCGTTTAGTCCCGATAAACGTTGTTGGTTTGTCGCTAGGTGCTGCTGAGCTTGAACAAAGTTAGCTCGAAGATTATCTTCTTTGTCTTTTTCTAGCTTGAGCAATAAAGTCAGTTTGTTATTTGCCATTATGCTTGTCCTAGTAGCTTAGCGAGGCCTTGCAAACACTCGTCATAATTGATCACGTCTTTCATGCCTTGCTGAAGGAAGTTATTCACCGCTGGCATCATATTTATCGCCTGATCTAGCATCTGGTCACTCCCACGTTGATAGGCACCTAAGGTGATCATGTCTTTGTTCTGCTGGTACATTGAATAAACTTGTTTGAGTACTCTTGCTTGCTGCATGTGTGCCTCTGATACCACTTGAGGCATCACTCGGCTGATTGACTTTTCAATATCTATCGCTGGGTAATGACCACTATCGGCAAGCTCTCGTGATAACACGATATGACCATCCAAAATAGCTCGGGCAGCATCGGCAATAGGGTCTTGCATATCATCACCTTCACTCAATACGGTAAAGAATGCAGTAATTGAACCTTGTCCTTCACCTCCGTTACCTGCGCGCTCAACCAGTGCTGGAAGCTTTGCAAACACGGAAGGCGGATACCCTTTTGTGGCTGGCGGCTCGCCAACCGCAAGCGCTATCTCACGCTGCGCCATGGCATAACGCGTCACTGAATCCAGTAACAACAGTACGTTTAATCCTTGATCACGGAAATACTCCGCAATAGTCACAGCACTCTCACAGCCTTTTAAGCGCATCAGCGGTGAAGCATCGGCGGGAGCGGCAACCACAACAGAGCGGCGTCTGCCCTCGACTCCCAAAATCTCATCGATAAACTCTTTCACCTCACGACCACGTTCACCGACCAAGCCAACGACAATAACATCCGCTTCACTGCCTCGTGTCATCATGCCAAGCAATACCGATTTACCCACACCACTCCCTGCAAACAGACCCATACGTTGGCCTTGACCCACTGTTACGATCGAATTTATCGCGCGTACACCTACATCCATTGGTGAGTCGATTGGACGCCTTGCAAGTGGGTTAATGGGCGCTGCGGCAAATTTAAGATGCTTCTCAGCGTCAATGGCACCAAGGCCATCTAGTGGCCTACCAAGTCCATCAACCACACGACCAAGTAAACCCATTCCGACAGGTAATCCAGCATCCTTGACTTTTGGGATCACTCGAGCTCCAGGAAGAACGCCTGTAATATGGTCGTTTGGCATGAGGTAAAGCGTTTCTTGATTGAAACCGATGACTTCTGCGTCAATAAAACCGCCAAGCGTCTCGATTTTACATTGACTGCCGACGGGAGCACTTAGTCCCCTAGCTTCAAGGGTGAGACCAACCACACGGGTGAGGCTACCTGCAACCGCAACCCCGTATGGTTTGATAAATTTCTGATACTTACTGATGCGCTCGCTCATAGCAGCAGATGTCGACATTTTCGCAATTACCTTAAGAAGGCATCGTTATCCTGAATTTAATTGCTTCGCTTATCTGGATAACAGTGCAGTATTATTGGTTTATACCACTATCCTGCAAAAATGATTCCAATACTTCACTAATACGGTTTTTAAGCGTCATATCAATGGATGACTGAGGCGTTTTCACCTCGCAACCACCCCTGTCTAACGTCGGCTCTGGAAGTAACTGCCAATGCTGCGATTGTATATGTTCTTCGCCATACATGGCTTGCACTAAGGCTAAATCTTCTGGGTGCAGATGGATGCGTACTGTTTGATCTTTGACAGGCAGCGCGTCCATCGCTTTTTTCAACGCGTTTAAAATAAGTTCAGGCGTGGTCTTGAGCTCTTTAAAAATAACCTGCTCTGCCAATAAATTGACGAGTACAACCAGCTGCTTTTCACACTCATCATCAACCTTTTTCAGTGGCGTTTGCATGCCATCTAGAATAGTGGATAGCGCTTTCAACCTCTCTTCAATGAGAGGTTGTGCTTCCTCTAGCCCCTTTTCTTTACCTATTTCTACACCTTCTTTATAACCGGCCTCTTTGCCTTCTGATACGCCTTTGTCAAAGCCTTCGATATAGCCTTGTTCATGGCCTTGCTTTATTCCTTCTTCGTAGGCATCCTGACGGATCTGCTCTAACTCTTCAAGCGTAAGCGTTGGAAACTCAGGCTCTTGCGGCTCAGGTTCTGCGCTCACCTCTCTCTTAGTATATAACTCTTCCAACGGCGTACCAAAGGCCGTAGAGCGACCACGGTATTTCTCGGGTTTATCGGTAACATCCGGAATGGGCCAGTTTTCTAGTAACTCATCCACCGCTTCGGTGCTGACTGGGCGGCCTTTATACAACTTTTTATCGACCATGGTTTATAGGAACTCCTCACCACCACCACCACCAAGCATAATTTCACCTGAGTCAGCCAAACGTCTAGCCGTTGCCAAAATTTCTTTTTGTGCTGCTTCCACTTCACTGATCCGCACTGGAGGCATAGCCTCAAGGTCATCTTGCATCATCTCAGCAGCACGCTTAGACATATTCTTCATGATCTTTTCTTTTAAGGATTCGTCCGCGCCTTTAATTGCTTTCATTAGTACATCTTGCTGAACTTCACGAAGGATTGCCTGGATACCACGGTCTTCTACATCCATTAAGTTTTCAAACACGAACATAAGGTCTTGAATTTGTTGCGACATTTCTTCGTCGTGTTCTCGGATTGAATCCATCAACTGACCTTCAATGTTGGTATCTAAGTAGTTCATGATATCTGCAGCGGCTTTTAAGCCACCCATTTTCGCTGCTTGTGCACCAGCTTGACCAGCGAACTGCTTCTCCATGATCTCGTTGAGTTCTTGTAGTGCCGCTGGTTGTACTTCTTCTAAGTTTGCAATACGCATTGTCAAATCTAAGCGTACTTTCTCAGGAAACTGAGACAAGATTTCAGCGGATTGCTCTGGCTCTAAATAAGACAATACAATCGTTTGGATCTGCGGGTGCTCGTTGCGGATAATATTGGCAACTTGCTTCGAGTCCATCCACTTCAACGAATCCAACCCTTTTGCACCAGAGCCCATGACGATTTGGTCAATGAGACTTGCCGCTTTGTCTTCACCAAGTGCTGCGGTTAGCGCCTTCTTAATGAAATCTTCCGATTGGAAACCTATCGTACTAAAACTTTGAATTTGTTCGATAAACAAATTGTGCACAGCTGCTATTTTAGCCTGAGATAGGTCATCCATGGAGGCCATTGCCATACCGACCTTTTGCACTTGCTTTGGCTCTAAGTGTTTCAAAATCTGAGCTGCATCTTCTTCAGTCAAACTAAGCAGTAAGATGGCAGCCTTGTCGACGCCATCTAGCTTGTCAACGTCAAAGGCTGCGGGCAATTGTTTTTGTTCTTGATCAGTCATCTTCGGTCAACCACGCTTTCACAACTTGTGATGAGAGTTCTGGTTCGTTAGCAACGAGAGCACGTACTGCTTTGAGTAAGTCCTCGTCGCCATGTAAGTCTGGCAATTGTAATCTACCGTCAGAAGAGAAGCCAACCGCAGACTCATCAAAATCGTTATTTAGCATATCGAGTGTACTGTCACCTAAATCAACACCACTGGTCAACGCATCTTCATCGAAATCTTCAAGCGTGTCATCTGGGTAAATTAGACGTTTAAGCATAGGTCTTACTACCGCTAAGATTAGCACAATGATCACTAAGGTACCTGCTGCAAGACGGATTGTCTTTTGGAACCAATCCTGCTCCCAAAGTGGTATCTCTTGTATTTCGGTGAGGTCTTCACGCACAAATGGTACCGTTACCACTTCTAGTGCATCGCCTCGCTGCATATCAAAACCCACACCACCTTGTAGCAAACGACGGATATTATTTAACTCTTCTTGCGTACGCGGCACCATCGCCATGTTGCCTTCCGCATCAGGCTTTGCGAGGTAGTCAACAGCGACACTTACACTGATCCGGCGAATAACACCTGTTTGTTGACGCTTATGACTGATAGTGGTATCCAACTCATAGTTGCGTGTTGCTTCTTTTTGATTACTGCTTGGTGTTGCACTTTGGCCATTGCTGCCTTGCCCTGCAATCTCTGGGATATTCGAGTTTGTTGGCGGTTGATTGGTGAGTGCTCCTGGAATACCCACAGCTAAACCACCAATATTATTTTCTTCATAGGTCGTTTCACTACGAACCGCAGGTAAATCCGGGTTATAACGTTTTTGCGTTTCTTCAACTGCACTGAAGTCCATTGTTAAGTCGACCTGCGCCGTAAAGTTACCAAGACCTACAGTTGGGATCAGGATGCTATCAATTTTTTCTAGGTATTCTTGTTCACGTTTACGTTCAATTTCATACTCTTTTCTCGAACGTGCAGCCAAAGAGTCTTGAGAACCAGAGTTGAGTAGACGGCCGTTTTGATCGGTTACGGTCACGCGTGAAGGCTCTAGGCCTTGCACTGCTGATGCCACGATGTCTACGATTGAGTCAACCTCTTCGCCACCAAGCGTTTTGCCACGTTTAAGGGTTATAACTACGGTTGCTGAGGGCTTTTTCTCGCGACGTGCAAAGACGTTTTCTTTTGGTATTGCAAGTAACACTTTTGCGCGGTTTACATCTTGTAACTCTTCGATTGTTCTCGCAAGTTGTTGCTCACGGCTATGTTTTAAGCGCTCTCTTTCAAGACGTTGGCTAACACCAAAACCCATATCCTGCATCAGAATATCAGTGCCAGAACTCGGAGACTGGGTAAAGCCGTCACGCGCCATACGCAGTTTTATGTCTTGATAGTCCGACTCAGCAACTAAAATGGTATTACCATCTAGTTGGTATTCAATTTTCTGTTGATCTAGAAAGTCTAACGTTTCAACAAGCTCTTCTGTTGGGTATTTACCAAGTGGACGCATATCTGGTTGGCGCGCCCAAATGATAATAAAGATTGCGATTGCTAAACAAATAGCGAGGGCAATCACCAGAGTAACCTGGCGCAACATATCAACACCGCTTAGCGCACTGAAGTAGCCTGATTTTTGCTCTTGTTGCTCATCCGAACCGCTGTCATTATTCAGCGCTGCGTCGGAAAGCGTAAGATCTGTTGATTGATTAGTAGCCACGATTACTCTCCACAGTCACTCAATTAAACTGGCATGCTCATGATTTCTTTATAGGCCTCAACAAGTTTATTACGAACTTGTACCGTTGCCTCAAAAGCGACCGATGATTTTTGTTTCGCTATCATGGCTTCTGCAAGAGAAACACTTCTGTCACCCATTTCAACTGCGGTGACTTTTTGTTTCGCTTCTTGTTGTAAGCCGTGAACTGTATTAATTGCGTCTGAGAGTAAATCGCCAAACTGAGCCGACGAAGATGCTGCCGTCTTAACTGGCTGCACTGATGGCTGTGTATTTCTCGTCGCTTCTGCAGCCATTGCCTGCATTTCTTGAAATAGCGCTGAAGATTGTACTTTCATGATGCTTTACTCAAAATAACTCTTAGTTACCCTTAATAAAGCAGAAAACGTGCCAACTTAAAGTTATTTATTTTCAATGACTTATATAAAATTGAGTATGTCGAAAAATTGGCAGTGTATAGAAATGAAAACTAGGTGCCCGAGTCTGTGACCCTTATAGGCACCTAATTAAATTTGAATTGACATATAAAACTTAACCTGAGGTTTGGATAAGGAATGAGCTAACTCATTGTATTTAAGCTCAGGTTACTTAGGTTAAGCGGGTAGCGCAATCCCTAAGTCTCGCATTTTCGCCAGCTTATAGCGAAGCGTGCGAGGACTCATCCCCAATACCTCCGCCACTTCTTTACGTTTACCGTTAAACTTTGCCAGCGTATCTAAAATAATTTGGTGTTCTTTATCCTGTAACTCATCTTTATAGCTAATGATCTCATCATCACCTTGCGAGCGCTCCAATAAAGCTGGTGCTTCACGGTTTGCAAGTGCTGCTGACTCAATCAAAGCCATCGGCGAGAAGTTTTCGATAAAAATATCATCTTCTTGAATTTCATTACCTTGAAACAAAATCAATGCACGTTGAATAACGTTGTCCAGCTCCCTTACGTTTCCAGGCCAACTGTGCGAACTGAGCTTACGCTTTGCATCACTGCTTAATATAGGCGTTGGCTTGCCTGCTTTTTGCGTATGCCTTAGCAACAAATGTTCAGCTAACACAGCAATATCACCCGCTCTGTCTTTCAGTGGCAACCACTCTAGCGGGAAAACATTGAGGCGATAATATAAATCTTCTCTAAATACCCCATCATCCACTGCTTCTTTTAAATCGCGGTTACTGGTTGCTAACACTCTGACATCCAGTGAGATAGTTTTTCTGCTACCTAAACGCTCTACCTCGCGCTCTTGTAACACGCGAAGTAATTTTGCTTGTAATCCCAAATCCATCTCTGTGATCTCATCAAGCAAAATCGTTCCCTTTTGTGCTTGCTCAAATTTTCCAGGACACGCCTGAATGGCACCTGTAAACGCCCCCTTCTCGTAGCCAAATAAGGTTGCTTCAAGCATATTTTCTGGGATTGCAGCGCAGTTAATTGCAATAAAAGGCTCGTCTGCTCTGTCTGATTTATCGTGAATATAGCGAGCCAACACCTCTTTACCTGAACCGCTTGGTCCAAGTACCATGACGCTGGCATCCGACTTAGCTACTTTTGCAGCCAGTTCAAGTAGTTTAGTACTCTTGGGATCGGCAACAATGGGTCCGTCTGTCTCTTTTTCCTTCTCAGGTAAATAACGGCCAACCATATTGAGCAATACTTCGGGCGCAAATGGCTTGGCCATATAGTCGATAGCACCCAATCTCATCGCCTCAACCGCATCATCAATGGTCGCGTATGCTGTCATCATCAATACCGGCAATTCGGGATAATTGAGTTTAATGGTCTTTAACAAATCAAGCCCACTCATGGCACCCATTTGCACATCACTCACCACCAAAGAAAAGGTTTCTTGCTTTAGCAATAAAACGGCTTGCTCCGCACAACTTGCTTCTACGCACTCGATATTTGAAAGCTGCAATGTATCGATGAGCGCTTCTCTTAAGCCTGCGTCATCTTCAACAACTAAAACTCTGTTACTCATAGTTCCTCCGCCTCAATTAGTGGTAGTACCAAGCTAAAACGCGCGCCCTTACCTTCAACGTTGTCTGCCTGCGCAAACCCTTTATGTGCGTTAGCGACCGAATTAACCACCGCAAGTCCTAGCCCAGTCCCCTGTGACTTGGTTGTAAAAAATGGTTCGAACAACTTGTCTACTAAGGTTTCATCAATGCCAGGCCCATTATCAATAACTGAAATACGTACATATTCTCCACACGACTCGCGCTCTGCTTTAAGCTCAATGTGTGCCGCACTGCCAATTATTTGAATACTGTTATGGATCAGGTTTTGGATCGCACTTGCAAGCGCAGTGCGATTACCTAATATTTCGATATCTGGCTCAGGTAAAAATGCTTCTAACTTTGCTTGGTTAAGCTCAACCATAGCGTCAGCACCCGCTTTGACTTCACTCAATAACTGTTGCATTGACACTCGCTCAACCACTTGTTGTTCACCGCTTTTAGCGAACAGCAGCATATCGTTGACTTGGCTTTCTAAGTCTTTTAGTCGAGACATCAATTTATCGTGAAACTTTTCTCGAGAAGCCGAAGGAAGGTTAGCTGCGCCTAGATTTGCACCATATAACATCGCAGCCGATAACGGCGTACGCACTTGATGCGCCAGTGACGCGACCATCTTTCCTAATGCACTTAATCTTTGCATATGCGCGACACGACTTTGCAACCTACGCGTCTCGGTAAGATCTGTCATCAAAATGAGTTGTCCAGGTTCTGGTGTCAGTGCGGTGATATCTAACTTAATTCTTCTGCCATCTTTAAGAGAGACTTCATGACCATCGTCCTGCTGTGGCCGAAATGAACGCTGAATAACGCTAAACCACTTTTCACCTTCTAGTGGTTCACCCAACATATCCATCGCAATTTGATTTGCCTTGGCAATCATACCTTGACCATCAAGTACCACGACACCTGCAGGCATAGTATCAACAAGATGACTTAACCAACTCGCCTGCTGCCTAAGATCGCTTAGCTCACCGACGTAGGCTTCTTGCAGCAAACAAGGGTTGTAGCGATTCGTCGTTGGTACAAATTGTGGATTAATAACATGTGCTAATGCCATTTTTCCGCTCTCTTAAAAATAAACTCAATGGATAAAAGCAAGAAACGATCCAACTTTATATTTCATTTAAAACATAGAGTTACACAATGTTTAACAATTCCAATTTATTGACGCTGTTTTTATATACAGCACTATGCTACAGTTTTTGAAAGCCAAATGTGATGCTGCAATGAGTAGTTGGCGTAGTAAATCATTTAGCTTATTCACATTCACAATTAGATAGAAGAGAGCTAACAATGACAATACGATGCAGCTGGGTAGACGAGAGTAAACCCGATTATGTTGAATACCATGATAAGGAATGGGGAAGGCCTGTACTGGATGACCAAAGCTTATTTGAATTTATCACATTGGAATCTGCACAAGCAGGCTTAAGCTGGTATACCATTTTGAAAAAACGTGAAGGCTATAGAAAAGCATTCCATAATTTTGATGTACATAAAGTGAGCCAGATGACAGAGCAAGATGTCGAGCGGCTATTAGCATTTGACGGAATTATCAGAAACCGCGCAAAAATCGTAGCAACGATAAATAACGCAAAACGATTTATTGAAATTCAGCAAGAGTTTGGCAGCTTTGCAAAATACCAGTGGCAATTTGTTAATAACAAGCCTGTTATCAACCCCATGCGTGACAAACACGATGCCGTTGCCACCAGTGAACTCAGCGACAAATTTGCCAAGGACTTAAAAAAACGTGGATTTAAGTTTTTAGGTTCAACCACCGTGTATGCGCATATGCAAGCTTGCGGCATGGTTAACGACCATGCCGATAACTGTTTTTGCAAACAAACCATTGTTGCCAGTTATCAAGACTTGGATTTTACTCAACTTTGAGCCCCAAAACATAAGGCCGCGCATTAAGCGGCCTTAATGAGTAGAATTGATTAAATAGATAGTAGTGATGAACTATCAATCACGATTGAGATTATACTTTTTCATCTTCTCAACTAATGTGGTACGGCGAACGCCCAATATTTCTGCAGCTCGAGCAACCACATAGTCGTAGCGCTCTAAAGCTTGAGTGATCAAATCAATTTCAAGCTCTGCTAAATATTCTTTTAACTCTATTCCCTCGTCCGGCAGTAAGCCAACATTCGATACTTGAGGCGCAAAATCTTCCGCGACCATGTCCTCTTCATCGTCACTAAAACCATCGCTAAACAATTCATTGAACGCATCTTTTTCTAGTAGCTCTTCTGGATATTCTGGCTCAAACGCTTCGACTTCTATATAGCGGTACTTTTGTGGTAAATCCGTCACATCGACAACCTTGTCTGGGAACATAATCACCATTCGTTCCACAAGGTTTGCAAGCTCTCGAATATTCCCAGGCCAAGCGTGCGACTTTAAGCTGTCTACGGCTCTATCGGTAAACTTAACCGAATTGCCCGTTTGTTCATTTACTCTACGTGTTAGTTCCTTTAGCAGTAGCGCAATATCTTCCGCACGCTCGTTTAGAGAGGGGTTTTCAATGGGGAATACATTGAGTCTATAAAATAAGTCTTCGCGAAACTTGCCGTCTTCAATCATGGTTTCAAGATTACGGTGTGTCGCAGCAATCACACGAACATCCGCCTGAATAGGCTTTGTGCCCCCAACTCGTTCATAGGTGCGTTCTTGCAAAACTCGTAACAATTTCACCTGCATTTGCAGTGGCATATCACCGATTTCATCGAGAAAAAGCGTACCGCCTTGCGCAAGTTCGAAGCGCCCTTTCCTGGCTGAAATCGCGCCAGTAAATGCGCCTTTTTCATGACCAAAAAGCTCGCTTTCTAACAGCTCACCAGGGATAGCACCGCAGTTAACTGGCACAAATGGTCCCTGCGCACGTTTAGACAATAAGTGTACGTTACGCGCAACCACTTCCTTGCCTGTTCCCGACTCACCCAAAATAAGGACATTGGCGTCGGTTTTGGCCACTTGAGAAATCAAGAAACGAACGTTTTTAACCGCTTCGGTTTCCCCAACTAAACCATCAAAGCTCTTATTTTGTAGCTTGTTCTCTTTGTTTGGAAGCATACGTAAGTATTGCTGACAGTCATGTAGCAATTGCATCGTGACTTCTTGCCCAAAGGGTTCTGTGATGAGCCCTATCACATTCGGTAATGCAAGTAGCGGCCTGAGCGTTTCACCTATTAATAAAAACGGGACGGCGGGATGAGATTTTATTAACGCTTCGTGTGTTAAGCTTTGCAAAGCGCCTAACACAAAAATTGGTTCTTGTTTGTTATCAAGGATCTTGGGCTCATAACGCTCTTCGGCCAGCACTTCATTTGCTTGACCGACAAAACTAAGTGCCGCACCTAATCCGATCGCTCTTTTGTTGTTGTTATCTAAGATCAAGACCATTGCTTGAGAACCAATCTACTTAAAATTTTTTCAATAGTTAGATTGTAAGAGAGATTAAGGGGGATGCAATACCTAAGTGGCAACTTTTTGACATTAACGCCAAAAAATCGCCACTACAGCTGTTCTATATCAATACTTTGGTATTAATTTATAATAAACCTAGTACCGATGATGCAGACTGATTAGCTTGACCACGCAAAGCAATCGAAGCTTGCGACAAAATATCGTTGGCAACTTGATCGCTCACCGCTTGCGCGTAATCGGTGTCTTGAATTCGACTTTGGCTCGCCGCAATGTTTTCACGTTGGTTACTCGCAGAGCGAATCGTACTAGATACCGCATTTTCAAATGCACCGAGCTCAGCACGTTGGCTGTTTAAATCTTCAGAGACCGTATCTGCCGCATCAATGGCAGCTTGTGCGCCCACCTGCGTCGAGATGTCCACACTCAATATTGCACTGGCAAAACCACCATCAGTCTGCTGTAGCGACTGGGTTGTATTAGCGTCGGGACCTACCTGAAAACTACGAGACTCACCGTCAAAAATTTGTGCGCCACCAAATGTAGTATTCTCAAACGTTTCGCTTATTTGCGTTTGCAGCTGCGATACTTCCTCTTGCAATGCTTGACGGTCACTATCTGTCAACGCCCCATTACCGGCTTGAATCGATAATTCTCTAATCCGGGAAACCGCATCATTCACACCAGATAATGCCGAGTCAGCAGTTTGCGAATACGAGATACCATCATATGCGTTACGAATAGATTGACTGTAGCCGTCCTGTTGAGACGTCAAACGATTAATGATCTGCAAAGCCGCAGCGTCATCAGCAGCTGAATTTACACGCTTCCCCGAAGACAACTGCTCGTTTAACTTATTTGCTGTCTGCTCTGTACGATTAAAAAAAGCAGTACTTTGTGATTGGATTTTCATATTTACCCCCATTCACTATCATTAGTTTAAATCTACGTTATTGTGAGCAAAAAGTCATCATAGTCGTTAAATTTCCCGCAATGGCTGGCATAAATACTGCAAAACACATAGAAGTGATATAAAGTATTGAGTAGTAGCTAATTTATTGTATCGATAAGATATCTAAAGCAGTTTCGATACCCGATACTGTAAAGTTTTGATTGCACCTGTAGGTGGACACCCTATGTTTGATAATAAAACCATATTAATAACCGGCGGCACAGGCTCTTTTGGCAAGAAATATGTCAAAACATTGTTAGATCGTTATAAGCCAAAGAAAATCATCATATTTTCGCGCGACGAGCTAAAACAGTTCGAAATGCAACAAGAGTTTAATCAACGTTGTATGCGCTACTTCATCGGCGATGTACGAGACAAAGACAGGTTGCGCCGAGCAATGCAAGGGGTTGATTATGTGATTCATGCAGCGGCGTTAAAACAAGTGCCTGCTGCCGAATACAACCCAATGGAGTGTATCAAAACCAATATCAATGGTGCCGAAAATGTGATTGAAGCCGCTTTAGATAATAACGTCGAAAAGGTAATCGCACTTTCTACCGATAAAGCAGCTAATCCAATCAACTTATACGGCGCTACAAAATTAGCGTCAGATAAACTTTTTGTCGCCGCAAATAATATGGCTGGCGGACATAAAACTCGATTCTCTGTTGTTAGGTATGGCAATGTGGTTTGCTCAAGAGGTTCGGTGGTCCCGGTATTCCAAAAGTTTATTGATGAAGGGAAAGGTCATATTCCTATTACTCATGCAGATATGACTCGCTTTTGGATTAGTCTTCAGCAAGGCGTTGACTTCGTACTTAAGAATTTTGAGCGTATGCTTGGCGGCGAAATCTTTGTGCCAAAAATTCCATCGATTCGCATTGTTGACCTAGCAACTGCAATGGCGCCCAATTTACCTCAAAAAATTATCGGGATACGCCCTGGCGAAAAGCTTCACGAAGTAATGTGTCCTCAGGATTTAAGTTTTGATACCTTTGAATTTTCTGATCATTTTGTTATTGCTCCGGGGATCAAGTTTAGTAGCAGAAGTAACTCTTTTGACCTTAATGCGCTTGGTGAGCAAGGAAAAGCGGTGCAACCTGGGTTTGAATACAACTCTCTGACTAACCCAGTTTATATGAGTGTTGAAGAGATAAAAGCGTTTAACCTGCAAGCACTATTATGATCCCATACGGAAAGCAATCAATAGACCAAGCGGATATTGACGCCGTTATCGAAGTACTGCAATCGGACTGGTTGACACAAGGCCCTAAAGTGCCAGAGTTTGAGCAAAAACTTTGTCAGTATACTGGCGCAAATCGTGCCGTTGCGGTAAACAGTGCGACGTCTGCACTACATATTGCCTGCCTCGCCCTTGAAGTTGGTAAAGGTGATATTGTCTGGACCTCACCAAACTCATTTGTTGCTTCATCTAATTGTGCGCTTTATTGCGGTGCGAGTGTCGATTTTATCGATATTGAAGTCAGTACCGGTAATATGAGCATTCAGGCACTCAGTGATAAGCTAGCACTAGCAAAGCAACAAAACCAACTCCCCAAAGTAGTTATACCGGTACATTTTGCAGGGCAATCATGTGATATGAAGGCTATCCATCAATTAGCTGTGCAGTATGGTTTTAAAGTAATTGAAGACGCATCACATGCTATTGGGGGTTCCTATCATGATAAAAAGGTGGGTTGTTGTGAATACTCTGATATCTGCGTTTTTAGCTTTCATCCGGTAAAAATAATTACCTCAGCTGAGGGTGGTGCTGCGTTGACAAATGACCCAACGCTGGCAAATACGATGGCGAGGCTTCGCAGTCATGGTATTACTGGAAATCCAGACGAATTTAATGAACCCAGCCATGGGGTCTGGTACTACCAACAGCAAGATTTAGGCTTTAACTACCGTATGACGGATTTACACGCGAGTTTAGGGATAGCACAGCTTACTAAGGTCGATACATTTGTTAAGCAGCGAAATAATCTTGCTAACACGTATGATACGCTATTTGCAGATAGTATTGGGATCACACCTCTCGCGCGCTCTGAAAGCTCAATTTCTGCCTATCACTTATATGTTATTCGACTCGAAAGTTGTACGCCCGATCAGCATAACTTTATGGTCAACGCGCTTCGGGAGAAAGGCGTTTTTGCGCATGTTCATTATATTCCCATATACCTGCAGCCCTATTATCAGAATTTAGGCTTTAGGGCAGGCTATTGCGCTGAAGCTGAATCCTACTACTACAGTGCAATCACTTTACCTTTGTATCCAACCCTCACTTTAACCCAACAAGAGTACATCGTTAGCACGACTGAAGCGCTTTATCTTGAGTGTACCAGCAGTGATGAAAGCTAAAGGAAAGATTATGAATAATAGACCATTGCAACTGGCTTTTATTGGCGGAGGTAATAACTCTGCAGTCGGCTATGTACACTTTTCAGCAGCACATTTAGATAATAAGTTTCAGGTCGTCGCGGGTGCATTTAGTCGAGACGCCAAGGTCAATCAGCACACGGCTGAACAATGGAATGTAAGTACAGAGCGCACCTATAACTGCTGGAAGGAGTTAATTTTAGCCGAGCAAAGCACGGTAGACGCTTTTGTTGTTTTAACACCAACCCCTCATCACACAGAGGTGTTAACGGCATTATTGGAAAAGGATTTAGCCGTTATTAGTGAAAAGTCACTGACTTGCGGATTGGCTGAGGCGAAGGAAATTGAAGCTTGTTACGATCCCAACAAACACTTTCTTGCAGTAACGTTCAACTATAGTGGTTACGCTATGGTGAGGGAGCTCAAGCATATCATTTCTAATGGTACGCTTGGAGAAATACAAAAAATTCATCTTGAAATGCCCCAAGAAGGCTTTAAACGCCCACCAGATATCGCAGGTAAACCTAGCCAACCTCAACCATGGCGTTTAAAAGATTACGACGTCCCAACAATCTGTCTCGATTTAGGTGTGCACCTTCACCATTTATCTAGCTATCTATTAGAAGTTGAGCCTGAAGCCACCTGCGCGCAATTTGCTAATCACTCAGAGTTCAAAGGATTAGTTGATGACGTTAATATGCTCTTGAAATACCCAAATGGTATCGTTGGCTCAATGTGGATGTCTAAAACAGCAATTGGTCATAGAAATGGGCTTTCCGTACGCGTGTATGGCACCAAAGGAAGTGCTCGCTGGTTTCAGTTAAATCCTGATGAATTAGAACTCAACTATAATGATGGACGTCGAGAAGTGTTAGATAGAGCTGGCCAATGCCAGTATGCGAATCAATTTCGATATAATCGGATGAAACCTGGTCACCCCACCGGTTTTGTCGAGGCCTTTGCCAATTTATATAGCGATATTGCGGGAGCACTCCAATTACACTTGAGCAAGCAATCGAGCCGTTCAGAGTACGTTTTTGGATTTGAGCAAGCCAAGCAAGGCCTGGCGTTATTTGAAGCCGCAAAGCGCTCCGCTGAAAGTGGTACATGGCAGCAGGTGAAGTAGTTTACTTCGCCTGCTTAGGTTATTCATTCGATTAACTAAATTGTGTCTTAACGTCGTTGCGAAGCACTTTTCCCATCTGATTTCGTGGTAAAGCTGCTACTCTTTCTATAAATCTAGGCTGCTGATAGTCAGTTAGCTCTTGCAAGCACGCTTTTCTAATTACAGGAATTAAGTCGGTGTCTTGGCTATGCTCTATTACCACTTTCACAATTTCGCCCAATTGCGCGTCTTTTATCCCAAACGCAACGCAATCTTCTACGCCTTCGACTGATTTGACAACTGTCTCTATATCTTGAGGGAATACATTGATCCCACCGCTAGAAATCACCTCTTTTTTACGGCCGACGTAGTAGAGATACCCTTGCTCATCCACATAACCCAGATCTCCGGTTTTAAAGAAATCTCCCACATAAAAAGCCGCCCGAGTTTGCTCAGGCATTTTTAGGTAGCCACTAAAAATGGTAGAAGTCTTACAGCATATCTCTCCTACTTGGCCAGTTGCGACTTCACATCCTTTATCATCCGTAATTTTCAATGAGACAAATGGCAGTGCTTTGCCCACGCTACCACTTTGCTCTGGATTTTCTGAAACCGCAAAATCGGTGACCACACCCACTTCTGAAGCGCCGTAGCACTCATGAAAGCGACAGCTTAGCATCCCTAATAAACGCTTTTTGGTCGTATCCTCAAGCACCGCAGATGATGAAACGATACATTTCAAAGAACTTAAATCCTCACCAGATGTACCTCTTGCAATCAAACTTTCTAGTTGAGCAGCAACGGCAAACAAAAAACTTACCTTATACTGTTCAATCGCACTCAGCCATTGTGAAAGATTAAACTTCGGCATAACAACGGTTGTAGCACCGAGCATTAACGGCATTAGCACCCCTCTTTGTGCCAAAGAGTGATACATTGGTGTTGCTACCAGAATCACATCTTGTTTGGTCAAACCGTAATAATCGATAGTCGCATCTATGGCACGGTTTATTTTACATGCTTGGCTTAACACAATTGGTTTCGGCTGCCCAGTGGAACCTGAGGTCATCGTCAAAATAAACGCCGCATCAAGATCAACACCATGTTGCAAGTCATCTAATTTTCCACAAGATTGAACCGCTTCCCAACTTAGCTCTTCACTCACGGTTCTACCAAGAGTCACCAAGTTACTAGGCTCTATCAAATTGGCATCGAGTAATACTTTACTTATCGTCGGCCATGCCACGACCATGGCAACCGGCGTTTTCTTCAACGCTGTTATTAATGCATTACCTTTGAGGCTAATTGGTAATGGCACAGCTGCGATTCCCAGCTTAGCAATAGCGAGTAGTGTTACGACAAATTCGATACCATTAGGCGCAAATACACCCACTCGTTGACCTGGGGTAAGGCCCGACCGTACAAAGTGTGCACTTAACTTTAATACCTGTCGATTCAGCTCCTCATAGCTCACTTGCTGATCTAGATAGACAACCGCCGCTTTCTTGGGAGTCTGTTTAACATTTTCTTCGAATAACTCGTAAATACTCTTTGTCATGTATTTACCTCTTTACCAACATAATTAAACTCGCAGAGCGATGCATTTGGAAACAACTGTTGCGTTGCGCGCATTTTCTTTTCATCATGTTCGATAGACACGAAGCCCGCACGCTGGTTGAGCAGATTCACAAACTTATTTTCTTTGTTTATTACCGCAAGCCAAATGGCTTTAGGATATTTAGCCGCGGTTTCACGGAGTTGCCACTCCAAAACCATTTGTGCGTGGGCAAAGTTCACCTCATCAGAGGCTGCAAACCACCCACCAACCAGATATTCTTGCGCTTCAATATTATGCATTTGATGCCAAACGTATAGTAACGGTTTGCCGTTAGACTCCATCACAAATGACTCTCTACTGTTAGCAAACCACCACTGATAATGCCCCAGCACGTCAATACCAGAAGTAATCGTCATACGCCAAGTGTTATCTGGTAAATTCCTCGCTGCAAGGTATCTATTTACGTCAGAATCGTTGACTTGACGGATCTGCACCTGTGCGGTTAGCTGGCATACATTTTCCTCTTGGCCATGTAGAGCCCTTTGTGTCACAGAAGATTTAATATCGTTCGCTAAAATAAACTCTGCAACTCGAATTGCCCCTCGGCCATCTACCTTAATCGGCGCAATTTCTCGCGCTTTAATTATTCGCGTAGACTGCTTCACTAACGTCAAAATTAACGCGACAACCTCACTAGCCTTTCGCGTTAAGAGCTCTGGTACATGAAAATAATGACCTAAGTCATCAAGCGCGCTTTGTTGATTGTCTTGATTTGGTGCAATCGAAAACGTCAATGCTGGCGTGTTGGTTGCGGCCAGCTCATAAAGCGAAGTACCAAGTGCCCCCACAAATAGGCTACAACTTTGATAATAAGGCACAAGAGAAGTCGGTTGCCGAATTAGCTGCAATCTAGAAGTTGTATTCGCAAACAGAGTTAACGCCTCTACTCTCTCAGCCATCGGCCCTAAAATAACGTCAATTTCAATTTCTGGTGCCATATTTAGCAACAAGGCTATCCAGTCAGAAACACTATGCCAATCCCCTCCACCGCCAAGAGAAAACATCACACGATTTAGCTTGCGCTCTTGATGTGTGCAGTGTTGATATGCCGGTGACAGCATAGCAAAATCAGGGCCTAGTAGCTTATACTGCGAGCTTGCGTAGCGCTCACCAGTCTTATCACCACACCACTTGCTATCAATAAGTAGCTTAGCACTATGCGCTCTTTCTAAATCGTCCACTGCGACAATTGAGGGAATCTGCTTCGCAACTTCTAGTTCCCATTCTGAGTCAAAACGGTAGCTGTCCACGACAATGCTTTCAACCGGTTTTTGTATCTCAGAAAGTGCCTTCAAGACATTGTGAGCATCTTCTTTTTGCGTTTGTGCAAAAGGTAAAGATTTTATGTTGCTCTTCAGCTCAAGTGATAACTGCTCGGGAACCGGTTTATCGACAAAAACTATCACCTCTTTGCCACAAGCTTGAAGCGCTAAAGCTAACCACTTACAACGCATAAAGTGGCCAAGGCCACATAAGGTATCAACTCTTATCGCGATCATTGACAAGCTTAACCAGTGAATTTACCAAAGTGCCTACATTTGCATTTTCCGTGTCCATTAATAATTCGGGCGGCACCGCAATACGGAAGTCACTTTCTAACTGCATGATTAGCGTTAATATTTCAAACGAATCCAGTGTCCCTTCCTTGACAAAGTTATAGCTATCAATGTTATTGTCGGCGACTATTACGCCTCTTTCTAGCAAAAACTGCTGAATAGTTTGGGTTAGCATTTCTTTGTTTGCTTTCACGATAAATCACTCCATGCTAACTGCTCGCCACAGCGCAGATCTCTGTTCACAGTACGGCCAACTAGTCTTGGTAACTCTTTTGGCATGATTTCACCACCACCAGGTCGCATCTGCCTTAGATGCTCAGTCGTCAGGCGCTCACCTGATTTAATATCTTTTATAATGTAGA
Source organism: Pseudoalteromonas piscicida (assembly GCF_002208135.1). Classification (NCBI taxonomy): domain Bacteria; kingdom Pseudomonadati; phylum Pseudomonadota; class Gammaproteobacteria; order Alteromonadales; family Pseudoalteromonadaceae; genus Pseudoalteromonas; species Pseudoalteromonas piscicida. Next base: position 2,337,865 of record NZ_CP021646.1, read on the forward strand.
CACAGCGACGAGCTTTTGACGCTTCAGTAGGATAATTAACCTCACCCATCGCTTTTTCAATCTGTCTAACGCCATGGACTAGCGCCTTTAATTCATCTGGTGTCATTGAAAAAAAACTATCCGCGGTGTTGTCACTTTTATCGAGCACAAAGTGCTTTTCAATCATGCATGCCCCTACCGCAACTGATGCCAGAGGTACATCATTGCCAAGTGTATGATCGGATAGCCCTACAGGGCATTTAAATGCTTCTCTCATATGTAGAATTGTGCGCAAATTTATCGTCTCAGCAGGGGCTGGATAGGTACTCGTACATTTCATCAGCCCAAGCTCAGTTACACCCGCCTCTTCAGCTACTTTTACTGCCTCAGCTATTTCTGGTAGCGTCGCGCCTCCGGTAGACATAATTACAGGCTTACCTGTCGCGGCGACATCTCGGATCAGCTGATGATCGATCAATTCTGGTGAAGCGATTTTATATGCAGGTGCATCCAGCTGACTCAATAAATCTACCGCGGTTTTATCGAATGGCGATGAGAAACATGTCAAGCCAAGTTTAGCGGCTAGTTCGAAAAGCTCAGCATGAAAATCCCATGGCATGTAAGCTGTTTTGTATAAATCGTGAAGATACTGACCTTTCCAAGGTCCCGTGGCTTCAAAATGCGGCAGTTTGCAGTCCATTGTTAAGGTGTCTGCTGTATAGGTTTGCAATTTAATTGCATCAGCGCCGGATTCATATGCCGCATGCACTAATTCTTTCGCTTTGATTAAGCACTGCCCATGGTTTGCCGACATTTCAGCAATAACATAACAAGGGTGATCGTGTCCTATCACCCTACCATCGATTTTAAAACTGGATTGAAATGTCATTGTGTTCCTAAATTCAATTTTTATCTATGTTCTTCAATACTGTTAAAGAGTTAATCTTTCGCCAAGAGCAAAATAGGGGTATCATTTATCTTTTGGCACGGCATAAAACTGAGTTTCTAGTAACCAATGCCCTTCTTGGCGAACGTAATAATGATACCTATTGGCTGCAAAAGATTCGATTAATAACGGAATTTCCCATAAGTCCTCTGACCTGTGGTAGAGAGATAAAGCAAGTGTCGGTGTACACTCCGCTATATAATCTCTGCATTGAACAAGAGCATCATAATCGGCTCCCTCAATATCCATTTTTATCACATTACATTGAGTCATTGCCGTTAATACACTTAAGTTGATACTCTCAACCAAACAGTCTTCTGACACGTTTGCAACTTCACCTTCTTCAATAACACTCACATAAGTTGCTGATAAGTTCTCTTTCACTAAGAGTTTTTTATTTTCTGGAAGCCCTACAGCTTTGCGATAAATACTAACATATTCAGTAGCATCTCCCATGGCTTTCAAACGCGATTCTAGCAACTTGATGTTCTTAGTACTTACCTCGACAGCAGCATAATGATTGATAGTTTGGGCGTAACGCTGAAAAAAACCAGCCAAAGTATCCCCATCATATGCACCGATATCTAAAACTCGCATCTTCTCGTATTTATACAATTTAGGAATGTCATCTGGGAAGTACATTTCGTATTGCTCGGGTAATGGGTAGTTATCGCGGCACGGACTAACACGGTAGTTAACAAGTAAGTTATAAGTATCTCGAGATTGTTGATCGGATAGCAAAGACAGCACTTTTGCACATTTACTTTCATCAACCAAATCGCTAGAAGGCTGCATCCAGAGTACACCGCACTTGTTCAGGCGCTTTAGTGCTGCCGGAAACAAGTCGAACGAATCTAGAGTCGAAACAATTTGATCAAACCCAGATTCAAGTAAACTTTTTTCTACACCAGCGTAACCAAGTATAGAAATAATAACGGGAAAACATTTATCAAGCTTATCGTTGGGAAAAGCGTGACAAGGAATTCCCATGTAATCATTAAATTTTGGCGACTTATCTAAAATTGCGCGAGGCTTGAGACCTTTCTCCAACAAGTACGCAGCTAATGCTTGGCCATAATGGCTTGCACCATAAATATAGAATTGACTATCTTGTATGTTCACTGCTGCTCCCTATTGTCTGCTAGAGGATTCTTTTGGGGGAATAATTCAATACTTACTTTTAATCGGCCACTCTAAGCAAAACATTAACTTACTACAAGCTTCTCCAAAAAAACTATAAATAAACAGTAGAAAATCGTTTATTTTCAGAACATTCTCGCTCAAAGAAGGTACCACTATCCCCTTTAAACCATTTCAACTTTACTTGCATGAAACCTCTGTATATCATCTAATTGACAACTATCTCCAATAAATAGGTTTGCCTTGAAGGACTTACAAATAATAATTCAGGCCCGAATGACATCGAGCCGATTACCGGGCAAAGTTATGTTGCCGTTATGCAATAGCTCTGTACTACAAGTGATGTTAGATAGACTCGGGGATTTGGTTAATAATGTAGTTATTGCAACCACCGATGATGGTACTGAACAACCCATAGTAGACCTTTGTAGACGCTTAAATATAAAGTATTTTCGCGGAAGCACAGAAAACGTATTAAGCCGCTATTACCTAGCCGCTCGTCATTATGGTGCTCAAGACAATACAGCAATTGTTCGCCTGACCAGTGACTGTCCCCTTATAGACTCTACGTTGGTACGCTTAGCTATTGATTATTATCAAAACCATAACGTGGATATGGTCAGTTTAGGGCCACATAGTGGCTTTCCCCGAGGTTTAGATACCTGTGTATTTGCCTTTCGTCTACTGGCTCGCACGCATGAACTTGCACATAGTGCACCAGACAAAGAACACGTCACCTTAGGTATGCCTAAATTCAACACCATCAATAGCCACACTATCAGCGCTGGAGAAGATAATAGCCACTATCGCCTGACACTGGATGAACCAGATGACTACACCGCTATTCAAGCAATTTACCTGCAATTTAACAACAACCTTAACTTTAGTTACAGCGAATTATTGGAAACATTAAAGAATCACCCCCACCTAGCCGATATAAACAAGCATGTTGAACAGAAAACTGTCTAGCACAGAATAAGTCAATTGTGCATGAATATTTAGGCGCAATTTTTGCTTCAGCAAGATCATGCCTGGTGATTAACGTATTCAAAAAGAGAGAAAAATGAATAAAAAAACCGTATTAGTTACTGGTGCTACCGGCTACAAAGGAACGGTGCTTGTTCCTAAGTTGCTGGCTAAAGGATATCGAGTTATCGCGCTGGACACCCAATGGTTTGGGAATTTCTTGACTTCACATGAGAATCTCACCGTAATTAAAAGCGATGTTAGACAAACTGAAAATATAGACCTCTCAACTGTTGACAGCATCATTCACTTAGCTTCTATTGCTAACGATCCTTGTGGAGATTTAAACCCTAAGTTAACTTGGGAGGTCAGTGCGCTCGCCACAATGCAGCTGGCTGACAAAGCGAAACGTGCTGGTATCAAGCAATTTATATATGCCTCGTCAGGCAGTGTTTACGGTGTAAAAGACGAAGATCAGGTTACTGAAGACTTAACGTTGGAGCCCATTTCCGAGTATAACAAGACAAAAATGGTCGCTGAAAGAGTACTACTTAGCTACGCAGATGACATGACCGTTCAAATTGTCCGACCCGCCACCGTTTGTGGTTTATCTCCTCGCCAACGCCTGGACGTATCTGTCAACATGTTGACGATGCAAGCACTAGAGAATGGCAAGATTACGGTCTTTGGTGGCGCACAGGTGCGGCCAAATATCCATATCGATGATATTACTGACCTGTATATTTATATGTTGGAACATCCCGAAAAAACCAGTGGTGTGTTCAATGCAGGATTTGAAAACATCTCCATTATGGACATCGCCAATATGGTAAAGGCTCGGATCGATTGCGACGTTGAAGTGACGCCATCGAACGATCCAAGGTGTTACCGCATCAACTCGGATAAATTGTTGGCGACTGGATTTAAGCCCACTAAAAATGTCGCCACTGCGATTGAAGAACTGATTGACGCCTATCGCAGAGGCCAGTTAAAAAATGAAGATCGCTTCTATAACCTTAAGTGGATGCAGCGAGAAGTATTATGACTAAGCAACAAAGTATCATCACTCCGTTACCATCAATTGACCCCATCGTGTCGTTAACTGAAAGCTACGTTGAGACATTGCACAAAGTATTAAGCAATCTTGACGGTAATGCAGTCAAGCAGCTGGTCAGCACTTTACTGGATATGAAAGCCAAGGGCGGTACCTTGTATTTGTGTGGCAATGGCGGTTCAGCCGCAAATGCTATCCACCTTGCAAATGACTTTACATTTGGTGTCCACCCTCAGGGAGATGCCCTGAAAGTGGAAGCATTGACAGCAAACAGTTCAGTGTTGACATGCCTTGGTAACGACATTGGCTACGACAATATTTTTGCACACCAACTCAAGGTCAAAGCATCGGCACAAGACGTATTACTGGTGCTGTCAGGCAGTGGCAATTCAGGCAACATTATTCGCGCCATCGAGCAAGCTCAGACTTTGGGTATGCATACTGTCGGAATACTCGGGTTTGATGGCGGTAACGCCAAACTACTGGTCGACCAAGTATTTCACTTTGCTATTCAGGACATGCAGATATCGGAAGACACCCAGGTGGTGCTGGGTCACATTTTAATGAAGGCCTTACACGAAGAATTAAAAGCAGGAGAATAAATGTCTACTGTAGTTTATGGTATTACAGCCTCTACCGACATGTTTGTTCGATCAGAGTTTAACAATGACGACAACATCTATGCGTGTACATCTGGTGGAGAAGAATTCATGGGGGAGACAGCTATCTCCCTGCAAGCATTATCTGAGTTTGAAAACAAACAAGACCTCAGAGTGGTAATTTGTTCGGAGTTTATCCTCGACATTTTGAATTCTCTGCAAAATATCGGTATTTCCATTGAGCAATCATTCTTTTTTAACCATACCAGTGGTCAGCTGGTCCCGTGCGCGGAGCTACTCGCTGACAAAGCAGATGTGAACTCCACATTATTTGCTTTCTATGACTTGTCTTACAATTTACCGTGTTTTGACGTCACAACTTTTGTGGTACTTGCTGAAATTGAAAGACAAAAACAAAACAAAAAATTCATTCAGTTTGTTATTCTGCCCAGTCGCTGTGAAAATACGACCGAAGTCAATGTGTTCCACGACAAACAAGATGCTAACTGGCGAGTTGAAAAGCTCGTTAAACCTATGTTTTCCTGTTTACCTGCTTGTATCGGTATCGATCAACCTTTCTCGAAAAGTTGTGTAGACTTTTATAAAAAGCTGAATGTTTGTACGTATCCAGATAATTATTTCAATAACCCTCGTCAGTTAGCGGGGGATTTCACTATTTTGAAATCCTATGTCAACGACAAAATCAAACTCAGTAACCTGATACCGCCTAAGCAAGCGAGTGCTATTGTGACAGATTATATTCGCCATCAGGTAGGTGACAAAAAGCTGATAACCATCACCTTACGTGAATACTGGTCAAATGCAGAACACAGAAATAGCAATGTAAATGCCTGGCTAGATTTTGCCTTGTCTCTGGATAGAAATGAGTATTACCCTCTCATTGTCCGAGATACCTACAAGGTAAGTGAGCCACTGCCCGATAAATATAGCGATTTACCAACCTACCCGGAAGCGTCTGTTGACCTTAGTATCAGGCTTGCGTTGTATCACAAAGCATACATAAATATGGGCGTAGACAATGGACCACTCTATCCCATTAGTTACCTTGCTGGTGCTCGCTCAATTATTTTTAGGTTTCAAACCAACGACATTCCAAATTTGTCTGATAGAAGTAACGAAAAGCACTTCTTTGAGGTAGGTAAGAACCACTTTTTTAATGATAACCCATTCCAAATCAATGCTTGGATGAATGATTCACTTGAGAACATTCAGGCGCAGTTTTTCTCATTAGATTCAAAAATAAAAGAGGCTAACAGTACACTATGATCGAGTCTCCAGTATTAGTCTTAGGAAGCAACTCATTTTCCGGTGCCTCTTTTTGCTCTTACCTGCTTAAGCAAGAAAAACAGGTTATTGCGGTCAGTCGCTCAAATGAGCCAAACCCCGTACTGCTCCCCTACAAGTGGCTTTCTTTAGATCATCAAATTAATTTTCATCAATTGGATCTAAATCACCACCTGGCAGAAATAATGGCGCTGATTGAGAAGTACAAGATACGCCACATCTACAATTTTGCGGCTCAAAGCATGGTTGGGCAAAGCTGGCAGTATCCAGAGCACTGGTTCATGACTAATGCCGTATCAACCATAAAGCTCCATAACTTGCTCAGACAGTACGATGGGCTGGAGAGGTATGTTCACGTATCTACACCGGAAGTTTACGGCTCGTGTTCAGGTTTAGTTACTGAGTCCAGACATTACCAACCAAGTACGCCTTATGCAGTGTCTCGAGCTGCCGCAGATCTGAGCCTACACACCTTCAACGATGTGTATGATTTCCCTGTTGTCTTTACCCGCGCTGCAAATGTATTTGGTGAAGGCCAACAGCTTTATCGCATCATCCCTAAAACGATTATGTGTGCCTTAAACAATGAAATCTTGCCGCTGCACGGCGGCGGACACTCTACCCGCTCCTTCATTCATATGGATGATGTATCAAGTGCAACACACTCCATTGGCGAAAACGGACAAAACGGAGATATTTATCACATCTCCACAACCCGAAACATCAGCGTCAGAGAGCTTGTGATGAAAATTTGCGAAATGCTCGGAAAACCATTTGAGCAGGTCTGCCAGGTGAGTGAGGACAGGTTAGGCAAAGATGCCGCCTATCTTCTGGACAGCCAGAAACTGAAAAGCGAACTGGGCTGGCAAGACACAATCACACTTGAGAATGGCCTGGAACGCACCATCAGCTGGGTAAAAGACAACCTGGATACTTTAAACACGCTACCTAAGGACTATGTGCATAAACCATAGAGAAATGGCAATGGGAAAAGAAATAGATTTACTTAAGAATTACCCAAAAGCAAAACGAGACTTAACTGGGCGATTGGAATCAAAAAGTGAGGCCGTAAGGGCGATTGCGCGCCAATTTGGCAAAGAGTTTTTTGATGGTGAGCGCGATCATGGCTACGGTGGCTTTAACTATCATCCCAGATTTTGGCAACCTGTCATTCCTGACTTGATAACACATTTTAACCTCAGTAATGACAGCAGCGTACTAGATGTAGGGTGCGCTAAAGGGTTTATGCTATTTGATTTGATGATGGCTTTACCTGATATCCAGCTTAAGGGTATTGATATCTCTGACTATGCTATTGAACATGCCAAAGATGAGGTTAAACCCCATCTTTTGAACGCATGTGCATCTGACTTGCCTTTTGAAGACAATAGTTTCGACACTGTGATCTCAATCAACACTATACACAATCTAGAAGAAGACGCTTGTGCGCTGGCACTCCAGGAAATCGAACGAGTTAGCCGTGGTCAGAGCTTTATCACTGTTGATGCTTATCGTAGTGAGCAAGAGAAAGCCAGAATGGAAGCCTGGAACCTAACGGCAAAAACCATCAAGCATGTTGATGAATGGAAAAAATTCTTTGAGAAGGTAGGTTACAGTGGAGATTACTACTGGTTTATCCCTTAGTACGTAAATGAGGCGCCGGAGATGTTCGATACTAACGTTGAAGAAGTACACATTCAATTTCAAATTAGCCCAGACTATTCGCTCGGCGATGCAGTCTCATACCTGTTTACTTCTCTCTTAGTGCGAGCAGCACCTATAACTTTAACTCCTCTGCTAAAAAAAGCAGACTTTGCAATTGCAAGGTCTACAAGACAAAGCTCAGCCTCTACAGTGAAAAATTCTAGTGCAATCGATTTGTACGGCAGGCTGAGCAGCGGTGTGTGTTTCATGACTGGCAAACTCAATGGCCGACTAAGTAGCTGTAACTCAGTGATAAACGAAGCTGGTCCTCTTTCACTCAAGTTTTATCAAAAAATAAGAACATTAATGCCTCAGTATTTTCTCGATGTGCAACAAGTGGCATCACTTAGAAATGTTGCTCACATCAGCGACAGCCCCATTGCGTTTTGTATAGCTACTGTGGATAAGGGTAAATAAAACCATGCCTGATTTAAAAGAAGTCTATTTTCAGACGCTCAGAATTCGAAAGATAGAAGAGGCTATTGCCGAGCGTTATAGTGAGCAGAAAATGCGATGCCCAACGCACCTATCCATAGGTCAAGAATTGGTGCCAGTTGCTATTTCACAGTACCTTACGACGCGGGACAAAGCGTATAGCTCGCACCGGGCACACGCCCACTACCTTGCTAAAGGCGGAGATTTATCCAAATTGATTGCTGAGTTGCATGGTAAATCCGGTGGGTGTACAGCTGGTCGAGGTGGCTCTATGCACTTGAGTGACCTCGACTGCGGTTTTATAGCCAGTACAGCCATAGTCGGAAACAGCATTCCTCTTGCAACAGGGAATGCATTACATCAGCAATTAAGCCAAAGCGATGGGATTACAATCAGTTATTTCGGTGATGGAGCGACCGAAGAAGGTGCTTTCTATGAATCGTTGAACTTCGCGACTGTACGCTCATTACCCATATTATATGCCTGTGAAAACAATCAGTACTCAGTTTACAGTCCTTTAAGCGTCAGACAACCCGCTTCACGCAGTATTGCCAAGTTAGCAGCAGAAATTGGCGTCAAAAGTTTCAGTGTGGATGGCAACGATCCTCAACGGGTACTTGAAGCTTCCCAGGCAGCGATTGAGTTCATCAGGAAAGAACGTAAACCTGCGCTTGTCGAGTACTTTACCTATCGACATCGGGAACACTGTGGGCCAAACTTTGACGATGAACTTAACTATCGTGAGGCGCACGAAGTGGAAGAGTGGCTTGCCAATGATCCACTGAAAAATTTACAGAAATTGCTATCCTCAGACTCCGACTTCTCTCATTTCCAGGCACGCGTTACTGAACAAATTACCCAAGAAATAGAAGCCGCTTTCAATTTTGCTTCAAGCTCCCCTTTTGGGGATCCCATAGATAACGAGAGGTATATCTATGCCAAATAACTCCACTAGTTTCGCAACACAACTGCAGAAAGCTCAGCATCAAGCAATGCAAAATGATCCTGGTATGATATGTATGGGATTGGGCATAGACGATCCAAAAGCAATATTCGGCACAACATCGGGCTTACAGACGGCTTTTGGTCAAAGCCGGGTATTCGATATGCCGACCGCCGAAAACGCAATGACAGGTATAGGAGTCGGTGCCGCTATTGCTGGCACTCGTGTTTTAATGACTCACCAGCGGGTCGATTTTTTCCTGCTTGCAATGGATCAACTGGTCAATAACGCAGCTAAATGGCACTACATGTTCAATGGTCAAATGTCGGTACCTTTGACCATTCGCCTCATTGTTGGGCGAGGATGGGGACAAGGACCCACTCATCAGCAAAGTTTACAGTCCTGGTTTTCACACATTCCCGGATTGAAAGTGGTGGTTCCCGGCTTAACAGACAATGCCGGACAGTTACTGTATGACGCCATTATGGACAATAACCCAACTATCTTTCTGGAGCACAGGTGGCTTCATAACCAAATTGCAAGCGAAGATGAATGTCAGCCACTGACTGAGCAGCCCCGCCATACGCGTATTTTGCGTGAGGGTGAAGATTATACAATTATCAGCAACAGCTACATGTTGTCTGAGGCACTGCAAGCGCAAAAATATATGCAACAATTTGGTATCCAGTGTGAAGTCATAGAAATCGCCTCACCGACCAATATTGACTGGCACGTACTGTATCAATCTGTAAAAAAATCCAGACGCTGTATTGTAACGGATATGGGCCATACGTTTTGCTCTTTAGCCAGTGAAATAGCCAATCGAATTTATAGCGAGTGCTTTCAGAGCTTGCTATGTCCGGTCACCACCCTTGGCCTGCCACATTATCCAGAGCCAACTAGCTACGGCCTGACACCCGACTACTACCCCAACATTAATTCATTTATTCAAACAATATCAGGAAATTGTGGTGTGGATATTGCTAGAATTACAACTACACAACATCATGATATTCCTGGCGAATGGTTTAAAGGGCCTTTTTAATTATGGATTTAAAGATCGCAAACAAGCTTGCTCTGGTCACCGGCAGTAGCCGTGGCTTGGGTGAATCAATAGCCGAGTCACTTGCAAAAGAAGGTGTGAACGTTATTTGGGCCGCGCGTGACATCGAACAACTACAACAAAACGCAGAGCGCTGTGGTGCTTTGTATAACAACAAAAATTTTGTTGTGGAAGCCAATTTACAAGATGGGTCAGGCGCCAGAGCGTTAGCTGAAAAGCTAAAAGAACAAGGCTTGATACCTGATATCATCGTTAACAATGTGGGTGGCAACTTAGGCGTCACCGATCCGCTCTCAGGTCTCCAAGACTGGAAAAACGTGTTTGATTTTAATCTTTTTAACGCGATTGAACTTAACAATCACTTCATCGATACCATGATCGAGAAAAAATGGGGCAGGATCTGCCATGTCTCTTCTATTGCTTCTTTGGAAAATCAAGGAGCACCGCAATATTGTGCTTCCAAAGCCGCGCTAAACGCTTACGTCCGTAGTGTTGGCAGATACGTTTCGGAACATAACGTCATAATGACTGGTATTTTACCAGGCGCGGTCTTCACTGAAGGCGGATACTGGGATGAAACGAGCAAAACCAGACCTGAACATGTTGAAAAATACTTAAACGAGCGTATGGCCATTAAACGCTTTGGTACACGGGAAGAAGTCAGTGAGTTAGTTGCTTTCTTGGTTTCGGACAAAGCCTCTTTCTGTGTAGGCACTTCTTTACTGGTTGATGGTGGTCAAGGCCGCGTCTTTTATGAGGGGTAATTTATGAACCAAGACCTAAGAAAACGCATTGCGGAGATCATCTACAAGTCAAAAGAAGGGCATATTCCTAGCTCCTACTCCATTGTCGATATCATCAACTATCTCTACACCGACGTGTTGTCATTTGACGCTGGCAATCCCCAGTGGGAAGAGCGAGATTACTTCATCCTGTCTAAAGGACATGGATGTGCTGCGCTGTGGGTTGTGCTAGAAAAGCTCGGACTCCTCCCAGACAATGCACTTGAACAATATTCACAATTCGGAGGTATATTGGGAGGTCACCCAGACCGTACAAAAGTGCCCTTCGTAGAAGCGTCAACGGGGTCACTAGGGCACGGCATGCCTATGGCTGTGGGTTGTGCACTTGCGAACAAAATAAAGCGCCAGAGTAACAGAGTTTTCTGCTTGGTTGGCGATGGTGAATGCCACGAAGGGACTGTCTGGGAAAGTGCCCATGTTGCAGCAAACCGCAACCTGAATAATCTAACCGTCATTGTTGACTGGAATCAGTCTGCTGCGCAGCTATGCCCAAAAGATGATCTCCCCGCAAAGTGGAAAAGCTTTGGTTGGCATACCGTGATTTTTGACGGGCATGACCCCCAGCAAATTGAACAAGCATTTTCACAATCGAGTGATGATGCTCCTACCGTTTTAATTGCCAAAAATATCAAAGGCAAAGGGGTAAGTATGACCGAAGGACATGGCCCCTGGCACCATAAGATCCCTACCAAAGAAGAGCTAGATCAAATAATGGAAGCACTGTCATGAGTAACCTGAGACAAGAATTTGCCGATAAAATGCTGGCTGTAGGCGCTTCAGACCCTCGTCTGGTTGTTATGGTAGGAGATATAAGCCATGGCATACTTAAACCGTTTGCAGCTGAGTACCCTGATCGCTATTACAACGTGGGCATTTGTGAACCAACCATTGTGGGAATGGCAGCAGGTGTAGCAAGCACAGGCCTAATACCTGTAGCACATACGATTGCTCCCTTCTTAATAGAGCGGTCTTTTGAGCAAATTAAGCTAGACTTTGCATACCAGCAACTTGCTGGTAATTTTATCACGGTTGGCGGGGCATTCGACTACGCACAACTTGGTTGTAGTCATCACTGCTACAATGATGTGTCACTAATGTGCCAGCTGGACAATACTGTAGTGACAAGTCCTGCAAGCGCATACGAGTTTTCGACTCTGTTTTCACAGTGCTATGATCAAGGCTCCATCAATTACTTCAAACTGACTGAAAACCCACACTCATTTGATTTAACTGGAAAAATAGAATTAGGCAAAGCGGTGATCATTGAGCAAGGCAGCGACATCACACTTATAGCCGTAGGTCCTCAGTTAAAACAAGCTTCTCGTGCCTGTGCAACACTAAAAGCACAAGGACATAGTGTTGAATTGTTGTATATCCATACGATTAAACCGTTTGACGCTGAAACAGTCATTCAGAGTATCTCCAAAACAAAAGCGGTGATCGTATGTGAAGAGCTTTCACAACATGGCGGTGTATATGACTTAGTTATGCGCCACTGGGCAAGCCGTGACAAAGCACAATTTAAGCAGATGGCGATTAACAACATGATTCACGATTACGGCACATATGACGAACTGTGTCAGGTTGCTGGTTTAACGGATGATAACATCGTCATGCATGCAAATACCCTAATTGAGAACAAAAAGGTTTAGTTATGTCACAAGAGCACGAACTGAATAAATATCGCAATATTAAGTATGAAACTCGAACAGCGTGCTCAGTATGTGGCCACACCAACACCACACCAGTGCTGGAACTTCCAGCACTGCCGCTTACTGAGGTCTTTATCAACCGGCCCGGCCTCTCAGGACTCGGTGAAACTGACCAGTCTTTGCACTACTGCCAAAAATGTGGTCATGCCCAGTTACAGCATGTCCTGGATCAATCACTTCTCTATGCGAGTAAATCAGGGTATGAGTTCAGAAGCTCGCAAAGCTATACAGGCCGAAAAACGGCTGAATTCTTCAAACAGTTTTTACAGTCTCTCAACTTCAAGCCGACGTATGATTGTGTTCTTGAGGTTGGCTGCAATGACGCATACTTGCTGAAGGAACTGAAGCCACTCGCACATCAGTTAATTGGTGTTGACCCTATATTACGTGGTCATGAACAGCAGATCAATGACGACCAAGTCACCGTATACGGTGAATTCTTTGAAAGCTGTAAGATTAGCGAATCCCCTGACCTGGTCATCTGCAAAGACGTCATTGAACATGTCACGGATCCTAAAGCACTCATTCAGGAGCTGGTTGAGGTTGCAAGTAAGAATTCGCTGTTCTTAATTCAAGTGCCGATTTGGGATAAGTTGATCGAGAACTACAACTTTGATCATGTTTTTCACCAACATCTTAACTATTTCAGCCTGGCCTCATTTAATACGCTGCTAGAGTCTCTGGGGTGTACATTAATAGACTGGACGGTTAATGAAGATCATTGGAACAGCGCAATTTTCGCCTTTACTAATCAGCCTGCCGCAGAAAAAGTAACAAACCCGCCGATATCATTGGCAACCGTTTCGACTAGTCTCCGTGTTTTTAATAGTCAGATGCAAGCTTGCGAAATAGCATTAGAAGCTGCTGCAACAAAGTTCCCTGTATATGGTTATGGCGCCGCGCTAATGCTGCCAGTCATCAAGTATCATTTCCCAAATAAACTTGCTGCTATTAGTAAGGTTTTTGATGACAACCCTAATCGCAATGGCCAGTACTATTTAAACTCGACAACGCCCATTGTATCAACTGAGTGTCTTGACAACATATCCGACGCCGCTGTCATGCTCAGCGCATTTTCTTCTCGATTAAATGCGAAAAGAATGCTGGCCAGGCTCAGTAATGAGCTTAAACCAAAGCAAATTTATTACCCGTTTAATTTACTAAACGGCACGCTATAGAGGGTGCAACACTATGTCTTCTTTTCACAATAAGCATGAAGCTATCACCGATAAAATCTTCAGTGGTGAACTGACGATGCCGCATCGGTATGTATTTGTTTTAACGAATCTGTGTAATCTGGACTGCAGCTTTTGCTTTCAAGACAGGGACAGACGTGACGACGCTATGACAACACAAGACTGGCTTAACGTAGTTGCACAATTGCCTGAGTATGCGCGTGTGACTTTCACAGGTGGCGAGCCCTTAGCATTTAAAGACTTCGAAGTCATCGTGGATGAAGTCGCCAAAAAGCACGATTGCAACATGATCACAAATGGACTATTACTGTCTGAAAAGAAAATTGACTTCATCTTAAGTAAACCTAGCTTTAAAGTGCTCTCTATTTCGATAGATGACATAGGTAACCTGAATCGAGATGTGAAGCCTCGACAGTGGGAAAAGTTGCTTGAACAGATCCGCTATTTTCACAAACGAAAAGCGGAGTTGAACAGCGAGTGTGTACTCGATATCAAAACAGTTGTTCTGGACAAAAATGCTCATGATCTGCTTGCAATCCACAAGTATTGCGTTGAAGTACTTGGCGCTAATACACACGCCTTCCAGTTTTTGAAAGGCAGCCATCTTCAGCATTCTGATAAGATGCATGAGATGATAGAAATGTATGCAACATCTCACGCACCGACATACACCCACTTTGACGTTATTCTCGAGCAGCTTGAGTTAGTCCGACAGTACAATCAAAACAGTGCCTGTAATGCCTTTGTTCACCCTAAAATATGTGATCTTAGCTCTTCTGAACCGATCCCGAGGGTGACTTATATTAATAGCGAACGCTTTCGACCTAAAGATTTTCAGGCGTGTAAATTCCCCTGGTCCAGTGTTCATATCAACGTTGACGGCAACCTTTTCCCATGTATTGCAGTAAGTATGGGAAATGTAAAGACCACCTCTTTACATGACATCGTGACCGGTGAAGTCTTTACCGAGTTCAAAGCCGCGCTGTCAAAACACCTGGTGGAGGGGTGTAATCGGTGTGGCTGGATAAGACCCAGACCCTATCTCAATATCATAGACTCGTTAACGTTATAGAGGATACACATGGATAGAACACTGATTTTAGGCGGTAGCGGCTATATCGGCCGCAATATTGCAGCCACACTGGCTGAGCAAGGTATGGCCGTTACCGCACTTAGTCGCAAGGACGTTGATCTTGAAAACCAGCACCAAGGTGTTGCAGATCTCGTTGAGCACCTGAGGGACTGCGACAACTTAATAATCTGCTCAGCTATCACCCGTACCGTGGCGAATGACACAGATAGCTGCCAGCAGAACATTATTCAGCTGCAGACCATACTCAAAGCATTACAAAACACCACACCCAAGCGAGTAGTCTACCTCAGTGCCGCCGACGTTTATGGCCACTATGGTAGCCAAGCACAAGAGATCGCCCCTTTGGAGCCTAAAAATGAGTATGGTGCTTTTAAGGTCTTTGCCGAACATATGCTGAGAATTAATCTGGCACACCAATGTAGGCTATCTATTATGCGGTTTTCCGGCGTTTTTGGTGGTGTGGGTGATACCAGCAGCTTGATATATCGTTTGTTTCATTCAGTCAAATCAGGCGCTGAAATCACGTTAACCAATAACGGGCAAAGCAAGAGAGATTTTGTACCGGTCACCCTGATAGCCAGTGCCGCCTATAGCTTACTTACTAATAACAAAAGTGGCACCTATAACGTTTCAACAGGCCAGGAAATGAACATCGCAGATGTCATTAAGCTGATTGAATCCGTCAGTTCAACGCAGGCCAGACTTCGACTGTTCCAGCAAAAATCCGACAGAGATTTTGATCTCTCTCTTGATAACTCACGGCTTGAACTTAGTCTTCCTTACTTGGTAGTACCAAATATGCTTACTTCGCTAACCCACTTTGTCTCTGAGCTGAACGATGAATAACATTATTCCAGACCATTTTAACGCTGCCGTATTAACTGAGCTAAATAAAGACTTACAGATAAAAAAATTAAAAGTGCCCGAGCTTCGAACCGGACAAGTCCTTGTAAAATTGACCCGCGCAGGACTGTGCAGAAGCCAGCTGATGGAAGCAAGAGGACACCGGGGAGAAGATAAGTACCTTCCCCACCTGCTAGGTCATGAAGGCGTCGGCAATATCGTCGCAACCGGACCAGGTGTCGCAAAAGTAAAAGTCGGGGATCGGGTTATTCTGGGTTGGTTAAAAGGCAGTGGCATTGATGCCGGAGGTACTGTTTTCTCATCACAAGACGGCGAAACGATCAATGGTGGACCAGTGACCACTTTTTCAGAATACACTGTCGTGTCAGAAAACCGGATCACACAATGCCCCGGTGACATAAATGATGACATGGCCGTGTTACTCGGATGTGCCCTGCCTACCGGCGCCGGCATTGTGCTTAACCAAGTACAACCAAGCCACGAACAAACAGTCCTTTTAATTGGTCTGGGAGGAATTGGTTTGAGTGCTCTGCTAATGCTTAAGCACTTTAGACCGAAGCATGTGGTTGTAATTGACACAAACCCCGAAAAAGTCAGGATTGCAATGGCACTGGGTGCAGACCATGGGTATGTACTTCATGATGACATACAAAGTGAAATTGCTGCCAATTTTCCGCAAGGTTTTGACTTTGCAATCGAGTGTGCAGGACACACCAGCTCAATTGAAATGGCATTTGAATTAATTCATAACGCCGGTAAGTGTATTTTTGCCTCTCACCCACCTAACGGGGAGAAAATCCAACTTGATCCTCATGCCCTCATCTGTGGCAAAAGAATTGAGGGTTCCTGGGGAGGCGGTTCCAACCCAGACAGAGATCTAGTCAAAATAGGACGCATTATTCAAGAGCTGGATTTTCCTATGGAGGTTTTTATTTCACACCAATATACCTTGAGTGAAATCAATAATGCTTTGAATGACTTGGAAAATAATCAGGTAGTCAGAGCCGTCATAGATTTAGAAGGGTAACCTTATGGATGTGGTTAATGCGTTTCATCAACTCTACAAACGCCATAATTTGGAACATATGCCATATTATCTGTATGGCTCAGGGAGCTGTGCACGGATAATCTTAAATTATGTTCAGGAACAAAAGTGTATACCACCTCAGGCAGTATTAGATCTGGCGCCAAACACGGAGTCGATATCTGAAACATTAAACTTGAACAGTTTAGATGAAAATACCACAGCCACAAATGCCAAAATTGTCATCGCTTCACTTGGCTTTATTGAAGAGATTACCAATAAAATTGTAAATAACTCATATTTTTCAGCTTCAAACATTCTGGACTTACGAGGCAGTGATACATTAGAAAGGTCGTGGAATGAGTATAGTGACCTTTGTTCTGCAGCATATTCTAATCACACAAAGCCAGAGAGTGATTTTGCAAAAACAAAATTCTACGTTTCGTCTATCACTGCCGAGCAGAGTAAGCAAATCATCGATGCGATAGATCAACGTTTTAATTATGATATAGACCAACGCTCAACTTTTGGTTACGTCAGTAACAAGAACATTTCCAGTGATGAAGTCAAAAACACAATTAAATCTGTCAGCTACCGCAAAGAAAATTCAGCGCTCGAAGCCCGTGTGCTTGACGCCCTGAAATCTGTCTATTCAGAAGTCAGCCAACAATTAAAGAGTCACTGGCAGACAGAGTCAGTCAAGGTAAAGCAGTTCAATTTATCTGAAGAACTCGTGGGGTCGGAAGTCTTTCATTTAGATGGCTACAATGAAAATATATATAAGATACTCTTCTATCTGACCCCACCTTCAATGACAACAGGTACTACGCAGTTTATTGACCCGGCAGGCGAAATAAATACAATTGAGGGTGAGGCTGGTACTTTCTTACTGTTTAATAATTCTCTTGTCACACATCGAGGTGTCAGAGGCTCATGTGGTACTCGTACTCTACTTGAAGTAACCATTTCCAAGAGTATGAGCCCCCCACAGACAACGCGTTGCTGAGATTTACAGCCCCTTTGTGCCATTATCGTAGCAGTCCCTGGCTCAGAAGTGCGTATGGTTTGATTATTTCGCAACATCGAGATTCGTTAGCACCCGGTTTTATTACGCTTGCAAACACCGAAACCGAGCACTCACTGAGTTTGCATGATGAGTATATGCTTGAAAGATTGCCTAAGAAGACATTTGACTTAATTTACATTGAAGATGCTGAGCTACTCTATCAAGCGGGACAAGATATACTCAATGCGGTGCTGTCTTGCCTCAGCAACGGTGGCGATCTGATTGCAAAATACATCCCACAAAGCGGGCAACGCAGTGAAAACCTCATAACATTGCTATTCGCAGTAAAGACCTTGCAACACGTGTCCAGTGACTTACATCTAATTGATGAGACTTTTCCCGAATTGCAGTTAAACAAAGATAACGCCCATGTTTACTTACTAAAAAAGGTAGAGCAGTAATTTATGAGTAAAACAGTCTTAGTTCAGGGAAACTTTGACGTTCTCCACCCTGGCCACATTAGATTGCTTAAATTTGCAAAAGAGTGCGGAGACTTTCTGATTGTTGCCGTGAATAGCGACCAAGCAATGGAAGTCGAAAGTAGGGTTAGCGAGACGCATAGATTAGAGATGGTGAAATCTCTCGAATGTGTTAATGAGGCTTTTCTGACCACAGACTCGGCCTGCATACTCATAGAAAAACACAGCCCAGATATAGTCGTCAAAGGCAAAGAGTTCGAAGAGAAAGAAAACCCAGAACTTCACGCACTTAAATCCTATGGCGGGAAACTCATTTTTGGTTCAGGTGAATTTGAATCAAACGCTGAACACTTCATTCAGCGTTCAACACCTATTAAGAACAACTTTGACTTTGACGAAGTCAAAGCATTTATGGGCAGGCACCACATTCGAAAACGTGACATATACAAAACGCTCAATGCGATGCGAAACCTGAATGTGCTGGTAATAGGTGAAGTTATTGTTGATGAATATGTTCAAGGTACAGCCGTTGGTTTATCTCAAGAAGATCCAACCATCGTCATGACACCAAATAAAACAGATACATTTTTGGGTGGTGCAGCAATAACTGCAGGACATATCAAGGCAATCGGCGCAGGCAGAGTGAACCTCATTTCTGTGTTAGGTGATGATGAAGCAGCAAACCATGTTAAAGAACATATTGATAGCTATAAACTAGATGCTTGTTTATATACTGATAATAGTCGCCCTACTCCTTTAAAAACGCGTTATAGAGCAGGCTCAAAAACGTTGCTCCGAGTGAATAATGTGAGACAACATAAAATTTCACAGGAGCTTCAGGCAAAGATCCTAAAAAAAGTAGAAGAAATAATGCCTGAACTCCATTTGCTGGTTTTCTCTGACTTTAATTACGGGTTATTGCCGCAAACGCTTGTCGATAATTTGACAAAGCTTAGTAAACGTTACGGCGTAAAAATTGTTGCTGATAGTCAAACATCTTCTCAGGTTGGAGATATTTCAAGGTATCTGAATATGGACCTTATCACACCTACAGAACGTGAGGTAAGAGTCGCACTCAATAACCCTGATGACGGATTGGTCATTCTTGCTCAGAAATTGGCTAAAAAATCACGATCTCAGAATGTTATAATTACATTAGCTGAGGAGGGTTTGCTTATTCATTTACCCTCAGAAAACTTTACAGTTTGGGAAAATGACAAGCTCCCGGCCATAAATAAACATCCTGTAGACCCTGCAGGCGCGGGAGACTGCTTTCTGGCAACCTGTTCGCTCGCATTGTGTACTGGTGCTCCTATTTGGCAAGCATGCTTCCTTGGCAGCCTTGCAGCTGCTTGCCAAGTAGGATCCATTGGCAATACGCCACTAAATCGAGATACACTTGAAAAAGCTATCGAGGACTCATTCAAATAGTTTATGAAAGCCATTCTACTTGCCGCGGGCCTTGGCACCCGCCTGCGGCCAATCACTGATACTCTGCCAAAGTGCCTTGTTCCAATCAATGGAGAGCCCCTGCTGGGTTTATGGCTAGACAAACTCGTTCAGCTTGGGGTCGAAGAGATCCTCATTAATATGCATTATTTTAGTGAACAGGTTGAAGCCTTTGTAGCCGCCAGCCCGTATCATGACCGCATTATCCTGAGTTACGAACCTGAATTGATGGGCACGGCAGGAACACTGGTACGCAACCGAAATTTCTGGCACAGAGAAACATGTATGGTGATCCATGCTGATAACTACTGTCAAAGCTCGTTAGCGGGCATGCTTGAGGCACATAAACAACGCCAGACGCAGACCGATGCTACTTTACTTTTGTTCGAAAGCCCGACGCCACGTAGCTGTGGTATTGTTAAATTGGATGAAAATCAAGTTATTCAGGAGTTTCATGAAAAGGTCGAACACCCTCCTGGCAACCTTGCCAGTGGCGCCCTCTTTATATTTTCACCTGAAGTCTATGAACGTTACTTCTCGCACCTAGAAGCGGATCGGCCCTATGAGCTCAGTCTGGATGTAGTGCCTAGTATGATTGGTAAGTTACAAGGCTGGCTGGTCGATGAGCATTACATTGATATTGGTACACCAGAAAGCTACTCAGAAGCGCAAAAGATTGCCGCAAGTCAGGCAATGCCACTGTTATAATGGCGCAAACTTTGCTTAACTTAAAAGAATAATCTAAGTCTAAGGATTTATAATTTATGTCATTTTGTCAAAACTGGGATCAACTTTACCGTAGTAATCAGCACATGTCCGTTTGGCCATGGAGCGAAATTGTGAGCGGAGCTCTGCGCAACACTAAGCTACGCGAGGGCAATCCAGACTTTACTATTTTGGAAGTCGGATGTGGTGCTGGCGCAAACTTTCCCTTTTTTCTAAGTTATTGTCCCAACGTTTATGGTATTGATGGCAGCGATTTCATTATTGGTGAGCTGAAACAAAGATTCACTAACATTTCAAATAATCTGTATGTGGGTGACTTTACACAACCCTGGCCCTTTCAAACACAGTTCGACTTAATCGTCGACCGGGGCGCATCCGTACACAATCCAGCCAGTAGCATTCAGCGCTACCTAGATGAGGCTTACGATAAGCTTAAGCCTGGCGGTGTATTACTGATCACTGACTGGTTTAGCACTGAGCACTCTGATTATGCTAAAGCGCCTGAGTCGGTCGATGAATATACTAAAACAGGCTACACTTGGGGACCATTTGCAGGTGTTGGAAACGTCAATTTCTTTAACGCAGACCTCATCCACCAGCTAGTATCGCGATTTGAAATTGTGTCACTCAGTCACGCTCAGTCTAGCGAGTACGGCAGCGATGGAGTACATGCTGCTTGGAGTATGGTACTGAAAAAGCCAGCTCATGAAGAATAAGTTTACTCTTGAGCGTTGTGAGCTGGACCATCACTGGGACAGCTTTATCGCCACATCTCCCCATGGTAGTCCATTTATTCATAGCCAGTTTATTGCGCTGCTGGGTGTGAAGTATCACGCCTATTATTGCTGTAAAGGCAAAGAAAAAATAGCCGCTGTGCTACTGATCGTAGATGAAAGCGAAACTCAGGTCATCGGCCACCATGATGTTATCCATGACGGCATAGCGCATCGCAATATCAGTCACCTTAATCGTGCCCAGGGCCATTCCGAGTTGTTTGCTGCGCAAGAGTATATCGCTGAGTACCTCGCTGAGCATTACACTCACGTGAATCTGAAGCTACATCCAAAAATCAAAGACATCCGTGCTTTCCTATGGGTCAACTATCATAATGACGGCCCTATGTTTGCAGCTGTGCCGCGCTATACTTCCATACTTGAACTCGATGAATTTAGCACCACAGAGGTAGAACTTGAACAGTCTAATAACTACAGCAATAGCTCAGTATCAAGGCGTCAGGAGATACGCTATGGCATTAAAAAAGGAGTAACACTCCAGCCGTCACAAGACTTTGATTTGTTCGCTCAATATTACGGGTTGACCATGGCGCGTCAGGGAATTGAGGTCGATGGTAAGCAATTGTCGTCACTAGCACTAAGAATAAAAAGCTTAGCTGAACAGGGGCTACTATGTATGTATCAAGCACAAACTCAGGATCAAAAAATCGGTAGTTTTGCGACCTATTTAATTCATCAAGATACAGCTTACTATTTTTACGGAGCAAACCACCCAGACATGCGCGATAGCCATACTGGGACGGCTGTTTTATGGCAAGCCTTCCCGCTACTAGCGCAAAAAGGCATTTCGCGATTGGATTTAGAGGGGATTAACAGTCCGCAGAGGGGCTGGTTCAAGCTGAGTTTCGGTGGCAATATCGAACCATATTTTCATATTAGGCTTGGCTAACGCAGGCCGACGCTTAACTCGCGTCGGCTACCCGCATAATTGACTCATAAGCCTCAATCAATACCTCAGCCTGACGCCAGCATTTTCCACTGAAACGACCCGAGACAACGACGTTGTCGACGCAGTTTGTTAATGTCTCGTAATTCTGCTGATTAACGGCCTGAAACTCTGTTGTTGGAACTGGAAAAGTGTTATTGATCACTTGAATATGACCGCTTACAAGCTTCGCTTCTGGATCGACAATCCCCATCTCCTTGAGTTGCTCGATAACCTCTGCTTGTGTAAAGGAGCTTACTTCATCAGGACTGCACAAAATCTCCGCGGATATGTGATGATGTGTGCTTCGACCAATTAAATTTGGATATAACGTCAAACGAAAAATAGCGCT
This sequence comes from Pseudoalteromonas piscicida, assembly GCF_002208135.1. NCBI lineage: Bacteria > Pseudomonadati > Pseudomonadota > Gammaproteobacteria > Alteromonadales > Pseudoalteromonadaceae > Pseudoalteromonas > Pseudoalteromonas piscicida. The sequence continues at coordinate 2,360,422 of NZ_CP021646.1, forward strand.
GTCTGGATCCCAAACCCAAAGATAATGGGAGTCTCTATCTAGTAAAGGACAGTCAAAATTTAGATGAAAAATCAGTGCAGTTCGCAAGGTAACTTGGCCTCTGGAAGGCGTCAGCCCCATTGCACTCAAGGCAATGAAAGGTGGAGCACTCCAGAATAAAAAGTCACACTTTAACACTCGTTCAGTATTAGCCAACACCAAGTTGGTAACCTTACTGTTGTGATGCACTATTTGTGTAACTCGCTCTGAAGTAATGATTTCTACTCCTGCTTGTTCAACCTGCTGTTGCAGTTGCGTTACCCAGTAACCAATCCCCTCCCCCGTGGTTGGATAGTAATAGGTTACCTCACTGAGGTTATCTTGCGCCTTACGTTTTTGAAAGTCAGATTCACGCTGGTATCCAAGCTTAGCATCAAATGCTGGTAACTGCTTGAGGTTCGCAGTCACATCTGCAGGTAATGCGAGAATGCGTGTGAATCCAAACAGCCCTGCCGCCATTGTTAACTCCTTCAGTGGCGCATCCTTACCATAGAGCTTTTCTAAAATAGGCAGCACAATACTTTCAGTAAAAACAATACCCAAGGAGTCTACACAATAATCGTAAATCAGGTCAGTATCCGGTAGTTCTGTACAATTGATCAGTTCACCGCAGCCACGTAAGTAAGTCTCTTTTGGTAACTTAGTCGCATCTGGAAATGGACTGTTCAAATCCCAACTACCGCCGAAGTAATTTCCTGAGCGTAGTCTAGATATTTTATTCCAACAGCCACTATCGGCATCCGAAAACAAAATCTTATCAAGCTCTTCTATTCCAGTAGCATTAGGTATATGCGAACCCATATCGTAAGCAGCACCAGAGCTATCTTTCACGGAACAAAACAAACCACCAACGGTTTCTGCCTGTTCAATCAGTACCACATTGGTAAAGCGTTGCTTTAACAGTAAAGCTGCGACCAGACCACATATACCTCCCCCAACGACTACCGCTTGACTATTTGCCATCATGACTCCTCCCTATTAGGAGATAACATTTTTAGCAGCGCATGTCCCTCAAGTTTATTGATTGCATTTGCAAACTCCGTAACCGGTTGATTGTACTTACGTGCAATATCTATCGTGTCATGTTCCCCGTCGCTGTAGCAAAGTAGCATCTTGATATGATTTAGTTCATCCAGTTGGCGGGTTCGCTCTTCACTAAAAAAGCTGAGAGTCGGGTATAAATCACGACTACCCAAATTGGGCTCACCATAAGGATGCGTGTTTTCAAACCGCGCACTTTGCTCAAAGGCTAGGAAAATCTTTTCCAGTTTGTCTATGCTATCTAATAACGGCTTGATCCCCATATATTCTTTGTCATCTAATGATGTGTGGTATTCCTTATAGCCCGTGTGAAAACTGCGGCTTACACAACATACGGGGAACTGAAACCCAGGGGCATTATACTGACGCTCATCAGAGCCACTCAGTGGTGTGAACGGAATATTGCTATGGCCATATCCTTCTTCGCTAAGATGATAAAGCAGCTTATCTAGTAAACCGTTATCATTTCGACTGTGCTTAAACACTAGCTCCCGTGGACTTCCGCCCAAGCAATTCAGTACAAGCCCTGAAACTAAGTTTTGGCGGAAATGATTTTGCATTACATGTAACATCCCCAAACTTCCAATGGTCTCGGGGTGAAGCGCAAAACGGTATGAGTAGCGGCGCTTTGGCCACTGTTTTATTCGATGATAAAGCCCAAGCAACACCAGAGGACCACTAAGCTCATTGTTCGCCATAGAGGGGTGGCATAAATAAGAACTAAGTAGCACTTCCTGTTTAGATTGCCCTGCAAGCAGCGTGTGCTCGATATCTAAATGGCCGTCCACAAATTTACTTTTAATTACAGCTCGATACTGACCAGCCTTTAGTTCATCTCTACGTGTTTGGCTCAGGCAAAATCCCCAACGCTTTTTATAGTAACTCGTAACATAGGGAACTGCTTCTGGTAATTCAGGTAGGCTATACAGGTGAGGCTGGAGTTCTTCTAGCGTTAAGATCTTATCTACTGGCTCAGAATAATTAACAACTTCAAGGTTAAGCCGTTTTATGTCAGCAATACGTTCGCCGTCAGGGCCCACCAAGTAAGCCTCATCACATTGCCACTCCTGAGGGACCTGCCAGTCAAATAAAGCAGTGCCAGTTGGAATAGATAGTCGCTCCAATGGCATATATCGTCCAAAGATGTCGTAACTTTGTCTGAGCCCAGGCCCTGTGATAGACCTTAAGATTGGAAACAACTCGTCATAAAGGTCACTGTAAAATTGCTCACTTTCTTCGTAGTGCACTACTACAACTCCTTTCCTAGATCACATTTTTCAGTGTAATGATCACAAAAATGAGTATAAATTTCCTTGATATAACTCATCCAAAGCTGATTCAGCCTTTCATATTGTGCTAAACAAAAAGTTTCATCTTCGTATGTATAAAGTAAGGTTATCATCGGACAGTGATAATACAGTAGCGACCCTTTTACCAAGTGAAATAGGTGTCCCAGAATAGAGTCTCGATATGCAAACAAATAGCGTGATTGACGTCTTAGCTGATCCGCTGCTTCTTGCCTAGACTTCACGGGTTCTGACGCTATCTCACAAATATGCAAAACAAGTTCATTAAGGCTATCTAGTGCAATAAATTCGTCACTTACATCATCAAGATTAAATACGTTAAAGCAATCAGACTTAATTAATTCTACAGTTTCAGTAATATCATAATCTGCTTCAATATCGAGTAAGTCATCTGCTTTTACTGGTAGAGCCTTTTCAATTTTAGCGCCGCTCCCGATATTTAAACATGTATTGACGTCATAATAATTAAGCAGCTTTTCTAGTTGGGCATGAGCGATCATAAATAGATCGTTTGATACAACGATGCCACCGAGATTACCGTCTAAAGTGTGGCCTTGTATCTCTAAGTGGCCCAACCCCAACGATTCATCATCGTCATTACTAGGCCTGTAAATACTGTCTTTACTGTGATGAGCGCCTCTTGGGTCTTTTCCATTATCAACGCCAAATAGGTACACATTTCTAAACCCTAAATACAAGGCAAATGATAAAGCGGTATTTGCAACAACTGGATTACTATACGGGATTTTTGGCAAAGTCTGTGACATATAACGCAATGCGATAATGTCCATCATCGAAGTACCAGCCTCAGAGCCTTTTGCAGCGATGCCAGCCCATTTGTATCTTTTATTTGTATCTGGGTATAAGGTGCTTAACCCGATTAGATTGGTATTTTGATAAACCTCTGGTGGAACAATATCACCAAAGATTTTGTAATTTGAATATGGCCTTTCTACTAAAACGTGGAAATCAACTGGGATCCCCTTCCTGTACAAAGTGGCGATCGAAGTGCCTGCAGCAATTACAATTGCTTTTTTGTGATTGCGCTTAATAAAATCTTCAGCTTCATCTAATGAAGGGCCATTGCCTATAATGAAAACAGGTGTGTCTTTATTTAAGTTTGTGCTCGCCTTGGTAAGCCATGCCGCTTTGTTTCTAACATGATGAATGCTGTGTGCTAACCCTGTCACGGCGTCATTATAAAATCCGTGCCCAAATTGAAAGCGGAAATAATCCTTCGCCCATTGTTGAATAAGCACATTCAATCGTGCATCTGGTGTGTGCTGATAACAAAAGCTTCTAACTAGAGCAAATGCGCCAACATCTTCAGCTATTTTTTCAATGTCTCGGATAAACGTACTATGGTCAACGCCCAAGTGAAAAAATAAGCATCCACCCTGCTCGTCAATATCTGAAATAATCTGGTACCAGTCGGTACAAAATAGGCTCGCAAAAAACTGTTCAAAGTCGGGCTCAATTAGGAAAGTATAATCAAACTGAGTCCGTTCAAACAATAATGGGATGTGATACCCCAAACCAATACCAAAAATAATTGCTGTTGGGAAATGTTCAGGTAAATGAGTTAATTTTTCTTCGCCTTGGTTTCGAATATCAACCATCAAGTTAGTCAGTTCGGTCATATAACGGACATGTAGGCGATCATCTTCTTGATTTTGACCGTAGCCGGTATAATCAGTAAGGCTTAGTACAGGTTTACTGAGCTGCTTTTCAACTTGAGTTTGAGTTTGTTCTATCGGTGACTGAGAATAAATAGGCGCTGTGCAGCCCTTTGGAATAAAGTTACCATGCCCTGATGCAGTCACGTGCAGACAAAAGTCTTCACGAACATGATACTCCTTGATGGTCTGTGCAATACTGGGGAAATATTTTTCGAAACTTTTTACATTTTGATTAAAACGTTCGTTAGCTTCTTCAGCAAACTTGGCTTCTTTAGCCTGATGAGCAGCGGTATCCGAAAGTTGCTCACTCAGAGACTCTAATTGTTGTGATAAGGGGTCTTTGTTCATACATTTGCCAGTGTCGTATTAAATATTTTTATACGCTTTGATCTTTTTTTTATTGCCAATAACTTGTGATAGTTCTTTTGCAACAGCGCTTTTTTCCTGCTGCAACTGGCTCATTATTGATTGGATTTGATTGAATATGACTAAAGCCGAGTGTTGAGCTTGTTCTGAATCAGCTAACACTTCAGCTGTTAATGTTGTCCGGAGCTGTTTGTCTATCTGAATGAAAAGACATTGAGCCTCTTCCAACTCACCTGCCTGACAAGCAGCATCCAGCTTATTAAGGGTTGCTTCTATGTGAGTTAACTCAGCCGACATTAGCATCCGCGCCGTTAGCATCCAGTGTCTGCTTACGTACATCAATTGGAATCGCGTCCCAAGCAGACTTGATTTCCTTCAGCAAATTCGATACTTCATCAATTATAGCAGGATCATTTTGCATGCTAGCATCTAACAACCTGTCTAACATGTATGAATAGAGGGCATACAGATTCTCTGTTACCTCGCCACCAACTTCAAAGTCTAAGCTTCCACGAAGTGCTTCAATGATGGCTGAAGCCTTAGAAATATGTTCTGCTTTGGCTTCGAGGTGACGCTTTTCAATAGATACCTTTGCAAGTACCATTTTTTCAACGGCACCAGCCATCAACATTTGAATTATTTCATAGCGGTCTGCACCTGCAACTCTCGTTTTCAATGCTTCTCTTTGGTAATTTTTGACTCGGGCGTTATACATATCACATGCCTCTTGGTTTACTTAGATTTAGTGAAGCCAGGTAAATTTGCTAATTGAGCACCTAAATAGGACTGTGTTTGTTGCATTTGAGCAATCAACACGTCTAGACCAGCATATTTTTGACGTAACCCTTCTTCCATCGATTTCATTCGATATTCATGATTCAGGACGTCATCTTCTAAATCATCTAACTGGCTATTTAAGCTCGTCTCACGTTGCTTCAATATGCCTTTAGAATCGACGTAATTACCTAGCAACTCTTCAAGTTGTTTAGCTACACCGTTATCACCTGCAAAAGCCTTGCCAATATCATCGTAGTTATCGTCCATAGCTTCATTAAGACTTCTTACCAGTGAAGATTTTTCAAGATATCCATCTTTTTTAACGCCTAGGCCAATATCAAAAATGGAACCAAATGGACCTGCGTCTGTAAGCTCTGACGATAGAGTCGATATCATCTGGTCGCTCAATGTCCTCATTGAGGAGTCACCGTTTAACGGTCTACCAACTCGAGTGTGAAGACCAATAGTGCCAATCAAATTATTATAATTTGCAATAAACTCGTCAATCATTTTGCTAATAGATTCACGATCGTAATCAATATTTAATTTAGCTGTCGCATAACCATCAGTATCGTTACCTTCACTAACTTCAAGGGCTCTAATCGTCATGTCTTGCACCGCATCCTTGAATGTGTTGCTATCACTCGTCACTTCTAGGCCATCGACAGTAATGATTGCGTTCTGCGCGGCTTGAACTGTTGTCATTCCAGCAGCACCACCACCAGATGCAGTTGTGCTTATTGCATCAAGCTCTGCAGTATCCGAAGTTATCGTTAAGTCGTTATTGTCGCCAGTGACATTAGAAGTAAGTACGAGCTTAGAACCAACATTACCTGTATTCACGATATTCGCGGTTACCCCGAAATTAGATTCGGAAGAATTTATTGCGTCTCTAAGCTCAGCAAGCGTCATTCCCGCTGTAACATCTAAATCAAATGACTTATCTGGCCCAGCTCCAAACGAAAGTGTCCCTCCGGATGCACTTACGACCGCATCAGTCGATGCAAATGCGTCGTCTGCTGAAATAATTCGGCTACCCTCTGCCAATTGTTTGACGGCAACTTTAAAGTTTCCTACGGATATATCTGATGTTGGAGTAACGCTGATTATATCTCCGCCACTAGGTTGGGTAATGTTTGCTACTCGCTTACCAAAGTTCTCAGGATCTGCAAGCTTCGCCATCGTATCTTTGAGTTTAGAGATTGCTGACTTTAACTCACCAACCGCAGATAACTCCACTTTTAAAGAGTCTTCTTTTTTGGCAAATGCTTGTAACTTAGGAACATTTTCAGCATCAATTGTCGCTTTAATGATGCTTTCTAAGTCAAGCCCCGAGCCTATACCCGCTGATGTAATTAATGGCATACAACCTCCAACCCAATATTAAGCTGTTTTATCAAACAGCAATCCTCTACTTGACACCTTATCGGCAAACTCTTCGAGAGCTTTAGCCATTTCCCGAAACTCCTCGGAAGGAATTTCCCGTATTACTTCGTCATTGTTCGTATCGATCACCTTTACAACAGGGGGATCTCCACGTTCGTCAAATTCGAAAGACAAATTAGTTGCTGTAACAGGAATAAACTGATTCAGCTTTTCTAAGTTGCTTTTAATTTCTTCCACCAAGTCAGGCTTTTCAGAACCTTGTTCCTCGCTTTGCTTCGTACTAGATTCTGTTTTGGTAGCCGATTCAACTGCACGAGTCGTCTCAGCAGAAGATGCCGTCCTAATTAATTCTTCTGGTTTTGTATGATTGACGAATCCATTTGGTGTAGACGCTTGAACTTCTTTCACAACACACCTCCGAACCTTTTACAGTAAAGTATACGCCAAGTTTGAGAATTATTCACAAACCTGACGCTACAATACTAATCAATTAACCTAGTAGCGATAAAGCTACTTGCGGTCTTTGATTCGCTTGGCTCAAGATAGAACTACTTGCTTGTTGCAAAATCTGCATCTTAGTCAAGTTTGCAGTCTCTTGCGCGAAGTCTGTATCTTGGATCCGAGAACGTGCAGCTGTTAAGTTTTCAGCAACATTCGATTGGTTACGAATAGTTGACTGGAATCGGTTTTGAACCGCACCCAGCTCTGCACGTTTCTTATCAACTACCGCAATCAAGTTATCCATACCAGCTAATACAGCCTGAGCATTCGCTTGCGAAGATACAGAAATACCAGCTGCTGTGAATACATCTGAGAAAACTTTCGCATCTGCTTCGGTACCAATCGTGGTACTAATCGTACCTGTAGTTGCACTGAGTGCCACACCAGTTACACCACTTGCGATGCCTGCAATACCAGACAGTGTGAAGCCACCATCCGCTTGCAAATCGTTTGCAGTACCTGCCACGTTTTGCATACTAAAGCCGATGGTTTGAACTGCATCAGCACCGACTTGGAAGTTCGCATCATAACTGCCATCAAGCAAGTTTTGACCACCGAATGTAGTATCCGCAGCGACACGGTTTACTTCTTCAGCTAATGAACGAATTTCCTCTTGTAGTGCAAGCCTATCTTCATCCGTGTTCGAACCGTTCGAAGCCTGCTGAGCAAGCGTTCTAATGCGCTGGAACATCTGAGTAGTTTCATCCAGTGCACCTTCGGCTGTTTGCGCTAATGAAATGCCGTCGTTGGCGTTTCTCATACCTTGATTCAGACCATTGATCTGACCATTTAGACGGTTTGTGATTTGCATACCTGCAGCATCATCTTTTGCGCTGTTAATGCGCAAACCTGACGACAAGCGTTGAAAGGAAGTATCTAACGCACCTGAGGATTTATTTAGTTGCCGTTGTGCGTTCAATGAACTCACATTGGTATTTACATATAAAGCCATAATAGCCTCCGCTTTATCAACATAACTCGCTGGAGCGGGATACCCCTACCCTGCTACCAACGATGAATAAGAGTCCTAAATTTATAGTTCTCTAATTCTGCTATCGGCTGCTAAAGCGAAAGCTTGAGCTTTATTTGTAATTTTTTTATTTTTTATTCATTTCTAGCCCTGAAGTAGGCTCAGTGCCGCTTGTGGACGCTGATTTGCCTGGCCGAGAATCGTCTGACTTGCTTGTTGTAATATCTGATTTTTAGTTAATTTCGCTGTTTCTAGTGCAAAGTCAGCATCTTTAATTCGCGATTTTGCTGCCGACAAGTTTTCAGAAATATTGGCTTGGTTACGTATTGTTGACTGGAATCTGTTTTGTACAGCACCTAACTCTGCACGCTTTTTATCAACTACCGCAATCAGCGCATCCATACCTGCCATAACGGCTTGTGCATTGGCCTGTGAAGAAACCGAGATCCCTCCTGCTGTAAAAACATTTGAGAACACTTTGGCATCAGCCTCAGTACCAATATTTGTACTAATCGTAGCAGTTGTTGCACTTAATGCTGCCCCAGAAACACCGCTCGCTACACCTGCGATCCCAGAAAGTGTAAAGCCACCATTGTCAGCCAAACTATTTGCTGTCGCACCGACATATTGCATGCTAAATCCAATAGTTTGAACTGCATCACCACCAACTTGGAAATTAGCAGCATAAGAACCGTCAAGTAAGTTCTGTCCACCAAAAGTGGTATCAGACGCTACCCTATTAACCTCAGAGGCTAACTGTCTAATTTCTTCTTGAATGGCTAAGCGATCTTCATCAGTGTTAGAACCATTCGCTGCCTGTTGAGATAGGGTACGGATACGTTGGAACATAGAAGTGATTTCATCCATTGCCCCTTCAGCGGTCTGAGCCAATGAAATTCCATCATTGGCGTTTCGGTTTCCTTGGGTTAAACCTAAAATTTGAGATTGTAATCGATCGGAGATTTGTAACCCGGCCGCATCGTCAGCAGCACTATTAATACGCATACCAGATGACAGACGTTTGAAAGATGTATCTAGTTCATTGCCCGAGTTAGTTAGCTGTCTCTGTGCATTAATAGCACTAACATTTGTATTTACATATAAAGCCATAATTCACTCTCTTTTTGTCAAATCAATATCTAATTGATAGATAGTTAAATGACAAAGCGGCACTTATGCATCGGGTATTCAACCAACTAAGGCAACCAATTGCCACTTTGACGCCAGAATTTACTGTAACTAGTAGCAAGCAAATAGCAGGCCAAAAATCCAAAGCTATGATTAAATAACACAGGGAACTTAAAACTAGGTATTAAATACTTTGTTTATCGAGAAACGACTATCTAGCATTTCGGCATCTAGCCGCTACTTTTTGATGGTTCGAGAGGCTTCAGCTCAAAGAGTAAGGAAATAAAAAGAGGCCAGATGGCCTCTTTAGATAAATTTGAGAGTGAGTGTCATTTTTTTAGCATAAAGTTGGCATACTTAATGCTTTAATTAACGTGTTCATTGTTTTAATGAACGCTATTGGATTTAAGCACCTCCGCTTTATCATCCAATTCGGTGCCTAAGCAAATACCCCATTCGGCTTAGGCACCTTTACCTTCCAACTGTTATCCTAGAAGACTTAAAGCAGCCTGAGGACGTTGGTTAGCCTGACTTAGAATTGTTTGGCTAGCCTGTTGAAGGATTTGCATTTTTGTTAAGCTTGCAGTTTCCTGAGCGAAGTCAGTATCTTTGATACGTGATTTCGCAGCCGACAAGTTCTCAGAGATATTTGCTTGGTTACGAATTGTTGATTGGAATCGGTTTTGAACCGCACCTAACTCTGCACGTTTCTTATCAACTACCGCAATCAAGTTATCCATACCAGCTAGTACAGCCTGAGCATTCGCTTGCGAAGATACTGAGATGCCGCCAGCTGTGAATACATCTGAGAATACTTTTGCGTCAGCTTCAGTACCAATATTTGTACTGATAGTTCCTGTTGTTGCACTGAGTGCTACACCTGTTACCCCACTTGCGATACCCGCGATACCTGACAGTGTAAAACCGCCGTTTGCCTGCATATCATTCGCTGTACCGGCAACATTCTGCATACTGAAACCGATAGTTTGTACCGCATCAGCACCTACCTGAAAGTTTGCTGAGTAACTGCCATCCAGTAAGTTTTGACCACCAAAGGTCGTGTCAGCAGCGACTCGGTTTACTTCCTCAGATAGTGAACGAATCTCTTCTTGAATCGCCAAACGATCTTCGTCTGTATTTGAGCCGTTTGATGCTTGTTGTGCCAGTGTACGAATACGCTGGAACATTGATGTTACTTCATCCATCGCACCTTCTGCTGTTTGCGCTAGTGAAATGCCGTCGTTCGCGTTTCGGTTACCCTGGTTTAGACCATTGATTTGTGAGCTCAAACGGTCAGAAATTTGTAGACCTGCAGCATCATCAGCAGCGCTGTTGATACGAAAACCTGATGATAGACGTTTGAATGATGTATCTAGTGCGTTACCAGATTGCATTAATTGTCTTTGTGCGTTCAATGAACTTACGTTAGTATTTACATAAAGTGCCATGATGGTTCTCCCACTTTAAATCGAGTCTTTCACTCTCAAACTTAGATTCTTTTCCAACCTTTGAATGTTTTTCACTCTCCGGCTTGGTTAATTAAGTTATCGGTCGGCAAAAAATTTCCTTTAGTATTTTTTTTAAAAAAAAATTATCGTCATGATTTCTATATGCTTTTATTATTGCTCAAACAAATATGGCAAAGTTTTGACGCACCTAGGTTACGGTCAGGTAATTATATAAAACTGTATTATTATTCAGCTTGTTACGAGGAAAAGTTGAGTTTAGAGCGGTGTGAGAGTAAACGGCCCGTAAAGGCCGTCTTTTAACGAATATAGTCTAATAGAGAAAGGTTAGTTAGGCGGCCAAATGTTGCCTGAGAGGCCTGCAGCGCAGTTTCGTGCTTGGTGAGTTCTGAAATCGCAGAATAAAAGTCGACTTCAATTAAAGCCGCTTTATTCGCTTTGTTATCAACGTCCAAGTCTGAATTTGCATCAGATACAAGCTTTGCAGCATTTAACCTGCCGCCGAGTCCTGCTTGCCCTTGTGATATCTTGATTTTGGCATTGTCTAGTCCAGAGATCCCATCTGCAAGTACCTGTTTGTAATCATCGCCCGTAATACTGGGGTCTCTTAATGACGTAATCATAGATTCTAATGTATTTAGAATGTTTTCCTTCTGGGGCTTTTCTAAATCAAAACTGATTTGACCAGAACCGGCACCCTCATATTTAAATTCCATACCTGCTACTTTGACCGAATTACCTTCAAAGCTACCTGTTGAAATAACCGTTCCCCCTGCTCAAGCTGGTAAGTATTTGGCGTACCCGCTGTCACTACTAAGTCAAAGGTGTTTGCACCTGCAGGCGCACTTGGATCGGCGTTGTAATTCGCTTTATGAAACTTATCAAACACAGCTTGCTCATCTACATAAACCGATGCAGAAGTGATACCACCAGAAACCACACCTGTATTTGACGTAATATTCAGTCGCTTCTCCGCACTTTCAAATACATCAAAGCCGTTATCACTGGAACGTATCTCGACCCCTTCAGAGACTTTTATTTTATGCTGTCCTTGGTCACCGTTATATACATACTTTCCAGTGGCTGAATCAAAGCTATAGGTTTGCGTATTATCTTGGTAGCCGGAAAATATAAACTTACCATCTTCACTTTTTGAGTTCATCAAATCCAAAATAGTATCTTGGATGGACTCTAACTCATCTGCAATTGCTTGGCGGTCAACATCGGATAACCCACCATTACCTGCTTGTATCGACTTCGCATAAGCGCTATCAATGGCCGTTTTAATATTTTCTAATACGGATTCTTGAGTATCTAATCTCGAAGACAACATAGTCAGGTTCTTAGTAAACTGATCGTTTGCTTGGATCCTGTCGTCAAAAAGCATGGCTCTAGCAGTCGCTGAAGCATCATCAGAAGCACTCAATACCCGCTTTTGCGTGTTCAGCTGCTGTGTTGCTTTATTCACGTCCTGCTGATTACGCAAAATAGAATTGAGATTAGAGTTAAAAATTTGGTTTTGAGATAAACGCATAATTACCTCGCTGCACTTAATAAGGTATCGAACACAGTTCTTGCTGCCGAAATAACTTGAGCCGAAGCCGAGTAAGACTGTTGAAAACGTAACAAGTTGGCCGCCTCTTCATCTAGGTTTACGCCCGATAGAGACTCAAACCATGCGCTTGACTGATTAGCCAGCGCTTCAAATGCCGCGCCGTTGGTTTTTGCTTGATTGGTAATAACCCCTACACCTGTGACAATATCGGCATATGCTTCATTGAAGGTTTTATGGCTTTCGGTACTACCCGTCGACTCTACATTTTGTCTAACTAAATCCGACGATTTCAGGCCATCAAGCGCCGCACCATTACGGTTGTCATCAAAGCCACCTGTGTTAAAACTAATCTCAAAACTATCACCGGTGTTCGGTGTACCTTCGATATCGAAAGTGAAACCAAGATTGTCAAAAGGTGCAGGTGCCGCTCCCACTCCAGAAAGAATATCTTTGCCATCTGCAGGAGCCGTAAAGGTATGCGTTGTGCCTGAATTACTGGTTAACGTATATTCGTTAGCATTGGCTGTTTTAGTCAAAGTATAAGGACCATCGTTCAACGTTGGCGGTGTTCCGGCTGTAAAGGCACTAGTCGCGGGATCGGTATCATTGACAACCCCGGCTGAGATGATTGCCGTACCATTATTGTCTGCCGATTTTTCAGTACGGATTGGTGACGCTAATGCAAGTGCTTCTGGTCTTTGGGTTGCAAGCTCCAACCCGGTTGCAGCCTGCTGGTTTAATTTCACCAGAAATCTATCGCCCGTTGCACCACTGCCAGTTACGTTCATTTGTAAGCCAAAATAATCGCCCGTTCCCGTGATAACTCCACCAGCGATATTACCAGTTGTAGGCGTACCGATAGGATTACCCTTGGCATCTACAGCTGTTATCTCAACGGTTGTTGCACTGGTATAAGTGACTTGGAAATCCGCAGCTGGCAACTCATTGCCGCGCCCGGGCTCGAGTGTTGCCGTAAGCGCTGCGGTGCCTGTATTTTCAGTGTAAGCAAAGCCACCCACAGTAGGAATTTTGAATATATCTCCACCAATGTTGCCATCTAAATCCATGCCCAATCTATTTTGCTGATTAAAAGCATCAGCCAATGCGAGGCCAATTTGACCTAATTGGTTTTGTGCTGGGATCAACACTTCATCTCTAAATGCCAACAACCCGCCGATTTTGCCTTTCAAGCTGCCGCTGTCTAACTCAAGTTGCACAACATTTTTATCTTTAATGTCTAGAATTAGTTCTTTATGATTAGGATCTGGGTTGCCTTTCATCGCGAATAAATTAAAAGCACCACCTTGCATCACAAGCGCGTCGCCTGTGCCTAAAAATACGAGCTTCTCGCCATTTTCACCGTCGAGTGTTTCTATATCTACAAGTTCAGCGAGCTCTTTAATTGCTTGATCACGCTCGTTAAGCACACTATGATCTACATTGTTCAGATTGAGTGCCGACTTACTCGCTACTTGTTTATTCAACTCGCTTATTTTTTGAACCAGGTTATTGGCTTCTTCCGAGAAAATATCCAATTGCTCATTCACAATACTATTTTGATCAACAACAATCCCTGACAGCCTATCCATTTGGTTAACAAGGCCTTGAGCGCCTGTCATAAATAAAGAGCGGTTAGTCGTCGATGAAGGCAAGTTAATCGCGCTTTGTAAATTGTTAAACATCGAGTTGATACTCTTGCTCAGACTGTTTGAGTCTTGTGCAAACAACGTATCAACGCGGCTTGCCTCAGTGACAAACTGCTCATAGTAAGATTGATTAGAAATATCACGATTTAATTGCTGCTGCGCAAATTGGTTGATCAAACGCACCGTTTCACCACGACCAACCATGCCACCTATCATTGTTCCGTGTTCAGTCCGTTCACGGATATACCCTTTGGTATTTAGGTTAGCGATGTTTTTACTGGTGGTTTGTAGTAACTCGGAGTTAGCCCTAACCCCTGCTGCACCAATATTTAATAGATCAAATGACATCTCATCTGACTCCCTTTGTTAGCGCATTGGATAAGAAATCGGATACATCAATACGCTTTAAAACTGACTTAATTTTGTTGGCATAATTCGGATCGGTCGCGTAGCCTGCATTTTGAAGCTCACTTAAATAAGCATGACTATCACCAGCCTTATTTAAGGCTTGCTCGTATCTCGGATTACCTTTTAGGAAACTGACATAATCATCAAAGCTTTGTTCTAGCGACTTATAAGCACGGAAATCGGCTTGCTTTTGCACCGGTAACCCTTGCTCAAATTCAAGTGTCGATTTTCTGGCGCTTTCACCACTCCAGCGGCTATCCGCTTTGATATTGAATAGATTAAAACTGCTACTACCATCTTTTTTGCTGATGATGTGTTTACCCCAACCGGTTTCCAGTGCAGCTTGTGCAACCATTACCGCAGGGTTCAGGCCTAGCTTTTTCGCAGCGGTTTGAGCGTATTCCCAAATTCTGTCGACGAATTCCTCAGGAGAGCCAAAGCCTGTTTGTTCATCGCTTGAGATATCAGCCTTAACATCGACAGCCTTCGGTTCGGGTTTATTCACACTCTCATTCGCTGTCGCCTGTCTTTTAACGGAAATATCGCCGTCAGCTCTCATTACTGAGGCAGGCTTATACTTTTCAGAATTAGGAGACAACTGCTGCACAATTAGATCGGCAAGACCTAAGCTGCCCTGCTCAGACAGGTGCATCGAAAGTTGCTGATCATGCATTTCTTCAAAAAATTTGACACCGCTAGAGTTAAACGGACTGTCTTTATCCTCTAGCGCCTCATTCGCTTTACGCATGCTTTGTAACAACATTTGCGTAAAAATAGACTCAAACTGTTGTGCCGCCTTCTTCAATGCCTGATCTGAGGCACCTTGATCTCCAGCACCTTTAAGCGCCTCTTTACGGATCGAATCAAGGTTTCCTAGGTCAAAAAAGCTTTGATTTTTCAATTGGTCGGTGTTCATACACTCAGCACTGTTTGACGTTAATAACTATACAAATAGAAATGCAAAATCCGAGCCAAAAAAAAGCCCCACAATTGTAGGGCTAACTAGTTGATTAATAATGAAACATCAAATGACGACTAATTGACCATTTATCGCACCAGCTTCTTTTAGCGCTTCAAGGATCGCCATTAAATCGCCAGGTGCTGCGCCAACTTGGTTGATTGCCCTAACCAAGTCATCAAGGCTCACGCCGGGGTCAAACACAAACGCTCGAGAGTCATCCTGATTTACATCGATAATACTCTGCTGCGTCACTGCTGTTTCGCCATTCGCCAGCGCATTAGGTTGTGACACATTTTGCTGCTCAGCAATTGTTACGGTAAGGCCGCCATGAGTAATTGCCGCAGGCTGTAGCTTCACATTTTTACCGATAACAATCGTGCCAGTGCGCGAGTTAACGATGATCTTCGCAGCGGTATCCGCTGGTTTAAATTCAAGATTCTCTAACGTAGATAAATACGCAACGCGCTGAGATGGATCTCTTGGTGCAATTACTCGAACTGAGGCTGCATCCATAGGTTTAGCACTGTTTGGTCCAACAAGTCCATTGATAGTATCGGCCAAGCGTTTTGCGGTAGTAAAATCTGGTCTATTCAGGTTAAAGGTAATGTAATCACCCTGAGTAAATGGACTCGGTACCGCTCGCTCCACTGTCGCGCCGTTTGCCACACGACCAACAGTCGGCGTATTGATCACAACTCGACTCCCGTCGGCACCATCAGCGCCCAAGCCACCAACAATCAAACTTCCTTGCGCGATTGCATATACGTTACCATCGACCCCTTTAAGAAAGGTCTGAAGTAAAGTACCGCCTCGTAAACTACCAGCACTACCAATAGATGAAACGGTAACGTCAATGGTTTGGCCGGGTTTAACAAAAGGTGGCAGATCTGCGTGAACCGCTACAGCCGCAACATTTTTAATTTTTGGCTTTAAGCTTGCGGGCATTGTGATCCCAAAGCTATTCAACATCGCTTTAAAGCTTTGCTCGGTAAATCTGGTTTGCTCACCGGTACCAGGCAAGCCTACAACTAGGCCGTAGCCAACCAGTTGGTTTGAACGAACACCTTCAACCATACTGACATCTTTAACTCGCTCAGCAGAAACCAAAGAAGAAAAACCAACCAAGGTAATGGCCGCACCGATAAGCAAAATATTCTTAAGCATATTATTCATTTTCAGCACCTTAAAACGGCATCAGCGCGCTCATGAAGAAACTCGTTAACCAACCTGCACTTTGCACTTCTTGTTGGTCGCCTTTACCTGAGTATTGAATCCTAGCATTTGCCACTCGATTGGACTCAACGGTATTATCTGCCGTTACATCCTGAGGTCTTACTAACCCTTCTAAGCGAATAAATTCCTCGCCAGTATTAAGGGTTAACCACTTTTCACCACGGATCACTAAATTACCGTTAGGCAGTACTCGGGTGACATTGACCGATATATTCCCGAATAAACTATTTGACTGATTTGCTTGAGCATCACCCGAAAATGACGAACTCGACTTTGCACCAAACTGTATTGCTTCCTTTCCTATATTGATAGCATTGCCACCAAGACCGATAACCGGATCAAGACTAGCATCACTAGATTTATCAAGTTGAGAATTCGCAGCTTTGGTCGCTTGAGTCGTTTCTCTGAGTACGATGGTAATAATATCACCGACTCTTAACGCTTTTTTGTCAGCATAAAGGTCATTGGAAAACTGAGTATTAAACAATGATCCTGTTGCCACCATTTGAGCTTGATTATCCTCAGGATAGATAGGTGCATAATACGGATCGTCACGCACCACATTTTTATTTTGTGTTGTACTACATCCAGATAATGCAGCGACCGTTACGATGGCTAAATATAATGCACGCATAATACCCCCTACCCAATTACAGCTGTTGGTTAATGTAGCTCAGCATCTGATCTACCGTTGAAATCACTTTTGAGTTCATTTCATACACGCGCTGTGTCTCAATTAGATTTACAAGCTCTTCGGTCACATTAACATTTGACGTCTCAAGTGCGCCTTGCACAATCTTACCTAACCCTTCAACGCTTGGATTACCTTGTACCGGTGCACCACTTACCGCTGTTTCTGTGTACAGGTTTTGTCCAATCGGCTCAAGACCTGATGGATTAATAAAGTCACTGATCGTCAGTTGTCCAATCACTACATTATCCGCTTGTCCTGCAACGCGCACCGATACTTCGCCATCTTGAGAAATAGTGATTGACTGTGCATCGTCGGGCACATTCATTTCAGGTAACACAGGGAAACCTGCACCTGAAGTAACGATCCGACCTTCTTCATCTGTCGTGAACTGACCGTTTCTTGAGTAAGCGGTTGTGCCATCTGGCATCTGAATCTCAAAAAAGCCCGGACCTTGGATCATCCAATCCAAAGAGTTTTCGGTACTTAACATATTACCTTGAGAGAAGTTCTTTTGGTTGGCAACCACTTTGGCACCAGCACCAAGCATCAAACCAGACGGTAATTCTGTATCTTGAGAGCTGCGACCACCGGGTTGGTTGATATTTTGATACAGTAAGTCTTCGAATATCGCCCGACTCTTTTTGTAGCCGACGGTACTGGCGTTCGCCAAGTTGTTCGAAATAACTGAAATATCAGTTTGCTGAGCATCTAAGCCTGTTTTACTTATCCACAATGCCGGATTCATAATCTCTACCTCACTCTTAAACTATGCGTAGGAGCGAAGTGTGTCGCTCATCTATTTCTTCAGCTGTTTTCATCAGCTTAATTTGCATTTCAAATTGTCTTTGATGGTTGATCATATCCACCATCTCGTGAACAGGATTGACGTTGGACATCTCTAAGAAGCCACTCATCACTTTTGCAGTTGGAGATATTTCACAAAAGCCACAGATCCCATCTTCTAACTTGTCCTCTCTTGGTCTAAATAGGCCGTCGTTGCCTTTTTGTAGCTTACTATTATCTGCTTCAATAATTTTTAGCCTATCAACCACTTCGAGAAAATTAGCGGGAGCGCCTTGTGGACGCACTTGAATAGAGCCATCGTCACTAAACACCACTTTATCAACGGGAATAGGTAAAACAATAGGTCCACCTTCGCCAATAAGTTGACGCCCGTGAGCTGTGACTAACGCACCGTCATTACGAATGTTAAGGGTGCCGACTTTGGTATAAGCTTCTTCGCCGGAGTCATCAACGACGCTGATCCACGACTTGTCATCGACTGCAATATCAAGCTCACGGCCAGTTTCAACGATTGCACCGCCGGTCATATTGGTTCCTGGGCGTTCTTGCATAGCAAAAACCCGTGAGGGCAACCCTTCACCGAATGCTTGCATTGAGCGCGCTTGAGCAAAATCTGCTTTGAAGCCAGTCGTGTTGGCATTAGCAAGGTTATTCGCCTTAAGTGCCACACCACGTAAGCTTTGCTTAGCGCCTGACATTGCGATATACACCATTTTATCCATGACGATGACCTATAAAATTCAAACTTAATCTAGTTAATGCAAGCACAGTGCCAAAGTGATGAGATGTTTTTGACGGACATAAAAAAGGCTGCCTTTGGAAGCAGCCTTTGGAGGGCATAATATATTATCGGATCTGCAATATATTTTGTTGTAATGTTGAGTTAACCTCAAGCGCTCGAGAGTTCGCCTGGAAGTTACGTTGAGCACTGATAAGGTCAACTAACTCGTTCGTCAGGTTAACGTTAGATTGCTCTAACGCCGATGAACTAATACCACCAAGCGTACCAGTGTTTGGCTCGCCCGCAAGTGGCTCACCAGAAGATAGGCTTTTCTTCCACTCAGTATTACCAATCGCCTGAAGGCCTTGAGAATTTGGGAAGCGTACTAGTGCCACTTGCCCTAAGAAAGTCGAGTCGCCGTTAGTATATGAAGCCACTACTTTACCATCAGTACCAATATCAATACCAGCCAAGCGGCCAACGGTTGCACCGTCTTGCTCCAGTGCTTTTACTTCAAATCGACCTGATGAATATTGTGTCGGTAACTTCTGAGCAGTGTTTGCTTCATCACGCCAGTTAACAACAATATCATTCGGGAAGGTTGCGCCGTTGTCTAGCAAGTTTGACATACCAATAGTTGGGTCTGTCGTATCTTGAGGACCAGCTAAACTAAGTGGATTAAAAGTTGTTCCAGCGTTGTTACTAAATGTTAGTGGTGAAGCTGATGGATCGTCCGCAGTTTGCGAAGGAATACCACTTGCGTCAAAACGGAATACACTCACGGGTGTATAAGGAACAGGTGGTGTTGCAGCTGGATCAATTTGCTGTGCATTGTGGTTAAATGGCTTGTCGTCCATTGTTGCATAAGTTGACCATTCATTATCCGCCGTTTTTCTGAAGAATAACTGCAGTGTATGTGATTCACCCAATGAATCGTATACCGTAATCGCCGTTCTTGAGTTATATGAAGCTCGTTGTTCAGGATCAAAAGCGATTGTGGGTGGTTGCGCCGTCGCGTCTAGATTAAACGAGGTATAGATTTGCGACGTTGCTCGAGGCGAGCCCGATGCATCAGGAATTTGAACTGGTGATGTCGTACTTAAACTCAAAGAAGTGGTATCACCCGTCGATGGATCGACCGGAAAACCTTGCAAGTAGTCGCCCTTAGCATTCACAATAAAGTTATCTTTATTTAGTTTAAATGCACCAGCGCGAGAATACGTAAAATCCTGCGACTGAAGAGAGTTTGACATGGCAAAATAGCCTTCGCCCTCAATCGCCAAGTCTAGCGAGTTTTGCGTGAACTTTAATGACCCTTGGTGAAACTGCTGCGCTACCATCGTAGTTTGTACACCATCACCATTTTTCGTTTTGCCAGAGCTAAAAACCGAAGATGCATAAACATCAGCAAACTCTGCGCGAGATTCTTTAAACCCCGTCGTATTCACGTTAGCAATGTTGTTTGCTGTTACGTCCAAGTCTTTTTGCGCGGCGGCAATACCTGTCAGTGCTATATTGAAACTCATACTCTCACCTCTAAGTTCTTAAGGTTAATTCTTTAAAACTACTATGCTATTTCAGCAATATCAGTTAAGCGCACCGCGCCTTCTTTGGTATTAATGACGATGCCGTTAGCACCATTAACATTAACACTGTCTATATTTCTGAATGTGGCCGAAGGTAAAGTCTGATATTCACCTTCAATCATGCCTTCCGCTTTTATGGTGTATTCACCAGGAGGCATCATCTCACCATCTTTATTTTTACCATCCCAATCGAAACGTACGGCACCTACACTTTGCTCACCAAATTCGAGCGTCTTGACAAGCGCTCCTGATTCATCATAGATACCCACAGATAGATTCTGAACTGGTTCCTGTACAATCACAGAACCTTTGGTAAGTGCATCGTCGCCATGTTCTAACGTCGTTGATTCAAGTAATGCTTTTTTACCAATCAACGTTGATGCTTGAAGCGCCGAGTTAGAAGTCATTGATGCAGCTAGCGAATCAAAGTTCTCATTGAGCTTTGAGATCCCCTCGGCCATGGTAAAGCTGGTCATCTGCGCGATCATTTGATCGTTGTCCGCAGGCTTACTTGGATCTTGGAAAGAGAGCTGTTGAGTAAGCAGCGAGAAGAAATCTTCTTGCGATAGCTCATCTCTGGGCTTTTTCTCCTCGGCCTGTTTTTGCCTATCCCAGTAGAGTGAATCTACACCCGTTGAAGAAGTGGCATTTACATTATTACTCATCAGCTGTTACTCCCAATTTAGCGCTGGCCTAGTTGCAATGTTTTACTAAGCATTTGCTTTGCAGCGTCTGCAACTTGAACATTGGTTTGGTAAGAGCGAGAAGCAGAAATCATGTTTGCCATCTCCTCTACCACATTCACATTCGGTTTATAAATGTAGCCATTTGCGTCAGCACTTGGGTGGTTTGGGTTGTACTCAACTTGAAGCGGCTTATCGCTCTCAACCACACCTAAGACTTTTACTCCTACTGAAGATCCCGCAACATTGTTCTGGGAAGCTGCAGCTTTGGAAAGTTCAGCGGCAAATACAGGGTGTCTAGCGCGATACACAGTATCCTGACTAGAGCTCACTGAGTTTGCGTTTGAGATATTACTTGCGGTGGTATTCAGTCGCACATTCTGTGCACTCATTCCTGAACCCGCGATATCGAAAACGTTATATAAACTCATAATTATGCCCCTTGCCCGCCGAGTGCCTTCTTAAGACCACTGAACTTACCACCAAGAAATTGCAAACTGGCTTGGTACTCTAATGCATTCTGTACATACAAGTTCCGTTCCACTTGTATATCCACTGAGTTACCATCACCTGTATCTGCTTGATTTGGCGTACGATATAGTTCTGAAGAGTTGCTCATCTTAGTGCCACCACTGAGGTGTTTGGCATCCGTTCTGACCATATCATTGCCGCTTCGCTGTGATGACTTTGCCGCTTTTAATGCACTCGCAAAGTCGATATCTTTTGCTTTATATCCTGGAGTGTCTGCGTTTGCGATGTTACTCGCTAGCATTTCAGCACGCTGAGAACGGATCAGCATGGTATGCTGATGTACACCCAACGCTTTATCGAAACTAATTGCCATTGTCTGACTCCAAAAATTTGACTTCAGTATGACAAAGCAATCTTTAGGCCAGTTTTTAAACTTGATTTATACCTTAAATTTCAATGTGTTAAATTTCACTTTTGGAATAATTAAACTTGAGTCAATATTGAGGAAGAAGTAAATAAGAGGAAGTGTCTGAATAATTGGCGGCTTGGCTGAAGCAATTCGCAGTTATAAGACTAGAAATAGTTACTGGAAGTTCCGTTACAAATAGCCGATGCTAGCTATAGCGACCATCCCTGCCGCTATTTGTTAGTTTTAGGTCTTTTTCTGATAGATGATCCCTGGATTACAACGGATCATATTAAAGTCGTCACTTAAACCCGCCATCGACTCTGACGCCCCTAAAAACAAATAACCATTAGGATTTAACGACTGAGCAAATTGCGAAATTATTTTGGCTTTCACTTCAGGCGAAAAGTAAATCAGGACATTACGGCAGAAAATAACATCAAACTTACCCATCAGTGCATAAGAATCCAACAGGTTTAAGTGTCTAAAGCTGACCATTTTACGAATAGGTTCAACTACCTTGGCCATTCCATTACCACTATCCATAAAAAATTTCTTTCTGCGCTCAGGAGATAACCCCCGCGCCAATGCCAGCGCGTCATATTCAGCATTTTTACACATATCAAGCATTGTGTTAGAAATGTCTGTACCGACGATCTGCACACCCATTTTTAGCGCACCGGGGCTTTTACTCACATACTCGCTCGCAGACATCGCGATTGAGTACGGCTCCTGTCCTGATGAGCTTGCCGCCGACCAAATCTTAACTGGCCGTCTTAAGTCTTTAAACTCTGGTAAGATTTTCGACTTAATCAACTCGAACGGATAGGTATCCCTGAACCACAGTGTTTCATTCGTTGTCATCGCATCCACCACAGCGGCACGCAATTGCCGCTCATGGGGACTAAGCGTTTTAGAAACTAAAGACGATAGAGTTTCTACACCAAAGCGAGCCATCAGAGGAGCTAATCGACTTTTAACCAAATATAACTTGTTGTCACCCAGCACGATCCCGCACTGTTGCTCCAAAAAAGTTCTAAATTGATCGTACTCTTTTTGCTCTAAATGCTTATTTTCCAAGTGCTACCACCAGCTTTAATCACAATGAACCCATTTCTTAACCGCTGCGGCTAATTCATCTGGGTTAAACTTAGCAATAAAATCGTCAGCGCCAACTTTCTCAATCATGGCCTGATTAAATACACCACTCAGTGAAGTATGGAGTATCACATGCAATGGCGCTAATTTTGGATCAGCTTTTATTTCAGCCGTTAGCGTATAGCCATCCATTTCCGGCATTTCAACGTCAGAAATCAACAGCCCTACTCGCTCGGTGACATTATTTTGACAGTCCATTTCGGCTATTTCACGAAGCCTAATTAATGCTTCTTTGCCGTTCTTCGCAAGCTCAGTCTGAACTCCCAATGGCTCCAATGCACGCTTGACCTGATTGCGAGCAACTGCAGAATCATCCGCGATAAAGACAATACGCTCACCTAAATCTTTTTGCATTTCACCGTCAGAGACAATGTCAGCACTGACTTCTGTGTTGATCGGGCAAATCTCATTGAGGATTTTTTCTACGTCTAAAATTTCAACTAACTCGTTTTCAATTTCGGTGACCGCTGTCAAATAGGAATATCGACCCGCACCAGATGGTGGGGGCATTATTTTTTCCCAGTTCATATTCACTATACGCTCTACTGCACTGACTAGAAAACCTTGAACTGAGCGATTGTATTCCGCAATCACAATAAAACAATTGCGAATATCTTGAATTGGGGGTCCACCAACCGCAAGTGACATATCTATTACAGAGATAGTCTGGCCTCGAATATGAGCAACCCCCGGATAAGAGGATTTGACTTGGGCATGCTTGTCAATGCTGGGCATTGAAGCACTTCTCGGACTTTGAAAACGTTAATGCCGAAGCGCTGTCGACCTTGAAGTCGAAAAAGTAATAGCTCGAGACGGTTTTGCCCAACCAGCTGTGTACGTTGGTTAACCGAGTCTAAAATACCTGCCATTTCAATCTCCTACTGTATAAACCGCTAATCGGAACGATCTTTGCTTCGACTCTGATATGGTTTACCACCCTTGATTAGGTGCAGTTATTAAAGCAGAATCTTTATACCTTGTTTCACCCCATAAGCATAGTCGAAACATCATGAGTTTGTTAAAAAAAACCCATTACATTCAGTTTTTTTGTTTGTTCGCTTATTTTATAGGCGTTGACTATGGTTATTGTCAGCAATATGACAACAAAACTTTAGAACAAAGCGCAATCGCGTTTGTTGAACCGAATGTTGAACAAGATCCTGATAGTCAGCTGTCGATCACCGCTATACCACTTGACTCAAGAATTCCAGCAAGGGATTGTCAATCGCCGCTGCAATATAGTACAGCGATGACTCCGCCTTTTGATACTCAAGTGACCGTCCAAGTGAGATGCAACGACACTCTCAGCTGGACTCAATACGTTCATGTGCGTATCGACCACCTCTACCCCATTTTAGTAAGCGCGACCATGCTAGAAAAAGGCCGTGTTATTCAGGATGAAGATGTGAAAATAGAGTATCAGCCGAAACGTTTTAGAAGAGTTTCCTATATAGAGGATAAGTCAATATTAATAGGCAGCAGAAGCAAACGTAATATAAGAGAGGGTCAAGCCTTTACTCAAGCCCATATTTGCATGGTCTGCAAAGGCGACACCGTGATAATTATCGCGAAATCAGGCGGGCTTGTGATCAAAACTCAAGGAGAAGCGCAACAAGATGGTAATCGTGGTGAACTTATTAATATTAAAAACTCTCGCTCTGGCAAAACCTTACGTGCTAGAGTAATAGAAGTGGAAACAGTAGAGGTGAATCTATAAAAAATTTGCTAAAGTAATACTACTAAACGCCGATAACAAGGCTGAGAGTATAATTTTATTGGGTCTACAATCATGGTTAATCAAGTTAACGGTCAGAATCAGTCTACATCCGTTGCTAATAATGTTAAGCAACAGAAGGCTGAATTGCAAAGAAATGATGCGAATAGTGCATCAGTTAAATCACCAGCTACGCCTAAAGCAGCTGCGGACTCAGTCAGTCTGACTCCGCAAGCACAACAGCTGAAAACAGTCAATGAAAAAGCACAGCAATCATCAGGCTTTGATGACAAGAAAGTCGAAGAACTGAAAAAAGCGATTGCAGAAGGTAAGTATCAGGTTGACGCGGAAAAACTCGCCAAAAACATAGCTGCATTTGAGTTCGAAATATATGGATGATTTGGTTCGGCTTTGCCACCACAAACTTTCAGAACAAATCTCAACGCTAGAAGCGATGACCCAGCTTCTGGCGCGTGAGCTTGACGAGCTTGCGTCTCGGCGTGGCGACAATTTAAAAGAAATCGCTCGCGAAAAGCTAACTCTCATTTCAAAACTGCAAAAGATCGATAGTGAATTAGCAAAAACTGATTCTCATATTTTTGAGCACGATGAAGTAATCTCACTCGTTGCTAAAGTACGAGCACTGCTCAGTGAATGCCAAACCAAAAATGAAATCAATGCTAAAACGGCTCATCAGGCCAACGTAAGCACACGGGAGCTAAAAGGGATCTTAATTGGAGCACCGACTTCTGTTACATATGGTCAAGATGGTAGTGTGAAAAGTAGCGACAGTGAGTTAGTACGTAACCTAAAGGCGTAGCATAGCCACACTAGTACTGTTTTAGCATCGAAGCATAAACAAAATACACCGGCCTTGCAGCTCTACAGCACAATTGAAAAATTAAAACGTGAAGCGCATTAGAAGAGCAATATATAAGACTGCTTACTTAAAGCTATAAGATATTTTCTTAATTTTCTGCGGCTTGACTTGGGTAACATACAAATCATAAACGCGTTTCATATCAAGCTCTAATTCCGTCGCGTAAGTATCGCCGACAGCATAGCTTTTCAACACCTTAGCCCCACGAACTAGTCCATTTACTCGACTCTTAAGACCGTCGTTTTGCGCAATAGCCCTTTGACCGTGATAGTGGATGTCAAATTCTGGCCATACAGTTGCTCAGCCAATTCACGATACGCTTCTAATTTTGAGACTTTAATTGCCATTAGCTGCTTCTCACCCGCAGTTTTACCAGGCTGAGCACTCAAAGGCGCATACCCCACAGCCCGTAAAACAGGAAAAGTT
Organism: Pseudoalteromonas piscicida; assembly: GCF_002208135.1. Classification (NCBI taxonomy): domain Bacteria; kingdom Pseudomonadati; phylum Pseudomonadota; class Gammaproteobacteria; order Alteromonadales; family Pseudoalteromonadaceae; genus Pseudoalteromonas; species Pseudoalteromonas piscicida. The sequence continues at coordinate 2,386,428 of NZ_CP021646.1, forward strand.
TCCGGTTGCACTGTCTCATATTCAATGTGCTTATCAACAAGGCTTGAACAGCCGCTGAGCCCCGCCAGCGAGCAAACCATAACAACTGCACTGATAGAATTAGTGATACGCATTTCACCCCACTCCGCTACAATATATACCAATCAAAACTTAGCACTTCCCCTGCATCTTAATCTCGCAAGGGTTATTGTGGTTTCATTGAGTATTGGCAAGAAATAAAATTAACTTTCATAATGGATGATTATGCACGAACCTTGCCAAAATTTGGCACAGGTATTGCTGAGTTAAAGAGTAGTTTTTGATCTGGGCATTTAAACATGAAAAAGCAATTCGCGACCAGTCTAACACTGTTGTGTATCACCTTAACTCATCCAGCTTATGCTGAATGGTTTGAAGTTACCGGCATGGCTGACGTTAAAAATGGCGACCATCAAAAAGCCAAAAGAAAAGCCGTAAACGACGCCATTACACAAGCATTGCTGTTTTCTGGCGCTTCTGTGAGTAGTGTACAAACAGTCACCGATGGTGTGCTCACTCAAGATCAACTTAAAATCCGCTCAAATGCCGAAATCCAAAGCGCTAACGTGGTTGCTGAAGCAAAAGTCGATGACTCATGGCAAGTGACACTACATATCGATATTACGCCACAGAGTGGTCAGTGCCCAACCAGTGCCTACAGCAAACAGATTGCAGTGACACAGAGCCAGTTAAAAAATAAACATCAAGCAACATTAGGTCAAATTTTTGACATAAATAAAGCGGTGAGCGAGCGCTTGTACCAAACAATGTCTGAACAGAAGTTGAACTTAGAACCCATTCCCTACTTCGCACAGACCATAGACGTTAACCGCTTTTTCAGTCAGCGTTTTGATTATAATGAACAGTTAATCGAGACCATAACGGCCAATACTAACAGTCAATTCGTATTACTGAGTCAAATTACTGATATTGCTAGTGTAGATAAACTCAATAATGACCTCGCATTTTGGCAAAGCGATAAATACTTAAGAAGCTTTAAGGTAGACTTTGCACTATTTGATGCCCTTTCTCATGAAAGAGTATGGCAAAAGCAGTATGCAACTCAAGGCGTTTGGCCTTTTAAGAAGACCAAATTAATTGATGTGTACAGTGAGCGCTTTTGGCAGACAGATTATGCTGATGAGATCCAAACCACGCTGACACAAATCGCAACAGATTTAAACGCAGCGGTCGCCTGCTTACCAACCAATGGTAAAATCCTACATATCAATGATGAACAAGTCGTTATTAATTTGGGTCGCATGCATGGCTTAAAGAATGGCCAGATCCTCAATGTAGCGCATAGTAATCCGTTGACTAACGTCGATGGTAAAATATTTATGCACCAAATTAAAACTATTAATAAGCTGCAAGTGATCCAGGTGAATGCACAAAATGCCATTGCGGTAAACATCAGCAATCGCCCACTGCACAATGTGCAAATTAATGATTTGGTTGAAATTCAAATAGACAATGAAAATGAGTTTGCACTGTAAGTGCTGAGCCTGCCTGTGGTAAAGGCAAGGTTTTCGACGACTACGCACTCTAAACCATGCTTGTGCCGCCCATTTACTTTGGTAATTCCACGCTGTGGTGAATGTAAATGGCGTCCCCAGTAGGAATCGAACCTACATCTAAGCCTTAGGAGGGCCTTGTTTTATCCATTAAACTATGGGGACAATCTCTAAAGTCAGTTACGAACGCCTTTTTAGCCTTCGTTAGCGGGGTCTGCATAACTTAAGTCTGGAGTTGTTGGTTCGCTTTCGTACTGCATCCCAGTGACTTCGCTTTAGTATACTGATCTTAATGAACTTTTAAAGATTAATAGTCAAATTATTTGTGGTAATAAATGGCGTAAATCCGTAGGCGAATACGCAGCAGTTAGGCCCCACTACTGCGCTATCAGTTACTTCGCTTGAGGTTTGAGTAAGAAATAGGATAGCGCTTCGCTTTTAATAAAATCTAAACGCTATTCTCTTCTAAAAAGTGCTATTTGAAGTATTACCTTGAAGCGGTTGCCTGATCATCAAGAATAAAATACGGGATGGTCACCACCGTGCTCGCGATCACTAAATTGGTGTTAAACTCTAGCAACCTTGCATTCACCTCCACGCCTCGTGGACGGTAAACCATAGTGCCTGTCAGCAAATGGCTGGGTGATTGCACGTTTTTCAAGCGACTTGCGTTACGAGAAAAAGTCAAATCGCCACTGGATGTCACTTCTATTTTTCCTAGCGCTTTAAAGTCTAGCGCTTGATAGCCCAGCTTTTGCATTTGATGCATTAAAGACTCAGCCAATTGGTTTCCTAGCTGATTAGTATCCCTTAGCGATTCATTAAAGTTAACAAAACTAGCGACCGCTATCGACTCCGGCTTTTGCCCCAATACCGTATCTGACAATTCCAACGCAATTTGATTGGCGTAATTCGCAATTTCTTTGCGATGACGATAGCTAACGAAGCCAATATCTTGCGTTACCGCCGCTTGTAAATCTTCATTACGTTCTTGCTCTTCCATCATGGCATATAATATTTCCATGTCGGATTGCTGCGTTTCTGTAGATTCAGGAGCCGTCTGTTTTGTCATTTCACAGCCACCGAGTAATGCAAGTGTCGTCGCGAATAGCACTACATTTTTCATCATCGCCTCCGAATTAGTTCGCGCGCTCTATACGAATGCCATCGTATGCCGCACCATCTTGTAGGGCATTGACTACGTTTTGTGGCAAAAAGCCTTGAGCAGAGCCCACGACACTTTTACTTCTAAGTCCAACCACTCTGGCATTGACCATAACTCCGCCTTGGTGATTAACCAAAGTACCACCTAGCACGTATAAAAAAGGATGGTTGTCAGATAGCTCTAAAAAATCACGGCTAAAAATAAAATCGCCTTCAGGTGTCACCCGGATATAATCTGTTGTTTTAAAGTCCACAACGGGGATCCCAAATGCATGAAGCTCATGGATAAAGCTTTCAGCCAATTGGTTACCCAGCAAGGAGCCTTTATCAAATTCTTTATCTAAAAATACAAAACTTGTCACCGCTACCGGTGTTTTCTCATTCACGTGTTTCAAGTTTGCTACCATGTCTTGCATAATGCTTTGAACATAGTGAGTGACATTCTTACCGGCCATTTGCTGAGAAACAGAAAATTGCTTCATACCGTTTGGGTTACTTTGATACATCGAAGATTTCTCAAAGCCATTGCGCACGGGCTCAGCCTGAGCATTATCCACCGCAAAAAAGTGACTCTGAGCACAGCCAACCATCAATGAAAGAGGCAAAACCAAACTTAATACTTTTTTCATTACTCTCATCTCCACTAATATTGGCTTCGTATAATTTGACCGTCGCGATTTGTGACACGCTCCGTCCCCCACATCGCAGCTTTAGGAATACTGATTGATGCAGCTGAAACCGCGCGATTATGTAACGTATCAACCAGCCTCGCATTGACCAAATAGGTATCTCGACTTTCTACGATTGTGCCGACCACCACAAGGTCAATTTTCTGGCGCTGATTCAGCTTATTTAACTCCCGGCTTAACATACTATCGGCAGAACTTTGTAAAGATAAAGCGTTCCTGAGTCGATATTCCACAACATCGGCCCCCATTTGACTTAAATGGGTCATGAGGGATTCTTGCAAGGCCACGCTCAAGCCAGAACCTTGCCCATCAATGGTATCATACAGCTGATTAGCCTTAAAAAAACTCGTCACAGCAAGCGTTGAATTCGGCTTGAAGGGACGTACATACTGCCCGAGCTCCGCGGCTAACTGAGCGCCAAACCCATCTAAATCAGGTAAGATTTCTTGCTGCTGGGTCGCTTCTCTTTTCCCAACCTGTTGACTGCTTGTACACCCTACCAACAACACAATCACTATGAGTGCTAGATATTTCATTTCACCACGCCCACGATAAACTTATCGGATAAAATGCAAAATACGCACCAAGTTTTAAAGTCGATGACTGGTGTAGTGACTAACTAAGCAGCTTAAACCTGCACGCTTAAGTTGCTGGCAGCCTTGATATGCAGAGGCTTTATCTGTGAATGCACCTAATTTTAGTCGGTAGTATTTCGTACTTTGAATATCTACTTGTTCGATATTCACTTCGCTTTTAGCAAAGTCTAGCGGTAGCTTATCCTTAAGCTGTTCATAGGTCTGCCTAAGCTTGACATACTCCGTTGTAGAGGCCAATTGAATTGCAAATTCAGCCACTTCCTCCTGCTTATCTTGTTCCTCTACGAATTTTGTTTCTCGCGCTTTTACTTGTTCGGGCTGCTTTGCTAAAAGCTCCGCGTCCTTTTGTTTTGCAAGTGAACTTGATAGCTGCATCGCAATAACATCAAGATCTTCCTGCACTTCTTCAAACTTAGCAACCTGCTGTTTTAGCGCTCTTAGCTGCTCTACTTCTTGTTGTAAGGTACTTACCTGTTGCTCCAGTAAAGATAGCTGCTTCTTCATTTGTAATGTGTCAAGTTGACTCTTGCTCGCAGTTGCTTGGCAACCACTTAACGCAACGAAACTGAGCATAGTGAGGTGCCACTTAATTGATTGCATTTTTTTCTCTTTCATAAATAGTTAAGGCTTCCACCGCGCAAGAAACTTTGAAGGGAAGTAGGTTTTGGCAAATATTTGCCGCATTTTGCGTGGCGTCATTTCTTAAGATAAGTAAATAGGTGGCGTCGCCTTCTTTTTGCGCATACCCAAAACTGTCGCGTAATAACGTAGGATAACGCTTAGCCAAAATCGCCGCGTATACTTTTAATATAGTTAGCGTATTGAAGCGTCCAACTACAGCAAACTCTTGCGTGGTTGCATGCTGTCGCTGTAATTCGTGATTTACATCAAGCAGCAAGTCTCCCTCTGCACTTAACTCCACTTCTATCTGCTGAGTACTGGCTACCGCGAGCCTTTTCGCATCACTTATCGCTGTACGATAAGTCCCTGGCTTCAAACCAGTAAATACATAGTAGCCGTCATATGCCGTCTGAGTGCGCGCGACTTCGTTACCCTTTTCATCAAGTAAACTGACTGTTGTGAAGCCTGCAGGTCGGTGTTCAGTACCCTCATTGATTTCAACAACACCTTCAATTTCCGACGAGTTTACAAATGGTATTTCAACATATTCAATATAACCGGGCCTTGGAGTGAATGAAAAGCCATCGTTAGCGGGAACTAAAAAGGGTTCGGGGATTGTATCTTTGTCAACAATAATATCTGTTCGTTTGTAATTTACCATTGCGGGTAGCAGTGCTACACCATCGTCGTCAGTTTTACCTTGTGCAAAGTTTTGCAATGCTTTTATGGTTACCCCTTTTAGCGGTAACTCCCCATCATCAAGATAGCCATTGTTATTCTGGTCGATAAAAGTACGAACCATCAAAGAGCCAAACTGCGACAAGCGTTTTCCTGTTAAGAAAATTTGATCTACGGTTTCGCCCGCTCCAATACTCACTTGGCCAGATAGACCCACTTGCCAGTTATCATCGTTATCGTATTGCAAGTCTGTTAACAACCTAAACTTATCATGGTTCCAGCTCAATCCAAGTTCGGTTTTATAGTAATCGGCAGCAAAGTCTTTGTATAAGGTAACGCCAAGATCAAGCTCAGGACTTAGCTCTTTGCTCAACTCAAGCTCTGCTGCTGTAATTTCATTGGAAGGTTTTATGTCATACCAAGTAGTAAAACGACTATACACACCAAGAACCCTGCGCTGCCACCGCAAGTAGCCACTCACGTCGCTGGCTTGATTGGTCGGCTCTTGCCACACAAATTGGTTACTGAAAGTACCCCAGTAATTACCCGTGCTAAAAAGTAACGATGCTTGCTCTATAGTATCAGTATTAGCCTTGTCAAGATGGAAGTATTCAGCACGATAGTAAACCTTAGCCACGTCAAAAAGAGACCACTCTCCTGCCGCCGTTAATTTTATCTCGGTCGCATTTTCATCCTGCTCTAGATCTTCCTTTAACTCAACTTTAGCACCTACCTGTTGCCCAAGTAGACGGGTTCGAGTATTTGCAGAGAGATGTTGGGCCGCGTCGCTCTTACTATAGTCAACATCCAGTAGTAGTAGTTTGTTAATATTGGTGTTAAACCCGGTAGAAAAGTATTGTTCTGATGCGCTATTTTTCAAACCTTGACGATGTTGCAAACCTGCATACACCGCAAAATTTTTAGTAAGTCCGTAGTCAAAGCGGCCATTTACTTGCCAGCTTGACGTCCCCGACAATGCAGTCTTGTCGCCCAGTATACTTTTGCCCGTATCAGTAATTGATACGGCAAAAAACCCTTCACCTTCATTTGCAGTGCTCTGTTCAACATAATAGGTTTGCACTTCTTTTGATACTTGACCTTGCCCTCCATACATCACGAGTTCAAAGGTATTTTCACCAAATAGTAAATCAATATTTTCGAACTCATAGCGCCCAGATTGGAGATTGTTTTCTTGTCCAATCAATAACCCATTTCGATAAAGTTCTACGTCCCACCCTACCTGAACAGGACCTGAGATGACAATGCGCTGACGATTAGTGCGCTTATCTAACGGCGCGTTACTGAAGCTCACTCCTCGCCCTTCTTCATTTAGCGCATCGACTCCAACTTGAACACTCTGGACATCACCGAGCGACACCTTGGTAAAATTCCCAAATGGTAAAACATCAGCCTTTTTTGAAGCACGGTTGAGGGACATGCGTGAGCGATTAATGACATCTCCTTCTCTACCCGCAATAAAGTACTGGGCTTGCCAATAGGCGATGTCTTGTGAGCCAATAAGAGAATAAGATGTCTGACGATTGTCTTCAGTCATTTGCGTATTTATCTGAGCGTCCAACACTGGTTTACCGATGCTTTGATAGGGACTTGGTCGCCACGGTAATGTTGCGCTGGCATTACGGTCAAACCTAACAACCTCCCTTCCTAATCGCTGTTGCTGTGCTTCTATTGGCAGAATTTGCTTACTCTTAACGGTCAACGATAAATCCTGTATATCGGTAAACAGACTAACATCGAATAAAGTCGCAACGATATAATCGGCGAGAAACACCTCGCCATTAATGACCTGAATTTCTCTATCACTCAATTGCGTTCGCTGCCCCTTGCTCTCAACTAGATGCGACTTGGCGTTAAGACTAAAGGTGTTTTCGGGCGTGAAGAACCAGCCGCCAAAGTTCCCCGATACATCTTCTGACACCACAAATCCCAAGGCAGAAAACAAGCTCAAGAGTTCCACATTGACGCCTTGTTCTGACGTCACCGCGATTACTTCACCTAAGTATAAATTTCCTTTATAGGCGGATAAGAATAGCTCTGTACCAACATCAACTCGAGATACAACCCGCCCTCTTTGCTGTATAGCAAGTTTTGCTTTAACGCGTTCAACCCGTTCTAACAGCTGTTGTAATGCATCAGCCTGCAATGCCAAAGCGGGCTGAAGGCATAGTGCTCCTATTAGTAACGTGCGCCAAATAGCCGATGCTCTCATCAAGTTCGCTTACACCAAACTACAAGGATACCGAGTCATCTACAAAAGTGCGGTCAGTGTATTCCTCATCACCCACATACTTTATTAGGACCTTACCTGATGGGCTAAGTTTAATTGCTGGGTCTACCAAGAACTCTACACTTCTTTGATTAAGCTCTGGATATACAGCAAACTTATTCAGCACGCCGATCCGCACTGGTTTAGCGTCATTTTTACCCTGCCAATAAGCGGATAGTTCGCCAAAACTACTATATTTCCCTGTTCGATTAAGTAGTACCGTTATTGCCTGACGACCACCTTTTGCGTCGCGTACAGTGACATCTTCAAGCCGTATTTGCGGGTTCGCATCGCCAACTCGCAGCATAACCGGAATGCTATAGCTCATCAGCACGTCAATATTGATACCTTCTTTCAGGTTACCTTTATTATTCGGCAGCTCCCTAAAGAGCAGGTGTGAGCGATACTCTCCTTGTTCCATATTTGCCTTTCTCCGCACGGCCAGCTTTATCACCTGACGCTCACCTGGCCCTAATGTTACTTGTCTAGGTGAAATACGGATGAAATGACTCGCTGCCATAGGGTTCATATTTTGCTCGGCAAAATTGGCGTAACCACCTTCTTTAAGTGCTAGCTTCTCTTGAAATTCAAGTCGATAAGATTTGGTCACATCACCATTATTAATGATAGTAACTCTTTCAATTCTCTGACGCTCTTCGAAAGCAACGCGTGTTGGGGTGATCATTAAGTTGGCGCTTACTTTACAGCAACAAAACAAAAGCAGCGTTAATATTAATTTATTCATAATTTAGTAAGACAAAGTTATTTCAACATTTAAAGTTTGCACCCCATCCGATAGGGACTTACCATTACCAGCAAAACGCAATTGACCACCGACTTTAAACTCACCAGACCCGACACTATCCGTGTAAATCGCCTTCTCGTGATACAGCTCTATCAATTGAAACGCATCGGATGCGCCAAGATTCCAATAACCAAACCAGTCGTTGTACACTGTAGATTGGACACTAATTTGGCGGTTGTGGGGAAAATCGGTCAAAAGGATTTCTGCCGCATGACCAAACTCTACAAATAGAATATTGCTTGACGTTTGTGGCCGAACATTAGGCTCTATTGTCACTGTACCGGCACTATTTTGATCAATAATCGCAATCGTGCCAAAGCTCAGTTTCTTGACTACTGATATGTCTTGAGCTTTGACAAAGTGACTGACAAAAAGTAATGCCAGTACAATGTAGCGCCACATGTTTTAGTATGCGATTTCGATATCAACTTTGCTGGTGTATACACCGCCACCGTACGTATCTGTCCCTGAAAGGGCTTTCGTACTTAGTGTTGCACCAACAGAAAGCGTTGCAGCACCATTTGCATCAACTCTAAACTTGTTGTTTGTCACTTCGCTATTGGGTTGTGCACCGCTTACCACATAAAATTCAAAATCCTTTAAATCAAATGAAGCATTACCTACGCTATCCACCGTAGTTGCAGCCGGAACCGTAATCGTTAACTCAGTATTTGGCGCTGCATCTGTGATATTGATAGAGCCAGCTCCCCCCGTACTAATGAGGTTTATTACTGCATCACCAGTATTCTTAATTTCAGGGTCAGTCAGTGTTGGATCCGCCTCAATTTTCATCGTAGCGACATCAGCTGCATCCCCCTGTACTCGAATGATACCAAAATCAAGTGGGTCACCGGCTTCAGCTGAAAATAAATTTTTAACTTCAACTTTTACTTCAAGGCGAGCAGTATCTTTAGCAATTACTGAAGAGGTAAGTAAAGCAGCGGATATAGAACTTGCGATAAGCGCAGATTTAATCAGTGTTTTCATCTTTAAATTCCTTTAGGAGTCATTTTTATCATCACCGCAATACCGTTTTTTTGGTGACTTATTCTTTATCGTTCCCAAATGGGAAAACTTTAGTAAAAATTAAAGCATTAATCTTCTACAATCAATGCTTTGGATAGAAAATAGTCTACAATAAATTTTTGCTTCTGGAATTGATCTTAATCCAGAAACTGTCGCCCAGTCTCGCATTTCAAACGCTTGTATTTGAAACTCAGCTCCTAAGAATATAGTGGGAAACCTTTGCTTTACCGCCGCTAATAACGCTTGATGCTGCTCGACCTGAGGCCCGGAATTGATAGATACTGGAAATAATTTCAGTTGAATTCCAGTCGTTTGATTAGCTTTTTGTTTACTGGCGGAATAACGCTTAACCTCTACACCAGTATTCGGTACTGCTTGAATATTATCGACGTTAGCTTGAGACTCTAACAAAGTAAGCAGGTTTGAGAGATCCTGTTCTAACAAGCTCAATCGCTCAATACTTTCGAGCTGCTGCTCGGTTAATTGTGAGGGCTGCTGAGCTGAATGACTACAACCACTCAAAACAATGACGATGCCAACCACAAAAAGTAAAAAAAGCTTAATATTCACAATAAGTTAAAAAAAATTCCATTTGTCTGCTATGGTACATAAGTCATGCCGAATAGCCAAATGCTTTTACCGCAAATATCCGTACATTTAACTTTATGTAATTACCTTTTAGTAATTAAATCGATAAGGGAAGCAAGCTCAGTCGAATATTCTTCTCTTCGCATCGCATGTTCAACTATCGCTTTTAAATAGCCGATTTTGCTCCCGCAATCATGACTTTTTCCACGTAATGAGTATGCATCCACTTGCTCTCGCTCCATCAACATCGCAATAGCATCAGTCAATTGAATTTCGCCACCAGCACCTAGCGGTGTTTTTGCCAAAAGTGGCCAAATAGATTTGTTTAACACGTAACGACCAACAACGGCTAAGTTTGAAGGCGCACTTTGTTGTTCTGGCTTTTCGACGATAGACCGCATCGCACTTGATTCTCCTTGCGCGAGTGCTGCCCCCCCCAAAATCCACAATACCAAACTGAGAGACTAGCTCAGGTGCCACCGCTTCTACCATCACTTGGCTATTACCAGAAGCTTTAAAACGCGCGATCATGTCAGCAAGATTATCTTTTGTTAAGTCACATGCGGCCTCATCGACTAGCACATCAGGCAACATAACCACAAAGGGCTCATCACCAATCACAGGCGCTGCACAATTGATGGCATGGCCAAGGCCACGAGCCTCACCTTGGCGTACATGGATCAGCGTAACCCCTTTGGGACATATAGATTGCACGTCTTCAAGAAGCTGACGCTTAACCCGCTTTTCCAGTGTTGCTTCCAGCTCAAAGCTCTTATCGAAGTGGTTTTCAATTGAGTTTTTACTCGAATGGGTAACCAGCACGATTTCTTTGACGCCCGCCGCCGCAGCTTCATCTACAACATACTGGATCAAAGGCTTATCGACAATTGGTAGCATTTCTTTTGGAATGGCCTTAGTCGCGGGTAACATGCGAGTGCCAAGACCCGCCACTGGAATAACGGCTTTCATGACTGCTCCTAAATAGCGACTGGTGCCTTGATATGCGGGTGACATTCATAATTCACCAACTCAAAGTCTTCAAACTTAAAACCAAAGATGTCTTTTACTTGAGGATTGATCTGCATTTGCGGCTTAGCAAATGGCTCGCGGCTTAACTGCTCTTCAACTTGTTCCATATGGTTTAAGTACAAATGGGCATCGCCAAAGGTATGCACGAAATCACCCACTTCTAAGTCGCAAACTTGAGCAATCATCATTGTTAACAGCGCATAGCTTGCGATGTTAAAGGGTACCCCCAAGAAAATATCCGCACTTCGTTGATAAAGCTGGCAAGAGAGCTTGCCATCTAGTACATAAAATTGGAATAACGTGTGGCAAGGTGGCAACGCTTGTTTGCCCATCGCTGCGTTTTCTTTCGGTGAATAGCTCGTGTCTGGCAAAAGTGCAGGGTTCCATGCACTCACAATTAAACGGCGAGAGTCAGGGTTGGTTTTGATTTGCTCAACAACATCGCTGATTTGGTCAATCACCTCACCATTTGGCCCTGTCCAAGAACGCCACTGGCTACCATAAACCGGGCCTAAGTCCCCCTCATCCGTTGCCCAGCCATCCCAAATACTAACACCATTTTCCTTTAGGTATTTGATGTTAGTATCGCCTTGCAAGAACCAAAGTAGCTCGTGAATAATCGAGCGTAGATGACACTTTTTCGTCGTTACAAGCGGGAAGCCTTCTTGCAAATTGAAGCGCATCTGGTATCCAAAAACACTCACTGTGCCGGTGCCCGTGCGGTCTTCTTTTTTTGTACCATTATCACGCACATGGCGCATCAGTTCTAAATATTGCTTCATTGTTCGCTACTCTTTAACTTTTAACTTGCCCGGTAGATGGGTTGCTACCTTCTCGCTTATATGCCCACACCATAAGGATAGCGCCTGCAATCACCATAGGGAGAGACAAGATCTGACCTTGAGAAATAAAGCCACCATATAAGCCAATATGTGCATCTGGTTCACGGAAATACTCGATTGAGAAGCGGAAGACACCGTAACCGGCTAAAAATAGACCTGCTACACTGCCCGCTGGGCGCGGTTTTTTCCTAAACCATACCAACATCACAAACAATACCAACCCTTCAAAAAACGCTTCATAAAGTTGTGATGGGTGGCGCGGCTGTGGTCCGCCCGTAGGGAAAATAAATGCCCAAGGAACATCCGTTACGCGACCCCATAATTCGCCATTAATGAAGTTACCGATACGACCCGCAAAAAGCCCAACAGGCACCATAGGAACGACAAAGTCACCTACCGATAAAATCGAACGTTTGTTTTTAAGCGCATACACGATAATCGCCGTGATAACGCCCAATGCTCCGCCATGGAAAGACATACCGCCTTGGTCCACCCTAAACAAATAAAGCGGGTTTTCAATAAAATGAGAGAATTGATAAAACAGCACGTAACCAATTCGCCCACCCAAGATCACGCCGAGCATACAGTAAAAGACCAGATCGCCAACTTGGTCTTTATTCCAACCAGAGTTTGGTTTTTTTGCTTCTTTTCCTGCCCACCACATGGCGAACATAAAGCCGATTAAGTACATTAATCCATACCAGTGAACACTAAGCGGTCCGATGGAAAAAATCACAGGGTCTATCTGTGGAAACTGCAAAGCCATAGCCTTTCCTTAATTCATTAACATATTGCCAGCGATAACAATGAGTAACGCCGCAAACACTTTCTTAATCGTTGTAACTGGTAAGTGGTGCGTAGCTTTAGCACCAATAGGCGCCATAAACCATGAAGTTGCTACTATACCAAACAAAGCCGGTAAATAGACAAAACCTAAAAATCCATGTTCAATATCCACATGTTGGCTGCCAGAGGCGATATAGCCAAAGGAGCCAAATATAGCAATAATGATACCGCTGGCAGACGCACATCCTATCGCTTTTTTCATATCAACAGAGAAAAATGTCAGTAGTGGGACGATTAGCGCCCCACCGCCAATACCAATCATTGCAGACAACGCCCCGTTACTGAGGTTAGCATCGCAAGTACCGGACCTTGTGGTATGACTCTGGTTGATTGTGGCGGTCTTCTGGAACTCCACGCCATTTTCAAAGCAATACCCACAACACTAACCACAAAAATAATTCTAACGAGTTTTTCAGGCAACATCACTGCGGCAAAGCCACTACCCAGCGCGCCGACTGCCACACCTAACATCACCCATGGCGCAATGTGCCATGGAACATTGTCATTTTTATGATGCGCTTTGGCTGAAGATGTCGAAGTGAAGATAATGGAGGCAAGTGACGTCGCAATTGCAACCAACACCACCTGATCTGTGGGTATAATATCAAATTTGGTCAAGATGACAGATAAAATGGGGACTATCAGTAGCCCGCCGCCGATACCAAGCAGACCGGCCAAAAAGCCAACTGCACAGCCTAGCAAAGCGCAAAGTACAACGATGAGTATAATAGTTTCCATCAACAAGCTCTTATTCTTATAGCGCCGTAATGGTAGCGTAAATAGCCTTAAGAAGCACCCTTTGCTTGGTGGCTGGTATAGAGTAATTCTGCAAAATTATGTTCTATCATAAATTCTTTAATAATTCGGCGCACTTGCTTAGATGAAGGTTGCGCTAAACAACTTTCAAGTAAAGCCTCCATATCCGTTACTTTGAGTCGGCGTAGCACCCATTTCACTTTGTTCAGTGATGAGATATTCATACTCAAACGGCGATATCCCATGGCAATAAGCAAAATTGCTCCCTCAGGCTCACCACCTAACTCTCCACACAGGCTAAAAGGCAGCTCATGCAGTTCACACTGCTGTGCAATCTGGTTTAACACTCGTAATACACTGGGGTGATAGGGGTCAAAAAGATCCGCCACTTGTGCGTTGGTTCTATCTACAGCCAATAAATACTGCGTCAAATCGTTGCTGCCAACAGAACAAAAATCGATTTTTTTCGACCACTCAGGTAGCAAGTACACGCTAGACGGTACTTCAAGCATTACGCCAATTTCTGGCCGGTCAATGGTATAAAAAGGATCAGCCCACTCGTCTTGCAACTCAAAACAAGCCTGCTCTATGAGCGCCATCGCTTCATCTATTTCCTCACTATGGCCCACCATAGGCAACATGATCTGTAAGTTGCCAAGACCCGCATTGGCTTTGATCATGGCTTTGATTTGATCCAAGAAAAGCTCGGGATGATCCAGCGATACACGAATGCCCCGCCATCCTAAAAATGGGTTTTCTTCTTTTATATCAAAGTAATCTAGAATTTTATCGCCACCGATATCTAAAGTCCGCATCACTACGGGCTCAGGGTGATAGCGTGATAGCACCTCGCGATACCAGACTTCTTGCTCCGATTGCGTAGGGAACTGGCCTTTTTGCATAAACCAAGACTCGGTACGGTAAAGGCCTACCCCATCGCAATAACTGGCGCTTAATGTTTCAGTTGATAGATCAAGCCCTGCATTCAAGAGTAAATTTATACGCTCACCATCAAGTGTAATAGGAGGCAAATCATGTTCCGCTTCAAACTTATCATGCAGTATGTTGTCTTTGCGCTTGATTTCAACGTACTCATTGACCAACATTTGCGAAGGCGAAATATAAAGCCGTCCAGAATACGCGTCCATGATCATGGACTTGCCATCAAACTGTAATAATGGAATGTCTTCTATACCCCAAATGGCGGGGACGCCCATCGCACGAGTAAGAATTGAGGCATGAGAGTTGGCTGAGCCATGTACACTGACTACCCCTTTGAGCTTTTCTTTTGGTACTTGCGCTAGCATAGTTGGGGTCAAGGTATGGGCGATGAGAATGGTATTATCTGGATAGTGTTTAACGGCTTGTTCGGTAGAGACTAAATGCTGGAGCACGCGAAGACCAATATCATTGACATCAATCGCGCGCTCTTTGATATAAGGGTCGCTCATCATATCAAACTGAGCCACAAGCTTTTCAATAACAAGCTTTAGCGCCGTTTTTGCGTTCCAGCCTTGTTGTATCTCAGTCTCCACTTGTTTACCTAAACTCTTGGCATCCAAAAGTTGTTGGTAAACCTCAAACACGGCTACCGCTTCTTTTGGAATATCATCACTCAGGGTTTTGGCTAAAATATGAAATTCTTGCCGAGTCGCAGCTACCGCCTGATGAAACAGCTGAATCTGCTGCTGAATATTGTCACTATGCTGGGGCTCAATACTCGCAAAATCAATATGGGGTAACACCACATAACCATCACCTAAGGCGATACCTGGTGCACTCGATACCCCTTTTAACACCGAGGTTCTATGGCTGCTTGCATCTTGTTGAAGTAAGGTTTGGATCTCTGTGTTTGCTAGCTGTGAAGCCAATTGCGCTGAAAGCGTAATAAGAAAGGACTCTTCATCATGGCTAAATACACGAGCAAGCTTTTGCTGCACTACAATAACCCCAAGCACTTTGCGCTGGTGTACAACGGGTACTGATAAGAAAGCATTGTAGCCTTCTTCATTCACCTCGGGTGAAAGTTTGAATCTTGGGTGTGATTGGGCGTGGGCAACGTTAATTGGCTCTTCACGCTGGGCAACAAGACCGACTAGGCCTTCCGTAAATCCCATTCGGAATTTCCCGATGGCTTTAGGATTTAAGCCATCGGTTGCCATCAGGATAAAATTATCTTGACTGTAATCGGCAAAATAAACTGAGCAGCATTCAGTGTGCATAGCATCTTTGACCATAGTAACAAAGCAATTTAACGCGCTTTGTAGGTCACTTTGCTGCGCCACTGACTCAGCAATCGATCTTAACGTTGCTAACACCTGCTGCTCCTTTGTTTTTTATCGTTTCGTGCGCCAGAAATCCTTCTGCCCTTGCGGTTCACGCTTACCAAATGGCATCGCAAACGGAGCGAATTCCTTCATCACTCGACGATAGACATCGCGCTTAAATGATACAACTTGACGTACTGGATACCAATAGCTTACCCAGCGCCAATCATCAAACTCAGGGTGATGCGTACGTAATAAGTCTACGTCTTCATCTTTACACCTAAGTTTCAATAAAAACCATTTCTGCTTTTGCCCGATACAAACTGGGCTTGAATCTCGTCTAATTAACCTTTTTGGTAGTTTGTAACGTAACCAATGTTTAGAACTTGCTACTATTTCAACATCTTCTGGCCTAAGTCCAACTTCTTCATGAAGTTCACGATACATCGTTTGCTCAGGTGTTTCCCCTTGATCTATTCCGCCTTGGGGAAATTGCCAAGAGTGTTGTCCGTAACGACGGGCCCAAAAAACCTGCCCCTGATTATTACAAATCACTATTCCGACATTGGCACGAAACCCTTCGGCATCAATCACCTTAGTGCCTCATTTATAAGTCGATTTTTAATGATTGTTCCACAACTCCCGCGTCACGGCAAATTTAATTCCATTCTATACCTAAATTATCTCAGCATACTCTCAAGTTACCCACAACTTGTGCATAACTTGGTATTTTTCAGTTCAAATTACGAACAAATCCACAATTACACACTTCACAACTCAGGTTTTCCACATAATCTGTGGATAATTGTGTTTATAGCCTTGTATTTATCCAAAGCTATAATATTTCCGAGGAGGTTTGCCTGTAATAAAATAAAAATAACTTCATATTTATCATATAGATAATAAAGTTATTACTTTACCCAAATCTTGCAAGTACAACCCCCACTTAAGTTGAGTGCAAAATAACCAACTTACTTCACCACATGATTTCTTTTATAATCGTGTTTTTAGTAGATAGACTCAGGAGTATCGCTTGCCATCAGTTACACCACCACATTCCGTGGGAGAACTTATGCAGCGTGTCGAAAACATAGCAGGTTTAACACTCGGTGAACTCGCTCAGCAGCTTTCGTTTAAAACGCCACAAGACTTACTCAGAGAAAAAGGTTGGGTAGGGCAACTCATCGAAGCGGCCTTAGGTGCCACTGCGGGCTCAAAGCCTGTGCCAGATTTTGAACATATTGGTGTTGAACTCAAGACTTTACCAATAAGCTATCAAGGTAAACCGCTAGAGACAACCTATGTGTCTGTCGTGCCGCTTACTCAGTTAACCGGATTAACATGGGAAGCATCGAGTGTTAAAAAGAAACTAGCTCACGTGCTCTGGCTACCCATTTTAGCCGAGCGAGACATTCCTTTAATTAATCGGGTTATCGGACACGGCTTCTTATGGCAACCAGATGCAAATCAAGAACAGCTATTACGAAGAGACTGGGAAGAGCAAATAGAGTTAATCGCGACTGGTCACGTAGACCTAATCTCAGGGCATCTTGGAGAAGTTATGCAGATAAGGCCAAAGGCTGCTAATGCCAAAGCGGTTACCGACGCCATAGGACCAAACGGTAAAATTATTCAAACTTTACCAAGAGGGTTTTATTTAAAAATCAACTTTACCCAATCGATATTGGCACAAGAGTTTGGTGCTTAAAAAAACAACTGTTGACTTTTTGTACAAAAAGTACAAATGTAAAACAGCCAACATCTTGTATAGATTTGGTTAATATTTATATTTTTATAGAAGGAAACGACAGTGAAATTAAAATTCAACAAAAAATCGATTAAAGAACTCAGTGTGAACAAAACACTTACTACCAAGATGACGCCAGCCGTTGCTGGAGGTAATGGCCCTGCAACGATGGATGACGCTTGTAATTCACTTCAAGTTTGTTGGACGTTCCGAAATGGCCAAGCTAATTGTGAAATTTGGGATGACGAACGTTAGCAACAAAAACGCCAGTATCTAAACTGGCGTCTTTACTAAAAATCGAGTACCGCGAATTATTGACCTTTGATTTCGCTACGACCTTTGTATACTGCTTTTTCACCTAGCGCTTCTTCAATACGTAATAGCTGGTTGTACTTAGCTACGCGATCAGAACGACAAAGTGAACCCGTCTTAATTTGACCAGCCGCTGTAGCAACTGCTAAATCAGCAATTGTTGCATCTTCTGTCTCACCAGAGCGGTGTGAAATAACAGCAGTAAAGCCGGCATCTTGCGCCATTTTGATGGCATCAAGCGTTTCAGACAGTGAACCAATCTGGTTGAATTTAATCAAGATTGAGTTACCAATGCTTTCTTCAATACCGCGCTTTAGGATCTTAGTGTTAGTAACAAAGAGGTCATCACCGACTAACTGAACTTTATCACCAATTTTATCTGTTAGGATTTTCCAGCCAGCCCAGTCGCTTTCGTCTAGACCATCTTCAATTGATACAATTGGGTAACGTGCGGCAAGATCGGCCAAGAAGTCTGCAAAACCTTCCGAGTCGAATGTTTTACCTTCGCCCTTCAGGTCATACTTGCCATCTACGTAAAACTCAGACGCTGCACAGTCAAGTGCAAGCGTGACGTCTTTGTTCATTTCGTAGCCCGCAGCTGCAACCGCTTCAACAATCACCTCCAGCGCTTCTTCGTTCGATTTAAGATCTGGTGCAAAACCACCTTCATCACCAACCGCCGTGTTCAGGCCACGTGACTTCAGTACTTTTTTCAGGCTATGGAAGATTTCAGCGCCCATGCGTAGTGCTTCACGGAAGCTTTTTGCACCGACAGGCTGAACCATAAACTCTTGAATATCAACGTTGTTATCCGCGTGCTCACCACCATTGATAATATTCATCATAGGAACTGGCATTGAGTACTGGCCTGCTGTACCGTTGATGTCTGCAATATGCTCGTATAGCGCAACGCCTTTGTCCTGTGCCGCTGCTTTTGCTGTTGCTAGAGATACCGCAAGGATTGCGTTCGCACCTAGTTTTTCTTTGTTTTCAGTGCCGTCTAAGTCCAACATGATTTGGTCGATTGCACGTTGCTCTAGCGCATTTTGACCTTCAAGTGCTGCCGCGATTTCGTTATTTACGTAGTTTACCGCAGTCAATACACCTTTACCTAAGTAACGAGACTTATCACCGTCACGTAGCTCTAGTGCTTCACGGGTACCCGTAGATGCACCTGATGGTGCACATGCACGGCCCCATGCACCTGACTCTAGGTGTACGTCCGCTTCTACTGTTGGGTTACCGCGTGAGTCCATAACTTCACGGCCAATCACTCTAACGATTTTTGACATCTTGATTCCTCTTATTCCCAAAGTGGTGTGTGTTGCACTGCTCTATCGCAGGCGAATTCAGGGTCAATAAACCCGCTTTAAAGTTTGCCTTATCTCTGTAGCTTCGCAAAGTGAAGATTTTACACGTATCACATTGACGCGCCGGCAGATAAGAAAAGTTTGGCGATAAACACTACACTTAGCGCCTATTGCAAAACCTTCTGCAACAAAAAAGCCGTGCAAGAGCACGGCTTTTTCTTATTATGAAGATGCTTTTTGGTAGCTGTACGCCGCCGCAACAAAGCCTTCAAATAATGGATGACCATCACGAGGCGTTGACGTGAACTCAGGGTGGAACTGAGCCGCGATAAACCAAGGGTGATCTTTATTCTCAATAATTTCAACTAGCTTCTTGTCTTCTGACAGACCAGTAAATTGCAGGCCTGCTTTTTCAAGCTCAGCAACATAGTTGTTGTTTACTTCATAGCGGTGACGGTGACGCTCAACGATTTCAGCATTACCATAAACGTCGCGTACCTTAGAACCCTCTTTTAGGTGGCAAAGCTGCGCACCAAGACGCATGGTGCCACCAAGATCAGAATCGTGGTCACGTACTTCAATCTTACCGTCAGCATCTAACCACTCTGTGATAAGACCAACAACTGGGTGTGGGCTTTCAAGATCAAACTCAGTCGAGTTAGCACCAGTAAGGCCTGCAACGTTACGCGCATATTCAATAAGCGCAACTTGCATCCCTAAACAAATACCTAGGTATGGTACTTTGTTTTCACGTGCATACTTTGCAGCTAAAATTTTACCTTCAACACCACGATTACCAAAGCCACCAGGTACTAAGATAGCATCAAGGTGATCCAGTAACTCTGTGCCTTTGCTCTCGATATCTTGAGAGTCAACATATTCAATATTCACCGTTAAACGGTTTTTCAAACCAGCATGTTTCAAAGCTTCGTTGACTGATTTATATGCATCCGGTAATTCGATGTATTTACCGACCATACCAATTGTCACTTCACCTGTAGGATTTGACTCTTGATAAAGTACTTGCTCCCACTCAGATAAATCCGCTTCTGGACACTCAAGGTAGAAGCGACGACAAATGATGTTATCAAGCTCTTGCGACTTCAATAGCGCAGGGATCTTATAAATACTGTCTACGTCTTGTAGTGAGATAACCGCTTTTTCTTCAACGTTAGTGAATAGTGCAATCTTCGCGCGCTCATTCGCTGGCAGTTTACGATCTGAACGACAGATCAAAATATCAGGTTGAATACCAATTGAACGAAGCTCTTTCACTGAGTGCTGAGTTGGCTTAGTTTTCACTTCGCCCGCAGGACCTAAGAAAGGCACCAGCGTTAGATGCATAAACAAAGCGCTCTCTCGCCCAAGCTCAGTGCCTAGCTGACGAATTGCTTCTAGGAAAGGTTGTGACTCGATATCACCAACCGTACCACCGATCTCTACGATAGCAACATCATGGCCTTCCGCGCCTTCAAGCACCCGACGCTTGATGTCGTTTGTGATGTGAGGAATAACCTGAATAGTGGCACCTAAGTACTCACCTCTGCGCTCTTTGCGCAGCACGTCTTCAAATACACGGCCTTGCGTAAAGTTGTTACGCTTGGTCATTTTAGTGCGAATAAAACGCTCGTAGTGACCAAGATCAAGGTCGGTTTCCGCGCCGTCTTCGGTTACGAATACTTCACCGTGTTGGATAGGGCTCATGGTCCCAGGGTCAACATTGATGTAAGGATCCAGCTTTAGAATCGTGACTTTCAAGCCACGTGCTTCTAAAATAGCGGCTAAAGAAGCAGCTGCAATACCTTTACCCAAGGAGGATACTACTCCGCCCGTTACGAAGATAAATTTTGTACTCATGCGAACCCTAGAAATTTCAGGAAAATTGGAATTTAAATAAGAATCAAGACGGGGCGATAGTATAGCAAAAGCACCTAAGTCATTCCAGCTAAAAATGACTTAGTGTAGTAATATATTTTATCAGAGGGTAGTTTTAATTAACGACCAAACCGTAAAATCGGACTCAGTTTTTACTTCGTTGACGACGTTTCACGGTCTCCCAAGCACCATCCATCTCCTCTAAGTTTGCATCTTTAAGTGACAGTGAGGACTCATTCAGAACGGCTTCTATTTGCACAAAGCGATTTTTAAATTTCTCATTGGCTTGGCGTAACAGCTGCTCCGGATCTCGTTTAATATGTCGGCTCACATTCACAGTTGCAAACAACAAATCTCCCACCTCCTCCGCAGTATGTTCAGAGAGTGGATCTACTTGCAGCGCCTCGCTCACCTCTGCGACTTCTTCTTGCACTTTATCCCACGCACCGTGGTAACTTGGCCAGTCAAATCCAAGTTTGGCTGCTTGCTTTTGGATTTTGTAGGCTTTTGATAATGCAGGCAAGCTGCTCGGGATATCCGCTGCGAACGCGCCTGTTTTTTGCGCTTGTTTTTCTTGCTGTTTAATGGTCTGCCATTGCTGCTCAAGCTCTGCTTCGCTTAAGCTTTCCTGTTTTTCAAAAACATGAGGGTGACGTCTCACTAATTTATCATTGAGAGTTTGCACTATGTCAGCAAAGTCAAACAACCCCTGCTCTTTTCCAAGTTGAGCATAAAAAATCACTTGGAACAGCAAATCCCCCAACTCTTCTTTTAAGTGAGCAAAATCGCCTTGTTCGATAGCATCGGCAACTTCATGCGCTTCTTCTAACGTATGAGGGACAATGGTTTTAAAGGTTTGCTTCTTATCCCAGTCACACCCTGTGCTTGGGTCACGCAGCTGCGACATAATCTCTAGCAGCTGCTCTATCCCCATTGTTGCCGAAGGCTTAGAGTCGCTTGGCATCAAAAACACCTTCGATTTGCATCAGTTTAGTCAACAAGCGATGCATAGCAGAAAGGTCATCCACCTCTACCTTCATCATAAATACCGCCACGTTTTTATCGTCTTGTGTTTGTACATTCATATTGAGAACATTGACTTTTTCATTGGCGAGCACAGCGCTAATGTCTCTAATGAGCCCTTGGCGGTCGTGTGCTTCAATTTTTAATGTAATGGCGTACGACGCTTTAACATCATCTGACCAACTGACCGCAATCTCACGCTCCGGATGTACATCCGTAATATGAGCAAATGACTCACAATCAGAGCGATGCACAGCAATACCTCGCCCTTGCGTGATGTAACCCACAATTTCATCCCCTGGTACCGGCTCACAGCATTTCGCCATATGACTCATCAAGCTGCCAACCCCATCAACGACCACTGCGTTTTTGTCGCCTTTAGTGTGTTTTGGCGAGGAGATTTTTAACTTAGGTGTATCCTCAGGTTTATCTTGTACATAGTTTAGGAATTGGTTGATACGAATATCACCGGCACCAATCGCCACCATTAAATCGTCGAGCTCTTTAAAATTAAAGCGGTCAATCGCGGGCTCTAAATCTTTATAGGTAATATCTAGCTTTTGCAGATGGCTATCTAAAATTTCTTTACCCGCTTGAAGATTTTTGTCTCTATCTTGCTGCTTAAACCAGTGATGGATCTTACTACGCGCTCTTGAAGAATGAATATATCCCAGCGACGGGTTTAACCAATCGCGACTTGGTGAAGCATTTTTCTGGGTCAGAATTTCTACCTGATCGCCAGTGCGTAGCGTATAAGTGAAAGGCACTATTTTACCAAACACTTTTGCCCCAATGCAGCGATGCCCAACATTGGAATGAATGTAGTAAGCGAAATCGAGCGGCGTCGAACCTAGCGGCAAATCAAAGATATCGCCCTTGGGCGTGAATACATAAACACGGTCTTCGACAACCTGATTCTTTAGCTCATCTGCTATTTCACTGCCATCCACCACTTCTTCTTGCCACTGCAACAGTTTGCGTAGCCAACTAATTTTTTGCTCGTATCCTGAGTTTCTGCCCGGCAACGCACCTTCTTTGTACATCCAATGTGCCGCCACCCCAAGCTCCGCATCTCGATGCATAGCCTCAGTGCGGATTTGGATTTCTACGGTTTTTCCTTCAGGACCAAATACCACGGTATGAATAGACTGATAGCCGTTTTGCTTAGGCGTGGCAATATAGTCGTCAAACTCTTTGTTTAAATGCCGCCAGCTGGTGTGCACAATGCCCAAAGCTGCGTAGCAATCTTGAATTTCATCTACCACCACACGCATCGCACGAATGTCGAACAACTGTTCGAATTCATAGCTTTTCTGCGCCATCTTTTTATAAATACTGTAAATATGCTTAGGACGACCGTAGACTTGCGCTTTAATGCCTGCATCTGCAAGTTTTTGTGCCACCGAATTAACCATATTTTCCATATAAGCTTCACGGTCTAGGCGTTTATCAGAAAGCTTCTTAGCAATAGACTTGTACGTATCTGGATGCAAATAACGAAACGAGAGATCTTCAAGTTCCCATTTTAATTGACCAATCCCCAAACGATTCGCAAGCGGTGCAAAAATATTGGCAGCCGCTTTTGCAGCAACGACTCTTTCTTCTTCCGATGCTTTTTTAACCGCGCGCAAATGGCAGATTTGCTCAGCAAGCTTAATCACTACGGCACGAACATCTTCCACCATAGCGAGTAACATACGGCGGATATTATCGACTTGTACCTTACCCGAGCTCTGATGTGCCAAAGTGCTGATGGTTTCCATATTCTCCACCCCTCTTAAAAGCAGAGAGATATTTTTGCCAAGCGCTTCCTCTACTTGATCAAGGGATAATTTTCCAGCGACAAAATAAGGAGTTAAAAACGCAGTTGCTAAAGATTCGCTATCAAAATTTAAGTCTGCAAGGATCTCTACCATTTCGATGGCATTATTGAGATGTTCCGTTGACTCATCCGCGGGACAGAGTTCATAGGCTTTTTGTAGCCATGCTCTTTGATCCTTAGACAAGTTTAAGATAGTGAGTCGCGCATCAAACTCTAGTGGCAAAGTGGTTTGATGCGACTGCCGAGTAGCAACCATGTTATGATACCTCCTGAAAATTACTTACCCGCCTCATTTTCGGGTAAATTATCTAACCTGCAGCTCAGGCAACAGCGGCCTCAGAGCTCAGATTATTTACGCTGTTTTTCAAACAGCGCCATGGTTTCGATATGTCCCGTGTGGACAAACATATTCATTAAGCCAAGCTTTTCTAGTTCAAAGCCTGCCTGCGCTATCACCAAAGAGTCGCGCGCCAGCGTAACCGGGTCGCATGACACGTATAAAATACGGGTAAACTGCGTCAACGGTAATTGCTGCAGTACCTCAAGTGCACCCGGCCTTGAAGGGTCCAGTACTAACACATCTAAATTTGCGTCGAACCAAGCGGCCTCTGCAATCGACTGGGTTAGATCAAAACGGTGAAACTGAACATTACTGATTTGATTAGTTTGCGCATTTTGCTGAGCCATTGCAACCGATTGCGCTTCACCTTCTACACCAATCACATTTTTTGCTTGTTTTGCGAGCACTAAGGAGAAATTTCCCACTCCACAGAAAAGATCGAGGACACTTTCATCGTTACTCAGCTGTAGCCAGTCTGTCGCTTGACGCAACATTGCTTCATTTACTGATTGATTCACTTGAATAAAGTTGTTCAATCTAAATTCAAGTGTTAAGCCAAATTCACCAAGGCGATAGTGCGGCAACTGGGAATACACAACGGGCGTTTCACCATCGTCAAACAGGACCTGACAATTCTCTAGCTCGCTTTGTAACGTTTCGCGAGTCAAGGCCGACAATGGCTTTGTATGACGACACAGTACATAATTATGATTGTCCGCCTGACAAAGCTGAATATGGCTAATTAGCTTAAACTCACTCAGTGACTGCGCAAGCGCACTTAGTGTGTTAAAAATACTATCAAAGGGCGACACCAATACACCACACTGTTCTATTTCAACAATCTGCTTCGACTGACTTGCTCTAAAGCCTAACTTCACGCTTTTGCTTTGTTTATCATAAATACATGCCAAACGAGCTGCACGACGATAGTGAAGCGGCATGGAAGTAATCGGCGTTTGCCAAGGTAACTGAGCGATGTTGGCAAAACGCGCAAAAAGTTTTTCAACTGCATGCTGCTTTTCATTGAGCTGCCCCTCAACACTTTGATGCTGCAAGCTACAGCCACCACACTGCTGGTAATGCTGACAAAACGGTTTAACACGCTCTTTGGAGGCGTTTAGCACTTTGATCACCTTCGCTTCCAACAGTTTAGACTTAGCCTGTACGACCTGAGCCCTCACTCGCTCGCCAGTCAGGGCGCCAGTCACAAAACAGACCTTGCCTTCATGGCGAGCAACTCCTCGCCCCTGATGATCCATTGACTCTATGTGTAATTCTATTTGCTTTGACGGCTTAGCAGCTTTCTTAGCACGAAAAATCTGTGCCATTGGGTTCCTCATTTGTTTGCTTATCACGTCGGTAAAAGATAATCTTAGTTACAGATTTCTCTGCACTTTTTTGACCCTATGACAAAATTAAACCTGCGTGACAGTATTTTACTACTCACTCTTTTGCCAACCCTATTGGTTGGCGTGCTACTTGGTGGTTATTTTACTATAAACCGCTACGTAGAGCTTGAGGAAATTCTGATAAGTCAGGGAAATCGCATTGCAGATTCACTGGCCATGTCAGTTGAATACCCAATAGAAAAACAAGATAAAGCGCACTTGCACCGCATTTTAAGCCAAGCGCACAATAAACACGCACCACTGGTAAAAAGCATCGCACTGTTTGATAAGCAAAACCAGCTTATTCTTACCAGTAATTATCATAGTGAGTTCGACAAATTACATTACTTTGGTGATGTGCAAAAACTACAAACCACCGAAGTCACTACGCTAAAAAATACGTTTGTGTTTTATTCACCAGTTAAAAATCATTTAGCCAAAAAAACCGATTGGCACAGTGCAGAGCCGGCTACGCTCGCCGTATTAGTTGTAGAGATCAGTAAAGATCAAGCGCTTATATCGCAGCAGCGCGCGCTGATCTTGAGTGCTATTGTTATTATTTTCTCCTTTTTACTCAGTGTCATGCTCGCGATGCGGTTGTCACGCATGCTGACCAAGCCGATTGCCAGTTTGATTTTGGCCACAGACAAACTCAATGAAGGCAAACAAGACATCGCTATCAATGAACCGATGCGTGGCGAATTTGAGCTACTGCGCCAAGGCTTGATTGTCATTGGCAGAAAGATGGCAAATCAAAAAGACGAAATGCAAAAACACATTGATCAGGCAACTAGTGATTATCGCGAAACGCTTGAGCAGTATGAAACGCAGAATATTCAGCTCAATATTGCCAAAAAAGAAGCACAAGACGCTAACCGCGTAAAGTCAGATTTCTTGGCTAAGATGAGTCACGAGCTCAGAACACCACTCAATGGGGTCATAGGCTTTACCCGTCAACTTTATAAAACACCATTAAATAAACACCAGAAAGATTATTTAGATACCATAGAGCTATCTGCAAATAGCCTGCTTACCATCATTAGTGACATCTTGGACTTCTCAAAACTAGAAGCCGGCGCGATGGAGCTGGAGAATATCCAGTTTGAATTACGCGACGCCGTCAATGAGGTCATGACCTTATTAGCGCCAAGCGCTCATGATAAACAGCTCGAATTTTCGATTTCAGTTAATCGTCAAGTGCCCGACAACTTAATTGGCGATCCTACTCGATTTAAGCAGGTGTTGACCAATCTAATTAGTAATGCCATCAAGTTCACGGAAAAAGGCTCAGTCAAAGTGGATATCAACCATCGCTTGATGGATGAATCTCAATCCTCGTTGTTAGTGTCTGTCAGTGATACCGGGGTCGGCATTGCGCAGGATAAACAAGACGCGTTATTCACGCCGTTTGCCCAAGCCGATACTAGCATCACCCGTAAATTTGGCGGCACCGGTCTTGGTCTTATCATCACAAAACATATTGTTGAGGCGATGAATGGCCGCATTACTCTTAACTCAGCCCCTGGAAATGGTACCTGCTTCTCATTTAATGCGGTCTTTGCACTGCCAAACCGGCTCTACAACGACGATTTACCAAGCAAGCCGCTGGAAAATAAACGCGTGCTCTACTTTGAGCCACAGGAGCACACTCATCATGCAGTAATGGCTCAGCTACAAGCGTGGGATATGCAGGTGACTCGGTGTCTAACAGAAGAAGAGTTTGATACCGCCTTAGGGTTGGATTTTAACTACGACATTTGTTTAATCGGCTCTATGGCAAGCGTCGACCAAATGCAGACGGTTAAGAGTTACATCAAGCAAGCTCGCGGATCTGCAGACTACTTATATTTGATGGTTAATACCGTATCTCATAATATGCGTGAAGCGCTCATTGGCAGTGGCGCAGACGCTTGTTTAAGCAAACCACTTAACCACAGAAAGCTATGCGAAATGCTTGCAGCACCGTATCGTTTAGATCACCCAGACATGAGTGCCAATGAAATCGAAGCTACAAGCCTGCCACTTAAAGTGCTCGTTGCGGACGATAACGATGCTAACTTGAAGTTGATCTGTACTTTGTTGGATGAACAAGTAGAAGCAATAGATACAGCACATAATGGTGCTCAAGCAGTAAGTTTATGCAAGTCCAGAAAATACGACCTCATATTTATGGATATTCAAATGCCTATCATGGACGGGATAAGCGCCTGTAGAAGCATTAGAGAGTCATCGGTAAATGAGGATACCCCCATTATTGCCGTCACCGCTCATGCGCTTGCTGGCGAAAAAGAGCAGCTGCTTAAAGATGGCTTTAGTAACTATATGACTAAACCCATAGATGAAGATATGCTTAAGCAAATTATTTGCGACCATAGCGCATCTTCACCAGTAGCGAGACAAAGAAATAACGAGAGTCATCAGCACAGCGTGCCGCCATTTAATAGCCAAATGTTAGACTGGGGGTTAGCACTGCAACGAGCTGGCAACAAACCTGACTTAGCATTGGAAATGCTCAACATGCTGCTTTCTAGCGTGCCCGAAACGTTGCGGCAGTTGGAATCCGCACAAAACGCAGAAGATCTACCGACGCTGCTCAAAGTAGTGCATAAGTTTCACGGTGCCTGTTGTTATACTGGCGTACCAACTCTAAAGAAATTGGCTGAGACCATTGAGACCGGATTAAAACAAGAAAAATTACTCAGTGATATCGAACCTGAGCTATTTGAACTAGTGGATGGACTCACCTTATTACTTGCTGATTCTGAGCCATCACAATCCAACTGACCCTTATATCCGCACCTATCTACTCGCTACTTTTATAAACCCAATCATCGACGTAGCGAATAGATAGGGAGCATGGAGCTATCGTTATTTCTAAAACGCTTCTCGACAATTTATTACACTTTCTAACAGCACTCCCCAACTCTTGTAACAAACTCATTACATTCTAAATTCACGCAATCTTCAACTTACGAAAGGAATTCTGTATGTATCTCATCAAATCGGCACTTACTTCTGCTGCCATCTTCACCCTCGCTTTTGCTTCTTTTAGTCACGCCATTGAACCTCCATCTGACGAATGGCAAGTTCGTTTAGGAGGAGGAGCTGCCGCTGCAGATTTACCGTGGAAAGGCATTGAGAGTGAGCTGATCTCAATTCCCATCATAGATATCCAAAAAGGGAACTGGTTTATCAACAAAGACAGCTTAATTGGCTATCGCTTTCCTATTACCGAAGATTTATCTGTCTACTCCGGATTGGGCTATCGCCAAGACGGCTATGATGGTGTGTTCCGAGATGCGAAATCCGAGGACGAGGTTTTTGAAGGATATGACGCACCAGATGGCGATATTACCGTTAACTACGGCATTACCTACCTGTGGTTTACGCTAGCTGGTCACAGCGATATTTCCGATAATTCAGATTCAACCACGGCTACTTTTTCGGTATCAATTCCACTGTACAACAATGGCCGAGGATTTAAAGTATCGGCCGTAGGTAATGTAGAATGGCAGCAGTCTGACTACGTCAATTACATTTACGGGGTGAGCGGGAAAAACATCGATATCAGCCGTGGTCGATTGGGCTACTTAACTACTGATGATGCGGTGAACTATTCGGCAGGCTTGACCGTGCATTATCAGTTAAAAACACAACTAAGTCTGGTTGGTGGCATAACTCGAACTAAGCTCGATGATGTTATTGCCAATAGTCCGTTATTAGACAGAGACACTAGCGATCTGGCTTATGCAGGATTAGTCTACCAGTTTTAGGTCAAGTAACCCCTTGTTCAAGTTAAATAAAAAACCCAAGTTTAACTTGGGTTTTTTATTATCATAATGCTTGTTTACATCATCGAACGTATTAATCGCCTTCTGCGCTTTCCGTTTCTTGATTGTGTAACTCAAGACTAGCAGACATCGCTGCTTCACGATTGGACTTTGCCGAATCGTTGCGTAGCTCATCAATATGATTGAGGTAGTTTTGGTCAACGTCACCTGTGATGTACTGGCCATCAAATACCGAAGTCTCAAAGCGAGCAATCTCTGGATTTTCTTGACCCACGGCTGCAATCAAATCACTTAGTGATTGGTAGATCAAACCGTCCGAACCAATACTTGCATTGATATCTTCCACTTCACGGCCATGTGCGATTAGCTCTGACGCAGAAGGCATATCAATACCATAAACGTTAGGGAATCTTACTTCTGGTGCTGCTGATGCAAAGTACACATTCTTAGCACCCGCTTCACGCGCCATCTCAACAATTTGTGCTGATGTGGTGCCTCGCACAATCGAATCATCGACAAGTAACACGTTCTTGCCAGCAAACTCTCTATCAATCGCGTTAAGTTTACGACGTACAGACTTCTTACGCAGCTCTTGGCCCGGCATAATGAAAGTACGGCCAATGTAGCGGTTCTTAACAAACCCTTGGCGATAAGGAAGACCAAGCACGGAAGCAATTTCAAGTGCGATATCACATGATGTTTCAGGGATTGGGATAACCACGTCGATATCTTTATCGCCCCACTCAGTTGCGATTTTCTCACCGAGCTTGGTGCCCATATTCACGCGAGTCGCATAAACGGACATCTTATCGATGTTTGAATCCGGACGAGCAAAATATACAAACTCGAAGATACAAGGTGCAAGCGTCGTTTTAGCAGCGCAGATCTGAGAGAAAAACTCACCTTTTTCTGTCACATAGATAGCTTCACCAGGTGCAACATCTCGCACAAACTCAAAGCCATCTGTTGCCAATGCAACACTCTCTGAAGCGAACATGTATTCCATGCCACGCTCTGTTTCTTTCTTACCGAAAACAAGCGGACGAATACCGTGAGGGTCTCTAAATGCCAAAATACCATGACCGATGATCATCGCGATACTCGCGTAACCACCAGAAACAATAGACACAACTTCTGTTACTGCCGTAAACATGTCTTCCGGGTCTAACTTCATCTTGTCTGTTTTGCCAAGCTCGTGAGCTAAGATATTCAGCAAGATCTCTGAATCAGACGTAGTATTAACGTGGCGACGCGCTTGAGTAAACAAACGCTCTTTTAATTTCTCTGCATTGGTTAAGTTGCCGTTGTGTGCAAGGGCAATACCAAATGGAGAGTTTACGTAGAAAGGTTGTGCTTCTGCTGAGCTTGAAGAGCCAGCAGTAGGATAACGTACATGACCAAGACCAATGTTGCCCTGCAGGCGTTTCATGTGTCTTGTATGGAATACGTCTTTCACTAGACCGTTTGCTTTTCGTAAGCTAAACGTATTGTTGTCAATGGTAATAATGCCAGCCGCATCTTGGCCGCGGTGTTGCAAAACAGTTAAGCCGTCATAAATCGCCTGATTAACAGGAGATGTTCCGACTATCCCAACGATACCACACATTAAAAATTTCCTCGCCGATTAACGGTTTACTGAATCTAAAAAGCTCGAGTTATGTTCAAGATAGGAGAAAAACCACTCTATCACAAAGCCAAATTCAGGAATTAAGTTTGATGCTTTCCACCACTGCGTGTTTGGAGCACTGGTAAATGCATCAAGGAAAAAGAGTAAGGCGCTAACGACCAACACACCTCTAAGTCCACCGAATACAATCCCAAAGATCCTATCGGTGCCTGAGAGTCCTGTTCTTTGAACTAGTTCACTCAAGACATAATTAACAAGCCCACCTAACATCAAGGTCGCAAAAAAGAGTATGGCTATTGCGGCTGCATTTCTTAAAAGGGGTTCTGAAATGAATGTTAGGAAGGTTGCGAGATATTGGTAAAAAATACTAGAGATGAAAAAAGCGCCGATCCATACGACAAGTGACATCGCTTCTTTGACGAAGCCTCGAAGCAAGCCAAAGATAGTCGATAAACCAACAATACCAAGAATGGCGTAATCAACCCAGATCATAGTAACCAATAAGTCGTTAATGTGGGGCGCATTCTAAAAGGTTTGGCATCTAAATGCCAGATCATTTTGTCACTTCAAATTGTGTCAAACGACCATTTAACTTAGTTAACTTCTTTAATTCTAGTAACTTAGCTTCAAGTTCAGCTTTATTTAAATCTGGTCCAACAAACACTTTTGTCAGTGTACCATTAGGAGTTTTAACGGGTTTAGTAAAGGTTTTAAAGCCATTGTCTGCGAGCTTTTTCGTCAGTGCATCAACATTCGACTTATGCGAAAAACTACCAAGTTGAATGACATAGGCCATTTTTGAAAAGTTAGCGGTCTCAGGACGCGTTAATCGCGCCACCTCAACTTTGTCAGTCGTTACGACGGGCTTCGCCTCAACTTGCGCAGATGCTGCATCTGCTTGCTGCGCGCTGACTACAGTAGCCTCTTCTGCGCCTTCTAGCTTAACATCATCGGCACTAATATCTTCCAACGGCTCAGAGGGCAATTCCGGCGCAAGCTTGGCTTGCGCATCCACTTTCTCTTGCAGGTCAATAGTTTTGAACTCAGGTCTTTCAGGGATCGCTTGAAACCCTTCCTTGTAGTGGACCTTTTCACCATCGAGGATATTAGGAATAAAGATCACCGCAGCAACCACGACGATACTCGTTCCAACAAGGCGATTTATAAATACTGAGTTCACAACTTTACTCTCTACTTTATATTAAATCTTCTGTAACTATTTTCGCCAGTACTCCATTGCCTCAGCAACGGTAAAGAACGAACCAAATATCACCAATACCTGCTCGCTCGTTAGCGTACCGAGCTGAGCATCAAGTGCTGCTTTGACACTATCGAATAATGTGGCGTTACAACTTGAGTCAAGCAGTGGCTTGAGGTTTTCTGCATACTCTCCACGAGGTCCTGACAGTGAAGCTAAACTCCAATTATCTACATATTGGGTAACTTCTTTCAGTACACTAGCTTTGTCTTTATCCGCAAGCATAGCGACTAAGGCATGAATTTTAAACCCTTTTTGCTTGAGTTCTTGTAACTTAGTTGCCAAATATCTTGCAGACTCTGGATTATGCGCAACATCGGTATACACCAGCGGCGTTGTATTGAGCTGCTGAAAGCGACCTTCCACTTGCAAGTTTGCCAGACAAGCCTTCACTTCATCATAGCTAGGTAGTAACTCAAGTTTAGCTAATACCGTTAACGCTGTCGCAGCATTTTGTGCTGGAATAGCTGGTTTATCGAAGTGCCAATCAAAATCAAGATATTGCCATCTAAACTGAGAGTCTAGCGATGTGAAATGGAAATCACGCTTTGATAACACCATATCGGCTGCAATTTCGTCGCCATAGTCTGTAACCGTATGTGGGATATTCAAATCGCCAACGATTGCAGGTTTACCACTGCGGAAAATGCCAGCTTTGTCATAGCCAACCAATTCTCTGGTATCACCCAAGTACTCTTTATGATCTAAGTCGACAGTCGTGATAACTGAGGCAAATGGCGAGACAATATTCGTCGCATCAAACCGCCCGCCTAAACCAACTTCAAGCAAAATATAATCAACCTTACAGCGCTTGAAAATACTTAGCGCACCGAGCGTACCAAACTCAAAATAAGTCAGTTGGGTATCTTTACGGGTGTCGTCAAGGAATTTAAATGCATCGATATGATATTGATCTTCAAGCTCAGCTCCATTCACTCGAACGCGCTCGTTGTAACGTACTAAATGTGGCGAGGAATAGGTGCCAACCGAAAACCCTTGCGCGAGCAACAGCGACTCCAAACATCTGGCTGTTGTCCCTTTTCCATTGGTACCACCAATAAGAATGATTTTACTGAAAGGATCAAGTAACCCTGCTTGCTCGGCAACTTGCGCTACACGTTCAAGTCCCATTTCAATGGTAGCTGGGTGGATTGCTTCTAAATAACAAAGCCAATCATCAAGGCTTGATGATTGGCTAGGCTGTTTAACCGTCATAAGTTGAGTAGCTCAATTTGAAAAATTTACGCTACTCTATGCTCTTGTTCAGTGGAAGGCAAGTCCATAAACTTCGCCAAAATGCGCGCTAACGTATCACGCATTTCACGGCGGTCAACGATCATGTCAATCGCACCGTGCTCTAATAAGAATTCACTGCGCTGGAAACCGTCAGGTAGGGTCTCACGTACTGTTTGCTCGATAACACGTGGACCCGCAAAACCTATAAGTGCTTTTGGCTCTGCCACATTGATATCACCAAGCATCGCCAATGACGCAGAAACCCCACCCATAGTTGGGTCGGTCAATACTGAGATAAATGGCAAGCCTTTGTCACTCATTTTGGCCAATGCTGCACTTGTTTTTGCCATTTGCATCAATGACATCAGTGCTTCTTGCATACGTGCACCACCAGATGCTGAGAAACAAATTAACGGCATGTTATGTTCTAAACACTCGTTAACTGCATCAACAAATCGAGCACCTACAACCGAGGCCATTGAACCGCCCATGAAGGAGAATTCAAAAGCAACCGCAGCAACAGGAATACCCTTTACGCGACCTTTCATTGCAACCAAAGCGTCTTTTTCACCGCTTGCCTTTTGCGCTTGAACGATACGATCCGAATATTTTTTAGAATCTTTAAACTTTAATACGTCTTGTGGCTCATGCTCTGTGCCAAGCTCTTGACGATCAGCATCATCTAAGAAACTTTCAAGGCGTTTACGTGCCGTGATGCGCATGTGATGATCGCACTTAGGACATACGTTTAACGACTTTTCTAATTCCGCTTTGTATAGGATTGAATCACAATCTGTACACTTTGCCCAAACCCCCTCTGGGATCTCTTTTTTACCAGAAGATTTAGTGGTTTTAGGTAAGATCTTTTCTAACCAACTCATTTGCAACTCTCTAT
Organism: Pseudoalteromonas piscicida; assembly: GCF_002208135.1. Taxonomy (NCBI): domain Bacteria; kingdom Pseudomonadati; phylum Pseudomonadota; class Gammaproteobacteria; order Alteromonadales; family Pseudoalteromonadaceae; genus Pseudoalteromonas; species Pseudoalteromonas piscicida. The sequence continues at coordinate 2,420,778 of NZ_CP021646.1, forward strand.
CGTGCTTTATTCTGTTCCGTCAGCAAAGACAGACATCTTTTCCCAATTAAATCATGATTTAGCTATAGGTGATATAAAAAACTGGTCTTAAGAGTATAAGGTACTACATAAATATGACCGTTACACTAATTCCTCAGGCAAGAATAAAGGCCCTAGGGGCATCTTTTCTATTTGCCATTTTTCAGGATAATCCACATCAACTAAATACAGTCCGTTAGGCTTTGCCGTGGCACTGGCTAACGTGCGGTCTTTTGCAACTAAAAGCTCCGCCATCCACTCGGGGTCTTGCTTGCCGACACCAATATCAAGTAAACAGCCCGTAATATTGCGCACCATATGATGTAAAAACGCGTTCGCCTTAATATCAATGACAATATATTTGCCAATGCGTTCCACCTCTAAGTGATGAATGTTACGGAACGGCGTATTAGACTGGCAATGTACCGCCCTGAAAGACGTGAAATCTTGCTCTCCTATCATCACAGGGCACGCAGCTTTCATTCTTTCAACATCAAGCTCATGGTGAAAATGCGTTACGCCACTGCGTAAAATGCCAGGTCTGTAGGTATGATTATAAATAACGTAACGGTATCGACGAGCCGTAGCAGAAAAGCGCGCATGGAACTCTGGGTCAACTTCTTTAGCAAATCGTACCGCAATGTCATCAGGAAGCTGGGAGTTCATTCCCAATGTAAAGGCGCTCATGTCGCGAGCAGCATCAGTGTCAAAATGCACAAGTTGACCTGTTGCATGAACACCAGCATCAGTGCGCCCTGCGCAAGTTATCTCAACGGGATGATTACAGATATTCGATAGCGCTTTTTCTATTTCTTCTTGGACACTGCTAACATGATTTTGCCTCTGCCAACCACTATAATTTGCACCATTATATTCAATGCCTAACGCTACTCGCATACTTTTCTATCGCAACCCATAACAAAAACGACATTTTATGCGATTGGTGATGTGAATTAAAGCGCTTAAGCTAAGAAGTAGATTATGACACCTACCAAACAAGGCTATTACTCTGTTTGGTAGGTGGAATTGATGTGAGTGTTAAGACTCTGTGAGACTTGATTTAAGCGACTCCGCTTCAGCTTGGACCGAGTCTGGGCCGTTTTCAATAACATCGTTGAGCGTTGATATAGCCGAATCATAATCTTGAATTTCGATATAAGCTTTCGCTAAATCTAATTTAGCAGCGAACCCTTCATCCTCTAAATCAACATCCGTGGTATTTTCGCCCGCCAATAGTTCTTCAAAATCGCCAAGTCCAACGTCCATATTTGCACCAACGTAAGGTTCAACATCGCTATCAAGGTCGTCACTTTGCTCGAGCAGATCTTCAATTTCTAAGTAGTCTTCCGTGCCTTCGGCGTCCGTTGGTAGCGCTTGGGCTTCTCCTGCTACCAATTCGTCTTGCAATAAACTGTCGAAATCTACTTCAAAGTCATCAGCATTTCCGGCATCAAAGTCATTGGGATCGTCCAGTTCGCTAAGCAACGCATCGAAGTCTGCCTGAGTAAAGTCAGCCATAAACTCTTTTTCAATTTCGGCTTCGTTGACCTCGGGTAATTCAGACTCTGTTTGTGGCTCAGCAAGTAGAGTTTCCAAGTCATCTTCATCGTTTAACTCTGGCAGAGCCTCTTCGACTTCAAGCGCTGGTTCAGACTCAAGCGTGTCGCCTTCAGCTTCTTCGAGTGGAACTTCGGGCTCGTCTTCAAGCAAAGTCTCTTCGTCAAAATCTGCATTTAATTCTGGCAGCTCGTCTTCGACTTCAAGTACCGGTTCAGACTTAAGCGTGTCGCCTTCAGCTTCTTCGAGTAGAACCTCTGGCTCGTCTTCAAGCAAGGTTTCTTCGTCAAAGTCTGCATTTAATTCTGGCAGCTCATCTTCGACTTCCAGCTCTGGCTCAAGCGTGTCGCCTTCAGCTTCTTCGAGTGGAACCTCTGCCTCGTCTTCAAGCAAGGTTTTTTCGTCAAAATCTGCATTTAATTCTGGCAGCTCGTCTTCGACTTCCAGCTCTGGCTCAAGCGTGTCACTTTCAGCTTCTTCGAGTGGAACTTCGGGCTCGTCTTCAAGCAAGGTTTCTTCGTCAAAGTCTGCATTTAATTCTGGCAGCTCGTCTTCGACTTCGAGTACCGACTCAGACTCAAGCGTGTCGCCTTCAGCTTCTTCGAGTGGAACTTCGGGCTCGTCTTCAAGCAAAGTCTCTTCGTCAAAATCTGCATTTAATTCTGGCAGTTCGTCTTCGACTTCAAGTACCGATTCAGACTCAAGCGTGTCACTTTCAGCTTCTTCGAGTGGAACTTCGGGCTCGTCTTCAAGCAAGGTTTCTTCGTCAAAGTCTGCATTTAATTCTGGCAGCTCGTCTTCGACTTCGAGTACCGACTCAGACTCAAGCGTGTCACTTTCAGCTTCTTCGAGTGGAACTTCGGGCTCGTCTTCAAGCAAGGTTTCTTCGTCAAAGTCTGCATTTAATTCTGGCAGCTCGTCTTCGACTTCGAGTACCGACTCAGACTCAAGCGTGTCACTTTCAGCTTCTTCGAGTGGAACTTCTGGCTCGTCTTCAAGCAAAGTCTCTTCGTCAAAGTCTGCATTTAATTCTGGCAGCTCGTCTTCGACTTCGAGTACCGGTTCAGACTCAAGCGTATCACTTTCGGCTGCTTCGAGTGGCGCTTCTGGCTCGTCTTCAAGCAAGGTATCTTCGTCAAAGTCTGCATTTAATTCTGGCAGCTCGTCTTCGACTTCCAGCTCTGGCTCAAGCGTGTCGCCTTCAGCTTCTTCTAGTGGAACTTCTGGCTCATCTTCGACTTCCAGTTCAGGTTCAGACTCAAGCGTGTCGCCTTCAGCTTCTTCGAGTGGAACTTCTGGCTCGTCTTCAAGCAAGGTATCTTCGTCGACATCCGCACTAAATTCAGGCAAATCATCTTCATCAAAGCCAGAGATTTCATCGTCGAGAAGGTCGTCATCAAGTCCCCCTCGATATCAAATTGAGCGTCATTAGATAATGCTTCGGATAATGCTTTTTCGGTTTCGCTTTGCGAGTCAGTAGTTTCAAGTACTTCGCTAAGCTCCAGCTCAGGGTAACTATCTAGCTCTGCACTTGGTTGTAGGTCATCTTCGTCAAACAACTCTTCTTCTGCCAGTAAATCCACTTCGTCATTAAGTGGATCGTCTCCCAGCTCAATTTCGATTTCCTCGTCAGAGAAGTCATCTTCAAGTTCAGAACCTAGCTCAAGCTGCTCTTCGGCTTGAAGCTCCTGCAGTAGCTCATCAACACTTTTTAAATTGGGGTCTTCAAATTCACTGTCTTCGTCGGCTTGAACATTGTCTTCACTAAAATCGGCTTCATTGGCTAAATCGGACTGTAACGTATCTTCCACCGGTTCTTCAGATGATTCCGGAATAGCGTCCTCTTCATCCAACATACCCGACAAGTGCCCTGACTCTGCTAAAGGCTGTTCAGAGTCAAGTTCAGACTCGTCAAATTCTTCTCCAAGCTCTGGCAACCCATCTTCTGCCGTTTCGTCTAATAACGTATCAAGGTCGTCATCAGCAGGTTCACCGACTTCCTCTGCAAGCTCCGGCAACGTTTCTTCTGGCGTTTCGTCTAGTAATGCATCGAGTTCGTCATCAACCAGATCATCGGACTCTTCTTCTAATTCCGGCAATGTCTCTTCTTGCGCTTCGTCTAATAAGGCATCTAGTTCGTCATCAACCAGATCACCGGACTCTTCTTCCAATTCCGGCAATGTCTCTTCTTGCGCTTCGTCTAATAAGGCATCGAGTTCGTCATCAACCAGATCATCGGAATCTTCTTCTAATTCCGGCAATGTATCTTCTTGCGCTTCGTCTAATAAAGCATCGAGTTCGTCATCAACCAATTCATCGGACTCTTCTTCCAATTCCGGCAATGTATCTTCTTGTTGCGATTCGTCTAATAAAGCATCGAGTTCGTCATCAACCAGTTCATCGGACTCTTCTTCCAATTCCGGCAATGTATCTTCTTGCGCTTCGTCTAATAAGGCATCGAGTTCGTCATCAACCAGATCATCGGACTCTTCTTCTAATTCCGGCAATGCATCTTCTTGTTGCGCTTCGTCTAATAAAGCATCGAGTTCGTCATCAACCAGATCATCGGACTCTTCTTCTAATTCCGGCAATGCATCTTCTTGTTGCGCTTCGTCTAATAAAGCATCGAGTTCGTCATCAACCAGATCATCGGACTCTTCTTCTAATTCCGGCAATGTATCTTCTTGTTGCGATTCGTCTAATAAAGCATCGAGTTCGTCACCAACCTGATCATCGGACTCTTCTTCTAATTCCGGCAATGTATCTTCTTGCGCTTCGTCTAATAAAGCATCGAGTTCGTCATCAACTAGATCATCGGACTCTTCTTCCAATTCCGGCAATGTCTCTTGTTGCGATTCGTCTAATAAAGCATCGAGTTCGTCATCAACCAGTTCATCGGACTCTTCTTCCAATTCCGGCAATGTATCTTCTTGCGCTTGGTCTAATAAGGCATCGAGTTCGTCATCAACCAGATCATCGGACTCTTCTTCCAATTCCGGCAATGTATCTTCTTGCGCTTCGTCTAATAAAGCATCGAGTTCGTCATCAACTAGATCATCGGACTCTTCTTCCAATTCCGGCAATGTCTCTTGTTGCGATTCGTCTAATAAAGCATCGAGTTCGTCATCAACCAGTTCATCGGACTCTTCTTCCAATTCCGGCAATGTATCTTCTTGCGCTTGGTCTAATAAGGCATCGAGTTCGTCATCAACCAGATCATCGGACTCTTCTTCCAATTCCGGCAATGTATCTTCTTGCGCTTCGTCTAATAAAGCATCGAGTTCGTCATCAACCAGATCATCGGACTCTTCTTCTAATTCCGGCAATGCATCTTCTTGTTGCGCTTCGTCTAATAAGGCATCGATATCGTCACCAGCAAGCGTGCCTGGCTCTTCGTCAATTTCAGCTAGCGCATCGTCTTGCACTTCATTTAACAGGGCATCAATGTCATCGCCCGCAAGCTCATTGCTTGGTTCCTCAAAATCAGGTAGTGCATCATCGTCAGCATCCTGCGAGGCATCGAGTAGCGCATCGATATCATCAGTATCTACTAGACTCTCACTATCAAAGTTGCCACTGAATTCGGGGTCTTCATCTAAAGCACCGTCAAGAATTGAATCGATATCATCGTCGTTTGCAACAGCACCCGCTTGCTCATCAGCAAGTTCCTCACTCAAGGCAGCAAGGGCATCATCGCTAACATCAATTTCTTCATCTTGAGACTCGTTGAACAAATCATCTAGATCGCTGTCACTTAAAATATCTTGGCTATCATCAACATCAAGCGAAACCTCATCACCAGCCTCGTCGAAGTTCTGTTGCATAAAGTCTTCGTCGTGATCATCACCAAACGATATATCTTCATTTAGTAAGCTATCCAGTTCGTCTTGATCTAACGAATCACTCCCTTCATCGAAGTCATCATCAAGTGAGTCGAAGGTAATTTCATCGTCTTCAGGTAAGATATCATCATCAAGCTGTACACTACTTCCCAAGGCATCTTCGTCGTCGCCCATTCCGATATCAAGTGGGTCTGGCTCAGGGTCAAATGCAGTCGCCGCGGTTGCAGCTCCCGCTGCAGCCACGGAGGGTGTTTGCGGAAGAAAATCGTCGTCATCTGTAGACGCTTGAGATTGGCTTCTCCGGCGTAGGAACATAACTAATCCAGCAATTGCCAGTAGTGCTGGCAATGTGGCAAGTAACGCAATTCCAGCTGCCGAGCTAAAGAATGCGCTCAACTCGCTACTTTCTTGCGCTTTTGCCTGAGCCGCCTGCTGATCAATCAATTCATTTTGCAAGTCAATAACAGCCTTTAGCTGTTGCTGAATTTCACTGTCTTTGCCAAGCTGAGTACGAACCGTTTGAAGCTCGGTAGAAATAGCCCCAAGCTGTTGCTTTAATTTATTGTTTTCGGACAAGATTTCTTCAACATTGCGCACCGAGGATTTGAACTCTTTTTGCAAGTCCATCAGGCGCATGTCTTGTTCCATCTTCAAAGAACGCAGTTGATTAGTCAGGTCTTCTTTTGCTTCTTCTACATCGACTTTGCGAGCTTGTGTAACCTTTTTTTCAGCTTCGTCTATCGCATTTGGGTTCAATAACCCCTTACGCTTCATTTCCCAAAGTTTGTCATCTTGATCCGACTTTTGCTTTGCCAACTCTGGATTAACGCTACGAATTTCATTTATGGTAGGAATACGTAGGTACGCCCCATCCTGCATATGGTTGAGGTTTTTATCTAGGAATGAGTTAGGATTTTTATCGTAAAGCGCCTTCATCACTTGATAAATGGTGACCGAGTCATCTGGCCGCACTTTTTGTGCTATACGCCACAATGTATCCGTAGGTCTGATAGGCCCTATTGACCGACCTTGCGCCCCATAATCAACCCCTTTGGGCCTTTTAGCACCACCCCTTCTTGGGTATATACCGGTGTGGCAATCAGTGCGAATACAAAGATACTAAATAAGGCTAAACCGCGCATGCCGATCCTTTACTCAAATGTTTAACACCCGTTAAACGACATTTTATTATTATGGCTTTGAAGCAAGCTCTATTCCAAATGCAAACTATAAACCAGATATGTTGGAATATCCATTGCAACATATTGAAAGTTAACATGGTTATAATGCTTTTTACTGATTTTGGAATAGCTGATATAGGTGAAGAATAGTCAAGTATTTGACTTAACGGCAAACTTCTTGGCAGAAGTTTGCCGTCATAACGCAGAGTATTACGCAAAACTTTGCTTACTTTGCGATACCAATGAGTATTTATAGGTAGCTTTCTATCAGAGCTTCTGCAATTTGAATGCTATTGGTTGCTGCTCCTTTTCTGGTGTTGTCTGATACAACCCACAAGTTTAAGCCCAGCGGATGTGAAATATCTTGCCTTACACGACCAACGTAGACGGTGTCGTTACCACTGGCATCACTCACCGGTGTTGGGTAGTCGTTTTCGTCTTCGATTAGCTCAACACCCGGCGCATCAGCAAGTAACTGCTTAACGTGTTCAAGATCATAAGGCATGCGTGTTTCAAGGTGAATAGCCTCAGCATGACCAAAAAATACAGGGACGCGAACCGCTGTTGGGTTAACCAAAATGCTCGAATCGCCCAAGATTTTTTGCGTTTCCCACACCATCTTCATTTCTTCTTTGGTGTAGCCATTTTCTTGGAACGTATCAATTTGAGGAATGACGTTAAAAGCGATTTGTTTGGTAAACACTTCGTTTTCCATCGATCTAGCATTCATTAAGTTTGCAGTCTGCTTCGCTAACTCATCTACCGCTTCTTTACCTGCGCCAGATACTGCTTGATAAGTTGAGACATTAATTCTATCAATGCCATAGGCATCATAAATTGGTTTAAGTGCCACTAGCATTTGGATTGTAGAGCAGTTAGGGTTAGCGATGATATTACGGTTTCTAAAATCTGCAAGACTGTCTTTATTCACCTCAGGAACCACTAACGGAATATCAAAGTCGTATCTGAAATGAGAGGTATTGTCTATCACAATGCAGCCAGCTTCAGCGGCGATTGGTGCGTACTTTTCCGACACGGAACCACCCGCTGAAAACAAACCGATATGGGCATTAGAGAAATCGAATTCTTCAACATCCAGGACTTCGATTTTTTCACCCTTAAAGTCAATTTCTTCACCTGCGCTTCGGCTACTCGCGAGTGGGTAAAGTGTGTCCACAGGAAACTTTCGTTCCGCGAGTAATTCGATAATTTGCTTGCCAACAAGACCTGTTGCGCCAAGTACCGCAACATTATATTTTTGCGACATTATTTTTCCTCATTCTGTAATATACCAACCAAAGCATTTAACTCTTGCGCTCAGAAAAGCCAAGTTGGTAAAGCTTTTCACTGATTGGTGAGTCATTATTGACTGCAATTGTACTAAATTCTCGACGCACGGGATATGCTTTACGCAAGGTATCAAAGCCCAATGTGTTTAGCTGTTTTCTCATGATGCCATCATCACGACGAATGTCATAAACAAGATGCGCTAAGTTGACTATATCCTGCTCGTTAGCTGTGCTTTGCAACTGGCAGCTAGTGACACTTGGTTTGGGGAGAAAATCACTAATCGTTTTGCTGGCTGGTAAATCGAATTCTCGGCATACGGCTTCGTATAACATTTGCGTGCCTCGCGCCTTACCCTCTAGCGAATGGCCGGCAATATGCACAGATGCAAAGCGAGTATACTGCAATAACGGCTGTAAAATATTCGGCTCATTTTCCCAAACATCTAAGATCAGCTCAAGCGCTTGCCCACCCTCTATCGCGTGTAAAAGCGCTTGATTATCGATAACATCACCACGGCTTGCATTGACTATCACCATACCCGGCTTTAATGCCGCTATCCTCGATGCATCAAGTAGATGAACCGTTTTATGCGGGCCCTGCTTAACTAATGGAACGTGAAATGTCACGATATCCGCGCGAGCCAATGCTTCATCTAAGGCAATATGTGAATCTAATGTCCCCGCTTGCTGCCTAACGGGGTCACACAATAAAACAGTAAGACCAAGTCCTTTCAGCTTTGATGCTAAACACTCGCCAATATTACCAACACCAATGATGGCAATCGTTTTACTCTGAAGTGGTGTGGAGGTTTCCTGTGCGTATGCAAGTAGAGCGCTTATCACGTACTCGGCAACCGCTATCGCATTACAGCCCGGTGCGCTGCTAAACGAGATATTGGCATTGGCCAACAATGAGGTATCAATATGATCAATCCCTATTGTCGCAGTCCCCACAAACTTCAGTTTATCGGCTTGTGCTAACAGGGCCTCATTGACCTTAGTGACTGAGCGAGTCAACAGAATATCGACATTTTTTAGCTCGTCCGGTTGAAGGTTACGGCCATCAAACCGAGTTACCTCACCAATTTCGCAGAAGAATGACTCAACTAAGGGCATATTTTGATCGGCTAATATTCGCATGCGGGTTTCCTGTCACCTATTGTCTCGAGTACTCAGGCGATAACACATCGCCTGAGTCGAGTTTAACATGGCAAGGTAGGCGACTAATAATAAAACCTTTTATTTTGTGTCACCGCTTTATTGCAACCAAAGGCTATTGCAAAAAACATCACACAGCATACAAAAACGACCGCCCCCTTTAGACTTAACCAGCCACCTGAATCAAGTAAAGGACAAAACGTCATAGCCAACATATTAATACAGCACAGTAATAAGGCCCAACGAGTATAAGCACGGTAACCAAGCAATGCGGCAAACAAACTGCTAAAAACATTAAAAATTACCGCTTCAGGAAAGAGGTGAAAGGCCGACAACATGGCGGCAAATGCCAAAATAGTGACTAGATAAAAAATACTCTGCTGCATCTTGTTTCTCCTTAACGTGGACAGCTATATCGACCGCTACACTGGGTCGTGGCGGTAAATCCTAACTCACATAGCGACCAAAAAAATGGACTGCATTTGCTACTCCTTAGCAATTCTTAAAAGCACCATTTCGTGGCTATGCTTAACCCAATTGTAGAAACATTAACGTGTATTTCAATGCAAATCAGACATGAAGTTTTGGCAATTATAATGCACAAATTAGACACTTCGCTTAAAGAAAATTCATGTGCATTTTCGCTACATTGCACTACGTTCATTACACTTAAGTATCCATAAATAATTAATGAGGTTGAAAATCCTCTTAGGTTGTAGATTGAGATTTAATCAAAGTAACTTGCAAACCCAGTTCGGATATTCGCAGTGGATTCAGCGTCGTTAACTTTCAAACTGGCCAAAGGTAAGCTTGCGTTGGTTAAAACACAGATTAAGTGCGATACGTAAATAATATGTCACAACAAGGCATCAACTAATTCACCTAGAAGGGATGAAGACGCTTGAAATATCAGCATTAACCAGCTAGTCTAACTGGGTGGTCAGACCTCTTATAAGGAAGAACAACATGACACTTATATTTGTTCTCGCGTTGTTAGCCTTGCTCAGTGCAGCAAGCTATCATCGCGCAAGCTGGAATACCGCTATTGGTATTGCAGCAGTTACAATGCTAGTTGGCACCTTTGCTGGTGCCTTTGGCATTATCTCTTGGTTAATTTTCTTAGCGGTAGTTATACCACTTTCAGTAACGAACTTGCGTCAGCAGTACATCGTGGCTCCAGCATTTAAAGCGTTCAAAAAAGTAACGCCGACCATGTCGGAAACCGAAAAGTCAGCGATTGATGCAGGTACTACTTGGTGGGAAGCCGATCTATTTTGTGGTAACCCAAACTGGGATAAGCTTCATCAGTTTCCAAAGCCGCGCCTAAGCGTTGAAGAACAGGCGTTTTTGGATGGTCCGGTGGAAGAAGTGTGTGCCATGCTTAACGATTGGGAAGCAACTCACGAACTAACTGACTTACCGCAAGACGTATGGCAATACTTAAAAGACAACAAGTTTTTTGCGATGATCATCAAAAAACAATACGGTGGTCTTGAGTTTTCAGCTTACGCGCAATCTTGTGTACTACAAAAGCTGACCAGTAAATCAACTTTACTATCGTCTATCGTAGGCGTACCTAACTCGTTGGGCCCGGGTGAACTACTTCAGCACTACGGTACTGACGAGCAAAAAGAACACTACTTACCTCGCCTAGCTGTGGGTGATGAAATCCCTTGTTTTGCACTAACATCACCAGAAGCGGGCTCTGATGCTTCATCTATTCCTGACTTTGGCGTTGTGTGTAAAGGTGAATGGGAAGGCGAAGAAGTATTAGGTATTAGCCTAACGTGGAACAAACGTTATATTACTCTAGCTCCCGTTGCGACTGTACTTGGTCTGGCGTTTAAAATGCGCGACCCGGACGGCCTATTAGGTGATAAAGAAGAGCTAGGTATTACTTGTGCGCTTATTCCTACAAACACGCCTGGCGTAAAAATTGGCCGCCGTCACTTTCCACTTAACGTGCCGTTCCAAAATGGTCCTACACAAGGTGAAAACGTGTTTGTACCACTCGATTTCATTATCGGTGGTGCAAAAATGGCAGGACAAGGTTGGCGCATGCTAGTTGAATGTTTGTCGGTTGGTCGTGTTATCACGCTACCCTCAAACTCTGCAGGCGGTATTAAATCTCTTGCGGTTGCAAGCGGTGCATACAGTCGCATTCGTCGCCAGTTCAAACTTCCTATCGGTAAGATGGAAGGGATTGAAGAGGCACTAGCTAAACTAGGTGGCTACGCGTATAGCTCTGATGCTGCGGTGACTATGTCAACTGGCGCGGTAGATTTAGGTGAAAAGCCTTCGGTTGTTTCTGCCATTTTGAAGTATCACTTAACCGAGCAAATGCGTGCTTCGACCATCCATGCCATGGATATTCATGGTGGTAAAGGGATATGTCTTGGTCCAAACAACTATATTGGCCGTGGTTACCAAGGTGCTCCAATTGCAATTACGGTAGAAGGTGCAAACATCCTAACCCGTAACATGATCATCTACGGTCAAGGTGCTATTCGTTGCCATCCTTTTGTACTGGCTGAACTGGAAGCCTGCACTATCAAAGATAAACAAGAAGCACTTGATAGCTTTGACAAATCCTTGATGGGCCACATCGGTTTCACTATATCTAATTTAGTCAGAACTAAATGGTTAGCGCTAACCGGTGCACGTTTCACCAAAGTGCCATTTAACGACGAAACTGCGGTTTATTATCGTAATGCCGCTCGTTACAGTGCATCATTGGCATTAATGTCTGATATTTGTATGGCTGTATTTGGTGGCTCACTTAAGCGTAAAGAGCGTATTTCTGCACGTTTAGGCGACTTATTAAGCTACCTTTACTTGGTTTCTGCAACGCTTAAGCGCTATAACGATGAAGGTCGTCGTAAAGAAGACTTACCGTTTGTGCAGTGGTCTTGTCAGGAGCACCTGTACCTTTGTCAACGTGCCCTTGCTGACTTAATCAACAACATGCCTTCTGCTGCATTACGTGGCCTGTTGAAAGTGGTACTGTTCCCATTTGGTCGTCCGGTTCGTAAACCAACCGACAAAATGGAGCACAAACTTGCTCAGTTACTTCAAGTACCTAGCGAAACGCGTGACCGCCTTGCAACACACATCTACTTAAAAGATGAGCCACTGTGCTTGCTTGGTAAGCAAGAACAAACGCTAAAAGACATTCTTGCCGTAGAGCCGCTGTTTGAAAAGGTATGCCGTGGTACTGGTAAAAAGCTACCGTTTATGCAACTTGATAAAGTGGCAGCAATGGGGCTTGAAGCGGGTGTACTGAGCGAAGACGAAGCAGCTAAATTGACTGCCGTTGAAGCGAAACGTCTTGCCGTTATCAACGTTGATGACTTTGACCCTGAAGAGTTACTTGCTGGTAAAGCAAGAACCAAGGAATCAAGTAAAGCAGACGCAGCATAACTATTTTTGTTTAGGTAGTGTGATCCATACTACCGTAGCAATTAGCGTGGATATAAAGGTCAGAATTTTCTGACCTTTTTTCTTGGCAGATTAGAGCCGGGGAAACACAGCTCTAGTGATTTAAAATAAATATCGCACCTTAAACGTCACTAAGTCTTGCACTGGTTGTTGCCATAAATCGGCGACACTCCCAAACCAGTCTCTGCGCCCGACCTGCGACTTTTCAAGTGTCGAAAAGTTTGCACCTCCTCGTTGATACACTAAAAAAATATCTGAATATGCGCCCATGCGATAGCGCAGTTTTATCTGGCTTGCTAAACGCCTGTCGTCAAAACTGGTGTCACCATGAACTTCGCGAAGCTCGCCGTTGGTAATTTGATAAATCGTCTTACTTTGCGCTTCTAGTACCGTCCACTGTAACGAGCCACTGAGCTCAAGGTTGTCGGTGATCCGGCCATTAAATTCAAACTTATTGGAAAACTCATCTCTGTCGTATTCACTCAAGCGGTTTTGCCCGTTCGCCATCAGCCAGCCATCACCGCTTCTAAAGAAATTACTCAACTTAAGGTTCCAGTTGTAATGTGGCATCCAAGTCAAATCCACGGCGTATTGCTGTGCTGAGCCTGATATTCCTTCTTGGTCAAGCTCTATACTCGCAGCCCAAGAGAAATCCCCCACATAAGGGCTTTGATAAAATACTCGAGACTCCACACGGCTTGGCATCTCAAACACCTCAGTGCCTCGCCCTAAGTTGTCTTGTTTACCGCTAGTGTAATAATCTAGCCCGAGATTGAGCTGGCCACCATTTGCCAACAAAAACTGCGCTAAATATGCTTGCCTGGCCGCTAAACCTGTTCCAGCATTGTTTTGTTCATGCCTCAGTGTGAGTGACTGTTTTAATCTGGTAAACCAGCTGTTTTTCGGGTGCATCGAGTATTCTCCATAAAGCTCTCTCACCTGCCAGTCATTGCGTTTCATATAGCCGAGATCACGATTATCAAATTCGTCATCCACAGCAAAGTAGCGAGCAGCGAACTTCGTCTGTAAAGAAAGTTGATACTCCGCGTCTAGCGATACACCTTGACCTGAAATCCGTTGCTTTTGTGTTTCTACCTCAGTTTGTAATAGCGCGCCTTTGAAAGACCAAGTATCACTACGATACTGGCCATCAAGGGCATAACTCATGGCATCGCGCTCAAGAAAAGGTCGATCTGTCTTGGTCGCAAGCACACCCGCCTGCCAGTCCTCAGTACGATAATTAGCTCTTGCTGCAAAAAACTGCTTGCCAATATCGTCCGAAAAGTCCGACTCAGACACAGCAAAGGTGCCAAATTGTATCGACTTTCCTTTATGTACAAAGCGCAGCGCCGCATCTATGGGGGTGATCGCACGAGCCCCGTCGTCGCTTGATGCCCCGATCCGACGAGTATGAATAAGCTTAGTGCTTTCAAGTGCAGCAACATCAAAAAGGCTGATATCTTGAGTAAAAAATGGACGTTTATCCGTGCGCAGCGTTTCTACGGCCGAATAATTCACATCAACATCATCGATATCCACCTGACCAAAGTCAGGATTCACGGCAAGGCTCACTTTCTGATGGTGAGAGGGCTTGTAGAACAAATCAAAACCAACATCGGACTGATGCTGACGCTCTGAAGGCGAAGTGCCTACAGGCGCAAACTGGGCCTGATGCGCAAAGTAAGGTACAAATGCCAATTGAGAATGCGCTGGGGTTTGTGCTGTGATCTTTGGCATGGTTAGGAAGAAGTCACTATTCGCGGTTGTATCCTCATGGTTTGCATAGATAAAATTACTTTTAAGCTCATACAACTGCACCGAAACCCCAATTTTTGCAAGCGCATGCTCTTCTCCTGGTTGAAACGACACAGTATGCCAAGGGATCAATAATTCCGTGGTCCAATACGTATCGTCTATATGATTGGCATAATGCCAATCCCCATCCCAGTCGTTGTCCACCTTTAAGCTTGGGGTCACAACGCCATCCTGCGAACCGCCACCTAATGTCACTGAAAATTGATATGCGCTACTACCATCGCCTGAAAAGTCCACAACCACACGGTTGAAATCGGCTTGCATAAAGCGGTCGTGAATATTGAACTGACGCTTGCGCTCAGCTTTATTCTGGAAGTTCTTAATTCCAATATAAACGCCGTCGGCGGTTGCAAAGGCTTTTGCCGTAATTTTGTCATTGGCAGACGCTAAGGTCACAGGCACGACCTGAACAAATTGTTCAAAGTGCGTGGCAGAACCCCACTGCGCTTCATTCAATTTACCATCAATCACAATAGGTTCCGCAAGTACAGCGCCTGCCATCATGGGATAACTTAAACCGAGCCAAAATTTATTGCTTTCATTCATACATACTTTCCTCAGAGTTATGCCTGCTATTGCAACAAACTTTGCCGTAAAAAGTTCTTAACTTTTTCTGAAGAAAGCTGACTTAACCTTTATAAACATTGACTTAATCTTAAGAAACGCTAACGTTATGGGAACAATTGGTTTTGATTATTGAAATTGGTACTCAGCGTGCAGGCACAAAAAGTAGAGATGGTTTGTTTTGGACATTGGCAGTTTGATCTCCAGCAAGATTGCCTAACACATAGGCAAAGCCAAGAAACCGTAAAACTTGAGCCACAGATGGCAAGGTTACTCGCGCTTTTTATTGAGCATCATAACGAAGTGCTAGAGAAATATTGGCTTACCGAGCAGCTGTGGCAGCATGCGATTGTCGAGCCCAATAGCCTCTATCAGCTACTGACTAAACTGCGAAAAGTACTTGGGGATGACCCTAAAAGCCCGATTTACATCAAGACCATCCCAAAGCGGGGCTATCGCTTTATCGCGCCACTTAAAAGCCATGAAATAGCGCCTCGTCATACGGCAAAACCAGTAAAAGCAATCACCAAGTCCCGTATTTTCTCACTCAGTGCCGTCGCTATGGCGGTTCTATGCTTTGGCGCAATCGCCTTTTTTAATCAAGCACCAACCGAAAAAACACCATCGCGCTATGAAACTTCGAGCCTCAGTCATGAGCTTGGCCTTGAATTTGACGTTGATGCCCACCAAAGCAAAGATCTCATCGCCTATGTAAAAGATTTTACCCAGCTTATTATTGCCAACAAACAAGGCTATCTATTAAATGAACACCGCTTTGATTCGCGGATCAGTTTTCCAAGTTGGAGTCCTGACTCAGACAAATTGGCTTTTTGGCAATATCAAGGTAGTGGCTGCCAACTTCATGTTATGACTGCCGCAGGGCAATTTTTTCATAGCTCGCAAATTCTTCCGTGCCAGGTTGGTACTAAACCTATTTGGAAAAATGATAAGGAACTTATCTTAACGTTCGGCCAATATAATGCCAAAGCAGCACACCTTTACCGGCTTGAGTCCCATCAAATGGTTAAGCTGCCACTTGCTTTGGCAGCCAACGAGCAGTTAAAAATGGCCCTTCGAGCATGGCAAGATAAAACCTATTATTTGGTTCAAGATAAACAAGGGTTAGCAAGACTACAAACGCTTGATGGTACGGTACATCTGAAGTGGTCAGCCCCTGTCACTTCGGTTGCGTTTGATGTTTATCATCAAGCCGTGATTGCGAGTCAATATGGCAGCCTATCACGACACTTTAGAGACGGTGACAGTCAAGCCATCAAAGAAACGGAAATTGGCTTATACACGAGCTTCTCAAGCGATAATCGCGGCGATATATTCGCGGCATTGGAGAGTTTTCAAGTTAATATAAAAGATAGAGACGATCTCCCCTTATTTTCAAGCTCAAGCATCGATTATTTACCACTGACCAACAGCTTGGGAGAAACGGCATTTATGTCGAGGCGCAGCGGCGTATGCGAGGTGTATCTATATCGCGATGATAAAATCAGTCAGCTTTCCTTTCATCAGGGGCATGAGTACGTTGGTTTTTTAGTATGGAGTCCAGAGCTGAGCTATTTGGCCTCAAACCGTGATAACGATTTAGTGGTATACGACCGAAAACGCCCACTCACCCAGTTCGATTCGCAGTTGACTCAGCCGGTCAAAAGCATGGGCTGGATAGATGAGCAAACACTATGGGCTTATGACGGTGAGACATTAAACCAATACAGCTTGTCTGGGGCGCTGATCAGCAGTCATGACAGTGCGCCGGATTTTGTCTTTTATCACCCTGCAAGACAAACTTGGTTTGTGCTGCAACAAAATTTACTGCTTGAGTACGAGACCCTCTTCGAAAGCGACTCTGAAGCGTTAAATAAATATGTGCTAAGTCAAAAACAAACCAATCAATTTAGGAACTTAAGAATTCGCGGCAATGACATTTATTGGCAATCCGCTTGGTCAAAAGAGGATTACATTTGGCAACTCACATTGATGCCTGAGCAAACCCCCACACTTAAAAAAGTCGGCCACCTGATTTGGCACTACGATATAGACGCGCTTGGGGATCTACTCATAGCAAAAATGGAAAGTGTAGAAGGCGATATCAAGAAACTGACTCGCCTACCAGAAACTGCTAACTAACGATTATCATTACAAAAGCACATACCCGGTATAGCTCAGTACTAAGGTGCTGAGCCAAGTCATAGCTAAATGCTGTGGACTTTTTAATGCACTTAACACTAAAAGTGGCAGAAAGACATAGGGTAATAGACTCACTACACTCAGTCCTAATAACATATAGACAGGCACTGAAAAACAGACAGCAGCCGTCAGCACAATAATCCAGATGCTCTGCTTTGCTAATTGCAGCTGATCTATACTCAACCAATATGCAGTGCGGTCGTAGACTTCAGGTTTGAGATCAATGGCAAGGCTCGACCACCATAATAGATTTAACGTCACCAGACCTGGAACGTAATTTGCCATCAGATCGGGGCGCTCTGCGCTTAAGATCGCGCCAAACCATAGCACCAACACACTCATCACAATGCGCCAAAGCAACACAAAATAGTGGTTGTAAGCAAAGCTCAGCCAAAATGTCGTCAACCCTTTAACCATTACCGATAACGTCACTTTACGCGGTAGCAAAGCAGCACAGCCAAACACTATTAGGTTTACAGCAATCAAATACCAAGTAATTTCGACAACAGCAAAACTGATAATGGCTGTTATCAATAATCCAATACTGGTCCCCAAAGGTCGATAAATAAAACAAAGAGCAACGAAGAATTGCGTCACCGCAAAAAACAGTAAATGCCATGCTTGTGTGATTTTCTCAATTCCAATCGAATAGCAGAGAATTAGAGTCATCAATAATAAGGGGTGAACAACCAGTACGGACAATCCATCTGCCACTTTTTGATGGATGGCACGATGGAGGATTGTGTGGTGGTAACTTCTGTGCGCTTTGTCCAAAACCGCATCTCGAAACACAAATAAAATAAAGTTTTGCGCCGCAAGTAATCCCCATGCAATTTGTACCTGTGCAACGGGATTATCACTTTCTACAATTTTACCTATACCCATAAATAGTATCGCGATAAAACCTAACAGATAAACTTGAAACAAGGCAGCTATCATCAAGCCAAATTGCTGAAGTTGCTGCCCTATCGCTTGCAGCGATAAGGAAAGTGACGCTTTTCTGTAACGATAGTAATAGAGCATACTAGCGACCCTGCTTAGGTGCTAAAGGAACAGAATGAAATCCAACGTGTAAAAATGGTTCAGGCTCATGGCTTGTCATCAGCACCATGCCAGCATGGTTTTGCGCGAGTTCAACGATATACTCGCAGCCTGCTGCGTCCAAAGCCGCAGTAGGCTCATCAAGTAGCAAATAAGGGGTGTTACGCATCAAGGCATTAATAAGTTGGAGCTTCTTTTTATTACCAGAGGAGAGGTCCGCATAGCGAGTCATTAAAAAGGCTTCAAACTGAAAGTCGTTGACAAGCTGAGTTGGAAAATCACATTGCCATGCAGAAGATGTGAGGTGTAGTAACTCTTTTGCACGCAAAAAAGCAGGAAATGGAATATTGTCTGACGCGAGCGCAACAAGTGTTTGACGCTTATAAACTTTTTGTCCCTGTAATAAAATGTCGCCATTGAACGCATCATCAAGCCCCGCAATCATACTCAGTAAGGTGGTTTTCCCTACGCCATTCGGCGCCGCTAAACAAATTCTATTGTGGTCAAACTCTTGTGAGTAATTGTCAAACAGCACTTCTTTGGAGAAGCTTTTACTTAGAGATTTTATCGTTATCATTTTGCTCTACACTATAAATCCAAATGAAGATTTATATTTATGTTTAAAAATGTAGTTGTCATAAAACTTAACCTATTACAAAAGCCAATATTAATCACCTAGTTAGAAAGTAAAATTTCGTTCATTCCGTACCTTATTTTGTAACAACGTCTTACATGCTACATTTTTTAACATCTTATAAACATCATTAAGTAACCTTTCATTTTTCCATCCTATACTCTTGCTCCGGAATCGCTTGAATAAAGACCCATGTTCAAAATATTGATAAAGGAGATCAACTATGAACTTTCGTATCCTAACTGCAGCCACCCTATCCCTGTTAGCCGTTGCATGTTCGTCTGAAGATGTAGAGACTGCCAACTTTGGCTCTGACATCTATAAAAACCAATATAACTTGGTTAATGCAACCGATTATGAAATTGCGTTTCACCTTGCTAATACTGAGCTAGACGGTGATGAGCGAAATGTCGCTGATGATAAATATCGCGTCAAAGTACTCGCGTCAGGTTCAGAGCCTGTGCGCATAACACACGAACATAATACCAACCGTGAAATCAGTTTTTACGCTGAGTCAGTAAATAAGCTTGGCATGGTCGAGCAAGAAAAAATTAAGGTAAGTAATGATCGGGATTATCACTTTGTTGTGATGCAAGACAGCAACGATACCTTAGATATAAAAGTAGTTAGAAAGTCTAAAGATGATCATGATAATAAATTTACCGTGAGGATATTAGCTTCCAAAACAATGACATTAAATATTAACGGTTCAGACGTTGAATTTGATAAAGGTGAGGTCAGTAGTTGGTATCAAGTGGATGACTGTAACCAAGATATTATGATGGATGATGAAGTTATAAGTCTTTGCAATGCTTCACTAGACCGCTCGTACTTACTCGTCGTCGGTGAGACTGGCTTAATGAGCACCGTTTTAGAATACTAATTAATCACGATTTTGAGGCTGCCGACATTTCGGCAACCTCAACGGTTAGCCGTCTAGATTTACATTTATTCCGCAATTTTTATTCACAAAAAATTCAAATTTTTGCCTAAATAAGTCAATTCTATTCATTTTCAGATCCGACCAGATAAAATAGTGACATTTGTCACAATGTCAGTTTTATTAAACTTTCCAGCCCCAATGAAAATAGAGTTTTAGCTTTAAAAATTAATTAATTCTTTATATCTCATAGAGATAAAAAACAGCCATTAACAACCCCCACACTGAAATAATTTTATAACATTTCAGTTATTTTAAAGTTAGACTTAATTAACATTAAAATATCAAATTTTTCGTGTTGACACCCTGAAAACTCAGGCTTAACCTAGCCGCCGTTCTTAAAACACAACAATCAAATAATCACATTTAATATTTTTTATTTACAAACAAAATAATCTTGTAACAAAGATAGCGACAATAGTATCGCGACAAAGCCGACCAAGTTAACGGATTGGCACACACGGGACGTTGGTTAAGTAGTACTCGCCTCTAACAAGTATGATTGGGTTTTCTAAACAATTTCCCGTCATACAAAAATATAAGCATTGTGAAAATCACAATCGAATTCATTATTTTAGTCAGAGTAGGAAAGTCATGAACCAGTACAACACAGAAAAGGAAGCAATTCAGGTCGAGAAAAAGCTCGGTAGTATTGTTTTCATCTCGCAAGATCAATCACTTTCTCTGGAGTCAGTGCAAGATTACGCAGCTCAGCCCATGTCCAAAGTAAAGTTAGACGAATTGGCACTAAAGGCTAGAATCGAGAAAAACCGTCAATACCTAGACAATAAACTAGCAAATCAAGAAGATATATACGGCGTGACGACTGGTTTTGGTAATTCAGCAAGTAACCGTATTTCAACTTCTCTCTCTGAAGAATTACAACAAAACCTCATTGCTTATCATGGCTGTGGCGTTGGTGACTACCTTTCAGAGTCTGATTGTGCTGCAACTTTATTGATCCGCATGAACTGTAATGCCAAGGGCTTTTCAGGTGTTAGTTGGGAATTGCTGGCGCAAATGGAAACCTTCCTAAACAACCGCATTATCCCTGCAATCCCTTCAATGGGTTCTGTGGGTGCCAGCGGCGACTTAACACCACTTTCTTATGTCGGTGCAGCGCTCGGTGGTAAGCGAAAGGTATACTATCAAGGACAACTACGTGACACCGCCGAAGTATTAGAAGAGCTGAATATTGCGCCATACAAGCTTAAGCCAAAAGAAGGCCTAGCTATCATGAATGGTACGTCGGTTATGTCTGCTATCGCCACGAATGCGCTAAAAGATATCCGTCGGGGCATTGATTTAAGCTGTAAACTGATTGCGCTTTATGTCGAGCTTATTGAAGGTCGTGCGTCACCATTCCACAAACGCGTACACGAACTTAAACCACACCGCGGTCAGCAGATCTGCGCAGAGAAAATTCTAGAACGCCTAACTAACGTTGATCAGCGCTTAGGTCGTAGAAACCGTACCGATGACAATATTGAGTTTGGCAAGCAAGAAACATTCAGATTACAAGATAGCTACTCAATTCGCTGCTCTCCGCAAGTGTTAGGACCATTAATTGATGCTGAGATGTGGGCGTCACAGATCCTAACGACTGAGATCAACTCAGTGAACGATAACCCACTATTCGATGATGAGAATGACCTTATCCTCAATGCGGGCCACTTCTACGGCGGTCACGTTGCAGCGGTGTGCGACACCCTCAAGCCACTCGTTGCAAACATGGGAGCGTTACTAGAGCGTGAATTAGGTATTTTGGTTGACGACCGCCTTAACGGTGGTATTTCTAATAACTTAGTTGCGCGCGAAGACCTTGGCGACAAGGCTTGGGTACACCACGGCTTCAAAGCAATGCAAATCACGTCATCTTCTCTTGTTGCTGAAGCACTAAAAAATGCAGGCCCGATGTCGGTATTTTCGCGCACAACAGAAGCACTAAACCAAGATATCGTCAGCATGGGGACTATCGCTGCACGTGACCTTCGTCGTATTACCGACCTTATCAAGCCAGTTATTGCTATTCAGGCAATGGCAATCCGCCAAGCATTTTATGTTGATGGGAAAGATGCAAAAGCGGAAAAACTCAACGTACTTTCTCGCGAGTTTTTCGACGAAATTTGCAGCAACTTCCAACCCGTCATTGAAGACAGGCCAATGGATGTCGAAATCAACAATATGGTTAACGCCCTATTTAATGAGCAGTAACCCTCATTAGGTCATTTTTGAGATGACGCTATGGCTATAGCTGACAGCTTCACAGTGGTCAGCTAGGGCTGATTGTTGCTCAAAAACCGCTAATGAGACGCAAACTACACACTATAGAAACTAAAAAGGATATAAAAATGAGTAGCTTAGAATCAATAACACAATTTATTAAACAAGACATCATTGTAGACAATTTAGAAGTGGTAGATAGCATCGATGAAATCGAAGACGATGCTCAACTTATCGGTGATGGCCTTGACTTAGACAGCATCGAAGTGCTCGATCTTGTGGTATCTATCGAGAAAAAATACAACCTTAAGTTCAAAGATTACCCAGAACAAACCATTCAAGAAAAAATGAAAAATGTCAGTACCTTAGCTAGCTTTGTTCACGAACAAGTTGAAGCACAAACAACAGCTGAAGCTTGTTGATCTGACCGTAACCATTTTCGCTTGGAAGGACACCATGCAAACATACAGTGCCATTCGTTCAACACTCATGCAACTGATTGAAGCTGAGTTAGAAGTAGATAAAGAACAACTAAACGTAGTAAGTGACGACGCCAATTTAATTGAGGCGCCACTGTTTCTCGATTCGGTCGACCTTATGCAGTTATCTGCTGCATGTAAAAAAGCGTTCCAATTAAAAGACTTGGGCGAATTGAGCACTGTAACTTTGGCGACACTGACACGCCAAATAGCGTTAAACTTAACGCAACAAAAACAAGTAACGCCCTTAGAGACATGGGCAGATCAAAGCACCTCTCTCAAAGAGGCCGATTTACTCGCACTGATACAGCGTAGTCTAGATTGTGAGATCCTCGGTCAGGTTCGCTTCATCAAAGACAGCACGCCCTGCGATATCATTGTGAGCACTATGGTGTTATTGGCGCACAATATCACTCCAGTATTGAGTGCAAATGCGGCTGCGAACACCGATGCGTTTAGCTGGCGAGAGCTCTCGCTTACCAAGCAAGAAGTAGAAATTCCGTTTCTTTCCATGACGGCATTTTTACAACACCATAGCGATAAGACTATTGGCTTTGAAACATCAGGCAGCACTGGCAAGCCACAAACTTGGCATAAATCCATCGCCTCACTCCATGCAGAAGCTGTCACCTTTGCTGACACTTTCTCATTTAACGCCGTAGATTATTTTTGTGCTTGCGTTGATATCCGCCACATGTTCGGCTTTATTTGGGCATTTATGCTCCCTCTGCAGCTTGGCAAACCAGTGAGTTACGAACTTGGCTCTACACCGGACGTACAACCGATAAAAGACAAACAGGTCGGTGTGATCTTAACGCCAACTATGTTTGACTTTGTAGCTGACCAGCTAAATCAAAACCACTGCTACTTGATAAGCTCTGGTGCACCATTCAAAGGTGAGAAAGAGCAAAAGCTTGCTGACCTCATCTCTACTCTGTCACTTTCTATACAAGCTTTTGAGGTACTTGGAAGCACTGAAACCGGCGGTATTGGTTATCGTCCGTTAGGCAGCAACGAAACGCACTTTACTAAGTTTACTGCGGTCGACATTTATCAAAATGCCGAGCACAAAACCATGTTGAGATCGCCTTTTTTAGTGGCTAATTGTGAAGCGTTTGAGCTCAAAGATAAGCTGATTTTCAGCAATGAAAACCAATTCACACACGGTGGGCGCGCAGACCAAATATTTAAATATGCAGGTAAACGCTACTCACTACAAAGTATAGAAAAAATCCTCCAAGAACGCTTTGTGGGACTTCGCCATCGCGTGTTTTTTATTGAGGACAATAACAATAATAAAGGGGCGAGCTGGTTGCCTTCGTCGAAGGACTATCTTGCCCCCTACACTTCAGGACATCAGAAGTTGGTTTAAAGATTTACCCACGCCGCAGGTTCATTTTTTGGCGCAATTTCCAGAAAACGAGCTCGGCAAAATCACCCTCTCGGCACTACAGGAATGCGTACATGAATAATAAACAACAAACTTTCATTACTGGTTATGGTGTGCTCTGTGCTGCGGGCGAGAATCGCCAAGCACTGCTAACTAGCATCAAGGAAAACCGTACTGGTATTGACCGCATTAATCGTTTCGACACACAGGGACTAACACACAATGTTGGGGCGCTCGCCATCAACTACGAGAACTACAGCACAGAAAGTTTTGAGATGGATTTGGCGAGTCAATACGCTATCCACGCCGTTTCAGAAGCACTTGAGCATGCAAACTTAGCCTTAACTCAGATGGACAGTACCCGTGTGGCATTTATTCTCGGTAATGCAAATTGCGGTATGTTTTCATTGATGGAGAGCCTTAAAGGTCAACATCAGTTAGGATTTAAGTTTTATCCACCGCATAAAATTGCAACCGATGTCAGTCGCCACTTTGGCATTCAGGGTCCCGTAATGACCTTCACCTCGGCCTGTACCGCAAGTAGCAGTGCCATTGCTTTTGCTAAGCAACTTATCGAAAACGACCAAGCAGATGTCGTCATTGCTGGCGGTGCAGATGCCCTAAGCGAGCTGGTTTACGGCGGCTTTCAGTCGGTACAGTCCTTGAGCCCTGAACCTTGTGCTCCGTACAGCGAAAAAATGGGATTAAGTTTAGGTGAAGGCGCAGGCTTTTTAGTCTTTGAATCGCAAACACATGCAAATAAGCGCAACGCAACGCTGCGATATCAATTACTCGCGACGGGGTCGAGCTTAGATGCTCACCACGCTACAGCGCCTAACCCCGAGGGCGATGGTGTACGCCGCGCTTTTACGCAGACATTGTCCTATGCGCCCGTTGCAGCAAGTGATATTGAATATATCAACAGCCACGGGACTGGTACGCCAGCAAATGATGGCGCAGAGCTAAAAGGGATCCAATCAGCCATTGGTGAACAGGCCATGCGCGACGTCTCGGTTTCAAGTAGTAAATCTTACTTTGGTCATACCCTTGGTGCCGCTGGTGCCGTAGAACTTATTTCAACTTTGGTCAGCCAGGATGAAGGACTTCTACCAGCAACACTGGGTGTCGACTCAATAAGATCTTGTTGCCAAGCGTATCAATTAGTGACCAATCAGGCGAAACCTCAGGTTGTTGATGTTTTTGCGGTGACTAACTCAGCGTTTGGTGGTCACAACACCAGCATGCTACTCAGTAAACACCAGAAAACGTCGATTAACACGGCGCCAAAACCGGTGTATCTACTTGCCGCCACCAGCCTGTCTGATACTGAAGTGTACAATGCTAGACAAAATAGCACCGACCACTTTGCTGAATTTAACTTAAAACAGCAGTTCCCTGCACTTTTCCAGCGCCGTACACCGTGTGTTGCTCAATTTGCCTTGGGTGCCTGTCAATTTACCTTACAAGACAGCGAGCTCGATCTTGCTCAATTACCACTAGCCGAATTCGCGGCCTACTATGCTAATCCCATTGGCTCGTTGGAAACCTTAGATAAAAACCTCGCATCATTTCAAGAGGGCATTGCAGAGCTAAAAAGTACACATTTCCCCAATACCGTCGTCAATGCCACATTAGGGCAACTCGCACTCGGGTTCGGTTTTAAGAACTCAGCCACTTGTGTCAGCGATTTGGGCAATGACTTTTTACATGCGCTTTGGAGCGCAACGCTTGATATGCGTGAGGGCCGCAGCCAATATGCGATGGTATGTAGCTCGCAAGACGATACTGCACTCTCGCAGCAAGTCTGGGCTGCGCATCAATTCCAAGCAAATATCGGTCATTTTTCCAGCGCTGCTATCTTAGCAACCAGCGAAGTGTTACCTGCAGGCTACCAACCTCTCGCAGAAATCATAGATTTTATTCAGATCAATGATGCGCAGCAGCATCAAGCGCTAGACAAATTACTAGCAAGCCATGCTAGAGAGCTGAGCCAAGTGGGTAATGTCGTGTTAAGCACTCATCACGATGCAGCGTTTGCCACCATTGCAGCAAGCTTGGACAGCCACTTACCACAAGCTCAACTTATCAAATATCAACCACAAGCCACGCCTCAACACAGCACAGAATTAGCAGTACGTGCGCTAATGTATGCACTCAACACCCCAGCTGGTGATACCGAGTTAGATCAAACCCTACTCCTAAGCGTTAATCTCGCGGGAAGTATGACGGGATGTATTTTACGAACAGTAAGGAAATAAGATGACGACCGTGATCGAAGTGAAGAACTTAAGGAAGGTCTACAAAAGAACACGAAAAGTTGCCGTCGATGACGTCTCTTTTAGCGTTAGCGAAGGCGAATGTTTTGGACTCCTTGGGCCCAATGGTGCCGGAAAAACCACGACGTTGGAAATACTGCAGGGCTTGCGTAGTGCAACGTCAGGTGAAGTGACGTTATTCGGTCTTAATTGGAAGCAGCACGAAACTAAACTCCGCAGCCTTATGGGTGGCGTGATGCAACACAATAACCTTTACGAAAAACTCAAAGTAAAAGAGTGCGTTGAGCTATTTGCCAGCTTTTACCCAAGCTACACGCCAATTGATACGCTGCTTGAGCGCTTCAATTTAAGCGAGAAAAAAGACGCTTGGCTAAGTGAACTCAGTGGCGGACAAAAGCAACGCGTATTTTTGGCGATGGCAGTGGTTGGCCAGCCCAAGTTGGTATTTTTAGATGAGCCAACTACGGGACTTGACCCCACGAGTCGTCAGGAATTTTGGCACATCATTAAAGATCTCAAAGAAGCCGGTACCTGTGTGATGTTAACGACCCACTACATGGATGAGGCAGAGTTCTTATGCGACAACTTAGCCATCATTAATTCAGGTCAAATCATAGAGTCAGGCGCGCCAAGCGACATTATTAATCGCACCTTTGAGACTCCAGTGATTAAAGAACCCAGAAAAGCCACACTCAACGACGTATTTTTGAAACTCACAGGTTCCACGATGGAGAGGGAAAGTTATGCCTGAGTTAAGTCAAACTAAGTTATATCCATTTTGGCAATTAATGATGGTCAATATTCGACCTTTTTTCCGTGATAAAGCGGTATTGCTATGGACATTCGGTTTACCTATTTTCATCGCCCTATTGTTGATCCAAGCCTTCTCCGGTGGACCAAAAATGTCACCTATGAATGTGGTGGTGATGCATGGCGAGCAAATTGAACAGAAATGGCTAAAAGCGATGGAAGAAGATCCACTCGTTACCGTTACCCGCCTCTCACAAACCGATTCAATTGTGCTGGAAGACAGTTTTGCTTCTGCTCAGCTGGCGGAAGTGATCAGCTCACCAGGCTCGGTGCTACGTAAGCTGCAAAATGAGGTGAGCCCTGAAGTCTACCTTGCCCCCAACGCTATGTTTTCTACTCATAACTCCGATGAGTCGTTAATGGCACGTAACTATCTATTGCGTCTTAAAGCGCAAGCTAACGGCGAAGAGATGCGAAGCAATGTCATTAGCGTCAAAGGTTATCGCTACACTGACTGGTTGATCCCTGGGATCATCGTGTTACAAGTCCTTGGTTTAGCACTGGTGTCGATTGCCAACAGCTTAGTTTCGGACAGACAAAACGGCTTTTTCAAGCGTCTACGCCTTTCTCCTTTCAAACGCCGTGATTACATCATTGGGATCGTACTCGCACGCTTATTCTTATTGGTGTTTCAAATGCTGATCCTGTTCGTCGCATTTCACTTTTTATTTGGTTATACGCTGCAAGGAAACGTGCTGGATATCATTGCGGTAATGGCACTTGGGTCATTTTGTATCTGTATGCTCGGCGTGTTAGTCGGCGCCCGCAGCCAACGAGTTGAAGTCTCATCAGGGATAGCCAACTTACTTTACTTTCCGTTGATGTTCTTGTCGGGCATCTATTTCGACACCGCGAACTTTCCCACTCTACTGCGAGAAATAGTGTCGCTACTGCCAACCACTGCATTTTTGGATGCACTGCGCTTAGTCGCAAACCAAGGGGTTGAGCTGGCTGCGGTAAGTCGTCAACTGATTATTTTAGGCGTCACCAGTGTGGTGTTCTTCCTCATCGTTTACTTCTGCTTTGATTGGGGAGATGAAAAATCATGATCACTGATAACTTGCCACATAAGGCACCATTTAAGTTTGCAGACAAGATAATCGAACACTCACCAGGAGAGATGATCGTTGGACTGAAGTTTGTCTCGCATAACGAGCCAGGCCTTCAAGGACATTTTCCGGATGAGCCTATTTTCCCGGGTGTGTTAATCATCGAAACCATGGCGCAGATCAGTGGCTTGTGCTGCAACAACACGCATAAAGGAGGCATGCTGTCTTCCATAGAAAAAGCCAAATTTAGCCGCCCTGTTCGCCCCGGCGAAATCATTAAAGTAACGGCAAAATTAGAAACTGAATTTGGTGCTATGGCGCGCTTCAAAGCACAAGCACATGTTGAAGATGAGTTGGTTGCAAAAGCCGAACTCACGATTGTTTACACGGATTAAGGAACTTGGTTGTGTTTACTGGAAAGACAGTAGTAGTGACTGGCGTATCCAAAGGGATAGGCAAAGGCATCGCACTCGCCTTTTTGCAAGGTGGTGCTCGAGTATACGGTATTTGTCGCACACAAGCCCCCATCGTGGAGTTACACAAACCTGAGTATCAAGCTCGTTTCACTCAACAAAGCGGCAATATTACCGACAGCGAGTTCGTCAACTCTACTATTCGCCAAGCGATAAGCGACACGGGTCGGGTTGATGTCTTGGTGAATAATGCAGGGATCACGGATGATAGCTTGTTCTCTCAGATGTCGTACGACGCTTTTCATAACGTGTTAGATATCAACTTCAAGGGTACATTGCTGTGTTGCCAAGCGGTATTGCCAGTCATGACTAAGCAAGGTGCAGGTAAGATTATCAAT
The DNA here is from genome assembly GCF_002208135.1 of Pseudoalteromonas piscicida. NCBI lineage: Bacteria > Pseudomonadati > Pseudomonadota > Gammaproteobacteria > Alteromonadales > Pseudoalteromonadaceae > Pseudoalteromonas > Pseudoalteromonas piscicida. The sequence goes on from NZ_CP021646.1 coordinate 2,449,492, forward strand.
ATGGTGTCGCAAAGCGGAATCAGTGGACGTGAGGGTCAAGCCAACTACGCGACCTCAAAAGGCGCAATTATTGGCCTCACTCGGACTATTGCACGGCAATATGGTCACTGTGGTATTTACTGTAACGCACTCGCTCCGACGTTTATTGCAACCGATATGATTGATGATATCCCCGCAAGCATTATCAACCCGGTGCTTAAACATACCGCACTTGGTCGTGTTGGGAGCGTCAAAGAAATTGCTGATGCCACGCTATATCTCGCTTCTTGCGCCTCGAACTACCAAACCGGAAATGTGCTTCGTCTGGATGGAGGGCTTGCGGTATGAATGCTCAAGCGTTTATCTTACTTTATCCAACAAGTGAGTTTGATAGCCACTTCGTTACCCATTTGCTGTCGCAAAAACATCCGTTACTCCTTATCAATGCAAGTGCTGAGGTGCTCGCGCATAATCCTGAAGCAAGCCATATCCAACTTAGCGCTCCCCTCTCGGAGTTAAATACCAGTACATTACTAGATTGGTTTGAAATCAATCATAATCAGCAAGAAGTGATGGTACTGCATTGTGCCAATCGCCTTGATGAAAGCAAACTACTCGAAGACATTGCCGTTGGCGAGCAAGTGATTGCACGTCTAGAAAGCGCATTTGCGGCACTCAGAGTCATCGCGGACAACCTCAGAGTGAGTGGTGGAAACCTCGTCTTTTTAACCCAATCAGACACCTTAAACTACGAGTTAGAAGCTACCGCCAGTGTCTGTAATCACGCTCATAATGCATTAATGATGACGCTCGCGCGCGAGTATCAAGGTAGCAAGCTGGCAGTTAACAGTTTTGTGTTACCGCTACTGGCTACCGATAGCAAAGCTGCGAGAATCCAAAAGCGCAACTTAAAAGGGGGCGTACTGGGTGCACGACCTGCGGTATACAGCTATCAAGACTTGGTGGAATACCTAGTCAACTTTATGAAAACCAATACCATGCTCACCGGTCAATCCATCGCATTCACGCCGACGCTGGAGCTCAAGCTATGATGCAGGTTGACTTATACTGTTTCCATCACGCGGGTGGCTCTTCTTTGTTTTTTAGAGAATGGACAAAACATTTACCTGCGCATTGGCAACTCCACGGCATCGACTTACCGGGCCGTGGTACTAAAGCAGGCATGCAATCTTTACGGGACTGGGATGAGGCACTTAGTCACCTAAGTAGTAGCACGCAACTTCAGCCGCGAAGTGAGCGGCTGTGCGTGTTTTTTGGTCACAGTCTTGGCGGTATGGTGGCTTATAAGCTTGCCGATCACCTTGCTAAACACGCACTGACAACGCCGGATTTACTCTGCTTATCTGGGTGCCGCGCGCCAAGTGTTCCCTCAGCCACCCAGTACTCAAGATTGACTGAATCGGACTTGCTCACGACTTTATATCATCTCGACATGCTGCCTAAACATCGTTTAACGAAGGACGTAGAAGCGGTTGTGGCCGCCATGTTTAAAGACGACTTTATGTTGGCCGAGCAACCAGTCAGCACTGACATTACGTTGACGATGCCGGTCGAACTGATCCTCGCCACAGAAGATCACTTGGTTACGCCTGAGTCACACCAAGCTTGGTCTGAGTACTGCGAGAACCATTTTCAGTACCATCATGTCGATGGTGGTCACATGTATTTACAGCAACGCCCAACGCTGGCGTGTGAGGTGATTGTCGCCGCGGTCGCGCGACACCTAGCACGCTTGCAGCAAACAAAATACCAAAAAGCAAACTGGCAAAAGCCGTTGTGTTAAGGCGAAAAAACAAGGATCACACAATGAACTCACTGTCCAATTCCGCCAATTTCAAGTCTCTGACAACGAGGCAACTTCACGTATGGCAAGCCCAACAGCTTGATTTGGCAAATCCAGTATATAACATCGCTTGCGCGGTACAGTTTACCGGCGGGCTCACATCTGAGGCACTACAGCAAGCCTTGGTGTTGCTATTTGCAAGACACCCGGTGTTATCGAGTCGTATTGATGAGACTCAAGGCGAACCACAACTCGAATTACTACCCAGTGCCCCCAAATTATTAGCCGTGCCCGATGAGCTTGCCGCTTTTAGTGACTCTATCACCGCCAAAACCTTAATTGAGCAAGCCATCGATATCACTAAAGAGACCTTTCAATTCTATGCTGGTAGCTCAGAAACTCGGTTGCTATTGACCATCAAAGGGCATCACATCAACTGTGACCAGTGGGCATTGCAAGTATTAATGAGCGATTTACTCGCATGTGTAGAATCGGTGCTTGATAACTCTGAACTTGATCTCGCCCCCTAGATTATCAAGTGATGTTTGAAGAAAAGCCTGAGCGTGCAGAAACTTCACAGAAGAGCGAACTCTACCCTATTGATTTTTACCAGAGTAATACTGAGGCGCTAGCGCATCATTATGACGGCATCGCGTTTCGTGAAGAAAACCCAGAGGCACTAAAGCAAGTAAAACAGACGGCCTCTCAAGCTGGTGTCACGAGTTTTAGCGTCGTGCTTGCCAGCGTCTTTTTGACTTTATTTCATACCACTGGGCAAACCGATTTGACCATAGGGATCCCGATGGCTCGCCGCACCCGTAAAACACGCGCGATCTTAGGTCATTACTCAGACGTTGAAACGGTTTCTATTTGCGATATTGAACAGTACACAGGCGCATCGCTTATCAGTGAAGTTAGTAACCAGCTCACTCAATTACTGCTTTCGGGAAATAGTAATAAAGACGCTGCAAAGCATATTAATGTCACCTGTAACTACTTAGCCAAGCTAAAAAGCAATGGCATTCGCCCAGGGATCACCCCGTTGATGATTGGTCGCCAAGGGTACGAACTTGCCTTGGGCACAGCGGGAGATACCATTATCAAAGGGGTATCCATTGAGCCCGGTGTTTCACAATTTGATATCGAATTTACGCATTTTGAAACCGAAGGGGGCCTTTGCCGTAAAGTGGTCGCCGCTAAGTCTGTCTTTTCTCGCGTGGCCATGACACGGATCACCGATATTCAGGCGCGCTTTATTGAATTACTTACCCACTCTAGCGATCTTAATATCGCCGAACTGCCGGTACTGGATGAAGAAGAGCAGAAGCTTATCTTGGCGCGCAGCAATCAAGATAATGAAACCTTCTTTTCCGACACCACTTTAAATCACTGGTTTGAACAAGCGGCAAGTAAGCACCCAGATCAAATCGCGCTTAAGACCCAAACACACTCTATCGATTATAAAACCCTTAACGCCAGAGCCAACGCCCTTGCCTTGCATTTACGGGAGCAATATCAGTCTCAGTATCAACAAACCCTCACTGCCGATACGTTAATTGCGCTGTACATGCAGCCTTCTATCGAGATGCTGATTGCAATTCTTGCTGTCACTAAAGCGGGTGCGGCTTATGTGCCGCTGTCTCCCGACCATGCCAGCGAGCGAACAACCTTTATTCTCAGTGATACCAACCCAAGCCTGTTGATTGTCGACGAGCAAGAGTATGCCGCCGCACAAGACAAATGCCGTTTGGCGGAGGTGGCTTGCCCATTAGTTACGCCACTTAATGCCCAGCAACAAAGCGACACGGCCCCTGTCATCAGCCAATCACCACAGGACTTGGTATACATTATTTATACCTCAGGTACGACAGGCCAACCAAAAGGCGTGATGCAAACTCATGAAAACGTCGCTCGATTGTTCACGGCGACGGAGCAAGATTATGGCTTTGACCACCACGATATCTGGGTGCTTTACCATGCCTATACTTTTGACTTTAGTGTATGGGAAATGTGGGGCGCCCTACTTTATGGCGGTAAACTCTGTATTCCTGACAGCAACCTGATCCGTGATTTTGAGGCCTTTGCAGACTACTGCTCAGAGAATCAAGTGACTGTGCTTAATCAGACTCCTGCCGCATTCTATGAATTTAGCGCAGCGGCACTAAACGCAAAATTGAATTTTGACAAACTGAGGTATGTGATTTTCGGTGGTGACAAACTCAACCCCGAAATGCTCAACCCTTGGTGGAATTGTTATGGAGATGAGCAACCGCTGCTGGTCAATATGTACGGGATCACAGAAACCACGGTGCATGTCACCTATAAAGCACTCACGCAACAATCAAGTTCTAAAGCCTCTCATATCGGTAGACCCATATTAGATATGAAAGCGTACGTGCTAAATTCCAAATTGCAGTTGGTCGAACCTGGAGCTTGCGGTGAGCTATATATTGGTGGTGCAGGTCTTGCTCGTGGTTATTTAAACCGCGAAGCGCTCAGTCAAGAACGCTTTATTAGCAGTCCATATGCAAGCGAACAAGATATTCAACAAGGACGAGCCAGACTGTATAAAACCGGTGACTTGGCAAGACGCCTGCCGGATGGTGAGTTGGAATATATCGGCCGTAACGATAATCAGGTGAAGATCCGTGGCTACCGTATTGAACTGGGTGAAATCGAGAGCGTGATCAACCAATTGCCAGAAGTTGCTCAAGCGGTGGTTATCGACCGTACCTTACAAAATGTTCCCTACCTAGCCGCTTATATCAAGTTTAAACCAGAACATCATGGCCAAACTGCCCAAGTTAAAGCCCAAGTAGGTCAAGCGCTGCCCAGTTATATGCAGCCAAAAACGTGGACTGAGCTTGCGGAAATACCTTTGACTGGCAATGGTAAATTAGACCGTAAAGCGTTACCAGAGCCTGAGCTGGTAAGCCAAAGCGAATATGTGGCGCCGCAAGACGAAACTGAAGCGCAACTGTGTGAAGCATTTAAAACTTTGCTTGGTGTTGAGCAAGTGAGTACCAAAGATGATTTCTTTGCTATCGGTGGCGATTCTATTCTCACGATTCAACTCGTTGCTTTGCTCAGAAAGCAAGGCATTGAACTACAAGTAAAAGATATCTTTGACTATCCAACTGCAGCGGCGTTGAGTCAACGCATTATTAGCGTACAAGCGACTCAACGAGAGATAATACAAGAGCAAGGCCTGCTGAGCGGACGTTTTGACCTTCTGCCAATTCAGCAATGGTTTTTCAATAAAGCACTAGCGGAGGAGAACCATTGGAATCAAGCATTTGCAATCAGGATCCCAAGCGGCTATAGCCAAACTCAATTACAAGAGGCGCTACACAGTTTAAGTGAGCAACATGATATGTTGCGCACAACCTTTATGGAATTTGAAGGCCATATTACGCAAGAATACAACGATGTTAGTACGATGGCGCCACTCAACGTCCTTAACGGCAAGTCGCACGATGTACTAGCTGAGCTCAACGCGCGACAAAGCCAGTTCGATATTTGTACTGGCCCACTTTGGCAAGTTACGCATATCGAAGCATTTTGTGAAGACTATGACCTGCTTCACTTTGCGCTTCACCACTTAATCATCGATGCGGTTTCTTGGCGGATCATCGCGCAAGATCTGCAAACCCTTTTAGCCCAAGGAGAGTTACTGAGTAAACGTACCAGCTATCGTCAATGGGTAGAAATGATGCAGGCGTACCCAGCAGCACACCCGCAAGAAATGGCATTTTGGCAGCGTTTAGCAACCAACTTACCAAGCTATCCACCTTGCATGGCTGCAACACCGTCAACCGCTTGGTTAGAGTTAGACGCGCAAACCACGGCCCGCTTAATACGTGACGCGAATGCGGGCTTCAATACGCAAGGTGAAGAGTTGCTACTGGCTGCTTTGTGCCAAGCATTGAGTAAAACGTTTAAGCAAACTCAACATGCCATCACGCTGGAAAGTCATGGTCGTGAAATGTGGCGTGATGATGTTGATATTAACCAAACTCTTGGCTGGTTCACTTGCTTGTACCCGCTACGCCTGACTCAACAAACGACACTAAGCGACACCATTATTGATGCCAAAGAAGCGCTCCGTCAGATCCCGAATAAAGGTCTTGGTTTTGGTAGCGCACAACTGCAAGACACCAGCTTAACGTTGCCAAATATCAGCTTTAACTACCTAGGCCAAATGGGCGGACAAAGCGATGCGCTTTGGCAAATAGACAACCAACTGCAAACCGAAACAAGTTCCGCACAAAACGGCTCGGATCTGATCCTCGATATCAATGCGCTGGTTCAGGGCGAGCAACTCAGGATCAAAGTGGATTCATTACTAGATGGCAATCTTACCGATGCCTTCGCTAATCACTTAACACAAGCGCTGCATGATGTATTGGATACGGCGCTTGAGGCGAAAAAGCGCGGTGGTGTAAGCACCCCTAGCGATTTTGGCGCGGGCTCGCTTTCTCAGGAGCAACTAGCTGCACTGCAATCCCAGTTAAGTGAAACACAACTAGAACACACCACGACTCAGTCTGAAAAAACACAAGAATTAGAGATTTAAACCATGTTGAATTTATGCCAATCACTTGCAAAGGATAACATTGCGCTTTGGGCCAACGGCGACAAACTTAAGGTTGTCCATGGTGAGCAAGGACTCAGCCAACAATGGGTTGACTACCTCAAAGCAAATAAAGCCGCATTATTAGATTACCTTGTATCGCAGCAAGTTTTTTCCGAGCAAGACTTTGAACAGTTGCTTGCGGCTGAGCGTAAAAAAGCATCTGAGATCCGTGCCATCTTTGATGCTAACAGTATGCAAAAAGGTTTTGTTTATCATCACCTTGCCCAGCCAAATGATGATGCTTACCGAGTTCAGTTGGTCATCGATTACCATCAAGCACTCGATGTTGATGCTTACCAACAGGCTTGGATCTTGGCATCAATGCGTTACCCTGCGCTGCGTACTGCATTTAACTGGGAAAATGAAATCATTCAAGTGATCAAAGGAGGGGCCGGATTTACCCCAAATCACTTCCGTTTTCACGACTTCAGTACGTTAGACCAAATTGAGCAACAAGCACGTATCGACAAGCTCATTCACGATGACCGTAATACGCCTTTCGATCTAACTCAACCGGGATTAATGCGTTTTGCTATCGTCAAACGCGCCGACACACATTACACCCTAATTAAAGCAGAACACCACAGCATCAGCGATGGCTGGAGCTTTCCGGTGATGCTGCAAACCGTGCATCAAAACTACGCTAAACTGACCAAAGGCGAGCCGGTCATTGTTGAAGAAGAAACGGCTTACCTACAAACACAAGCGCTATATCAGCAAAACCAAAAATCTAGCGATAGCTATTGGCAAACCCAAAAAGCACAATTTGGTGAGCCCAATGATATCAACCGCTTATTGAGTAAAAATATTGACCAGTCTGGCTCGTCACAGATCCGAAAAGCAGCGGCGAGCGAGTTAAAACTCTCCTCAGAGTGCCATCAACAGCTCAAAGCGTTTGCAAAACAACACGGACTAACGCTGAACGTCTTAATGCAATTTGCTTGGCATAAAGTGCTGCAATCTTACTGCGACGCCGAGCAAACCATAGTCGGCACCACTGTCTCTGGTCGTGAACTACCCATTGATGGGATTCACGCGAGTGTTGGTTTATATATCAATACCTTACCTCTTGCCCTTGATTGGCAAGAAACGGCCAGTATTCGCACCCAACTTATAGCGCTGAAAGATAAAATTGCGGAACTTAACGGCAACAGCAGTGTTTCACTGTCGCAACTACAAGAGCCGAATACTCGCCTGTTCAACAGTCTATTTGTATTTGAAAACTATCCGACACCAGCGGGACAAGATGTACTCGAATGGTCGTTCGATAAGATGATAGAGAAAGTAGACTATCCACTCACCATCAGCATTGTTGAGCAACAAGATATCTTGCTACTTAAGTTGAGCTTCTGCGAAACCATGTTGGCACCAAGCAAAGCACAACGATTGCTCACCCAAATGACATTGGTGTTAGATGCCATTATTGCTGATGAGAACCAGCCGCATAGCCAAATTTCTTTGTTAAGTAATGATGAGCGAGCACCAATGGTTGAGGTAGATGAGCATGCAGATTATTTGCACTCTACTATCCATGAATTGGTTGCTCAGCAAGTACAAAAAACGCCAACTCGAATAGCGCTGGTTGAAGGCGAAATGCAGCTGACCTATCAAGAATTAGAACAAAGCGCGAATAATCTTGCCGCCTACATTAAAGATCATGTGGACGTTGGCAGCCATCGCTTTGTTGGGCTTTTCTGTGAACGCTCTATTGCAATGGTAATCGCAAAACTGGCTATCCTAAAAGCGGGTTGTGCTTATGTACCGCTTAATCCTGATTATCCAGATCAGCGCATAGAGTATATGCTCAACGACACGCAACTTGGTTTGATTTTAACACAAAGCGAGCTGCGCCCGCGTATCGAAACACTCGTTGTAAGTTGTGATGCAGAGCCGCAAATTACCTGCTTAGATAGCTTGTCTTTGTCTGATGCAGCGCCCGTACTATCAGGCGCACATGCGCAAACCGAAGCCTATGTGATCTATACATCCGGTACGACAGGTGAGCCAAAAGGCGTTGTCGTTCCACACCGTGGCGTTGTTTCTTTGGTACAAGATACTGATTTAATAAACACGTCAGAAAACGACGTGTTTATTCACCTATCTAATCCAAATTTTGACGCCGCAACGTTTGAAATTTGGACACCACTGATAAACGGCTGCAAATTGGTTGTAGCAAGTGCGCAACAAGGCGCGGATCCTGACAGCCTATCAAGGTTAATTAAACAACACGGTGTTAGTGTACTTTGGCTAACGCGCACACTGTTTGATTCGCTGTATTTACAACAACCTGATATTTATGACAATGTCCGCTGCGTACTAACAGGCGGTGAGGCAATCACCCCAAGCATAGTTAAACGCATTCTCGCCAGAGATACGCGACCAGAGTTGGTGATAAACGCATATGGCCCAACTGAAAGCACGACATTTACCACTTTCTATCCATGTGCCAATATTGATGGCCCGGTGCCCATCGGCCAAGCCATTAATCATCGCCAAGTATTATTGCTTGATAAACATCTTAATCCAGTGCCATACGGCGCGACAGGCGAGATATTTATAGCGGGTGCCGGACTTGCGTGTGGCTACCTTAATAAACCAGAAATGAGTGCTGCGCGCTTTATCGATAACCCGTTTGCAAGCGCAAAGGCCAAACAACTCGGGCTAGATAAACTGTATAAAACGGGAGACTTAGGACGTTGGTCCGAGTCTGGCGTACTAGAGTTTTTAGGCCGTAACGATCACCAAGTGAAGATCCGCGGGTTTAGGATTGAGCTTGCTGAAATAGAAGCACAGCTCAACGAATTGGCGCAAGTGAAAGTCGCCGCTGTGGTGGTATTCGAACAAGCGGGCAACAAGCAACTTGCTGCATACGTGGTACCAGAGCACGGCGAGTTAGACCTCAATGCAGTAAAACAGGAACTGGCTCAGGTTTTACCTAGCTATATGATCCCAAGCTACTTTGAAGTGATGTCGGCGTTACCGTTTAACAACAATGGTAAGCTGGATCACAAGCAATTGCCCACTCCAACCGTGGTGGATGAAGACAACTATCAAGCACCGAGCAGCGAATTAGAAAAACAATTGTGTGGTATTTGGCAGTCAGTATTGGGCCTAGAACAAGTGGGCGTTAACGATGACTTTTTCAAAGTCGGTGGCGATTCTATTGTCAGTATTCAACTTGTGTCTGCGCTGCGTAAAGCTGGCTTTAACCTTCAGGTTAAAGACATCATTGACGCCCCAAGCGTGGCAGCGCAGGCCTATTTAATTCAACATGTTAGCACTGACACCATTGAGCTTATCACGGAGCAAGGTAGGTTAAGTGGCGAGTTTGCACTCCTGCCAATCCAACAGTGGTTTTTCGATTTAGGGCTACCAAATCCACACCATTGGAACCAAGCATTTACCCTTCACTTGCCTGAACACATTGAACACACGGGGCTAACTCAAGCTATTCAAGCGCTGAGCGAGCATCATGATATGCTACGCTGCCACTTTGTTCAGACCAGCAACGGGGTAAAACAAGCGTACCAAGCGGTAATAGAGCTTGAAGTCCCATTACTTGATGCAACGGCTCTGAGTAAAGACGCGTTATTTAACGAATTGACCAAACTGCAAAGCCAATTTGATTTATTCAATGGCCCCCTGTGGCAGGCAGCGTTGGTGAAAACGGCCGAGGGCAGTCAGGTATTCTTTGCCTTCCATCATGCCATTATTGATGTGGTATCGTGGCGGGTGTTAAGCCAAGACTTACAAACCCTATTAAGTGGTGAAGCACTAACAGACAAGCTTACCAGCTATCGTCAGTGGGTGGATGCCATTGCCACCTACCCTGCGGCTCACCCTGAGCAAGCGTACTATTGGCAGCAGGTACAAAAAGGCTTTACTAGCCAACCCACTTACTCAGCACAATCACAATACAGCATCACGTTTGAGCAAGAAACGACCGCTAAATTACTACGCGATGCCAATCTTGGTTTGAATACTGACATTAACGACTTGCTTTTGGCGGCACTCAATATTGCCCTACACAGCACTTTTGACAGTACCGTTAATCATATTCAACTTGAAGGTCATGGTCGTGAAAATATAGATCCGCGCTTGGATGTGTCGCAAACCTTAGGCTGGTTTACCAGTATGTATCCTGTGCGCCTTGAACATCACGACGACGTTATTGCAACCATCGCAAACACCAAAGAAATGCTGCGCCACATTCCGGACAAAGGCGTGGGCTATGGCGCTTTTGTGCAAGCAGACAAAGTCAGCGCAATTCGCCCTCAGGTGAGCTTTAACTACCTAGGTCAATTGAATCAGCAACAACAGCAAAGCCGAGACTGGCAGCTGGATGATACTCAAGCAGGCTATGTGATGACTGAGGCAAACGCTCAGGCTGACAATGCACTGCTACTCAACATCAATGGCGCAGTTCGCGGTGACAAGCTTCACTTTGATGTGGTTTCGAGGTTGAACCAATCACAGTCGCTGGCATTTGTTGAGCACTTTGAAATGGCGCTTCATCAGGTCATTAATGCAAGCTGTGAACTAGCCGCGCAAACACCACAGCAAACCCCAAGCGATTTGGGGTTAAGCGACTTGTCTTACGGGCATTATCAAGCGCTGAGCAAACACTATAATATCGAAGCACTTTACCCTGCGAATAGCTTGCAACAAGGCTTTATCTATCATGCTGTTAACTTCCCGACGGATGATGCCTACCGAGTGCAATTGGTGATGGATATTGAACAAGTGCTAGAGGTTGAACATTTTATTCATGCTTGGCGTTTAGCGTCGCTTCGCTTCCCTATTCTACGCACCGCTTTTGATTGGCAAGAGTGTCTACTGCAAGTGGTGTGTCGCGACGCCAGTATTGATGACAGCTACTTCACCATAGTAGATCTGTCATCCCTTGACGAGCACGGCCAACAGCAAGCCATCAGCAAAGCCCAAGCCGAAGATCGACAAATTCCGTTTGACCTAAGTCAACCGGGGCTTATTCGCTTCACCTTATTTAAGCGCAATGAAAACCTCTACACACTTATCAAAACCGAGCACCATGCCATTAATGATGGCTGGAGTGGACCGTTAATGCTGCAAGCAGTCGCTGAGTATTATCGCCAGCTTTGTGCAGGGAAAACACCAGAGGTGCAAGCGCAGCAAACCTATTTAGAGGCGCAAGCTTATTACCTTAAAAATGCCAAGCAAACTCAGACATACTGGCAGCAACAACAGGCCGAATTTAACACCGCAAACGATATTAACTTGTTGCTTGGTGGCCAGTATGACTTGTCACAAAGTCGAATTGTTGAGCAAGTACAATCGGTGCAGTTTAGCCTTCAAGGCGAGGCGTTTAGGTCGCTACAACATACTTGTCAACAAGCTGGCGTAACCCTCAACGTTGCACTGCAATTTGCTTGGCACAAGTTACTGCAAACCTATTCTGGTGATAGCCAAACGATTGTTGGTAGCACAGTTTCCGGTCGTGAAATTCCAGTCGATGGGATTGAACAAGCGGTCGGTTTGTTCATCAACACCTTACCTTTAGTGGTGAATTGGCAAGCAGAAGCAAGCTGTAATGACATCCTCAAAGCCATTCAAAAAGGCGTAGCTGCACTCAATAGCCACAGCGACATGAGCTTGTCGAAGCTGCAGCGTGATGGTCAACGCTTGTTCCATACCCTCTTTGTATTTGAAAACTACCCGACTCCAGAAAATACTGGCAGCTGGAAGTTCAGAGAATCAATAGAGAAAGGCGACTATCCGCTTTCTGTGGTGGCCCAAAGCGAGCAAGACCGCTTAGACTTTGTGATGCACTACAACGGGGAATGGTTAAGCACAGCGCGGGCAGAGTGGATCCTTGACCAAGTACAAGCTATTTTGGTTCAGCTTGGGGAGCGACTGGCACAAAGCCATCAAAGCATTAGTTTGGTCAATAACCAAATGCAGACAACGCTTAGCCAATGGCACAACAACACCGAGTCATTTGCCACCGACAAAGATCTGGCAAGCTTAGTAGAGCAGCACGCCGCTAACACCCCAGAGCTTACAGCCTTGTTAACCAGCAGCGGTGAAGCGCTGTCTTATGCCGAAGTGAACGGTAAAGCCAATGCCCTTGCGAAGCAAATCCTTGCTCAGCACCCCAAAGCCCAAGCTGGCCTATTGCCTGCCGATACCCCTATCGCCCTCTACTTTTCTCGCAGTAGCGAGATGCTTATTGCTATTTTGGCCGTGCTAAAAGCCGGTGGCGCCTATGTGCCTGTTTCACCGGATTACCCAGAAGCTCGGGTTGAGTTTATTTTAACTGACACCAACACCGACTTAGTGCTAACGCAGGAGCGCCACTTGCCATCACTTAAGCCTGTGCTTGGAAAAGCTTCAGTGCTCGGCGTGAAGGCGCTCGGCGTAAACACTCATGCACTTGCAGTGGAGTCAGAGAACCCAGTGCACCCAACAGCGTTGGCTAACTTGGCTTATATCATCTACACCTCAGGAACAACCGGGCAACCAAAAGGCGTGATGCTCACTCAGCACAATGTGCTTTATTATCTTCACGCCATAACCTGCCAGTTAGGTGACAAGTATCGTAACATCGACTTTTCTTCTAACTACTGTTTTGACCTGTCGGTGACCACCACCTTATGCCCGCTCCTTGCTGGACAAACGGTATGTGTCTATGAAGGCGATATTCTTGATGCCGCCGCTTTTAGAGCTCACCTAAGTGCCGCGAATGTTGGCTTTGTAAAAACCACACCGAGCCTTGCCATGGCGCTCTTGCCTGGCAGCGATACTCACGTTGATACCCTCATGCTCGGCGGTGAAGCGCTGACTGAGCAAGCCATTGCCGCATTAAGCGACCATGTGAACGCTATTTTCGATGAATATGGCCCAACGGAAGCCACGGTCGGCGCGATGCTAGCACAGGCCTACCCGCGTCTTCATCAAGGCATAGGTAAAGCCTACCCTAATGTTAATCTTCATGTGTTATCTGAGTCGCTCCAACCCATGCCCATTGGTGCGCCGGGTGAGTTATATATTTCAGGCCTTGGGGTTGCTCGCGGTTACTTAAACCGCCCTGAACTTAATGCTGAGCGCTTTATTGATAATCCATTTAGTCACGACCCCGCCCATAGCAAGCTGTACAAAACCGGTGACCTTGCCCGTTTCCTAGACAGCGGCGACTTGGTGTATCTCGGTCGTAACGATGAGCAGGTGAAAATTCGTGGCTATCGTGTCGAATTAGGCGAGATTGCGGCAGCTATTATCGACCAGCAAGGCGTACAAAACGCGGTAGTGATTGATGTGCCTGCACCGCAAGGCAAAGCATTAGCCGCCTACCTTGTTGCAGAGCCCACTCTCGAACTCACTGAGTTAAAACTCGCCCTGAGTGCCGCTTTACCTGAATACATGGTGCCCAGCCACTTTACCCTAATCGGGCATATTCCACTCACGGGTAACGGTAAGCTTGACCGCAAGGCACTCCCCACACCGGAGCTTCAAGCCGACAACCTCTATGTGGCACCGCGTAATGCCTTAGAGACTCAGCTTTGTGAGATTTGGCAGCAGGTACTTGGCCTTGAACAAGTGGGCATTGAGGATAACTTCTTCAGTATTGGGGGGGACTCTATCTCGGCTATCCGGTTGATGAATGCTTGTAATAAAGCACTGGATTTAAACATCCCAATTTCAGCCCTGTTTGAGCATACCCATATTGCCGCAATCGTCGACAACTTAGAGACGTTGAGTGGGGATATCGAAATTAAAGCAGACTCCGGATCACAACAAGAACAAACTAATAGCATGAGGATTTAACCATGTTGTCATTGCTCGCTGAACTGAAAGATCACAATCTCTCAATCTGGTTGCAAGACGGCGGACTAGAGCTGTCATTTGGCGCGCAAGCGCCAGATGCTGCACTTGTTGCAAAGTTAAAGTCAAATAAAACGCAGCTAATGGATTACCTTGAAGCAAAAGCCATTTTTTCAAAGGATGCGTTTAATACACTGCCAGAATTAAACCGCCATCCGCTTTCGTTTGCGCAAGAGCGTTTATTATTTATCGAACGGTTAGAAAATGGCACCAACGCTTATCATATTCCGTTTTTGGTTAAACTCTCTGAGCACACCGAGCTTACGCGATTAACACAAGCACTGAATATCGTGTTAGATAGGCACGAAGTGCTTCGCAGTGTCTATCGTCAAGACGATCAAGGCCACGACTATCAAGAAGTGTTGAACGCCAGTATTGAAATTGAACCGAGCGCGGTCGCTGACTTAGCAGCGCTTAATACGGCTGTTAAACAAGCGATTAGTACACCATTTGACTTAGCCAATGAGCCTATGTTCAAGGTTTGCTGTTGGACAGTAGGCGCTGAACGTTACGTGCTATTCATGTGGCACCATATTGCGTTTGACGGCTGGTCCACCGAAATCTTTATGCGTGAGCTACACCAAGCCTATTTTATGCTGGCTTCAGGCAAAACGCCTGAGCTACCAGCGCTTGAGTTACAGTACCAAGATTACGCAAAATGGCAGCGCGAGTACCTCAGCGGCGATACCTTAACTAAGCTTTTAGACCACTGGACTGATGCACTTGCAGGCGCTGAGCAGCTTGAATTACATTCGCCACTACCAAGACCAAATGAATATCAATATCACGGTGCCGACCACCGTATTCATTTGGGTCGGGAACGAAGCGAAGCCCTAAAGGCCATAGCCAAAACGCAACAAACTAGTCTTTATGTAGTACTGCTCAGCAGCTGGGCATTAACATTACAAGCAACCAGCGGTCAGTCAGATTTAGTCATCGGTACGCCGTCTGACAACCGTCATCTGAGCCAAACGCAAAACCTTATTGGCTTTTTGGTCAATAGCTTAGCCCTGCCAGTTCATATTGATAACACACTGGACTTTAATGCCTTAATCCAACAAGTGCACCAGACCCTAAAAGCGGCAAAGGCGCACCAAGACCTGCCATTTGATAAATTGGTCGACGCCCTAAAATTACAACGGGATCCGTCTCGCCATCCGCTATTTCAGATGATGTTTGCGCTTGAGCAATTTAAAAATAATAGCGACAACAGCAGCCAACAGCTATTTATGCCTGTGGATGAATCACAAGTAAAAGCGCTACATAAAGTGGCTAAGTTCGACATCAGTTTACTGCTACAAAATGGCGATGAAGAAGTATTTGGTGATATTAACTACGCCACTGCGCTATTCCCAAGTGACTGGATCGCAACTCTTGCTGAGCGCTTTATTAATATTATCGATCAGGTGATCGGCAGAGCCGCACAGCCACTTGCAAAAATAGCCCTACAAAATAGAACTGAGACTGACACACTCCGTGCTTGGCATGACAACGCGGAGTCGTTTGCCACCGATAAAGATTTGGCCAGCTTAGTGGAGCAACACGCCGCTAACACCCCTGAGCAGACGGCCATGTTAACCAGCAGCGGTGAGGCACTGTCTTATGCCGAAGTGAACGGTAAAGCCAATGCCCTTGCGAAACAAATCATTGCGCAGCACCCGAAAGCCCAAGCAGGCCTATTGCCTGCTGATACCCCTATCGCACTCTACTTTTCTCGCAGTAGCGAGATGCTTATTGCTATTTTGGCCGTGCTCAAAGCCGGTGGTGCCTATGTGCCTGTTTCACCGGATTATCCCGAAGCTCGGGTTGAATTTATTTTAACCGACACCAACACCGACTTAGTGCTAACGCAGGAGAGCCACTTGCCGTCACTTAAGCCTGTGCTTGGAAAAGCCACAGCGCTCGGCGTAAACACCCGTGCGCTGGCGGTGGAGCACGAGAACCCAGTGCGCCCAACGGCGTTGGCTAACTTAGCTTATATCATCTACACCTCAGGGACAACCGGACAACCAAAAGGCGTGATGCTCACTCAGCACAATGTGCTTTACTACCTTCACGCCATAACCTGCCAGTTAGGTGACAAGTATCGTAATATCGACTTTTCTTCTAACTACTGTTTTGACCTGTCGGTGACGACCACCTTATGCCCGCTCCTTGCTGGACAAACGGTATGTGTCTATGAAGGCGATATTCTTGATGCCGCCGCTTTTAGAGCTCACCTAAGTGCCGCGAATGTTGGCTTTGTAAAAACCACACCGAGCCTTGCCATGGCGCTCTTGCCTGACAGCGATGCACAAGTCGATGCCCTCATGCTCGGCGGTGAAGCGCTGACTGAGCAAGCCATTGCCGCATTAAGCGACCATGTGAACGCTATTTTCGATGAATATGGCCCAACGGAAGCCACGGTCGGCGCGATGCTAGCACAGGCCTACCCGCGTCTTCATCAAGGCATAGGTAAAGCCTACCCTAATGTTAATCTTCATGTGTTATCTGAGTCGCTCCAGCCCATGCCCATTGGTGCGCCGGGTGAGTTATATATTTCAGGCCTTGGGGTTGCTCGCGGTTACTTAAACCGCCCTGAACTTAATGCTGAGCGCTTTATTGATAATCCATTTAGTCACGACCCCGCCCATAGCAAGCTGTACAAAACCGGTGACCTTGCCCGTTTCCTAGACAGCGGCGACTTGGTGTATCTCGGTCGTAACGATGAGCAGGTGAAAATTCGTGGCTATCGTGTCGAATTAGGCGAGATTGCGGCAGCCATTATCGACCAGCAAGGCGTACAAAACGCGGTAGTGATTGATGTGCCTGCACCGCAAGGCAAAGCATTAGCCGCCTACCTTGTTGCAGAGCCCACTCTCGAACTCACTGAGTTAAAACTCGCACTGAGTGCCGCTTTACCTGAATACATGGTGCCCAGTCACTTTACCCTAATCGAGCATATTCCACTCACGGGCAACGGTAAACTTGACCGCAAGGCTCTACCCACGCCAGAGCTTCAAGCCGACAACCTCTATGTGGCACCGCGTAATGACTTAGAGACCCAGCTTTGTGAGATCTGGCAACAGGTACTTGGCCTTGAGCAAGTGGGCATTGAAGATAACTTCTTCCAAATCGGCGGCGATTCCATTGTCAGTATTCAGCTGGTTTCACGCTTAAGAGAAGCAGGATTAACGGTACAAGTTAAAGAGATATTTGCCGCCCCAACTCCCGCGCGGCTGGCAAAACTTATCAATGCTAACGGCGACAAGAAGATTACTATAAAAGCGGAGCAAGGCCAGCTTGAAGGCGAGTTTGATTTACTTCCTATCCAACAGTGGTTCTTCGCAAATCAGTTTGCTAACCCCGCACACTTTGCCCAAACTTTCGCTACTGTGATGCCAAGTACAATCAGTGATGAGCGATTAGTTGCGCTATTGTCCGAGCTTGCCGAGCAACATGATGTGCTTCGACTTGTTTTCAATCAAAAGACAGCGCACATTACCCAGCAGTATCAACAAAATAGCTCCATGGCGCCGTTAGTTAAGCTCGATGCAGATACACTCAGTGACGATGCGCTTACCAAGCAATTAACCGCCTTGCAGTCACAGTTTAATTTCAATGCTGGCCCATTATGGCAGGCGATCCGCGTCAAGCGCCAAAGCCAAGACATATTGGTACTGGCCTTCCACCACCTGATCATTGACTTTGTCTCTTGGCGGATCTTAATTGAAGATTTAAATAGCCTTTATCAAGGCAAAGAATTGGCTGAAAAAACCTCAAGCTATCGTCAATGGGTTGAGACCTTAACCCAATATGCAAATGCCCAAGCGGCGCAAATCGATTACTGGCAGGAAGTACTTGATACTTGCCAAACACATTTAACAGCAAAGAACACACCGATAAATCAAGTGATTAAGCTCGACTCTGCATTTACACAAGCGCTGCTATTTGATGCTAATCAGGGATATCATACCGAGCCTCGAGACCTTATTATCGCCGCACTTTCACTAACTCTGGCCCATATCACCGGCAGTAACGATCAGGTTATTACACTTGAAGGGCACGGTCGTGAACACCTCGCTGAAGATATAGATCATTCACGCACCGTGGGCTGGTTTACGTCATTATATCCACTGGCACTCCATGCGGGTTCTAGTCTCGAAAGCGCTATCGTCAATGCCAAAGAGCAGCTGCGTAAATTGCCAAACAATGGCGTTGGTTTTGGTCAATTCTATTTTTCCAAACAAGTGACGGGGACTTTACCAACCGTTGCATTCAACTATTTAGGCCAAATCGGTGGCACAAAGACGCAGCAACCCAGTGGTGACTTCTACTTAACTGAAGCCATTACAGGTCAACCAGTTGCAAGCGAAAATAACGGCCATTACGTTCTTGATATCAACGCGGCTATTATTCATGGTCAGCTTGTATTAAATTGCACCACAGCGTTGTCTGAAACCGAATTCGACCGATTCCAAAGCCAGTTCACAGCCAGTCTACAAGCAGTGCTCGACACGGCATTGCATACCAAATCACAAGGCGCCAAACAAACGCCAAGCGACTATAACCTGACGGGCGTCAGCTTCACTCACTTAGATGCATTGCGTACACGCTATGACCTAGCCGCGGTTTATCCCGCAACAAACTTGCAGCAAGGCTTTATCTTCCACCAGCTCAATAGCCCAGAAGATACCGCGTATCGCGTGCAGTCACAGATGCAGTATTTCGATAAAATTGACACGATGCTTTACTGTCGTGCATGGCAATTAACCTCGCTGCAATATCCAGCGCTGCGCTGTGCCTTTGATGTTGAAGAAACCATGCTACAACTTATCGTTAATCACACCAGTGTTGATGAAGATAACTTTAGCGTGATTGATATGAGTCAATATTCGCAGGACGAGCAAGAGCAGCGCATCACGGCGCTCGCACACGAGACGCTCAACCAGCCATTTAATTTTGCAAGACCTGGGTTATTTACACTGCATTTGGTAAAACGCGATGAAGCGCATTATCACCTAATAAAAACTGAGCATCACAGCATTTGTGATGGCTGGAGTGGCCCGCTAGTTATGCAGTCCGTTCACCAAAACTATGCACAACTACTACAAGGTCGTGAGCCTGTTTTACAAGTCGATAACGCCTATTTAGACGCTCACGCTTACCTAAGAGATAATCAGGCCGCCACCAAAGCCTTTTGGCAATATCATGTCGCTGATTTATCACAGGCAAACGATCTTAACACCCTGTTTAGTCACTCTACAGATTTAGAAACGCGCCGTCATAATCATGATCCGCAGGCGCTACATTGTGCACTGTCCAGCGAGACGTTAGGTAAGTTGCAGCAAGTATGTCAGCAACATTCTGTCACCCTCAATGCAGCGGTCCAATTTGCCTGGCATAAACTAATTCAAATCTATACTCGCGACGAATTTACTTTAGTAGGTACAACTATCGCAGGTCGTGACTTACCAATTGACGGCATAGAGCAAAGTGTTGGTGCTTACATCAATACGCTACCGCTTTATCTTGATTGGCCTACAGATGCTACCATCGCGCAGCAACTCGAGAAGATCCAAACGGCCATTTTGGACCTAAATAGCCATGCGAATGTGTCACTCGCGTCACTGCAACAAGGTGGTAATCGGCTATTCCAAAGCCTAGTCGTTTTCGAAAACTACCCTAGCCTTGAAAATGAACAAGCAGAGGCACAACAAGCTCGCTGGCAGTTTGACGCAGCACCAGAGCAAGTTGAATACCCACTTGCATTGATAGCAAAAGAGCAAGGAGAGCTGCAACTTGAGCTGATGTACGACGCCAGCTTGCTTTCGCCTGCACGTGCCGCACAACTGCAATCTCAACTGCTACTTATCCTTGAGCAAATCGCTGACAATACTCTCTTACCGCATAACCACATTGAAATTGCCAATACAGTGGAAAAGGCCCGTATTCTCAACGAGTGGAATAAAACCGAGCGCAAGTCATGTGGCTTTGAGAACTTCAACGACTTATTTAGTGAAAAAGTCGCCGTATCCCCTGATGCAACCGCGGTGGTTTGGCAAGACAAAGCACTAAGCTATCAAGCTCTCAACCGCCAGGCTTGCCAACTTGCCCAGCAATTATTGGTGATTAAGGCTGAGATTTACGGCAACGAGTATCAAGGTGATTTCCCAGTCTTATTGCTGCATGAAAAACAGTTGGATTCTATCGTTGCGATCCTCGCTATTCTTAAAGCAGGCGGTGGTTATGTTCCTGTATCACCGGAGTTTCCTGACTCAAGGATTGAATATATTGCCAAGGACTGTGGTGCGAAAATCGTGGTCACCCAATCGGGATTAATGGATAGAGTTGAGAGTACAACACTTGCCTCACTGACACATGTACTCAGCGATACACCAATGGAGGAAACAAGCTCAGACCAAGCGGTATCGGTGAGCCCGTCTGATTTGGCTTATATTATCTATACCTCAGGCACCACAGGTAGCCCTAAAGGCGTAGAAATCAACCATGAGGCACTATTAAACTATGCCACGGACGACCACTTTATCGACCCCACACAACTGAGCAAAGTACTTAGCTTATCAAGTATTAGCTTCGACGCGTTTATTTTTGACTGCTTTGTCACACTCAGTAACGGCGCAGCGCTACACCTGATAGATAAACAGACTCAACTGGATCCAGAACGACTGATTGAGTACTGCCAAGCACAGCAGATTGATACGTGTTTTGTAACCACTGCGCTATTTAATCGTTTAGCTAGTGAAGACTTCTTCTTACACGCCGGACTTAAACAGATTAATTTTGGTGGAGAGGCGGTCGACTTAGCTATGGTTGAGCGAGTTAAGCATCAAGCGCCAGAGCTGATGCTGTACCACGCCTATGGCCCAACAGAGACCACCGTTTATGCGACTTGCTGCTTGCTCAATGATGTAAATCACGGCGCTCCAATTGGCCGCGCCATTGCCAATAAAGCTGCTTACGTGTTGTCGCCTGCTGGCAAAATACTTCCACCGGGCGTGGCGGGAGAGCTTTATATTGGCGGCGCAGGTATGGCAAGACGCTATTTACACCGTCCAGATTTAACCGAACAAGCATTCTTAGTTAATCCATTCGCATCGGATAGGTATCTCAAAGGCGGTTGGAACAAAATGTATAAAACGGGAGATTTGGTTAAATGGCGTGAAGATGGCTTATTAGAGTATGTGGGTCGTAATGATTTTCAGGTGAAAATTCGTGGTTACCGCATCGAACTTGGCGAGATTGAAACTGCGATTAAGCAACAACCGCAAATTCATACTGCTTTTGTAAAAGTAAACGAACAGGACGGTATCAAACGTATCGTGGCCTATTTGGTCTTAGCAACTCCTGAGTCATTCGATGAAGTAAAGCTCAAGCAAACACTCTCACAAATGCTACCGAGTTATATGTTGCCAAGTGCCTACGTAACGTTAGACTCCCTACCCGTCACGGTAAATGGCAAGATTGATGCCCGAGCACTGCCACAGCCCGATTTTAGCCAGACTGAGGTTCACCATTCGCCAAACACAGAGCAGCAACGACACATCGCTAAAATCTGGTGCGCTGTATTGGGGATTAAGCAGGTTGGTTTGGAAGATAACTTCTTCCATATTGGTGGTGACTCAATTATGAGCATTCAGCTCATGTCGGCTCTCAAACGTGCTGGCTATTCGCTGTCGACCAAAGACATATTTACGTATCCAACCCTAGTAGCGCTTTGTGCATTTTTGGCAAGTAATGAACAGGTAGAAATCGAGGCAGAGCAAGGTGAGCTCAGCGGAGAAATCCGCTTATTACCTATCCAGCAATGGTTCCTCAACTCCCATTACCGTCATAAAGCGCATTTTAATCAGTCGGTCATGCTCGCACTTCCGCACAATACTGCACTTGATACTTTAGAGAACGCACTTGCACAGCTGCATCAACAACATGACATGTTGCGCGCTCAGTTTAGCAAAACCGAGACTTGGCAATCCCAATACCAAAGTATTGTAGCGTGTCCAACACCAAAGCTTATCCATTTGGACACCTCAGGGCTTGATGAGCAGCAAACCGGACTGATGCTAAGTGAAATACACGCCCGTTTTGAACTCGGCTCAGGTGCTTTGTGGCAACCGGTTTTACTCAGCGATGATACGCCGCTAACTAGGCTTGTACTTATCGTTCATCACCTTGTTATTGATGGTGTTTCGTGGCGTATTTTGGTCGAAGACTTAAGCCGCTTGCTACAAGGCGACACCTTAAGCGACAAAACCAGCAGTTATCGCCAATGGTCAGACGTTGTGGCCCTGCATCCTTTTGAACAACAAATACCGTATTGGCAAAAAGTGTTAAGCACACAGCAAAACGTGCCTTACGGTAAATCACAACAGCGTCTTACGCATCAATTTGATACTCAGCTTACTGAGCAATTGCTACGCCTTGCTCCTGCTGGATTTAACACAGAAATCAATGACCTCCTAATGAGTGCGTTTACTCGGGCTTGGTGCAATACCTTTGCTACAAACTATTGCCACCTCACGTTAGAAGGCCACGGCCGAGAACATCTGAGTGACCATATTGATACCTCAAGAACACTAGGCTGGTTTACTAGCATGTTTCCGGTTGCCCTGAAAAATGACACGGATTTATCGACGCTGATTATTCAAAGCAAAGAAACGCTTCGTGCCATTCCAGATAAAGGGTTGGGCTTCAGCGAATTGGTCAGACGTGGGGAATTTTCCTTCAATCAACTACCTAAAGTTAGCTTTAATTACTTGGGACAACTTGATAGCAACAATGATGCACAAGATCAGGACATACGAATGCTAAATGCACACTCAGGCGATGCCAGCAGCAAGGATAATCAGGACGAAATGGCACTCATTGTTAACGCCGAAGTGCGTCAAATGAAACTGCAAGTGAGCATTGCAAGTCAGTTAGATGAGACGCAAACCACCGCATTCATAGAGCAGTTCGATGCTGCCCTTCGAGCCGTCGTTTCACATTCAATTACAGCCGCAAATCCCCAAGGCATAAAAACCCTAAGCGATATTGAGATCGGCGTATTGGTGAATGAAGCCGATGCTCCTATTGAATGGTTTTTCTTCCCTCCGGGTGGCGGTGGTGCTGAGAGTTACTTGCAATCCATTGCTCCCAAGATTTCCGCGCCTTGTTATTGCTTCAATAACATCTATGCCGCACAGGAAAAACCAAAGGGTTCGCTCGCCTATGACTATTACCAGTTCCAAACATTAGCGTTGCAGTATGCTATTCATCTTAAAAAGCTAAAGCCTAGTGGTCCTTATCGGATTTTTGGTTGGAGTTTTGGCGCAACGCTGGCACTTGAGGTTGCCAAACTGCTGCAAAATGAGGGGGACACAGTCGAACATCTGGTGTTCGTCGACCCTTGTTTTGACTATGCCGCGATGCATGATGAAGTTTTTGCTCTACACCCTGAGTTCAGTCATCTTGAGCCCGATAGAATTAATTACAACTATCAAAATGATCCGACATTTTCTAGCACTGCAAAAGTGACGCTGTTTAGTGCTGGTTGTGCGGTTGAAGTGGCTCAGTCAGATAACCCAGAGTTGCAACTTTCTAGTCATATAATCAACCGCTACCTTGATAAGAATCAAAATCTTATAGAGGAAGTAATGCAACCCAATCAGGTTCAAGTGTTCACCATGAAAGGATCGCATAACAGCTGGGTAAAAACACCGAGTGACTTAATAAAAGTGTCAGAAATAATGAACACTCTTTAACATTTTATTCGTTAATATAATGTTAAATTAGATTTCTAGAGTGAGGCATTAAAAGGGGTCTCCCTCCTTCACTCTAGAGTTAATTAATTGCCACATTTTCTCACAATATATGATTAAGGAATTACAAAATGGCTAAGGAAAATGTAGATGTACTAATTATCGGCGCTGGACCTGCAGGGACAATGACTGCTGCAAAGCTAATTCAAGCAGGATTAACCGTGAAGATCGTTGAACGTAGCCACTTTCCACGCTATGTCATCGGTGAAAGTCTTCTACCACAAAGTATGCAGCATCTGGAAGATGCTGGATTTATGGATGCGTTAGTTGCACGCAATTACCAAAAGAAAATCGGTGCTAATTTTAAACAAGATGACTTCCAAGAGTTTTTCGATTTCTCTAAAAATTACACTGATGGATGGACATGGACATGGCAAGTACCAAGAGATGACTTTGACACTGTACTGGCTGAAGAAGTGCAAAAAATGGGTGCCCCTATCGAATTTGGCACTTCCGTAGTCGACGCCAACATGGATCTAGAAGAGCCTATCATTAAGGTTGTCAATGAGGCTGGTGACGAGCACGAAATACAAGCTAAATTTGTTGTAGACTCAAGCGGTTATGGACGAGTATTGGCAAACCTGCTTGATTTAAATGAACCCTCTTCAGCACCGACTCGCGCAACTTTATTTGCGCAATTTAAACCAGCTGATGGCATGGAGACTGGAGCTGAAAACAACAAAGTAACGATTCTGGTTCACGAAGAAGATGTATGGGTGTGGTTAATACCTTTCTCTGATGGTCGTGTTTCAGTTGGTTTTGTTGGTAACCCTGAGTATTTAGAAAGTGCAGAGGGTGATGCTAGAGCACGCTTTTTAACCTACCTTGCTCGCGATCAACATGCGTCAGCCATGCTAGAAGGAATGGCGCTGTGTATGGAACCAAAGGAGATCAAAGGATACTCCAAAGGTATTAAACAACTGTTCGGCAAAAACTTTGTGCTAACCGGTAACGCCAGTGAATTTATAGACCCTGTATTTTCAGCTGGAGTTATGTTTGCGATTGAGTCAGGCGCGCGCGCTGCTGATCTGATTGTCGCTCAGTTAAATGGCGAGGAAGCAGATTGGCAGCAAGAATATGAAGCGCATATGCTTAAGGGGATTGCGGTCATGCGTACCTATATCGAAGGCTGGTACGACGGTCGTTTGCGCCGCCTATTTTTCTCAAACAACAAGCCTGAAAAAATTAAGAGCCAAATCACTTCTGTGCTTGCGGGTTATGTATGGGATGAGACTAACCCATTTGTAAACCGCAGCGAGAAAACCCTGAACCTGCTATCTGAACTCCATAATAACCCTGAAATGGCGTGATTTTAGCTTTTTAGACTGGCGTGGGAATCGCTTCTCATGCCACATAATATACTAACAAAGATGCGTTTCAGTAGTAGTGAGAGTAGTTGTGCGATGCCTATCGTTTCCCTAATTGTCGATTAAACAAAGTGGGGAATTTTGCTGTAGGCCGACCATAGATGTGGCACTTGGCGCTTTAAAGGACTTAGACAATGAAAACTAACTTTGTATACACTGCTGCACTTTCAGCGTTATTAACAGGCGCTGCAATTGCAACTCCCGCACAGGCCGCAGAATATAAAACAATTCTAATTCATGGCTTTCAAGCGGACCAACTAAACCGCCCTAACAGCACCAATGTCGAGCTTGAGGGTGAAGAATATTGGTCATCTTTTTGGGTAAACCATGCTGATGAACGTATTGATTGGCCTTCGTATGAACGCTTGCAAGGTAAAATCGCAACCGATTATATTTGGCCAAAGCTAAAAGCATTTGCAGAAAATGGCACATGTAACCCTGGCTGTATCTTTGTTACCCACTCAACGGGTGATTTGGTCGCGCGCTATATCTTAGATAACCAAGCAACTTGGCTTGAAAATGCGGGCCTTCAACCACTCAATATCGTTGCAACTTTTGACCTTGCAGGTGCAGGTGGCGGTAGTGAGCTTGCAGACACTGCTATCAACGCGGCGACTTCTGGTGGTGTAGTAGGTGAACTGACTCGCCAAGCAGTTGAGGCATGGCTTGGCAGCATGCCTGAAGAGTTTGGTATCATGTGGGACTTAAAAGTAAATAACGCACGACAAGTTGCTCAGTATCCAAGTGACAACGCACCTCGCCTGCGTTTCGTTGCTGATGCAAGCGACTACTACGGCCTTACGTCTGGTTTCTTACCAGGTAATGATGATGGCGTTGTGTCAACACACTCTTCTTGTGGTGCATCGACAAAAGGTGACTTTGGTAGCTGTAGTACAAGCGTTGCTATCAACGGTCAGTTAGCCTCTCAAGGTGATGCAGTAACTAGCTTTATGCCATATCACTACCCACTGCTGATGAGCGCTGAATACAGCCACGGTAACCTGCCTGATGCTGGATACCAAGGTAAAGTAACAGCGGCTCGTACTCAGTTTAACGCGGGTTATAAAACGATTAGCTACAACACCTATGAAGAAACAACGGGTAGCTGGTTTTGGAAAAAGACTTACCGTTATGTTAGCGAGTCTAATTCGCAAAGTTTTTCACAGTTAATACTAAACTCACTATAACTTAACGGTTATTTTGCTGATTTCTATATCCAAGGAACTGCGACAAGCAGTTCCTTATTTAAACTGAGTACTGCTATGAAAAAGTTTTTGTTGATTAGTGTCATTCTTATTGTGGTCTGTATCACTGCAGGATATTTTGCCTCGCAGCGCCAAGCTCTGCCCTCCCCTGAGTTAGCAGCAACCCCACAAGTCACTCCACCTATTTTGACACCAACAACAACGCCACCCATCACACCTAAAACGGTGATAGCACAAAAACAATCACTGATTGAATCGCTACCACTGGCACAAGCTGCGCAAACAGCTGCGGCACACTATGAGTATAGTATTTCTCTACCTCCTTATTCACAACCCCTTGGCAAAGGTGATTTTGACAGGCTCAATCCAAATCATTTTTATGCCGTCGAAATGCCAATTGAAGAAAACAACGAACAAGTGTCTTTGTCGCTGAATCAATATCGCTTTGTGCACCCCGCTACTATCGAGGTAAGTTTATCTGGTAGCCAGTTTTCGAATGCAACCGCAACGATACTTGACCCTACATCACAGCAAACCTTATCCACCACCCGCCTCAAAGAGTCTGATGGTATTTGGCTTGGTGCAGTCGATGGCGAGACAACATGGCCTCAAGAGCTGAATGTCGTCGTGCGTGCTAAGCCAAGCTCGGCTAAGGCTGTTGCATTAACGGCAAGTATCCGCTATTACCAACCCAGCGCCACACTGCTCGCCATTGCCAAACCTTACCCCGAGCAAGCGGACCTGATAATTCCATTGCAACTTGAAGTAAAGCAAAGTGGTACTTATCGTATCCGTGCAAACCTATTTACTCCCGATGGCACACCGATCAGTCATTTGGTTGAAAAACAAAAACTAAGCGAAGGGAAACAGGTATTCAACTTAAAAGCACATCAGTCGGTGCTTGCCCCTTTTTCAGCAAAGTCCGGCCCATCCCAGTTTACGTTAAAGACATTTGTGATTGAGAGAATGTCGCCAATGCCAGGGGAGCTTGCGCAGTTTGGTGATAGCAAAATAACTGAATACCACATCACTGACTTCTACTTTGACGCACTAGAGAAGCGCCCATATCAGCCCTCGGCTGCCGAGCGTCAACGCCTGGGTTACTTGCAAAAAATGGCGGGAAAGTAAAGCAACTAAGCTTTGCTTTGGATAATTAGGGCCTGTTGACCTTTGCTGTTTGACTTTTGTTCCCCTGAGTGTGTTTTGGTCGCGACGCTCGACTTGCCGCCTAGTAATCTAGGCAAAAGTTGAGCAACAATGAACAAAGCGCACTCAGGTGAACCCAAAGGGCAGCGTTTGATTGGCATTTCTTCTGTGTTGCCCCACAAGGATGTGGGGTAAGGTGACTTTGCAGGAGCACAAAGTCTTTATCGCCTAACTTACATAGAATAACTATGCTACGCAGGCTCTGCCTTGTATAAATACCAGTCAAACTGCTGCAAAAACAAACTTGAAAGATCAACAGACCCTAACATAAATACAAGCGGTGACCCTTTTTAGGTCACCGAGTTAGCTAAGCTATATCGCTTCAGCCGTCGTCTTGGGCTTCAGCTCAGCGATGCGATAAAACCCAAGTGCGGTGATAGATACTAAGGTCATGATGATAAAAAGCATCATACCGGAGTAAAAATCTAAAATAAGCCCGCCTAAAATGGGCGCTAATGCATACCCTAATGAACATAAGCCAGCAGCACCAAAATAGCTAGCTTTCAGATTATCTGGTGCCAACCTGTCAATATAGACATTGATGTTAGTAAACATAATTGCTTCGCTCAGACTCAGCACCATCATGGCTGCAATCCATCCCCAGATATTTTGCACATCATTCACAGCCATCATGACTTGTGAAATGATCAATATCACGCCACCCGCATAGAGCCTATTTTCAATACGCCAATTACGCATCAGATGTAGTAATGGAAACTGACAAACGATAATCACACTAGAATTAGCAATGATTAAGCTAGAAATTAGCCAAGCCAGCTCGGGGACCTCTGCACGCGTCAAATACTGCACTAAGCTAGAGTCACATTGCGCATAAACCAAATACACTAAAGTGGTAGCGATTAGCACAATTAAAAAGACTTTATCTTTTCGTAAGATCCCCAGCCACTTTGCAAACTTCGGTACCGACTGAGCAGCAGATTGTAAAACGAAAGTCTGCGCTTCAGTCAGTTTAGGTCTAAAGTAAAGCAGCGCGAACAACAAACCAATATACGAAATGCCAGTATAAATAAAGCTGAACTGCTCACCATTAAGCCCCGCCCATAGACCGTACAATGGTCCTAAAGCCGCTCCCACATTCACGAGAAAATAGAGTAAATGCAGTGCAAGTTCTCTGTCTTTTGCCTCGGCAAGCTCTTCAGTAAGTAACGCTTTACTGGGCGCATCCCAAAGCGTCCTAGGTAGACAAGCTAAAAACACTGAAGTTGCAAACAGCCACAACGACTCAGCCACAGCCAACAGTGAAAAAGAAATCACACCAACAAACACTGCCGTGTAGAGCATTTTGGTGCGACCGAAGCGGTCAGCGAGATTCCCCGTATAAAACCCCAAAAATACGGCGAAAGTCGCTGACACCGTCAGCAATAAACCGACCTCTATTGCACTCAGTCCATAATTTTCGTAAAGAATAACAGCCAAAAAAGGCCATACCATGTAGTAACTAGCGCGAACGAAAAAGTTACCAACAAGCATTACCCAAACTAAAGGTGTAAAGCGCTTTAACCGCTCAATTGCAGAGCTATTCTCCATTGATGTTCCTTGATTATTATTGATTTACGCAGAACCCTAATTCCTAAACCTTAGTTTAGGTCAAGCGTTTAACTGCATTCTATTATCTTGGAAACTGGAACTCTATAAAGAAAAAATTTCATCCTTGAAATCACAAAGGGAGATAAAACTAAATCAATGACATTAAGCGTTAAAACCGCTTAACGTAGAACACATTTAAAAAATCAAGACCGGGGTTGTGGTCGCTCAAACCAGCATTAGAATAATGCAGATATCGGATCCCCACTTTAGTGCTGGGGTTCAAGTTAACACTAAGTCCAATTCGGTCTTCAAACTGATAGTGAACACCAATGTCTTTGCCCGCAAATCGGGTATCACTGACATAGGTCATGCCAATCCCAAACTCGAAATTTACCGGCTTTCCAGCAAACTCGGTCAGTGGAACACTAAGCACGGGTGACAATGCAATAGCAAACGTCGTGTCTGAGCGTTTTGGGTTGCCGTATTCCCAATAATTGGTGCTCAGCTCAAAATAAACATAGGCACCTTCTCCAATACCATAATCCGCTAAACTATAATGCAAGGGACGATACCCAAGCCGCAGTCCTTTTACATCTCCCTCTCCCATCACATAATCAACTGCAACTTCATTAGAATATGAGTGAGTAGACACAAACAACATAAGCAAGAATAAAAATGGGCGCATAACCACTCCTCTACAACGAGAGCAATTTTACGCCGTTATTTAATTCTTTAAAGACACCAAAAAACCATATAATAATTGCCGATAAAGCACCAATATAGAACTTTAACCGGTACATCAATTTAACCAAAACCAATAACAAATTATGAGTTATACTGTTAAAAACGATCTTGAGAATGTGGTATGCAGTATATAATTGGGAGCGTTATAGGGATATTTAGTGTATTCAGTGCCTCAGCGGCAGCACCAACAAAAGTAGATATCTATACCGAGCATTTTCCTCCGTACCAGATAGAGCAAAAGAACGGCACCATTACTGGGCTTGCTACTGATATTGTGCGCCTCATCATGTGGGAAGCAGAGCTCAGCTATCAAATTTATATGTTGCCTTGGACTCGCGCAAAAGCCTTCTCCAAAAAATCCCCTTATTCATTGCTCTACTCG
Organism: Pseudoalteromonas piscicida; assembly: GCF_002208135.1. Taxonomy (NCBI): domain Bacteria; kingdom Pseudomonadati; phylum Pseudomonadota; class Gammaproteobacteria; order Alteromonadales; family Pseudoalteromonadaceae; genus Pseudoalteromonas; species Pseudoalteromonas piscicida. The sequence continues at coordinate 2,480,023 of NZ_CP021646.1, forward strand.
ATCGCCAGAACAGAGCAACGTGAAGAAGACCATGTCTGGATTGCGCCACTTTGTGAGCTAAAGGTCGCGTTTTATAAGCGTGCTGATATTGCCGATCAGCAGGTGTGGGAAATATGGAAAATCAAACAACATGTTGTCGCTGTTGCGGCCGATCAACTTTCCGAAAACTATTTAAAAGCACAGGGTTTTGTCGCTGATGAAAATATGCTTTCAGTAACCAGTTTGAGCCGTGCAGGTGAGCTACTTGAAAAAGGCAGAATTGACTTTATTTTTGGTGCCGAAAATTTTGTAGATAGAATGGCTGTTAGAATGGGCTTAGTCGAGCAATGGGACAAAGTGCTAGAAATCCCAGAATTAAGTAAAACCCTCTATTTAACCGCTAACCCCAGCGCCCCTCCAGAATATATAAATCGGCTCCGCGCCGCCGCTGAACGAGTACATCAGCAGCGTAATAAGGTTGATGTTGGCTGCTCAATTGAGGAGTAATTCATCGTTTGCAACAAGGCGCACCGAACTTTTCATGGAGTGCCGCCCATATTTTACTCGTGATAGAAGCATTTGAGATGGACAAGTCCAAAGCGCCAATTAAAGAAGAAAGGACAATTTCGCAGCAAGTCACCTCAAATTATACCAATCCATCTTAACTTTTTCCCACCTCTATCCAGTCACGTTGACACATTTTAACCACTCGTTTTGTACATGATACAAAGTCATTCCAAGCCTCACTACAACTCTCAACAATATCTTCATAACCTTTGAAACAACGATTCGCTAAATGATGCTGACGCAGCCAACTCCATACTTGCTCTATTGGGTTCAGCTCTGGTGAATAAGGAGGGAGTTTGATAATGGAGACATTATCAATATCAGTTACCAGTGATCCCTGATGCCATCCTGCACCGTCCATTAACACAACAGCATGCCGTCCAGGTGCTGTCTTCTCAGATATTTGTTGCAAATGCTGTTTCATGACACTCATATTCACCCATGGTGTGATGAGTGCTTCAGTCTGTCCTGTTGAAGGGCACACAGCGCCAAATAGATAAGCATAATCAAACTGTTGTTGTTTGACTGCTCTAGGCCGGGTTCCCTTTTTTGCCCAAAGGCGTGTCGTGGTGTTTTGCTGACCAAATCTGGCCTCGTCTTGGAACCAGATATCCACGTCATTCAGGTTGATAAATAGCGGGATCGTTTTGATCAATTCCGTTTGCAGTTTTTTTAAAGTCCTGCTGAACTTGTTCGGACTGTTTCGGGTGGCGAGAGCGGCTGGTTATCCAGCTAAAGCCTAATTTTTCCAATAATTTATAAATCGCATTAGGGTGGTAAGAGACGTTAAATTCATCTTCAATGTATTGCTTTATACGATACCCTGTCAGCCTACCACCGTTGTCATTTTGACTGTATTTTTCAATATACTGGCACAGTTGTTTCTGCTGCGCATCGTTTAAATAACAACGTTTACCGATAGGTTTTTTAGCGTCAAGGCCAGTGAGCCCCTCGTTAAGGTAGCGCTTCACCCACTCATTTACCATTCTTCTGCTGACATGTAGCATGGCAGCAATTTGCGTTTTATTGTGGTTATCACGGTAGTGCGCGACCGCTAAATAACGGATCTTTTTACGCGCGTCTTTTTCTGATTTAGCGAACTTGAAAAGTTCGACAGAAGTATGAGTATTCAAAGTTTATTTGTCAGTTGAAAAATAAATACAATTAGATCACAAATCATTACTTAATGGTATTAACCGAAAATTTGCTAGCAATACAGTGCTGATCCGTCTACATTTTTTAAACGACATAAAAACGAAAATTAGACGGATCGCAATGAGTTGGTTTTACCGTATTTATCATTTTGCCCTTAAGTGTATTGTTATTCTTATCGGGATCCCAAACCCTAAATTACATCAAGGAAAACCGGGGTTGCTAGACGCAATTAACGCGCTGGGATTAAAAAGTGGAGATAACGTCTTAGTCGTGACCGACCAAGTGCTACTCAAACTCAACTTGCACCAGGTTGTGGAAGACACACTGCGTGAGTCAGAGTTAATCACGCATTATTACGCGGATGTTTTACCTAATCCAACTATAGCAAACGTCGAAGATGGCCTAGAGGTCTATCAACAACAACACTGTAAAGCAATTATCGCGCTTGGCGGTGGCTCAGTACTTGACACGGGCAAGTTGATCGGAGCGCGAGTCGTCAAGCCAAACAAACCGGTGACTAAGCTCAAAGGGCTATTTAAAGTCATAAAACGCCTACCACCGAACATCGCGATCCCAACAACAGCTGGAACTGGCTCGGAGACTACCGTTGCTGCCGTCGTTAACGATCCCAGCAATCACGCCAAATATGCCGCGACTGATTTTTGTTTAGTGCCACACCATGCCGTGTTGTTACCGGAATTAACCACAAGTATGCCCGCACATATCACCGCGACTACGGCAATTGATGCACTAACCCACGCCATTGAGGCACTACTGAGCATTAACTGTCTTAAGTTTAGCCGCGAACGTGCTCTTGAAGCCTGTAGAGCCATCTTTGAATATTTACCCAAAGCGCAACAAGACCCACAAAATCTAGAAGCAAGAGCGCAGCTACTACTCGCTTCCCATTACGCAGGACAAGCTTTTACCAGAACCTCTGTCGGCTACGTACATGCAATCTCACACCAATTGAGCGCTCAATATGGTACGCCGCACGGACTTGCCAATGCGGTGTTACTCATGCCCGTGCTAACCTGGTATGGCGACCGCATTAACCAACAACTTGCGCTAATTGCCAAATATTGTGGGTTAACCTCATTAGACTATCCAGTCGAGCGCCAAGCGGATGATCTTTTAGAACACATTAAGCGCTTACTGCTTGATTTACATATCCAAACCACACTCAGCGAAGTAATACCAGATGATGCTGCATTACTTGCAGAACTCGCGTTAAAAGAAGCACATCCGGATTATCCGGTGCCCCATTTTATGGATCCCTGTGCCTGCCAGCGCATTATCAAAGGTATCGCTCCTACGCCTTAATAAGCACTCCGTTTAGTGTTTGGAACCAAAGAAGTTTAAAATAAAGCTAAGTTTTTTCATGGCCTTACAATCAACTATTAAGTAAACGCACTAAAAACATAAAATCTATTAACGAACAGTTTAAAGCCAACAAACGCAAACAAAAACAATTCTCAATAACAATTTTTAATGCTAGTATGCGCGACTTTTGAAAAGCAAACTGGTGTATTTTGGAACGTTATTACTCAGAAGTATTAAGTTATATCGCTCGTTCAGTGGGGTGCAAAGATAAGGCTCAAAATATAGTCCAAGAAGCGTATACCCGAATACTAAGTTATAAAAACAGCAATCCAAAGCAGGATAACACGCAAGAGCGCGCACTATTTTTTAAAGCCGCGAAAAACATTGTGATTGATCAGTATCGCAAAAATCAGGGCATTGCGGAGCCCGACGACTTCGAATTAGTCGCGCCCAGATTCTATGAACCAGAAGCAACGCTTGCGAACCAACAACAACTGGCATTACTTAATCGAAGTATCGACTCTTTACCTTTAAAAACCAAGCAAGCATTTGTGCTCTATAAATTTAAAAACTTAAACCAAACGCAAGTAGCTGAGCAAATGGGGATATCTGTCAGCATGGTCGAAAAACACTTAGCAACTGCCATGCTCGCTTGCCGTAACGCATTACAAAAACAATAAGAGAATCGCAATGGACCGTCATAATGTATCAATACAGCAGCAAGTAAACCGCTGGTTGGAACTTGAAAAACAAGGGCTGACGAAAGCGCAGCAGCAAGAACTAAATCGTTGGCTTGGTGAGAGCCACACGCACCAAGCAGCCTATCAAGAAAGTAAACAGGTTGAGCAACTGTTATCGCAATTTTCAGAGCAAGACATTGCACAATTAGAGAATCCAGTTACACACTCTAAGCTTAAATCAAAGACAACTCATCGGTACTTCGCCATTGCAGCATGCTTTGCACTTTTTGCGTTGAGTTTCTTTGGCTATCAAACTTGGTTCTTTCAAATTGACAACGACAACTTCCACGCCAGCTATCAGTCAACACGAGGCGAATTGCGCACTATCACACTGCCCGATAACTCTCTATTGACCTTAGATGCCAAAACTTCCCTCGCGATTGATTTTGATGGTAATCGGCGCAGTAATAAGCTACTCAGTGGACGCGTATTGTTTGACGTTGCCAGTGACAAAAGCCGACCATTTGTTATTAGTGCCGGCAGCACAAAAATTACCGTATTAGGTACCCGCTTTTCTGTGGATAAAAAAGCCAATAGCATTCGCATTGTGGTGGACCATGGTCGTGTAAACGTGCAAAGCCAAAATCAGCAAATAGAACTGAGAAAAGGTCAAATGGTGGTTGTGGATAGTGACGGCATAACTAAGACTGAGTTTGATCCAAACCTCAATCTCGTCGATGCATTTAAGCAAGGGCGACTCGTATTCGACAATGCACCACTCAGTGAAGTATTTGAGGAGTTTAAACGACACCACGCAATAAGCTACACCTTAAGCACTCAATCAACTGAGCAATTGGTAATTTCGGGTACTTTTTTAGCATCAGAGCTCGAAAGCTTTTTAAACTTATTACCACACGCCCTGCCAGTAGAAGTTAAAGAGTCTAATAATCATATAGTTATAGCCAATTCTCGATGACAAGATAAAAATATTCAGATTTTTATTGAGGAGTTCTCATTCTCATTCGTTTTCATCTTAGGTAATTTATTTGGACGCATCACAATGAGAACTCGCTCTGTTTTAAACACAAGACTCACTCCCTTAGCATTTGCACTCGGGCTTAGCCTGAGCCTGCCTGCAACCGCGCAGAGTCAAGTTGCTATATATCAATTTAATCTCGCGCAGCAACCTATGAGTCATACCTTAACGCAGGTAGCTGAGGCTGCGAGTATGAATCTAATTGCCGATGCGAAACTATTAAATGGTCTGCAAGCCCCAGCACTTAAAGGAGAGGTAAGTTTAACCGAGGCGCTAGAGCTTACATTGAAAGGTAGTCCGCTAACGGCGAGTATTATCGACAATAACATCGTTATTAAAGCAGCGATTAGCGAGTTAACGCCAGCAAAAGGCCAATCCAATAAAACTCAGGATAAGCACAGCCAAACACCAAATCCGCAAGATAATATTGAAGTCATCACAGTCAAAGGCGATAAACTCAATCTTAATCGTGAACAGATTGCTCGAACCAAGGGTTTATCTAACTCTGATATTTTCTCAACGTTTTCAGGTATAGAGGCAAACAATATTCGAAACGAAGCTGGTGCGCTTGATATCGGTATTCGTGGCGTCCAAGGCGAAGGACGAGTACCGATTTTCATCGATGGCAGTTTGCAATCAACGCACACAAACCGCGGCTATATGGGCTCGTCGGACAGAACCTATATCGATTCAAACCTGATAAGCTCGGTCAATGTTGAAAAAGGCGCATCGGCCAAAGCATCACCATTTGGCTCTGGCGCAATCGGCGGAACAGTCAATATCCGCACCTTAGGCACGCAAGATATTCTCCAAGACGGGAAGCGTTATGGCGCTTTGGTTAAGGTTAATACGCATAACAACAATAGAACACCTGAAGTACCGGAAAGCTTTGGCCTGCAAAGTTATTACGAGGTAAGCAACCACAATGACACGCTCGATTTTGCAGGCGGTGGATTTACGCTAGCGACCGCCTACCAACAGGATAACTTACAAGCGGTGCTGGCTTACAGTAAGAAAAAGGTCGGTAACTACTTTGCCGGAAAAAATGGCTTTAACGATTTCGTTGAGTCTAAAGAGTACATTCGCTGGGTGCCTTCAACCGAGCATGGAAAAAAGTATGATGAAGTCACAGAAGTCATTCTGATCCCACCACCCGTTAACCAAAATGGCGAAGTCGTCAACACAAGTTTTGAAAGTGACTCATACCTTGCCAAGCTGACTTACGAGTTTACTGACGAACAATCAATAGAAGTAAATACACGCTTTCACAAACAAGAAGCCGGTGAAATGCTAGCTTCATATTGGTACAAACATAGGGCCGGCGATACAAAAATTTGGAAAGAGATTGACGAAAACGGCCAAGAGCAATGGCTGTCCGAAGAAATTCCTGAAGGCGTAGAAACTATGCCGCAGTGGGCTCCGGGCTCTGCTCTGGTCAATAGTACTAGCGCGCTATACCGCTTTTTACCAAGTAATAACTCATTAGTCGACCTCAGTGTTAACGTTTGGCGTACCAGCGCGAGGTTACAACAGTACAATGCCCTTGGCAGTAACCTAGGTGAAAATGCTGGGCAATACTTCCACCGTTTTAACAACAAACGCCACGGGGTAAGTGTATTTAATACCTCCGCATTATCGCTTGCAAATACGCCTGTGACATTGACGTACGGGCTATCTTGGCAGGCTGAAGAGTTGTCGCCTCATAGAGACTGGAAAAACAACTTTAAGCGCCCATGGCACTCTGATGAGTTCAAATTAAAGTCAACTTCGCGACACGGTAAGCAAACAAAACGAGCGTTATTTGCCAATGCCAATATCGATCTTGCGCCAGTAGAGCTTGCACTGAACGTAAACCTTCACGACTCGGTAAATGAGGACTATCAAACAGGAGAAAAGCTTACATTTGATGCTAAAGCCGATGTGACCGTACAAGCAAATTATCAACTGCTTGATAATACTCTCATTAAAGCCAAGTACAGCAACGCATATCGTATGCCAAACCTGTACGAAACAACGGTTTCTAATGAGGTGTTTTCCTACTCCAGTGATTACCCGATCACCCCCGAAAAAACGAAATCGTATGATATTGGTTTTGAGAGTGATTTTAGCAACTTACTCAGTCACGGGGATAAGCTAATTATCTCGGCGGAGTACTTCTACACTAATATTGAAAGTATGTTGGCTACGGGCTTCTTACCTAAACCCGACGCACCTTCATGGGATCAAAAGTTCACTTTTACCAACTATGATAAGTTTGAACTTCCCGGCACGGAATTTGGTCTTCATTACCAAGGTGACTTATTTTACAGCAGGTTATCTTACACAAAGTACACTAAAGTCAAAATGTGTTCACGCTTAATGGCCGAGGCTGAAGGTGTCGATACTTGTAATGCGACCGGCTTTGCGGGGAGTTTAACACCACTTCGTGTGCCTCCTGAAAAAAGCTATATCGCAACGCTTGGTATGACACTCTTTAACAACACAATTGATACGGGTTTTACTTACAAAAAACATACTGAGAAACATCACCCGGGCGGTTTCTTGTCAGGTACTGGGGTAACTGCACTTGAGTATATTCCAGCAGGCTATCAGCTCGACTTTTACCTTGATTATATCTTTAGCGACAGCATCAAAGGCAACCTAGCGATCACCAATTTAACTGACCAATATAAGGTTTCAACGGGTTCTATTGTTGCTATGCCTGAGCCAGGTCAAACCATTTCGATTGGCTTAGAACTCAAACTTTAATAAACACTCAAGCGCTGTAGCTTTGCTTGAAGACAGCGCTATATTCTTTTTACATCACTTTGGAGCATCAATGACTACCGTTACCTCTGCACTTTCTCGAGCGCAAAACTTAAAACACGCTACTGCAGATACCCACGACAATGTAGACAAATCCATTATGGCGCAAGACCCTTTCGCCAACACACAAAGCTATCTCGAATTCTTGCGACTACAGTTTTATTTTTTAAAAGACGTAAGCGCCCTCTATGAACACCCAGAATTGTTAGCACTTATTCCTGATTTAGCCTCGCGTCGCCGTTTAGGGTTACTCGAACAAGACTTTATCGACCTTGAAACCGCCATCCCTGCTCCCTATTTAAGGCCAGAAGTAAGCAGCAACACCGATTTCGCATCAGCGCTCGGTTGGCTATATGTGGTTGAGGGTTCAAAGGTAGGGGCAGCCATGCTTGGTAAACAAGTAGGGTCCAAGCTCAACTTTAATGCGCAGCACGGCGCTCGATATCTAGCAGGCCCAGGTGCAGGTCGCGGCAGCGCTTGGCGAGAGCTAGTGCAAATCATAGACTCAATTGAACTAAGCGAACAGCAAGAACAGGCGCTAATTGAAGGTGCTCGTCAGGCATTCACCCGTTTCCAAGCATTTCAGGCACACGTTTATTCATGATGTTTAAAGCCGCCTTAGCCAATTATAAAAAAATAGCCCTACTGCTATGCGGATACCTATTTGTAGCCCTCGGTGTTATTGGTATTGTTTTGCCCGTCATGCCAACCACTGTATTTTTTATTCTGGCTTTGGCGTGCTTTTCAAAAGCTTCTCCTAAGCTGGCCTTGTGGCTGCTAAATCACCCAAGGTTCGGCGCTTCATTAACATTATGGAAGCAATATAAGGTTATTCCACAGAAGGCCAAAATCATGGCAACAGTCGGCATGGCTGCAAGTTACGCTTTACTTATTTTGCTCTCCCCAGCGGCTTGGTTGGCCTGTGTAGTTGGCAGTATAAAGATCGCAGTGATATCTTATATATTTTCTAGACCATCTAAGGTGTGTAAATAGCAGTTGCCAGTTTACATTTTTACAATTTAAAGCGCTCAACCAGTGTTGCTAGACGATGCGAGAAACTGCTGAGCGACTCACTACCTTTCGCTAAGCTTTGCATCGCTTGGGCATTGTCACTTGCGGTACTTTGAGCGTCTAACATCACTTGCTCAATTTGCTGGCAATCCTTCGCTTGGTGATCCGCCGCTTGGTTCACTTCTTCACTTAACTGCGTGACCTGTAAAATAGCATTGGCAATTTCATCCATCGCACTGGCAAGTGCCTCGCTTTGTTTAACACACGAGGCAACATCACGTTGGCCGGAATTAATGGCCTCAGAGGCGGTATGTGTATCCTGTCTCAGTGCTGCGATCATTTGGTTAATTTCATTGGTCGACTCTTGCGTCCTAGACGCAAGCGTTCTCACCTCATCGGCGACTACCGCAAACCCTCTTCCCTGCTCACCTGCGCGGGCCGCTTCTATTGCTGCGTTTAACGCCAACAGATTGGTTTGCTCAGCGATAGAAACAATAGTGTCTAAGATACTGCCGATGTTCTCGCTATGTGTAGTCAACTTAGTCATACTCTCTACCGCTTCACTCATGCGCGTGCTAAGGGATAGGATATGTTCTTTGTTGTCTTGCGTGTATTTACTGACCTCGGTTTTATGCTGGTTAGCGGTATGGATGCTCGCGAGGCTCTCAGAAGAGCGCTCAGAGACAGCTAGAGCACTTGCTGAAATACTCTGTGCTAAGCGATTGGCATTATCCATGCGGCGCATTTGCTCCGTCGCATTATTGGCAATTTGTTTGCTTTCGCTCAATGATGATTCCGATAGCTCTTCTAATTCATGGACTTGGTTGTTAATTGACTCCAATAGAGCACGTAAATTGTCTTTAACCTGATTAATATTATCAATTAACTGACCAAATTCATCATCACTGCGCTTGCTCATTTGCTTAGAAAAATCTCCAGCAGCGAGGTATTTTAGCATTTTATTCACCGCAGCCAACGGCCCAAGCATTGCCCGACGGGTTGAGACCGAGATAAACGCGGCTAATGCAATAAACACAATCACCAATAAAATGGCTGTATTTTGCGCTCGCTCGATAAGGGTTTCAGCATTATTTTGAGAACGATTAAATGCTGTATTGGCGCTTTGCTGCATTTTCTCAAGCTCGGTTAAAATGGCAAACGCAAGCTGCTCAGACTGCTTGTATAACATCGCCGCTTGTTGCTGCTGATGCAGTTTCTCTTGTACCGCAATATAAAGATGACCTGGCTCACCCAGCTTTTCTCTGAGCTTAGTCATGCCCTCACTAAACTGGTTTAACAAATCATCTGCATCCATGCCATAGGCTTGGCGCTTCAAAAACGTTAAGTTATTTTCAATATTATCTAACAAGAACAGCATGTCTTGCTGATGTTGCTCTACTTGCTCGAGGGTTAATCCGCTGATCCGCTGACTGTTGTTTTCCAAGGTAAACAACATGTCGTCAATACGAACGCCAGTGCCGACCATTTCTTCCAACTGCCGTGTTTTGTCTGTCTCGATTAACTCTAGGTCCAGCATGGCATTGCTGGCCTGTTCTTTATCCTGTTTAAGTGCTTGATATTGCGATTGGATCCGTTGCTGTGCTTGTACAACATCTGCCTTTGCCTGCAACATTTGTTCTGCGGCACGACTGAGCTGCTCACCCAGCGCCAGAGTTTGCTTTAATGGTGTGACAAATTCAGGCATGGCTTGCGTCAATGACGTTAAGTGTTGCTGACGCTCAACATACAGTTGCTGCTGTGTGGTAAATTGCTGTCGAGCCCGATTAATATCTTGCTCGCTTTCGAGGGTATAAGCTTGGGAAATCAATTTGCTGAGCTTAAGCTGCTCAAGTTGCAAGGCGTCAGCACTGCGCTGAATAGGCAAAGTGACTTGCCCCATATTTTGATTAGCTGACTTTATTTGCGCCAATGCTAAATAGGCAAGCACGCACGCAAGTAACAGCAGCACGCCTAATGCACTAAAGCCTAAAGTAATTTTTTGTTTTATTGTTAGTTTACTTAGCATAATGTCATTGCTCTATTTTGAGTAAACAAACTATGTTACAAACGAGATAAAAAACCAAGTAAATACTCTAAAAATTACCAACATACCTTTTAAAAAGGTAGCTAAGAACTGACAACTTTGCTTACTCTTTATTAGTTAAATTAATAATCAATACAACAAGCTGTTTTTGAACGTACGAAAAAGTCTATTGTAAGTTACGAACAAAACGGAAAACAGCAAGCTTACCTACCGTATAACTTGCTGTTTTTTATAATATTACTGACTTTGGAGGTTTGTTAAATAACTTCACTGTTTCAGTGCATAAAACTCATCTTCGATAACTTTTCCTTCTCTTCGCCAACCGGCAAACGTTTCTTGGCGCGCTTTACTCTCCTCAATATTTTGATTTAACTCTTTCAATTTGCTAGTTAATTCAATATAGGATGCAAAGAACTTTTCTTTAAATTCATCAGAGTTTATAAGCTCCAATAGCTCTTTTCTTTGATTTTCAAAATTCTCCACCGTTTCTTTGACCGCTTGATCAAACTCTTCTTGCTTTTTATAGCGATCATAACTGTCCCATGCCTCTATAGCTATGCCAACAAAGGCGAGCGCTCCATTCACACCTTTCGCTAAATTAGCCGCACCCCAAGGCTTAAACTTCAATGCTTGACCAATATCAAAACCGATAGTTTTTGCGACTGAAACAAGTCCATCTCGGGTTGCCAGTATGGTTTGGTTGTTAATTAAGCCACCGTTTAACGCGTGATTAATCCCTTTTTTTCCCAGATTTCTTATGGTTGTATTGAAATGACTTACTTCTCCGTCAAAGCTAGCATGCATCTTCTCAACACTTAAGGTGATAGCACCAATTTGTCTGTCAAACTCCCCCTGCAGCTTTTGATTAAGTACAATTCCCTCAGAACCAATTTCACGTTCACAAAAATCCCCAAAAGTTTCTATACTGCACCCTTTAGCCTGCATAATAAGATCTGTGAAGTGACTTGTTACAAACTCGCTTAAGTTGACCTTTGCAATGGTTATCTGTTGTTCGGTCTGTGCTAATTGATCCTTAAGCCGACTATGCAATTGATTCAGTTTGTCCATTTCTTGGCTAACAACTTCATCTGTTTCTATGGCGATAGGCAACTGTTTGTGAAGCACATCACTAATGATGCTAGTACGCATGTCGTAATCAAGTTCATCTACACCGCCGCATGCACGAATTTTATTAGTTGTGGCTTGCTGTAAGGTTGAAATATGTGACAATGTCTTAAACTCGTCCATATTGTGTAACCAATAGTCTATTCCCTGATCGAAAGGATTAGCCGCAACTGCAACTATTGATAAAGAGGCCTTTTCTTGCTCGCTTAAATCAATCATATCATTAAGGCGGTTCGCAATATTCTCTTGTTTTATCGCCAAGTTTGCTTGGTAATCTTCCTCATCTTCAACATCAGCGACTTCATCAAACCGGCTCAGTACAAAGATTGTGCGTGGTAATAAGTTTAGTGAACGAAACAACCATTGTAGGTCTTCTTTATGGCTTTCTTTAATCGGATTTGTTGAATTCATTACATAAAGTACCAAATGCGCTTCGCTTACGTGCTTTTTGGTAAGATCTTTATACTTTTCCAGCATTTTAGTGTCGGAATTAACTTTCTCTTTGAAGCCAAAGAGTCCTGGAGTATCTATTAATACAAAGTCACTGCTCACTTCATACACTTTCACCTCGTTAGATGACTCTTGGTGACTTATCTTCATCGTGGACTTATCAAGCTTTTCCATCCAAGCCGCCGCAATAGAGGTTTTACCTTCTGAAAAGCCCCCTACAAGCGCTACTTTGAGTTTATCACCCTCAATACTCTTTAAGTTGTTTTGTAATTTACTGATAAATGAAGGGTCAATTTCAATGCCGATTTCTTTTCCCTTTTCTAAAAACGCCTTTAATCGTTCGAGTAACTTAATCTCTTTAAAGCTACTAAGCGTGTTCTTCATGAAAAGCTCCTCTATATTCAATATTTTCTATTTCTCTAGAAAGCAATTTTAGCGATTTATTAGAGCGCTCTAGCAGGGCGCTTGTCTTAATCATTTGCTCAACAGGTATTCTCAGTTCTCGATCAAGTTCATTAATTGAACTATTCATTTCCGTTTTGGCGTTATCTATACTTTTTTGCAGGGCTTTTTTAAGTTCATTCTCAATACTATTTAAATTCGTATCTAATGATTTCCGTTGCTCTGACATTTTAAAATCTGTGCTAAAAAAGCTCCAAACCCCTTTAGTAAAAGCAATAACACCTGATAATATGGCCGCACCAGTAATCCATAAACTGGCACCAGCAGTAAAAGGCGCCATTGCAGCCGCAATTAAAGCGCCAACAAGGGCTGATTTATTAATACCGCTATCCAAATCAATGTTGATCTTAATATCTGCGCCTAGCTTAGTACTGCCGAGTGTACCTAAAGTTGCTAACAAATCCTGGCTTAACTCACTAAAGCGTTTAAATATGTCCTCGATAGCAGTTTCAAAACTCTGTACTACCTCCTCCATTACATAAGGTAACTGGTTTTGTATTTCTTCAACACACTCCTTAGTGAACTTCTCTAGAGCCTCTTTAAATTCGTCATTACTTATGTCCCTGTCTATTTTTTCATACAATCGTTTTCTAACTTTTTGTATCTCTTTTCGAATTTGCTCCTGTCCCTTTCCTTGAAGTTGTGATTTTAAGATTCCGTAGCTAGTTTGGAGTTGGTGGCGAGCACTTTCACTATTCGCCTGTATGCCATCAGCGGCCACCGTGTATTTCTTCTCAATTTCGTCTAGGCGATTTGTCGACCCATCTAAAACTTCTTTAACCTTGTTAAAATTGGCTTTGGTAATTTTATTTTGACTATCTAACAACAAGTTACTTTTTAGCATCTCAATAAATGCGCTTAATCTAGATTGTTCTAGCAGCTCTTGTTCCGAAAAGTCTTCGAGGAACTTATCTCTTCGCTTTGACATTTGTGAATTTGGTAGGAGACAATCTGCCGAGGCTACAAACGCAGGTAATGCGGTTAATGAAAAAGACCCTTGATAGTTTTCTTTCAGCTGCTCACGAACTTTTTCATCCATTTCTGCCAAACTTGCTTGCTCATCCCCGGACAAAAGAACTTTGTTTTTTAGCGTATACTTGGGGTTTGTAATTTTCTTGTTAAAGACAGACCACACCTCGGTCTGAGCACCCAAGTGCTGTTTGATTTTTTCTAGAGTACCTTTTCGCTCATTCTCGCCTGTCTGTGGAGGCGCAGCTTTATTCGTGACATAAAACACAGCATGCGCTGCCTGCACGGCCTTTTCAATTTCCTCAAGTACAAGGCCTTCTTTACCTTCAATCCCTGGTACATCAAGAAGGTTAAAATGTTGCAACCCGATGTTGAAGCTATAGCGTTGTGTTTTTCGTGTAAAGTCAGCGCGGCCATCACCAATTATCTCACCATCAGCGTAACGCTCTAGCTCAAGTAAATTGTCGTTAATTTCTTTAGTAACCGATTCTAATTGCTGTTTTACCGCTAAACGTGTTTGCTCTGCAAGGCGCTTAGCTCGCTCCAAAGATTCACTAGACGCTTCAAATTGGCTTATTAACTTTGCACTTTTTTCGTCGTGTAACTTTGAAACTGCAATGAAACTCTCCTGATGCAGAGCTAATTTTTGTTTACTAGTTGCCAGTAGTTCCTCTATCCTAGGAAGCTTTTTAAGCTCTTGTATAAATGTTTGCTCTTCTGGTAGTTTCTTAAATAAGAGGACAATTTTTTGCCATAATGAAGCCGAAGCTTTCTTTTCAAGAATCAGCTGCTGTAAATTCGCTATTTCATTTTTTAATACTAAAAGCTCTTGTTCCCTTGCTTGATATTCTTTTTCAAAGTGTTGTTGTTCAATATTGAATTCATCTTTAGATGTTTCAAAATCTTTAACGAGTTTGGATTGCTCGTTATCAAAATCGTGCGTTAATGAGCTCAGTTGCTGCTGAAGTTGATCGAAGTCCCTATCTAAAGAGACGAGCTCTGCTTCAATATTAGGTAAAGCAGCGACACTTTGCTCATAAGACAGTTTTGACGTTTTAAATTTCTCGCGCCTTTTCGATTTGCTTGACTCACTTAACAGTATCCGTAATGTTTCAATCAGCGTCGATTTTCCAGCTCCGGTTTCACCATAAAATGCGATGGTGAACGTACTCCATTCTGAATTTGTTTCAAGTTCATCTAGTTTACTCTTTAAACTACCTTGCATCTTTGCAATTTTATCTCTCGCATCTCCCTGCGCCTTATTGAGCTCACCATCTGATGTTTCTGATGATAAACTTGCTACTATTTTCAACAATTCAGAATTGATTATGTTGTAAATATCTCTAGGATTTTCAATTGTTAAATTCATATTTTCCTTACACTTTTCACTATGGCTCGACAACCAAAAGCCCCTCTCTTTTATTAAATAAATATATCTAAGTCACTAAACGCTCACGAACTGAAGTTAAATTTTTCCAAGCGTTCAAGAGTTATAGGAAACACCACGTTTCTGTGGATTACACTTATTTTGCTCATATTCCAGCTTCCGCTCCTTTCCTCTGAAGATTTAATTTTTAGAAGCTGGCAATCATTGAGTAAGTTAAAATAGTTTTCTTGTCCAACACGTCCTTTAACCAGCAGGCTTTTGATGTCTTGTGTGGTTATCACATAAACTTTTTCTAAAAGAGGTTTACTTGCTGGTTTATCGCATATAAGGATTCCGTCGAAGCTTTTAACTTGTCGCTACCACAATCAATATAAGTTTTTCATCGCACTTTCTTTGCTGTTACGCAAGCGAATACTAACTCAAATGGAAGAGTAATTGACATTACAGGTAATTACATTGACTTTCATCAAGTTAACATAAAAAACCAACCATAACATAAACAAAAAAATTACAAAGTCACAACAAAATCTTAATCTACTCGCGTACACTTTATTTTGATCTTATTTTTAGCGATCATAGCAGTTAGAAGATGTATTATTTAAGAGCATAACAAGATGAGAGAAACCGCAATCAACGAAGCAAAGGCCTTATGCCGAAGCCATAAGAGCGTATTTTTATCTACCTTCTCTAACAATCAAAAGGGTTTTCCTTTTTCTTCTATCGCTCAATATGTTTTTCTCGAAGATAATCACTTTTACTTCTTTATTAGTGATATCGCCCAGCACACCAAGAATTTAGCCAAGCACCCGGCACTTTCGTTTATGGTGCTTGGTGATGGTGCGGTTGAAGATGTTGAAAATGCGCGAGTTACCGTTCTTGGGCATGCTCACAAACTGCCAAGAGCGGACAGCGAAAGCCTGATTAAAAAATTCGTAATGAAGCACAAAAAAGCACAGCAATATGCCATGCTAGGTGATTTTCACCTATGGCGAATTGAAGTGGCTAGGGTTCGATATGTAGGCGGCTTTGGTCGTGCATTTTGGCTAGAAAAGCAGGAATGGTACTAAACTGCAAAAGCGTGTTCATACTCGCTTTCTCGTCCATGCGGTTGCGATTGATTGGTCATGTCAGACAAGGTTTTGCGCCAGAAGCCGCACGAGCTTTCAATCTTATCTTGCATACGCACTTTCCAACGGCCTTTGTATACCGACCAAATGTGTGTCATAAACTCAGTGGCGTAACGCTTTCTGCGCTCGGCAGGAATAATATACAGCGCACAAACTTCAAACTCTCGGCGGTTTGAAATACCAATAACGGTAAAGCCAACCAGCTTGCCATCTGCATAAAAAAGGTAAGCGATATTGGTTGCACTACACAGTTCAAACGAGCACACTTGCTTTTGATAATGGCTCGCTTCTAGCAAATGTGTAAAAGTCTGCTCGCTGTATTTATCAACTCGAATTAACTCTAGTTCAACCACTTTTTTAATCTCTCGCTTGGTGTACGGTTGATCATGCTTAAAGTTTGTGGGCGAATTGTGAAGTTTTTAGATTAAATTTCATAGTTCACGTTAACGAATCCTCAGTTGCCATAACATGGCAAGGTAAAACTACTTATCTGGAGAGGTTACAAATTCCAAACAAAGATAAATATTCAAATATTGCGAAGTTGATGTAATTGACGCACAAAAACTGGCATAACAAAAAATCCCGCTACGATAACATTCTTTTACAACTCTATTTTGTTCCTAAGTTAGTATATTTTGTAACCTCTACTTCTTTGATTCACTTTTGAAAGGATTTTACTATGCGTTTAGGATTAACTATTGCAGTTGCAACTATTATCCTACTAACTGGTTGCGGTGGCTCTTCAACTGACTCACAAGACCAAGCACCACCACCCAAAACGGTCACGCCACCACCCACTCCCACAGAAAACAAACTCAATATCACGGCACTGGATCAAAACAATCATGTTTACTCGAGCGACTTGGGTTACACCACGACTTTGGAGCGCGTCTTCAATTTAAAAGACGACAAACTATTAGTGCTCGGAGAAACATCAAGTGTTGAAGAACTCGGTAATAAAGCAGGTTTTTATGCGATCACGAACCTAGATGGTCAAACTTATCAATATGAACAAACGCAAGAAGGGTTTGTTGATGCCTGTGTTTTTGACTCAGGAGAATACGTCATAGGTCGATTTAAACGTGAAGATACCGATCAGTTCAGTGTACAACTTGAACGCTACGATGGCTCTGGTACTTTGCTACAAAGTGCTGAAATGAAGGCGTTATCAATGGACGTTAAATATGATATCCCAGCTGATAAGAGTGCTTGGCTTAAAAAGCCATTCACTATTATTCCGACAGACAATCCATTGAGTGAAATACCATACGCGCAAACTAGCATTACATGGTGGCGCTTTAACAATGTAAAATTCTCCTGCCATGACAACAACTTGTACGTCAGTTATAACAACGGAGGTCAAAAGATTGCGAAATACGACGTAAACTTCCAACTTAAGTGGCAAAAGCTGATCGATATTCGTTACTGGGCTAACAGTTCGCGTGCGTCTGAAGCAATTGAAATGGCGCTCTCTGAGAACGGATTTTTATACACAGTGCAAAATATTAGTACCGATGCAATTCCTGCCTACAATCATAAGTTTTCGACCAACCATGCGATACCCGATAACACAGAGCAAAGTGCGATGCACATGATTGTAAAAACCTTTAATGTAGACGGTGAACAACTCAATGAACAATTTATCAGTGACACTGACTCATCGTTAGTTGAGGATGTTCAAGTACATCAAGACAGTGTATTTGTTGGTGTATCGGCACGCCGCAGCAAAACGGGTAAAACAAGATATTCAAGCGAATGGGATATTGGCTTAGTAAAAGTTTACCATGGTGAAAAGGCTGCCGAGCGTTATTGGTATGACTTAGATAAAGAAGATGTGCTACGTGGACTAAAGATCAGCAACGGCACATTATTTGTGTACGGCCATACAGGTAGTGTACAAGTGGACACAAATAGCTGGGTTGAACATAGTAAAGCGTTTATTGGGAAAATCAATCTTGAAAACCTAGCCGATATTGCTGTTGAAACCACTAGCACAGCACGTTCCGCCAGTTTCCAAGATTTAACCATTCAAAATGGCGTGTTAAGCGCTGTGGGACTTGAGAATGCGCCCATGACACATTCTACTGATATCTCTATGGCGGGTTTGTTCATTAAAAAAACACTCGACGATTAGACCTGCCAAGTGGTGATAACGACCAAGTTATCACCACTTATTATTAACGCGAAAGCAAAGTAACCACAGCTTGAGCCCCTTTATTGTCCGGTAAATTCGCTAAATGCAACTCCCCTTGCTGATTACGAATAAGCTCCCTGCTCAACACCAAACCGATACCTGAGCCATTTGGTTTAGTGGAATAAAATGGTACAAAAAGGTTATCTGGATTGGCGATTCCAGCGCCGTTATCTTCTAGGGTAAAGCGCCAATTTTTTGGTTTATCTAGGATTAGCGTTATGCCATCATTTCCCGCAGATTGATTTGCTTGCTCAGCATTATTGACAAGGTTGATCATAGCCTGCGTTAGCTGAGCTTCATCACAATAAACCAAGCCTTTATTAAGCGCCTTTATCTCAACACCGGGAAATAAAGCTTGCCAGCGCGATACCAGCAACTCTACCTCAATGCTTTGCATATCAACGGGTGGAAGCTGCGCAACTTGTGCGTAGTTTGCAACAAATTGCTGTAAATGAGCAGCACGGCTTTCTATTACCCCGAGCATAGTTTGCTGCATCTCAGGTGAAATAATATTGCTATCTTGTTGTAGAGATTGCGCCATTGAGTAGACCGGAGTTAAGGTGTTTCGCACCTCATGATTGAGCACCGATAGTAGCTTTTGCCATACCTGCTTTTCATTATCTCGCAGCGCTTGCTCCACCGAAAAAAACACCAATAATTGATAGACCCGCTGCCCCCGATATAGTTTATGAGCTGCAATGCTAAATCGAGAGATGTGCTGCGTATGCTGCCATTGTTCATCCACATACTGAAGCCCCAGTGCTTTCACATGTGCACCGTGTACCACCTGCTCTGGATACACGGTATTCATGGCATGATTGGCAAAATACACATGATGATGCGCATCAATTACCACTATTGGCAGGGTGAGTTCGCTAATAAAATTAAATACAAAAGCTTCATTCTGACCATATTCTTGACGCTTTTGCTGTAATCGCTTGGCAGCTTCTTTGAGCTCGGCCTTGAGCAATTCAACCCGACCCTTGCGGTATTGCGCTAACTGCCATACACCAAACTCTTCATTGGTCACACCGTCCAATTGGACAGCCAAATTTTCAAGCACCTGCATTACTGCCCGATAGCCGTAACTCAGTGCGAATACAGAAGGGAGCATCACACCGAGCAACAAAGTGATTGCACTTAACAGCGTAAGCTTAAAATAGTAGATCATCCCAAGCGCGAGCATAGCAAGTGTAATTATAGGTATCGCAAAGCCAACAAGTAACTTGTGCTCAAGTGATGTCAGCTTAGCCATCAAGCTCTGCCTTTGGGCTAATATCATGCTTTTCTAGGCGTCGATAAATTGCAGATTTACTCAAGCCCAAAAACTCTCCAGCGGCCACTACATTGCCATCAAAATGGCGGATCGCTCTTGCAATCATGCGTTTTTCGGCTTCTTCAAGGCTCAAAAGTGGGATCTCTTGCTCTGGTACACCTTCCTCAAGCTCAATATCATCCGCAGTTATCTCAGGCTGAAGTCCTAAGATCACCGCACGTTCAATGACATGAGATAGCTCACGAATATTACCAGGCCAGCTGTAACTCAATAATTTGTCTAGCGCCTCTGCAGTTAGCGTGCGCTCCCGCCCGGTATCATTACCATGGCGCCTAGTGTGCTTTGCTAAAAAATGGGCTGCTAAGCTTGGAAGCTCTGCTGATCTCGCTCTGAGTGGCGGTACCTTTAGCACCACCGTATTTAAGCGATAAAGTAAGTCCTGACGAAACTGCCCAGCGTTAATCGCTTCTGACAAATCCGTATTAGTGGCAGACACGATCCGCGCATTACTGCGGCGCGTTTCAGAATCTCCCACAACTTCATATTCACCCGTTTCGAGCACGCGTAATAGCTTGCCCTGAAGTGGCAGCGGCAAGCTGCCGATTTCATCTAAAAACAAAGTGCCATTTTCAGCCATTTCAAACCGTCCAGTACGGCTTGCTTTTGCATCGGTGAATGCGCCTTTGCGATGGCCAAATAACTCACTTTCAAATAATTCCGTTGGAATAGCTGCCATATTTACGCTCACAAAAGCGTGCTCAGAACGACCGCTATTATCATGAATATATTTAGCCAACTGACTTTTTCCGCAGCCATTTTCTCCCAAAATAAGTACGTTGGCATTGGTTTTTGCAACGCGCTGAGCTTGCTGAAATAACTGAGAGGTGGTGTTATTGTCTGTGCTTGGATGATGTGATGATGATAGCGTTTCATCACTTTTGGTGTAGCGTCTGACGGTGTTCAGCAGTCGCTGGTTTTGCCAAGGTTTTTCGATTAGGTCACATGCGCCCAACTGCATTGCTTGGACCGCAAGTTCAACCTTGGCCCACGCAGTAATAACAACTACGGGCACACTCATTTGCGCTTGTCTCAGCCAACTAAGAAATTGCAGCCCTTCTTTTCCTGAGGTTGTATCTCTATTGAAGTTCATATCAAGCAAAATAAGCGCAACGGGCTGCTGCGATAGCATAGCTTTGGCCTCATCTGGGTGTGCGGCTTCAAGACTCATAAAACCATGACTTTGTAGCACTATGGTGGCTGACATTCGCACGTCAGGGTTGTCGTCGATGATTAAAACTGGCGTCATCACTTCCTACTTATATTTTGTTTGGGCTTACGCCCAAACTTTAATGTTTTAATGCACGCATTGGTGTCGAGTTTATTAACTGTTTCATTGGGTAAATCGCCGTAGCTAACGCAAAAGCCAACATGGTAACAATCACCACAAGCAACCAGCTAGATTTTGCCAACAACCAATCTGACGAAACACTCATATAAAATCCCGCAACAACCATAATGGCAGCCGACATAGCCACTAGCAAGGGCGCGATGGTATCTGACAATAACAACCGATATAAGCGGTGTCTTTTGGCACCAAGTGCCATTCGCATCCCAAACTCGTAGCGTCTTTGTTGAAAGCTATAGTTAAGCACGCCATAAATGCCCACCCCAGATAACAACAAAGAAAAACCACAAAGCGCAAAGCTTAACAGTAAAGTCAGGCGCTCCAAATAGGTAATGCTCTGATATGTCTTTGTTAAGTTTGAAAAACGCCATATTCCCGCCTGACCATTCACGGTGCTGATGGCATTTTGGATCTGAGCGCGAGTAAGTGATGCCCCTTGTTCCATTTCTATCATAAATGGATAACCCAAAGGTAGCGCAGGTAGCCAAACAGTTTTACCTTGAAGCTCATGATGACGTTTAGGGTGATTGAAGTTTTTTGAAATACCTACGATTTCAGCAGGTGCATCTGGGTTAAAAATAAAATACGTTTCACCAATCACATCACCGCCCGGTTTTAACGCCTGTGCCGCAGCTAAAGAAACAATAGCCTCTTCCTTATCGCCTCGAATTGCAGCTTCACTAAAAGTGCGTCCTGCAACGAGCTCAAGCCCAGTTAAGGCAAAATAATCCGGTCCCACGTTACCTCGAACCATGCTCGGTGTCCATTCACCCGCCATATCCTGCATAGCAACCACAGGGACATCGCTTTGTAATGGACTTTCTCCATGAGCGACGCCTAACACGCCCGGAATGTTAGTCAGCGCAAGTTGGAATCCTTCGATATTCGCGTAACGCGCGGGAAATGGAGTGGGGTCTGCGGGAATATGTAGCATCACGCTATACATATTGTCCAGCTTTGTTCCGAGCGGTCTAAGCAAGGTATCGGCGCTTTTACACAGCACTAAGGTCGCCCCAAGTACCAGCACAGTGGTAAAAAACAGCTGTACCGCAACCAGTGTTTTTGTCGTCGTTGAGCGTATCGCTTTTACGCTGCCCTTTCCAGACGACTGCATGCTTTGTTTAAGTTGGCTGAAATCAATCATGCGGGAGGTTATAAACGCAAACAGTAAAGCCAATATCAGTACGGTTAGGATAGCACTGAGCAGCACTGTGGTATCTAAGGTTAAAGTGTCAATCAGCGGCAAATAGCCACTGGTGAGCGATTTAACTAACCTCAGCTCCCACGCGGCGATAAATAACCCCACCAGCACAGCGCCTGACACCAATAACAGCGCTTCTAGCAAAATTCCACGAAACAACAGCTTACGCTTCGCGCCGAGCATAGCTTGTAAGGCCAGTTGCTGCTGGATAGTGTGAGCTCGAGAGATAAACAAATTACTCACATTAAAAATTGCGATGAGTACCAAGCATGCCACACTCAACAACACGATAATGGCAAGCTTGCCATGTCCAGCGAGCTCTACGTCACGATATGAACGTACTATAGGCTCAATATCGAGTAACTCTTCGTCGGCCGATTTCCATTCGCTTTGGTGCACTTGAGCATTTTGATATAGCTGCTCTGCTAGGGTATCCTGATCACTATCGGTGGGTAATATAGCCAGTAACTTCAAGTTATTTAGTCTGCTACTCCATGGATGATATTCGCCGCGCTGATCACCAAAAAATCGCTCATCTTCAGAAAAACTAAGCCACAGCGCCCCATTTCCTTCACTTAAAAAGTAAGGATCTACGTGCGTACGCGCAGCAACACCGACGATGGTGTACAGTCTGCCAACAATCCGCAGACTCTCCCCAAGCACGTTGTCATCACCATTGAAGTATTGTTGCCAAATTTTATAGGAGATAATGATCTCTGGGTTTTTCTGGCTAATGCTTTTCGTCGGCGTTAGATATCGCCCCAGCGCTAGCGGCATTTTCACCATACTAAAATAATCCGAACTTGCAAAAGTCAGCGTAAGCTTTGGCTTGCCAGCTAGATTTTCAACCACATCGGAAAAGCTACTGATCAAAGCTCGTTTTTCATACATGGAGGGGGTCTGATACCAGTTCAGCATGTTTTGAAAGCTCTGCAGCCCTTCAGATGCCCTATCTTGATATACGTTTTTTTGTTCTACCACCACAAATCGTGATTCATCTTCAATCTCAAGCGGCTTAATAAAAAAGCCACTAAACAGACTCAATGCGACAAAAAAGCAGCTTAACGCGAGTGCCAACGTCAGTACTAATGTGATACAAAAATTCGGCACCTGAACCAAACTTTTGATTGCAAGCCCAAGTTGACGCCGCAGTTGCAAAAACCCCATTACACCACCTCCGCAGCGCAAATATCACGTTTTGCAACGCTTGATGAAACCTGTACACCATCTAAAAGCTGAATTTGCCGCTTGGCATAACCTGCATAGCGAATATCGTGCGTCACCATGCAAATGGTTGTGCCTTGACTATTCAACTCCCCCAGCAAGGCCATCACCGCATCACCATTTTTAGAGTCTAGGTTTCCAGTTGGTTCATCGACTAATAAGATACTTGGCTCGCCTGCAAGCGCACGCGCAATAGCCACTCGCTGCTGCTGTCCACCAGATAGTTGGTTTGGTTTATGTTTTGCTCGGTGGGACATTTCAACTTGCTTGAGTGCGCCCATCACGCGGCGTTCAATTTCGTCAGTCGCAAGCGCAGGCTCTCGATATTGAAGCGGTAAAGCCACGTTATCAAATACCGTTAACCCATCCAGTAGATTAAATGACTGAAAGACAAAACCGATATGCAAATTACGCAGCTCTGCTTGAGTGTCTGCGTCTAGCGTACTGGTTTCTATACCTTGAATATGATAACTGCCTGACGTGATGTCATCTAACAGTCCAAGAATGCTCAATAAAGTGGATTTTCCCGATCCTGATGGACCGGTTATTGCGACGTAATCGCCCTTTTTAATTTCAAGGCTAATGTTACTAATGGCGTGGGTTTCAACATCCTCGCCAAAGAACACTTTGCTCACTTGATGTAATGCCAAAATTGTCTTGTCCATTTGTTCTTCCTTTACCGATTGAGTGATTTAATTGTTATTTTTTCTAGGTGCTGGTAGTCAGACATCTCTGACACCACCACTTGCTCACCGGATAAACCGCCTTCGAGTACTTCTATGGCATTGCCGGCTAGTTTACCAAACTTGAAACTTTTTTTGATAAGCATGTTGTTTTGTTTATCTAAAACAAATAATTGAGTCTGAGATTGTGGAGTTGCACGTGGCGGCTTAATAAGTGAAAGTGCGGTCGTCTTTTTTGCTGTAAAAATTTGCCCTTCAACAGTCAAAAGTGGACGAGCATTACTTGGCAGCTCTCCAAGTAATGTGAGCTCTATCGCAATACGCCCGTCTTGTACGATGGGCACAATGCGGCTGACCTTAGCCTCCACCTGACCAACAAAAGTATCTACTACAGCTCGTTGACCTAAGATAATCTCGCTTGCTTCTCGCTCTGGCACCAGTAAGTCGGCTACCAAAGTTCGCTCACTGCCCACCACAGCTAGCGCCTGCCCGCGTGTAATTGCTTGACCTTGACTGACATGTACTTGCTGCAACATGCCGCTGATCCCCGCTGTGACTTGTAATTGCTCCACCGCTTGAAGCGCAACCTGATAGCTCAGCTCATATTCTTTTAATAGCTCTAGCTCGATCTCAATTCTTTGCTTATGCAATGCACTGGTTTGGCTAAGTTGCTGCTGAGCGAGCTTTACCCGCTCGCTTAACTGGGCGACCGTTAAGATTGAGCGCTGGTGATCTAAGCTTGAAACTATACCTTGGGTGACTAATTGGCGCTCAGCCTGCTCTCGTAGTCTGGCGTTTTCAAGCTCACTGCTGAGTAAGGTATTTTGTCCTTTCAATACCAGTAACTCACTTTCTTGGCTTAGCCTCAATGCTTCAACATTGGCTTTTTGCCTAGCGAGTACCAGTCTTTCTCTATGTAGTTGCTGAGTTAACTCAGGATTGGTTAACTGTAAAATAACAGTGTCTGGTTCTACCCTGCTGCCTGGAAGATGCAGTACAGTTTCAACTTGAGCTGCAAATGCGGTCGTGATCTCTCTGCTGATCTTAGAGCGTAACCGACCATAGCCTTTAACACTAAACTGTATTGGCCCGGATTGGATGGTGGCAAACTTGAGTGTTCCAACATCTAGCTGGCGATTGTTCGGCAAGAACAACATACCAAAGAGTATAATTAGGGTGACAGTCGCAATTAGTCGCCATCTAAAGGTCTTGGTAGGTGGTTTTGTCAGAGTCGTTTTTATATCCATCGCTTCACCGTATTAATTTTTTATACGTAAAAGCGACATCCATGCCAAACTTAACCCATTGATTTATTGATCTTTTTTATTTTTTATTTGTGTTTCTTTCCCATCAATGGGACTGTAGCAGAGCTTTTCTGGGAATTTTTGAAGTAAATAATGAATTGGAAGTCTAGAAAGTAACTATTAGTTACGCTTTAACTTGATCATAATTAAAAGGTGTGCAACCCATGAACGCTGCACACCTATGGTAGGTCGCGAGGTTTACAGCAAACTAGAGTGTCTTCCAGACCAGAATGTTATCATCTCGTCTAACACAACGTTGCACGACGTCGCCGATATAGTGTTTTGCGCCTTCAGAGAATTCTTTATCTGCGTAGTAGCAAAACTTTGTAGAGTCGTATGTTTTTGCTTGTTTTTTATTAACTTCAACAGTACTCGCTTCAGAAGCAATTGTAATAACAGGTGCTAATAGTAAAACTGAAAAAATATACTTTATCATTTTAATTTCCTTTTATTCAGCCCTCAAAGCCTATGGGGATGTTTCATTTACATGTTACAACGGGTATATCAACCTCAACAGCCTCGCTCTTATTACATTTCAATCTGCTCAGAAATTATCTAAATCAACCTAAAGGCAATAAAAGCTAACTAGTTTTAAATCGTACCCATTTCAATTCCAATGTCAATTATTTAACACCAACTCACCGAATTCTAAAACTCTCCAGAAGTCCTTAAGTACGATGCCAATCATATTAACACTGACCCGATTGAACTATATTTGACGTCTATATACGTGGAGGTATCCTTAGACTCCAATACTATAATCGCCAAATCGCTTTAAAGGTTTTGCTCGCTAAATAGAAAAATAACAGCGGCATCAATACTAACTTCAGCACCAATAGTGATACCACATTTAAGAAGTCGATGAAGAGTGACTCAGCAGCGTCGAGCATATCGTTAATACCACTAGAAACCGCTTTAATTGCTCGGCTTAGCGTCCCCTCATTGCTACCGTGAAGCTGCTCATTAAGCTTTTCGATTGCTTGTTGATGTTGATCTTTTTCTCTATTGATAAGCGCTATTTGAGTATCGAGTTTTGTTTTATCGCTGGCCAATCGCTGTTGCTTTTCAATCAGTGGCTTAGCCTCCTCACTTTTGGTAAATGTGAGCCACTCGGATAAACTTCGGTGTGCTTGAGCCACTTCAATATCACGCTCCAGCGCGGTAATTTCAGCATTTAGCTCGGTAGCTTCACCATGAAGTCGGATCTGTTGTTTCGTCAATAGCGCTATTTGCTCATTGTGGCTTTGCTTTTGGCTGGCGATTTGGGCCTTTATTTTTGCACTTTGCGTGCTGGTCTTTGTTGCTTGAGATTGAAAGAGGTCAACACTGCTCGACACCACTTCACTTTGTTTATTTATTTCTTGGTCCAGTAAGAGTTGGCTAGTGAGACCTGTTGATAGAATTACAAAGGGAACCACAAAACGGATCAGTAGCATCGTGGCTAAAATTTTAGTTCTAACCGTTTGCCAAAGCCCTAGATAGCAACACACGAAATATCCAATCACGGTGACACTAAAAGTGACACTGAATAATACGTGACTAGAGATGGTATAAAGAATTCGCTGTATGAACAAAGAGCCAATGGCGAGTTGCATCACATCAGAAATATATTCAGCTAAATCATTGATAGGATCGAGTAGCTGCGCAGGCTGAATGCTTGCAACACCAATCCCAACCTCCGCAGATTGCAGCAAAGAAATAGCACCATTTACTGTGCGTGCTGAGGCATAGACAAGCGAAGACTGTAGTAGCGCATCATCAATAAAGGTCATCATGGCAGTATTGAAAGCAGACGACCAACTTAATACCACCAAGATAGTAAGTAATACAAATTTGCCGATTTTAGCCCAGTTCATCTACATACACACCTCGAATGCTAAAGGTTCAGTATTGACGAATAAAGCTTAACTAACACTGAGTTTATTTGCGATTTTATGGATAATGGGCTAGCACAGATACTGTCTGCTCAATAAAACGGGTAAGCGCCCGCTCTGGAAGAAAGGGTTGTCGCCCTTCAAGATTAAACTGTGCTAATAAGCGCTTGATCTCCACATCGTTCTTTATTTGCTCAACCGACTTACCCGCCTGACTCAAAATCTTAACCCGCTCAACCCAAGCGAATGTTTGAATCCTATGTTGTTCGAGTTCACTTTTCGATGCAGATTTGCCATGACCTGGCACAATCAGCGTATTTTGATCGCCAATCGACAAAATCAAATCGACCGCTTTATTAAAACCCGTTAAGCCCCCAGCATAAAATGTGGGATGCCAGTTTGTGGTGTAAATGTCTCCGGTAAACAAAATATTGCTCGTGGGATGATAGAAGATGTTGTCATTGGCGGTATGTGAAACGGCTTGAGTATGCTTTATCACCCCAAGCTCCTTTAACCCTTGCGGGCTCTCAATAAGTGTAAAACCTTGCTGTTGGAAAAAAGCATTACCACCTGTGTGATCCGAATGACTATGCGTATTTAGCAGGTATTTTTTCTCGGTCTGAAAGCTATTCTGTATCAAATCATTGAGCTTTGGCAGATCTGTATCTTCAGCTGTGGGGTCAATGATCACCACTCCCCTTTTCGTTGCAAAGATCCCAATGTTTGTGCCATAACTTTTATCTCTAACGACTTTTGCTGTGTCAGATTGATAAAGCACTTCAAACTCACCGCTATAAGTTGGCTGAGCAACAATTAAACCAAATAACATTAACGCCATTACTGACCGCATTAGACACTCCTTTCTACATTAGACTGTTCACGTTATAGCCATTATGATTTCTTTACAAGCCTACTGTTCCAACAGCCTACTATCCTCTAGGCTTTATGGATCGGCCGGGTTTTTCCTCAAGCGGTTTATCTGGCCATCGGTGTTTTGGATATCGACCACGCATCTCTTTGGCCACCTCAAAATAAGAAGTTTGCCAAAAGTTGCTCAAATCACTGGTAGTTTGAATTGGTCTTTTCGCTGGAGATAACAGCTCAAATCGCACAGGGACTTGACCGTTGGCGAGTGTTGGCGACGTCAATTGACCAAACATTTCTTGCAAAACCACAGAGACCGTTGGACCTTGGTGCTCATCATAGCGGATCGCAACTCGCTTATCGCTTGGCGTAATATAAAATTCAGGTGCCTGCGCTTCAAGTTGCTGTTGCTGCTCCCAAGTGAGTGTCGCTTGAAGCAGGTTAAATATATCCAGTTGCTTCAGTTGTTTGATGCTGTTTACGCCCGTCAAATAGGGTAACAACCAAGTATCAAGCTGTTCTATCAAAATTGCCTCAGATAGCTGTGGGAAGCTATCCAGCTGCTCACTTAACCATTTAGCTCGAGCGAGCCAAGCGTAACTTTTTGCGGACCAATTGAGCAGACCAAGCCCTTCCGATGTGAGAATATCCTTCACACATTGGGCAAACGCTTCTTTGGGGATCTGACTCAGGTTTTGCTCTTTTAATACTAGAGCATGATATTTAACTTGTTGCCGGCCCTGAATCGCTTCTTTTTTACTATCCAGTTGATACTGCACTGCCTCACTCAAGTATGGCGCTAGTTGCTCAAGTAATGTGCCCTTTTCGATTACGCAGCTTAGAAATACCAAGCCATCCTTATTTTTGCCATCCACATCACAAACAATCAAATAAGCCTGACCTTGCAACGGATCGCCATCCCGTAACGTCACGCCCCGACCATTAGCAAGCAAGTAGCGGTTATCCCCTAAAGGACGCTTTTGTGCAGCTCTGTCAGGAAAGGCATGAAGCAATAAAGTAGGCACTAAGGTTTGAATATTTGTGAGGGTGATTGCTTCACTGCTGAGCGTAACTCCTAGCTTGTGTGCGAATGATTTGGCCAACTTTACGGCCTGCTCTGCAGCGGCTCTGTGTAAGCGATATGCTTTGACGGCACTAGTACGGTCATGAACAAATTCAATCAATGCCAATACGCGCTCACATACATCACTAGTGTTGGCTTGCACTAAAATATCTCGCTCACTCAATATTGCCGCCAAAAAACAAGCAAGTTGTTGCTCAATTGGCGTCTCACACTGCAGCAGCATGGTTGCGAGACGAGGCGAGACTCCTAGTTGTAGGGCGCGCTGTCCGGCAGTTAATATTTTATTATGCGCATCGACCAAGCTAAGCGAATGATTCAATTGACAGGCCACCGAAAAATGTTGCATCGGTGGCTGTGTTAGCCAATTCGCGTCTTTGTATTGTGTCACTCCCCACGCACTGAGCTCTAACGCTAAGTCAGAAAGGTCGGTGGTGGTTATTTCTTCTGGCTGAAAGTCACTTAAATTATGATGCTCACTTTCGCGCCAAAGGCGTAAACAATGACCCGCTTGTAAACGACCCGCACGCCCAGCACGTTGTGTTGCTGATGCCTTTGAGATCATCACCGTATCGAGCCGCGACAAACCACTTTTAACGTCATAGTTCAAGCGTTTTTCAAGGCCAGAATCTATAACCATAGTGATCCCTGCGATGGTCAAACTGGTCTCAGCAATATTGGTCGCAAAAATAACACGTCTTGATGCGCTGGCACTTTTACTGAGTACCTTTTCTTGCTCAGATAAGGGTAATCCGCCGTACAAAGGCAGAAACTCAATATTACTTTGTTCAAGCACTTGGCAAGCCTCAATGCAGCGTTGAATATCCGCCTGTCCGGGTAGAAACACCAGTACATCGCCATCGCTTTGCAGAGTGAAAGCTTGGCGCAGCGCACTTAATACATGCTCCGCCAAGTAACGACTCGCTTTACCGACATATTCAATTTCAACAGGATAGGTTTTACCTGGGCAAGATAACTTTGGTGCGCCATCCAGATAATTCGATAATAGTTCAGTGTCTATGGTGGCGGACATCACTAGCAATTTGAGGTCGTCACGATATGCTTGTTGCACTTCAAACGCGAGCATTAAGGCTAAATCCGCATGAATAGAACGCTCATGGAATTCATCGAAAATAATAAGTGCAACATCACTGAGTTCAGGATCCGCTTGAAGACGGCGCGTCAACACGCCTTCGGTGACGATTTCCAAGCGGGTGTTGGATGAAACACGTTGCTCGTTTCGAATTTGATAACCGACTCGCTCACCGACCGATTCGCCCAGTTGTTTGGCCAAATAGATCGCGATAGATTTTGCTGCCACACGACGTGGCTCAAGCATAATTATTTTTTTACCGGAAAAAATATCAGCTTGCAGTAAACGCAGCGGCACTAAGGTCGATTTACCTGCGCCGGGCTCGGCCTGTAAGACCAAACGGTTATCATTGGTTAAGGTGGAAATAATCTTGGGGATGAAGGCTTCAATCGGCAGCAAAACTATAACGCTTTATTATTCTATCTTGCTCAATATGATACACCTAAACATACTTAGGAGGCAGGGAAATCTTATCGATAATCAGGCAAAAATCTTGCTATTTATTTGTTCAAAATAATAAATTCTTAACACCGTTAGCGTCAGATTTAACCGCTCAAATTGAGCAAGTATTAAGTCAAGTTGGTATTAGATAAGATCAGACAGATTTGACCACGTTTTTAATTTACCAGCTTGTAAGTAAGCGCGTAAATTTTGCACCATGTGCTCTGCTGGACTTTGCACTTCCTCGTCTCCAGTGTGAACACCAACCCAAGCGTTACGATGAGACTCTTTCGCAAGATATAAACCACCGTCGGCTAACTCCAACACATGCTCCCAGCTAAGCTTATCTGGTTGCGTTGGATCAAACGGGAATGGAGCAAAACCAATTGAGCAAGTACAGTTGATAGTTTGATCGTTCACCACAAATGGATAGCTCTCCACTTGGCGACGGATCCGCTCTGTCACTTCGTGCGCAACCGATCTATCCATATCCGGCATCACCAGTAAAAACTCTTCCCCACCCCAACGAACTAAAATATCTGATTCACGAGTGCATTGCTTAAGGATTTCAGCAAAGTCTTGTAACACAATGTCTCCTGCGGCGTGACCAAAGCTGTCGTTGATATTTTTAAAGTGATCGATATCAATAATCACAAAAATTAGGTCTGAATTCTGCTGTACTTCAGGTGCTTTCCACCTATGTTTATATACTTCAATGGTGCCATCAATGACGCTAAAAAAATGATGTCGATTATTAAGCCCAGTCAAGCTGTCGGTGAAACTGAGTGTTTGCAACCGCTTGTTTCGCTCCGCTAACTCCTCAGTGCGTTGCGCAACCTGACTTTCTAACAGCTTGGTATAACGGCGATTTTGCCATCGCCAATAAAAAACCAGCGCTAAGGTAAACGCAAGCAAGGCTATCAATAACCAACGCTGCTGGCTTAGTCTTGCATTTTCTATCTGCTGCTGATGCGCCATAATCTGCTTTGCCTGCTGGGCGTTATCTCGTTCAAGCTTATTAAGCGCCTGTTTTTGTTGAGCAAGTGAATACTGCGCTTCTAGCTTAAGCAGTTTGTTATTACGCTTTTGTAAATTCAGCGACTGCTCGGTGACGGCATAGCGCTTTAAATAACGATGTGCTTGCTGATAATCTCCAAGTTGGGCATAGGCTGAGGCAAGTATCCATTGCAACTGAGATTGAAAAAGCAAAAAACGGGTGCCCAAAGTATCTCTCAGTCCAACCTGAGCTAAATCAATTGCAGTTGCAAAATCGCCGCTTTGTAGCGCTACTCTGGCATGTTGCACGGCTGAAATAATGCGCATTCTTTGATTTTGTACCGAATAGCCTGAGCTTTCCAACTCATCAAGGATCCGTTTAGCCTGCATGTACTCTCCAAGCTGTAAATGAGCCCAAGAACGCGTGAGTTTTAATTGTGCTAGCGTCTCCTGTCGAATACCTGAAACTTCAGGTACTAAAGAAGATTTCAGCGCTAAGCGGTAAGCCCCTTTATCCATATTTAGGCGCGACTGCCATAAACTAATATCAGCTTTTATTTGAGTATTATCATCAATTTTTTCTGCCAGTAATGACGCTTTATCTAAATAGCGCTGCGCTAACTCATAGCTCTCCAAGTCTATATCAAGATGAGCAATGGCGAGGTAGGTATTCGCCTTCAAGAGATTATTATTATCCGCTTCGGCCAACTGCAACGCTTGTTGATGCAAGTCTAGACCATCCTCAAAATCACCAAAGTGCTGAACGATACTGCCTTCTAAAAGTAATGCTTTGATTTGCAGAGGTTTATTACCTTGCGCGCGCGCTTGTTCTCGAAGCGATCTAATTTCTGGCAATAAAGATAAATCATAATCTTGTTCTGCCGACATTTGTAGCGCATTCAAGTTACGCTGGATCTGTTCTGACGGTTCGTAGGTAAAGCCACTAAATGCAGTCAGAGAAATAACCAATATGCAAAGCACGACAACGACTGACTGCATTAGCCTCCTCCCACCAACATTTCAGCATTAGCAATCTGCCAATCCGCCACTTTTTTATTAATAAAACCAGATTCCGTCAACGCTTTTTTTATCACACCTCGTCGTTTAAGGATCTTCAAACCGCGATTGAGGGCCGCAAAGATTTGCGCGCCTTCGGGATGATTTTTACTGACGACAAAATGCCGAGAGTCTGGCAAGACAACCTTAATATTTTCGATTGGAACATATTCCTTACCTTCAAAATTTAAAGTTAAAGAATCACTCACGCTAAAATTAATCAACATGGTATCGACCACATCGCTTTCTACCATAGCCAACATGGTTTCCCACGGGCCAATAAAGCTCACCGTGTGTAAGTCTGTATTCATCAACGCACGCCAATCCACCTCCCATTGTGGATTAGACACCACATTCAGCTGCCTAAGTTGTGAAAGCGGCGTCTGCTGCAGTGCAACATTACGCTTGGTAACGTAAAGCCCAGCTTCGTAGTCCCCTACTTCAACAATCGGATCTGAGATAAATAATGAGCCGCGATAGTCTACGATATTTTCATGCCAAACACTGCGGGCAAGAATTAGGCTCTCTCCAGCGATAAGATCAGAAAACTCTAGAATATTGACCGAAGGTTTTGGGTTAAACATGACTTTACGTGTTTCACCACCAAGAAACAGGGCCTGCTGTAATAGCACCATTTCGATGATTTCAATGTGGGAACCTTTAGTGGTAGGATAAAAAGAGTCGACATCTAAGACGTCACGGCCAGCAAGAAAATGCTCATAGCGCTGACTGAAGTTTTCGCTACTGATAATATCAACAACTAATTGATTGCTCCCCCAACAGAGATTAGAAATAAAAAAGAGTGAAAACAGCCACTTCATCTTCATTGTTGAGTAAAGCCCTATTATTAACAGTTATTCAAATCAGTATACTTGAATTTAGGGGTAACTGTTAACTACAAAACAACATGTTCTAATGAATTTGGATTTGAAATTTACCAATTCACATATAAACGCGCTAACTCAGGGTCTAAAGGCAAAAAAAGCCCAGCTTAACTTAATTCAAGAGCAAGTTAAGCTGAGCTCCAATTCAGCTATTATGCAGATTCATACCCCAAGTTAGGACCAAGCCAACGCTCCGCTTCTTCTAACGACATCCCTTGACGCCCAGCATAGTCTTCTACTTGATCTTTTTGAATACTCGCAACGGCAAAGTACTTAGAATCTGGATGTGAGAAATACCAACCCGATACCGCCGCTCCCGGCCACATGGCGTATGAGCTAGTCAGCTTCATACCGATACGGTTTTCGACATCTAACAGCTGCCAAATTTTTTGTTTCTCGGTGTGTTCAGGGCACGCAGGATACCCTGGCGCTGGACGGATCCCTTGATAATTTTCACGGATAAGTTCTTCGTTACTTAGCGCTTCATCCGCCGCAAATCCCCAGTGCACCTTACGCACTTGCTCATGCAAGTATTCAGCAAATGCCTCGGCTAAGCGATCTGCAACTGCCTTAATCATAATCTTGTTGTAGTCATCTTGCTTGGCATCAAATGCGTCTGCTAAGTCATCTTCTTCAAGACCACCAGTGACGGCAAATGCACCGAAATAATCGGGTGTGCCTTTAGGTGCAATATAATCCGACAAACAATAGTTAGGGAAATCGGTTTTTTCGGTTTGCTGACGCAGCTGACATGACGTAACCAAGACTTCGCTGCG
Source organism: Pseudoalteromonas piscicida (assembly GCF_002208135.1). Lineage (NCBI taxonomy): Bacteria > Pseudomonadati > Pseudomonadota > Gammaproteobacteria > Alteromonadales > Pseudoalteromonadaceae > Pseudoalteromonas > Pseudoalteromonas piscicida. The sequence goes on from NZ_CP021646.1 coordinate 2,514,495, forward strand.
CGACTCATCGGTATAAATTTCAATATCATCACCCACGCGGTTAGCTGGGAACAATCCAATCACACCTAGTGGCTGTAAAGTGCCCTCTTGTTCTAACTGATCTAACATAGCATTGGCATCATGAAACAGTTTTTGCGCCTCTTCACCAACCACTTCGTCTTGTAGAATACGTGGATATTTACCGGCCAATGACCAAGTCATAAAAAATGGCGTCCAGTCGATATAATCGCGCAGAGTTTTGATGCTCACGTCTTTAAACTCGGTGATCCCCAACTTATTTGGCACCGGTGGCATGTAGCTCTGCCAATCAAGTTTTACCGCATTGTCGCGAGCACGCGCCAAGGTAACCGGTTTTGAACGTGGCTTTTTACGCGCCTGCTGCTCCCGTACTTTGACGTATTCGTCTGCGGTTTTTGCTAAAAACTCAGGCTTCTGGGTTTTACTTAGCAGGCTAGATACCACACCAACCGCACGACTGGCGTTATTGACGTAGATCACACCTTTGTCGTACTGAGGTTCAATTTTAACCGCCGTATGCGCTTTCGATGTGGTTGCGCCACCAATGAGTAGAGGGATGTCAAAGCCGCGACGTGTCATTTCTTTAGCTACATGCACCATTTCGTCAAGGGATGGCGTAATAAGACCAGACAGACCAATGACATCAGCGTTTTCGTCAATGGCCGTTTGCAGAATTTTCTCTGCTGGCACCATCACACCCAAGTCCACGACTTCGTAGTTGTTACATTGCAGTACCACGCCCACGATGTTTTTGCCAATGTCGTGTACATCGCCCTTAACCGTGGCCATGATCACTTTACCGTTACTAGAGCCTTCTTCTTTTTCGGCCTCAATGTAAGGGTCAAGGTAGGCAACCGCGCGCTTCATCACTCGAGCAGATTTTACCACTTGAGGCAGGAACATTTTACCCGCGCCAAACAAGTCGCCAACCACGTTCATACCATCCATCAATGGCCCTTCAATCACTTGAATAGGCTTATCAAACTGTTGGCGACAGGCTTCGGTATCTTCGTCGATAAACTCGGTGATCCCTTTAACTAAGGCGTGCTCCAAGCGTTTTTCAACTGGCCAAGAACGCCACTCTAAGTCTTCCTGTTTCTCGGCTTGCGCCATGCCCGAATACTTAGGGGCTATCTCGACTAATCGCTCGCCAGCACCGGCGTCGGTATTGAGGATCACATCCTCAACGGCATCACGGAGCTCCTTTGGAATATCGTCATACACGGCTAGTTGACCAGCATTGACGATCCCCATATCCATACCCGCTTTAATCGCATGGTAAAGAAACACCGAATGGATAGCCTCACGCACAGGGTTATTACCGCGAAATGAGAAGGATACGTTAGACACCCCGCCCGACACTTTACAGTGCGGTAGGTTTTGCTTAATTCGACGGGTGCCCTCGATAAATTCAACGGCGTAGTTATCGTGTTCTTCGATACCCGTTGCGACCGCGAAAATATTGGGGTCAAAAATAATGTCTTCTGGCGGAAACCCGAGCTCGTCAACCAAGATTTTGTAAGAACGCTGACAGATCTCAAACTTTCGTTCTGCGGTTTCCGCTTGACCAACTTCATCAAATGCCATCACCACCACAGCAGCACCAAAGCGCTTGATGATTTTGGCTTGGTGGATAAAGGGTGCCTCACCCTCCTTCAACGAGATTGAGTTTACAATGGCTTTACCTTGAATACATTTCAGGCCCGCTTCAATAACTTCCCATTTAGACGAGTCAACCATAATGGGGACTTTAGAAATATCTGGCTCAGAAGCAATCAGGTTAAGAAACTTCACCATCGCAGCTTTTGAGTCCAACATGGCTTCATCCATGTTGATATCGATCACCTGCGCGCCGCTTTCAACCTGCTCTCTGGCAACATCCAGCGCGGTTTCGTAATCTTCTTCTAAAATTAAGCGCTTAAATTTTGCCGATCCCGTTACATTGGTACGTTCACCGACATTGGTAAATACTGCTGTTTGTGTCATGGTGAATTCCTAATTTAAGTTGCACGCTTCAAGGCCAGCCAAGCGCATCCGCACTTCAATATCTGGCAACACTCGTGGCGTGGTATTCGCAAGGCCATTGGCAAAAGCGCGAATATGCTCTGGTGTTGTACCACAACAGCCGCCAACAATATTGATAAATCCTTCGTTACCCCAATCGATAATTTCTTGCGCCATTTCCTCGGCTTCTAAGTCGTATTCACCAAACTCGTTTGGAAGACCCGCATTTGGGTGTACGGAAGTAAAGGTCTCACAAACGCGTGACAGCTCTTCTACATATTGTCTTAATAAATCTGGGCCCAGCGCACAATTGAGCCCTATGGAAATTGGCTTAATATGGCGAATGGAGTTATAAAACGCCTCTGTGGTTTGCCCTGACAGCGTGCGTCCTGAAGCATCGGTGATAGTGCCCGAGATCATAACAGGCAGAGTGACACCCGCTTGCTCAAATGCTTCTTCTACACCGTAAGAGGCGGCTTTGGCGTTGAGCGTATCAAAAATCGTCTCAATCAAAATAAGGTGAGCTCCGCCCTCAATAAGTGCAAGCGTTGACTCGACGTAGGCTGCAACCAATTTATCAAAAGTGATATTGCGAAAGCCTGGGTCATTGACATCTGGAGAAATCGAACAAGTTTTTGACGTCGGACCAAGTACACCCGCCACATAGCGAGGCTTGCTAGGATCTTTGGCGGTAAATTCATCACATACCGCACGTGCAAGCTTCGCCGATTCGAGATTAATCTCTCGGCTTAGGCTTGCCATGTCATAATCTTCCATCGAGATGGTGGTGGCATTAAAAGTATTGGTTTCAATGATATCCGCGCCAGCGGCTAGATAATCACGATGGATCTGTTTGATTATCTCAGGCTGCGTCAAACTTAGCAGATCGTTGTTGCCTTTGATAAGGACATGCCAATCTTTAAAGCGCTCGCCACGATAGTCTTCTTCTTCTAATTTGTGCTTTTGGATCATGGTTCCCATTGCACCATCTAAGATCAGAATCCGTTGCTGCATTGCTTGCTTAAGCTGCTCTGCAATTTGCTCACCGTTTACGGCTACATTATTCGGCATAGTTGTTAGTCCTTACATCTTGGCTAACTAAGTTAATATCATAAGGTGTGGTTTGGTAAACATAGTAATTTAACCAGTTTGAGAATAACAAAAATGCATGGCTTTGCCATGTCTTAGATGGACGTTTGCTGGTGTCATTCTCAGGAAAATAGTTCTCAGGCTGCGGTGCGTTGGCCATTTTTTCACGATCGCGAAGATATTCTTTTTGTAGCGTATCCGCGTCGTATTCAGGATGACCAGTAATATATACTTGGCTACCTGAGTGATTTTTAATTAAGTAAGCGCCCACTTTTTCAGAGCCCGCTAATACCACTAAGTCTTTACACGCGTTAATTTTATCGATGTCGATGTGGCCATAGCGTGAGTGTGGCACCAAAAACTCATCATCAAAACCGCGAGTGAGCGCCCCGTGGTCAAAATAACAGTGGTGCTTAAATACGCCACACAGTTTGTCATTTTTGAGCGCTCGCTTTAAGCCATAATGGTGATACAAACCGGCATGTGCGGCCCAACATGAAAACAGAGTTGAAGTAACATGGTGCTCAGCCCAATCAAAAAACGCCTGTAATTCCTGCCAATACACCACATCGTCATATTCAAGATGCGCCAGCGGCGCGCCGGTGACGATCAAAGCATCATAGTTTTGATCTTTCACATCCGAAAAATAGCGGTAAAACATATCTAGATGCTGCTCTGAGTTTTCAGAGCTGCGGTGTGTATCTAATCGCAACAAATCAACATTCACCTGCAAAGGGGTATTTGCCAGTAATCGGATAAATTGCACCTCAGTCTCCACCTTATTCGGCATCAAGTTTAATATCGCGAGCCGCATTGGGCGGATCTCTTGAGTTGATGCACGACTTTGTGGCATCACGAACACATTTTCATGACGCAATTGGGCAATGGCTGGGAGTTCGTCGGTGACGGTGATTGGCATGCGCTGCTCCAGACTAATCGAATGGCATTATTATGGACAAAAACTAGAAAATTTCAACCTCTAGATGTATGGACGTCTAAATATTTGTGGTAATAATTTGATGCCTTACCTCTCACTGATTATTTCAATTTATGTATACTTGTCACCATATTAATAAACACAAGAAACTTGAGATTTATGATTGGGATTGGGGAAGCCGCAGCGATTGCGGCGGCTGGGGTGTGGGCTGGCTCAACTATACTGTACAAACGATTTAGCCATCATCTTAGTCCATTTGAGTTGAACGTCAGCAAAGGCGTCATCGCTTCTGCTTTGATGATCTTGTGTTTGTTCATCGCAGGTGATGCTATGTACCCGACTTTACTCTCGAGCTGGAGCTGGCTGATAGCCAGTGGGGTACTGGGCATAGCGATTGGTGACAGCGCCTACTTTGCCGCACTTAGAAATATAGGTCCTGCTCGCACTTTGGTTATTGAAAGTCTTGCACCTGCCATCGCGGGGATCTTAAACATTGTGCTCCTTGGTGTTTATCTAAGCGCATCCGCTTGGCTCGGCATTGCAGTGACGACCGTTGGTGTAATGCTGGCGATTAAGCCAAGTAGAAGCCAGCCGGTATTAGACAAAAAACATTATCTCTTGGGAGTCTGCTTTGCACTCACGGCAGCCATTTGCCAAGCTGCGGGTATGGTACTTTCCAAAGGTGCGCTAAATAACGAAAGCATTAGTAGTTTGTGGGCGGCACTTATCCGCTTGGGGTCCGGCACCCTATTTGTGGCCTTTATTGTTGTTTATTTGAAATCACAAAGCCTGTTTAAAGCACTCACACTTAAACAAATCGACGGTAAAAACTGGTTATTCGTTGCAGTGTTTTTTGGCACCTTTATTGGGCTTTGGCTACAGTTGATTTCCGTTAATCATACTGACCCCGCTATCGCACAAACCATCTTTGCAACGGCACCGCTCATGGTGATGACGATTGGACTACTGCGCAGAGAAGCTATTACTAAGTCTATGATGTTTGGAGGCCTAATTGCTTTGGCTGGAGTATTTTTATTGCTGAAAGGATAGCCAATATCACACTTAATACGTGTGAATATTGGCTTGGATGTGGGGTTAATTTGCTACCGAAATAGAAACTGTCGCTGGCGCGCTTGTAATATCGTAAAGGTTGTTACCCTTAATGCGATATTGGAACGAATCCTGACCAATAAACCCAGCTTTAGGTGTATAGGTAATGGAGTAGTCACTGTTCACAGATACTGTACCGTTAGCGGGTGAGCTAAAAATCTCAACACCATAATAATATGGTACGCCACTATCGTTATCTTTAACGTACACATCAACTGATTGATCAGCAAAGGTTTGTGCCGAGTCATCATTCGGATACACATCGTAATTACCACCAAATGCTTGGTCTAAGCTAACTCTGATCTCTCCCCACTCCGATGTTTCTCCAGCAGGATTAACAACGCGAAAAGAAATCGTATCTATCTTTTGGTTACCGTTGTCTTCGCCTGAAAAATAAAGCACCTTACCCTTAAATTTAACCCAACGTCTGTCTAATGTGTTGTATGCAACCGCCTGACCGTACGTAGTGTATGTTTTGTCATAGAAGCCAATTTGATCGTAGCTTTTGCCACTATCCAATTGAATACGCAGGTCACTATTTGGATAACTAGGATCAGTCACGTTGCCATCGGCAAAGATATTAAATTCCTCTTGAATATTTAATCCAGCATTGTACTCAAATATGGCTTTATCAAGCTGAGGAGCTGCACTGACTAATGGTGCAAATAACGCTACACTGACGCTGAGTGACTTTAGCCACATTGTATTTAACTTCATTTCTTATTTCCTTATGAATTGATTTCCAGCCCCTTCAACCGGGCCTTAATTAGTAACAAGACCATACCAAAAAACACATTAAGATAACAACATTAATAAATTACAACTTACTCGTACTGATAACTTTAAACAATAGCTGCTAAATAGTTATAAAATACGCGAAGCCGAAAGCCTGAGATTTATTAAAAGCAAACACGACTTTTTGTTACCACTATATTAATATGTGAAAATATTGTATTTAAATTGATATTTATGCCTTTGCTTACTTTGTTTTTCGCATTACTGTTCGTTACGTTACCAACGTATGGTTCAAACTGCCCAGATAGCAATAACACTAACCTCACAAGCCATATTTTGTCTTGTAAGCAACATCTTGAAACGCTTGAACCCAACGGTGTCCAAGCTTTTGATACACATCTTGAGCTTGTTAGCTTGTATCGTCGAGCGGGTGACATAAAGCTCAGCAATCAAATACTGGATGAGTTGATGGCATGGAAGTTAACCACACTCCAACGCTTTCAGGTGTTAAGACAAAGTGGTATTAATCGTTATCGCCAGCGCAATTATATTCAAGCGCTGGAGAGCTTCCACGAAGCGCAAACCCTTGCGGCTAAGTTGCAACAAAACGAACTCCTGGGTAAATCGGCAAACGATTTAGCTAATGCTTATCAAGCACTCGGAGATTTAGACACCGCCCTTACGTTATTTTTAGAGAGCTACCAAATAGCGAAAGCAACCAATGACCTGCAGAGACAAGCGATCACGCTTAACAATTTAGGCAATGTGTCAAGGGATATTAACCAGTTGGATGATGCCATCCTCTCGTTTCGACAAGCCCATGCACTCCACCAGCAAGCTGGCGACCAAGTCAAAGCGAACCACACCTTGCTAAGCATCGCGGAAGTATTCTACAAAAAGCGTGAATACAACAAAGCAACTGAAATCATTGAAGATTTACTTCAACCTTTGACACAAAGCGGTGCCTATACTCAATTGTCTCGAGCCTATTTATTATTGGCCGAAATTGCCATTGCTCAAAATCATATCGCTCAGGCACAACAGCAACTTGCTTCATTCAAACGTACTCGGCAACTAATCCAACACGGTAAAGTTGATCAGCGAGCACTACTTATTGAAGCCAAACTCAAGCAGCTTGAGGGCGATAACCTAACTGCACAAACGTTACTTAAACAGGGGCTTGAAGCACATAATCAGCAAAATAGTCAGCTTACCGAGTTATTTTACATTGCCTTATTACAGTCCCAACTACAAACACACGCTTACAAAGAAGCGGTAGAGACCGCACAACGTTATAATGACATGCTCAAAAGTAGTCGTGTACAAAGTGAAAACCTTTATCAATTTCGCCTTCAAAGAGCTAACGTCTTGGCCGCGCCTAAGCGCCAAACAGAGACAAATATTGTGTCTCATATATTCATCGGGCTTATCGCATTTTTAGCAGGTGTGCTGGTTACTTACTGCTTTGTTCGCTATACCGCCCGCACAGGTACTCATGGAGTGCACGGTAAACATACGAGCATTGACGAACAGGCCGCTAGGCAATTGATGGTTGAGGTAATGACACTCACTTTGACGCTTTGGGAGCAAAGTAGTGGCAAAACTCGTGTCGAATTAGCTGAAGAAAGCAAAGTGTGGAAAGTGAATATCGATGATGGCCGCTTACGAGTGCGTACTCTTGAACGCTATCTAAATATCAAAACGCTGCCCAAAAAGCCGCGTATTCGAAATATTGTTACCACGGCACAATATGTACTCACTCAATGCCAGGACGCTAATTTCGATACTGCACCTCTTTCTCAAAAAGTTGCACAACTGGAACAAATCTTAGCATGCTCCAACGCTGCTTGATGTCTACAATAAAGGGGGCTTTCGCCCCTTCTCTAGTTAACCGTAGCGGTCTCACATAAATAGCATGCTAAAGTCACGCCCATACCGGCCTCATATTCTTGGTGATGGCGATCTCCTTTGAATTCAAAAGGCCCTTCGAAGCGTGGATACACGGTCATATCAGGCTTTAAGCTATTACTAAAGCCTTTCATATTTTGATGTAGAGATTGACACATTTTATTACCCATATCATAAGCAAGTCGCCAATCATCAAACTGGCCACAATCTAGTTGTGGTGTAGTGCGACCAGAAATACTCTGCTTAGGACTCGTACAAACGTTACTTCCTTCACTGTGTAAATATTTAAAGGTTCCAGCAGTTAATGCCATTTTACCTAACAAAATCGTTTGTCTCTTTGGACACTTCGCACCATCTGCAACTTCGAGCTGCGCCATCATTTCTGGGCTATGGGCTTGTACAAAGCTTGCAATCAAAGTTGCACCTATTGCTATTACTAGTCTCATAACTGTCTCCTTATTTGTTATGACGACGTTATCGAGTTAAGGCTCCAATAACGGCGATAGCGAAATCCTGCCTCAAGCTCAATTTGATTGCAGCAAAAGTTACGGGGCAATTGGGTAAGTTTGGGTAAAAATCATAGTAGGCTTCTGATATTTCTATTTTTATTTTTCACACCTTGATACCGAAACTTGCCTAATTCAATGCGGTCGTTAAATACCAAGGATTTTACCCAAGTTGACCCTAACTGGCCCTACAACCTCCTATTCAATCGTTGAAAAAGTTTCCAACATCACAAGGCAAGTTAACAATGCATGAGGCATGTTGACTTTGCACAACGATGAAGGAATAGAAAAATGAAACAGAGAAATTTCACCCCAAAGTTAGTCAGCCTAGCTACCAGCACTTTGTTACTAGGTACTATTTCGCTGCAAGCCGCAGAAGAATATGGAGAAATGGCACCCTCTCAAGTAAGCCCAGAAGCGTGGCAGGCCATTTCAAAATGGTCTCAAGACCGTGTTTCCTTGCTTGAATATATCTCCGACAACGACGAAGAATATGAGTTAGACCGCTATGTCGATAGCTTGATCCGCGACTATCGAGATGGGGAGATGCTAAGCCAAGCAAAAGCATTAGATCAAAACGTATTATCAGCATGGGAAAATGCTTTTACCGAGCAAGCGCCTGAAGATAACTTTTTCTTTACTCGATACCTTATTCAATTTAAACCGACGGTATTCGAAAAATGGACGCAACAGCAAAAAGTGCCAACGCTCAGCCAGCATTTAGAGCTAAATGCACCACAGCTTTACAGTACTTGGCATAAGGAATACGCATCACCTAAACGTAAAGGGCTCTCGGTACTTGAATACGATAGGACGCTACCGTCAGATATTCTTGCCGAATTAAAAGAATTGCTGACTAAAAAACCTATCTTCGGGCCTAAGTCACAATGCTCATGTCAGATGGTGACCCCTTCAACCAGCACAGGCCAAGTGGTCACTAACTACCCATCAACCCAAACGCCTTGGAGCACATCCACCAGCGATGGTAGTGGTTTTTCAAAGCACCATGCTTATGTCAATACCTCAGCCTACGGTGCCTTCCACTCAGCTAAGGGCAAACGCTGGTCAAAAAATAAAGCGCTCAGTTTCGACAACACCTCAGCCCATAACTCGACAGAGTTCCACGTCAAAATGTTGTGTGCAGACACTGGGGGATTTGCATGTAATCAAAGCAATGCCTGTTCGGGCAATTTAGAAGTCAGAGGCACTTATTCAGCTCGCTACCACGTAACCGGGCAAGCTAAAAAAATCTGGTCAAAAGGGACCAACTCACATGCAACGGACGGCGCAAAATTTGCGGTCGATTTGCCAGGAGCTGCACCTGAAGTCATCTTGTTTAATAAAGCCGGTGGCGCAGCCATGGGATACAACACCACATGGAATTTAAACTCCACCATTGGAGTCGTCAAAGCCGCACTTGGTATTACTTCTGCAATCGTCAATGGCAACCCTGGCAGCTTGCTTGACGGTCAATTGGCCGATGCGCTCATCACCAACTTGGCAGGCATGATCACACGTTCGGGTAATCAAGCCAGTGTTACCACCACAATGCGCGCACGCTTTGATTCGTCCGACGTCAGCCCGTTCTTATTGCAACCCAATGAGGTGTATCACTTTACCCTCGATTCAAAAGGTCGGGTGCAAGCCAGAGGCTACGGTGGTTATTCGGACAGTCATTACGAATATGGTAGCTCAGGCGCGGTGATGTATGCGGCAAATCACTTTACCTGTGGCAGCAATGTGAATGCTCCAGCACCAACAGGGTTATGGTTTTATTCGTCACAATCTGGTCCTGATAGCGACGCGTCGTTACGTAGCGACGTTGAAAACTGGCTCTCTGTACAGCTCAACAAACCCGTTAATGCTGGCCAACGCCAAGGCATCATTCACTAGGTTTTTGTTAAGGGTGGCTATGTGCTGCCCTACTCCAATAAGGAAAGATTATGAATAAGTTCATCGCCACCACGCTTACCTGCTGGGCTTTGTCTTTGAGTGTTAACGCCTCAGCAGAGTCAGAGCACTACGATACATCAACCCTACCGTTATTATTTCACGCAGGACAACAAGGTTATCAAGCGCTTTCACCTTGGTATTCTTTTCAATATCAGGACCAAAGGATCACCTTACAAACATGCGCAGAAGATGCCTGCAAACAAACGTTGCAATTTCCCCAATTAGAGCAAACCGCACCATTCAATAGCGAGACGTATGAGCCCAGCTATCAAGGTGAAGCTGGAAACATGAAAAAGTTAGAGAGTTACTCTCAACTCCAACTCGGTTATCTAAAAGAAAACAGACTCTATGCCAGCGGCAATCAGCGGCGCTTACTGTTCACGTTACAACTCGCGTCGGGTCAAGCTGAGTTACCCTTTGTATTTAATGATAACTATGACGAATCTCTGACAAAAGATAAGTCATCCCTTACTCGAAGTTCAGCCTCCTGTGCCAAAGCCTGTAATACCACTTGGCAAGCATTTAGCGTGGATAAATCTGGACAATATAGTCCGGCTATTTTTGTTCGAGATGAAACCGGAAATTGGCTTATTCAAAGTACTCGCGACGCCATTCGCATTGAACTTACCACCTTAATCGGACAATATCAGCCGCCGGCGCTACGTCATCACCATAATGACACTACACAGTCTAGCTATTCATTGAATGACGATAGTTTAATTGTTACTCGCCAAGCTGATAGCGTATCTCGCCACATCCTTAATCAAACTCAGGTTGTGGGTCTAAGTGATAAGCATTGGTTGCTGCTTCAAAATACCGACCTCACCCTCACGGATACCAACTCAAATATACAAGCCAAGCGTCCAATCGCACAACTTGAGCTATCACGCTTACTGGCAAGTTATTTTGATAACGATCGCTTATATCTATTGGGGCTATCACCTAGAGACGCTGTGATTAAACCATCGCAGCAAACGATTATGACGCAGTATCCAAAGCTTCATGAAGACGTCCTCGTTGCCACCTCTCTACTAGAATTGGATTTAGGGCTACAGGTTATTTCGGCCACAAGGGTATTTATTCCTGACACTGAATTTGCTGATATTCGCATTACTCGCAATACTTGGGGAATATTGGTGAGCTCCGGCGAAGTTTCGACACGTTCAACAACACATACATATGAAAGTAATCAATCGGCATCGGCAATGTCTGGCTGCCCGATGATAGCCAATGGCTATGGTTATGGCCTGCTATGCTGGAAGGCATTAAATAACCCAACACTCACCTATACTCCCAATGCCGCAAGCACAATGATCCCAACGACGGTGGTTGACAACACAACGCCAAATCTAATGAATCAATTAGAAAATAATCAATATGGGATCATTTTTAAAAATGGGGCAACACCAACCGATCCGGGTGGAGTGTGGACTCATCCAGATAATGTTGCCACCAGTAAGGAAGATTTAGGATTGGCTGTGGCCATGTACCATTATCGCTGGGGCTCACCTGTGGCAGCGAATATCGTCTACCCATCAGGAAGCCCCGCACATCCAGTGATGTTTAGAAAGGTTGAGTATCAAGCGGCGAATAGCAGCAATTTGCCACATAATGTTTGTAATCATTTTGCTGCCAGCTCAGGTTATCCAGAGTATCAGGCGGCTGATGCTTGTATGACACAGCCAAGTTTTGGCCTATTTAGCCTCGAAGATCTTACCTTCGACCGTTGGCAAGGGGGAATTATTATCCGAACCAAACAGTCAGCGGGCAGGATAATTCTTGGTTTCCTTGGTATACCAACTTTGTTGGCGATCCACCGGTAACAGAAATCTTTGAACAGGCCTCAAGTGCTGAAATGCTTGCACGATTGCAATTTAACCTAGCGCAGTTTGGTAAAATCAACCAAGACACCTATGTTAACGGCACGCGCTTTAGCCAAGACACAGTCACCGGCTTCTACCGCTGCAAACACCAATAATCAGGTGAGAATAAGGATATTCGTATTCGAGACTCGCAAATTGTTAACAATGCATTAAACTTCATTCAACTGTTCAAAAAGGAATGAAGTCATGCGCATCATCATCGCCATTGCGACGCTCAATTTAATTGCTTGTAGCAGCACGTTTGCAGTCCAACAAGCGAATACCAAAGTATTAGGCGCTTACTCAATGTTCGCGCCTTCCACTACTGAAGCCCCAAATATCTACGCGCGCGTCGTTGTTGACGGCGTGCTTAGCGACGCCAATCAATGCCCAAGCTTGCTCTTTGGTAAAAAATCCATGCCGATGCAGTTGCGAGCAATGCGTCCGAACCAAACACATTTTCCGGTCTCAGTATGCGAAGCAAAAATCTCCCCAAACACGGCTTATACCGTCAGTGATAGTCAATTCTCGTTAGCGCCAGTGACATTCGATCCGAATAAAATTGCGGTTTTTGGCGATACCGGCTGTAAATCATCAGTTTGCGAAAACAATACTGCCGCCGAGCCGTTTAAAACCCTTACAGAGCAAGGGGCAAAGCAACAACCACAATTGTTGCTGCATATGGGGGATTTCAACTATCGAGGTACCGGAGGTGCGATTTCCGGTGATACCTATGCTTATGACGCAGGCGATGGTGGATATGGCGGTACTAGCTGCGGTCTCAACGATACCTACTACAGTCAAAACGCGTTAAATAGCCCAAGACCAGATACATGGAGCAACTGGCAAGCCGACTTTTTTGTCGCAACAACGGATCTTTCAGCAACCGCACCATGGATTTTTGCACGAGGCAATCATGAACTTTGTAGCCGCGCAGGAATTGGCTGGTTTTACTTTTTTGGCCCGGGAGCCAATCTTCCTGATGCCATTGACCAACAGCAATGTCCATCACAGGGGGATTATAATCAACCGCCGCAATCTGCAAGCGCTCATATCATTGTCCAAAACTCCTATACCATCAACTTAAAACCGCTCAGTGTTTGGGTAATGGATAGCGCCAATGCCTGTGATGCCAGTGCAGACAATGGCCTAACAAAAGTCTACCAACAACAATATCAACGACTCAATGTCAGAAGCGAACTACTCAAAGCCAAACCCATGTGGATTATGAGCCACAGACCCATCTGGGGCGTTGAAGACCCGACAACCAAAGACACACTAAACGTGATGTTGCAAACCGCGCTGAAGAACACTAGACAAGGTAAGTTGCCTGGTCACGTGACTTTATCACTTGCAGGACATATGCATATTTATCAATCTTCAACCTTTGCCGCGAGTACCGCACGCCCTCCGCAAATCGTTGTCGGTAATAGCGGCGTCAGCCTTAGTGATACCAATGCCTTTAGCGAATTTGACTATGCACTTGATAGCCAAAATGCCCTCGTTAATGAGCAAGGTAAATTTGGTTTTTTATCAATAAAGCTTGGCAAAGATGGTGCGTGGCAAGGAGAGTTTTTGGATGAAAGTGGTGCCGCTTTTTTAACCTGCAGCAGCGACACTACAGATAAGCAAGCGGTATGTCGCGCGAAGTAAGCGCGACTCTTACATCCTATTCACTGACAACTTGAGTTACTCGCCTTGTACCGCCCTGTTTTTGATACCAGGCGAGTAGCACCACGGTAGCAGCAACAACTGCAACCCCAAATCTAAAATCTAAAATCTAAAATCTAAAATCTAAAATCCACGGTAAAGTGTTCAACGACCCATCCGGTCAACGCAGCTCCACCCGCAATCCCGGTAATTAACCAAGTTAAGGCTTCAGTAAGTAAGCGTTTGGGTACGCTTTGCTCAACAAGCCCCATGGCAATGATCATGGTTGGAGCAAACGCTAGTCCCGAAATAAACATCACTATCGCCAAGCCATAAACGTGCTTAACACTGAGTAATAGCACGCTCGCGATCAATCAGAATATCGCAAAACGCACCGCATACGAATTATTAAACCGTATTATGTTAGCTTAGGTTTTACTTAATCAGTAACAACGCGCCGAATCATTCGAACTGTTCTAGCGTATGCATAAGACTAAACGGATGTTGAAAAAACTCGGCTTGGTAGGTTTTATTGCGAACACTTTCTGGTAGCTGGTTAAACTCCAGCTCCGTTTCAACATAATCGAAATAAACGCTGGAGCTTACCGTGTTTAGCGCATTCACGAACCTTAAGACTCCCGACTGCTTTTGCACCGCTAAATTCGCGGCAACAAGTCTGGCGAATTCGCCATATTCTTCGGCTTCACATTCCCTTTTTTGGTGAATATAAAAATAAGATAAAACGACACCTCGCTGCTGCGAGGTAATATTAAGACTGCGTAATTGCTCTTCTGTAATAGCACGCTCACTTTCGCATGCCGCTTCTCTATCACCCAGTTGTGTTACGCTATTTAACAGCTCGCTAAGGAGCGCCTTTTGAACTGGTTCAAGTTGTTCGACTGGATATTCAATAGTCGGCGTAAGATCTACTGACATTGTTTCAGCGTTAGTTTGCGGCGCAAACGCAAACAATATCAAAACTAATAGCAGGGGTTTCACAAATATTCCTTATTTGACGGTATAACCCGCAAGCGTATAGGCTTTGAAATAAATTAAAGTAAAGCGTGTAGTTAATTGATTCACGCAGTCATAAGGCCATTTAATAGAAGAATGCATTGTACGCCACCGAACTGTATTGGCGCAGCAGCAAGCAGTAGCTGCGCCAGTTGGAATGAAACCACTTTTAGAAAAAGTAATAAAAGCTGTAGTTCACCATGCGATTTATTCCGCTACATCGTCAAGCGTATCAAATAACCTGAAATTTTTCTTTAAATAGTCAGCGTTAAGAGCTGCTTCTCGAACTTGTTCAGGTAAGAGGTTAAACTCAGCTTTAAATTCCCTAAAATCTCCATAAAGGCGAGATGATAGAATATTCATGGAATTTATCAGCCCAATGCTTTTTGGATCTTTTTGAGCGACCAAATTGACAGCAAGCGACCTTAAAAAATGCTCATACTCAGCTAATTCACACCTACTCTTGTTTAAACTATCGACGTAAAATAACACGGTTACATAATGCTTTTTGTCTATGTTCAAAGCATCCATTTGCTTTGCAGTAATTGTATTGTCGACAGCCCTACAACTCATTCTTCTCTTATGTAAAGAATTATAGCTTGATAACAATTCAATCATCATGATTTGCTCACTCGACTTCAAATCAAATTTACTCTGCAAAGAAGAGAATTCGGATTCACTTAGCGGTAGCTTGTTATATATTTCAGTGTAAGCCTCTGAAGCCTTTACATTAAAAATGCTTATCGCAGCTGCTGCAACTATACCTAGTACTAAATGTTTCATTGCACTTTGCACCCCTTAGCTACCGCTTTCCAAAATTGCTTTTCTTTATTATCAGCAACTTTCCAAGATGTGGTAGCAGCAATAGTGAACAACGCACTTCTTGGGATTAAAGCTGCACCATTCATTGCATTTGAAAATTGAATAAAATCGGTCGAAGCAAGGTTGATTGTACTTACTGCAGCGTTATTACTCACAAAGATTGTGGTAATCTGACTTGCTGCAACAGCAGTTGTTAACATACTGCCTAAATCTTCGATATCTTTAATTTGTGCAATTGCTTGTTTAGAACGCTCAGAGAATTCCAAGCCCTTTATTTCCGGACATTTCGTAATCACCTCCTTGATTTAGAATGATAAAGATAACACTTTTAAATGAACTTAAAGTTAATAAAATAGTTTATAAAGCGTGGCTCACTAGCCACGCTTCGTTAGTTTACAGTCTGCTAAAAATCATAGCTAAAACTTAAGCTGTAATTTCTCGGCGCACCATAGCGATACTGATCAAAAAAGCCAATTTGGCTGTAGTACTTTTCATCGAAGAGGTTTTCTACGTTGAGCTGTAGCGCCATATTGTCTGCCAGAGCGTAGTTTGCCATCAAGCTAACCAGTGCATAAGCATCTTGCTCTAGCCTATCGTTGCCCGTTACTGAATAAGTGTCATCCTGCCAGTTCACGCCACCGCCAATCGTCAACTCAGGTAAAGCATTCACAAATTGGTAAGTCGTATACAACTTAAATTGCTTTCTTGGATTATCCGTATTCACTTCAACGCCGTTGGCATCTTCTGCTTTGTATTGTGAATAACCCAAATGCACATCAAAACCGTCAGTTAACTGACCCACCACTTCAAATTCGAAGCCTTTACTGGTTGTGCCTTCAGCAGCATATTGCGCGACTGCATTTACCGACCCAGGAACTATGTATCCAACATCATCTTGAGCTAGGTTATCTTGTTCGATTTGGAAAATCGCCAATGTTGTTTGCAGCGTGTCGTCTAGATAGGTACTTTTTAGCCCCACTTCGTATGATTTTCCTTTGATTGGATCAAGGAAATCACCATTACGGTCTTGGGCATTTTGCGGCTGGAATATTTCAGTGTAACTTGCATACACTCGCTGCGTTGTCGACAAGTCGTACAAGGCACCAGCGTAAGGTATAAATACGCCATTGTCGCCAAAATCAGTGATGACGCCATAGCTTTCGCCTTCGCGCTGCCAGCTCGATAAACGACCACCCGCTATTACTTTAAGTTCATCGCTAAGATTTAGCCTTGTTGCGGCGTAAAACCCTTTTTGCTCGGTATCCATATCTTGAGCAACTGAGGTTTCTGTGCCCCACGTCGGCTCAGGAAAATTACCATCCCACTCGTAAAAATTGCCAACTGGCAAAAAGGCATTATCGAGCGTAGCGAAAGTGAGTGTATCGGCACTCTGCTCACTGTAAAGCGCGCCAGTTACGAATTCATGCTCACGACCGGCGAGTTGATAAAAACCTTTAAGCTGGATATCAAAGCTGTCTTGGTTACTTTCACCTGTACTTTTATAGGGCCAAGACGCTAAGCCCTCACCTGTTGTTTTATCCAACATGCCGAATAAATACAGCAGCTCTGTATCTTGCTCGTATTTCAGTTTGTTGTAATTGGCAACCAGTTCCCAGCCATTTGCAAAGTTGTGGCTAAAGTTCACAAAAGCATTGGTGCCAGTAGTTTGCCACTCTGTCCAATTTGCAGCTGTGGTTTTTTCGACTTCCCAGTCTGTTTTACTTCCATCGGTAAAGAAAGTAGGTAATGCCCCCAAGTTGGACTGGTAGGGTCGTTACGCTGATAGCTAGCACCAACGCGGATCGTCGAATGCGTGCTTAAATCCGCTTCTAGTACTCCATAAAGCACGGTACTTTCGTCAGAAAAGAGATCTAAATACGAGTCACCTTCTTCATACTTCGCCACCACACGTCCACGCACACTGCCATCGTTAGTTAATCCATTGGCAACGTCCACCACCACTTCTTTATTGTTCCAGCTCCCCAAAGAGACACTAGCAAAACCTGTGAGGTCGGTGCTATTTGCATGTTTGCGTACTAGGTTAATAGAAGCTGAAGGATCGCCCGCGCCGGTCAATAACCCCGTTGCACCACGCACAAACTCCACGCGCTCGTATATCGCAACATCCGCGATGGTTTCACCAGAATCACCCGCCAAACTCCATGACAAAGGAACGCCGTCAATTTGATAATTGGTAATGTCAAAGCCACGTGACTGCAACGTATTACGAACATTATCAACTTCTTTCGCTGACACCCCAATCGCATTTAACACTGTGTCGGTCAACGTATCGAGCTTTTGCTCTTTGATCCGTGCAGCGGTAATAACGCTAACAGATTGCGGCGTCTCAAGAAGAGATAACCCTAAACCAGTTGCGGTGTCTATCACTTCATTGACGGTGTATTTTCCCGTCACAACTATTTTTTCAATTTCTTCATTATCTTGCTGTGCTGCTTGCACCTGTAATGCTGACGTGCCGAGCGCTGCCATAACAGCAAATGAGAGCGTTTTGAGAGGCAGAGTGTTCACTGGGTTCATCCTAATATTGTAAAAATTGAAACGATAATAATGCAGATGATAACCATTAGCAATAACATTAAGATGAATTACAACCAGTTTCGCGCCCGATTTAAGGAACGTTCCCAAAAACAGTAACCAACTAATTTAAAACAACTTTCCTATAAATAAAACAAGCAGTATAAACCGCTAAACAAATAAAACATGCCATTTAACGCACATCCAAATGAATATAATTGCCATTTACACTTTTAAAAAGATATACTTTATTTACATTTTTGCGCAAATACTCCCTTAGCTTTAATTTGTCGCCGTCATTCAAAGAACTAGGAACACATAATGGCAAAGAAAATAAGCAACAAGTTTTGGTTTCAGTTGCATGGTTGGTTTTCACTGCCAATATGGCTACTGTTTTGCTTTATTTGTATCACAGGTACCATTTCCGTTTTCAGCCATGAACTTACATGGCTTACCAACCCTGACTCTCGAGCACATAACCCCAGTCAGGTAAGTGAGATGTCAGCGGGCTCAGTGTTACGCGCGTTTAAGGATGAGTACCCAAGTGCAGATGTCATGGGGCTCAATGTGAGAGAGCCCTATTTGACCTATGTGGTGATGTTTACCGACGTCGACAAACCCTATGCGCTTGCATACGTAAACCAGTACACAGGGGCTGTTCAGGAAATAAATGACGGCAATACGTTTATTAACTTTATGCGTTCACTACATGGCTGGCTGCTATTTCCATGGCAAAACGGCTACAGTGTTGGTTATTATTTGGTGGCGTTTATGTCACTGATCCTATTGGGCGCGTTGATCACCGGTCTGGTGGTATACAAAAAGTTTTGGTTAGCGTTTTTTCAGTTTAAGCTACGTAAATCACAAGGAGGTCGTACCCTTGCCGCTGACATCCATAAACTCAGTGGAGTATGGTCGCTTTGGTTTATGACCGTAATGAGCCTCACCGGACTGTGGTATTTAACGCAAGCGGTGCTGTGGCATACTGGTGTTGAACTCGAACATCATGAAACATTAAATTCAGCGGATATACCCAACTCAACAATAAACGCAAATGCAGTAGAGACCAGTGTTGACCTAGCGCTCGATGAAATTCAACAGCAGTACAGTGACTTTCGTCCAAGTTACATCATGCTACCTGAGCATAACCGCGATACGCTCAAAATCAGTGGCGCAAACGACTACGTACTCTATGACGATTACAGCATTAATATTGCCTACAACACTTGGAATGATACAGTCGTTCATCATGCAAACCCTGATTCAATGACAGGCTTACAAACGGTTATGCACATCACAGATCCACTGCACTACGGCACCATTGGAGGGATCTGGACCAAAGTCATCTGGTTTATTTTTGGCTGTATTTTATCCGGGATGTCAGTTACCGGATTTATCATGTATCAGCTTCGGACCAAACGCGCGCGTAGCCAAGAACGGAGCAATGCAAGACAACTAAAGGCACAACAAGGGTAAGTCGCCATGAATGCAGTCAAACGCTTTATACAACACAATAAATATTGGTTAAATGCCCTATTACTGGTGTTGCCAGCTTGGTTTTATTATCAATCATTACATCCAGAGTTCCCCGCCTCATTGGCGGAGCAAACACTTGGAGAGTACAGCATCACGCCGATGCCTTTTGACGACAAGCCGCCATACATCCACGATGACTTATACGTCAAAGACTTCTTATTGCTATTTAATAAAGGCGATGTCGATTCTGTGCGCCAAGGCTATCTCAATATCGGCCCCTACGCGATGCCATTTGCACAGCTTATGGAGCATGATCTCGGGATCCTTCACGGCACAAAGCATGGTCAACATGTACATGCTTTAGCAAAGAAAACATTATCAAAAGACGACAGGATTTGGCTGACGATCGAAACTTGGCAAGGCGAAGTCGTCGTCATGAATTGGCTGCTGCCAGAGTATTTAATCAAAGAAAGTACATAGCAAAGGGGCATCTCGCCCCTACTCGATTTGAATTACACTTAGGACTCAATGGAAATCAGGATATTATACCAGTTGTATTAAGTAAATGATCTATCTTGAAGCGGGGAAATAGCTTTAGTAGCAAGGCAAAAATTTTGCTATTTAGTTGTTCTAAATGAGAAATTTTTAACGAAGCTAATATACTATTTCACCCTTCAAATTGATTAGAGAGTTAATTCAATTGGTATTAGTACCCCACCGCAGCGCTGTCGGCTCGCCTTGGATCTGAGGAGCCAAATAGACCTTTATCGGTAAGCATGATCGACTGGGTTGAGCCCATCGCATTCTGCTCTGAAAGTGTGTGTCCTTTGTTTTCAAGTAGACGTCGAGTATCCACATTTAAGCTACGTTCAATACGAATTTCATCTGGTAACCATTGGTGGTGAATACGCGGAGCCACGGTTGCTTCAGCGACGTTCAAGCCATGATCAATAACATTCATTATGATTTGCAGCGTGGTGGTGATAATGCGTGAGCCTCCGGGGCTACCCGTTACCAAAAAGGGTTTACCCTCTTTCATTACAATCGTAGGTGTCATCGAACTCAGCGGGCGCTTCTTGCCTTCAACAGCGTTAGCTTCGCCACCAACCAAGCCAAAACCGTTTGGTGTGCCGGGCTTTGCCGAGAAATCATCCATTTCATTGTTAAGTAGAATACCAGTGCCAGCCGCGACAATACCTGAGCCATAGCTAAAGTTAAGCGTGTAAGTGTTACTCACTGCATTGCCCCACTTATCAACCACAGAATAATGCGTGGTTTGATTACTCTCATAAGGTAATAATTTACCGGGCTTAATCTCGCCGCTTGGCGTCGCTTTGTCTGCGTTTATTTGCTTACTACGCTGTTTTGCATATTGCTTATCCACCAGTGCTTTAACGGGTACATCGTAGAAATCGGGGTCGCCCAAATATTCACTGCGGTCAGCATATGCACGTTTCATGACTTCAGCCATTAAATGGACGGTAGCAGCGCTATTATGCCCAAGCTCACCAATAGGATATTGCTCCAGCATATTCAGCATTTCTATGATATGCACACCACCCGATGAAGGTGGTGGCATAGAAACTATCTCATAGCCACGATATGTGCCTTTTACCGGCTCTCGCTCCACCGCTTTATAGTTTTTTAAGTCATCTAGCGACATAATGCCACCAGCCGCTTCTACCGCCGCAACAATTTTCTTTGCTGTCTCGCCCTCATAAAAGCCCGCGCTGCCTTTTTCGGCAACGAGTTCCAAAGAATGAGCCAAGTCAGTCTGCACCAGCCATTCATTTGGCTTGTAGCTGCTACCATCTTTTTTATAAAACACAGCCTTAGATGCCGGCACACCGAGCATTCGTTTTTTGATATAGCTATGAGAAAGCGAATTAGCTAAATCAGAGGTCACTTTTATGCCGTCACTTGCTAATTTAATTGCAGGCTGAATAACTTGGTTAAGTGTCATGGTGCCGTATTTTTCGAGTGCTAACTCCATCCCCATAACCGTTCCGGGAACGCCCACGGCAAGGCCGTGCTGAAGGCTTAACTTTGGGTTTACTTCACCATTTTCATCAATAAAAATATCTTTGTGCGCACGGCTAGGCGCCATTTCGCGATAATCAATCGCAACGGTTTTATTCTCTTTTGCCAGATGCACTAGCATAAAGCCACCGCCGCCGATATTTCCGGCCCTTGGCAAAGTCACGGCAAGACTAAAACCTACTGCAACAGCCGCATCAACGGCATTGCCACCTTGCTTTAAAATCTCTACCCCAACCTGGCTGGCAAGTGCTTCTTGGCTTGATACCATGCCGTGTTCAGCCCATATTGGCTGTGCTGTGGCTTTAGAACTAAATATTGGTGACTCGTCAGCTTGCGCCGTGTTACCAAGCGCAACACCCACGCTCAAGGAAACAGAGCAAGACCACACCAAGGCTATTAATTTACGCATCTTCATCCCGCTTTTTAATTATTCTCATGGTGCAGTGTTGCATGAATAAAAAGACCAAACAATGTCGATGCGTTGGGCGACCGACATTGCAAATATACGTCACACCATAGTTGCTAAACTCGCGGCTAGAGAGCAGCTTGTCGTCCAACATTGAAGTTACAAAAGGTTGAAATAAGGTAATTTCATAAAACAAGAAATTTAACCTTTCAAAAACATATTTGACAAATATTTTATATTGGGTACAGTCAATAATGTAGTTTATTTTCTGTACGACAATTAAAGCTTTCACAATAAGGAAAATAAGATGAAGTTAACGCTAACAAAAAGAAACATAAAACAACTTAACCGCACTGCAGGCTTGGAAAAATCCCAAACACCGAACGTCGCAGGTGGTTATGTAACAGCAGGTTGCGACAGAGAAATAACCGAGTTATGCAACACAAAAGCATTTGGTTCTTGCTATAACTGCGGTTCCCTGCGCTGTTAATACGCTTTCTATAACCCAAAGGAAATGAAAAATGAAAATTAAATTGAATAAAAAGCCGCTTAAAAACTTAAATAATGCTCAAGCAATTACGCCGCAAGCGACTCCTCAAATTGGTGGTGGTGTAAACCGTTTGACAGAGTTAGATTGTGTGCCGACTAACCGCCACGATTGCCGTACAGGTGCTATCTCTTGTTACGGTGATCACGATTGTGCATTCACTAATAGACAGTATATGTGCGATTAATCCTTTTTAGGCCCGTACTCGGGCCTATTTTGAAGTCTCACCTGATTAAAACACCAATCCTAGCTCACGCAACTCGCGCTCAGCCTGAGCCGCATTAAAGAACTGAATGCCATGTAACCCAACCTGCTTTGCTCCTTCAACGTTCACTAATACATCATCGAGAAAAACACAGTCACCTGCCTCCAGTTGGTAGCGCTCCAGTAAGTGAGTAAAAATAGCTTTGCCGGGCTTCATACAACCAAGCTCGGCAGAGATAGTTTCACCATCAAAGTGTTGCCAGAAAGTATGACGTGCTTTTAGGTGGCTCACAATCTCGTGCACATTATCGGTTAGGGCATAAGCGCTATATCCAGCCGTCTTTAGGCGCTGCATAAGTGAAAGCGTACCATACAGTGGGATCAATGATTCTTTGATATAGAAGAACAGTTCGTCAGCTTGATCAGAGGTTAAGTGACAGATTCGCATAAAAGCCTGCTTAGTTTCTGCTTCAGTCAGTTCACCTCGGTTGATAGCAAACCAAATCTCGCTGTGGAACAGCTGCTTGGCTAGACTCTCAACATCGCAGTGATTACCAAAGGTAAGCCGGACTATCTCCTCTGGCGACCACCTGACAAATACGTTACCCACGTCAAAAATGACGTGCTTAATATTACAAGTTGCCATCCTTGAACCTCTTTAGTTAATTTAAATATGAGCGTTTATTATGCATATCTTTATCACTTACGCACGGCTAATTCGTTTAACTGCAATGAAATAAAATCAATCATGCATTCGTTGTAAATACTCGCTAAAAAAGGTGAGAAATACTTTGACTTGCCGAGGTTGAAACTGTCTAGTTGGATAAATCGCTTGCAGTGCAACTTTGTCTGAGTCCGTTGGACTAAATCCCAATGTTTGAGTTGGCAACAATTCCACCAATCGTCCCGCTTTAATATCTTTGTGCACATCCAGCCACGACTTGATGGTGATCCCAAGCCCTTGAACCGCCCAGTTCCGTAGCACTTCTCCGTCTGAACTCACCAAACAGGTAGGCACGGTTTCAATGATGGTTGCTTGTGTGTCTCTATCGAGAAAATACCAATCGTTTAGTGCCTGCCCCGCTCTTTCCAGTACTAAACAGCGATGTTGCTGTAATGCTTGATAGCAATCTGGTGTACCATACTGTTCGAGATAGTTTGGGGCGGCCACCAGCATTCTGCGGTTGTTTAACAGAGGCCTAGATATCAAGCTGCTATCATTTAAATTACCATAACGAATGGCGATGTCAGTGCCAGACTCAACTAATTTGACTAAACCTTCGCCTAAGCTCAAGTTAACCACTACCTGTGGATGCAGCGTGGCAAACTCCGCAACGGCGGGAACCACGTACTGACGACCAAAGTCTGAACTTGCTGCAATTTTGAGTGTGCCTCTCAAGTCAGGATCGGCATCTTGCAGTAGCGCTTCTGCCGCCGCAACCTCCTCAATAACTCGCACACATCCCTGGTAAAACCGTTCTCCCGCTTCTGTCAGTTTGATACTTCTGGTGTTTCGAGTCAGTAAACGGGTTTTATAATACGCTTCAAGTGCATTGATCCGTGCGGTCATGCTCGCTGGAGAAAGCCCTAATACTCGCCCTGCCGCAGCCAAGCCATCAGAGCGCACCACTTGAACAAAAAGCGCCATATCGTCTGCTTTGCTTTTCATTATTCACCTTTTATGAAAAGTAATTTTATATAAAAGCCAATTATCAAATATTAATAAACAAATAGACTGTTCTCAACGCATAAATCGCTAACACCAATGGAGGTAACACACCATGCAGTTAGATCACTTTTTGTTTAGAGCACATGACATGGCAAAAATGGCGACCTTTTTTGAGCAGGTGCTTAGGCTTAAAGAAGGCTTACGTCCACCTTTTCCATTTCCAGGAAAGTGGTTCTGTGGCGACCAACAACAACCTTTCATTCATCTGCTTGAACAATCTCCACATACCCAAGCACAGGCTGAATACCTTGGCTCTGTGCAAACCGCAAGCATGGGTACTAGCAACATAGATCATATTGCATTTCGTGGTGACGATTACCCTGGGTTAATCGCCCGACTAGAGCATTTTGGCGTTCGCTATGTGGAACGAGATGTCCCCGTTAACAATGAGCATCAGGTTTTTATCTTTGCACCTGAATCTCTAAAAATTGAAGTGCTGTTTCCACGCCACATCAACTCACTTGTCCAATAATTAGGAGAATACTATGTCTGATCCATTGTTATTTACGCAGAAAAAAATCGGTAATTTAATCTTACCAAACCGCATTTTGATGGCACCAATGACCCGCTCTCGAACAACACAACCGGGAGATATTCCAAACCAGTTGATGGCAAAGTACTACGCCCAACGCGCTTCGGCAGGGCTTATCATTAGTGAAGCCACACAAATCTCTTGTCAGGGCAAAGGATATTCATTTACTCCCGGAATTTATACAGCTTCGCAGGTTGCCGGATGGAAGGAAATCACCCATGCAGTAAATCAAAAAGGTGGTCGTATTTTCTGTCAGCTTTGGCATGTCGGTCGTATGTCTCACTCTACTTTTCATGAAGATGGCCAACCCGTCGCCCCCTCAGCACTCGCGCCCGACGCACAAGTGTGGGTGGTCAATGAAAAAGGAGTAGGTGAAATGGTCGATTGCCCGACACCACGCGCGCTGGCAACCCAAGAAATACAGAGCATAGTCGAAGATTATGTTCATGCGGCTGAAAATGCCATGATGGCAGGGTTTAATGGCGTTGAGATCCACGCTGGTAACGGCTATTTAATTGATCAGTTTTTACGCCGCAGCTCTAATCAACGTCATGATCAATATGGTGGTTCGAAGGAAAACCGAATTCGCTTTGCGGTTGAAGTTATCACCGCGATTAGCCAAGCAATTGGGCCTGAAAAAGTAGGGATCCGATTAGCACCTTTTATTACTCAACGTGGCATGCAAGACGAAGAGGCCATTGATACTATCTTGCTCGCCGCGGAGCACTTTAACCGCCTAGGCATTGCCTATGTGCACTTAGCTGAAGCAGACTGGGATGATGCGCCGGTCGTGACGGAGAGTTTTAGGCAAGCACTAAGAAGAAAATTTCACGGCGCCATTATTGTGGCGGGAAATTACGAGCCAGAGCAAGCCGAAGCCCTTATTGAACAAGGCCTAGTCGACTTTGTGGCTTTTGGTCGCAAATTTATCTCCAACCCAGATCTCGTATACCGTCTGAGTCATCAATTACCTTTGAGTCCAATCAACCCTGATGCGCCTTTATTTGGTGGTAGCGAGCGGGGCTACACCGACTATGCAGATTTTCAACAATTAAGAGCAAAAGGTGCAATATGAAACCATTATTACTGAACTTATCCCTAGCCTCTATGGCATTACTCGGTGCAACCAATGCAATCTCAGCACCTGAGTTTACACTAGAAAGCCCAGATCTTGTCGCCGAAAAATCTATTCGACCATTTCAATACTGGGATCAATTTGGCTGCGAGGGAAACAGCACACGGCCAACCTTAGTTTGGTCAAATGCACCTAAACAAACCAAGAGCTTTGCGGTGACATTTTATGATCAAGACGCGCCAACCGGCAGCGGATTTTGGCACTGGCAAGTGTATAACCTGCCCAAAGACACGACTAGGCTCGCAGAAACTTTACCAAGCCAAGCCATTGAAGGTAATACGGATTTAGGAAAGCCTGGGTACTTTGGCCCGTGCCCGCCTATTGGTCGCAAGCATAAATACACCTTTATCGTGCATGCGCTAGATGTTGTTACACTCCCCGTGCCAGCTGGTGCAACGGCACCACTTACTGGATTTTTTATCCACCAGCATAGCTTAGCGCAGGCAACACTTTCTGTGTATGCAGGCCCAAGAGCCGCAGGAGAATAACCATGCGTACCACGTTGACCACAAGTATTCGAGCACTACTAACAGCAACCGCCCTGCTTGCAGGCACAGCCCACGGCGCTGAAGTAGAGTCTGGCAATTACTGGCCTGATGATGCTCAATTGGTGATCTCTATCTCCATGCAGTTTGAAGCAACCGCACAAGACCCAAGCGATCCGGGGCCATTTCCTCAGCAAGAAGCAGGCTACCCCGACACCGTCGCTCCTACTTGGTATCAGTATGGCATGAATGAAGGGATCCCAAGATTGCTTAAGCTTTGGGACAAGCACAACATCAAAGTGACATCCCACATGGTAGGAAAAGCTGCAGAGCTCAATCCTGAACTTGCCAAAATGGTGGCTCAAAAGGGGCATGAGATTTCAGGTCATGGACAAAACTGGACACCACAATACTCGATGACACCCGAAGCAGAACGAGCATCTTATATTCACAGTGCAGACGTGCTTGAAAAGATCACAGGGCAAAGACCACAAGGCTTTAATGCGTTTTGGATGCGCCACTCTGAGCAAACATTAACTATTTTGCAATCCCTTGGCTTTGTCTATCATATTGATGACTTATCTCGGGATGAGCCTTCGTTTACCCCGGTTAATGGCAAACCCTTCGTGGTGGTGCCTTATACCTTTAGAAATAACGATATCGTGCGCTATGGCGGCAGTTCCGCAATGACAGCAAAAGCCTATTTGCAAGAGTTAAAGGACGAATTTGATGTGCTTTATGAAGAAGGAAAATCCCAGCGCCGTATGATGTCTATCAGTGCACACGACAGGCTCGCAGGCAGCCCAGCTCAGGTAAAAGCACTTGATGACTTTATTCGTTACGCTAAATCACATCCAAAGGTAAAGTTTATGCGCAAAATCGACATTGCTAACTGGACCTTAAAACAGCAAGACGTACCAACCAACCCAGAACGTGTGTTTTAACAAATAATAACGTTGCAATTCATAGGCTCTATTGATGAGCCTATTTTCTTCTGCGCACTTGCAAATACAATCGAGCTTCCCAAAACCACAATTTTTATTTTCGAAACCGCAAAAAGCACTCCTTTCCTGCAGTTAGATAAGATCAAAAGTTCAATAATTTCAGTGAATTAAATTTTGGCATGCGACTTGTTATCTACTGAGTAATAACAACCTTAATTCCACCAGAGATATCAACATGGATATACAAGTCGAACATAAAAAGCGCAACAAGGTTAAACTGGTTGTGGGCTGTTGGCGGAACCGTTTTCGCCGTAGTTATTATATGGCTGCTAATACAACCCTCAGCGCAGGCATCTTTGCCTATGGCAAAAACATGGATTGCGGAGGTACAGCAAGGGGATTTAGAGGTCAGTGTATCTGGATATGGTCAGCTTAAACCGAAAACGCCGCGTTTGATAAGTGCCGCAAGCGATGCCACGGTTGAAGAAATTGTGTTACGCCCTGGTGCACAAGTTAACCCCGACAGCATCATCATGAGGCTACAAGATGCAAATTTGGCCTACTCTTTAAAAGATGCCAAACGCAGTTTGGCGCAATTGCAAGACCACTATCTACAGCTCGATATCAATCAACAAAGAGAACTGCTGTCTCATCAGGCGGATCTGGAAATTCTGAGATCTGAGTTAGAAAGTGCCGAGCTGGAGGTTAGCGCTCAAGGAGAATTGGTTGAAGATGGAGTTGTTTCTAAACTCGACTACCAACGCGCGGTACTTACCCATCGCCAGCTTAAGCGTCACATTAATATTGAACAACAGCGAATATCACAATTACAGACCTTACACAAAGCCAACCTACAGCTTGCGCAGTCGAATATTGATGCCAGAAATTGGCGCTTTAACCACCCTACTCTAGGTGATGAATGGCAGCTTCGCTATAGCGAACTTACCATTGCAGGCATGCAGGCACACTTGGTGATCCTGACCGATGTGCAAGCGGTTGTCAGTCAAGTTCAGCGCGACGCTTGGCAAAAAATGATTAGAATACTCAGCCACGAGATTCATAATTCTCTCTCGCCGATTTTGAACAAGCGCTTGGCGTAATTGTGCAGCGCAGCGATGGCCTGATGTCCTTTGTTAATCGCTATGCAAGCGCTGCAAAACAGCATCAACTTCATATAGAAGCGATATCCATAAATGACTTACTAACGCCGCTCGTAGGGCTTTTCGACAATCGCGTGAGATTAACCATTGCACAGGACTTTACGCTGCAAATTGATCAAAGCTTACTTGAGCAAGCACTTGTAAATCTGATTAAAAATGCCTTGGAAGCTGGAGGTGAGAGCAGTGCTGTTTGCGTCAACGCATATCACAATCATAAATTTACAGGTATTGAAGTACTCGATGATGGTCATGGAATATAGAATGCAGACAACCTATTCGTACCTTTTTATACCACCAAAACAACGGGTAAAGGGGTTGGTCTCATCTTAGCTAAAAATATCGTTGAACAGCATAACGGAAAACTGAGCTTAACCAATCGTAAGGATGCACAGGGCGCAATTGCTCATATTCAGCTTCCACTGATGGCAGCGAATAGGTGAATGTTCACTGCCACTTCTAGGCGACATTTATTCAGACATGTTAAGCATCGCAATCAACTGACGGCCAGCAGCAATGGTATT
Organism: Pseudoalteromonas piscicida; assembly: GCF_002208135.1. Taxonomy (NCBI): domain Bacteria; kingdom Pseudomonadati; phylum Pseudomonadota; class Gammaproteobacteria; order Alteromonadales; family Pseudoalteromonadaceae; genus Pseudoalteromonas; species Pseudoalteromonas piscicida. The sequence continues at coordinate 2,543,817 of NZ_CP021646.1, forward strand.
GGTTTCACCACTATAGATGTTGTCGCATTCTTTCGATTCAAACTTTGCTTTAGTCCAAACAAGCAATAATACGTGTTAACCGATTAACTTTGATCCCTCGTAAAAGTGCTGCCGATGCTCCAGATAACGCATCCACACTCTATCCATTTGCGACTGATATAGTTTTGCGCCATGTTTGTAATCTATGCCGTGCAACAGCAGCATATCCGCAAGTTGCATGCTGCTGGTCATGGCGTGCAACATGCCTTGCGAAGAGAGTGGATCAAAGCTCATGCTCGCATCACCTACCGCATACCAGTCTTTTGCTGCGCAACTATCCAAACGGGCCGAATTTGCACTTACCATTGGATGCAGGTGTGCTGTTTCTATATTCACCAAGTCCACTAAGGTGTTAAATCCCCTCACCTGCTTTACTTTGGCTAAAAAATCTCGAGCGTTGGTGATGTTGCACTTTTTGATCGCATCAGCGCAAGCCTGCCAAGAAAACACCCGAGGCTGCATATTGGGGTCGAGTGAAGAGCATGCCGCGCTCGGCGCACTATACCACCAGCCATTTTCTTCATCGCTTATTACTGCAAACTGTTTCGTAGTGGCAACCTCTGCGGTAAGCCACAGTGCCATTTGCTTATCAAACTGTTGTAGTTTTGCACCGAGTCGCCTCGCCAGATGACAGGCGCGACCGGTGGCATCAATAAGCAGTGTTGTTGTGATAGACATGTCAGTGTCGCAACCTTCAACCCTAACTTGCCAACTTGATTGTGTTTGCACCACATCAGTAAGCTTTGTGGACGATAGCAAAGGAATACCACGAAGCACTAATTGATCACGAAGCTGCTGTTCAAAATGCTGCCGATGAATGTGCCACCCCAAACCATCGGGGTTTTTAACGTTATCCACTATGGTAGGCGATTCACTGCCCCAAAACGAAATCATACCGTGGCAAGTGAGATGTTCAGGGCTTTGTAGTAAGTGTAACAAGTTAAGCTTTTTGAGAATTCTAGACGCCGCTGGCGGTAAACACTCGCCCACTTTGTCTTTAGCTGCGGCGAGCTTATCGACTACTATCACCTGATAGTGAGGATGCAAAGCAAGTGCAGCAATGCATCCCGCAATACCCGCACCTACAATCACAATATCCGATTTCCTTTCAGCCATATTAGCCCTTATTGTTTGCGATTCCGGCGATGTGCTTTGTCGGTTTGTGACAAATCAGGGCGACAATCTCGCTTGCTTTCATTACGACTTGCTGTCAACAGTTTTTCCGCTTTGGCTGGTGTTAATCCCACTTGCATGGTGGTTGGAAAACCAGTTACGCCTTTTTCTGTCTTCGGTAACACCACCGCCAATTGACCAAACCCAGTGATCATACTGTTGATCTGCTCAATATAGTTGGTTGAAGGGCCTATCGGTAAATCGTTTAGCCACAGCTCCCTGTCATTAAATGCTGCTTGTCGCTCTGCAAATGGCTTAGTTTCATCGACTACCCGGTGATAATTTTGCTCGCTAAGCATATTATTTGGCACTCGTGCAGGCCAAAAGGTCGGTAAATAAGGGTCGTACGCTTCATTGTAGCCATCGCGACAACTCGCGGTGTCGGTTTGCCAAGGAATGGCCATCCAACGCGTAATGCCACCAGCAACCTGCCCCGTTTTTAATGGGCCGCTTGAATGCAGCGCGATTTCTGATGTCATTTCCACGCCATAATTGGTGCCGTGGGTCGGTGCAGTATCTTCTGCATGCTTAAGACGGAAAGCCTCGCTATACATGCCCGCTGTACGCATTGGCCAAGTCATTTCACATCCAGGGTGGAAAGCATCCGCTAAACAGAACTCCATCGCCGCCTTAGTTAACATCTCAGGCTGCTCAGCAACTGGTATTTCATCAATGCTGGTTGGGGGCGATAACAAGGGTCGTAATCAGAATCAAACTCGCCATTCGACCACTGCTGTAACATATTCAACTGAATTTCTGTGAGGGTAACAAACTGCCTTGGCGAGTCATCGGCATCTACACTCATCGCATCGCCATACAACCAAGGCCACAACTGCGGTGCGGTAGCGGCAAATTGAGGATCCCAACTGTGTTTTTCATCCGCCGTGGTGACTTTTTCTACCTGTCTAAAGTTATTAAAGAGATTACGTCTTGCTTCTTGCCATGTGCGTGAGTTGTCATTTAAACGGCTGATCCAAGTCTCTGAAGTAAAATCAAAGGGGCTATTCCAGCCAAACCCTGCGGCAAATCCCGCATTGACCCATTGTAAATCGGTTAACCTTTGGAAAATTGGCAGAATGTCTTTACTAAAGGAGGGTTTACCTGACGGTGCTGGTAGCATCTTGGCATCGACTGCAACCTGACGCATTAAATCCCACATGGTTCGCGGAGATTTTTGCATTGGCGCGTAATCTGGTGGCGCACAAATAACCCATGCAGGTTTCACATCAAGTGCTTTGCCTTGATACTTCACCTCAGCAGTTATTGGGCCGTCCGAAGTATCGTCGTACCAGCCTTCATTATTGCCGAACGTGATCGCCTCATGGCCTTGAGGATTCTCTGACACCCCGTGTCCACCAAGCATCAATAAGCGGCCTTTATCATCGGTACGCATTTCGCCTAAGTACACTTTTTTACCGGCAAAGTATCCTTCAAAGCGACTACAACCACATCCAGAAGCAGTACCACTGATCTGCTGCGCCCCACCATCAATGAGCAGGCTACTTCTGTCATTTACATTGAGGTTGCGCAATAAACTCGGCTCGGCCTCCATCGCCTCTGGAATATCCAACGCTAATTGAAACTCATACCAAGATGCTTTTTGATTAGCCAAGCGTGCATGCCAAATGATAGAAGTGCCATCGTCGCAAGTCAGTTCTTTAACGATGTTGCCCTCGGCGTCCAATCCATAAATACGAAAGCGCGCGGCTTGGCGCTTCAACGCTCCCGCGCTGTCGCGATAGTAATTCACCTCTCTTGGAATGGCGGTATCGACCTCTGGCCCAATAAAAAATTCATCTGGGCTATTACCAACCCGCATGACTCCAATGGGTGGGTATATGGCTGCTGAAACTATGGGATTTTGATTGCAGTGATGTGACATGTTGTAATCCTTTTGCAGTGGTTCAATTCATGAAGCATTACCGCAGTGTAGAAGCTATTTCTGACTGACACCATTACATCGAATTACAGGTAGGAAAGAGGCCAGAGCCTCAAAATGAGGGTGGCCCACATGGAGAAAGGGTGACATCTCACCTGTGATAGATGAGATAAAAGTACACCCTGTGCGGGACACAGGGAGAAAGGAAAAAATTAAGGAAGGAAGCGCTCAATGGGATAATCACTGACGCTTAGTGTAAAAATGTGGGATTTAACTTAACCTAATGCTTCGCATACTAAATAGCTTTTAAAGCCGGCGTGATTAATTACATGTTTGACCTCACAGACAAACCAGTCACCGTTGAGGTTATCATCAACCTCTTCGATAGTTATCACGCCACCCGCCAATAAATTAGGATCGCCAACCACACAAATCTGCACACTGGTATGCGCTCGGTTCAAGCGCTGTAACATAGCCATCGCCGCTGTTTGTGCTTCAGCCTCATTAGGGTAAACGTAAGAGAGTGTAGTGTTAGGTGAACCGCCACCGACACTGACCAATGTTTTTTGCGCTAACGCTTTATCGTAAAAATAAGCCTGCACCCCTTTAACTAACTTGTTGTGGTTAGCATTAAGCTGCCATGAAACCAGCTGCTTTTTACTTACCGTCACGCTAGGTAAAGATTGGCCTGTTAACGACTTTCCGGTGCCTTTAGCCATAAATATAAGCTTGTCATCCGCAATCTTCATGATTGCATCAAACTGCACGGCAAGCTTGCTTAGCAATTGCATATCGCTTTCACTTTGCTCAATGTGCGGTATTTCTCGGCCCTGAAAGGCATCACCTATTTTTGCCTGTAGTCCATACTCACCAGCAATGTCTTGGATAAGTTTGTCCAGCATCATCGGCTCATCCTTCCCCTCCTCCGGCCACGAGCGTATTTTTAACGCCTTAAAATCTTGATCCCACAGCACTTTATTACCGAAAAACGTCAACGAGCGATTGGGGCCAGTCAACTCATAAGCGCCCACTTCGAAAATACCTAATTTGGTTGAAGGAGCACTCTGATCTCTCGTGCCTTCTTTATATCCCATCGCAATTTCTAGTTGATCCGTTGGTGCAGGTAAGGCAATGGGCGCGTCAGCTAAATTATCAAATCGTACATAGCAGGTATCACTCGCAAGCCCCGTGCGTGTTGTAACACTGAGCTCAGCTAAGCGGTTCTTCAGTGTTTTTGATACCTCATTGCCATTTGCCTTAATAGAATAATGCGGTTGTAAGTCCATATTAATCCCAAATATTGATCACTTTAGACACAGTAGGTTTAGCGATTTCGGGAAGAAAAATACTGATCTGCTCCGAATAAATTGGCCCAAGCTCTGCCAAGCCATGATTGGCTTCTAGCACCTTTTCTACCATGCCACTACTGCGGCCGTAGTGCTTAAAACAGATGAGATCGAGACAATCGCCATCTCGCGTAATATAAGTTACCCCTTTGCTCATAACGACTCCTTAGTACCCAGCGCGCTTAATAGCGGCTAAGTTCCATTGAAAATTGGATTTCTCTTGGGATCCCATCATTGAAAAATAAGGTGCGCGTTTCACTTATCCGTTTGATGACCCACTTACCCATCACGCGCCCTACGCTTGGACTAGATTTCCCACTTTCTTCAACATAGCCAAGCGTCATCGGCTCCCCTTTGGCGGCTTCATCTCTCATCATGTCTAACTGCTTCAAGCCGTTATCCACAATTTGCGGGAAGATCACCCCTTCAATGTTTAAGGTTTGCTCTCCTACGCCAATAAATTGCATCGGCGGAGAATCCTTATCAGTCTGAGATTTGTGGGCTTCCCAGCGATATTGAGAATCGTACTGGAGCTTATTAAACGCTGCGGTGCTTACTGAAAACTTGTAGTCTCCCAGTTGCATCATATGTTTAGCATGATTAACTTTGCTCATTTAGTCCTCTATCGTTATGCCACTTGATTGTAATATCGAGCACTAAGCTCTTGCTCTGCTTGTTGTTGCTGCTGATCCAACATTTGCTTCACTTGCTGAGCAACCTCATAAGCCTGTTGGCCATCATTTGCATTGACTGTAATATTGGCGTTCACCGTTACCGATGCAGCGCCCGGCTGCGGCGCCGATGAATGCTCAGATGCTTTATTCGCACTTACATTCAGTTGATTTAAACTATTCGGATCCGGTGCTTTAGCCTCATTGGTGGCTGATGTTTTGTCATCGCTAAACCAACCTTTAATGGCATCACCAACCATGTTGTTGGTAAGGTAACCCGCCATAGGGGCCGCCATTCTCACATAGGGATTTTTGCTTTTTGACAGTGCACCAGATACAGCATCGGCAGAAAACATGCCGCCTAACGTGCTGCCAATGCCTGCCGCTTTTTCTTTAACAGAAAGCCCATCATTATTGAGCGTTTCCCATACCGTGTGTGCGTTTAGCGCTCTGCCTGCCAAATCACCCGCCTTGCTGACGCCGTGTATTTTGCTGGTTGTCATCCCTTGATTAGCAGCAAACGCAGCAGCCGTGCCTGTGGCTAAATTCAGCTCATTAATGACATTATTTTTAACAAAGTCGAGTGCATTGTTTTTTGTTGCTTCACCGTGTTGAGGCGTACTAATCGCAGCCGTTTTGTTGTCTGTTTGCGCAACGTGTTCATCGCCTTTTGATAACCAACCGCCGAGGGTGTCGCTAATTAAGCCCAGCGGCCCCATAGTGGCAAAACTCGTTGCGCTATCGAGCAAGCGATCTGTCACCGAGGGCTTGAGGTGCCTGACGCTGAGTCCTGAGCATCGTCAGAGAACCAACCACCAAGTTTGTCACCAAACCAACCACCGATTGACTCACCGCCCATAGCGCCGAGTGCACCACCGACTAAGCCGCCGATTGCAGTGCCAACCACAGGAATAACCGAGCCAATTGCCGCGCCTGCTGCGGCGCCAGCGAGTGCACCGCCCGCGCCACCCGCAGCCGCTCCAACCTGAGTGGTTTTTTCTTTAGTCGTTAACGTGTCATCAGTTAATGCCGTGAACGCATCGAATGCCCCTAACGCTACGCTAAGCGGTGCAGCCGCACGCCCAAGTAACTTTTTAGACCCCTTGAATAACTGACCAAGTTTGCCACCTTTAGCTGGAGAGAAACTGCCAAGCTTTTGATAACTAGCATCATTTGCGGCAGTCATCATTTTGACTTTTTTGGCTTTTGCTTTGGACTTTGGTTGCGATGCTTGATTAGCTAACTGTGCTTTTACGCTGGGAGCTTTCCCGCCGTCCAACAGTTTCAAAGCGGGTTTATTGGCGCTTCGTTTGTGGATTTTGCGCGGCTTATGCTCGCGATCCGCCGATGCTTCTTGTTGATCCGCGAGATTAGAGGACCTAGCTCGCTTGTTACGCTTTCTACCTCGCTTCTTGCGTCCTTTTTCACGCGTAGATTTCTTCTCTTCAACATCACTTTCTAACTCAGCAAACGACTCGGATAAATCATCGCTAATACCGTCTAATCCAAACTCACCAAATAAATCTGGTAAGCTGTTGGTAAGAGAAGATAGATCTCCCTTGAGAACGCCTTTTAAATCAATATTGGAGAGTAGATCAGCGTGTTGCTCAAGTACACTTGCCGCATCGTTTAGCCCAAATGCATTCAACAGTTCAGGTCCTGCGCTTACAAGCGACTTGATGTCGCCCCCAAAATCGCGTCGACATCCAGTTTTTCTAATGCCGGTAATGCGCCTTCGAGTACGCCAGCTGCACCGTCTAATTCAAATGCCTTTAGCAATGAAGGACCTGCCGCCATAAGGCTAGATACGTCACCACTGGCAATTTGCTTGAGATTCAGTTGTTTTAAGCCAGGAACCGCAGCTTGTAACTTATCCGCAGCGTCGCCAAGTTCAAATGCTCTAAGCACTTCAGGTGCGGCATCCACTAAGCTGCTCAGCTCACCATCCATTAAGCCCTTAAAATCTAGTTTTTCAGCGATAGGAAGAACAGAACCAAAAGCCTGTGACGCACCTTGCATATCCAATGCATCTAATAATGCCGGAGCACTTTGTAGCAACGACTGGATATCACCATCTGCAATTGCGCCCAAGTCCAATTGTTGTAGCGCTGGCAAAGCCGCAGATACCGAGTTTGCGGCACCATCAAGTCCCGCTGCCTCAAGTAAGTTTGGTAGCGTTGCGGCCAACGACCCCAGCTCACCATTAGCAAGCCCGGCTAAATCAAGTTGTGCAAGCGCCGGTATTTCTTGCGCAAGAGTTTGGTTTAATGCCTTAAGATCAACGGCTTCTAGCAAGCTTGGTAAAGCCTGCTGCAAACTTTGTAAATCGCCTTGAATAAGTGCTGGAATATCCAATTGGTTCACAGCTGGCGCAAACTGCGTGACCACATTTGCCGCGTCGTCAAAGCCAAATTGAGTTAATAACGCAGGAGCAGCTTCTGTTAGCGAACCAAACTCTCCTTTGAGTACCTCTGCAAACTCAATATTGCTCAACAAATTGCCTGTTTCGAGCAGCTGCTTTGGCAAAGCAGCTAAATCTAAATTCGATGCAAATTCCGGTAAAGCTTGACCCAATGACGCTGCATCTAGGCAAAATTGCTGCTGAGCATCGATTGCAGATTGGCTTTGCTTCGATGCATTTGTCGCCGCAGTCACGGCTGGTGCAACGGAAATTGCGTTAAAAAGTGAAGGCACCTGTTCGGCTAATGCCGCCAATTCAACTTGTACCGTTTGGCTTGCGGCGCTGAAATCCAGTTCTGCAACCCGTTCAGACAAGCCGCTTATTGCATCTTGTAAAGAATCGGGCAACGCCAACATGACCTGCTCAGCCTGTTGAACCAACTGGCCAGTAGGCACTGTATTTTCACCAGTGGCAGGTGCCTGAAACTCAGGTACTGAGACCGAAGCCTGTGGACTTAACACCGCGCTGGCATTAAGTTGAGTCATGATGGAGATTAATTGCTGGATCTGCGCACTGGTCGCAGAATTGGCGTTGAGTTTTGCAACTAGACTACCTAAATGTGCAACTTGGTTAGCAAGCGAAGTTACCTGCGGCAACTTATTTTTGACTTTGTTCGCCTCTCGTGAACGAACCTGTTTACCTTGTTTTGTCATGGCGTTACCTGAGGAAAATAGAGAAAAGTGAAACGCTTTAGCTTAAGCTGAGGCCTAAGCTAAAGCGTCTAAAAGTATGAAAATGCGCCCCTTAAAGGGTTAAGGGGCGGTTGCGGTCATCGGTTTAGCCCGCTTCTGTCGCTTGTTTGTAATCAAGCGCTGCTTCAAACCACTCGATGAGTTCGTCTTCGGTCAGCGCGTTGAGTTCGGCCAAGCCCCAGCCAGTATATTTGGCCAGAGCGATAACCATGGCTTTTAAGCGCTTTGGCGGGACACGAGAAAAGCTTGTAGCGTTTCTCGCAGCTTCACAAAATCACTCCAATCAAGCTCTTCGATGATATCTGGAGAAACTTCGCATAAGTGCGAGAAATAACGAATTTCGCTTTCAGACTCGCTGATATCCGCTCTATCCACCATTAACCGATCGCGTACTTTTGGTCGTCTCATTGTCAGTTCTGCATACTCATGCCCATCGACCGTAATTGGGAATGCTAAGGTAATGATTTCTTTCATGGATTAAGCTCCGATTGCTGCGCGAAGTGCTGCCATTTGGTCCTTACCATTAACGGTACGAACGTCGTTGTATAGGTCAATTTCGTAAATCACATCTTGACCGATCTGTAGCTTGTACTTCTGAATTGCATATTGCAGCGTTAGCTTAGCTTCTTCGCCATCTTTCCAGCTGCCCATATCCACTTCTTTGAAGAAGCCTTCAAGCGTTACCACTACAGGTACTGGCGCTTCGCCTTGCGCTTGGATTGCACCACGAGCCGTTAATGGCGTTGTCGCACCGCTCCAATCGCCAAGTAGCTTCATCATGTCCGCGTTGTATTCAAGTAACGTGATTGTGCCTTCTAGCTTTTCAAGTTGGCCAACATCAAGCTCAACCGGCGCTTGGAAACCCGACGTCACTTCGCGAGTTTTTACGGTTACTTTTGGTAGCTGGATTTCATCAGCAATACCTAGATAGCCTTTACCGTCTACAAACAGCTTGAATTTTTTAAGAATTTTTGGAGAGATTGCCATTATACGATTTCCTCTAGGTAGTTGTTAGTTAGAATACTCTTGAAGGTGATGTGCTCAGCCGGTGTTGGCGGCGTGAAGTCAAAGCTAAAATACACTTTACCCGCTTGAATATTGGCCGGTGTGTTTAACTCTTCGTCAGCCCAAATTTGACCGCCAAGAATTGCACCTTGTGCTTTTAAGCTATCAAGGTACGACTGCACACTTTGCGTAACATCTTCGATATAAGTTTTGGTGATATTGCGGTCAACCGCCCACATGTGCGCACGCAGTAGTGAGTCGTTGATCATATCTGCGGTACGTACCACTGACAGGAATGCCCATTTAGGGTCGTCAGAACAAGTACGGTTACCCCAAAGCTTAAAGCCGTTTTGACGAATAATGGTCGACACTTCTTTTTCGTTCAGCATATTCGCACGTGCGTTAGCATCGCCCAGCTGGAAGTCGATTGGGCGCGCAGTTGCCACAATACCGTTCATATTGGTATTACTTGGGCTCCACCAAAAGCCTCGGTCGTTGTCCGACTTTGCAATCATGCCCGCAACACGTGCACTTGCAGGTTCAACTTCTGTTTTACCATCGCGGAATACTTTGACATGAGGGTCAACAACGAACACACGACGCGAACCAAAGTCGGCACGATATGCTTTCGCATCTTCATCGTTTGTGTTTGGACCATCTGCGATGATAACCGCACGAAGACGCTCAGCCACATTCACAAGTTCTGTGATGACTGGGTTACGATTACCTTCAGGGCGTTGATGCGCATAACCTGGCGCCACAAGAATACGTGGTGTTACCCCAAGTACTGACTCAGCACCAAGAAAAGCTTGCACACCTTCATAAGAACCGTCTGCTGCCACACCGCCAACCATGTTTGACATAATTGCCGCTTCATCAGCGCCATCGACACGAACCACAACGACTACCGCACCAGCTTGGTCAAAAATACCGTCCATTGCCGCAGGTAGTGTTCCTTCTGTACCCAACGGTGCAGCTTCAGCACGTTTACCAGCAACCAATACAGGTGTGTTAAGTGGAAACTTTTCTGGATCTGCACTAGGTGCAGTACCAATCACACCAATTACTGAGCTTTTTACTGTTTTGATTGGACGCGTGCCGGATTGCGCCTCAATGACTTCTACACCGTGTAGAAATTTTGACATAGTTATCTCCTTTAAAGACATGTCAGTTAGAGAATAAAAAAGGCCATACAAGCTGCCTTGTATGGCCCAGGGTCTGTTGAGCTTTGCTGTTTGATTTTTGTTCTCTTGAGTGTGTTTTGATCGCGACGCTCGACTTGCCGCTTAGTAATCTAAGCAAAAGTTGAGCAACAATGAACAAAGCGCACTCAGGTGAACCCAAAGGGCAGCGCTTGATTGGCATTTCTTCTGTGTTGCCCCACAAGGATGTGGGGTAAGGTGACTTTGCAGGAGCACAAAGTCTTTATCGCCTGACTCACATAGAATAACTATGCTACGTAGGCTCTGCCTTGTATAAACACCAATCAAACTGCTGCAAAAACAAACTTGAAAGATAAACAGGCCCTAATAACTTCATAAAAATTAGCGTTTGTTGACCTTATACCTAATGGATAAGGTGGATAAAAAATGACTTAGATTTGGATACCCTCGATGGTGACAGGCTCCCCGTTGATTAAATACAATCCTTTTATTTCGATAGACAACTTGCCCTCACCTGCTGGATGTACCGCAACACCATCAAGTTGAAAACGTGGTTCCCACTTCTCCAGTGCATTGGCGATGGTCATAGTGATATCCCCCACCAAAGAGTGAGAAAAAGGCCTATCTACAAGCTCATATAAGCCGCAGCCATAATCGCGTCGCATCACGCGACTCCCAAGCGGTGTGGTCACAATATCGCGAATACTCTGTTTTAGATGCTCAACACCACCGAGCGGCTTGCCCGTTTTGGCATTCATTCCTATCATGACGACTCCTTAAGTCACTTTGTAAATACCCGCGCTGGAGCCTCCTGATACAGGAACCTCCGCAGCCTGAGTCATATGTTCAACTACGGCTTTAGCAATCGCAGTAGCCAGTTTGCCAGCTCCTGCATGCGCACCTGCCAACACAAAACCCTCAGCTTCAAGCTCCGCTTTGATCATGTTTTCTAATGCATTTGCATCTAATGCCATGTCACTTCCCCGCTGTAACTGTCGATGAGCCGTCACCATGAGGACTGCCAGTAAAATGACAAACATGTGCCGTAGTCACACAAGGGGAGCCACCATTTAAGGCAATACTTGCTCCTTCAACACTGACGTCCCCCCCGCTTGAACAGCAGCACTTCCATCACACTTCAAAGTTGCATCTTTTGCACTCAACACAGTCGCATTAGCTTGTGTTTCTACTCGGATATCTTTGGCTGTTGTAATATTCAGCGTCCCTGCTGAAAGCACATCCACAGTGGCATCCGCTCCTTGAATATCAATCAGATAACGATGGCTCTTTCGGTCATACGTGATTGAGCTGCCATCTTGATATCGAACCTTATGAACATCAGGGCGATTTTCAGGCGTTACTCCCAATTGTTTTGGCGCAAATTGTTGACTATATAAGCTGCCAAGTACTACTCCTTGGGAAGTATCTCCACAGGGAGATAACACCATCACTTGCTCACCAACTTCAGGTGCTTGCCAAGTCATATCATGAGCAGCTTGTGCCGTTAGCCAAGGTAACTTTGCTGTGATCCAATCACCCATTTTGACCTTGACGGTCGCCGTTTCGTAGTCCACTTCATGCACCGTTCCTAGGCTAATTAACTTAGTAAGACGCTGCTGTAGGTCGGACATGGCTAAATCTGAAAAATGTTGATTGGCTATCACGCTATCGGTCCTTCTTCTGGGGTTTTGTAAATTAAGCGATGCTCGCCACCATGCGGACCAAGATACACTTCTGTTACCTCAACACCGGCCTCCTCAGGGTACTCAACTTGGTAATAAAACTGCCAAGTCAGCGTCGCCTTAGCGAGCATTGAATTGACTTGGTTGCTATAACTAAAACTGCTTTTTTCGCAAATAAAGTGTTGCCAAGGGACGGGCGTTTCGTCCTTTATAATCGAAGCCTCAGCGGCACTGACCAAGTTATCCAACCGCGCCATCAACGCCGAGGCATCAGCCTCTTCAAGCGCCAGTTCAAGCTGCAAAGTCATCACTCGTCTGTCGAGTGCATTTGGGCTCAGGTTTTTATTGTACGCAGGCCCATAAGTCACGCCTTTGTCGGCGCCTTTCGCTTGCAGTTCACTGGCTTGTCGCTCAGCGATTGGGATTAGGGTAAGCTGTGCACGCTCTGTTAAATCCGGTTGTGGCTGGCTTGCTTTTAGTAAATCAACTTGAGCAAGCTCAGACAGACCGGCACTCAGGCACGCCAACACCTTAGCTATCAAGGTTTGTCGATGCATAGTTGTGCTCTCAAATTATAAATTGGCTAGATTAAAAAGCCGAAGATGGACGAAACGCCCGAAAGAAGGTTAGGGATTTTAGAGTTCAGGTTTTGTCGGCCAAACGACCTGATCCGGAGATTCAAAACTTTGAGGCAAATCTCGCAAAGCCTGACGATAGTCTTTTAAAGGCTGAGGTACTTGGCCATCCATTTCTTGATACTTTAATGCCATCCAATCCGTAGCTCTGAGGTAGGCATCACGCAAAGCTCGTGCTGTTTCCCATTCATCGAATTCAGTTCCTTCAATGCTCACTTGATCTAACATTTTTAGTTCTCCCAACTAGGTTGTGTATGAGTAATCCGATCGGCACAGGGTTGGCCATTACTTGATGTGTACTTTCCACTCACAGTAACCGCCTTAGTTGCACCACAATGATAACGCGTATCTACTTTCATGGTGATCCGAGCTAGCCCACTGTACCCTTTACCTATTTTTCTAAAATAGATTGGGATCGTAGCCCCTTCCAAATCTTTAGAAATCTCAATTTCTTGAGCCTCGTTATCTGGCTCTGAAATAAACAACTTCAGAGCACCATTCCTAGATACTTTTTTAATTTCAAGCTGACCCGATACACAGTCATGATATGACGTCCCCGTAAACTGAATTTGATCTGCATAGTGAGGTGAGGCGAACATGCCCCTATGAGCCATAATGAAGTCCAACTTAAAATAGTCGCCTTGTCCACCAAAGCCACCATTGCCAGAAAACTCTAGCATGTTTACGTAATATGGAGGCTTAGGTGTACCACATCTTGGAAAGTCAGAGTCAGGACCTGTTGCGTCTGAAGAATAACTACCAGCACTTAAGTAACCTCGAAAAAAGAAGCTCTTTTCATTACCATTTACAGTAACTGGCAAACCGTTAATTTCTTGAGTATATTGATCTTTCCATTGATTAAACTGTTCTTCGGCTTGCTCTAATTGATTATTAATACTCGTAATTTCACCCGCTACTACATTTTTAGTATGCGTCACCGTTTCCGATAAAGTACTTTGAATAATCCCAACCTGATCTTCAACCGTTTGGCACAGTGCATTGGCACGTGTGGCAACCTGGCTCAGGCGCTCCGTCATGGTTAAATTGTCATTTGACATAGTGTTTCCTTATTGATGCTCAAGATTGGTTAATCTAATTTCTTGATTGGTTTGGCGGTTCATGGTGTCTAGCTGTACCGTCGTCACACTGGCAAGTTCTGCGTTAAATAAGCCATGGAATGCTGCTACGCGATTATCTAGCCGAGCGGCATGTGTTGTATCTAATCGTGTCACTTCACTGGTGAGCAATTGTTTCAGCTCACTTAGCTCCGTTTCCTGTTGTTGCAAACGAAATTCCTGTTTGATTTGCCGATGCATCGTATCTAGCTGCGTTAGCGTCATTTCGGCCAGCTCTTTGTCGACGATCAGATTGAGATTGTCGACCCCCAGTTTTACCTCGATACTCTCACTAGGCAGTTGTGCCAAACTTAGCGTTAACCACTGTAGTACTTTGACGTCAGGTGTGCGGTAGCCAAGTGTGGTGTTGGCTTTTGAGTAAACCCCCAGCAAAATCAGCTCCGGCTCACCGCTTGCGTCTACTTCGCCGCTATCTAAATAAACACCAATTTCTCTGATGGCATATTCAAGTGGTGCGTCGAATTTGCCTGCAATTTTAAGGCTCGTACTTTCACCGTCTTGATAGTCGCTGTCGGCAATAGCTACACGCTCTTTAAGGCTGCGTAGCTCAGTTTGATTTTGTGATGGCGTATAAGCGGCATCGCCAAACGCCATATGGCTGATTTGCCCCTTAAAGCCTCGCGCTTGAGCGCTGAGCAGGGCATCAAGTCCCGCATGGGTAAACTGCAGCGTTAGTGCAGACATTAAGTCGCTCCTTGTAAATGATAATGTTGATATTGAAGTCGGTGCATACCACTGGCGAGTACCACTCCTTGCATTAACTCATCAGGATGAATGCCCATTCCTTGGCTGGTATGCATTTGTGCATTCAGCTGCTTTGCAACCGCAAACACACCTAAACTCACCTGCGTTTCATTAGGTAAAACACCTGCGCCTTCTGTATTTAGCATTTGATAGCCATAGTGATTTATATGGCCACATGCCCCCAATGCGGCTTTGCCTTGCTCAGGTTTTACCCCTAACCCCGACACTTGGGTATTGCTCAAACCCAAAGGCGCTTTGCCAATACCTGCTGCACCAATTTGCTCTTTAAGTGCAATACCCAATTGTAAATCAACATTGATAGCACCGCGTTTCACTGCGTTTACCACACAGCGAATACGTTTGAGCATCTGAGAGGTCAACAATCCTTGTTGTCGGTCGTCCAAATTCTGATTAATAAGCGCCCAGATCTGTACAGTGCCAGGCAAACCACCTTCCTGCTGCCACCATTCCTTGATCTCGGTTTCAATATTGAGACTATCGAGCGCTTTTTGCAGCGCAAATGGGGTCCCCTTGCACTGATGAACCGTGAACGCATCCGTAATGACCTGGCGTTTAATCGCCACTGGCCAATGTTCATCCCACTCATCCACTGAGTAGTTCCACGCCAAAAAAGGCAGTAAAGGCTCAGGGCAAAGCTCCGGTTGCCAAAGACTCGTTAAGAGCAGCCGTGTATCGTTCAGTACACAAGCATCACGCAATTGGGTTCGTGCTTCATCATCCTTGAGGGAGAGCCCACTTAGTCCGACACTTATCGCTAGCCGCTCAAGTGCATCTCTTGGGAAAAACACTTGAGAATAAATAATTGGCAGCAATTTATTGCTTGATAAGCGTTTAATTGCGCTGCGTAAATCAAGACAATCGGCCTCCGTCAATGAGAGATAACGCGCGATTTCTACTAGCTCGTCATCGCTGCGCTGTTCAAGTTCTAAGGCCGCTAATAAACCCGCTCGGATAGTTCGAGGTTTGACTTGCAGCTCTGCTAACCACTGCTCCAGCGTTGACGCATTATGAGGTAAAAGCTTAGTCATCCAGCCCCCTCACCTTTACTCGCAAATCCATTTGCTGACAATACGCCACCTCAATATCTAGAGGTATAATGTCCTCACTTGGCGACTCCAACCTGATGTTTTCGACACCGGACAAAAACAAAGCGTTGCTAATGCCCGCTCGCGTGATCTGCCGACCAAGCTGACGTCTTTCAGTTAAGTAAGCGTCGAGCGCGGCTGAGGCACTGTCCACAATCACCTCAGGCGACGGGCCAGGTAAAATTTCAAGTTCCGCTGCAATGTTAAACGTCAATACCTGTGGCTGCTTGATTGTGACTCTATCGCCAAGCGGTCTCACTTTAGAGACTTCAGGCTGAGTTGACGATTCGGGGGTAAAGGCGACGTGTAATTTATTCAGCAGCTCCGCGCTTAGTGTACCTTTCCCTATTCGACTCAAGACGGTTAGTTCTATTTCACATGGCCTCGGACTATGAACTTGCACGTCGCAAATCTCATTACTCACCGACAATGCATGAAAGCGATAAGAGGCCGCGCTCCCTGCGGTATTCAGTCCATCAAACGCTAATTGCGTTCTCGCTCTTAAGCGCTCATCATCCTCATTCCCAAGCCTTGCAACATTAAACCTCGCTGCGATTGCGTCTAAGTCACTCCCTGAAGCACTCGCGAGCAAGTTCGCTTCTATTGCATCATTTAGTATGCTTTGCTGAGTCAGTCCTTGATATGCCATGACTTCTAACAATTTAGTCAGAGGTTCACTTTCCAAGTTTACTACCGCTTGGAGTGCATCATCCTTTTGCAGCAATGCTTGCTTTAATGCTTCTAGACGCTGCTCAAAGTTTAAGGGTTTTAATACTTTAGGAATGGGCAACTGCGATAAGTCCAACCGCTCAAATGCCATCATCACCTCCTTGCTTTGCGCCATAAAAAAACCCACAGCAAACACTTGCTTGTGGGTCTTGGAGATTGGAAACCTGTGTGCTTGTTAACTTCCTCAAGCATAGGTGTATCTTACTGGTTTTTAGGGAGTAAAACAGGTCAATCCTGACCTGCTTTATTAAAATAATGTTCTTTAAAACCAACGTTAGCTGACAGCTGGTAGATACACATCAAATTCCATCGTTTCAAAAATAAGCCGAAAAGGAGCACCGATCCGCTCTAAGCCTCGATTGACTCGTTCTGCTGAGAGTAAATAATTACCACTAATATCGAACTCAAGAGCAAGAGTAAAAGTACCGTTTTCGACGTTTGCTATAAAACGTATATCTTCTACTGGCTGTGTGGCATTAACAACACGTTCAATCATAATCATAATTTCAATATCTGGTAACCCTGTAACACTTGCTGTAACTAGACACTTATCATTTTTCGCTACCCACCAAATATTACCTATTAGCCTGGCACTGGAAGAAGCAAGCGCTACATCCGATAAAATTATTTCTGCATGTTCAACTGGGGGCTCTTCCATCAATGTTTGTGGGTGGAATTGCTTATTCTCTGGATTATAAATATCCCCTAAACTGGCATTGCTGCATTGTATATAGTGTTCAACATCAACAGCTTCGTCGAACTGATAGCACCCAACAACTACATTGTCACTATCTACATGTGCGTAGTTATACATACTCAATAACCTCCCATGACACTGGCACATACCGATCCCAAATCGGCATTGACGAGCCCCCCATGTACATATCAACTCTATTCACTATCTTAAGTGTTGTACTATCCACGAGTTCACAATATATAGCGTCAGCCCAGCCACCAAACTCACTGCTAGAGTCACTCGTCCTCTTCGCCCCATAGTAAGCAGATGACAGCATGTTGACGACTGTCTTATTAGTATCAACTTCCGGCAGCGTTATTATTCCGCCATTTCTCTCACTCCCATTATACTTACCTCTAAATACTCGCTTCACTCCTCCACCAACTAAACTGCTCACAGGTGTAGCCATCACTGCATCTCCCAATTCTTTTCAGCATTTAATATAAAAGTTAAAGTTAGGTTTAGGTCGTATACAATCTGTGTATCTGTGACGACCTTTCCTTGCTTCGCCATCAAAATAACCTCACTCGATATACCATCTACTACTATTGTAGGCGTAGCCCCCAAACGCTTAGAAACAACAATCACGGCGTCTTCTGGCGTTTCTGCAACTGGTGGTAGAGTGAATGTACCACTCGTTTTTAGGTGTACATTGCTATGCGCGGGTATAACACCACTTACCAGCGGCTTTTTCCTTTCTCCGACTAGGTACTCATCAACGTTGCCTGAATGTATAGAGGTGAATATTGGCTTTTTAAAACCGCCTTCAGGCTCCGCCTCTTGCGATTCGTTTGTATGAAGTTTAATTGAATTGGAACTACAATCTGTGCCTGACATCAACGCTGAAGCGCCAGTAAATGTCCCAAATCTAGCCCAAACGGTAAACCATGTATTTTGTCCTGACACATCTTCACTGGTAACTTTCAAGTCGCCTATTAGGCTACTACCAGTATCGGAAACACAATGGTTGTACGCAACCACATTTAAGTTATTGGCTGACCCGTCATTTGCTTTTGTAACATATATCGTTGCACCACCGCTTTGGTCGTTAAAGCCCGCTCCATAACCTCTAGTTCCAGCGAGATTAATCAACCAACGATAAGAGTCGTTTGTGTTGCTGGCATAAAATGAAGCGACCTTATACCAGCGAACTACATTTGAAGTGCTTTTGACTACATTCCAATCTCTGACGTTCGTATTACCAGTATGAAGTACATATTGCCCACAGTACTTAAATTCCCTTGGACTGACGACAATACCTTTATTGCCATCCCATGGTGTCTCACCTAATCCTAGATAAGCATGCGCGCCGTCCTCTTTTCCGTTACTGGCATAGATACCTGCACTACCGACTCTCTGCTGTTTAGTGTCGGAATAAACATGGAGACCAACAGCGTTAGGGTTTGGAACAAGCGAGCCGCTAAATGAACTTCCTTGCTTACTGAAGACAGTATCTGGGAATGTCCCACCACCGATATCTGACGCTGTGGGTTTATAACCTTCGTGGTAAACAGCTTTACCGTTAATATCGAAGTTGCCAAAGTGATCGAATTGATAGTAAGCACCTGTTTTAGTGCTTTGAACTCTAAATTCATTTCCATTGTCACCTTCAGTACTACCAACATACTTGAGCTGCCAGCTGTACATCCCATTACCAATTTCATGCCAAGCATCAGCATCATCTACTAACCTAGAGGCAAGTGAAGTTAGAACACCAGCTTTCTCAAATTGTAGGGGCTTTGTTAGCTTGCCTGTCACCTCATCAAATGACGGCTTATGCCCTTCGTGGTAAACACGTTGGTTGTAACTTGAGCCAGCGTAAATTTCCCCTTTTACGTGCACGGGTTTGCCGAAGTGGAACTTTGGAGTACTAGTATAAAAATGACACCAATCTTGATTTTGGGAGCCAATTTCTAAATAGCCATGAGGTGTTACAACCTTCAGGGAATCATTATAACCTTTAGATAGCTTGGTTTTGTAATCCCCAAAACGAATTTCGCTACGAAAACAAACCCATGTCGACGTCCAATCCATCTGCATAGCCCAGTTATTTGGTATATTATCTGAACCAAGCAGCCCCATGCCTATGTAACTTAATCCATCCCCGGTGTAAGAGATGTGTAACGATGCAGCATTGCTCCTGCCACTTTCTCCAATTGATATTCCTGCTGCCTGCTCATCATTAACACTCCCTTCTGTGTTGCTTTTGAGTGTTAACCACGGATTGTTTTTGGTGATGGTGATATCACCAAAAAAGCTCCAGTTACCTTGAGCGTACACTCGCTGCCAATCTGTACCATAATTGATATAAAGGTTATCTGTGGCGCCAACGAGTGCTCTTTTTTCTCTTATTTTTAGGTCTTGAACACCATTGGTATCTACAAAAGACCTTTCGAACCTATCAAGCTTGGTGCTTTTAGGGTGATATTTAGCAGACAATAAAGTTCCGTTTTCTTCAAAAGAAGCAGCCTTAACATTAGCCCTAAACTCCCAGTTATTGTTTTCAACAAAATTTCTCGCTGTCCAGTGTTCAATGCCGTACGCTCTTCTAAAAAAAGTAAAGAAGTCTGCGCCAGCGCCAGTTGT
This sequence comes from Pseudoalteromonas piscicida, assembly GCF_002208135.1. Lineage (NCBI taxonomy): Bacteria > Pseudomonadati > Pseudomonadota > Gammaproteobacteria > Alteromonadales > Pseudoalteromonadaceae > Pseudoalteromonas > Pseudoalteromonas piscicida. The sequence goes on from NZ_CP021646.1 coordinate 2,563,600, forward strand.
GGCAGGCGAACCATCACCATTGTACTCTATACCACCGCCGTGTGATGGGCTTTGGCCTACATAGACTGTACCTGTTGATTGAGCACCTGCAACGGGTGAAAATACATTTAAGACAGCTCTGCCACCATCATCGGCTTGGATGTTTACTGTTGTGTTGGTGCCATTATCAAAGGTTGCGTTTCTGGTGGATAGTCCAGACTTCCTTAGCGACATCCATTCAGAATAACTAGTTCCTGAGCGGTGCCGCCACTTAAAGTATTCATTAGCGTTATCGGATGTTTCAAAGAATAGATAACTATCGGCGTCTGAGTCAGCGTCGTTCTTAAATCCAATTTTCGCACCATCGGTATTTTTCGACCAAATAATATCTTGGTCTGCAAGATTTATAGACTCACCCTTGGCAACAGCACCAATATCTGCAGGTGTTGGTTTGTTATATGTCGAGTAAGTATTCGCGAAAAATTCAAATGGATTAGCATTTCCCTCTGATTGGGTCGCTATCCAACATTTAAATGCAAATGAGTATGTGCCGATGTCATGGGGGTTTCTAAATGTAGGCACATTATCAATAATTTCTATTGACGGATGATTATACCTATTCGTGTTTCCATAAATCGTATTTGCACTCCATGTCGAACCATATTTTGCAAAACGGCCTACAAAGTTAGTGTTTGTCGACGTTCCATCCGTCAAACCAAATACCAGAATATCGCACGCGGTATCGGGCAAATCAGGAAAGGGTTTTGACTCGCCAGCGCCAAGTCTAAGCTCAAACGTACGGTCAAAGAAGTTCGCTGATTGGTGGCTAATTTGAGTACCTAGTCCATGCGGATTTATTGCATCTCCAACCCACTCTCTCGTCGCATAGGTCAGCGACGGATCTATTTTTTCGGCAACTGAATGATTGTTCTCTACATCAATCACCGCTTTTATTTTTAGCTCAGCGGCGGCATTTTCGTCACCTGAAGGCTTATAGGTTTCAGGGTGTTTAACTAATGCAAAGGGACGCCCGTCTGGCATATAAAACGCAGCTTCACGAACATAAAACCCACCAACCCCTACTGGCAAAACTCCAATTATTTCAGCTAGATTGCCCGTATCTAACAGCTTAACTGAATTTATGGCTCCTCGGTATTTTTCTTGCGTCAATGTTTCTTGTAATGGCGTGAGATGTCCGTCCCCAACCCCAAACTCGCTGATCTCAACCGTCTGGTCATTAGCTATGGCATCAAGAATTGCTTGCCTCCCAGCCGAAGTTAAGCGGGTCCAATAATGTGAATTAGTCATATGATCCTTACTGTTTAGATAACGGATAAACCGTGGTTGATGTTGCACTACAAGAAACAGTTCGAGTGGAAAGAGCAAGGTTACTCTGTAAATTCATTTGGAGCTGATAATCCACAGATTTTCGCTTTGCTCTGTCGATTAATTTTCTGGTTTCTCGGATCAGAGGTAAATCGATCCCCCTGTGAGAAATAAATACATCAACTTTAAATGTACCAGCGGGTGCCATAGGGGTTTGCTCAAACCACTCGGTGATTTCGGCGCCCATATCGAAGTGAGATAGCGATTGTATAATTGCATACCGTGTACCTAAGTACTTATGCTGCTCAAAGCTATCAGCAATCACTTTACGTTTTACCGATTCGTGCCAGTTTTCATCCCATTCTTTTACGCCTTGACTCCATGCCAACCAGGGAAGGAATGGCAAGGGACAGTGAAATGGACTCCATAGAGTGGAAAGCTTGCTGATTTCATCGCTCAATAATAAAAAGATTAAGCTATTCGCTTCTAGTATTGCGTGACTCAGCTTATTTGGTGGTTGGGTGTCTTCACTCTCACTCAAAGCGACACCTCAAAATCGATCTCAGTGGTACCATTGACACACCATGCAACTTCATTTTTTAATACTTCTATATTGCTTGTAGGAGAAATAAGATTTACTTCTTCTACTCCTACCTGATGCAACACGGCAAATAAAGCGGATTGCTTAACCGACTTACCCAGTGAACTTTGCTGCTGCAGAAATTGTCGCAGCTTCGTAATCACATTTAATCTAACTTGCTCGTGGCCGGGCCCGAGTTCAAGCTTGACTTTTGCTTTTATATTGAAAGGTTTAATTACTGCGGGAACAATTTCAACACGATCTCCAATTGGTCGAACCCTTTGTGCAAGCAAGACTTCAGACACACTGTCTTGATCTCCTGGTGTGAGGCCAAATGCAGCCGCAAGCGTATTTATTAATTCTGTTGACGGAGCACCATTTTCGGTTTCATTACTTAAAATGCTCAAAACCACATGGCAAGGAGATGGACTCGCAACGTGAATATCTTTAACTCTGCTATCTGCCGTCAGCGCATGATAGCGATAACTTTCTTCAGTTCCAGCCGTATTTAAACTATGAAAAGCCTGTTGAATACGGCTTCTAAACCGTTCATCTGACTCTTCTGGCAAACGACTTACACCATAACGTGTTGCAATATGGTCTAGGTCACTATTTGTTGCTGTCGCCAACAAGTTACCTTTGACGGTGTCATTTATTCGTCCTTTAAGCAGCATGCTGTGATATGCAGATGTATTGAGTACCTGTGTTAAAGGCTCTGATTCTAGTTCTAGCGTCTTACTAACATCTGGAACTAACTCGCTCAATTTACTTTTCAACTGTTCCAGAATTTGTTCATATTCCAGATTTTCTAATAGCTCTGGAGGTGTTAGCTTAGATAAATCGATCAACTGAGATGATGGCATTGCACCCTCCGGTACTAAACAGAAAATAAAAAAGCCCACAGCAAACACTTGCTTGTGGGCCTTGGAGATTGGAAACCTGTGCTTGTTAACTTTCTCAAGCATAGGTCTATCTTACTGATTTTTTGGGAGTAAAACAGGTCAATCCTGACCTGCTGTGAAATTATTAGAACGCAATCACAAACTGTAGTAATTCAGCTTGAGTAGTAAGGCTAAGCACCGCTGCTTCTAACTCACCGCTTTTTTCACGCACCACTTCTCTTTGCTGCAAAATGTCTAGTAGGTTTGCACGCTCTGTTGCTGCACTTTCTTCATTACCGTTCAACCGCTCACTCAACTCGCGCTCTTTTGCGCGCTCTACTCGCCACTGCTCCGATTGCAATTTGCTATAAGCAAGTTGCTTTATGCGCGTTATGACTTGCTGTTTTAAATACTCAACTTCAGAGTTTTCTTCAGTCTCTAACTGAGTCTCTGCAATAAACTGTGCTACCGACTCTTTATTCCATTGCTCACCCGTTTGCGGGTGTACCAACCAAAAGTTACCCGCAATAGACATCCCTTTATTATTGTCGTAATAAATATTCATTTTCACTCCTTAAATCGCGCGACAGGTTCTGGCAAGGCCATACTGGTTATATAGGTAGTGCTCATTAATAACACCGATATGTGAGTATGGATTCATCGCTTGAATGGCTGTTGCTATTACGCCCCCGTCACGGCCCCAATTATCTGCTTTTGAGCAAAAGTAATATGATCCTAAGAGCTCTCCATTGAAAGTCTCGATTGACACATTAACCTCGCCGTCTGAGCTACCGTATGCCGTGTTATAGGGTTCACTATTACTGGTAAAAATATAATTGATCGGCTGAAGCTTCTGCTCTTCGGTAAAGAGATAATGCGCATTAAATTTATCACCTGCCATTTTTACTTCACTACCGAGTAAACCAAAATAGCCATAGTAATTTTGCGCATAGTTCGACATCGCCGCTTCACTGTGGTTATAGCGATTTATTCCATGCGGCTGCGCTAAGGTATTTGCGATAAATACCATCGTTGTAAAGTCACCGCTATCCACATAATTCTGATATTCAGCTGCATTCGCAATGGCAATGTTAGTAATGTGATTGCCATCACGGTATTTTTCCACAACCAAGTTAGTACCCGAGTCGATAACCACTAAGCAATGCTTTTGGTTGTTATACAACGCAGCTACCTCGTTATGGTTGTAACTAGAGCGTGTTGGAATACCAAATTTATCTCGGGCATTGAGATCTTGCTTCGGCAGAGTACGTGATGTGAAGCCTTGGCCTAAAACAAAAATACCACCATATTCCGTTGCATTAGCCGACTGAGACTCTTGAGTGCTATAAACGATTTCAAAACTAATATTATTAGGTTGTGCTTTTAAACCCAGCGGCACAATGGCGCTAGAGCCATGTTGATACACCTTAGTCGCAGGGTTTTGCTCAAAGGCATTATTATGGACAAAGCTTGATTTTAGTACGGTGGATGACGTGCCATCTTGGCTAATTTTTAGATGATCTAACCGGCATGTGTCCGTTGCGGCATTTGCGGTATAACTTGGTCGAGTGAGATAGGAAGTCCCATCACTATTATAGATAGCCAAAACCGATGTGGAGCGGCGAAAATTAGCATGACTATTCGCCGTATCAATATTTTTTATCGCGAATAAGGTTTTTGGTGTTGCAGCAGTATTGTTCGCGACCACTTCATTAATTTGTTGCGTCAATGGACCTATTTGATCCAATAGCGCCAGTTTTGCCGCTCTGGTAACCAGCTCAGCGGTCGACGCGGTTAAATCAGCTTTAGCAGAATCAATATTGTTGATCGCTGAAGTTGCAACCTGTTGCAATAGCTGGGTTGAGTCATCCAAATGTTCCTGTGCAACGGCTACAACGGCTTGCTCAAGCTTGGCGTTATCTGTGAGCCGTGCAATTGCATTCGTGACTAAGGTTTGCTCCTCTGCACTCAGCGGAGTGCTGCCGTTCATATCAGCGACCAGTTTGTCGACCATTACCTGAACGGCTTGTTGAATTGTTGCCATAATTTCCTCTTATAAATCCTTTAAATTGGTAGCAGGGTTTCACCCAAAACTTGATTGAGCCGAAGCCGTCTGAAGCGCTTGTCGATATCTACTTGGGCTTGTTGATGTGCTAATTGCTGCTGGAGGATATCTGCATCAATTGCCTTAAGCGCATTGATCAATCGCTGTACGTCTTGTTCAAGTAGATTATCTGGGTGAGGGAGTGGATATTGCTGAAATGGAGTAAATTGGTTGATGTCCACAATTTCTCCTACAAGGTAAATGTGCGTAGGTTTCGTACTCTAGGGCGCTGTGCCGGAGTCCCCTTCAGTACCAGTTTCACCCGTGTTGTCGCAGTATCAACACCATTAAAGGTGTAATTAAACTGCTGCCAACCATCGCTCAGTACTGAACTGCTATCTAGCTCAAGCGGTAGCCAAACGTCCCCTTTTTGCATCAAGGGTTGTACTTCTGAGTGGCTTTGAATGTTCGCTTCAAAGCTCACCGTTAAATCACCGCCTAAACGACAGCGCAGCTCACGAGAAATATAGTCTCCGGTTTGTGCGACTTGCCCATGAACGCACTGGCTGCCCGCAAAAAGTACTGGCGTTAAGCTTTGTGTTCCCGTCAATACAGCAGCGACCTTAACCTTGCCAGTGATGGTTTCTCCAAGCGAACTTGGTTGCCACTCTTGAACGCTTAGCACTTTTTCTTTATTGCCAGTAGGATACGTGAGTTCAAAGGTAACTTGAGTATCTGCACTTGGGCGCTGGACTACAGCTAATAGCATTAAATCCGTTACTTGTTCAACCTCTACCTCGCCGAGTTCAATCCATCTACTTTGCTCTGTGAATTTGGCGGCCTTTAACCTAAATGTGAGATCTTTATCCTGATGTGGCGTCCAGGTGCTAGCGTTGCTTGATGATAACAACACCCCTACTTGATATGGCTGAGAGGTAACCCAGTTGTGCGCCTGATCAAGCTTACCCAGCTCAGCAATAGCAACACTGTGCTCGTCCCCATCAGTTAACACAACCAACGCATATTCCTGATCGGCATTTAAAAAGGTTGGAGTAAAGGTAAACAGTGTCGGTTGGTCATTTAGCTTTATCTCATCACTGTTTAATTTGCTACTTGCCAGCACGGTTTGTGTAGGAATACCTTGTACTACTTCACGAATTTGTACTTCTACCGCCTCCTGTCCTTTGGCGGTAAACCATAATTCAACACCGGCAATAAATCGCGATTGCTCCAAAATAAAGGTTTGTGCGAGTGGGTCAAAACGCTGAGTAATAATGCTATTTACGCGCCTCAATGTTTCCACTTCAATCACGCCACTACCTGTATAACTAGCGCTTCCTGCTGAACCTTGCTTACCAATAAATCGCACCAGTTTAGTTCCGGCGGGAACATTATTTGGCACTTTAAATCGACCAGCTAATTCACCGCGTGTATTTGCTTGGATCATGCTTGCACCTCTGAAATAATTTCAATGCCATCGAATAACAGTGAGTCCAGTTGCTCACCTGGATCAAACCCAGAAATAGCAAAGTTGACCCACCGAGTGCGCAAGAACTCGGCTTGCTGACGGCGCACACCAACTCGCTCAGTACTCGTTTGAGTAATAACGCGACGAACACGCCCTCCACCGCGAGTTAACCTGCGAGTAATAGGGCTTGTCCACTGAGTCTGGGTTTGTGTCCAATGATCAACACTTGGGGTTAACGTGACATCCGCAGGCAGTGGTTCAAATGCCATATACGGGTTAATTTTCATCTCCCCAGTACGGCTTTCTTGTACTAAGACATCTTCGAGTTCATACGATAATGTCTGGACTTGTGGTTGTGACAGCTGAGTTATTTCTGCGGCCATTGGCAGCATAAGTTCGCCATCCACAATAGCAGCGCTTTGTTCAAGTCCAATATCGCGCATATCGTCATCTAAAAACGGGTCAACAAATACACCGTATTTGCTAGCTGGTGACTGGGCATTGGTATCGTTACGTAGGCGTTCAATGGCCAACAATTGGTATAAATCTGAGATCTGCTGTTGCATCAACGCAAGATCTGTCATTTGTACCGCTTCAATCGCAATATTTTGGATATGCGGTGGCGCACTCCCCAGTGTTGCTGCACTTGGGCAAGCCCCAGATGTTGATGAGGCACTAAAGGCGCTTGCGGGTTGATTCTGTCCGGTGCACCTTTGATCCGCTCAACCTGGCCATTAGGGGTAAGCACGAGCAGGTCGATACGTGGCATAAACCAGTGATAATCGACGACCACAAGGCCATTTTCGAGCATTTCCTCAGCCTCGCTTAACTGTTGCTCGAGCCAAAATCCGGTTTCGTCGGCATCAACTTCAATAAGTCGGCGATAGGTATACACCACGTCATACGACGTGCCTGAAGCTGGCTTATTGCCACCATCGCGCCAGCTAATATGATTACGGGTAAAGATAAAGTCGATACCCTGCTGATATTCAATACCACCTTGCGAGATCTGCAAAATTTCAATCACAGAGTCATCATCAAAGGGATCGGTGTTTTGGCCGGTTTGCGCGTGGCCTCGAGTCAGAGAGGTTCGCTTTTTCACCTCTACGGTCACCTGATCAATGCGCTGCACCGGAGCAAAGTCTAAATCGACTCGCATAGCGCCTTGGGCATTGGCACTAAATCGGCTCGGCTCATTGATCACCTCACGCACATCGGGGTCGTTTGGCAGCGTAACAGGCAGTGCGGTGTTAAACGCTATTTCATAGCCATTGATATGCGCTTTTCCCTCTTGCACATTAAAGTGCTGGTGGCTTGCCGTGCTCTCTCGATAGCTGACATTGAGCCCGCTCACCACATAACTCCCGCCATTTGACTCTCGGTCATAACGCGCAAGCGCGCTGGTAATTGAGTCTAGTTGTGGCGGCGGCTGTTTAACGATAAGCGTGCCATGATCGATTTGGTAAACGGGAAAAAAGTCGCTATTGGGATAGTCAAGGCTGTCGCTCAATCCCCAACGGCCCGAGATTTTCAGTCGCGCGGCACCCGCTTCGTCAAAATTGTGTGCACCAATGGCTGGATCTCTAAGTGTTGAATCTTCAAGCTCTGTCACCACTTCCTTTGCTAACCACACCCCGACAATTTCGAGTTTATTTAGCGCAATCGCTAACTGTTTGGTGCCGACATCATGTACCGCACCTTGCAGATATACTGAGGATGCGCCAATGGTTGCAACGGCATGAGCTTGGTCAATAACCACCTCGCCCCCTTAACCACATCCCCATCTTTCATCAATACATCAGCGATGCCTTTGACATGGTGCTGAGACTGCAGTTGCAGGTCGTTAAGTTCACGACTTTGCAACCCTTTACTCGCTCGAAACAATAGCTGACTGTAACGCTTTGCAGGATCAAACTGCTGGTAATAATCTTTTATCATTGCTTTCTTCTTAAAAACTGATCACAAACTCAAACGTTTCGCGTACCCCTTGGTCACGAAATAGCGCCGTGCGATGTTCAAGCAAAATAAGCTCACCAGCCTCTGCAACCTCGTCTGGTAAGAGGTAATATTTTCCCGCTGGAATGCCCGTTTTTGGTGTCGTGCCAAGCATTAAACCTAGCTCTCGAATATGCTCACCTAAGCCATCTTCAAAGTCGTAGGTGAATTGGCAATATAGATGTTGGCTGGCGGTATCGCTTAAGCGGAACTTTCCGGTTGGTACTTGAATTTCGCCCTGTTCATCTGGCTCGCAAAAGCGAATTTGCTTTGCCTTGCGATAACCAATGAGATTGGTGAGTTGTGTGGTATTGGTAGGGGTTGGCGGCAAAGTATTATCCCAACTTGATTCGCCGTTTCCCCATGCCAAATAAATAGCCTGCTGCTGCATTAGCCGTGCAAGCGCCTTTCGGCCTTGAAGTGTTAAAGTGGCCAAGGACTGCTCCTTAAAGAAATAAAACCGAGCCAAAGATTAAGCTCGGTGAAAAAGTAGAGGTTTAGTAAGATTCAATCCAGAGGTCGGATTGTTGCTCTGCGGCAAGTAAACAAGCTTGGGTAAGTTGTGCTTTAGTGACTTCGGCCACGGCGTTATTGGCAAGCACCCAGCGCTGCGTGTCACTGTCTGTCATCAGCAGTATGGCTCGAACCATACGTTGCTGACTTTGTTCATCACCATCAAACACCAGACCATCAACTTCAACGGCGATTGACGCCACATTCGCTGCGCGCTGACTTTTAAAGCGTTCACGTTTAGTTTCTGCAATTTGTTGTTCAGTATGTGAAATGGTCGCAGGATGGTGATAAGCCACTCGCGCTTCGTCGTCGTACTCTATGCGCGAGTTAACAGTTTCAGTGGTTAATGCTAAATCCACCTCCACATGCTCAACACGATAGCAAGCTCTTCTCGCTTGCAAGTCCAGCATAGGCTCCATTGGTAGTGGCGGCACAGGCATTAGTTCATCTGGATTAGCGGCATTGTGCGCTTGCGCCTCTGCTATCTGTGCTTGCACTTCAGTCGTTTCAGTCTGCCACGCGGCATGCGCTTCACGATATGCCGCTTCTTCTTGCTCAATGGCAAGTTGTAGCACCTCATCAACTTGTTCTTGAGGGTGACGCAGCATGATTTTTGTTTGCACATCTGCATAGCTCACCGCAGCGGCCTCTGCTGCATCAGCTGTGAGGTTCTCAGCCTCAGTATTCATCGCACTCTCCTTATCCATTATGTGCAATTCCTATTGGGAATAGGGTGTGATGGCAGAACACTTTGACGGTATTGCCGTTAAGATCGGTTTTGGTGTTTTCGCCGCTGATGATAGGGATGGTTTGATCGTCGCCCCAAGAGCCTTTTGCACTTGATGCAATACCGATTACGTTGCCAGTTGTGAAGCTGACAATTTCTCCTTCGCTGTTTAAGTAACATTTCTCTTCCATTATGCAAGTTACGTCTATAAGCAATTGCACCACTAGTCCTTTGAATGCACCAACCACAAAATGATATAGCTTGCCTTTACTGTAAGCCTGTAAAATGCTCGAGTTAACTGGTAGCACCTCTTTATATTGGTATTTAAGTTCAGCACCATTAAGCTGGAAGTACATCAATCCATTTTTCTCAACTATCGAGTATATTGCTTTAACAGCCTCGGTATTCGGTGACAAATCAGTAATCGGAGTATGTTTGGGTTGGTGCTCCACTCGAGTACTGATATAAATATCACCAATATTTTTGTACTCCAGTTTGTAATAACCTCTTGGGTTATCCCTGTCCGCTCCCCCACTTTTATCTATCAAGCTTTCTTTTAACCGATTACCTAAAGATGGCTGAGAGTAGTTACCACTCCAAACATCTGATGACATATTTAACAGCTTTGAAAGTGATGCTGCTTCTGTGAACTTAGCTTTTGCCTCGTAACACCATAGTTCAACGTTTCCAGCAGAAGGAGCTACATTGCGAATATTTGCATAAGGATGAATTGTTGAACTCGTTTGGATCCATGTACTGCCGTTATCTTCAGTGACATAGAGAGTTGGCGACGTTGACACTGCTTTTTTATTCAATTGATAGCTTTTACCTGTGCCATCTGGGATTGTGGGAATCCACTGCCCTACAACACCGTCAGGGAAGGTAGCCGCGATGTTTTCAGGGCTTCCGATGATATCTACCCACGGGAGTGAGTCGAATTCAGCATCGATTTCATCTGCTTTAATCACATATACATCAATATCCGTTCCTATCGGAAAAAACTCATCAACCTGCTGTCTAATTGACTCTCGTACTGAAGTAAGTATTTTCCCGTTAATATCACCCTCAATCCAAGGCAAGAAATAATGCTGATTTTCTCCATAAGAAAAGTGCACAATACTTGCTGACAAAAACGACTGACCATTACTGCCGACATAGTATACCCAATCACCGCTAGGCTTATCTGCACCTGTTTTATAACCATTGAAACTGCCACCACTATTGCCGAACGTTGAGTTGGAAACTTCAAAAGACAAACGCCATTGTGAAGGGTTAAAACTGCCGTGAGTCTCATAAGCCGTGTCACTTCGCTTTGTAAAAGAGCCGGCCTTTTTAATGTGAGTAAAAGGTACTTTGCTCTTTCCGCGTAATGTCCCAGCAACCGCTTTACGCATGGTTTCTTCACGTAGCTCGTTAACATCTAGCTTTTTCGCACTTAGGCGCAAATCTTCAACCTGTCCTGCGTAGATGGCGTCATGATATTTGTATTGGTCCGGCCGTCCGCTATAAGCAACACTAATGCTACCCCAATCGATTCCACCTGCAGGTATTCTCGCGATATCGGAATCAAAACACTGCTGTGTGGATACTGGTTTTTGCTTTAAAGCTGGACTATTCCATGTCACAGCATGACCTTGACTATCAGGCATATCACTACGTGAAAAACCTGCCGTTCCCAGTGGGTTGTAACTCGGATGATAGGCACCTTGGTTGAGACGCTGTACCAAAGCAATTGGTAAAGCATAACATTTGTTATTTGACGATACGCCAGACACTGGTGAACCATCGTACTGACAAGCCACGAACGCGCCTAGACCTGCTTCAGAATTTGATAGTACTGTAAATGGTGTTTTATACATCCCCCTATTACCTGCAGGGTGAGCACCTAAATCAAGTAATTCAGTACTTGCTCCTTGGGGCTTAACTACACTTGTTTGGTTGCCAGAACTGTAGCCTAAAAATTGATTGACGACTGTAACGCCGTCGGCTTGAACTCGATACCAATTATCCCCAACCCCCTCGACAACCCTAATTCGATATCTAACCTGAATATACGCTTTGGCTTCTGGGTCGTAGTAAATATTATGCTCGGGCTCTCCAAGGAAAGTAGCCTTTTGCGCCTCTGTTAGCGATGACCACTTAATACCATGCCCCTTTGTACCAGTGTCCCATTCACCGAATGCAGAGTACCCCTGAGTAACGAGGTTATTGCGAAGCGCAATGCCTTTATAATTATTTGCGCCATATTGCACATTGCCTAGCGGATACACGACGTCTTTATCAGCAATTTTCTCATGCCAAGATTCCAGAAATACTAAGTCTTTACGAGAGGTGATCACCTTATTAGTATCGGTTTCTGCAGCAAATGCGGCTTCGGCATTACTATGCTGGGTGACGGTGCCAGAAGCTGAATCATAGGTTTTAGTGCCGTCGGGTGCAGGAGGGAACAGAACTCTTTTCCACTCGTCACCATTTGTAACCGCTGTACCATCTCCTCTTAAACCTGCGCCATCCGATAGTTCAAAGGTTATTCCATCTATGACAACTATTGGCAAATAAGATTTTGAGCTTCCAGTCGAAGATTTGTGTTTACTACCCAGCTTTAAAAAGTTTAGATATTGCTGTCCGTAGAGTAGATCCATCCCCTCGTTCACTGTTTCAGCATTTACACCAGAATCATAATGCTTCCCCCACTCAACAAACCCTGAACCCGCATATTGCTGTTTACGCATGTCGCGTAGTGCATCAAACTGGGCTTTGGTCATTACATGGGGGTGTGGATTCACGCTTTGTGCATCTGCAACAAGTGATTTCAAGGTTGGCAGTGTATGGCTGTTGCCGTTTAGATCTTTGAGGTTGACGCTGCCAGACTGAGTTTGCCAATCATTCAGTGCTTGGTTGTTCTGATTAACCGTTTGATAGGTATGAGCAATATCTTGCTTAACCTGATCAATTTCCTGTAAGCCTTCGGTGATATTATTGGCAAGTTGAACACTTGCTTCGGTTTGCTCAGTTGCAGCCTGTTGCAACTGAGCAAGTTGTGATTCTATGGTCATGTATTATCCTATGTTTGCTTTGCGCAGGCGCATCGCCAGTTGCATGGTTTGGTTGGCTTGCTGAATCAGACTTTTACCTTGTCTAAGATGTGCATACACAGAGGTAGCCAGCTCTTTTGCCATAAAAATATTGGTGTTAAGCACGCCAGTTTCAAAACTAACTTGCTGTGCAGGCAGCGCTGCGAGGTTAAGCGAAATGACCTCTAACCAGGCTACGTCTTTGCTTTTATGATTCAGCACTTCGCCCCCTGCGCTATATACCGCGACTAAGGTGCTGCCAGACCAAATTCCTAATTCTTTAACTGGGTAATCGGCTTCCCCTTCAAACACTGCGCTAAAACGCACTTGTGTTGCAGTGAGTTGCTCCGCCTGTAAAATCGGGACCTTTTGGCGCTCTTGTCGTAACTGGGTTTGCAAGTGAGACGCGATATAACCTGCGCTTCCTGCGGACAAATGTGTCAACGTAAAAGCTTGTCCTTGCTCTAGCGCCTGCGTCAATTTGGCAAGCCCCGACGTCGTCCATACAACAGAGGCAAATTGTGATGATTGCATTGAGAGTTCCATTTATTTGGGGAGTATTATTCAGGGAGCACCACTTGAAAACGACTACAGTGAACGTTAAGCCGTCCAGTAGTGGCGAGCGCAGCTGAGAGCGGCATCATTTGACGATGTTGCCAATGGACAGTCGTTGCATGAAGCGGATCACCGATAAAGGCGTCGGCTTTATTCCAGCTCTGTTGCCACTCCCCTAGCCATGTTCTTGTCGACCACACCCGATGCTGCGAAATCAGCCTAATTCGGGCTGAACTCACAGGCAGTTGTGAAGGCTCTTTGTCACTGAGCTTATATTCACTCAAGCGTTTTGTGGTGAGGTAATGACTGCGCTGACTATGTGTTCTACTGAGGTGTACGGAGGCATTCGCCATATCATGACTCACACCTTGCTGGTGGCTGCGGCCAAAGCTGACTTTGCACAGCGTGTTATCGCCATCATGAAATGGCACGCCAGAAACATCGGATAGAAGCGCTCCAAAACCACTTTGAGACAACTTCAGTTCACGCACATCATAACCATGATAAATACGTGAAAGTTTGGCTCTTACTGGGGCAGATAGTCCAAGCAGCTGGTGTATATCTTTAAGCGCCTTATTCCCTGGAATTTTGCCAGATGCCAATTGATAGCGATAAAAGTGGCGTCCGGGTTTATCAACCTCAAGCTCAGCCTCGTCAAAATTGAGCCAGTTGAGCGCGATGTCTACACTTTTTGGCGTACCGCGAAGTCGCTGCCAAACCAGACCTTCCTTGATGGTTTCGCGAAGGTCTTGGCTGTAGGGCAAAATAGCTTCTAAGCCATACTCCCAAACGAGCCACATCAGCAAGTTGTCATGCGGCTCGGCCTTAAACCCAGATAACCTTGAGATACTCGAATGAGTATCGTCACTCACGGCAACACTTTGCTGTAATCGCCGTTGCAGCAAAGTGTGATTAGGAGGTAATAACGTCATCTTAGCCTCGCTTTAATGTCAGCGAGATTGACTTGGGCATAACGTACTGATGAGCCGCCACATCAATTAACTGTGTTGGCGCGAGCAGCTCGATATGCTTAATTCCCGTACTATGTAATTGCGCATGTAGCCAGCTTGGCGTTAAGTCCCAACCAAGTGTCGTGACCTTGAGCCAGTTGTCTTGCAACGTTTGCTCCAGCTTATTAATAATAAGTTCAGAAGCATGAGTATTGAGATAAAGCTCAGCTTCAACATCTACCCAAATGGGCTGTGCAAGCTCGACCTCTAGCGTGTCCGTTAGCATTTTCACCGAGCCATCAAATAGCCTCTCTTTCACTTGTGCTAAAACCTGTTCTGCATCAGTGTCAAACTTTGCAAGTACCGTTACCACCACCAGCCCATCCCCAGGGCTTTGCACCGACACATCCTTGATTAATCCCGGTGCCGCTTCAATGGCTTGATGACGATAATGCGCCGCACTACCTGCCGTACTAGACGCGATGGTGCTGTTGCGAATACGCATTCGTAAGGTTTCGTCATGCTCATCGGGCAACCGAGCCACCCCATAAAAAGCACCAAGATGCTCAAGATCAGCGCCTTGGCTGGTGGCTAACAAATTAGCCGCCGCGGCTTCATTGACGCGCTGTCGTAATAGCAGCTCGCGATAACTTTCGACTTGCAAACAAATCGTAAGCGGCGAGCTTTCGAGCGCTAACGCGTCGGCATATTCAGGTGCAAGTTCGATAAAGCGTTGTTTACGTGCTTGGAATAAGCTTTCGAAATCAAGTGGTTCAAGGATATTTGGCGCTGGCAAAGTGGAAAGATCGATTGATTGATTTGCCATAGAGTGCCTTATTCTGGATCTGGACGCGGATACCTTAATTTAATCTCGGTGTCCTTTTCTTTAACTTCTAACCTAGCGGCTTCGATTTCCTCTGCGGTGTAACGCGCAGCAATTTTACGTTGTAGCTCTAAAACGAGAGGATCCAACTCTATTCGCCTCACTGAGCTTATTTCATCCTCCCAAATCACTACTTCAATCGGTTTGATTCCTGACTTTGTTACTATATTCACTGACATTCAATTTCTCCTTAAACGGTATCTCTTGCTGGATCGCCACCATTTGCCGTATTTGTATCTCTCCATGCATCATGGGCAGTTACATCATGCCAAGCAGCACCACGGCGTATAAGCTCACTTTTTGGGTTGTACAGATTGCCGAGCACTCTGTCTTCAGGCCAGACTCCAGCAACAATACTCGGTAATGCTAAATAAAGTTCACCACCAGCTTCATGCATGTAAACATCAACATGAACATACGGGCCAGGGTTTGCAGATGGCCTCCACGCTCTACGAACTTGTTTCCATTCTAAATTAGTATCCATTCCCCAATTAAAGCCTTTACCTTTAGCCCATAGGATTAAGGACGCACCTTGCATATGCTTAATATGCTGATTTGGAATATGAAATACCCATTTACTTGGAATTGGCATATTCTCTTTATGCTTGATATGAAGAATCTTAAAACTGCTGGAAAAATGTAATGTGTTAGCACCAATATTCATTGCTGTAAGTAGCTCTTTGGCAACATCTGAACGACCGTCAACATCTCCACTCCTCACTGGGATCATTTCTATATCGAAATACTCAGTGATTGGATTATTACTATGAGTTCCAATTCCGACTGGCAATTCAATTTCACCATTTGCTGTTGTATAGGTATCTAAAAAGTCATGATTATAATTAAGGGCTGTAAACCCTAGCTCCTCTCTCGCGCCCGAAAGATAACTGTTAACTCTTTGCTCAAGCTCTTGCTTTTTAGATTCTACTTGTGCCTGCGCATCACTTAGCGCATGATTAATCTCCCCCATTTTGCCGATCACGGTTTGGGTTAGGGCATTATTCGAATCGATTAATTTGCCGTTCTCGGCTTGCAGTGCGGCGATGCGCTGCTCTAATGTCATTGGCTGATAATCCGCCATATTACACTCCTAGCTGTAATAGTCTGTCGTTGAATTGAATTTGTCGGTGATTCGCTTGAATTTGCGCACTCAGTTGTTGGGTTTGTGCCACCAGCATGTCGAGAAATTCGCCGGCATAGAAAAGCGTTAAATCGCCTGTGGTATTAATCGTGATAGCGTCTACGGGTGCAGCACTTAACAGCAGATCAAACCCTTGTACGATTTGTGCAATGGGTGTTTGATAAAAAAGTACATTTTGCGGGTGAGACCAAACGGCAAACAAAGTGCCATCGGCAAGATAAAAACCCACTTCTCGCACCGCATACTCAGCATCGTCAATAAAATGTCCGGTAATATGAAATTGTCCGTCACCAACAACTTGCCCGCCGGCAATCGCCACGCGATTTTTTTCGCCTCGCAGCCTGGTTTGGCTACGAGACGGCGTATAGCCAGAAGTGCCTACCGCAATCGCGCTAATATCAATGGTAAAACCATTAGCTTTGGCATTAACGGCCGCGTTTAATCCCGCCTGCGTAATAAGCGGCGTAAATTGTTCCATGAGTCATTCCTTTAGAGTCTGTTAATCTTCAAGTTTGTTTTGCAGCAGCTTTGTTTAGGTATTAATAGCAATAAAACGACTGTCGCTGGATTTGGATAGCAAAGGGCGCTGCGTGAACATAAAGGCTAGAAGCACTTTTGAGATCAGAGCGCACTTCACCAGATATTTTGCCCACCCCTTGCAAAACAGAAGTACCAGCAAGATACGACTGGCTTACATTTGCAACATTATCTGTGTGTTGAGGCATCCACGTTCGCTGGAGACTCGCAGACTGACTGACGGTATTGAGCGATAAGCTTGCACTTTGTTGTACGCCTACATGCAAACTAATTTGGCTGCGACATGGTTTTGTCATCACCACAGCTTGCCAAAGTTGTGCCTGCAACTTAGGAGTCAGTAGCGTGCTACCAGCTGGATCTAGGTTCTGAGCGGCCAACGCAATGATCTGTGCAGAATGCGGCGTAAACGCGTGAGGATTTTCTTGTTGCCACCACTCTTTAAGCTCAACTTTTGCAGCTAGAGTGGAGAGCGCGCTTTTTATTGCAGTAACCGTGCCTTTTATTCGATGATCGGGCACGCTATTCGCTATAATCTTGCGCTTCACTTCAACTGGCCAAGCGCTATCCCAAAAGTCCACGCTGAGTGCATCCGCAAGCCAAGGTAAAAAATGCTCGGGACATCGCCATGGATCCCAAAGACTACCAAGTGGAACAGGAGTCGCAGAAACTTTACTTAGCGCCTTTGCCAACGCATGCTCAAGCTTAGTGCTTGCGTGCGGTAATAGCGTATTAAATATCTCTTCCTGCAATGTTTATCTCCACTTGTGTACAAAACGCTGCCTGCCAAGGGGTATTGATAATGTCGGCGGCGGGTGAGAGCAGCTCAACACGTTGCACACCTGCTTGGTGTAGCGCACTGTAAAGCCCAGACAACCGAATATCATGATTAAGTTTATGATGTGTTTTCAACCATTGCTGCACGCTTTGCTCTACCGTAGATCTCACGTTTTCTTCATCAGGGCCTGGATATAAATAAAGCGTGGCGCGGAGGGTAAATTCTTTTACCTCAGCTGAGAGTACTCGTGGCCTATCTGTCAGAGGCCTAATGTCTTCTTGAAACAAATGCTCTGTAATTGCTGTGATTTCGTCTTGATTTGGTATGCCATTGCCTCTATCTGTCAGCACCGTTATGGCAACATCCCCCGGCGCAGCATCTTGAAGCCTAGCGGCATGGCTACAATGCAGCAATTTCGTATGCTCTGGTACTAAGTCTGATAATGGCGGCTCGACCTGAAGCAGCTCAAACTCGGGAGACTCAACAAAAACATCCTTAACTTGAGGTAAGGCTTTAAGCGTGTGAAAACAATAAGCACCAATAGGCCCTGCCGTACTAAACCCTTCTAGTGCCAACTGAATACGCGCTCGAAAGCGCTCATCACTTTCCCCAGCTTCTCGTATCACCGCAAAACGATTACCCAAATAATCGAGTTCACTGCTCGTGGCTTTTGCCAGCAACACCTGCTGCGCGCCTTCATTAATTTGTTGACGTAATAGTAGCTCTCGATAAGCAAAGACTTCCATCAGCTTGACGATGGGGTCGCTAGGTAGTAGCTCAGAAAGTTCTGGGCAGGTGTGTTCTACGGCTTGTTTTAGTTCGTTATAAAGCGTTTTAAATTCAACGGGTTCAAGTAAATCGGATGCGGGTAATTGACTAAGACTGACCGCACTGAAGTTAGTTAAAGACATAATGGGGCCTGTTGTAAGGCACCCAATCAAAAATGACTGGGTGCTTGTGGTGGGTATGTTTAAGCGTTGCTTTGCAGTGCTTGACTTACGCCATTTGCACGCTCAGCGATTTCATGCATCACCTGAGCTTCACCTTTCACTTGGTATGGAAAAGTTAAGCTTCCCGATTGCACATCAGCGTGGATATGGCCAATTTTATCTTTAAGTCCGCTCACGGAAGCTCTAACGTCATCCAGTGATTGCGCGGTACTAAGTGAAGTAACCAAACTGCTCAGCTCTTTCAGCAATAATTGAGCCGTGTCTGCCGTTGTACCGAGCAATGTGTCTGTGTCTGCAACTTGTTGAGCAATTTGCTCACGCGCAGATTGCTTGCTCTGAAGGGCTGTCTCAGCTGCACTAAGCTCTAGTGTGAAGGTTGTTCCCACTCCAAATGTATCTTCAACAAACTCTTGCGTTACAAAATGTGGGGTTTTGGCGTCGTAGAACTTGTCAACAATTTGGTTATTTACTATTAGTTTTGCCATTTTTATTCTCCTTAGTCGTAAGCATTTTGTGTAGCGTCACCTAAATAGGCGAATTGTCCCCAACCGTCTAGCGGAACATCTCCAGTTACCACAGCAGGAAGGGCAATTTGAATCACGCCAGTCTCATCTTCTGGCTTCCCTTGACCATGAACATAAGGGTGACAATGGCTATATTGATTTCGACCGTAATAGATGGTTTTACCGCAAAGCTTTGCATCTTGATTTGCTTCTAAGCCTTCACACCACCAATTGTTTGGTACTGTCCCTCGAATATGCTTTACGATCGCCGCGACAGTGACCATTGTTGGTGCTCTAAAGTATTGATACATTAAATATGCATATTGATCGGCATTACTTCCCCTTTTGTTGGGGTAATATTCCAGCTCCCAAATATTAAATTTACCTGCAAAGTATTTGGTGTCAGAATTAATTGCTCGTAAAAACTCTCTTGCAAGCGGCGTTCTTTGGTCTGTTTCGACTCCGGTTGTAACTGTTTCTAAAAGTCTCGCTTCTTTTACATAACCACCATTCCAAGAGTGTGGAAAAGTCCCTGCCTCATTGGGAATTAATGCTTGGTTTCTAGTCACGCGAAAATGCGACTGCTTTTTGCGGGCAGAGTCAAACCTTTGATCTATTTTGCCTAACTCCGCGTTGACTTTATTTTTTGCATCAACAACGCTGCTAGTTAAAGTCGCCGTAATATCTTGAATTTTATTATCGACGGTTGCGGTGAGGTCGTTTGACGCCTCAATCAATTTGGCAATATCTTGTTCTAATGCCATATTTTTTCTCCATATGGTTAATACAATTTGTAAAAGGAATACTGAGTGCTATCTCAGCGGTAAATCAGGCACAAAAAAGCCCACCGAATGGTGGGCTTAATAGCCTAAAGTCGTTGTAGATTGGTGTTATTGCGGTTTTGGGTAGCGATTTTTAATGGTGCTTCGCGCTTGCAGCCACGCAGTTTTTGCCGCTTGTGCTGCTTCACTCGCTTCACCAAATTCGGCCATTGCCGCTAAGTAATCGAAGGCAAGACCATCTGACTCGCACTGGTAAGCAAAACTTCTAGCGTGCACACATTGCGCTGCAAGCTGAGCCTGCTTTGCCTCAGCTAGAATACTCGGAATATCAGCGCTGGCTACGCCTAAGTCTGCCAGTGTTTTTTCATCTGCCGGCACATTAATCAGTTCATCATCACCGATTTTTAAGGTTTTAATTTCCATTGTGACTCCTTTAAGCTGTTGGTGGTGTGTATGGATGGTGTGCGTAAGGGATTGAGCTTAGTGTTGGTGCTAAGCGCCCGGCAAATGGAATTGGCTCTGCGTACCAACGAACAGTCCAACTATCCCAGCTTCTTGCATATAGATTCCGTCTCTCTTGATCGCTACCGTCATGGAACCATACGTCGCCTTTCCAGTTTTTAATAATTCGATATTTAAGACCGCCACCTCTTAAGTAAACCCCGCTATGAGTAGCACAGAATGCACCAAAGGCACCTTCTTCACCGCCACCATATAGATCTAAACTTGAGTCCGCTTTTTCGCGTTTGCAGTACATAGCAAAACTGGCATGGCTTACGGTTGGGTTATAACGCTCATGAAAGCGTTTAACATGTAGAAAATTTGAATCACCGTGCCAAGCCGTTGCATTTCCTTCCAACTCAAGTAAAAGTGCCGCTTGGTGAGGGCTTGTGGTGTTTAAGGGTTTTGTGTCACCATTCCATGAATACTGGCGAGCAATCGTTAACTTACTCACTCCCGCAGCATTACTGGGCATAACCCACCACACCGGATAAAAATAATCCTTTGAACCACCGATAAAAATATCCTGAACATAGCGTGTTTCAGGCATCGCTTCTTGAATAAATTTGTCGACATCTTGCTCTTTTTTTGCAATACGCGTGTCAAAGGCAGCCATTTGGTTGTCGAGCTGCTGCGCTTTGTTATCCACCACTGCCGTTAAGGCATCGGTAGACTGAATGAGATTAGCAATATCTTGTTCTAATGCCATGAGTTGCTCCTATAAAATTCCTTTGTCCATCAACTCAAACTTCTGTTTAAGATGACGAGTCATATTGTTAATTTGCGCAGCGCCTAGCTTGGCAAGTTCAGGGGCGATAAGAATATTCAGATTAACGCCGTTATCGACGATGGTAACGGCGTCGGCAGGTACGCCCGTTAGCACCAAATCAAAAGCAAGAAGTAAATCGACTTCCGCCGATTTATAAGCAATGGGTCTATCTGGTGAAGAATACACCGCAAATAGCACCTCTTGTGTTTGGCCATTTGCTTCGCTTTCGATATAAAAGCCCACTTCATTGACCCAAAAGTTGTGATCGGTATCATCAATCACACTCATATGGATTTGGGCATTCCCCTTATCTTCGCCACTTGCCACCATAATGCGGTGGACTTCTTGTTGTAGCTGTCGGCGGCCTTGATCTGGCGTATAGTTGCCAGTGCCAAGCCCTACCTTGCTGATCTTCGCTTGAAAGCCATTTTTTTGGGCGTTAAATACTGCTTCCAAACCCGCGGTGGTGATGGTCGGCCGTAAAATCGTGCTCACAGCACCTGTCTCCTTTTGTTGAGTGATATCAACCCGCATCAATACACAGCTCGTTTGATAAGCTGGTTTATGAAGCACATTGATATGAAATGACAGCAATGGGTTTTATACCAATAGGTACTACCGCTGGGTAAACGCTGATGACATCAATTGAAGTGTTTATTCGCTATTCCAATAGCGGTTGTAGGCTAAATTGCTGCGATGGTTATACGTGGCAGTAGAATCTAGCCACTTGAAAACGACGATTAGTAAAGTGCAAAGTGCTCGCAAGTTCCGTCGTAAAGTCAAACTTGGCGGCAGGCAATCTTTGCTCATTGGTTAAATAAATTCGGCTAACCACATGACGGCGATTATTTAAGTGAAGCCCTACTCGCGCAGAGCTCTGTAAATACGCATTCACATGCTGGCTTTTCATATACCGGCCTGTCGCTGCGATTTGCTTATTGCTTGCCAATGCAAATGCCGCTGATACGGTGGCAGCGGGTGCTTTTATGGCCTCAGTTTGCGCTGACTTTCTCGCAACCTGCAAACCACTGGCAATAGAGGCAGTTTGCAGTGTTAGGCTCATTTTGGCACCAACTAGAAAATCGAAGTGGGCACGTTTTGGTTTAGTACTATCAGTAACATCTTTAACGGCTTGGTAAAGCTCTGGGCTTAAGATCACAGCGTCACTGGTATACGGAATTTCATTCGCCCACGCGATAAACATAAAGGTATGCGGCTGCTTTGATTGATAAGGCGCCAGTGCTATATCATCAATTTCTTGAAACCATTCAAAAAACTCAACACTTACCCCTAGCGCTGCCAATGCTCGCTTTACCGAGCCAACAGTACCTTTGTGCTTATGTACTTTGACCGAATTGGCGATAAATGCCCGTTTAGTATCTACCGGCCAGCTTTCATCCCACTCATCTACTGATAAAGACCATGCAAGCCAAGGTAATAAAGCCTCTGGGCAGGTCTCTGGGTGCCATTGCTTGCCCACATATTCTGGGATAGTTGGTGTTACCTCAAGCTTACTCGGTAAGTCTTCAGCTTGCTCAGCAATAGTGCGAACCAGCTTTGATGTGCCAGGTGGCAGTAATTTATGATAACTTGTCATAGCTCACCTTACTCCGTTGGAAAATGTAATTGCACATCGCGACAGTAAGCTGCATTTTTAGCACTTGGTGAGAGGTCGTCATGCATCGAGCGAAGCTTCACTTTTCTTACTCCTCCTTGATGCAAGGCATCAATAAGTCCCGAACTGGGTACTTCTTTCCCGAGCAAGTAATGTGATTGAATAAAGTTTTCAATTGCACGATGGATGGACACTTTAACCTGCTCCGTATTAATACCTGCATTAAAGTAAATATCGGCTTCAATCGTGTAGGCCGTTGGCTCTACCAAATGCACGCGTACAAGGTCCGTAAGCGGTCTAACATCTTCGTCGTTGAGATAACGTAACACCTCTGTTCTCAGTGCTTCTTTATCTTCCAAAGTCACCACATCAGCAACTGGTAACACATGGACTTCAACAATGCCCGGTAATGTTGACTCAACAAATACGTCTTTCACTTTTGCAGAAGCGGTAAACGCGTGGTACTGATAAGCACCAGACGTGCCTCCCATTGAGTGACTTTCAAGAGAAAGTGGGATCCGCAAACGATAGCGTTCATCCGATTCCGCTTCTTCTCGCGCTACACCGAACAAAACACCCAAATGATCCAAATCACTGCCCGTGGCATATGCCACCATCACAGATTGTGCGGCGTCATTTACACGCTGCCTCAGCAATACCTCACGATAGGCAAAAAGCTCCATCAGCTTTATTGCTGGATCTGAGGGAAGAAATGGATAATCTGGAAACTGCTGTTGCAATTGCGCTTCTAATTCCTGATAAATAGCTTCATAGCTGACTGTCTCCAACACATCAGGTGCAGATAGGCGCGTCAAATCAATAGCATTATTCATGCTACTCTCCTTTTAAATGGGGTTGGATAAAGAAAGCCAATACGGCCGATAATAGCTGCGCTACGGACCCACTCTGCGGGCACCGAGCAACGTATCTAATTTTTTATCTATAGAATCTAAGCGCTTTTCGATGCGCTTTTGGTCTTCTTGGCGAATTTGCTTGAGGTGGTCAAGCTCTTGGGAGTTAGTGGTGATCCTTTTATCTAAGTCGCCAAGGTAAATAACACCAGACACCAACAGCGCAATGGTGGTGAGAATGTGGGCCAAATTAAACTCCTTTTTCATTTGCCATTGTTCAGGATGATTCACTTGCTGACCCCTTTTACTTTCTCAACGGTTCTAAGCCCTGCAAGCCCTAACATGGCAAGCGTAAGCTCTAACATCACATCCAGCGGCAACTCAGGCGTACCATGTTCAGGCATTAACCACTGTAGAATTGGATTAATCACGAACGAAAACAAAAAGCCTAGACCACACACCCACATCAAAAAAGGCCTCGCCCCCGCAACAAACACACTGCGATGCGCTGCTTGAACTTGATTGATCTGCGCTTGTACTAATGCATGCTTTGCTATTAGTCTCGCCTTTAAATGCTCTTGCTTGAGTACTTCTTCTTCACTGGTAAACAATTCATCAAGAATATTGCCAATTGCTTCTATCGGAGCCACTGTTTTTGCAGAAAATAGGCTACCTAATAGACTCATGATTGCCATTCCCCAGAGATCATCTGTTGAGCAAGCTCTTGCGCGCGATTAGGCACTTGTCTTGCCCATCGGCTATCTAACATTTCTAGCGCGGCGGTATCAAAATCACCTTTTTCGACCGCTTGTAACATTCGACTAAAATTAAGTAATCCTGTGATCCCTAAGTTAAATGCCATATTTACCAGCACCGCCATCCGTGCATCGTTGCAGTGTTGGGTTGCAATCCTGCGCGCCACCGCCGCTTTGGCATTTTCTACATCGCTCGCAAGTAGTGATTCTGCTTCTTCTTCATCAATCCCCTTATCATCGAGATTTCGACCATAACCAATAGTCAGCTTTCCCGCGGTACAAAGGTAAGGAAATTGGCGAAACCCCTCATGTTTTTTGAGTTGCTCTACTGTATTCATTACGGACATACAATTCCCCTTTATTGTTGCTAATGTGTCGACATATTAACCATCAAGCTTTGCTCAGCTTTCAATAACCAAAACTCCATTGAACGCTTGCTGTCAAAACCCAATGTTTTTGCTGCATCGACCACCTTGTTATGCATCATGTATTTAGCTCGGATTGCACGCTTACATTCTGGCCTAAGTAACTCAATTGATGCGGTAAGTTGAGCAATTTCATCTGGCACATGCATCTGCTCTGCACTCACATACTTACTTGATGAACTGCCAATAGCTTCAGTTGCTGCTTGACGGCTAAAGCCCTTACCTAGCTCTTTACTACACCAAAACTTACCCCAGCGCTTAAGGGCAGTACGTACCTGTTTAATTGTCACTTGCTTGTTGGTCATGGATTTTTCCTATCACTTCTAAAATATCGAGTAAGTACACATCTTCAACTAGGCCAATAACATCATTCCAGCGTGGGCTATATTCCCTATTTTCCCATCGTCTTAACGTACGCTCCTCAATACCATAATGAGCGGCTGATTCAGCTTGCGTGTAACCTCTGAGCTTTCGCGCAACACGAAGAATTTCGGCGCCTGTTGGAGCTGGTTTGCTTTGACCCACCAGTCTGGATGTGGTTGTGTTTATAAGTGTCATTGTTCTCCTTACCTCAAAAAATAAACACGACTAGTGAAAATTTGTTCTGCTTAGCTGAATGGGGATCGCTGAAAAGCGAAAACAACGTAGCCGTTCATCCTTGCCATCGAGTTTTTAGTTCCGGTAAAAACCCACCACGCCCGTTAACATGTTCATCTGATAACTTTCTTCAGCGTAGTGATATAATAGCGATTTCTCGGATTGGAAACAGGTCAAAAATGACCTATGAATGATATGCTTACAATTAATAACTGGATAAATAAACAGTTCAATTATTTAACTTATTAAAAGGCAAATAAAAAATTACAATAGTTAACCAACTTTAGCTTGGGCATTGTTTTTTCCTCGTTCTGAACTATCAACATTGCAGCACTGGAAGGCTTTCTCTAAAATACATCTAACTTAAAAAAGAGATTGGAAACTAATGGCTCAATATATTTATACCATGTCGCGGGTGAGCAAAGTTGTGCCACCTAAGCGCACTATTCTGAAAGACATTTCTTTATGCTTTTTCCCGGGCGCTAAAATTGGTGTTTTAGGTCTTAATGGTGCAGGTAAATCGACCTTACTTCGTATTATGGCGGGTGTGGATAATGAATTCGAGGGCGAGGCACGTCCGCAACCTGGTACTAAGATTGGTTACCTACCGCAGGAACCTGTACTAGATGAAAGCAAAACCGTTCGTGAAACGATTGAAGAAGCAGTTGGCGAAGTTAAGCGCGCACTTACTCGATTAGACGAAGTGTACGCAGAGTACGCAATGGAAGACGCTGACTTTGATGCGCTAGCTAAAGAGCAAGGCGAATTAGAAGCTATCATCCAAGCACACGACGGTCACAACCTAGATAATGCCCTTGAGCGCGCTGCCGATGCGCTTCGTTTACCAGAATGGGATGCAAAAATTGAGCACCTCTCAGGTGGTGAAAGACGCCGTGTTGCTATCTGCCGATTGTTACTTGAAAAGCCAGATATGCTGCTTCTTGACGAACCAACTAACCACTTAGATGCCGAGTCAGTTGCGTGGCTGGAGCGCTTCCTTCATGACTACGAGGGCACAGTGGTGGCGATCACCCACGACCGCTACTTCCTAGATAATGTAGCTGGCTGGATTTTAGAGCTTGACCGTGGCCATGGTATTCCGTGGGAAGGTAACTATTCTTCATGGCTTGAGCAAAAAGATGCACGTTTGAAGCAAGAAGAAAAATCAGAGAAAGCACGCCAGAAGTCGATTGAAAAAGAACTTGAATGGGTGCGCTCAAATCCGAAAGGTCGCCAAGCTAAGTCTAAAGCACGTATGGCGCAGTTTACCGAGCTTCAGCAAAACGACTATCAAAAGCGTAACGAAACCAACGAGCTATTCATTCCACCAGGTCCTCGCTTAGGCGACCAAGTGATTGAAGTGAGCAACTTACGTAAAAGCTTCGGTGACAGATTATTGATTGACGACTTGAACTTCAACGTACCTAAAGGTGCAATCGTAGGGATCATCGGTGCGAACGGCGCGGGTAAATCAACGCTATTTAGAATGTTGAGCGGTCAAGAGCAGCCAGATAGTGGTAACATCACCATAGGTGAGACGGTTGAAATCGCCACTGTTGAACAGTTCCGTGATGACATGGACGGTAATAACACCGTATTCCAAGAGATCTCTAACGGCCAAGACATTCTTAAAATTGGCAACTTTGAAGTACCAAGCCGCGCTTATGTTGGCCGCTTTAACTTCAAAGGTAATGACCAGCAAAAATTTGTAAAAGAGCTTTCTGGTGGTGAGCGCAATCGTCTGCACTTAGCAAAACTACTAAAAGCGGGCGGTAACGTGCTATTGCTGGATGAGCCAACCAACGATCTAGACGTTGAAACGTTGCGAGCGCTAGAAAATGCGATTTTGGAATTCCCGGGTTGCGTTATGTGTATCTCGCATGATCGTTGGTTCCTAGACCGTATCGCGACTCACATCCTAGATTACCGTGATGAAGGTCAAATCAATTTCTTTGACGGCAACTACACTGAATACGAAGAGTGGCTGAAGAAGACCTTTGGTGCTGAGGCTGCTGAGCCTAAGCGTATCAAATATAAGAAGATTGGCTAAAAGCTCAAACGTTAGCCTATCGACGATGATAATCTGAGGCTCCTCATTAGGGGCCTTTTTTATTTTTTAGTACCTGCTTAACTTTATTCATGTCGCACTGTGGAGGCAAGTCGCAAATCAAATTACAGTGGCAATTCCATCCAAGCGGTGTAATTTATTGTCATTTTTTGGTAGCGAGCACAATGATATAAGCTATTCTTTAGCTATACGGACTATTAGGATCAGCAATGAAAGAACGTCGACGTTATTCCAGAGTTATTTTTTCAAACGAGGCACAATTTATGGCCTCAAGCGGTGATTTTAGCTGCGAAATCTTGGATTTATCGCTCAATGGCGCGTTACTCACCCTGCCAGATGGCTATGTGCCACTCAAAAACGATCCAGCAAGTTTAAACTTTTATCTACCTGGTAGTGATATCCAAATTACGATGGAGGTAGAAGTTCGTCACGTTGAAGAAGGTCACCTGGGCGTACATTGCCGTCAAATCGATCTCGATAGTGTGACGCATTTAAAGCGCCTTATTGAACTCAACCTTGGAGATGATGATATACTACATCGCGAGCTGGAGCAGCTCACCTACGATGATGATTAATACCCATCGAATTTCATATTCGATTTTATAACAAAGAGAAAACTATGATTTTGGATTCTTTACAAGGATTTGTCCCTTTTATTTCCTACTTCGGCCTTGCCTACTTACTTACCTTAGCCTTTTTATTTATATACTCCAAAGTTACTCCCCATTGTGAGTGGAAGCTAGTTAAAGAAAACAACCCCGCTGCTGCAACTGCGTTTTGCGGTACCTTAATTGGTTTTGTCTTGCCTATCGCCAGTGCTGCAATCAATGCAGTCTCTCTTATTGATTTTGCCGTTTGGGGTGTTATTGCGGGAGTAATGCAATTAATTACCTTCTTCATGGTAAGAATGTATATGCCAAAGCTATCTGAGAAAATCGAAAATAATCACGTCAGTGCAGGTTTGTTCTTAGGTGGTGCGTCGCTTGCGACCGGAATTTTGAATGCCGCTTGCATGACCTATTAAGGAGTCAAGATGAAAAGGAGTAGAACAATCAAATTGACTTTATTAATGGGCGCCACAGGAGGGCTGACCGCGTGTGGTGATAGCGACGAATCAGCCTTACTTTTTAAAAACGTCGATGAATGTACATCATTCGGTATTGAAGAAGAAGCATGCCAGTTTCAATACCAACAAGCACTCGATAGCCATCGCCAAGAAGCGCCCAAATATGCCTCTGAACAGCTATGCGAAAGCGACTTTGGTTTTGACCGTTGTGAGCATTCAAGTGGTGGGATCTGGCGTCCAATTATGGCGGGCTTTATGGTTGCTGCGCTTGCAGAGGCCGTAGACGAAGGCCTAGACATGATGAAAAAGCGCAAGAAGAAAAAGGCAGCGTACTTAGGCGGCACCTACTATTCAGGCGCAAAACCGTTGTATCGCTCTCGTGATGACTTCTTTAGCTATCGAAATGCACAAAATGGTTTTGTCGCGTCAGCAAAATCGTCGGGTACAACGTCGGTCAAAAGCTCAACCATCAATTACAAGCCGCGTGCCAGCTCAGTTTCGCGAAGCCGTGGTGGGTTTGGTCGCAGCGCTTCTCGTAGTAGTGGTGGCAGTTGGGGCAGCTAAGTCAGTCTTAGTTTGATAAAAAATAAGCCGAGGTCCACTCGGCTTTTTATCGAGTGCTTTGTAGTTTCCCAAGTATCTATGCAATTGGTATTAGACGGATCGATTTTACACTTATGTTAAGAATTTCTATTGATGAACGCCCACACTGGCGTGAACAAGCCAAAGCCCATGGCTTTGAATTTCATACTATGTATGGCGAAAAGTACTGGGACGAAAGTGCTTATTATCAATTTACGTTAAAGCAAATTGAGCAAGACTTGGAAGACCCAAGCGATGAACTCCATCAAATGCTCTTACATCTTGTCGAAATAGTGTGTAACGACGAGTCGCTGCTGCAACAGTTTGCAATTCCTGAGTCTCAATGGGAACTAGTGACTCGCTCATGGCGTCGTCGAGATCAAGCGCTCTACGGCCGCTTTGACTTTAGTTACGATGGTAAGTCCCCAGCTAAACTGCTGGAGGCCAATTACGACACGCCCACCAGCTTATTCGAAACGGGTTACTGGCAGTGGCTATGGCTTGAAGAACAAGTGCAAGCAGGCAAGCTACCTCGCAATGCGGATCAATTTAATGGCCTACAAGAAGCGCTGATAGAACGGTTTTATCAGCTGCATAAACTCTACCGTGGTGCTCCCCTGCACTTTTCTTGTTGCAAAGAAAGCATTGAAGATTTGGGCACCATTCAGTATATGCGCAGCTGCGCGATGGAAGCTGGACTCAAGACTAAACAAGTCTTTATCGAAGATATCGGATTTCACGATAAGTACTTTGTCGACCTTGGTGATCGCAAAATCCAATGGATGTTTAAGTTATACCCGTGGGAATTTATGTTTCAAGATGAATATAGTGAACAATTATCAAAAGCAAAAGTGCAATGGCTAGAGCCCACGTGGAAAGCGATTTTATCTAATAAAGCAATCTTGCCTTTGCTATGGCAAACCTTTCCAAATCACCCAAACCTGTTGCCAGCATACTTTGAACGGGATAAACATAAGATTGCAAAAAGTGAGTCCGGCTATGTGAAAAAGCCGTTATTTTCTCGCGAAGGCGCTAACATTGAGATCCGAAAGGACCAACAGCTGCTTGCACAGTCCGCTGGTGGATATGGCGAAGAAGGTTATATCTATCAGGCTTACTCACCTTTGCCCAAGTTTGCAGGCTTCAATACGCTCATAGGCTCATGGATTGTAGGCGATAAAGCGGTTGGAATTGGTGTTCGTGAAGATAAAAGCCTGATCACCCAAGACCTCAGTCGCTTCTTACCCCATATTATTGTTGGTTAATATCCATTGGACCAACCTAAATACAGTCAGAATGGAGCAAACTTGTTCCATACCTCAATGGGCTTAGAGAACAAAAACTTATTAAATTCATATCATCAGCACTTTTCATACCAATTGCATTAAGTAAATGAGCTATTTTGAAAGCAGAGAAATAGCTTTAGTAGCTCCGCTTTCGCGTCCAGCTATCGCCAAGGTACCTATATCCAACTTTGCTATTTAGTTGTTCTAAATGAGAAGTTTTTAACGACGCTAATATGATATTTCACCCTTCAAATAGGTTGGAGAATTAATGCAATTGGTATTAGACAAACACTGGTTAAACCCTCCGCAAAAATTAACACAAACTTAACCAGTGTACTAAAGTAGTATCTAGGCTTTGTATTAAGCTGATAGAGCAGCGCTTGGCTTGGATAAATTACGATTTTTTGGAAGGTGCGCTCACTGTTTGAGTGTGCCAGACGCGTTATAGATCACTTAGCGAGTTAGGAAGTAAAAGCTACCTGTCTCAAAAGTGTGAGACATAGTCGATTAAGGAACTCACATGACTCACTACAAAATAGGTTCAGATATTAGTCAAAAACCCAGTCCAAAAGCGGTCAAAGTCGCGGTGATCGGAGCTGGTATGTCTGGTCTATATAGTGCGTGGCGATTACAGTGCGAAACTGATATTTGTGACTTCGCGATTTTTGAACGCAGTGACCGTACAGGTGGACGATTGGACTCTGATCTTATCCATTTCAAAGATAATCGCGCAGGAGCAAAGCCCGGCAGCATCATTACAGTCAAAGAAGAACAAGGTGGCATGCGGTTTTTATTTGAAGGTATGGATGACCTAATGGCTCTCTTTCTAAAATTGGGTTTGGAAGATCAAATAGTCCCCTTTCCCATGAACAGCAGCGGCAATAACCGACTCTACTTTCGCGGTACCAGCTTTTCGGTAAACGATGCCGAACAAGACAACTATCATATTTGGTCCACACTGTATAACCTTGACCCGAGCGAACAAGACATTAATCCTAAAGACATTATTAATGTTGTTTTTAATCGTATCTTGCAAGTGAACCCACAGTTCGATTCAAGGCCTGAGGTTCGAGATCCTGAGTTTTGGCAGGACTTCCGCCTGCATTGCCAATGGCAAGGTGAGCCCCTGTATAACTGGTCTCTGTGGGATTTACTCACAGATATGGGTTATAGCCAAGAATGTATCACCATGCTGTATCGTGTTTTGGGCTTCAATGGCACTTTCTTATCGAAAATGAATGCCGGCGTCGCCTATCAGCTTTTGGAAGACTTTCCAGCGGATGTTAAATTTAAAACTTTTAAAGACGGCTTTAGCACCCTGCCAAACGCACTGGTGGATAAAATAGGTAAAGAGAAGATCCACCTGCAAACCAGTATTGATAGCATCGCCTTTGATAACTCTGACAATCTATATGTACTCAAGTACACCAAAACCGAGCAAGATGGGCAGGTAAGTGAAGGAACATTTAAAGCTGAAAAGCTTATTTTAGGGCTACCAAGGCTCGCACTTGAAAAGTTGTTCATTGCGTCAGATGTCTTTAAACAATTACCAAAACAACGACGAGACGAGTTATGGGATACATTGCAAAGCACAAGTAATCAGCCGCTCCTTAAGATTAATTTGTACTACGACACCGCATGGTGGGGAACTGGTATGACAGGCCGTCCAGCGGTAAGCTTTGGACCTAACTTTGCAGACTTACCAACTGGGTCGGTTTATCCCTTTTATGCCTTAAATGATGAGCTCGCAGCCGCGCTTATGTATAACGAGCGCCATGCAGAGCCAAACTCAGACACACAACACAAACTCGAAGGGATAGAAGCAGCTAAATACAGTCGCCCGGCCGCACTGACTATTTACTGTGATTATGTAAATATTAACTTTTGGAGTGCACTGCAAAACAAAGGAGAGCTTTATCATCACCCCCGCGAGTCTGAACTCATTGAATCTATTCCCAGCGATATTTTCCCAGCCTCAGAAGCGGTTGTACGACAAGCGACACAATTCTTCAAAGACATCTTTAATACGCATTATGTCCCACAACCCACCCTCACCAGCGCCCGAATTTGGGAAGGGAATGTGAATTTCAATGTCCCTGAAAATCTTCAATTTGGTTTTGGCGTACATCAATGGGCGATTGGTGCGAATGATAAAGATGTTATCGAAAGTTTAGTGGAACCTTTGCCAAACCTATTTACCTGCGGTGAAGCTTACTCAGACTATCAGGGTTGGGTAGAGGGCGCGTTACGTTCAACGGATTTAGTACTACAAAAAGGGTTTGGTTTAGCACCACTAAGCGAAGTTTTTGAAGCAGACGAAGGCCGTAGCTCGTCAGAAGCAATACAAATCGCCTATCGGAAAATTTCTAATAAAATGATTGTGGAATATATCGATCCTAACTTTTCACCAAATACCAAAGACAAAGTACCGCTTGATGAAGTCAATAGTGTTTTTGGCGTAAACCTAAGTTATTTCGATAAGCCCTGACCCGTCTCCCTAGGGCCTGTTGACCTTTACTGTTTGATTTTTGTTCCCTGAGTGGGTTTTGGTCGCGGCGCTCGACTCGCCGCCTAGTAATCTAAGCAAAAGTTGAGCAACAATGAACAAAGCGCACTCAGGGGAGCCCAAAGGGCAGCGCTTGATTGGCATTTCTTCTGTGTTGCCCCACAAGGATGTGGGGTAAGATGACTTTGCAGGAGCACAAAGTCTTTATCGCCTGACTCACATAGAGCAACTATGCTACGCAGGCTCTGCCTTGTATAAATACCAATCAAACTGCTGCAAAAATAAACTTGAAAGATAAACAGGCCCTAATAACGAGGAGTTTTTTACTCCTCATTATTCCCACCTTACAGAACGAGTTGATAGTTCTAAATCAAGTAAAACCGTTCCAGCGTACGTCAAATTAACCCAAGCTCCGCAGCTCTGAGCCCTGTGATAAGTATTCTACTCTTTTGTGATAAAAACGTGATAACTCCGTGAGCCTATCTCAATATCTTACAGCCATGATAAGGGAACTGTTAATCCTAATAAGAAGAGTACATCATGAAAGCAAAAATCCTGACCACCCTAGTCGCAACGTGTTTGTCTAGCACTGCGCTGGCACAAGACCTTGAAGTAAAAATCACTAACCTCACTCACGGTATTTACTATACGCCTTTACTGGTGGCTGCTCATAACCAAGATACCGCTCTTTTTAAACTCGGTGAGCCAGCTTCCGAAGCATTGCAAACGATGGCCGAGGGCGGTGACATTTCAGCTTTAGGACAACTCCTCGAAAGCGCAAACGCCAATATGGTCGCCAACCCAGCCGAGGGACTACTTGCACCCGCGAGTTTTACAATGACCATGATATCAACCGCTGAAGGAAACACCCATCTTTCAATTGTGGCGATGCTACTCCCTACCAACGATGGATTCGTAGGATTAAATGCGTGGCCTATTCCAAGCACTGCAGGCACCTATGAAGTTTACCTCAATGCCTATGATGCAGGAACTGAAGCCAATAACGAGCTCATTGTTGAAGGCTCTGGCGCACCCGGTGTGTTAGGGATCCCTGCATCGCCCGGTGTTGCGCCCGGAACTCAAGGTGCAGGCGTCACCACAAGCGAAGAGAACACGATGGTTCATATTCACAGAGGCAACGTAGGTGACGCTGAGCAAGTCGGTGGTAATAGCGATCTGCATAACACTGTGCACCGTTGGTTAAATCCTGTAGCTAAAGTAACGATAACTGTGAAATAAGGGGGAGCTATGAAAGCAAAATTAGCACTAATTGCCGCGTCTGCACTCCTGCTTAGTGCATGTGGAGACAATGACAACAATATGGTGATGCCTGAGCCTCCCGTTGCACCAGAGCCAGTTGAGTATGAGTTTGCCATCACCATCACCAACCTTACACATGCACAGCCTATGTCACCAATTGCGGTGCTGCTTCATCAGTCTGGTCATTACTTTACTGTCGGCATGCCAGCAAGTGAAGCACTAGAGCAACTTGCTGAAGGCGGAAATAACAGTGACATTATAGCCGACGAACTGACACAAGCATCCATCTCAACGGATGGACCTTTAGGCCCTGGTGCGACAACCAACCTTGCCATCAAAGCCACAGATCTATCTGAGCTTAAATTATCTCTTTTAACCATGATGGTGAATACCAATGATGGATTCTCCGGTCTAAATGCTATAGACGTCTCTGCGCTGCCCGTAGGCGAGATGCAAATGTATCGAACGCTTGCCTACGATGCCGGTACTGAGCTGAATAGCGAAGCCACTGGAACCATACCCGGCCCTGCAGATAGTGGCGAGGGCTTTAACGCAGAGCGCAACGATAATCACAATGTAGTGACGATGCACAGTGGTGTGGTTGGTAGTGATGATGGACTCCAAAGTTCAACCCTCACTAGTATCCATAAATTTGATAACCCGCTGCTTGCAGTCACTATCGAGAGAGTTAAATAGCCTATGCGCAAACGCCTGCCATAGGCGTTTGCGCTTTCATAAAGGGCTATTTATGTTAGAAAACGTGTTGCTAGTTGAAGATGACTTAGACATAGCGAGATTACTCCAAGTGCATTTAGAGGAGTTAGCTCTAGAGGTAACGCATGTTGCCGACGGCAGCCAAGTATTGTCGGTTGCTAAAACGAACGATTTTGCCGTGATCTTACTGGATTTAATGCTACCTAATATGGATGGACTAACTCTTTGTCGAGAACTTAAGGCGCTTTACCCTATGAGTAGTGTCATCATCGTCACCTCAAAAAGTAGCGATATCGATAGGATCATTGGACTTGAAGTTGGTGCGGACGACTATATATGCAAGCCTTTTAATACGAGAGAATTGCAAGCAAGAGTGAAAGCGCAGCTACGCCATGTCAGGCAACTTAAGCAACCAATGCAGACTGAAAATGCGGACTTCCCAAGCGATAAAATTGCAGTTGGGAGCCTAGTTATCGATACCTGTTGTCATGAAATTTCGTTGGCTAATGTTAGATTAGACCTTACCGCAACCGAATTTGAGCTGCTGCAGTTCTTTGCTAAACACCCAAATCACGTATTTTCTCGAACCCAGCTATTAGAATCAGTATGGGGCTACCAACACTCAGGATACGAGCATACCGTTAACTCCCATATTAATCGTCTGAGGGCAAAGCTTGAAACTATATCAAATAATACGGTGATCGAAACGGTATGGGGCGTTGGTTACAAATTAAATTCAGCCTCTCTTAGCGGGCAAAGCGTATGAAGCTTTCACTTTACAAAAAACTCGCACTGACCTTATTTGTCACTTTCGTTGTCATTGCAGCAATTTTTGTGTGGTGGGCTCAAGCGCTATCTCAAGTCTCCAAATCTCAAGCAGAACAACAATTACACCTCGCACTTGCGACTCATCTTGTTGACGATAACCCCTTGATAAAAGAGGGAGTGTACGACTATGATGGTTTGAGTAATCTATTTCACACCTTGATGATCTTAGGCCCCTCATTCGAATTTTATTTTGTCTCTCCTGAAGGTAAGCTATTAACTTACTCTGCAACCCCTGGAGAGGTTAAACGTCAGCAAGTTGATGTTATCCCGTTAAAAAAGCTCCTAAAGAGCGATAGCCAACTTCCTGTATTTGGTGATGATCCGAGAAGCGTTAATGGCAGTAAAATTTTCTCAGTGGCTCCTGTATTTAATCAAGATATTTTGCAGGGTTATCTATATATCATCATCGGCTCGTCAAAGTACGATAGCATTATTGAGCAACTAAAAAATTCAGATAAGGTGATGCTTGGAGTAAGTTGGTTATTAGGCACATTGTTCTTTTTGCTGGTTGTCGTCCTGCTACTGCTTAATAAAATCACCAAGCCCGTATCCAGACTGACTCAATATATAGATCGAGTCAGCCAAAACCATTTTAATATTAGTCGTGATGCCCAAATAAACTGGCCCGAAGAACATGATGAGATCCATCAGCTGGGTCGCAGCGTCAATGCTATGCTGGATAAAATTCAGCAACAATTAAGCATACTTAACCTCAAAGATGAACAACGTACAGAACTACTTTCGCAGCTAAGCCACGATCTCCGCACACCACTTGCTTCACTTAAAGGTTACATTGAACTGATAGAAAAACAAACGAGTGACAAAAATATCGTTTCGCACATAGAAATTGCCAGCAAAAATATAAATCAGCTCAATCATCTAATCGCACAAATTTTTGAACTCGCCCATCTAGAAGCAGGACATACCAAACTTCATATTGAGCCCTTTAATCTACTTGAACTCATGTATGACGTTGCGGCTAAATTTACATTGCAGGCTAAACAGCGCGGAATAACCATCTCAATAAGTCCAAAAGCAAGCGAAGTTTGTGTACACAGTGATATCGGGAAATTAGACAGGATCCTATCCAACCTCATCGATAACGCTATCAGACACACTCATGCTGGTGGTGAGGTACAGCTCTCATTACAGCAGCAACAAGATACTGCTTTAGTGAGCGTTAATGATACTGGGATTGGGATAAGCGCCACTGATCTTCCCTATATATTCGACGCTAGCTTTCAGGCTAGAAATAGCCTAAGTAACCGCAAACACAATGCAGGGCTTGGCCTTGCAATTACAAACGAGCTGATTAAATTATTAAAAGGAAACATTAGCGTATCAAGTAAGCTAAACCGAGGTTGTGAGTTTACAATTTCCTTACCGCTTTGATTTGCTATCTTTCTTTGCCTTGATGTTTGCGAGGACGTGACATCCAAAGTGCCACAACCTTTGATGCATAATCACCGTAAAGGATAAAGCAACGGCACAACCCGTCGCGTGCTAGGTGATAGTGTTCAAGAAGGCTCTGTGTATATACGTCACAGGGCGAGCCCCAGAGTTAGGGAGATGGAGGTTTAATCGCTTAAAAGCTTAACCGCAGCTCTTGTAATGGTGAAAACCCGATTCCCTTGATTATTGTAACAAGGGATCAAAAGACCTAAAGAAGATAACTAATTTAGGTCGTCATACACAAAACGAAAGTCGTCAATCTTTATATACGAACTTGGGTTAGAGCATCTAATAAACCAAGGTCTACTTGGTCTATATGTTTCATACCATTAAGTAGTGATTTGTGATCTAATTGTATTTATTTTCCAACCAACAAGTAAGCTTTGAATACTCATACTTCTGCCGAACTTTTCAAGTTCGCTAAATCAGAAAAATACGCGCGTAAAAAGATCCGTTATTTAGCGGTCGCGCACTACCGTGATAAACACAATAAAACGCAAATTGCTGCCATGCTACATGTCAGCAGAAGAATGATAAATGAGTGGATGAAGCGCTACCTTAACGAGGGGCTCACTGGCCTCGACCTTAAAAGCCTATCGGTAAACGTTGTTATCTAAACGATGCGCAGCAGACACAACTGTTCCAATATATTGAAAAATACAGTCGAAATAGACAACGGTTGTAGGCTGACAGGGTATCGTATAAAGCAATACATTGAAGATGGATTTAACGTCTCTTATCACCCGAATGCGATTTATAAATTATCGAAAAATTTAGGCTTTAGCTGGATAACCAGCCGCTCTCGCCACCCTAAACAGTCCGAGCAAGTTCAACAGGGCTTTAAAAAAACTGCAAATGGAATTGATCAAAACGATCCCGCTATTTATCAATCTGAATGACGCCGATATCTGGTTTCAAGACGAAGCCAGATTTGGCCAGCAAAACACCACGACACGCCTTTGGGCAAAAAAGGGAACTCGACCGAGGGCCGTCAAACAACAACCGTTTGATTATGCGGCGCTGTATGCCCTTCAACGGGGCATACTGAAGCACTCATCACACCATGGGTGAACATGAGTGTCATGAAACAGCATTTGCAGCAAATATCAGCGAAGACAGCAGCAGGCCGACATGCTGTTGTGTTAATGGACGGTGCTGGATGGCACCTAGCGTCACTGGTAACAGATATTGATAATGTCGCCATTATCAAGCTACCTCCCTATTCTGATCCAATGTACAAAAACTCTATAGCTAATTGTGCGAAAACTACGGGAATATGTGGGAGAGTTCGGGATTGAGTGAGAGCCTATTTTAAAATGAGTTTGATATTGTGAAAATCAGCGGCGCTCAAAAATTTGCGCCGCTTTTTTGTTTTGCTAATTGATAGACGGAACAGTTACCGCTTTTTGAGCCTCACCATTCTGTGCATACGCAGTTTGCGTTTCTTTACTTGTATCGATCATCACTTGCATTGCCTCCGCAACCTCTGCAAATGTCTCACAGCCACACTTTGATAAAAACGCTGCTATATAATGCGGGGCTAATTGTTCTGCTATATTACTCTTCATTTTCTTCCTCACTCATTAGCTCCCAAATCACTCTATATAAAGGTGGTGCTTCGGGTTCCATTGGCGGAATTGATGGGCCACCATTTCGGCCTATTCGTGATGCTTGCTGTGGTGTTTCCAATTGCTCTTCTATATATAGCCTTTTTCCAAACTCAAAACCAATTAATAGAAAGGTGAAGAGTGCTAGCAACAACAGCCATTTGTTTACTGTGATTTCATCTTCGGGTCTTAACATAACTCCGGCTCTCCATCATTAGCGCCTTTACCTTTGCTAGAATCAAACAAGTCGCCTTGGATTTCGGCCCGTTTTAGCTTTGTCATTGTACGAACAACGCTATAAACCCACTGCACCGAGCAATCATATTTCTTGCTCAACTCCACATGATTTTTGCCGTTAAACTCAGCCCATATCTGATTGCTTGTAAGGATCGCATCAAGCGAACGCCCTTTGCATACATAGACCAACTCACCACCAAATGTATGCCGGATTCTATCCACAACATCACGACCAAGCGCAATGGCTGATTCATCATCCAACTGAGCTTTAACGCCTTCAGTAACCAGCTCGAAAATAGTTAGCAACATGCCATCTGCTCTATGACTTGATGAGTTATCCATGCTCTACCTCCAATCGTTTACGCCATTGCTTCAACTGCTCAATAAGCGAGTGAAGCATACTAGGCTGAAGCCACTCTAAACGTTCAACGGCAACCCCTTTATTGAACCGCTTAGCTTGCCCCTTGGCCCAGCTTAATAACGCCTGTTCTGAACCGTCCCGCAATAAGCCAGCATGAGCCATTTCTATCCAAACTTGGCGCAGTTTATCCAGCGGGGTTTTATCCTTCGGCTCTTTGTCTCGGGTGATTGGTGAGTTACGGCCTTTGCCACTCTTTTTAACCTCGACTTTAAAGCCCTTGTCTTTCATATGATCCAAGACCTTTTTAAGCTCCCCTGCGTTCATATCTTTGCAGCTCTTTTTTTTAGTTAGGCCAGTTAATACTTGGCGATAAAGCTCGTCGTCCCAAGCAAGCTGGCCTTTAGCAATATGAATAAGTTGGATGTATCTAGATTTTGATAAATACATAATGCCACCTTTATAGAGACTTGCTTACCAATGGGATATGAACCCAGCTACCTAGCGCATTACGCTCATAAAAGCGCACGTACGTTTTGGTGCTGGACAAGATGATTGCATCATCAAGTGCCTGCATCGCGTTGGCCCAGTCTTCGCTATCGCTGGCTAGGCGGTATTTACGCAATGCCATGATCCGCGCTTTGTTGTAATTACCATCACTGTTTGTGCTAAACGCATCTTGTACAATTTGGCGCAGTAATTTGTCTTCGCCTAGTGTTTCCAGCTTTTCATTGATCACCTTGTCGATGAGTTCTTTTGCCACATTTATCTCAGGGCCAAACGTGATCTGATCAGCAACGCCAACCTCTACTTTGCGCTTGGCATCATAGCTAGTTAACGTAACATTGCCTTTATTACCGCCTATCTCAACGTTATAGCTTGCAAACAAATCCGCTATAAATGTGTTCACACTCTTAAACACTTTGCGCTTAAATTCGTCATGCAACTCGGATAGCGCCTTAGCCTCATCAACAAACCCGTTAACCAGATCATGCTTTTGAATGTCGTGGGCTGCAATTTTGTCTAGTGGTACTTGATAGCCGCGCGGGTTTGCTAAAAATGTGCGTGCTGTATTGTCTTGTGTATTCATGATGATCCCTTACTACCGTGGTTGAATAGATTGAAATTTGTGAAAGCGTTGGCCTTGGCATTTGGGGCAAACGCTCACGCCTTCCCCAACCCAACCGCAATGCGTGGTTAAACACCGAATACCCGTAGGCTCAACTGTTTCTATCAGCTCTCGCTTACCAAAAACGTTGTCCCAAGCCTTCACTGGTGCATTTACCGCACTGGCTAACAGGTGTTGCATTGCGCCATCATCAGCTAAAAGTGCCTTTGATTGCTCTTGTGAAACCGTTACTGTTTTAGTCACTTGAACCAACGCCATACCCGTTAATTGAATTTCTACCTGTTGACTCATGGCTATACCCTCAACATAAATTTTTCGTCGATGAAATCCACTTTGATCGTGGCTGCCAAGTTCATCGCTTTTGCCATCCATACCTGCATTTCCATAGGGTAGGATTTGTCTAATTGCTCAGGGTCGTATGACAAGCCTTTCTCAATTTTGCCGATACACTTACCTTTAACCGCTGACAAAGCATCATCAGAAAAGTACTTTGAGACATCTAGCCCAACACACTTAAACTTATGCCGAATGTAATCGACCGCATTTGTTCCCAACGGTTGCATATAGATTCTATGGCTTCGCCACGTAAACTCTCGTAGCTTCGGTTGGTCTAACTGTGCATCCAGTTCTGGTTGTCCAAATAGAGCGATCCCAATGACTCGCTGAAACCCCGACTCAACCTCCCAGATACATTTCAAGTGTCGGATCATGTCATCTGTGAGATCCTGAGCTTGGTCAATAATCAAAATGTGTTTGTTGCCACTATTGCAGCTTTCAATCAGCCCTCTCTTTACCTCATTATCTAGCTTTTCCCCACGGGCTGAGCACTGGATACCCAGTTCACGGCCGATTGCCATAGAGATCCCATCTGCCGTGAGTTTCTTACGGTCAAAACGTGCAGGTTCTATTACCATGATATTTTCGTGATCTTCTTTGATTTTGGTAACAAATGCTCGGCGTAGTGTTGACTTACCGCTGCCACATTCTCCTGTGACCGCAACCATCGAACTAGCTTCAGCGACAGCGAGTAATTCTTCCAACTGCTGAATATGCGAATCCAACAAAAACAGTTCATCCCATGATCTCGGGTCGTCAAATGGGTTTCGCCTAACCTTAAAGTGACTCATTGCCGAAGGTGTTAACTGGGGGGACTTTTTCTTGGACATCTCATCTTCCTCATCGTCTTCTAGTTGCTCTGGCTCATCCCATCCAAACAAATCAGATAGTTGCTCGTCAGTTGCGCCATACGCCCGTAAATACTCTGTTATATGTTGTTCAATTTCAGGCCGTTTACAGTGTTTTGGCCATTCGTTTTGTGTTTTTAAGCGGCTAAGGCTGGTTGTACTAAATTTGATACCTTTGGCCGCTAATGCGCGAACTACTTGCGCTTGCTTTATACTCAGCACATCAAATACAACGCTGAGTTTTGTTTGTTTTTCCAAGGCTTATCTCGCCATTTTTAACACTGGGGTCTCCGCTATCCCGTTGTGCAATTGTTCAACGACTACATCAACTTCCGTTTCAACAACTTCTTGCTGCTTTAACCAATCAACTTCATTTGGGCGCAGGTTTCTACCTAACCGTTCAGCAATAATGATCCTCAGATCTAAATCATCCAGCACCTTGCCTTTGCGCTTGGGCGCTTCGCTGATTTGTTTCGCAATCGCGTGGTCTGGCTCAATAGTTTCTCCCTTAGGCGCAATACGGGTGTCATGCTCAACATTTTTGAGGTGTGTGTGAGCGACCAAAGCGCCTCCAAATGGAGCTAGCTTTTTCTTCTTAGCCTGCTTGATTTCTGCATCACTGAGATTTTCAAAAGCTAGCCTGTCCGCTGCTTTAGCTGCGCTTTGAGTCGCCGTGTCTTTGTTTTGGATGTGTTCTTCACCAATTACAGGGGCATCTAACCTAAAGCCATCTTCACCAACATCTGCTGGTTGAACTTGGTGATACACCACTTCATCAAGGGGGGTTGTAACACCTACTAATAAATCCGGCGTACCACCCACAATAATTGGACTAACCGAAACCGTGATCCCGTTACGTACATGCTCCAGTTCACCAACGTCATAGCGGTGTTGCTGCTTGGTACGTGGATGAACATAAGTGATTTCCAGATCACCGTTCACCTTTCGAGTTTCACCTG
The DNA here is from genome assembly GCF_002208135.1 of Pseudoalteromonas piscicida. NCBI lineage: Bacteria > Pseudomonadati > Pseudomonadota > Gammaproteobacteria > Alteromonadales > Pseudoalteromonadaceae > Pseudoalteromonas > Pseudoalteromonas piscicida. The sequence goes on from NZ_CP021646.1 coordinate 2,606,012, forward strand.
TTTTGGTCAGTAGTAACCTGCAAACTTGCTCATCTGGCAGCATGCGCAGGTAGTCGCGGTTTTGTGGTTGGTAAATGGTTAGCCACACATCTGAACGTGCTTGTTTGTGCCGACTATGCTTGCAGTTCATGCCAGGTATTTTGTTGGCGTTAAATGCCTCTTGCCATGCCCATACCGACTCGTTCAGCTCATCAACACTGCTAACCGGTTCAAACAAAATGCGGCTTTCAAATTGTTTTTCAACAATGTTGTTTGCCACTTCCACAGCCCCTTTAGCACGTGGGTTTCCAGCCTCATGAGGTATGTTCTTAACTTTGAGTGCATCTAATACATTGGTAATTGCTTTACCTGTGTTAGCACTGCCTTTATCCCACAACAAAATTTGTGGCACGCCCATAAATGGCGAGCCTTCGTGTTGCTTCCAACACCACATTAAAAAGTCGAACATGTTGGCTTGTGTTTCACCCGCTGACTCGTAATAACGCACGCGGATCATGCCGCTGTTGTGGTCAACCAATACATAACGCCACACTCGCAAGTGCTTTATGCGCTCTAAGTTCTCTGGCTTGTTTGCGTAAAACTCAGAGTCATTCGCGTAGCGCTGCACTTTGCCTTTTTTACCTGGCGGGTAATAAAGTAAGCAGTAAGACGGGTCTACTTGATGTACATGATTAGGCGCTAAACTGCGCATTTGAACATGCGGTGTTGCTCTGTCTAACGCGCTAACTGAGGCATTACGTTTAGCTAGTACACGGCTGATCTGGCTGGTGCTTAAACAGGCATAGCCATTAGCAACCAAGATTGATTTAGCCGTGGTAACATCCATGATCCGCTTACCATTATCACGTACCCCTTGGTTTAAAATGGCCACCAGCATATTCAAGGCTTCATCGTCCATCGCTGTTGTGCCTGCATCACTGCGTTTAGCCTTACCACTTTGCCAACCTAGCTTTTTGAGTTTGCGATATAGCGCGTCTTTGCTTAGGCCCAGTGTTTCACATGCCTTTTCGCGGATTGTGCCTTTTTGGCCGTGGCCTGCGTTGTCTAGCTGCTCTGCCCAGTACTCTAGAGATAATGCGTTCATTCCATCACCTCCGTACCTTCAAAGCCCATTTCGGCCAGCCACTCACCACTGGGGCGCGCATCGTCTAAGTCGCCATAGGTGCGGTGTATCTCGTTCCACACATGCGCGAGTTGAGTTAGTAAAATTTTGCTGTCGGCGTAAAACGCGGATTTAGCGGCATCGTAGGTTTTATCATCAATCTTTACCGTCTCAAGCTGCTCACTGAGCACCAGCATCTGGTTAAACCCTTCACGCACTTGGTTTTGGGTTTTAGCCAGCGCTTCAAAAAAGCTTTTGGCTTCGCCTTTCCATTTCTCGGCACTAAACTTTTTGCTTTCTAAATCAGCGGTGAGTTGAATAATCTTGCAGTCCTTTTCAGACGCAGAGTTACGCGATGCTTTGAGCATGCGCTCGGTTGCGTCCAGTTCCTGTGCTAACTTGTCTTTCTCCTTTGAATGCTTAGCCTTTAATTCGTCGATTAACTCTTTTACAGCTTCAGTATCACCTGTTTCAACAGCCTCTGATTCAATAACCAGCGCTTGTTCATCTTCAGGTAATTGACGTAAAGCTCGTAAGTCCCGATAACCAAGCTTCATTTGTTGCGCAGCTTCGAAGAACTCTTCACCAAACTGCTGAAGGTTTACTAGTCTGCGGTCCAAGTTTTGACAATCAGTTTTTAAAATATGTTTGCAGCATTGTTCCCAAGTCGTCAAAGTGACGACTTTTCCTTTATCATCTTGATACGTTAACCCTTTGTAGCTCTTGGTTTCTTTAATTTGCAGAGCTAGCTTCAATTCCGTCACTGTGACGAGTTTTCCCATAAAGCTGAATGCTTGAATTTGACCTAGTTGCAGCAGCGCATCTTGCTTTGAAGCAAGCAAGTCTTTCCCGTCAACTAGGGCTTTCTCAACCGTCGGTGTTATATCTTTCTCGCTCATAACTACCTCAAAATACTGTAGTTGTTGTACTCTTGCTGTAAGTTGCGCAGTACGTTTTTCATGTTGTGGTCTACCGTGTTACTCAGCTGCACTGGCTTTTTATGTAAACGCCAGCGCTTTTCATTTCCCGGTAGACGCTCAGCCCATCCCGCATGTGCCAAATTTGCCAATATGCGCGTTACATCTGCTGGACTAGTGTCTAACTCCTGGGCCAGCTGCTTTGGCTCAACACCATCCAGCTCTTTACCCGCCATCAACTCAACCGCTGCCAGTACACGTTGCACTTGTGCTGATATGTATTGGCTCATGCTGACACTCTCTTAATGGGCTTCATTGGTTTTCTAACTGGGTTGTTAAAATCACTCACGCAACTAGGGCACACAACGTCGATATCAAACGCCTCACTTTGAACATGACGCCATCCAATGTGATTTGCAGCTTGCAGCCATGCGCTTTTAGTTACTGCCTGCTTTGCTTGCTCAATTCGTTTACAACAATTGCACTGAATTAAAGGGCGGTTGTTGTGTACGCTTATATGCTCAGCGCTAACGGGTTTGGTTAATAAGCTCATGCGTTCTCTCCTTGTGGTTTTCCGTGTGCCAGTGCTTTTAGCTGCTCCATACTCATTAGCAGCACAGTTTTACCTGCATGCTTACCAATACAAATGCTTGTATTTTGCTCTGGTTGGCGTTTTTTAGGCGCAACTTGGTCTTTGATAGTCATACTATTTGCTCCTAAATCAGGTTTTGTTGTGGGTCGTCGAGCCGTTCAGCTTCGAGCTTGTGATAGGCAAGGTCCTGCATTAGCAGAACAATTTGGTCGGCTACGTGCTGGGCGTTACCGTTGCCTTCTTCTAGTTGCATCACCATGCCAATTACTTGGTTTGCAAACTGATTCAGGTGGTTAATGGTGGGCATGCTAGGCTTTTTACCTTTGGGCATATCAACAATAAGTTTGTCTAAACTATGCGCCATATATTGGAGTGGGTACTCTCTACCCGTTGCTGCCATGTATGGTATTAGCAGGCTTGCTGGCATATCGCCATTACCAAGATGTTTATAGAGCATATCGTTACTAACCCCCGTTCTATCAGCAATGCGTGGCACGCTCATATTGCGTGTTGCTTGTGCATGCTCTTTACAAAGTTGTAGAGACTCTTGAAGGCTACGAGCGACAACTCGATTCCATTGGCGGCGTTTTGTTTTAGTAGTCATAGCAACCTCCTTTTTGCAAGCGAGGTGCAGCAAATAGTCCATTCCAAAAAGAAAGAATTTTTGGAACTTCCAAATAGAGGATCTTACTGGCTAGAATTTGATCACCACGTAAACGGGAGATCAAACCATGCAAACCGAATTTGCTACTTACCAATTTAATAACTTGCTTGAATGGCTGTGTATTAACGACAAGCCTAACTATGCTCTGTATCAGGCTAGTGCGCGAGAAATACGCCAGCTTATTGTTGAACTTGGCAGCTATACGCATATTGAGCGCAGAGTGGTGGTTAATCGACTGTACCAACAACAAAACACGGCTTTGTTGGCGCTGATAGCATTGTGCTATGTACGGGCTAATTATGTGCATTGTGTGGCTCCTGTAAGTTCGGTAACTCAGTTATTAGTAAAGTGGTTACTTAGCCCTTACGAAGCCAAAAGCTGTTGAAGCTGGTTAACGCCTTGCTCTCTGTTAATCAGCCCTCTTGGCGGGCTTACTGTAACGTTGGGGAAAACATCACAGGTCTCTTTACCTATGATCTTGGCAATAGCATTTGCGACCTTTTGAGACTTAGTGTGCCCACAAACGACACCTGAAACAGTTGCGAGGCTAACACCCAGTGCATCAGCAACCATAGAAAGCGAATAGCCTTCGTTTGCAATAGCTTGTTTAATTTCGGAGGATTTCATAGTACATTACCTTTTTGAGTAAACCTTTTACCTGAACTTTGGCGAGTGAAAATAAAAGGTTTGGTTAATTGTTAGGCTAATTATAGGGTTCACATGTGAACCCTGTCAACATGAATTCCCATATATGAACCATAAATTAATTGAAGAACGAGAGAGACTAGGCCTCCAACAAAAGCAAGTCTATGATTCTATTCAAGTTGGTAAGTCCACCTATTACAGGTGGGAAAGTGGTACCCCAATACCTTCAGACAAGTTAACTGAACTAGCGAAGTTAGGATTTGATGTTGGCTATCTAGTAACAGGCAAACGTACTCAGATCCAGGAAGATGGAGTTGTTTGCTTTAGCAAGCAAAATATTCAAGAGGCTCTGACTGCGTTTTTATACAATACGGCTGAGTTAGGCTTGCTGACGAAGTCACCAGATGCGAAAGTTGAATCTTTGGTAAATATGGCAATGTTTAGTTTGTTTCGAGAGATTGGAGAGGTGTATCAGCCAGAGGTAATAGAATCAAAAAGTAGAAGCTCAAAGTAACCCTCTACTTTTTTTTGCTGAACTCAATAAGGTTTGATGGTTTTGTATTTTTATAACTCGACTCACAAAGAATGTTGAAGGCATCAGCCTCATCTTTCCACTCAACCAACGCCATATATTTTGTAAATTGGTCGTTCATGCTGTCAATATCTCTTCTTTGTCTAAGTAGCACATAAGCTTTGGTTCCCAGTCTATCATCCTGAAAAGCATCACTGTTCACGTAGTCTTTTGGACCTCCTCGCAATTTAACAGAGGCCATCATAATTGTTATGCTCAATATTATTAAACCGGAAAAATATATAAGACTAAACATTTTGATTCCTTGGCTTGAGTTTATATTCCCATAGATAACCGACTAACGGTAAAGCGATCAACGAGCTTATCGCCAGATTCCCTGAATTAATTCCCAGTGTGTATAACGTGCTTAAATGGTGTGTGCCGAAAATTTCTAGCTCAAAGAATCGAGCTACTTGAAGGAAGCCCAACGCTGAATACGCAAACATAACACTCAGTGATGTGAAACCGATACAAGCTTTATGTCTAATATGAGCGTAGTAGATCACAAATATACACAAAACATCTAAAGTTGCCCAAGTACCGTACCAAAACACTAGATTGTCCCTCGATGCAGAGACAATCTCATTTAAATAGGGTTCAATCCTAAGGTTCAAGAATTGAGAAAGAACCCAGACTGCCGAAGCTATGTAATAAGAGCGAGAACCGATTTTCAAACAATACATCACCAATGGTGCAATTACTGAAATCAACCAAATCCATGTATTTATCTCATGTAGCTTGTTTAGGTAATCTGGGAACATGTTTACAACTCAACTTACTTCTTATTATCGCTTTTCAAACCTGCATAATATTGGACTTCTGGAGCTTCCACAGCTTTAGTCTTTGCACCAGGATCATTCCCGCTGCCATTACCACCAGTAATCAAAATCAACGTTCTTTTATTAAGAAGCTTGATAGTACTTTTGCTAGATTTTTTTATGTGCATTTTTAAAAACTCCTGTAGTTGGGAGCTATCAGCTTAACACTTTTTAAATGGATTTATTTTAAACTAGATTAAAAATGGGAACGGAGGGTTGGGCTCTCCTGCCACGTTACTACTGGTTACTCAATCCATTAACTCAACTATAACATTTGCCAAATGTTAGGCAAATAGTTTTGTGTTTATTTTCGGAATAATTTTACTCATTTGCGACAGAGCGCCCGTATTTAGCGTTATGATGCGATACTTTGGCAATGGACAACCCCCAGATTTTCGGATGGTTTAATCAACTTTGATTTAACAAAAACATTTGATTTAACCCAAAGATTCGCTAAATGTTTGGTTAAGTGTCTACTTTTAGTTGAAGTTTACATATATAAAAGTTTACATTTAATTAATTGTTGAAACAGTAAGCTTTAAATATGTGCAGGGAGAGTACATTTGACTTGTCACCCTTTGTCTCTCATTGCCGCGAATGGATTAACCAAGGTAACACTATGACAGTATTGAACACTGAAACTAGAAGTAAAAAGCTCTATTACCGACGCGCCTCTTGGCAAGCTAAAACCAAAACATCTTTAGAAAAAATGATCATTGCTGCACATGAGCAGTTTCCAAGTTCCGGAGAGCGAACTTTTGCCAGAATTGGTGGTGAGGTTCAATGCTCATCTTCACAGGTGAAAGATGAACATAAGGGGATTTATTTACACATTACAAGCTACAAGCCAGGTGAGGAAGCCTCTATTTTAGACAATGACAAAACTAAATCTGAATGTGACACCGATATATATGCAGCACCAGAAGGAAAAGAATTCTTAGATGGAGATTTGTTTGCTTATATCCGTAATAACCATGTTTTATTTTGCTCTAGTAGCCTCAGAGAGGCTGGTCTTCAATATTATCTCCGGAAAATCCTTGCAAAATATGGGAAACCAGAAGTAGGACATACTCTGACCTTGGCAAGTATTGCTGATTCAAATAAGCTTAAAGTGATAAGAAAAGAAGGCGTAAAAGCCATTGATTTGAACATGTCACTGTATAATGCAAGTTTGTTAAGGCTTGAAGAAACAGATAAGAAGTCACATGGCTTAATGAACAAAGTATATGAAGAATTTAGTAGAGTATTTGCAGAAGATCCTGAAAACTCTGAAATGACAGAAATGGAAAACGTCGATGTTAGAGTCAGTTTAAGATTTGATGGAAAGAATGCACATCATAAGCGAAAAACTCCAGAATTTGGTGCTACAGGAAAGAAACACCTAAAATTAGCCGCTGAGAAAATAGTTCACGAATATGACCCAGAAAACGAAGTTGGCTTGGGCTTTGAAATCATAACGTATGGTGATACTAAGATTTCACCTCATGAAATCCAGATTTCATCACATGATAAAATTAGTAAGCAAGGTAAGTCAGTAACGAAAGTGGATGCATGGCAAAAGCTAAGAACGTATTATAATGACCTTAAGGACAAGGGGATCTTAAACCAGTGAAAAACAAGACCGATAGAGAAAAACTTAAACTAGCACTTTGCTTGGCATTGTGGGCTGGTCTGTTTTCTTATTTTGGTCAACCTTATATCCACAATAATCAAGATGCGGTAAATATCATTGTTACCGTATTTTCCATACTGGCAGGTTTTTTAATTGCCGTTATCACCCTGATTGGAGATCCTAAATCGCTCCCAGCAGGTGGTTGGCAAGTCGCCCAGTTAGGCAGTGTGTTGACATACAATCGTCTAGTCAGAAAGAAGTGGCTTTTCAAGCTTTATCTAATCACATTGTTTTTGATTTTTTGTGCAATCTTGATTAAAAAACCATGCCCTAAACTAGTGATTTGGTTTGAATATGTATATTTATATACAGGTTTCATTGCATCCGTACTTTCCTTCAAACTCCCAGCAGCACTGATGGAGCTACAAGAAGAACGCATTCAGAACGAAATTAATGAACGTAGGAAGAAAGAAGGAATCGAAGACGATTAAATTTATTAACCCAGTTTAAAATACACTCTCCAACGCTATTGGCACTCTATCAGCACAGCCTGATGGAGATGCCAAATGACCTTACCCAATCTTAACTACTTTAAACAACAGCCAGAGATCCGCGACGCTTTAGCACCGTTTTCTTTAAAGTTTGCTGATACCATTTTGCCTATTTTGTATTTAGAGGGCGGATTACGTGCAGATGGCGGTATCAACAATGTCGCGTCAGACCGAGGCGGACTAACTAAGTTTGGGATCAGTCAACGCGCCTATCCCAATCTCAATATAGCTGAACTCACATTAGCTCAAGCTGTTCGCTTGTATCACCGTGACTATTGGCGGCCAATGTATTGCGAGAGCATGAATACAGGCTCTGCGCTTATGTTTTTAGATGGCGCTGTTCAACACGGTGTGCCTGGCATGACTCAGCTCGTACAACGTTATGTAGGCGCTAAGCCAGATGGCCGCTTTGGCTCAAATACTCTCCAAGCTTGCCAAAGTACTTTACCCAACCAGCTCATTATTGGCTTGAGCCTGCGCCGCGCTCGTAAATACGCAAGGATCTGCGCCAACGACCACACACAAAAACCGAATCTTGAAGGTTGGTATAACCGCTTAGAGCACATCACCGAGCTTGCCACCGTGGGAGTCAATCATGGGTAGAAATTGGCAATGGAGCTACGCGCAAGGTCGAATTAAACGATTGAATGCTGAGGTTACTGCGAGACAAAGCAGCGAGCCGTTTGATGTCAACCAAATTCCATTGCATAGCTACGATGGCACGATGCAATCCAAATTCAAACGTGGTTGGCTGTCGATTTGTGAGACAGATATCCAGTGCCGACTAAACGGCCACAACACCTATCAACAAGTGCGGCAACGCCTCGCCAAACAATTTGGAGCGCGCCATGAGTGATTGGGTAGGACTAGGCACTGTGGTTGGCAATCTATTGGACGATGTTTTTACATCCGATGAAGAACGCCAGCAACTCGCCAACGAGCTTGCAAAAATCGACAACCAGCGCCATGCGCAGGTATTGGCCCTTGAGGGCAGAATTGTTGAGCTACAAGGGCAAGTGCTTGCAGCGCAATCTCAAATTATTACCGCTGAGGCCAAGGGCGAAAGCCGCCTGCAACGCTGCTGGCGACCTATCACCATGTTGACCTTTCTAGTGCTAATTGTACTGGACTCGTTCGGCCTGCTTACGTTTAGGCTCAGCGAACAGGCATGGGAACTATTGCAGCTTGGCATTGGTGGCTACGTGATTGGGCGCACCGTTGAGAAAGCCGCCCCAGGTGTAAAAAGCATGGCTGCTTCAGCCATTCAAAATCTAAGGAAACCTAATGGACGTAGTTGATCAAGCGCAGCGCTTGGCTGAGCAAGATTTAGAGCGCGCACTCAATAAAAACAAAGCCAATTTCGTTGGCCAAGATGTCGATTTTAATCACTGCTTGGAATGTGGCATTGAAATTCCAAAGGCGAGACGTGATGCAATTCATAGCTGTAAGCACTGTGTGGATTGCCAAGAGCTGTTAGAGCGACAAGCCAAACACTACAGGAAACCATGATGGAGTTTTTACTTGAATGGTGGAAGCAAATGCTAGCCGCTGGTGTGGTAATCGTTGGCGCAGGTTCTATTGCATGGCTAAGAGCCACATTTGTGAGTAGAAAAGCACATGATGCTTTAGAGCTGCGTGTCAGCGCGGTTGAGCAAACAGTTGCCGACTTGCCGAGCGCCGATGATTTACACGACCTAGACAAACGCTTGATTGAGGTGGGTGGCAAAATTGATGCGCTTTCGCCTCAGCTGGCCACCTTACAAAACACAACATCACTTTTAATGGAAAACGAACTCAGAGGTGCACGTAGTGGCGATAACTAACGATAACTGCTCTTGCGGTGCCAAAGTCGTTGTATTCACGGGCGATGATGTAAAGCACGCCTCATTTCTATGTGATGGTTTTCAAGTTATCTGTGCTGAAGATATGAATACCGACAAAGCTAACTACTACTCACTCTTTCGGTGCTCTGAGTGCGGTGAACCAACAGCTGAAGCTGTACCAACTGTAGTTAATTTTCTCCATCCAACTTTCATAGGAAAAAATCATGGCGATGCATGAAGTACAAGCTGAACACCAACGGATCAGTATTTTGATTGCGCTTAAAGAGTCTGCGGACTATGGCGCAAACACTAGCATGTTGCGAGATGTGCTGAAGCGCTACGGCCTCGGCTGTAGCCTCGACCAGCTTAAGACCCTGCTGAATTGGCTGGAACAAAACGGCTACGTTAAAAACGAGCGCCTCAGCGAGAATACATGGGTTGCACGTATTACGAGCGCTGGCATTGATGTGGCTGAAGGTACGAGCACAGTACCAGGCATTAAACGCCCAGCACCTCGGAGTTTATAGCTATGAGTGATGCTGTACGCAGAGGCAAACCCTCAAAAATAGACATGCTGCCTGAAGACATCAAAAAAATGTTGGATGAAATGCTGCGTGATAGCGGCAATTCGCAGGCCGATATTTTAGATGCGATTAATCGACGTATTCTCGATGCGGGCATGGATGAGGAGGCGACTATCTCGCGTAGTGGCCTAAGTCGCCATGCACAAAAAACCGAGGCTATTGGCAAGCGTTTAAGGGAGCTGCGCGAGACAACCAAGGCACTTACTGCGGAACTGGGTGATAAACCTACGGGCGACACCACCAAAATGATCTTAGAGATGGGCCGCTCACAACTCTTTACCGCCATGCAAAAGCAAATGCTCAACCCAAGCGAAGATGACGACGTTGATATTGGCATGATTAAAGACGCCATGCTGGCCGCTCAACGTTTAGAAGCTACAGCTATGAAGGCTCACCAGCGTGAAAAAGATATCCGCAAAGCATTCGCTGAAGAAGCGGCAAACGCCGTAGGCGATGAGTTACGCGGTGAGGATGGCATGAGCGAAGAGCTAGAAGATAAGATCCGTGGCATATTGCTAGGTAAAGCGTAATGAGTGAAAAGCCTACATTAACGGCTACCAGCCGCCCCACCAAAATAGACCTAAAAGAGGAAATGCAACTCTACGGTGTTGACGTTCCTGATGCTGATGACTTTGAAATACCAGACAAAGCTCCCGTGTTTTTACCCTACCAACAACGTTGGTTTGAGGACGAATCAGGGGTGTGCATTGCTGAAAAGTCACGACGTACTGGTTTAACGTGGGCGGAAGCTGGCCGCAATGTGTTAACTGCCAGCAAACCTAAAAAGCGCCACGGTAGCAACGTTTTTTACGTTGGCTCTAAACAAGAAATGGCACTGGAGTACATCGCCGCTTGTGCGTTGTTTGCCCGAGCATTTAACCAGTTGGCAAAAGCTGATGTGTACGAGCAGACATTTTGGGACAGCGAAAAGAAAGAAGAGATCCTAACGTACATGATCCGCTTTCCTAACAGCGGATTTAAAATTCAAGCGTTATCAAGCCGCCCCTCAAACCTGCGGGGGTTACAAGGTGATGTGGTTATAGATGAGGCCGCGTTCCATGAATCTTTAGATGCACTGCTTCAGGCTGCAATGGCTTTGCGTATGTGGGGCAGCCGTGTGCGGATCATCTCTACTCATAATGGTGTAGATAACCTATTCAATGAGTACATCAAAGATGCCCGGGAAGGTAAAAAGCCTTATTCGGTCCACCGGATCACCCTAGATGATGCATTAAACGATGGGCTATACAAACGCATATGCTTTGTTAAGGGTTGGGAGTGGTCGCCTGAAGCCGAAGCCGAGTGGCGACAGGCTAGGATTGATGAGTCGCCCAATAAAGAGAGTGCCGACGAAGAATATTTTTGTGTACCAAAGCGCAGTGGTGGTAACTACCTCAAGCGCATTGTGATTGAAGAGGCAATGGTAAGGGACAAATCGATCCCAATTCATCGTTTGACTTGTACAGATGAGTGGATGACATGGACGACTGAACAGCGCTACAAAGAAACAGAACAGTTTTGTAAAGACGTGATCCAGCCATTACTGGATAAGCTCAACCCTGACGAACAACATGCCTTCGGTGAGGATTTTGCACGCTCGGGAGATTTAACATCATTAGTACCACTTCGCATACGTGCTGACTTACACAAGCGCGTACCTTTTGTAATTGAAATTAAAAACGCCCCTTACGAAGTGCAGCGCCAAGTGGTGTTTTTTATATTGCGCCAACTACCACGGCTACGCGGTGCTGCTTTTGATGCCACGGGCAACGGTGGCTATCTTGCCGAAGCAGCAGCCTTAGAGTTTGGTATTGAATTGGTTGAATGTGTACACCTTAACGATAACTGGTATGCCGAGTGGATGCCCAAGTTAAAAGGTGAACTGGATGATCACAATATCGAGATCCCACGTCATCAAAATGTGTTGGATGATATGTGCCACATCAAAGTGGTAAACGGTATTCCCAAGATTGATAAGGGCAAAACTAAAGATCATGACGGTAAAAAAACAGACAAGCGCCACGGTGACTTTGCGGTTGGTCTATGTATGGCTAACCGAGCTTGCTGGATGGACGGTTGCCCGATTGAGTTCACCCCGTTACCAAGCAAAAGTGGCAGCAACGACTTTAACTACGACGACCTAGGCAGCTTTCAAGGTGCGGGGTGCTGGTAATGCGCTGGCGTATCAAGTTCGAATATGTCTTTACCATCGTAGGCGGCTTTGTCGATATTGAAGCCCCCAGCTATGAAGCCGCAGAGCGTTACACCCTTGACCTCGATGTATACGTGGTATCAATCAAACCTATTTTGCGAGTATAACTATGCTAGTAGACATTAATGGCGATCCGCTATCAGTTAATAAGCTAGATCAAAATCAAACCGAAGAAAATGCCCAAGTGGGCATGTTGCTTAGGCAATATGCTGAACACCCAACGCAAGGACTAAACCCAGCAAAGCTGGCCAGCTTGCTAAAAGAAGCAGAAGAAGGCAATTTGGCTGCCATGGCCGACTTGGCCAAAGACATCGAGGATAAAGACGGCCACATAAGCTGCGAACTGGGTAAACGCCGCCGCGCTGTACTTGGGTTTGATTGGAAGATAAAGCCACCGCGCAATGCCTCCACCGCTGAAAAGCGCGACGCAGAGATGATAGCCGAGGTCTTAGAGGACGCGACTTGGTTTACGGATTTTAAATTTGATTTAACCGACGCTATGCTAAAAGGCTTTTGCGCCAACGAGTTGCAATGGGACTACATCGAGAAGCAGCAACTGATCACAGGTTACGCCTACCGAGACCAAAACATATTTAAAACCCATCCCAATGACTTTAACCGCATTATGCTGAATGACAGCAGCGACGAAGGCGAAGCCCTCAACCCGTTTGGTTGGGCGCTGCATATTCATAAGTCCAAGAGTGGTTACGTGCATCGTGCAGGGTTGCTATCAGTACTTGCTTGGCCATTCCTATTTAAGAATTTTAGCGTGCGAGACTTGGCGGAGTTTTTAGAGATTTATGGTTTGCCTGTACGAGTGGGCAAATACCCAAGCGGTGCAACCGATGCGGAAAAAGCCACGCTCCTGCGTGCAGTGATGGCAATTGGCCACAATGCTGGCGGGATCATTCCACGGGGAATGGAGATTGATTTTCAAAGTGCAGCTAACGGCCAGGCAGATCCGTTTGAAAGTATGATCCGGTGGTGTGAATTAACTCAGTCTAAAGCGGTGTTAGGTGGCACGCTGACAAGTCAAGCGGATGGGAAAACAAGTACCAATGCGCTGGGCAGTGTGCACCAAGAAGTAAAAGAGGATATTACCCTTAGCGATTTACACCAGCTTGAGCAGACCATAAACCGCGATGTGATCTACCCTATGTACGCACTGAATGGTAAATCGTACAACGGTAACCGCCGGTTGCCACGCTTTGAGTTTGATACCTCGACTAGTGATGAAATGCGCGATCTAGCTTATCCGCTGCGCTCGCTAGTGAGCCTTGGAATGCAGATCCCTAAAACATGGGTGCATGAGCGTTTGAACATACCTGAACCAAGCGAAGGCGAAGCGGTGTTGGAAGTGCCAAGCGAGCCGATGCCTGGCAATAGCACCGCGGCACTCAATACAGCGGTGGCCGCACTTAATGCGGAATACCAAACACGCAGCACACAAACGGAGCTAGATACTGCCATTGATGCAGTCACCAGTGGCGATATGCGCGAAGAGTACAAAGCAACGCTGCAACCGCTGCTAGACAAACTTAACCAAAGTGAGGAACTGGCAGCCATTGAGCTTGCCGAACTTTATCCCGCAGTTGACCAAGACCAACTGACCGAAATGCTCACCAAGCTGATTTTTGTGAGTGAGATTTGGGGCATGATCAATGATTGATCTCAGTATTGCTTTCAATAAACCGCCTGCGGATGCGGTGGCTTACTTTAAATCTAAAGGTTATGCGATAAGCGATGAGTGGCATGATGTGCTGACTACAGCGCATGCCAAAGCTTTTACCGTAGCGCGAGTGCAGAGCATGGAAGTACTAGAGGCCATACGCAAGTACACCGATACAGCGCTTGCTGAAGGCTTAACGGCAAAACAATTTAGAGAGCAGCTAACGCCTGAGCTTCAGCGATTAGGTTGGTGGGGAAAAACCAAGAATGAGCAAGGTGATAGCGTTCAACTGGGTAGCCCCTACCGCTTAAATAATATTTATCGCACCAATCTACAAACCGCCTATATGAGTGGCCGCTATCGCCGCATGTTGGCTCGCAGTAAAACGCATCCGTATTGGCAGTATGTTGCTATTGATGATGCACAAACACGGCCTGAACATAAACTGCTGCATGGCAAGGTGTTTAGGTTTGATGACCCCATTTGGCAAATCATATACCCACCTAATGGCTGGGGTTGCCGCTGTCGCGTTCGTGCGCTCACTGAGGCACAAGTAAAAGCGCGCGGCTTAACCGTAGAGGACGGTAGCGGCTATGTACAGCAATTTGACGCAGAGATTGTGAGCCGCGAATCTGGCGAAGTTAAAACCACTGAGCACGCTAGAGTTAAACTGCCTAGTGGTGATGTAATGACGCCAGATGTGGGCTGGGCCTATTCGCCTGGCCAATCGGCCTTTGGCACTGACGTGGCCGTGGCACAGAAGCTAGGCAAAGTGGAAAGCACACAGCTACGCGCTGAGACCATTCAAGCATTAAATAATAGTGATGAACGGGCCAAGGCTTTTGAGCTGTGGACGCGTAAAAGTGTTGAGCGTATAGAACGCTTTCAAGCCGCAAAACATGCAGGCGATAAGGCGGGCTTAAAGGCTAATGGCCCAAGGCCGCAACATAAAACGGTGGTGAGCTTTTTAAGTGATGACATAAACCAAAAGCTCCAAGATAAGGGCATTGATGCGGCCCGTACTTTGATTTTATCTGAGCGTGCGCTGGCTCATGCCCATAGTGAAAAACACAAAGCCAGTGGACAAGCACTTGAGCTAAGCGAGTATATCAACCTAAGCAAATGGATTAACCAAAGCGGTGCGAGCGTATTGTGGGAACCTGAGCGAAGTGAAGTACTGTACGTAATAAACCAAGGTGAGCAAGCTATTAAGGTGATTGTTCGCTTTGACAGCAACAGCGACACACTAATCAATGTGTTTAAAGTCGACAGCGGTGACATTGAAGGTGGCATTAAAGGGGGAAACTATGAGGTGTGGCGGTAGGATGAGACTCGAACTCATATCATATATGCGGCGCATATAACCGTTACCCATTGGAAACACTACCACCACAAACCATTATTACCCAACAACTCGGTGATTACAATATGACCACTAGAATTGAGATACTCACAAGCGGTGATGCAACCAAAGTACTTGAACAAATAGCACAGCGCTTTGATGACCTGAGCGACCCAATGAATGAGATAGCCGCCATTATGGAAGGTGCAACGGAAGACGCTTTTGCTGAAGAACGCAGCCCAGTAACAGGCATCGCATGGCCAGCGCTTAGTGAAAACTACCTAAAACAAAACCCCAAACGTGTTGGCGGGCAAATGCTACAAGTCAGCGCTGGCGGCTTAGCATCAAGCATTACCGCAGATAGCGGCGCGTTCTGGGCGCAGATTAGTAGTAACAAACCGTATGCCGCCATACAAAATCTTGGAGGATTGCCAGAAATGGCTCCTGGCCCAGCTGCCATTCCACAGCGTGAGTATTTAGGAATAAGCCTCAATGAAGAAACTAATATTTTGGACACTCTCAGCAACTATTTTACCGAAAACTAAAAAACGCCTCAGACGCCCTCTGAGGCGTTTTTGCATGCTCAAGTGCTAGCGTTGGGTGTGGTTAGGTGTAATATGAGCATTAAAGGCGTTTCGAAACGTTTCTAGACAACAAGTTGCACTGTTGAGTAATATCAATGGGTAACACTTCAGGTAGACAGGATTTTATCGTGACTCTAAAAGAACTAAGAGCTGAATGTGAAATTATCATAAATGGCATAAAAGAAAATGGTAGCTTCCCAAAAGAGAATGACCGAATTGATTATAAATCAGCGCTAAAACCAGCCCAACAGAGTGCAACAGAGGTCTTTTTGATTAACTTCGCTAAAGATATTGTCGCTTTCTCAAATTCTTATGGGGGAATTGTTTTACTAGGGTTTGAAGAATCACAGGGCACCATTAAAGATCAAGGTTTGAATGATGAATGTATTCAAATACTCAATAGAGTGGATTTAAGTCCAGTTTCAGAGAAATTAACCGGAATATTGAAAAATGAGGTTGGGATTGAATTGCAGCCATTTAATATTGGCTCTAGAAAGTACTATTATTTGCTAATAGAGAAATCTTCGACAATTAACGTTCCTGTTAAGGATGCTCGCAATTACAAACTATATAGTGGAGACATCTATTATCGAACCTCGGGTAAAAATACTAAAGCTAATACAAGTTCCAACGACCTCAATCGCTTTGTTCAAATAAAAGCGAATGAGAGAAGTAAAGAATTCATGGAGATATGGACTAAACTTCTACCTGAGATGTTCGAAATAAATCCTCGAGAAATTCTTTTACTTAACCCCGTAGCCGGTACAGTTTACGGTTACAATAAATCTGATGGAGTACTTGAGAATACACAGATAGAGATTGAGTCATCTGAAGGAAATGCTTTCAACATTATTTTGAATGCTATTTCTGCTGGTGAAATTGGTAAAATTTCTGATGACGAGGGAAAACCTATTTATAAAATTGTTGGTGAAATTGCCCAACCTAAACCACACATCACTATGAGCACCTTAGAAAACGAGCTAAAACCTAAAATTTCTTATCAGATAACAAACCTTCAAATAAAAGCAACTATGCATTTTCTCGGCTGGGTAAACAAAAAAAATTTTGGTATCCAAAATGCGAAAGATTGTGAAATTAATCAAAACGAATTCATTTGGATAGAAGTAAAAGACGCCGTTAAGGGTGACAAACACGTTTACTTCTCCGAACAAGCGGTTAGGCCACTCGTTGAAGCCATAGAGAATAAGAGCAACCACATTAAAATGTACGGAAAACAGCTCAAACCAAAAAAGGCTTAATTTATTAACCCAGTTTAAAATACACTTCCAACCCAATTCCACATACTGGCACCAAGACAAACGTTTTAGTGCCAGAACATGCAAAATACCTCAACGCAACAAACCATAAACTGCCAGCACAAGCAATCACACATGGAGGTGGCTTCTGTTGCTGTGTGTAATACACAAGCGCAGCACTTCGGCCTTGCGGTATGTAGCTTGGCAAGCGAACCTGAAGAAAGTGGTATTAGCCCTCGCGTGCTGCTGATGCCTGATGGGGCATTCTCTGGCCATGACGGTAGACCATTTGAAGTACCAGGCAATAAATGGCTAATGGATGAAACGGCATTTAACAATCTTAAAACCGCCGCCCTTAGCCGTGCTAACGATTACCTCTTTGATTACGACCACCAAACCCTTTTTAAAGCACAGAACGGCCAACCTGCGCCAGCGGCTGGTTGGTTTGCATCCGACGGTTTGGAGTATGTGCCAGGCGAAGGCGTATATGCCAAGAACGTAAAGTGGACAACGGCAGCACTGAGTGCGCTGCGCAATAAAGAGTACCGCTACGTTAGCCCAGTGTTTGCTTACGACAAGTCTACAGGTCGCCCATTCAAATTACTTCACGTTGCCTTAACCAATGACCCCGCAGTACTGGGCATGGAAGAGGTAGCAGTGTTAAACCTGCAATACTCCTCAGGAGCACCCAAGATGAACGAAGCCCAGCAACTCCTCGCTGCGCTTGGCATTACCGTGGACGGTGATGTTACCAGCGAGCATATCGAAAAAGGCAAAGCGGCCATTACCGAGCTGAAAAGCAAGGCCGACGGCGCAGAAGGTAAAGACAAGCAAATTGCTGCCTTGAACACACAAATTCAACAAGCCACGTCGAACACTACAGTGGACTTAACCAAGTTTGTGCCAGTTGATGTACACAATGCACTACGTGGCGAACTAGCCGCACTCAATAGCCAGCACCAAGGGTGACTATTGAAACCGCTATTGATAAAGCCAAAGCTGAGGGCCGCGTGATTGCCGCCGAGATTGATTACCTCAAGCAGCTTGGTGAGCAAAAGGGCCTTGCCGCCCTAAATGCAGTGTTAGATAGCCGCCAACCCATTGCAGCGCTAAACGCTCAGCAGTCCAAACCAACCCCAACACCATCGCAGGACAAAACAGGAGTTGCCGCTTTGTCTACCGAGGATAAATACGCGGCTGATCAACTGGGTATTAGCCATGCCGACTACGCAAAAAGTAAAGAGGAAGACCAGTAATGGCGATTATTACACCCGCACTGATAACTAGCCTGCAAACGGGCTTTAAGAAGAACTTCCAAGATGGCCTTGGTGAAGCACAACCGCAATACAACGCAATTGCGACGGTCATCCCGTCAACCACTAAATCCAATACCTATGGTTGGCTGGGCAAGTTCCCTACCCTTAAAAAGTGGGTGGGTGACCGAGATATTCAAAGCATGAAAGCTCATGGCTACAGCATTGTAAATGATGACTATGAAGCCACCATCGGGGTTGACCGAAACGACATTGAGGACGACGACCTTGGTCTATACGCATCGCTGATGAAAGAGATGGGACGCGCTGCCGCCATTCACCCGGATGAAATGTGCTTTCCACTCTTAAACGAAGGTTTTACCACCTTGTGTTACGACGGCCAGAACTACTTTGATACCGACCACCCAGTCTATCCAAATGCTGATGGAACAGGTGCCGCACTGAGCGTAGCAAATATGGCTGAAGACGTTAACTATACAGGCCCAGCTTGGTTTGTGATGGATAACTCAAAGGTACTTAAACCCATTATTTTCCAAGAGCGCAAAAAGCCACAGTTTACGGCAATGACGAAGCCGGATGATGAAAGTGTGTTCACGCGTAAAGAGTTCCGCTATGGCACAGATTGCCGAGATGCATGCGGCTTTAGCTTCTGGCAACTGGCATTTGGTAACAAGCGCGCACTGACGCCTGACAACCTATGGGACAGCATCAAGAAAATGCGCACCTTCACTGCCGATGGTGGCCGCAAGCTAGGGATTAGACCCACCACACTTGTGGTGCCGCCAGAGCTTGAAGATGTTGCAACCAAAATGCTTGAGCGTGAAATGGAGTCAAGTAGCTCCAACGAACTTAAAGGTCGCTTAAAGCTAGTTGTTGGCGATTACCTGTAACCACTAACCCAAAGCCCCGTTTTGGGGCTGTTCAATAGGATGGAAAATGAAATGGCTGAACCGACTATTTACCCTGTGCGCATTATCTCTCAGCAACCTGATGGCTACCGCCGCGCCAGCATTACCCTCAAGCGTGGCGTTAACGAGCACCGTGTTACCGAGCCTCAGCTTGAAGCGCTTAAAAAAGATACACGCCTTACGGTGCAAGTTATACAAGCAAGTGAAAGTGCAGCGACGCAATCACACTTGGAGTCAGGAAGTGTGGGCGGCGATGTAGCACTGGACTTGAGCCAAGCCCCAGAAGAACTAGCGCACATCATTGCGGCATTATATGAGCTGAAGCCAACCAAAAAGCCAAACGTGGATGAGTTGGCGTTTGAAGTGGATGGCATTAGTGGCGAGCAAAAACCGTCAGCCGCCGAGCGAGATGATGCATGGGCCTGGTATCAAGCGCATGTTGTGAGCGTGGAGCAATAAACCATGACCTACGCTGCCGCTGAAGACATGCAAAACCGTTTTAACCACCAAGACTTGGTGCTGCTTACTGAACGTGAACACAGCACACCAGGTGAAGTGGATATGGCTGTGCTCACTCAAGCATTGGAAGATGCAACAGCTGAGATAAACGCTTATCTCTCTGGCCGTTACATGCTGCCACTTAGCATTGTACCAATGGCATTGGTGCGCATTTGTTGTGATATTGCCCGCTACTTTTTAAGCGGCGATAACGCGCCGGAGCACATACACACCCGCTATACGGACGCGCTAAAGTTTTTACAAGCAGTGAATCAAGGCAAGGTGGCGCTGGGTATTGATAGCCAAGGTGACAAGGCAACCACCAACGACACCGCCGTGATGGAATCAGCAGGCAGCGTATTTGCTCGCAACAAAGCCAAGGGGTTCATCTGATGTTTGAAATTAAAGATGACTTTTTAGCAGCGGGCCAACTGTTAGAAACAGCCCTAAGTGCAGTGCCTGGCATACGCCACGTTAAGGCGCTCGATGACCTAGCAGAGATAGACAAAACCAATCATACCCCGAGCTTGTTTTATCTCTACTACGGTGAGCAATTAAAGGAGAGCGCGTACGCTGGAGCTAATACCCTGTTAACGCAAACTTGGTTAGTAATTCTAGCGGAGCGAAAAGCCAGCAAAACCGCAGGCAAAAACATTGCCGCTACCATTCGTGCCATTGCCGGAAAAATGACTGGCGATGCTGGCCCGTGGCAACGCGTTAACACCCCAATCAAACCAAGATACACAAGCGGCCATGCGTTTTACCCGCTGGCCTTTACCTGTCAAATGAAGTTTAAAGGAGCACTTACATGAGTGGCTTACTAGTAGCGGGCAATTTCTTTATTGACCGATTAAACCCACAAGGCCAAAGCCTCGGTATTTTTGGCCCTATCAATATGACCAAGCTCAGCATCAAAACAGAAGCTGAGACCAAGACTCGTGCATCTCGTAAAAAAGAGTCTTATGGCCAAGCGTTAGATGACGTCAAGATTGCCAAGCCTGCTGAAGTGTCATGCGAGTTTGATGACCAACCCTCTGAGTTATTGGCAATGGCGCTGATGGGTAAAGTGGTTGATCTAAACGAAGCCAGCGGCACGGTAACAGATGCAGCAAAAACCTTGCCCGCCAATCAGGGCTGGCTAGAGCTTGGCCATAAGAATCTAGCCGCCGAAGGTCTTACGGTTAAGCAAGCAACTACCCCACTCACGCTAGGGACTGATTTTGAGATCAACTATGCACTGGGTTTGATCCGCTCTGTCAAAGGTGGCGAAGTAGATGCAGGTGGCAGCATTACCGTGAGCTATCAACACAATGCGCGAAGCGGTAAGACCATCCAAGGTGGCATTGAATCACAAGTTCGAGCACGTATTTTTGGTGAGGGAACCAACCTTGCCAACGGTAAAGCCATTGAGCTTGAAGTATACGACGTATCACTGATGCCAGATAAAGAAATTGATTTCGCAGCCAGTGAGTTTGTGAGTGGTGGCCTAGCAGGTACTGCCAAGCTGCCAGCAGGTAAAGCAACCCCATTCACCTATACCGAATTAGACGCATAGCTCCCGTTGGGGCTTCGGCCCCTTTTTACTATTTCAAACCTCTTTTCAAACTGAGTAAATGG
Source organism: Pseudoalteromonas piscicida (assembly GCF_002208135.1). Classification (NCBI taxonomy): domain Bacteria; kingdom Pseudomonadati; phylum Pseudomonadota; class Gammaproteobacteria; order Alteromonadales; family Pseudoalteromonadaceae; genus Pseudoalteromonas; species Pseudoalteromonas piscicida. The sequence continues at coordinate 2,627,251 of NZ_CP021646.1, forward strand.
CATGGCAGATAAAACACTCCAGCTCGCATTAAGAATAGTGGCTGAAGCCACTGGCAAACAGAACTTAGAACAACTGGTTGCTGAGCTAAGAAACATTGAACAAAGCGCTGATGATGCCGCACCTGCCACTGACCAACTCGGCCAGAATTTAGATGAGACGGCCCAAGCCGCAAAGCAAACGAGCAAGCAATCAACTGAGCTTGCCGATGACTTAGCGTCGTCAACTACCGCTAGCGCTAAGCTGGGTGAGTCTCTTCAAGACGTCTCAAATAAAGCGAAAACCACGGCGAGCAATACGCAAACACTGAGCGGCGACTTAAATCAAGTTGGTACAGCTACAACGAACGCCAGCCAAAAAGCAGGCGTGCTTGCGGATGTCATAGACGAGCTAGGCAATCAGCAAGAACTTATTCGTGCCTTTGAGCGTTCAAAGCGTGAACTCGAAGAGCAAGAGATTGCCACGGCTGCCGCCGCGCACGCACTCGACCAATTACAAAAACAAGCACAAGACACCACCAAACCATTTGTAGAGCTTGCCCGAGGCATCGACCTTGCAGAGCGAGACTTGCAGCAAATGCGGGCTGAGCTGACGCAGCAAATTACCAAGCATAACTCTCTGCAAGCTGAGCTAAAACGCTCAGGCATTGATACTAAAGACCTTACCGTTGCAAAGCGTAATTTAGCCGCAGGCTTTACTAAAGCTGGTAAGTCTGTTGATGGATTTACGCAAGACCTAAAGCAAGGCAGTGCTGCCCAACAAGCGCATGCGGCAAGCCTTGGTAGCGTCGCAAGCCAAATCGCGGCGGTTGCTGCTGCCTATGTTGGGTTAGACCAAGTTGGCCAAGCTGTGCGCTCCGTGTTTGAAACAGGCGATAAGTTTGAAAAGCTCCAGGTGCAAATGAATGGCCTGATGGGCAGCATTGCCCAAGGTGAGAAGGCCAGCGCCTGGATAACTGAGTTTACTAAAAATACGCCGCTTCAGCTCGGTGAAGTATCACAAGCATTTGTGAAGCTCAAGGCGTTTGGCCTAGACCCAATGGACGGCACGCTGCAATCTATTACAGACAGCGCACTAAAACTAGGTGGAGGTTATCAGGAGGTTGAAGGGATAAGCCTCGCGCTTGGCCAAGCCTGGGCTAAACAGAAACTGCAAGGTGAAGAAATCCTTCAGCTAGTTGAACGTGGTATTCCTGTATGGGATATGCTGCAAACGGTCACGGGTAAAAACGTACAGGAACTACAAAAGTTAAGTAGCGCAGGCCAGCTAGGCCGTGACGTTATCAAACAATTGATTGACGAAATGGGCAGAACCAGCACAGGCAGTGCCGCTGCACAAATGGCATTATTTAGCGGCCAGGTCTCTAACGCCAAAGACAATCTGGAACAGTTTTATAACCTCATTGCTAAGTCTGGTGCAATGGATTGGCTCAAGGGCCAGATTGGTGATTTAAACAAAGAATTTGCTGCAATGGCAGCTGATGGCCGATTGCAAGAATGGGCGCAGTCAATCAGCGATACCATTGTGGCAACCGGCACTGCTATCAAAGACACCATCACTACGCTGTATGAATACCGTGAGGAGATAGGATTTGTAGCCAAAGCGTGGCTTGCGCTTAAAATCGGCTCTTATTTTAGTAGTGTTGTGGCAGGTGCAGTGAGTGCCACCCGGGCATTTGTTACCTATAGAGCCGCCGTAACCGCAGCGACAACAGCCACCAATGCTGCGACCGTTGCTGCAAACCGCTGGCGCAATGTGGCTGGTGTGATTGCCCGAGGCGGTGTGTATTTAGCGCTAACCAATGAGGTTATTAACCTGATTGGTGAGTATCAAAATTTAAAAGTTGCTGAAGCAGGCGTCGCGGAAAGTCAGCGCAATGCCGAGTTACAAGCTGCCAAGTTAAAAGGCGAGTTTGAAGTTATCAGTGCAACCACTGGCATACTGGTAACAAACCTAAAAGAGCTAGAGGCTGCCGTGGCTGCTGGCACGCTGGTCATGAATGAAACCACCGGAGCCTATGAAAACGCAGCACGTAAAGCCGAAGCGCTCGCCGAGGCCACACGCATTGCCGCTGAAGAAGAGCGCAAGCGCCAAGAATTGCTCAGGCTCACCATACCTGAAGCGCTGCGTGTGATAGAAACATTAGAGCAACAGGCGCAAAACCTAAATGGTGTACGCGCTGGTGTTGATGGTTTTATCCAATCCATTGAGTCGGCACGTACCGCGCTCGCTGGTGCTGGGGCTGAGTATAGCCAGCAATTAGTATTACTGGACTCATTAAAAGCTAAGTTTGAATCTCATAACGAATCGCTAGAACGCCAAGCATACCTGACCAACGATGTAAGCAAAGCCTATAAAGAGCTGGGCATCACCAGCGCCGACGCACTGACTCAAACGGCTACTAAATTACAAGGAGCGTTTGAACTACTCCAACAAAGCAATGAACCAGTTGCGATGCAGCAACAAGCCTTTTTGAAGTGGGCCAAAGCCGCCGTTGAAGCCGCCAACGCCACAGACCAAACTGTGCCTGCGTCTGTGCAAGCGGCAGCGGCCGCGCTGGGTTTAACTGCTGAATTGGATAAACTGGTTAACGCTGCTAACAAGCTCAAGCCCGCCACAGATGAAAATAGTACCGCTACAGCAAAGTTTGCCAGTGTGTTAGCCAGCACCCGTGCTGCAATGGAAAACAATAAAAAAATCCTAGACAGCTCTACAGCCTCAGCTGAGCAAAAGGCCAAAGCACAGGCGGCACTAAACCGTCAGACTGGATTGGTGGTAGAACAAGAAACCGATTTGGCGCGGGTGCGAGAGCTAGAAACCAAAAATCTACAAGGGCTAAATGTTGAGCAGCGCAAGCTCGAACAAGAGCTTGAGCAAGTTAATCAACAATACAAGGTAGGCGCATTAACCGCTGAAGACTACCAACACAAAAAGGAGCGGATAAGTAACATCTTATCTGTGGTGAATGACCTACTCGGCGACTTTAAAGATGCACAAGACGATGCAACGAATGCAACCAAGCGAGGAACCCGCGCAACTGAAGATGCAACAAAGGCCAATGAGCGGTCTCTAAAAAGCCTACGTCAACAAAAAGAAGAGTTAGAGCGTGTAAGCCAAAGCGCCAACCGTGCTGCAACCAGCATGAGTAACTACCAAAACCGCAACCGCCCAACGGTTGAGCAGATAGTGGACTATCAGGAAAAGTACGAAACAGGGAGAGGTGCTGCCTATCGATTTGAAAGTGATGAGGTCATTGCCGAGCGCGCCCGTCGCGAGCGCGAGAAAATGCAGCAGCAACAGTACGCGCAGTTTGAGCGTGCAATTAACGCATCCACATCAACGTCAGAGCTATCCAAAATTTATGACCGGATATTTAAACAGCTCGTTTATATCGATGGCGAACAAAAGCGCGCATTGCGAGATTTAATTGACCGCCAGCGTGAATCACTCAAGCAAGTTGCCAGTGCCAAACGCAATCCCACACGCTCAAACACAATCACACCACGTGAAAACACTGAGTATTACAGCCCAAGCCCTGTGCCGACTAGGCCAAACAATAGCTCACCGCTGAGTGATGCGGTAAATGGCAAACTCGATAAATTGCTAACCCTACTGACAGGCCAGCAATCAGGTAAACGCATAGTCTTGGAACTCAAATTACCCAGTGGGAACACCGCTGAGCTGTACACCACTATCCGTGATCAACTTTTAGAAGAGCTAGAACAATTGAGTAACGCCCAATGATAGTAATTAACGCCATAGCGCTACCACACGCCGTGTGGACAGATGAGCACGATTATCAAGCCGTTGCTGAGCAAACGGAACTCGCCATTAACGGTGCGCCCCATATTGAAAAAACGCTGTTACCTGGTCGGCCTATCACGATTGAGAGTGTGCTGGAGACTGCGAGTGCCTACATTGCACTATTTGACCATAGCCGAACCACACTAACCGTGTTTGATATATCGATACGAGGCACGGTATACACCGTGGTTTGGGACCACAGCCAAAAGCCTGTCACGGGCAGCGCCGTCAGTTATTACTCGGATGCAGCACCTGATTTTTTTGAAAACATAACCTTACGACTAAAAACGGTGTAACCATGTTAAGAAGTCACCTTAAAATATTTAAGCCCCAGCGGCTTGGCAGCGCACCCAATGCAGGTGGCCACCGCACCAACAACGCGGTGATAAGCGGAAAGCTAAACGATGTATTTAGCTCAATCAGCGACGTCGATCATGCGCGCAGCGCATTTGATCTTGTAAAACTTTACCCCGCTGTTGCAACGGATGATGCAACAAAATTATCTAAGGCCCATGTATTTATTGCCGACCAACCAGAAGATCCTTTGGTTCACACACTGTTGGTTGAGTCTCCAAATTTACGAGACGATTCACTGCTTGAAGATATGTTGGAGCTTATGACTGCCAGCACGACCAAGTACCACGGGTTGAGTCATTTAACATCGCCATATCAAAGCGGCGAACTGCACCTAAGAGTGCGAGACTTGCAGCGCTCCTTAGCGCCAAGTGTTACTCGCACTCAGTCTAAACAAGGACTGAGACCACAGCTGGACAGTGATAGCGATGTTACGGGCTATCGATACAAAAAGATTGAGTCATTTGGTAATTTAAGTGAGTTCAGTGTGGATATTCCAGACTTATTGCTTGATTACACGAGAGTTGTTGTGCGCGAGCATTCGTGGTTTTCTCTTTGGAAGCAGCACACTATCAACGGCACGGTGGTATCAGGGGAAACGTATGAAGGAAGATATTTGCCTAGCGGTTACTTTCTTTGGATCTACTACTTATCAAAGCTGGATTTTAGGTTTCATTCATTTGCCTCAAGTCAAAACATCACATTAGGTGCGACAGAAACCATTGTTAAAGGGACGGTTAAGCTAAAAAAATCCGGCTCTAGCCAAATAATCACGGATGATGGTAGTGGTCGATTTATTCATTCTGGCTATATTATCGCGACGATTGATTATGATACAGGCGTAATTACTGAGTTAGAGCCAATCGATTATAGCGGGACGGTAAGCGAAGAGCTGGGCGCGTTAATTCAGTTAAAACCACTTTCACTGCGAGAAATCGAATTTGCGTTACCGTCTCAATCATTTGCTCGCAATAGTATTTATATTCGTGCAACGTCTGAGGCTGGCACTGAATATAGTGCATCTAGCGATGACAATGGCAACATCACAGGTACTAATATATCTGGCTCAGTAAGTAGTAATGGCACGGTTTCACTGGTGTTTGCGGTAGATATGGTGCAGGAATCTATCACCTATGATTATGATGAACTCACCATTATCAATGTGCCTAGCCCACCTGGTGGCATTGACCGCAGCAAGCTTCCAGAAGGCGGCTATGTGCCAATATTCCATGAGTTTAATCTTGTGTGCGTTCAAGACCGGAGCAGATCTCAACACGCAACACTGAGTAATGGCCAAGAGCTAACCGTTACTGCTAATGCTAACTGGGTAGATATTGTTGATAATGATGGCCTATCGCTCTACAGCGCCAATGATGACAATTACAGCTATGACAAAGCCACAGGCAAAGTCACAATCAAGCCTGGCATTGCTAACTTTTCCGGCCCGTTCATCATAACAGTAGTGCTCAGTGAGTTGGTTTTAGTGGATGTAATCGACGGCGACACGCTAAAAATACTTTCTCCGCTTAAGCGAACATATGACGTTGGTGCAACGGTCTCAAGCGCTTACGTACTTGGAGACCTACAAGCGCTGACCAAAGATGAACGGACTCTCTCAGCCTGGCAAAATAACTTTGGTGATTTTGGCTCTCCGGCATCGAGTGCGATCAACACCACACAATACCCAATTGAGCTGAGCAACCTCGGCACCATTGCCCAGCGCTGGGCCATTGTATTTACCAGCACTACTGCGTTTTATGTGGTTGGCGAGCATGTAGGCACCATTTATAACGGCGACATTACCAGCGACTGCACGCCCATTAATGCTAATGCGGGGTCCCCATTTTTTGTTCTACGCAAAGAGGCGTTAGGGTCTGGATTGAATCCAGGCGAAGCATTCCTATTTGAAACCACCACAGCAGGCAAACCAATTATGGTCACGCGTTCGGTTAGCCCAGGGCATACAGAAATTAAATATGATAAATCCACGCTCGGATTTAGAGGGAGTAAAGACTAATGCCAACACCTGTAACTGTATATAGATGGGATGACGAAGGTGCACCTCAGATAACTCAGCAATATGGCTCTGCAAATGACATTAAGACTGTATTAGATGCATGTTTAGTAGACGGTTATGGCGCTAAACAACCGCTGGGCTGGTCAAGAGTATTTGATAGTTCAGAAGGTGTTGTTTATCGCAATGATGTAACAGCTGGCTCAGGTGGTATGATCAAGTTTTGGCCCCGCTCTGGAAATTGGTTTGAATCTCTCGGCTCATCATCGACAACTAGCATGGGATTCCAGGCAGCAAAACAGTTCATCAATATCACAACACCGTATCATGCTGGCTACGAGCAATCGTTCTATCACCCTGCAAGAAGCGTTACAAAAGCGTGGGTTATCATTGGGACGTCCACCGCCTTTTATTTAATTATGGGCTATGTAGATCCAACAAAATCGGAACCCTTTAGTGGATATAAAATGCAAAGTGGCAGCAATGTATATAACCTCACACTTTTTTGTGGAGACATTATTTCCACATTGGAAAATGACGCCGGAAAGTTTACCGCGCTATGTGACCCAAAAGAAAGGGATTCAACTACAGCGGGGAACTTACAAACTCTAGATTCATTGAGTAATCCGTTAGACGCAAACATCAGTTATACCTATATGCGTTTATATAGTGCGGATAACAGCGACACAGCAACAAGTTATGCCTTAAGGAACGCCTTACCAAACTTAACGAGTTTATCTTTCCAATGGGATAACCCTGGAACTCTGAGCCCGATATACATTACTAGAAGCCCTATAGCAGGCGCAGGTGTATTAGATCTCACACCAAATGAACCTTGGTTTCGAGGTATTTTACCTGGTTTCTATAATTCGCTCATGGGCTCTGGTGGTAGTGAAGTCTACTGGCCAATGACAACTAAATTAGCAGGCCAATTTTATTGGTTGGTTCGCAGCTCCTCTGGATTAAGTCATCTGTGGATTAACATGGAGGAATGGTGATGCTTGCAAGTAGTATTTTTTGCGGCCCAGTGCTTAACACCGTTGGATTGTTAGAGCTAGATGTAGACCCGAATGCAACTCGTATAATGGTTCAAGATAGATTGAATGGAAATATAATTTATCACGGTGCTTTACTAGGTGAACCAATGTTAAAAGTACTCACTCCAGCCAAATTCTCATTAGACCCAGCTCTGATGGTCACAATATTTGATGATGGAAAAAATGGTGCTCCGCCTCAGTTTAACGCTGAAACCGTTGACAGAGTGCAAGCATCATTACCAGGAACTGGTGAATGATGCAGGTCAGGTTTACGACACCTGCAAATAGCTATACCAGTCCGCTGGTTGTTCGGTTTGGCGGTGGCACAACTCAACCGATTGAAGACAAGGAGATAGTGGCCTACTTTGATGTCGCTTACTCAAATAATGACAACTATGCCGTGCTGGTTGCATTGCAATACACCAACGCGTTTTCACTAGACACAATTTATCAAATGAGCTGGGCAAATGCGATTGCACTCCACAAAGAGGCAATTTTACCTTGGCATGCAAACCAAGCGGCTATTGAGCAGCAAGTAAATACAGGTTGGAAAAGCAGTATGTCTGTTATCACAAAGGAAAGTGAATTTAGCTGGAGTAAAGGACAGGCAAAGTACGTTGAGACAACTCAAGTCTGGAGAGAGGCTTCACAACATGAAACCGCACTTTGCATCTATTACGGGCCGAGTGAACGCGCATATATTTGCTATCGAGTAAACCACCCTCGTAAGGGCCGTGTAATTGTGCGGTTTGAAAACGCGCTGAATGCCAGCCCCCAGATAGGCAAAGTTAAACTCAGAATGTCACCGTTTGAAAAAGTCTGCTATTGGGGATTACCCGGTGGACCAGTTCGCTCAGATGATGACATTCCCCCATCGATTCCAAAATCCCGATTGAGCCACAGATACAGAGATATTACATCATGCAACCATCAATCAGCTGTAATCGACTAAGTGATGATTTAAAAATACTGATAAATAGTATCAACATTACATGGCAACGTGGCCAGTTTGCTGCAACGGGCAACATCAAGTTTTGCAGCAGAATAGATATGGAGCGTGCGATTGGCCAGCAGTTAAAGTTAATCATTAACGGCTATGAGTTCATCATGATTTGCGAGCAACCCAGTACAAGCAATCGGTTTGCGAATAATAGCTATAGCGCATCGATTCGTTCTCGATTGGCAGAGCTGGCTGCACCGTATCAGCGTGAGCGCAATTACGTAAACACCGTAGATAAGACACTCGCAGGTATCATGATCGACATTACAGAAAACACAGGCTGGACGTTAGACAACCAAATGATTGATTACCCAATCCCTGAGGGGGCGTTTTCGTATCGAGGATTGACGCCAGCGGCTGCACTATTAAAAGTAGCCAGCAGTATTGGTGCGATATTGGACATTAACGACACAACCAAAACCGTCTCAGTTGTGCCTGAGTGGCCAGTTAATCCGTGGAGCACAGAGCAAGCAACACCTGATGTCATTCTCAATGATGCTCTAATATTAGAGCACAATACACGAGACACCATTCAGCCTGAGCACAACGTTGTTTTTGTGAGAGGTGAGCAGCAAGGCGTTGCATGTAAAATCAAGCGCCAAGGTACTCCTGCAACTGATTACGCTCGCGACATTGTGGATAATCTAATCACCGATGTACAAGCCGCACGCCAACGTGGCACATGTGAACTAGCAAGAAGTGGTAACAAACGAACTGCAACCATTCGCTCCAAGCTCAAAGCTGACCTACCACCAATCAGACCAGGCATGCTATTAGGTGTAAGGTTCGAAGATGAGCTATACAAAGCAACGGTGGACTCACTGGCCATCTCCGCCAGTATCAGTAACCAAGGCGCGATTATGGTAAATCAAACAATTCAGGCGGTACGCAATGTCTAACACACTAAACAGACTCGGTTCAGTACTCTCCGGCACACAGCGCAGTATAGTAAAAGTGCTAACAGTTAATAATGATGGCACCACCACAGTAGAGCACAGCGACGGGACAACCAGTCGTGTGCTAGGTGATAGCGTTCAAGAAGGCTCTGTGTATATAGAGAATGATCGCATCACAGGGCAAGCACCAGACTTGCCGTATAGTGAGGTAGTAATTTAGTGTCAGAGATCAAAGATAAGCTACCCAGAATCATTTATAGTGTAAATTTAATGTAATGAAACCAGCTAAATAGTTCGAGCACTACATTTATTATTTAATCATAAGGATAAGAACTCTAATGAAAATTAATGACGATCACCTTTACCATGGAGCCGCGTTGACTCAAATAGCTGAGCATGCGCAATTTACTGCTATTAATGCGTTTAGAGATGGGAAAAAAGTTTCACGTAGCAGCTTTCTGATAAATAATGATATTGCTGTTTACTTCAAATACTCGACAAAACCAACTAAGGCTTTTAAGGAGTACAGCTTCACATTCAACAAATCACATTTGAAAGAACTTAAGGAAATCGAGAGTAGAGCTAAAAAAGCTTTTGTTGCTCTTGTATGTGTGGAGGATCGGCAGATTTGTTTAATTTCAAGGACCGAGCTCACAGAGCTGATTGAAGAACGGCGAGAAGTAAAAGGAAGTAATGAGGATACATATACATTATTAGTAACTGTACCGAAAGGAAAAAGCTTGCGAGCATATATGAATGCACCTGGCCAGAAGAAGAAAAAGTTATCTGAGAAAATCATCTCAAGAAACTTGTTCCCATCAAAGATATTCGAAGAATCAGAAACTGTTTAGAAATACGACATGAAGACTGATTGAAACCTGAATCATGAAAGTGTCTAGCTTACTAATAGACACTTTCAACTTATTAAAACCTCTTTAAGCATATTAAAAGTTGACTTTTCGCGGTTTTCGCACATTTTCTATTAAGTTTTCGCGCGCGGCATCACACATGGGTAATCCACACTATCATTGACCGGGGCCGACCCTTCGGCTGTTTTGTTTCACTTCTGAGTTCGGGTGACGAGAAACCGAAGCACCGCTTCGCAGTTCGAGGAAGTGAGCGCAAGGACGCGCGAAGGGGAGATGCTACATGGAAGTACTTTACTCCAAACGAAAAAAACCCGTCGCATCTCTGCAACGGGTTTCTCTTATTTGGCCCTGGCGATGTTCTACTTTCACATGGGTAATCCACACTATCATCGACGCTGTTTTGTTTCACTTCTGAGTTCGGCATGGGGTCAGGTGGTTCCAAAACGCTATAGTCACCAGGAAAACTGGGTGCAAATGTCTAATGACATCGTGCCTCGCACGAGCATTCCATTTGCGCAAGGTGAACCGATTTCGCGATACCGCTGAGGTTGGTCACCTTGTTTAATTCTTAAATCCGGAAAAAGCTTATTAAATTCTTTTGTCTACTTTAGTCTATTAACTTCTGTCGCTTATAAACCACTTTGGCGTTGTATGGTTAAGCCTCACGGGTAATTAGTACGAGTTAGCTTAATGCCTCACAGCACTTCCACATCTCGCCTATCAACGTTGTAGTCTTCAACGGCCCTTCAGTTGACTCTAAGTCAAAGTGAGAACTCATCTCGAGGCTCGCTTCCCGCTTAGATGCTTTCAGCGGTTATCGATTCCGAACGTAGCTACCGGGCAATGCAATTGGCATCACAACCCGAACACCAGCGGTTCGTCCACTCCGGTCCTCTCGTACTAGGAGCAGCCCCTCTCAATTCTCAAACGCCCACGGCAGATAGGGACCGAACTGTCTCACGACGTTCTAAACCCAGCTCGCGTACCACTTTAAATGGCGAACAGCCATACCCTTGGGACCGACTTCAGCCCCAGGATGTGATGAGCCGACATCGAGGTGCCAAACACCGCCGTCGATATGAACTCTTGGGCGGTATCAGCCTGTTATCCCCGGAGTACCTTTTATCCGTTGAGCGATGGCCCTTCCATTCAGAACCACCGGATCACTATGACCTACTTTCGTACCTGCTCGACGTGTCTGTCTCGCAGTTAAGCTTGCTTCTACCATTACACTAACCGTACGATGTCCGACCGTACTTAGCAAACCTTCGTGCTCCTCCGTTACTCTTTGGGAGGAGACCGCCCCAGTCAAACTACCCACCAGGCACTGTCCTCAACCCCGATTCAGGGGCCTAAGTTAGAACATCAACACTACAAGGGTGGTATTTCAAGGTCGGCTCCACACAAACTAGCGTCTGCGCTTCAAAGCCTCCCACCTATCCTACACATGTAGGGTCAATGTTCAGTGCCAAGCTGTAGTAAAGGTTCACGGGGTCTTTCCGTCTAGCCGCGGGTACACAGCATCTTCACTGCGATTTCAATTTCACTGAGTCTCGGGTGGAGACAGCGTGGCCATGGTTACACCATTCGTGCAGGTCGGAACTTACCCGACAAGGAATTTCGCTACCTTAGGACCGTTATAGTTACGGCCGCCGTTTACCGGGGCTTCGATCAAGAGCTTCGCCTAAGCTAACCCCATCAATTAACCTTCCGGCACCGGGCAGGTGTCACACCGTATACGTCATCTTACGATTTTGCACAGTGCTGTGTTTTTAATAAACAGTCCCAGCCACCTGGTCACTGCGGCTCTCGTTTGCTTACAGAGCAAGTCTTTCACAAACAAGAGCGTACCTTCTCCCGAAGTTACGGTACAATTTTGCCTAGTTCCTTCACCCGAGTTCTCTCAAGCGCCTTAGTATTCTCTACCTGACCACCTGTGTCGGTTTAGGGTACGATTCAGTATGAACTGAAGCTTAGAGGCTTTTCCTGGAAGTAGGGCATCAACAACTTCACCACCTTAGTGGCTCGTCTCGACTCTCAGCCTTAGCAACCCGGATTTTCCTAAGTCACCAGCCTACAGCCTTTCACATGGACAACCAACGCCATGCTTGCCTAGCCTGCTCCGTCCCCCCATCGCATTCATACCGAGTACGGGAATATTAACCCGTTTCCCATCGACTACGCTCTTCAGCCTCGCCTTAGGGGTCGACTCACCCTACCCTGATTAACATGGGATAGGAACCCTTGGTCTTCCGGCGGAGGAGTTTTTCACTCCTCTTGTCGTTACTCATGTCAGCATTCGCACTTCTGATATGTCCAGCATGCCTCCCGGCACACCTTCAGCCACTTACAGAACGCTCCCCTACCCCGCGAATAAATTCGCAGCCGTAGCTTCGGTGGTATGTTTAGCCCCGTTACATCTTCCGCGCAGGCCGACTCGACTAGTGAGCTATTACGCTTTCTTTAAAGGGTGGCTGCTTCTAAGCCAACCTCCTAGCTGTTTTAGCCTTCCCACATCGTTTCCCACTTAACATACACTTTGGGACCTTAGCTGACGGTCTGGGTTGTTTCCCTCTCCACGACGGACGTTAGCACCCGCCGTGTGTCTCCCGGATATTACTTTACGGTATTCGGAGTTTGCAAAGGGTTGGTAAGTCGGGATGACCCCCTAGCCTTAACAGTGCTCTACCCCCGTAAGTATTCGTCCGAGGCTCTACCTAAATAGATTTCGGGGAGAACCAGCTATCTCCCGGTTTGATTAGCCTTTCACTCCTAGCCACAGGTCATCCCCTAACTTTTCAACGTTAGTGGGTTCGGTCCTCCAGTTGATGTTACTCAACCTTCAACCTGCCCATGGCTAGATCACCGGGTTTCGGGTCTATACCCTGCAACTTAAGCGCCCAGTTAAGACTCGCTTTCGCTACGGCTCCCCTAAATGGTTAACCTCGCTACAGAATATAAGTCGCTGACCCATTATACAAAAGGTACGCAGTCACCCAACAAGTAGGCTCCTACTGCTTGTACGTACACGGTTTCAGGTTCTATTTCACTCCCCTCACAGGGGTTCTTTTCGCCTTTCCCTCACGGTACTGGTTCACTATCGGTCAGTTGGGAGTATTTAGCCTTGGAGGATGGTCCCCCCATATTCAGTCAAAGTTTCACGTGCTCCGACCTACTCGATTTCACTTTAAATAAGTTGTCGTGTACGGGACTATCACCCTGTTTCGTCATGCTTTCCAGCATATTCCACTAACTACATTAAAGCTTAAGGGCTGCTCCGATTTCGCTCGCCGCTACTTTCGGAATCTCGGTTGATTTCTTTTCCTACGGGTACTTAGATGTTTCAGTTCTCCGCGTTCGCCTCGTTAACCTATGTATTCAGTTAACGATACCTGCAAAGCAGGTGGGTTCCCCCATTCGGAAATCCTAGTCTCAAGCGCCTCTTACTGGCTTGACTAGGCTTATCGCAAGTTAGTACGTCCTTCATCGCCTCCAACTGCCAAGGCATCCACCGTGTACGCTTAGTCACTTAACCATACAACCCAAAATAGTTTTAAGTTGTAAATCAAAGACTGATTTAACTTCGCCAGAAGTTAATATTGAATACTAAAGTAGACGCTAATTAATTGTTCTATATAGAACTATTAATCGGCATTTTCTTTCGAAAACTCGATAAATAACTTTACGTTATCTATCAGAATTTAATTTTTCAGCTTTTCCAAATTTTTAAAGAGCAATATCACTTAGCCATCAGGCCAAGCAACAATCATCTGTGTGGACACTTCGAACAAATAAGTTCTAAATCGTATAAGGAGGTGATCCAGCCCCAGGTTCCCCTAGGGCTACCTTGTTACGACTTCACCCCAGTCATGAATCACTCCGTGGTGAACGTCCTCCCTAAGGTTAGACTATCCACTTCTGGAGCAACCCACTCCCATGGTGTGACGGGCGGTGTGTACAAGGCCCGGGAACGTATTCACCGCAACATTCTGATTTGCGATTACTAGCGATTCCGACTTCATGGAGTCGAGTTGCAGACTCCAATCCGGACTACGACAGGCTTTAAGGGATTCGCTCACTATCGCTAGCTCGCTGCTCTCTGTACCTGCCATTGTAGCACGTGTGTAGCCCTACACGTAAGGGCCATGATGACTTGACGTCGTCCCCACCTTCCTCCGGTTTATCACCGGCAGTCTCCTTAGAGTTCCCGACCGAATCGCTGGCAACTAAGGATAGGGGTTGCGCTCGTTGCGGGACTTAACCCAACATCTCACAACACGAGCTGACGACAGCCATGCAGCACCTGTATCAGAGTTCCCGAAGGCACCAAACCATCTCTGGTAAGTTCTCTGTATGTCAAGTGTAGGTAAGGTTCTTCGCGTTGCATCGAATTAAACCACATGCTCCACCGCTTGTGCGGGCCCCCGTCAATTCATTTGAGTTTTAACCTTGCGGCCGTACTCCCCAGGCGGTCTACTTAATGCGTTAGCTTTGGAAAAGTTGTCCGAAGACCCCAGCTCCTAGTAGACATCGTTTACGGCGTGGACTACCAGGGTATCTAATCCTGTTTGCTCCCCACGCTTTCGTACATGAGCGTCAGTGTTGACCCAGGTGGCTGCCTTCGCCATCGGTATTCCTTCAGATCTCTACGCATTTCACCGCTACACCTGAAATTCTACCACCCTCTATCACACTCTAGTTTGCCAGTTCGAAATGCAGTTCCCAGGTTAAGCCCGGGGCTTTCACATCTCGCTTAACAAACCGCCTGCGTACGCTTTACGCCCAGTAATTCCGATTAACGCTCGCACCCTCCGTATTACCGCGGCTGCTGGCACGGAGTTAGCCGGTGCTTCTTCTGTCAGTAACGTCACAGCTAGCAGGTATTAACTACTAACCTTTCCTCCTGACTGAAAGTGCTTTACAACCCGAAGGCCTTCTTCACACACGCGGCATGGCTGCATCAGGCTTGCGCCCATTGTGCAATATTCCCCACTGCTGCCTCCCGTAGGAGTCTGGACCGTGTCTCAGTTCCAGTGTGACTGATCATCCTCTCAAACCAGCTAGGGATCGTCGCCTTGGTGAGCCTTTACCTCACCAACTAGCTAATCCCACTTGGGCCAATCTAAAGGCGAGAGCCGAAGCCCCCTTTGGTCCGTAGACATTATGCGGTATTAGCCATCGTTTCCAATGGTTGTCCCCCACCTCAAGGCATGTTCCCAAGCATTACTCACCCGTCCGCCGCTCGTCATCTTCTAGCAAGCTAGAAATGTTACCGCTCGACTTGCATGTGTTAGGCCTGCCGCCAGCGTTCAATCTGAGCCATGATCAAACTCTTCAATTAAAAGTTTTTTGTTTGAAGTAAACTTCAAACCATGCTCAATGAATTCTGATTGTTTGTTTCTACTTTTCAAAAAAGTAAAATCAAAACGAATTGACTATATAGTCACTCAGTTACAATTGAGACTCTAAATTTGTTTGCGTCATCTAGCGAACTAGAATCTGCTGTTAGAACTCAATCTGTACGAGTGCCCACACAGATGATTGCTTCATATTTTTAAAGAACGTTTCGAAACATTTCGTTGTTTCGAGGGATGTGCATTCTAAGCATTCCCGATTTTTTGTCAACACTTAATTTTGAATTTCTTTAGCAGAAGTTTCGATTTTAAGTTTTACTTGACGCTAACTCGTTGCTGCTTTGCTTTTCAGCGTGGCGCCCCGTGTCAGTGGGGTCGCATTATAGGGCGATCCGATTTTAGTGCAACCCTTTTTTTCATTAAAACTTATAAAAAAGGCTCGTTCGAACAGAAAACACACAAAACCACTTAAAAACCACACAAATGCAATATTTTCTTCATAAAACTGTCACCAGTTTCCGTAAAGGGATCATAAGTATTGATCAAATTTGGGAGGATGCAAGATACAGTTGAATAAATTTTCACCTGCATCTTGGTATTTAACTCTCTACTCTTTTAGTAAAGAAGACTATATAGCTTTCGGCGATATACTGAAGCAACACTATCGCCATCAGGAAGCGAAGCGATAATATCTAAGAATCCCTTTTTGGCTTCACCGTAATTCATATCTTTCTTAAGCACCATAAGTAGGCTTGCCAATGCTTCTTCTTTTTTACCCACATCTAACAGAGCTTGAGCTAGCTGACAACGTAAGTCTAATGAATCAGGCTCAGCTTCCACCGCTTGTTCTAATCGCTTTACCTCTGGTGAATCTTGCGCAGCCGCAGCATGCGCCAATTTAGCAACTAAATTATGGTAATACGGGTCCCGCTGTTCTTCATCTACAGAATCTAATAATGCTTGAGCTTCATCAAATTTTTGAATTTGCATACAGATATCAGCGAACACCAACTTAACTCGAGTATTACTACTATCAATATCGTATGCCTTCTTCGCATAACCAAAAGCATTATTTAGATCGCCGCTTGCAAGAAATTGCTTTGCTTGATCAAGTAAAATAACTTCAGGTGCTGGTAGATGTTCAGACAAAGCTTCTTTAATTTCTTCTTCTGTTTTTGCACCTGCCAACATATCTACCGGCGAACCACCTTTTAAAATCACAATCGTCGGCAAAGCTTGTAAACCAATTTGCTGAGCAAGTTGAGATGCCAGTGCTTGTTGGACATCACAATCAATAACGCCTATGGTTATATGCTCACTATAAGCCGTCGCGATCCCATCTAATATTTGGTCTTGCTGAACACATTCAGGGTTTTGATTGCTATAAAAGGTCAGCAACAACACCTTCTCTGGATTTGGATCGGTTATTACTTGCTGAATGTTTTCAGGGGTAAGTTGAATTTTATTGCTCATGCTCTACTTTCTGTCTGAGTAATTAATATGGTTGATATAGTGACACTATCTGAATTTACAACCAAGCCGATAAAACAATTATGCAGAGCTTGGCTTTCTCTTTCGAGTATATTTCCCCTTTCTTGCCCCACGTTTTTTAAATGCAGGTACAGGCACACCTTTCAGTGCATTCGTATTGATAGACTGAGCGCTGTTAATAAATGCACCTAACTCATTACAAAGCGGTTGCATAAATTGATTATACGACGTTTCCTTTTTGGCGATCTTCCCAAGCAATGATTCCCAGAGCGCAGTTCTGTCTGGTAATGAAAGTGACTCAGGCAGGGTTTGAATGAATGCCTTACCCAGTGCCGTAGAGTATATCGTCTTACCTTCTCGTCTAAGAAACTGCCGTCTAAACAAAAGCTCAATAATTCCGGCCCGCGTCGCCTCAGTGCCAAGCCCGTCAGTGTCTTTTAATACCTTTTTGATAGATTGATCGGAAACAAACCGCGAAATACCAGTCATTGCGCCTAATAATGTGGCTTCTGTGTAATGCTTTGGCGGCTGAGTTTGTTTTTCTTTAACTTCACCTTTCTCACACAAAAGTTGCTCTCCCACCTGTAACTCCGGCAATAGGTTTTCTTTCTCGGCCTCGTGACCTTTAAACAGTATCTTGAATCCTTTATCTGTTATTTGCTTGGCTTGCGCCTTGAATTGACCACCACTAATCTCCAACTCCACCTTAGTTTCATTGTAGCGGTAGGGATGTAAGAATTGCGCAAGGTACTGTACAGAAATGAGCTGATAGACCTGCAACTCTCTATGTCCAAGCTGAACACTGCGAAGCTTTTTAGTGGTTGGAATAATAGCGTGATGCGCTTCTACCTTTTTGTCATTCCAACACGCTCCTTTTAGATCCATATCAGCTAACTTAATAAACTTACTTTCTATTCCCTGATTGTGCTCGGCAGCCGCAATGACTTGCTCTCTTTCAACAAAGTGTTCTTGTGGTAGATAACGATTATCTGATCTAGGGTAAGTGATCAGTTTATGTTTCTCATAGAGTGCCTGACAAATATCCAACACTTGCTGAGCCGATAAACCGTAGCGCTTGTTTGCGTCAATCTGCAAAGAAGAAAGGTTATAGGGTAACGGCGGGTTTATCTTTTTTGGTTTCGTTTCAACTTTATTTATTGTAGCTTGCTTTTGACTGATCCGATCCGCAACATTTTCAGCTAAGGCTTTAACCAGAACACGCCCATCTTCGTCCATATAGGGCTTACATGCTTCACTTGGTACCCACTTAGCTTCAAAAACTCCCCAACCCGGTTTATTGATGTGCGCAATCACCTCATAAAATGGTTTAGAGACAAAGTTCTCGATTTCTAGATCTCTTCTAACAACCAAGCCAAGTACCGGCGTTTGCACTCTGCCAACCGACAAAACGGTATTCACTCCCGCTTTTTGCCCAGCCAATGTAAATGCTCTGGTTAAATTCATACCAAATAGCCAATCCGCTCTAGCTCTTGCAAGCGCAGATACACTTAAAGGAACAAACTCTTGATTAGAACGTGTCGAAGCCAATGCCTTTTTCACAGCTTGTGGGTTCAAATCACTGATCAACAAGCGCCGGATCGTTGCTCTTTTCCGCTCTGGCAAATTTACGAATTGAAATACTTCGTCCACGAGCAATTGCCCTTCTCTATCTGGATCTCCAGCATGGTAGATTTCATCAGCTTTTGTGAGTAACTTTTTTAAAGTGCTAAGCTGCTTTTTTGTTTTTGGCTTTGCTTTGAACTGCCATTGAGTAGGCACGATTGGTAGATCATGAAACTGCCATTTTTTGTATTTGGCGTCGTAGTCTTCAGGTTCTGCTTGTTCCAACAAGTGGCCTATACACCAAGAAACCACATCACCATTCGCAACTTCTATATAACCATCTTGTTTTTTATGTGGTTTTGGTAAGACATCGGCGATTGCTCGACCTAAAGAGGGTTTTTCTGCGATATAGAGTTTCATGATTGGCTTAACTGTATATAGATACAGTTATCATAGTGAATTTTGATAAAAAACGCCATAGCTGCAAAGAGACTGTCTCCAGTCTCTTTGCAAAACAACAAACTTACGTTCTTAGTAAATTAAGTTGCTTATGTTTCTGTTCGACTATCAGCGTCATTGAACTGGCCGCTTGCTCTACTTCATCTGCGAACTTCGAAAGCTCAGCAGCGGCATCTGAAATGCCCGTTGTATTTGTATTAATTTCCTCAGTAACCATGCTTTGCTCTTCAGCTGCCGTCGCAATTTGTGTTACTTCATTAGAAATGCTTGTCAGCTCAGCAACCAGCGTACTCATTAACCTAGCCGATTCTTGGCAATAACTCACTGCATCTTCACCTAACTGCACAGAGCTTTCAATGATACGGCCAGAGTTCGCGACCTCGCTCTGCAAGTTATCTATCAGTTTACTAATGTCGTCCGTCGAGGCTTGTGTTTTTGAGGCCAAGGCTCGAACTTCGTCTGCAACAACCGCAAAACCACGCCCTTGTTCTCCGGCCCTTGCAGCTTCAATTGCCGCGTTTAAGGCAAGTAAGTTAGTTTGCTCTGCAATGGCTCTGATCACTTCTAGTATTTTAGAAATATCATCACTGCGCTCAGACACCTTCACGACCGCTTGTTTTGCATCAATGACTTGATCCGCCATTGATTGCACCGTTTCAGTCGTTTTAATGATGCTTTGTTCGCTTTGCTGAACTTGATCTGCGGCTTGATTCGTACTTGCAGCCGCTTTTTCCGACGCCCGAGCCACCTCTGAAGCGGTTGCACTAAGTTCGTTAATTGCAGTAACTACGCTATCTATTTCTAAATGCTGATTAGCGACTTTGTTTTTGATGTTTATCGCGGCTTCTGTTGTTCGATGCGACTGCTCGTAGGAAGATTCAGCAAGACCTTTGAGGTCATCAATCATCTTTCGTAGTTTATCAGTAAAGCGGTTAAAGCCATGCGCCAACGCAATCAACTCAGCATGATGGCTCACCTCTAGCTCATGCGTTAAATCACCTTCGCTAGAAGCTAAGTTCTCTACCCGCTCCTGAATATGAGTAAGCGGGCCGATAATTGTGTTCACTAATACCACCGCAATGGCAATGCCAATAACAGCAATAACAATACCGATAATAAGCATCCAGCGACCAACGGAGTCCGTCGACGCCTCCAACTGACTTTGCAGCGTTGTAGCAGAGCTAAGAGCAATTGCCTTTGGGAGTTCGATTACAAGAGACCAAGTGGTGTTTGGCAATGCTATTTTAATCGGTACCGCTACTACCAAGTCCTCACCAAGCTCTCTAATCCCAGAACCTGTGTGCAGCGATTTTAACATCTCAGCCCTATCTGACTTTGTCGATTCCGCAAGTGGGCGCGCTAAGTTTTTGTAGTGACTAGAGCCCACGACAAGGCCAAGTTCACTGAGCAAAGTTACCTTTGCGGCTCCTGAATAAAGCGAGTTTGAGAGTTCGTCCACCATAGTTTGGAAAATAGGTAAATTTACATCCACGCCCACTAAGCCTCGAAATTGACCATTGACCACAACCGGCGTGGTTAATGAGGTCATCAACATTTTGTTGCCCGGAGAAATTTCATATAAGTAAGGCTCCATGATGCAAGGCGCTACTTTGTCTTTTGCACACAAATACCACTCTGCCTCTCGTAGGCCAAACTCATTGATTGCATCGGCGTATTTTTCTTCTGCCGACTCAACTTTTTGCTGCATCGGACCACTGGCTTCTTGAGTAAAGTAGAGCTCTAAGGTACCAGCGCCCAGCACAGAGTGACTCGAACCACCTTGATTGCTGGCATCATTGCCATCGTAACCATTAGGTTCAAACTGTGCATACATGGAAGAGACAAAGCGATTTTGCTTGAGCGCGCCATTGACAATTTCTTGCACTTGTTCACGGCTCAGAGGATCCTGTTTGGCGGTATGAGATAACACACCTGCCAAAGTGTAAGGAACACGATAGGCTTCATTAATAAAGCCAGCCACGCGTTGCCCATATTGATTACCTTTAGCTATGAGGCCTTGGGATATTTCATCATAAATCGCTTGTTGGACTCCTTCACTTTGCTTGGTATTTTCTGCTGCAAGGTGAAACCACATTGTTGTCACTAATATAACAACCAAACTCGTTACCAATACTGTTACAAAGAGTAAGAGTTTGTTTTTAATCGAAGCTTGTTTCATAACATTCCCAGTTTTTTAGACTTAGTATGCAAAAAATTGCACTGCACGTTCATCATCAACTTGATAAAACGAGTGACCCCTATTTTATCGGCGACTATGAAATCTTTTTTAACTGTAGCAAAAAATTTAATAACGTACTGAAATTTATGATGCTTCAGCGAAATATTCGGGAGAATAAATTATGAATAACTAGATAAAAAAAGTGCCGAAGCACTATTTTTTTATCTTGTCTTTGCCAGTCGTCTTTTCATTACTTGGCAAGCGGTGATGTATTGCTGACTTAATCAGCATATATCCAGAGATGGGGGCGGTGAGCAACAAAAATATTGAAATCAAGATTTCCTTCACACTTATACCATCAGTCGTGGTACTGAAATACACCATTGCCGAGGTCAATAAGCACGCCATTCCAAGCGTTGTAGCCTTGGTAGGACCGTGGAGACGCATAAAAAAGTCAGGCATTTTCACAAGGCCAATAGAGCCAATTAGCACAAACGCACCACCTAACAGTAATAAAATAGAAATTATCCATTCTGACATACCACTCTCCTACTCTATGATGTCGCCGCGTAGCAAATACTTACATACAGCGACCGTACTTACAAAGCCAAGCATGGCTATTAATAATGCCGCTTCAAAGTACAGTGCCGTCCCCATGCTCATTCCGTACAGAATAATAAGCGCAATGGTATTTATGTACATGGTATCGAGCGCTAAAATTCTATCTGGAATTGAAGGCCCAACAACCAAGCGCCACAGGTTTAGTAAAAGTGATACACCTATCATCGCGAAGACAATAAGAATTACAGTTTCTAACATTCAAAAATCTCCTTCAATGGCGCTTCATAACGAGATTTGATGGTATCGATCAATACTTGCTCATCCGTAAGATCTAACACATGGATCAGTAAGTATTTACGTTCTGGTTTTTCGCCACTTTTTACAGACTCAGGCCAAGGGTATACCTCAGCACTTACGGTGCCTGGAGTCAAAGATACCGTACTGGCTAAAATAGTGATCGGCATAGCTTGATCTATATCGAGCGGCACTAACACAAAACCGGGTCGTAACTTCTTAGTTGGTCCTAAGATCTTTATCGCGACCTCCACGTTGGCGGTAATAATATCGTAAAGCACCAACAGCAGATGAGTAAACGCGCGCCATGGCTTAATGATCAGTGGTTGCTTAGTTCTAAATCGATAGGTAATAAGCGGGATCACAATAGCTAGAATAGTGGCGAGAATAAGATGTCCAGCTGACACACTATTATTCAGCAATAACCACACGGTAAATAGCAGTAAGCTGCGAAATGGAGTTGGTAGCCATTTAAATCTTGCTTCTAAACGCATCTATTTCGCTCCTTTTAACACAGCATTCGTCATGCTAGAAAAGTCATGCAAAGAGTCGGCTGCCGCCAATGCGTAGTCAGTCAAAGGACCGGCAAAAATAACCATTAACGGCGCGCAGACTATCAGGGTAAGGATTGCGATAATTTGAGTTGGGTGCGCTTTTTCCGCTGATTGTGTATCAACTTTACCAGTATGATGCCAAAACACGGTGCTACCCGCTTTTGAGACACTGACTAATACAGCTAAGCTTACTAATAAATACACAGCCCAAAACCAGTAGGTATGACTCGACTCGATAGTCGACTTTAAAATCCATACCTTACCAATAAAGCCTGATAACGGCGGCATACCAATCACAGTAATTGCTGCAATCGTAAACATGATCCCAAGTAACATAGGCTGAACGACTGGGCGGCCAGCAGTGATCCTATCTGCAACTTTACCTCTTTGTTTTCCTACTAAATCAGCGAGTAAGAACAATGCGGCTGACACTAAGGTCGAATGCACCAAGTAGTAGATGGCCGCAGCGCTGCTATTTACCGTTTGTACAGCAACTAATGCCACCAAAGTACCAACCGACACCACCACCAAATTTGCTGAAAGCTTACGTAAGTCTTGACTAGCAAGCACGCCTATTCCACCCATGACGATGGTCGCAAGTGCGAGCCACCATAGCCACTCTTGTGCCATATGACTTAACTCACCAGCTTGATCGCCAAAGATTAGTGTATACACGCGCATCATGGAATACACACCCACTTTAGTCATGATCGCAAATAAAGCGGCAACAACAGGTAACGCGGTTGCATAGGTGTTTGGCAGCCATAGATGAAGCGGTAGCAAGGCACCTTTTAGCGCAAATACAACCAATAACAATAAGCCGCCAATCTTAGCAAGATAGACATCGTCTCCTTGTAAGAAAGTGATCTTATATGCCATATCCGCCATGTTCAGGGTACCAAGCACACCGTACAAGATACCTAGTGCAATCAAAAATACCGACGAACCGACTAGATTTAGGATCACGTATTGCAGTGAAGCACGAGTATTGTGCTTATCACCACCATGCATTAACAGCGCATAAGACGCTATCAACAAAATCTCAAAGAATACAAATAAGTTGAACGCGTCACCAGTTAAGAAGGCGCCATTTACCCCCATCACCAAAAAGTGCAGTAACGGATGGAAGAAACTTCCTCGCTCGTCGTCTCCTGCACAGCTATAAAGCGAACACACAAAACACAACAAAGCGGTTAAGCTGACTAACAGAGTAGAAAGTTGGTCAGCAACTAACACAATACCAAACGGAGCTTGCCAGTTACCAATCGCATAAACGTGTATGCCAGACTGCTGAACATGTAGTAAAAGAGAGACACAAACTGCGAATGTAATAAGCGACATAAGTACAGAGACTTTACGCCTAATCGCGACGTTTTTACCACACGGTGGCATCAGCAGGATCACCCCCGCCAACATAGGTAATAAGATAGGTAAAGAAGTCAAATGCTGGATCATACTTTACCCTTTTTTGTCAGGAACGATGCCATTAACATGATCGTTCCCCAAATCTGAACGACCACGAATAGCTAAGATTACGACAAATGCTGTCATCGCGAACCCGATAACAATTGCCGTCAACACTAAGGCTTGCGGCAGTGGATCTGCATACTCACTGCTATAACCAAGCACGGCAGCTTTGTTTAAGGTCAATCTACCCGATGCGAACAAAAACAGATTGACCGCATAAGACAACATAGTTAAACCAAGAACAACAGGAAATGTTCTTGCTCGAAGAATCAAAAATACGCCACAGGCTACTAGCAAGCCTACGCACGATGCATAAAGCAATTCCATTAAATATTCACCTCTTCTTTGGGCGCATTTGCCGTTACTTTACCTAGGCTCGCCAAAATCATCAGCGTTGCACCTACCACGGTGATATAAACACCAAGGTCAAATGCGATGGCACTTGCCAACTCAGTTTTACCTACCAATGGGATATCAAAATAATCAAACCATGAGGTTAAGAATGGTTTGCCAAAGAACCAACTTCCTACACCGGTTGCCAGAGAAATTGCGATACCCGTCGCAATAATCTTGCGGTAATTGACATCAAAGCGCTCTGCAATCCAATTCGAACCATGGGCAATGTATTGCAAAATAAAGGCTATCGCCGTAATAAGACCTGCAATAAATCCACCGCCAGGTAGATTGTGGCCGCGCAAGAAAATATAAACCGAAACCAGTAACGCCAAAGGCAATAAGCTTTGCGAAATACTTGCAAGCAACAGCGGATACCTCTCTTTCGCCCAAGGTCTTCCTTCACTATCACTTCCTGGCATAAATAGCGGTAAGTTAATTAGTAACTTATAAATTCCCAGCGCCGCAATACCCAATACTGTAATTTCGCCTAGCGTATCAAAACCACGGAAATCTACTAAGATAACATTAACAACATTCGTTCCACCACCGCCAACTTTGGCGTTTGCAATAAAGAACTCAGAAATGCTATCCAGCGGTCTTGTGATCAAGGCGTAACTGATACTCCCGATGATCACACCAATTGCAGAGGCAATGCCTATATCTCGTAGTACGCGTATAGAACTAGATTCCTTCGGCGTTCTTTGTGGTAAGAAGAATAACGCAAGCATCAACAGAATAATGGTTACTACCTCTACCGTTAACTGAGTAAGTGCCAAATCCGGTGCAGAAAAACGCGTAAAGGCAACCGATACCATAAGGCCAACCACTGAAATCATCAGTAGCGCGACCATACGAGTTCGATGCCAGATAACTGTGCCAATCGCCCCAATCATTAATAAACCAGCACCGATACCATTATGCACATCTATGGGCGTTGGCTCCAAGTTCCCGACTAACTGCGACATTTCAAACAATGGCCA
This sequence comes from Pseudoalteromonas piscicida, assembly GCF_002208135.1. Lineage (NCBI taxonomy): Bacteria > Pseudomonadati > Pseudomonadota > Gammaproteobacteria > Alteromonadales > Pseudoalteromonadaceae > Pseudoalteromonas > Pseudoalteromonas piscicida. Next base: position 2,652,521 of record NZ_CP021646.1, read on the forward strand.
TCCCGCACTCACCAGCACAACAATAAACATCAGCATAAGATAACGCTGTAATGAGCCATTCTCGATTGCATTTACACGAGCACGGCTCCAAGACACAATGTTATACATAGTGCGTTCGAACGTTTTCTTTGCGTTCATTGGCGGTAATGAAGCTTGGAATTGGAATAGATATTTGCGCTGAGTATAAATTAATAGACCACCACATACCGCAAGACAACTCATCAGAAGTGGTAAGTTGAAGCCATGCCAAATAGCAACCTCAAAGGTTGGCGCAGCCTCGCCCAATACCGCACTTGATGCAGTCTTTAACATGCCATCTACGACGAAGTTAGGAAACATACCCACTATTAAACATAAAGCCACCAAGATCTCGATTGGAACGCGCATATAGCGTGGCGCTTCATGTGGCTCTTTCGGTAAGTCAATTGGGTCTCCATTAAAGAATACGTCATGAATAAATCGCGCAGAATACGCAACAGAGAATGCACCGGCGATTGTCGCCAAAATTGGAATGAGCCAAGACATAGAGCCCAGAAGTTGCTGGTGCAACGTCTCGGCAAAGAACATTTCTTTAGACAAGAAACCATTAAGTAGCGGCACACCAGCCATCGCAGAAGCGGCCACCATCGCAAGCGTCGCGGTATAGGGCATAAAACGCCACATACCATTGAGCTTGCGCATATCGCGAGTTCCTGTTTCATGGTCAATGATCCCTGTCGCCATAAAGAGCGAGGCCTTAAACGTCGCGTGGTTAATAATATGGAAAACTGCTGCGACAGTCGCAAGTTCGGTGTCCAAACCAAGTAACAAGGTAATAAGACCTAAATGACTAATCGTTGAAAACGCCAGAAGACCTTTTAGATCATGTTTAAATAACGCAATATAGGCGCCAACGAGCAGCGTCGCTAAGCCGGTTAAGCCAACAAGAATAAACCACAGCTCTGTACCCGCCAACGCTGGATAAAAGCGCGCCAGTAAGAATATCCCGGCCTTTACCATAGTCGCTGAATGTAAGTAAGCACTCACAGGTGTTGGTGCAGCCATCGCATGGGGCAACCAGAAATGGAATGGGAACTGCGCTGACTTAGTAAATGCGCCCAGTAGTACGAGGATTAACGCAACTTCATATAATGCATGGGATTGAATAAGCTCACGGCTCGATAGAATCACGTCAAGGTTATAGCTCCCAACAATATCTCCAATCAACATCAAACCTGCGAGCAGTGCTAACCCGCCACCGCCAGTTATCGCCAGTGCCATTTTCGCACCTTTACGGGCCTCTGACTTATGCCACCAATAGCTAATAAGCAAAAATGAACTGATGCTGGTAAGCTCCCAGAATAACCACAGCTGTAATACGTTATTAGACATAACGATACCAAGCATGGCAGTCATAAAGAGCATTAAATAAGCATAAAGCTTAGGCATTGAATCATTGGTGCTAAGGTAGTATCTGGCATAGAAGATAACCAGCATACCAATGCCCAAGATCATGAAAACAAACAACAACGCAAGACCATCCAGTCTAAACGCGATGTTAATATCTAGAAGCGGTACCCATTCAAATGTGTACCGAATAGTCTCTCCTGCGAATACGGCAGGTGCGAGATCAACAGCAAGTAAAATTGCCACTGCTGGCGCTAGTAAGGTTATAGCAGTCGACTGATTACGAGAAAGCTTTCCCGTAAATGCAGAGATAAAACTGCCAATTAAGGATAGCAAGGGTATCCAAAATAAAGTCATAGATGAAACCTTTTATTTGCGTCGTTATGGCTCGTTTAGATTAATGTGACAATCCCCCTTCCAAGCTGGAGCAATCGATACACATTAACCACACGTACATGAACCCTGTTATACTTGATTAGTGTTTGAGTTGTCTAGAGTTTCACTTTCTAGCTGATGCTATTTTAGCCAACCTTAACAAACTATTCAGAATAAGTTCAAAACTATTCAGCCGAGTTAACCGCTATTTTATCTTCTAAACGTCTTGAATTCAGTACTGCTAACCACCTTTTACGGTAATTTTCGTCTAACTTAATTGATTGATATTCCAGCAAAGAGTAACTGCTTGAAGGTTTATATGAGGAGAGTTTACCTAACTCACAGGTGCGACTCGGAGCCCAATTGTTCGGTGCTTGTTCACCAACGTAAAGATTTGGTGCCTTTTTCCCTGAAGTCGCACAAAGCCATTTTGCTTTATGGGCTGGTATTGGGTATTCATCTTCAAAACCGCTAAAGTGCATAAGCTCGTGTACCAGCGTATTGTAAGTGCTGGTGGCGGTCAATGTCATGTGCTTGCCGTTTACATTGGCAAGCCCTTCAGTTGCCATTAACACGAGGTGATCGTATTTCGACAAGCGCTGTTCGTGTTGTAAGTCACACATTGCAAAACCTTTGTGCGTCTTGCAACTGAGTTTGTTCGCCGCATATATCGGCTTAGATAAGCAATATACGCCCTTGGCCGGCTCAGGCTGTTGCTCATAACCATGTTTAAGCGCTTGTAAACGCTGCAAACCACCTAAATCACTGGCGATTAATGCAAGATTAAACTGACAAGATGCGCTTGAATGCTGAAGCTCAGTAAGTGATTTAAATTGCCTTAAATAAGGATTATTCAAAAATGTCGTTACAGACTTTCCTTGCCACACCGCTAGCAACGCGGTGAGTTCAGGGTTTAACGTATAGCGCTTTGAAAGCGCATAAAGTAAATCATGTCGGCCAAGTGATACTAACCGCTCGGACACTAGCTGGCGCTGCCGAATATCTAAACGAGACCAAGTATCAAGTAAAAACAGCCTAGTGCTGTTTTTCTCTTTAGCATTCAAGGTACGCTGTAACCGTTCATACTCCCAACTTGGCTGCTTTAGGTTGGCAATAGCTTCTACTAATTGCGTACTTGCTTGTGAGGGTGACACCTCAAGCGCTGGTGCTATGGCAAAATAGCTATTTGGATTGGTTACAATGAGTGCTGATTTTTGTGCGATAGAGAGGTGTGCATAATTAGGGCTGCTTGAAAACAGCAGCCCTATAAGCATGAAAATAAAAAGGTGCTTAGCTCGCGTCTTGTTCGTCATTCAACTGGGCAAGCAAATCAAGTTCAAGACGTGCGTATTTATGTTCTACAAACTCATATACATTGGTTGCCAGCGCGAGCTTAAAATAGCTAATCGCAGAGGCTAAATCACCTTGGGCCTGATATCGCTTAGCCAGATAAAAATAGGCCTCACAAAGACGCTGCGCATACTCTTCTTGGGTGCTCACACCCTCTGAGATCTGTGCTAAAAATTCTTCTTCAGATAAAGTACCCAAATACAGTGAAACTAACTGAGAGGACCACTCATTAGGGTCTAGCGCTTGGCTATTTGCCGTCAATGTTTGCTTAGCAAGCGTCCCATCTACTTGCTGCTGAGCAATATACAGCCACATAGCACGGTAGGCATCTTTTGGAGCGCGCGCCAAAAAGGCTTCAAAATCCTTTATGGCTAAATCTGCTCTCTCACCATAATACAGTGCGATTCCACGATTTAAGTAAGCATATTCATGTTGTTCATCAAGCTCTAGTACGGCGTCAAACATTTCATATGCCCGGCCATAGTTTTGTTCTAACGTTTGGTGGATACCAAGAAAATTATATACTTCTGCAAGATCTGGCTTAATTTGTACAGCACGATTGAAGTCAATACGAGCAAGGGTTTGCAAACCAATGCTATCGTACAACATACCACGATTGTATAGCAGCTGCGCGCGTTGCTCATTTGCCATATCTGGCTGCAAGAGTAACTCGTTAAATCGAGCAATGGCAATTTCATTACGGAAATTGGCTTGAAGTGGTACTGCAAGCGGAACATTTACAATGTTTTTAGTGGCCTCTGGCTGCGTGCTTTTACATCCTACCAGCCCCATTAGCACTAATGGCACAACTATTTTCGCTAACTTCATTTCCTTCCTCATTCAATGGCATTTGCCCGTTTAGAGTCTTTGCTCAGGTATACCAACAATCTGATTATTTACTATAACTTTGCCTAGTTCTCTATTGACCAGATAAACTCAGTTTTGTTTCATCATTTTGAGTCAAACAGCATTAAAGCATAAAAAAAGGGGCTATTCAGCCCCTTTTCTATGCAAAACCTTGCAGAGATTACTCAGCGCCTTCTTTAGGCTGCTCAGCTTTTTTCTCTTGTGCTTCTTTGATGCTTAAGCGAACACGGCCTTGGCGGTCAACTTCAAGTACTTTAACTTTAACTTCTTGACCAACAGATAAATGATCTGACACGTTATTTACACGCTCTTCACTGATTTGTGAGATGTGCACTAGGCCATCTTTACCAGGAAGTACGTTTACAAACGCACCAAAATCTACGATACGGATAACTTTACCAGTGTAAAGCGTACCTACTTCAAGCTCTGCAGTAAGCGCTTCGATACGTGAAATAGCAGCTTGTGCGCTATTGCCGTTCGTTGCAGCGATCTTGATAGTACCATCGTCTTCGATTTCAATTGTTGTATCTGTTTCTTCAGTAAGCTGACGAATTGTAGCACCACCTTTACCGATAACTTCAGCAATCTTCTTCGCTGGGATCTTCATGGTGTAGATACGTGGAGCGAACTCAGATAGCTCTTCAGAAGGTGCTGAAATCGCTTGGTCCATCACACCTAGGATGTGTAGACGCGCTGCTTTCGCTTGGCGAAGCGCGATCTGCATAATTTCTTTGGTGATACCTTCAATCTTGATATCCATTTGAAGTGCAGTTACACCGTTTGCTGTACCCGCTACTTTAAAGTCCATATCACCTAAATGATCTTCATCACCAAGGATGTCAGAAAGTACAACGAAGTCTTCGCCTTCTTTCACTAGACCCATCGCGATACCAGCAACTGACGCTTTAACTGGAACACCAGCGTTCATTAGTGCAAGTGAAGTACCACATACCGATGCCATTGACGATGAACCGTTTGACTCAGTGATTTCAGATACTACACGCACTGAATATGGGAATTCAGCAAGTGTTGGCATCACTGCTGCGATACCACGCTTAGCTAGGTTACCGTGGCCGATTTCACGACGCTTAGGAGAACCTACAAAGCCAGTTTCACCTACACAGAATGGAGGGAAGTTATAGTGCAGCATGAAGTGATGCTTGTGAGTACCAGTTAGGTCATCTAGCATCTGCGCGTCACGCTCAGTACCAAGCGTTGCGGTTACTAGTGCCTGAGTTTCACCACGAGTAAAGATTGCAGAACCGTGAGTACGTGGAAGAACACCCGTCATCACGTCAAGTGCACGAATCATATCTGGTTCACGACCGTCGATACGCTTTTCGCCAGCAATGATACGGCTACGTACAATCTTCTTCTCAAGTGAGCTGAATGTTTTACCTACTACTTGCTCGTCTAGTGACTCGCCTTCAGCAACTTCAGCGCCTAGTTTTTCAATGACTTCAGCTTTTGCTGCAGAAAGTGCTTCTTTACGTGCAACTTTGTCAGTAATACGGTAAGCATCACCTACTTTTTGCTCTGCAATTGCAGCTACTTTTTCAGCTAGTGTTAAATCTTTTTCAGGCGCAGTCCAATCCCATGCTGCTTTACCAGCTTCTGCGCGGAACTCTTCGATTGCTTTGATGATAGCTTGTGATTGCTCATGGCCGTATACAACAGCGCCAAGCATTTCTTCTTCAGTCAGCACTTCAGCTTCTGATTCAACCATCAGTACCGCATTTTCAGTACCAGCTACAACGAGGTCAAGCTTGCTTGTCTCTAGTTCTTTTAGCGTAGGGTTAAGTACGTATTGACCATCGATGAAACCAACACGTGCTGCACCTAGAGGGCCATTGAATGGAATGCCAGAGATAGCTAGTGCTGCTGAAGTACCAATCAAAGCAACGATATCCGGTTGGATTTCAGGGTTTACAGAAACCACAGTCGCAATAACCTGAACTTCGTTGACAAAGCCGTCTGGGAATAGAGGACGAATTGGGCGGTCAATTAGACGAGCTGTTAATGTTTCACCGTCTGAAGGACGACCTTCACGCTTCAAGAAACCGCCAGGGATACGACCCGCAGCGTACATTTTTTCTTGATAATTAACCGTTAGTGGGAAAAAGTCTTGGCCAGGAGTCGCTTCTCTTCTGCCAACAACAGTAACAAGTACTGAAGTATCACCAATGCTTGCAAGTACTGCGCCGTCAGCTTGACGTGCGATAGCACCTGTTTCTAGAGTCACCGTGTGTTGACCTAGTTGAAATTCTTTAATAATTGCTTGCACAATATTTTCCTTACTAAATTGTTTTCAACGTCAACGGGGACCAATCACAGTCTTAAATAAACTCTTCATAATTTACTTAAGCACTACAATTGGAAATCCGATTGACGCTTGTTTAAAAGTATTTCTAAACGGCTGTAAGTATACTGATAGAACAGCCACAAAAAAAGGGGCTAATTAGCCCCTTTTTTACTGTTGGATAAATTTCCAACAAGAAATCAAAAATATTAGCGACGTAGGCCAAGCTCTTTGATTAGTGCAGCATAACGGTCAACGCTCTTGCCTTTTAGGTAGTCAAGAAGGTTACGACGTTGGCTAACTTTACGTAGAAGACCACGACGTGAGTGGAAATCTTGCTTGTGGTTAGCGAAGTGACCTTGTAGCTTGTTGATGTCAGCAGTTAGAAGTGCAACTTGTACTTCTGGTGAACCAGTATCACCCTCTGCACGTGCGAACTTTGCTACGATTTCTGCTTTTTCTTGATTGCTTAGTGACATAATAACTCCAAAATAAGTTTAGTAATGCTTCAGCCGATCACTAATTCAGCCAAAGCGGAAGCTGGCGGATTATACCAGCATAAACTCCCCTTGCATAGGAAGATTTTATTGCGATTCTGGTGGAGCGGAAGAGAGCGCCCGTTTTGCTTTCAATAACCCTTGCGGATTACGCTCGCCAATCCCAACAAACTTACCGTCTGCAACGACTTTAACAATACCGTCAGGTAAGTTGGCCACTGCAACGGTTTGACCATGACCAAACGCGATACCTTGTTCAGTAGTAATATCGACAACAGTCAGGTCAACCAGAGCGGTATCCATCGGCAACAATAATTCATCTAAATAAGTGGAAGGTGCGACTTCTTCCGCTTTTGCTTTTTCAAGTAAAGCTTCCAGCTCGACTAAGGTAATCATTTTATCGCTAGGATAATGACCAACTTCACTACGGTGTAACATAATAACATGCGCACCACAGCCAAGTTTTTCACCTAAATCATCGACTATCGTACGAATATAGGTGCCTTTAGACACATGTACCGTCATTTGAATTTGTTGAGTTTGCTCGTCATATTCGTCTAACGTAATCCGGTAAACATTGATCTTACGGCATTTACGCGGTACTTCGATGCCTTCTCGAGCATATTTGTATAACGGTTGGCCCTGATATTTGAGCGCCGAATACATCGAAGGGTATTGATCAGATTCACCCAAGAAGCTGGCAATTTCTCGCTCTAGCTGCTCAAGCGTAATATCCACTGGCCTCGTTTCAACAATTTCACCATCAGAATCAGATGTCGTTGTACGCTCACCCAGCTGTGCTCTCACCACGTAGGTTTTATCAGTATCAAGCAAAAATTGGGTAAACTTAGTTGCTTCACCAAAGCAAATTGGCAACATACCTGTTGCCAACGGATCCAAAGCACCAGTGTGGCCCGCTTTCTGAGCGAAATAGATGCCTTTCGCTTGCTGCAGTGCTTTGTTAGAAGAAATACCTTGCGGCTTATTTAATAACAGAATGCCGTCAATCGCACGGCCTTTGGTGCGACGCGCCATTACTCTTCCTCTTGGTCTTTATCTCCAGATTCAGGACCACGCTTTGCATTGTCTTCTCTGATCACAGAGTCAACCAAATTAGAAATACGCATACCTTCCATTAGAGAGTTATCAATAACAAATTTGAGCTCAGGCATGATACGCGCGCGGATACGCTTACCGAGAAGCGAGCGGATATAACCAGTCGCTTCATTCAGAATAGCCGCACTTTGCTTAGTTTTGTCTTCATCACTGGTATTCAACACAGTAATAAATACTTTTGCATAAGAAAGATCGCGTGATACCTCAACAGCTGACACTGTTATCATACCCAATCTTGGATCTTTAATTTCGCGCTGTAGGATCACCGCAATTTCTTTTTGAATTTGCTGTGCTACGCGATCTGTACGAGAAAATTCTCTCATTTTCACCACTTAAAATTTAAAAATCTATGAGATCACAAATGGGGGCTAGTGCCCCCATCTCAAGTATTTTTATAACTTACAATTAAAGCGTGCGCTCTACCTGTACAGTTTCAAATACTTCGATTTGGTCACCGACTTTAACGTCGTTGTAGTTCTTAACGCCGATACCACATTCCATACCGCTACGAACATCAGCAACGTCATCTTTAAAGCGACGCAGTGACTCAAGCTCACCTTCGTAGATAACTACGTTATCACGAAGTACACGGATTGGCGCGCTACGTTTAACCACACCTTCTGTTACCATACAACCTGCAACAGCGCCGATCTTAGGTGACTTGAACACGTCACGAACCTCAGCAAGACCAATGATCTCTTGCTTAAATTCTGGTGCAAGCATACCTGTCATTGCTTGTTTCACTTCTTCGATTAGGTCGTAGATAACGCTGTAGTAACGTAAGTCTAGGTTCTCAGTTTCAATTACTTTACGAGCAGATGCATCTGCACGTACGTTAAAGCCAACGATGATAGCGTTAGAAGCCGCTGCAAGCGTTGCGTCAGTTTCAGTGATACCACCAACACCTGAACCTACGATCTTCACTTTCACTTCATCTGTAGACAGTTTAGTCAATGAATCAGCGATTGCTTCGATAGAACCTTGAACGTCTGCTTTCAGAACGATGTTCACTTCAGATACGTCGCCTTCTGTCATGTTAGAGAACATGTTTTCGAGCTTCGCTTTCTGCTGACGAGCAAGTTTCACTTCGCGGAACTTACCTTGACGGTATAGTGCAACTTCACGTGCTTTACGCTCATCACGAACTACCGTCGCTTCGTCACCAGCAGCTGGTACACCAGAAAGACCTAAGATCTCCACTGGAATTGAAGGACCTGCGGTTTTGATGTCTTTACCGTTTTCGTCTTTCATCGCACGAACACGGCCGTATTCAAGACCACAAAGTACGATATCACCTTGGTTTAAGGTACCTGATTGAACAAGTACAGAGGCAATCGGACCACGACCTTTATCAAGGCGAGATTCGATTACCACACCAGATGCCATACCTTCTTCAGAAGCTCGTAGCTCTAATAGCTCGGATTGCATTAGGATAGCTTCTAGTAGCTCATCAATACCTAGGCCAGTCTTAGCTGAGATATGAACAAACTGCGTTTCACCGCCCCAGTCCTCTGGAATTACGTCTAGTTGAGCAAGCTCATTCTTAACGCGGTCAGGGTCAATGCCCTCTTTATCCATTTTGTTCACAGCAACGATAAGTGGTACTTCTGCCGCTTTCGCGTGTTGTACCGCTTCTTTCGTCTGAGGCATTACGCCATCGTCCGCTGCAACAACAAGTACAACGATATCGGTTGCTTTCGCACCACGAGCACGCATTGATGTAAACGCCGCGTGTCCAGGAGTATCTAGGAAAGTGATCATCCCACCTTCAGTCTCAACATGGTATGCACCGATATGCTGAGTAATACCGCCGGCCTCGCCGTCTGCAACTTTCGCTTTACGAATGTAGTCAAGTGTTGACGTTTTACCGTGGTCAACGTGACCCATTACCGTTACTACTGGCGCACGAGGCTCTAGAGAACCGTCTTCGCTGCGGTCATTTAGTACTTTTTCTTCTAGCTCGTTTTCTTTCACTAGAATGACTTTGTGACCCATTTCTTCAGCAACTAGCTGCGCAGTTTCTTGATCGATAACTTGGTTAATCGTAACCATGTCACCCATCTTCATCATTGTCTTAACAACTTCAGCGCCTTTAACAGCCATACGAGAAGCTAGTTCTGCAACAGTGATTGTTTCACTGATACGAACTTCTTGCTTCACTTCTGCCGCTGGCTTTTGGAAACCATGCTGTAACGAAGTTGGCGCTTTTAAACGACCTTTTTTGCCTTTCAGCTTCTTCGCGTTCGCTTCTGCAGCTTCTTCTTTCGCGCTTGGCTTTCTCTTCTTCTTACGACGTGCACTCTTCTCTTCACGAGCATCAGACTCATCTTCCGCTTCACGAGCGTAAGTAGAAGTTGTTAGGTGGTGATCAGCACTTTCTTCACGACGACGGCGCTCTTCCTCTTCCGCCTTCCAACGTGCTTCGTTTTCTTCTGCAAGACGACGAGCTTCTTCCGCTTGACGTTTTGCTTCTTCTTCTGCCTTTTTCAGGGCTGCTGCTTCTGCTTCTTGACGCAGACGCTCAGCTTCTTGACGTTCTTTAATTTGTTGCGCGCTATCCACTTCTTTACTCTGCTTATCTTTGGCTTGACGTTCAGCATCCGCTTTTCGCTTCGCCTCTTCTTTAGCTTTGCGCTCGGCTTCCTCATCGGCCTTGCGTTCCGCTTCTTCGCGCGCGTTGCGCTCAGCTTCTTCTTTGGCCTGTTGCTCTGCTTGTTGCTGAGCCTTTAACTCTGCTTCTTTGCGCGCAGCTTCCTCTGCAGCTAAGCGTTCTTGCTCTTTCTGCTGCTCGATTGCGCTCTTTTTAACGTAAGTGCGCTTCTTACGGACTTCTACAGATACAGACTTTGCTTTACCAGATGAGTTAACACTTAACGTGCTTTTACTCTTACGCTGTAGAGTCATACGCTCAGGGCCGGTTGAACCAGTGCCACCGTGTTGCTTGCTTAGGTGATCAAGCAACGTCGCCTTTTCGGATTCAGTAACTTGGTCGCCCTCGGCTTTGGTGATCCCTGCATCTTTTAACTGTTGTAGTAATTTATCAACAGTTGTACCAATACTCTCGGCTAGTTTGTTAATGCTCACTTCTGCCATACGTGATGTTACCTCCGTTAATAAATTACTCTTCGCTGAACCAGCAAATGTTACGTGCAGCCATGATTAACTCACCAGCTTGCTCTTCAGATAACTCAGAAATTTCAACTAAGTCATCAATACCTTGCTCTGCAAGGTCTTCAAGTGTAACGATACCTTTGCTAGCGAAAACAAAAGCGGTATGACGCTCAAGTCCCTCAAGTGCTAGTAGGTCTTCTGCAGGTTCTGCATTTTCTAGACTTTCTTCATCGCGAAGTGCTTTCGTAGTCAGTGCATCTTTTGCACGGCTACGAAGCTCTTCAACGGTTTCTTCATCTAGACCGTCGATTTCTAAGAACTCAGCTACTGGCACATAAGCCACTTCTTCAAGTGAAGAGAAGCCTTCGTTGATCAATAGCGTTGCAAAATCATCGTCGATGTCTAGATTTTCAGTGAATAGATTAACCAGTTTATCTGATTCTTCCGAGCTCTTACGCTCCATCTCTTCAACTGTCATTACGTTTAGTTCCCAGCCAGTTAGTTGGCTAGCTAAACGTACATTTTGACCATTACGGCCAATCGCTTGCGCTAGGTTATCAGCTTCAACTGCGATTTCCATCGTACGCGTATCTTCATCCATTACGATTGAAGCTACTTCAGCCGGTGCCATTGCGTTGATTACGAACTGTGCAGGATTATCATCGTAAAGTACGATGTCAACACGCTCACCACCAAGCTCTGAAGACACAGCTTGTACACGTGCACCACGCATACCAACACACGCACCCACAGGGTCTATACGCTTATCGTTTGATTTTACAGCGATTTTAGCACGAGAACCAGGGTCACGTGCAGCGCCTCTAAGTTCGATCATTTCTTCGCCGATTTCTGGAACTTCAATACGGAATAGCTCCATCAACATTTCAGGCTTAGAACGCGTAACAAATAGCTGTGCACCACGCGCTTCAGGCTTCACTTCATATAGTAGACCACGTACACGGTCACCTGGGCGGAAGCTTTCGCGTGGTAACATGTCTTCACGGTAAATTACCGCTTCAGCATTATTACCAAGGTCGATAACAATAGCATCACGCGTTGCTTTTTTAACAACACCTGTCACTAGCTCGCCTTTTTGATCTTTATACGCATCAACAACTAATGCGCGCTCAGCTTCACGTACTTTCTGTACGATTACCTGTTTCGCCATCTGTGTGGTGATACGGTCAAATTTAATTGATTCGATCTGCTCTTCAACGTAATCACCTAATTGAATATCAGGCTCATCAACTTGTGCCGCTTCAATCGTGATTTCCGCATATGGATTTTCTAGTGAACCGTCTTCCTGTGGTTCAACTGCTTTCCAACGACGAAAAGTATCGTACTCGCCCGTTTTACGGTCAATAGTAACGCGTACTTCGATTTCACCGCCGTGCTTCTTTTTTGTTGCTGTCGCTAGTGCGAACTCTAATGCTTCAAAAATCTTTTCTCTTGGGACCGCTTTTTCATTGGAAACAGCTTCTGCCACCAACAATATTTCTTTTGCCATAGGTAATGCCTCGCTTGCCCTTGTCCTTCGCACTCAAAGTTAGAATTTTGCGATGATATTGGCACGCTCAATGTTGCTCAACATCAAGATGAAATCCTGACTGTCAACTTTTAACGTGATCATATCGCCATTAACTGCTACCAAGTCGCCTTTAAAATTACGGCGACCTTCTTGCGGAAGTTTAGTACGCAAACGTACCTCCTCTCCCACTGCTGCTTCATAGTGAGCTTGTTTGAATAATGGTCTGTCAACACCAGGAGAAGATACTTCCAAACTATATTCGTTCGTAATCGGGTCTTCGACATCTAAAATTGCACTAACTTGACGACTCACTTCCGCACAGTCATCTACATTAATGCCGTTTTCATGATCGATATATACACGAAGTGTAGAATGACGACCAGCTTGCACAAACTCAAGACCGAGTAATTCAAAGCCACACGCAGCAACTGCAGGCTCCAACATTTCAGTCAAATCTTGCTCGAGTTTTGACACAGAACTCCTCCATACAAACAAAAAAAGGGCCTAAAGCCCCAAATCATAGCTGCTTGATCTTGGGCTCAGAATACACCTTGCGCCAGATACAACAACGCCCCGAACCAAGCGGGGCGTCACACGAATAACAAACTGTGTGGCCAAAGGCCGTGCTTGGTTTGCGAGCTATCTCAGCCAAATTAACCATCAACCTAAACAAAAAAAGTTGATGCTTAAACGCAAAACGCGCATTACAAGGAATGCGCGAAATCAAAGAACTCAATCTTTAACTTGGTTGCGGGAGCCGGATTTGAACCGACGACCTTCGGGTTATGAGCCCGACGAGCTACCAGGCTGCTCCATCCCGCGCCAACACATAAAATTGTTTTACTTCTACTTTTCAAAGAAGTGGTCACCGGATTTGAACCGACGACCTTCGGCACTTTACAAAACCAAGCGCCCGACCATCTATCGAGCAACTTCATTCTACACCGAAACATAAAATTGTTTTACTTCTACTTTTCAAAGAAGTGGTCACCGGATTTGAACCGACGACCTTCGGCACTTTACCAAATCAAGCGCCCGACCATCTATCGAGCAACTCCATTCTACACCGAAACATAAAATTGTTTTACTTCTGTTTTTAAAGAAGTGGCATCTCAAAAATGCCATTTTAATGCGCGATGTCTCGCCCATGCTTAAAGGCAATTATACTGAAAAACTGAAGTTTCAGTGCGATTGCCTAAATATGCTGCGTATTATAAAGACAGTATGCCTAGATAGCAACCTTGATTTAGAACTATCTTCTGACGTTTCAGCTCGTTGCTGAGATGTAATCAGGTATTTTACTTTTCACATACAAGACCAAGATACCTAACTCATCGGTCCAGTTTAGTTTCCCTTCATTTTTCTGTAACAAAAAAGAAATATTTGATCCATAATTGGGGACAATGAAATCACGAAAGAAAGGAAAACCAAATGAGAACGATTATAAAATCAAGCAAATTGACAGCGCTGTCTATATTTAGTTTCGAAGCGTTTGCAGCACAGTGTGAATCGGCTGGACCGCAAACACCGAGAGATATTGATAGTTTGCAGGGTCACAACAAACGGGTTTTTGCTATGGCTCCACCAAAAGAAAAACTCAATCTATGTAACATCCATTTTCACAAAAATGCAGAACATAAAGCCAAAGACTTCTCCGTGGTCTCCAATGACCCGAAATATGGAGGATTCCAATGTAATGCAACAGCAAGCCTCACCCCTGCAGAGCTTGCTCCCGTAGAAGCTAAAGTATGTAACAACGTAAAACCGGGCGATACCATTGAAGTACACTGGGTTCATAGCTCTTGTGATGTAAAACCCGGTCCTACACTCGGAGCGTGTTTAAATGACAGCTGTGCCAATCCAGATCTACGCGTTGAAACTCAAGTGTTTTTAGTGGTTAACGATGAAAATGCGCAAGACTTCACTGAGCTTGATTATCAAGGCCAAGTTGGCGGCTATCATCAGGCTGGTGTATTACCAAGTAATACCGGAACACCGGTTGAGTTTTTAGGCTCAACCACAGGACCAAGCTATAACAACCAACAGTGTTCACCTTTACAAGTAAGCTGGAGCGTTCGCCCAAGCTGTGCCAAAGTTGATATAAATAGTCTCGCGCGTTGGTGTAAAGACAATGCTTTTGAAGAGGACCATGCTCATGGCATTCGTAAACTCGTGACAGATCCACAGTTACTTTCTCCAATTAAGCACTAATATTTTTAAATGGACGTAGGCCGTTGCTAAATATCGGCCTACTATACTAATAGATAGGTTCAGTATATTGAAATCCAATCAATTATTGCTATGTAAGAAAAGTCTCACAAAAAAATATTAAAAAGTCTCGCATTTAAAAAAAACAGCTATACTCAAACCTAGGCTATTTGTTTTTGAGCAAAGGATCCGCTCTTCATCAGTTTGAAGAGGCGTCTATGAGTATTACTCCCTATCAATACCAACTTTTAACTCAAACGCTTGCGAGTATTCGTCCGAATTTCCATGGCTTTTGCACTTCTTGGTACAACCAAGTCCAACATTACGATTTGCGCATGCAAATTCCAACAGATGTGGGGCAACTCATAATCTGGGAGCATCAAATATTTGATTTTGTGCAAAATTGTGTGATGCGTATCCCACAGCAGTCAAACTTATTACATTACCTGCAAAAGCAGCGCGGTACACTGTTATTTATGGGGACGTCTGAAAAAGATGTCAGTGTCTTGTTGTTTACCTTTACAGCAACATTAAAAAGCCATCTTGGCAGGCATTTTACCGCGGCAGCAAAAAATGCTTGGAACAAAGCTCTGCTACTCATCGAAAATATGCTCCGTTTTGAATTGTTCAAGAAAACCAATATTGTCGGTCTGCAAGAATTCAAAAAAGCGCAGCAACAAGCAAACTAACTTGAGCCTCTCATAACGGAGAGGCAACGGCAGCCACTAAACATCACTCTGAGGCCAAAGTCATGCTGAACTTACAAACCCAAACTCTGCGTGACTTCTGACTATTAGCTCTTTAAACTTTCACAAAACCTTTATATAGGAAGTGAAAAAATGATAAGAGCGATTGCCTTTGCGTCTACTATGGTCGTCTCACTTTCCGCATGCGATATGCTGGAAGACTCTAAAGCCCAAATTGAAGCACAATATTTATCCGAACACCAAGAGCTACAGCAAGTCGTAGAGCAGATCCGTGATAGAGGGATTGAGTCAGTGCAAGCATCTGCAGAAGCTGGTAGTGTTGCAGCTTGCGTAGCAAACAACCTTGATGCTGATCCGATGGGCGCGCTTATTGCGGTTGAAGGCGCATTGCAAGACAATGCAAATTTAAGCGACCTACTCAACTCGATTTCTCGCCTAAGTCAGCAGGAAATTTCCATCGAACAGTTTCCTGATTTGCTTCAGCAAGGTGCTGACACAGTTAGATATTTAAGAACTTTGCTCGAACAATATGATTTGGCTGAGCTAAAACAACAAGCGAGCAATTTACTTGAGCAAGGTCAAACCAAAACGCAAGACGTTGGGGCTCACTTGCGTACACTCATAGAATCTTGTCAAAGTAACTGAGCAATTTAGCTGATTGCTACGTATAGAGTCTTATTCGTTCATGACTATAAAGAATAAACATGAAGGTAGGACTCTATTTATTTGAAAACGACTGTCGCCTTAGTGATAATCCCGCACTCACAACGCTGGCGTCTCAAGTCGATACACTTATTTGTATTTATATCCCAAATACAAACTTATGGACGGCTCGCAAAGCGCAGTGCTCACCTTCTTTTGCTGTCGAATGTTATCGTAATCAGACGCTTAATGTCTTGCATCAATCACTAGTGTCACAACAACAAAAGTTGTATATGCTGCATGACACAGCACAGCTTAGAGCACTGGCCGAGATTATTCATACACAACAAGTAACTCACATTGGCTGTGCAGTTCATCCAGGGTTCGATGAACAAAAACTCTGGGGAAAGTTACAAGATATTTTCCCACACATTCACTATGTGAGCGCCCACTCAAGCACCCTTTTTGAGCCAGAGTCACTACCAATCGAAGTCAGTGAACTACCACCGAGCTTTACGCCCTTTAGAAAAATGGTAGAAGGTATTGAACCTCGTCTGCCTATTGCAACCGCTCAGCTCCCACCAAGGCCGAAGCAGGTTTCAGGTTTAACTGAATTTAAAGTAAGCTCTTCATATAGTATCAAAGTAGCCGGCGGTGAAGCGCAAGCCCAGCAACAGCTAAAACAGTACTTCGAAACCGATGCAGCTCTGACATACAAAGAAACCAGAAATGCCTTGTTTGGTAAGCACTTTTCCACTCGGTTCAGCCCAATACTCGCATCTGGTGCTGTCAGCCCCAAACAGATCAAGCAAGCACTAGA
This sequence comes from Pseudoalteromonas piscicida, assembly GCF_002208135.1. Taxonomy (NCBI): domain Bacteria; kingdom Pseudomonadati; phylum Pseudomonadota; class Gammaproteobacteria; order Alteromonadales; family Pseudoalteromonadaceae; genus Pseudoalteromonas; species Pseudoalteromonas piscicida. Next base: position 2,669,427 of record NZ_CP021646.1, read on the forward strand.
TCAGTTTGAGCAGCAAAGAGGCGCAAACGAATCAACCTATTGGATTTGGTTTGAGCTACTGTGGCGTGAGTACTTTCATTGGTATGCACTCAAACATCAACACACGCTATTTTGCTTTTCAGGCGTCAATGCCAAAACACCAAAAACCAGTTTCTATCCAGAGCGCTTTTTAAAGTGGTGCCAAGGCCGAACGCCCAGCGCGCTGGTCAATGCCATCATGCACGAATTAACAAAAACGGGTTGGATTTCAAATAGAGCAAGACAAATAGCAGCGAGCTACTTTGTCAATGAGCTACAGCTAGATTGGCGCTATGGTGCCGCTTTTTTCGAGCAACATCTTATCGATTACGACGTCGCAGTAAATTGGGGAAATTGGCAGTATATCGCTGGTGTTGGGGCAGATCCTCGTGGCGGTCGCCACTTCAATATCACAAAGCAACAATCACTATTTGACCCAGACGGTGAATATATAAAATTATGGCAAGGAGAAGCGACTCCACAACTCGACAGCCATGATCATGTTGGTTGGCCCTTGGAGGATAAGTAATGACACAGCTAAAGCCTCAGTACAAAGGCCTCAGATTAATTCTTGGTGATCAACTCAATGTCAAACATAGCTGGTTTGCTGACGATAAAGCTGAGTATCTTTATTTGATAGCAGAACTTAAACAAGAGGCTAACTACACCAAACACCACATACAAAAAGTATGTGCATTCTTCAAAGCCATGGAGAATTTTGCCGCCGCTCTGGATAAAGCTGGATTCCATGTGCTACATCTGACACTCGATGAGACGCAAGACTATTCGGATCTCCGCGCTTTAATTTCGCATTTATGTGATAAATATCAAGTGTCGAGCTTTGACTATCAACGACCTGATGAATATCGCTTACTGAAACAAATGATGGAATTAACCCTCGACCATTTACAGGTTCGATGCTTTGACACTGAGCATTTTCTAGTCCCATACGAAGAGCTAGATGGGTATATAACGCCAGGAAAACACACCACAATGGAGTTTTTCTATCGCAAACTCAGGCGTCGTTTTAATGTATTAATGGACGACGGTGAGCCGCTTGGCAAACAATGGAATTTCGACAGTCAAAACCGTAATAAGCTCAAGCCAAAAGATATCGGCGCTATCCCGCAGCCACTTTGTTTTGCCAATGATGTTAGTGGCATCTTAAAGCGGATTGAACGACATCAAGTAAAGACCATTGGTAACTCCGAAACTGAACTGCTGTGGCCAACGACCCGTGCGCAAGCTCAAGCGCTTTTAGCTTTTTTCTGTGAACACCTATTGCCTTCATTCGGTCAATTTCAAGATGCAATGACCTGCAAAAGTGACGATAAATGGGCGCTGTATCACTCAAGGCTCTCTTTTGCACTGAATGCAAAGATGCTTCATCCCAAAAAGGTTATTGATAGCGCGATTGTAGCTTTTGAAAACAACTCACAAATTGATATCGCGCAGATTGAGGGGTTTGTTAGGCAAATATTGGGCTGGCGAGAATATATCCGAGCCATTTATTGGCTCAATATGCCAGACTACCGCCATAAAAATTACTTGCTCGCCCAACGTAATCTTCCGAGCTATTTTTGGCACGGAAAAACAAAGATGCGTTGTCTAAGTGAAGCCATCACCCAAAGCCTAGATTACGCCTACGCTCACCACATTCAAAGATTAATGGTCACGGGAAACTTTTGTTTGTTAACCGGAATCCACCCAGATCAAGTGGATGAATGGTATTTAGGCATATACATCGACGCCATTGAATGGGTAGAAATGCCGAACACGAGAGGCATGACGCAATTTGCTGATCACGGCATAGTAGCAACCAAACCCTACGCCGCAAGCGGTAACTACATGCAAAAAATGAGTGATTATTGTCAGCATTGTCACTACGACGTCAAGCAAAAATCTAGTGATGATGCCTGCCCATTAAATAGCCTCTATTGGCACTTTATGCACCGCCATGAGGATAAGTTTGCCAATAACCATCGTATTGGCATGATCTATCGAAATTGGCAAAAACAGGATGAGAAAACACGGCAGGAAGTGCTCACGAGGGCTCAATGGTGCTTAGATAACATTGAGCAACTTTAGGCTACACTCGCGCGTAGCCTTAATATTAAAAGAGGCGCCAACGCCTTTTTTTGGTTTTTACTTTGTGGACCCAATTCACCTCAATGGTGGTCACTGCTAGTACATCTCGTGACTGCTTTGAGATAAGCTCATAACTCAAACTTTCATCAGAGCTAAAGTCTAACTCATATTTAAAGGTATCCGCTTTGGCCCAACACTGGAGGATCTTTTTCGACAAACTCTCTCGAATGCAATAGTCACCTTCAGTTGGTGCATTTACCGTTACTTTGACGTCCGCATAACAAGTCCTCCCCTGGTTCAGGGCAACACACTTGCTCGGTACAGCATGAAGTATTCCCACTGAGTTAGTTTCTTCGGCGCGGAGCTGGTGGCTCAACAAAATCCCAAGAAACAACACTGTCCATGTGATTAATTTAGAATACATATTTCACCCCAGTAAAGAATACTCTGGCGTGGCGAGAGCGAACTAAGGGGCTATCTAACGTATCTTGAGAACCAACTAACCATGATGCGCCTGCGCTAAACACCCAATCTTCTGCAATTGGATAATTTAGTTGCATTTGTACGAACGCCGAGGCCGAAGCACCGGGTTTATAGGGAGTTAAATAGTCATTGACTTCATCCTCTGAAACACCATAGAAGTAATTATGAAAATTACTAGAATAATAGTTAGCGCCAAAGTTCAGCCATAAATCCCAGTTCCTCAATTCGAAGTTACGTGTCGCTTCGAGGTGAAAAACCCAACCGTTCGTGTCACCAAAAACATCGTAAACAATCTCAGCAACGGCAAGAAATTCACCGACATGGCGATAATAGGAAAAGCCTAATGAATTATCTTGATCGCGTTTACGAATGCCTCTTAGCTCAGGTACCACATCGTCGGTATCGTAGTACCCACGTTCAGAAAAAGGCAACATATAACTGCCATAAATGGCATCAATTCCCCATTCACCGTCGTTGATAATTTGGTAGCCAACATCCGAGCCGCCAAAGAAATCTCCAGAGTGGGTATTCAAGTAAAAACTTTTATATTCTATTTTTGCATCGACTAGAAAAGTACCATGTTTGAATGTCGAGTCCGTGCCAATCAAAGCTGGCATTGTCATATCAACATAAAAGGCACCAACACTCAGCTGCCAAGCAAACTCGTCATCAAGTTCGTCAATTTGTTCTTCGCAAATTCCATAAAACGGTAACAATAAACTGATTATTATAAGTAGTTTTTTCATAGTTCCATTCGTTTAGCGCAGGTGAGCCTAAATTATCCCCGAGATCATACCTGACCCATTTGTGACCAACAAGCTTCTTCTCCTATCTTTTAACCCAAACATAATTTAACTTTATTTTAATAAATATTTCACATAAATTATTTTAAATAGCGCACTTTGCTTTAAGCAGAAAAATTCGCGTTCACATAAATTAAAATCAATAGAGGCAATTCATGAAAAAATATTTACTCCCTTTGGCGTTAGTAGTCGCTGCTGGTCAAAGCCACGCATTTAGTCAAGAAACGCATAAGCGTATCGTAATCGACGCTGTGAGCTACATGGCGCAAAACCCGACAACAACACAATACGCAAAACTACAAGCCTACGCACAAGCTAACGGTATGTCTGTATCTGCGCTTGCCAACTTACTGGGTCAAGCGGCTTACGACGTCGATGACTTTGAAGATACGTTTTTTTGTGGCGCCATTACGGGTGATTGTGTACAGGCACCGCTTTGGGGTGCTGCTGAAAGCATCGTGAAATACACCAGTTACTGGCACTTCCAAAACCATACTCAAGGAGCTGATACTCACGGCAATGACTTCGGTGGTTATAATTATCAAAAGCTAACCGTGTGGGGCTCTGTTGATACGATGGCGGCTACTTGGCTAAAAGGCGATTATTTAGACGATGGTCATGGCGGCGAAACTGGATGGTTTAGTGCTGATGACACTGAATACGATAGTTATGGGATCACAGAAAAGCACTATCGTATTGATAGTCACTCAACGTACAGCATGTATGATGATTTTGAGGAAATGCCTTTTCAACCGATTGACAACTTAGGTCAGTATTGGTACCAAAGTTATGTGCAAAGCGGGAACCCACAAGTACTCGGTTTTGTATTTCACACCACGGATTTACTTCAGCCACACCATACTTGGACAACATCAGATCTGAATCATGCTGGCTGGGAGTCTTGGGTGAAAGACTATTATGATCAAGAATCGTTAAATGACTTTACTTTGGTCAAGCAAGCAATGAATAGTTTTAGTGCAGTTGATACTAACTCAACAGACATCCGCCCACTACTAACGCAAGGTGGCGCTTTCTCCTACTCACAAGGTGGTATCGTATTGAACTCTGAGGATCATTACGACCGCGTAAATACAGGAAAACAAGTAATCCCACATGCGATAGCTATGGTGGTTCACTTACTTAATCACGCGATGGACGTGAGATAATGCGATTTGTTTTACTTTTCTTGGTAAGCAGTTTTTGCTTACCAAGCTTTGCCTCACCAAGTATACCTAAAGCCCTGACGCCTTTAATTCATCAACTCTACCTTGAGCAAGGCCGAACGCTATCTAAAAAGCAAACTACGGCGCAGTTACTTGAAAATCAGTTCTTACTATTCCAAGCGGAGCAACTTAACCCAAGTATTTTGGAGCGCCAATCTAACGTTGGTTTCAGCACCCGATATCACGTCGATAAGTTTCTCGCAAGCTCACTCTTACATTGGTTCCCAGCACTTTCTCAGCTTGAAAAAAAACACTACCCTTTGGTATTTGATAAGGAGCAGATACTGTCTTTACTAGGACAGTACCCCGCTGACGGGGAATACACTGCCGAGCAATTACTCAAATGGCAACAGCTGCAGCTAACAAAATCAGCGCCATTGACACTTGCTCAAGTATTACATAGCCAATCAATGCAAAACCGCTTTAAACTTCACCAAGGAGAGATCTCGTTACTGCAAGCTATTGTCAATCAACATCTCAATCAACAGGCGCTATTTACCGCCGCAAAACCTTATGTGGCAAAGCAAGGTCTGACAATAGAGCAGTTACGACAAGTGGTAACCGCAGAACTATTGAGGCCGAGCATGTTGGCCTTTCTTGGTGTTAAGGAAGAGATGCATGGTGCAACGAGCCAGTATGTTGATACCCTAAGAAGTGAAATTCCAGAAAGTGCTATCGCGAAGTATTATGAGCGTCATAAGAAGAGGTTTAAATACATCAAGCAAGTCAGTGCGAGCGCAGCGAAATTTCCCGAACAAAAAGCCGCACAGCAATTTAATGACTATGCAAATACACACTCATGGCAACAAGCAGTCGCTAAATATACCCCTATATTAATATGGCAAGCCAAACTCATTCCGCTGACACGCCAAAGCACGCCGAAATGGGAAACACAGCTGGCATTTAGTAATCAGCAGGGTAAGATCACTCCCAGTATTCGCACGCCAAGTGGCGAATGGCTGGTATTATATAGCCAGTCACCGATATATGATTACTACGATGTAAAAAGTGAGACCGTACGCTACCAAGCGCTACGAGCGCTAACCCAAGAGTTTGCTCAGATCAAATTTGAGCGAGATTATGAGGCTTGGAAAGCGGCAAACAACGGAGCTGTGTTATGAAGTATTGGCAAGCATTGATTGTCATATTCCTTGGCGCAGTAATCGCTGTATTCACACTGCGTTTTGCCAACGTCGGTTGGCAAAACGCCACATATACCGCCCCATCTCAGGCTGAGCCCAAGCAGGAAAAAAGAACTGAAGCATTAAGCGCACCAAACAATACTTATGCTCCAATCAAGTCAAATGCCGAGACCTCTTTCAAAGCCGTTAAGTCGATCACGGAACCTGAATATGTGCCGCCAATAAGCCAAGCCGAAAAGCAAATGGATGATTTTCATGGCGATTTGTCGGATACTGAAGCTTACCAAGCGTATTTGGATCAAAAAGACGTCAAGTTAAAACAACAGTATGCTGCGGCCGTCGATGTCAAAGTAGAGCAAATAGAAACACTGTTAGCGCGTGGGATCAAAGAGGGATTACCACAACAACAGTTACAAGAGGCAAGAGATAAAATCACAGCACTTAAAGACATGCAAAGTAAATTGCGTACTGAATTGAGCGAACGTGATAACAAATAAAGTTAGACATTGGCTCCACTTGTGTCTCCTACACGCTCAGTCAAAGAACAAAACCATTAACGTACCTGAAGCTGAATGGTGCCACTAGCCACATTAGGGTTTTTCATCACTGCATTGAGGACCACATCTTGTTGTCCTCCATGATAATAACTAATAATTTCTTCAAGCACTTTTTTGGGAGTACTTGGATTCATGGCAAGTGCAAGGTGCGTAGCAAAGTCTCGCTTTAGACTCAAATAAGTTAGCGTGTTTGGTGCCGTCGCGGGTTTTGTGCAACCGCAAGCTCTATCACATCGCCACTTTCAGGCAGATAAGAAACCAACGCTTCAAGTTGCTGAGCTGAAGTGTGGCTGTCTTTGGCTTGTTTTAACACTAACACATGTTGATTCATGTGTAATAAGATATAAATCGCGATGCTGACAACTCCTCCCCAAAGCACTAAATGTGTATATTTGATGCTTAGGACTAAGCCATCGACATACATATCATGGCGGGCAGCATGCATTTTCAAAAAGAAATAGCTAAAAATGGCACTGAATAGAAAAATCAAGAAGCTATAAATTAGCATTGCGTTGATGCCAGTATCTTGCGAAAAGGGCGAAAATTGCACTTGGTGATGAAATTGTGCAGACATGTGAAACAACAGAGTATAAAACCCACCAGCGATGAGTAACGATAACCCACCTGATTTCAACAACAATATCAGCTTATCTTTTAGTTCCATTCTTCATCTCAACGCAATATTTTTCGTCTACCATACGAGTAACTCGCTAAAAACACTACTTAGATAAAAACTAAATACAATGATCGAGCCGTTAAACAAAGATACAAATAGAAAGTGCTGACTCGGGTAACGATAACCCGTCACTTTAAATCCAAGCGCAGTAGCCCCAAGTACAGCAAAGAATGGAGTAAATGTAAAAATAGTTTCTCCCACCACTAATCCAACAATGACGTCATGCAATGCGCCACTCACTATAAAAGTAAACCAATAACCAAGTCTTTCCCCCACTTTCGCTGCGCATGGGCGAAATACAAAGCGCGCCAAGTAATAACTCCAGATAGGATTCCAATAAACCCAGAAGCCATCGAAAGACTGAGCGCCGAAAGCGCGCCGTAACATGTTTCTTAGTGACTGACTATGACCCAGTGGTACACCATTTCGTCTTTTTACGTATTGTCTTAGTCCAAGTTTCATTTTCTGGGGGATAACGAGTGAAGCATAACGTTACTAATAACAAATGCTTTGTATTTAGGCAAAAAAAGCCGCCTGACGGCGGCGAGTTGGAAATCAATAAATTAGATTGATATTACTTGCTTTCAAGCAAGTTGCCCGAGCCAATTTCTATTTTTCTTGGCTTCAGTGCTTCTGGGATCTCGCGCTCAAGGTCAATAACCAGTAAGCCGTGCGCTAAGTCTGCACCTAATACTTTGACGTGATCACCAAGTTGGAATTTTCGCTCGAACTCGCGCTCAGCGATCCCTTGATGAATAAATTTACGCTCGTTGGCTTCGTCAGTCTCTTGCTTTTGACCCTTTACGGTCAACGTATTGTGTTCTGATTCCAGCGTTAGCTCTTGCTCGGTAAATCCTGCAACAGCCATGGTAATTTGGTACTTGTCTTTACCTAGCGCTTCGATGTTGTATGGTGGGTAGCTAGGTTGTTTATCTGTTCTTGCAGCAGCATCCATCATAGAAGCTAAATGGTCAAAACCGATAAATGAACGATATAATGGTGATAAATCTACTGTACGCATAATTTGTATCCTCTTAAAGCTATACATAGGTGCTCACTCTTCAAAAAGAACCAATAAGCACTTTTAAAACAAATAGTTATTTGATTTATGAGGCCCTGTCGGCGTCCTCATAAAGCTATTTATGGTCAGCAAATTTATTTTCAAGAAAATTATTTTAAAAATTTTCAACTTTTTTAAAAAACCTATTTAAAACAGATAAGTATATTTTTTCTATCGCATGTAGATCGCTGAGGGATACATGTTCATTCACTTGATGAATTGAATCATTCTTTACCCCGCATTCGATCACTTGCGTTTTTCCAGTCGCAAAGAAGCGACCATCGGAGGTGCCGCCTGCCGTACTTAAACTCGGATATTGCCCCGTTGTTTCTTGGATTGCTTGTTCTACCAGCGTTAAGAAACAGTTTTCTTGCTTCGCGCCGGTATAATACGACTCACAAGGCCGCTCCCAACTGATCGCTAACATGGCACCGGATTTAGCCAGCGACTCTTGAATATAGTGCACAACTTCTTGGCTCTTATAGGCATGGCTGTAACGAATATTAAAGGTGATTTCACACTCTGCTGGCACTAAGTTATCCACGATATTTGGAACTGTGATCCCAGTAACTTGCAGCGTGGTTTGCGATCCCGCTTCGTCTTTCCACCAAGGTAAAAGCGCGAGTTGACTGACCAACTGGCCTGCGATGTGAGCTGCATTAACCGTTTGTTCTGGATAAGCTACATGCCCCGCTCTTCCTTTAACCTGAATACGCCCAGAAATCGCACCGCGACGACCATTTTTAACCGTATCTCCCACCACTTGGTGTGAAGTCGGTTCACCTACCAAACAAGCATCTAGCTCGATGCCATTTTCAGCTAATCGCTCTGCAATCAATTTGGAACCAAACTCCGCTTCACCTTCCTCGTCAGAAGTGAGCAACCAGTAAAAGCTTCCTCGTAATTTTTCAGGATGCTGTAGTAATGTTTTAGTTGCAGCGAGCATTGCCGCAACGCCGCCTTTCATATCCGCAGCACCACGCCCATACATCACGCCATCAATAATCTGCGCACTAAATGGTGGCACAATCCAGCCTTTATTATTTGCAGGCACGACATCCACATGACCAGAAAAAGCAAAAGTTGGTCCCAAAGAGAAGCGATAACTTGCAATTAAGTTTTTTACTCCCTGCACCTCAAACTGCTCAATAGTAAAGCCCAGCGCGGTGAGTTGCTCTGACATAAACGCGATAGTGCCTGCATCACAAGGCGTAACCGAAGGCGCTTGGATCAAACGCGTTAATATCTCTGTGGCGTATGAAGTACTGAGGTTTTGATACTGTGTTGCTAGTGACATAACTGAGAATGATTTGTAGGTGAAACCTAGCAGTTATTTAAAGATGGAACTTTGACCACAGCATTGCAGTTTTAATGCAAATTAATGACATCGAGAAAACTTAATCTAAATCAAACTTTCAAAGATTTCTGAAATCTTACAATTTAAAAATTGATCTAGAACAGTTTTTCATTTTTTGAACCCTTTTAAGATGGCTTCATTGAAAACACACACTGTTTCACAGTTTAAAAATGTCCTCACATAGGGTTAGGAGAATACAATGAAAACTTTAAGCGCTGCACTTTTATCTACTCTGCTAGTTGCTGCTCCCTTCGCACACGCAAATTTCAGTGTTAATGTTGGTGCTATTAACGTAAACCCTGACAATTCGGCTTCTGCAATTGATCAAGATAACTCTCTTGGTCTAGTTGCTGACTCAAACACTCAGCTAGGTATCACGCTTGACTACCACTACAGCGATAACATCGTATTTGAACTGGTTGCGGCAACACCATTTTCTCACACAGTTGACGGTGCTGGTGGCTTAGCAGGAGCTGAAATCGCAGACATTAAACACTTGCCACCAACCTTACTTGCACAGTATCACTTCTTTGATGCAAGCGCTAAGTTTCGTCCATTTATCGGTGCAGGTCTAAACTACACAGTATTCTTCGATGAAGAGCCAAGTGCAGCACTGAAAGCAACACTAAAAACTAACGACGTAGAAGTTGATTTGGATAGTTCTTTTGGTATTGCATTACAAATTGGTTTTAACTACGACTTAAATGAAAAGTGGGGTCTGCATGGCATGATCTCAAAAATGGACATCAATACCGATGCAACAGTTTACGCTAACGGCGTAAAGGCACTAACATCTGACGTAGAGCTAGACCCTGTTGTAGCAATGTTCGGTGTGAAATATAAGTTCTAATACCTAAACCGTATAGAACACAGAATTACTGTTACTTTCTCAATCCCCAAGGCCACTGATGTGGCCTTTATAGTTTAAAGATTACTGTTTTTCTTTGCCTCTAACATGGCTTTCCAATGCATAATCTCAGGAGATAAAATAGGTGCTTCACCGTTAAACCCAGCCACTTCTAGCATTTCTTCGACCGCAACTACACCCCCCTTACGCTTGAATACCCCACGCACATATGCAATCGCGTGCAGTCCACGCTTCGAATGAAAGCGCTGTTCAATGTAAAAGTATTTGTGATCCCAACCCACAACCTTAGTGGTAATGGTAAATTTTTGCAGTGGTTTGATATCACGAATATAAGTAATCGCCGTTGCGTTAACAATTGGGAACCAGCGGCGTTTCATCACCGCGGCAAATAACCCAACTCGCTCTGTCATCCAAGTGCGCGCCAAATCCATAAATGCCAGGTATCGTGAATTGGTCAAGTGCATATTGATATCGCAATCGCTTGGCAGGGCGCGATACTCAATATCTATTGGTGACAAAATGGAATCTGCTGTTTGTTTATTCTGTCTTATTCTCCAAAACAGCAGTAGTAAACGAAAATATAAATTCATAACAATGGTCTTACCAGTCAATAGTTTTTCGATTCTAGCATAGCCATTCATATTCTAAAGTGATTATTTTACTGCGCTTGCGTCTATAACTGGTACATTACTTTAACCCGCAGTTGCGGTAATGCTTTCGGTAAACTAGATTAATAACCTGAGCTTCAAAAAATGAACGCCTTTCTAGCATAGCAAGAAAGGGCCATAAAATGATCTTAAAAACAATGAGTTCGGTTAATACATAGAGCCAAATATCTAATTAAGTAAAATAGCTGAAGTGAAGTCGATGAAAAAATTATCCCTTGTTACCTGTTCCACCTTATTTGTCTTTTCCAGTATGTGTTACGCTGACTTTGACTTTAAAGGAGAAGGCGCGCTAACCTACCCAACCGGTGTAGAGAAAGCGTTTGAGTTTGGTTTTGCTTGGAACAAACAGACTGAACAGTTTCGCATCGGTGCAAATCATTATGACATGTCTGAACTACCAGAGTCTTACTCAGTTGCCATTACACTGAGTAAAGACGATACCCGTGTGTGGATCCAAGAATTCAATCAAGGTTTTATTTCTGAGTTTAAGTGGCAAATTGCAGATCATCACATCTCTCTTGTGAAAAAGGAGTTTAGTGACTCTGTAAAAGGTAATTACGTCTTAACGGTAAATGGGATAGATTACTTCTTTGCGCGAGATAACGTCAGTATCACACTCTCTTTTGAAGAAGATGGCATTAAGAATATTAAGGTTGATGGCGTGACAAAAGACATGGGAACGAAATCATAAAGGCCACATTACGTGGCCTAAACATTATACTTTGACTGTTTTTCTATTTATCCCATACTCACGCAGCTTGTTGGCAACAGCTGTGTGGCTTAATCCCAAACGTTTAGCTAGTTGCCTAGAGCTCGGATAAGCGGGGTAAAGCTTGCGCAACAGGGTTGCTTCAAATCGCTTCACGGCTTGGTCTAACGTCCCTTCAAAATCAGACTCCAAATACCCTAAGTCATGGGTAAAGGTCGGTAGGTTTAAATGCTCAGTACGAAGTTCTTTATCATCAAGCAACGAAACCGCGCGGTAAATGGCATTTTCTAGCTGCCTAACATTACCAGGCCACGGATAATTCTCTAAAAACTCTATACATTCTCTAGCAAAAGTTGGGGCCGGATGACCATTTTGCTGGGCATATTTTTGTACAAAATGTTCGGCCAGAGGGCCAATGTCCGCTTTTCTGTCTCTCAGCGGCGCAATTTCAAGCGTAAGTACATTAATACGATAATAAAGGTCTTCTCTGAATACGCCTTCTTGAACCATGGCAGGCAAATCTTTTTGCGTTGCTGCTATGATGCGAACATTGACCTTAACTTCATTCTCGTCACCGACTTTACGGAAAGTACCGTCTTGTAAGAAACGCAGTAACTTAGTCTGTAACTGCGTTGACATTTCACCCACTTCGTCGAGGAATACCGTGCCACCATCAGCCTGTTCTAGTACACCACGTTTTGGCGCTGCATTTTCTTCATATCCTGCATAACCAAACAGCTCAGACTCGGCAACGTCATCAGGCAGCGAAGCGCAAGAAAGCGCAATAAAAGGCTTTAACGAGCGGTTAGAGGCATAATGACATGCTCTAGCCAATAGCTCCTTACCCGTACCAGTTTCACCCGTGATCAGAATTGGCGCTTCTAGCTGTGCCATTTTTCTGGCTTCACGCACTACTCTACGCATGGCTGTGCTGTGGTTATGGATAGTCGCAAAACTTTCTTGACCATAACGACGAAACGCACTGACTTGTTGTCCCAATCGCGACTGCGACTTAATGTTAATCACCGCACCGGCTAATACATCACCTTCGACCCCTTGAGGCACCGAGATTGGCAAAATATCAGCAATAAAGTCTTCTCCACTCACTTCCACACGAGTTGTCTGGCCTAACACCTCTTTACCTTCTAGCCAGCGGGTAAAGTTAAACCCCTTCAAAAGGTTGTTAATGTTGGCGCCGATCACTTCCTTTTCAACCATGTTAAGGTCGCGACAAGCGGCATCATTGCAATGACGTACCCAACCTTTAGCGTCAATAGAAATTACCCCATCCGGCAAAGCACTGAGCAAAGTATTCAACTCATTATGCTCTCGTTCAGACGGTAAAAACGCTGTGGTACGAACATCTTCAACACCATCGATTAAACGGATCTCAGGCATAATTTTCTGAAACTGCTCAAATTCGATGGGTGGAAAGCTCACGTACATTCGACAATTTACTGAATCGACTTCTATACCTTTTAAGTCGACACGGTAACTCACCAAGATATTGAGAATTTCTTGGGCAATACCAATACGGTCAGCGCAATGTATCTCTAGACGCATTTGTTCCTCAAAGCGGGTTTTCACAATTGACGAGATCATACTCTAAGAATAGCTGCCCGACTAGAAAAACGTAAAGAATATTGAACAGAAATTTGCTGTCCTCGCAAATTCTTGTCCTATACTAATGAAGTACTGAAACAAGTTGCTTTTTGAAACACCTTTCAGCGCTTGTTAAGTTTTTGATTTGGAAACTCATATTCTATTTCAAAAGATTGCAACACATAAGAAGTTACAGATACAATACTAAAGAATTAAATAATGTATCTTTTTTGAAACAGGCTCGCCACGATGAAAAAAATTTTAAATTTAGTATTACTTTTTACGCTCGCGGCCTGCTCTGTAGAGGATCCAAATGAAACAGGTCCTTCTCAAATTGATAAGAATGAAGATAAAAGCCAGCAAGATAGGGATAACGAGACACCCAATTTAAGCGTATTATTGCAAAACACAAATGCAACGCCCATTGCCAATGCTAGCCTCACGATAAATGGTCAGTCATTTACGTCAAATAGTCTTGGCATCTTTGACCTGTCGGTTCTAGCATACGGCGCCTATGTCGCAGAAATATCTCACCCAGATTATTTACCCTTGGTTTTTACCTTAGCAAATCAAAGTAATAATGAACAACAAATCATTCTTGAACTAAAAACTAAATCGAGCACGCTAAAAACCTTACTTTTTGCTGGTGATACCATGTTTGGCCGGCGTTATTTCAACCCAGCTCTCATTACCATGGGTAATTCATTGCCCAGCACCCCTGACGGTCTTATCCAGCCCCAAAGCGCAGGACCTGATGCCCAAGCCTTAGTGCAGTTTATGCATCCTTTATTTAAAAATGTCGATTTTGCTTCGGTTAACTTAGAGTCTCCGGTTTTAAAAAACCCAACCACGGTCCATCCAAGTAAAGAGTTCGCATTTTTTAGTCTGCCGGAGTCATTAATTGCCTTAAATGATTTGGGCATTGACTATGTTGCACTTGGCAATAACCATGTTTATGACTATCGAGCTCCAGGGCTTGATGATACATTGAAGTATGTCGAACAAGCTGGGTTTAAACACAGTGGTGCGGGCACAAGCGCGGCAGAGGCATTTAAGCCTTATAGCCTAAACCTTGGCGAAGCAACTATAGACTTTGTATCTGCGACTTCTATTACAGGCGACCAACATACTGTCACTTACGTGGCGTCAGACGCTAAAGGGGGAGCTGCCGATCTAACAGATACCAACGGCATGAGGGAAACAGTAGTTCAAGCCAGTAACAATGGTCGCTTTGTTGTAACTCAGCTTCACGGGGGTGATGAATACTCTTATGCACCAACTGCGTATATTTCAAATCGCTTTGATTTACTTTCCAAAAATGGCGCTAACTTGATGATTGCGCATCACCCTCATGTTGCGCAAGGGTTTGGCCTATACAACGGCGTACCCACGATACTTGGCTTAGGTAACTTTGTGTTTGAGCAAAATCGCCTTGAAACCTTTTTAGGACTGATCTCTGTTATAGAGTTAGAAACCGCAGGCAAACCTAGAATTAGCGCCTTAAAAGCTTACCCCGTTTATCTAGAAGACTATGTTCCTAAATTTGTAAGTGGCGATCTTGCCAATGCCCTACTAAAACGCATCGCTGAATTTTCATCACCAGAAGTCGGTATCTCGCTACGCTCTGGATTTGCAGAAGTCACTTTTGATAAACCCGCTCAAGCAAAGGAAACCGAGCAAAAAGTCATTACTTTGGAAGCCGGTGAGCATATCGTCGATTTACGCCAATATTCAAACAGTGCTGAATACCTTAGCAAGCTCACGGCTAGTAACGCTCAAACTGAGCTTGTGCTTGGCCGCGACTTACTGTTTTTTGGTGATTTTGAAGACTGGGACAGCGATAACGAAAAAGGGGAAGTCTCTCGTTGGTTAATTGAGGCCAACGATATCGCGCCTTGTTTAGTTGGCAAATATCGAGGCGTACAGGGGCTTTGCCTACAACGAACGCAGTTTAATGAAACGCCAACGCGTGTGCCGTTTAAACATACTATTCGCACTATGCCGATTACGCCTGCGCCGAGCACAGCACAGGCTTACCATGAGCTGTCGCTCTTTGGTTATGCCAAAGGAAACAATGCCGGTGAATTTAAGGCTGATATTCGTATCTTAACATCAGAGGATAGCCTTATCTTTTCTGAGTCAGCGCCCGTGCTAAAACCAGCGGGGAGCTATGAGTGGCAAACGTTTAGACAAGATATCACCTTACCAGACGATTCCGTTTTACTTGGTGATGAAGGATTGCCAGCTCGTGGGGTTCAGTTTGGACTATCCATGGCGCCACCAAGTAGTGGTGAAAGTGCCTTATTTTTAGATGATATTGCGATGATCTCGTGGCAGCGTCCAGTGATGCTGCAAAATGGTCAGTGGCAAAGCGAGCAAATTCATGGCCTAGAATTTATTAAAGTAAAAGTAGTGAAGACGACTGAGCTGACTCTCACTTTTAGCCAGCAATAAAAGAGTGAACAAGCATGTCGGTTTTTAGTCAATTAAACTTTATAAAACGCCAACATGAGTTTTGGCTATTTGTGAGTTTATTCGCTATTTTGTTGATCGCTTCAGCATCAGGCTTGTATAAACAGGTAAACCTAATTGGGTTACAATGGTTTTCTAAGCTCAACACTACTCAAGAAACCCAAATAGTGGTGATTGAAGCGGAAAACTTACAGCAGCAACATCAGCGATTGGCAGAAGTACTCTCTGGCTATAAACCAAAAGCCGTTGTATTCTTTGCTAATATCGAACTTTCGCCACAAAAAAGCGACGACTCGATTTACTATCCATTCAATACACAATCGGTTTGTCTGCTAGAAACAGAAAATTGGTATGGCAGCGCAATTAGCCTCGCACCACCAGCAATCCCGTGTGACATGCTGTGGGACAAAATCTTTCCACAGCATGGTGAATACCTCAACAAAATCATAGACTACTCGCTGCCTTATTATTCACTACCAAAGTTCAGTGCACAGAGAGTGCTTGATGGCGACCTATTCACAGCCCAACTCAGTGAAAAGGTCATCTTAGTTGCCCAGCATTCAAAGTTTTCTCGCTTGAATAGCAATGCTTATTTTGGCGCGCAAGAACTTCCACCAGTTTACCTACAAGCATTTATCGCCAATAGCTTTGCATCCAACAGTTTTATTCAGCCTTTAAATAAAGTGACGATAATCGCACTCATGATACTGGCGTCAATATTCTTCTTAGTGTGGTACCAAAGAAACGCGACAAAGACCAATATAGTCATTGCGGTTTTCACCAGCGCTTTACTTATCATATGCGGCCTTGCTGCGCATCATTGGTACTCAGTGTTGTTGCCTCTTGGTGAGTTGTTATCTTTGATATGGCTAACGCTACTTTGGGTATTTATCTCGCTGAAGTGGTCAGAAGAAGAAAACTTAAAATCACTGATAGCCCTAATCCAACAACGCATGTTGGGTCGATATCTACCACGGCACTTCCTTGAACATAATGAACCTTGGGACGCGATTATCCAATTGGTTAATCAACAGCTCAACCTTAAAAGAAGTATATTTCTCACTCGCTTGGAGGGTGACCATAGAGTAACCGAAATACGCGCAATACACTGTCAACTCAGTGATATCTTAGAGATGCGACGAGATTACGAACGAGTACCCTATTCAGATGCAATCAAAGCATTTGGTGCTATCAAAATCACTCGCCCTTTCTTCCAACATCTAGCGGAAGATGAGCAACAGTATATCGCCCCCCTGATGTACGCGGGAGATGTTCGAGGCTTTTGGGCGCTAACAGTCACCCCACAAGATAACTTTGATGAGCAGGCGTTTATTAAAAATGTGAACCTCTTTGCGCATCAAATTGGTGAGTTACTATTTCACTATAAAGTGTTTTCTGCTGAGCAAAAAAATCTCAAGAGTACGCTGACTCGGGCGCTGACCTTTTCTCTGAGGGAGCCATTAAGTCATAAAATCAAAAATGCAATTAATGAGATGGATCAAAAGCTCACGTCACTGGAGCATGTCTTTAACCAGCTTCACAGTGCCAGTATTTTATATAACTTATTTGGCCAAATTGTACAGGTAAATGAATCACTTGAACGCTTTGCTAGGGAGCATAGCCTATCTATTTTCGACATGTCCGCTTTGGATTTACTTTGCCGTTGTACCGATATGGATAGTGAACAAGCCAAAGGAAAGCTGCGCTATTTAACCCTAAAGCGTGGCAAAATCGTATTACCCGTCTATTTAGACAATCGCACCTATTTACTGAGCATTCGCGCGTTACTCAAACAATCCACAAGCCTTAACGCCAGCACACCATTTGAAACCAGTGGGGTGTTGTTTGAATTTATCGACCTTGGCGAGCAATTATCTCAGCTAGATAATAAAGCAGCCTTTTTAACACACCTGACAGAGCAGCTTACAGTTAACGAGCAACTTTTGCCTGAACAATGGAATGACGAATAAATGGACTGGGCGCTGATGCTATTCCCAAGTGCGGGCGGACTTGGGCAGTCTGTTATCACGTGTGTTTGGATAGGCATCGCGGTTGTCGCATTTTTCAATCTGAGGTTTGGCTTCCCATTAACCGGTTTGGTAGTCCCAGGCTACCTAGTCCCTTTATTTATCGTGAGCCCAACATCAGCTTGGGTGATCATTGTTGAGTCCATTGTCGTTTATGGCTTAATGCGTTTTTTTGCCAAAACACTTGTTGAGCGACTGGGCTACGCAGAAATGTTCGGTCGCGACCGGTTTTTTGCCATCGTTTTGTTAAGCATTGTCGTTCGAGTCACCATGGATGTGCTGTTTTGGCCGTTGGTCGCCGCGTACTTAACACAATGGGACATCACTTTTGATTACGCAGCGCAGCTTTATAGTCTCGGGCTTATTATTATCGCATTGACCGCCAATGTGATGTGGAATGGTGGCTTTAAATACGGCATAAAAGTCACCGCTATTCAGTTGATTGTTACCTATATCATCATTCGCTTTGGATTGATGACGTTCACCAACTTTAGCATTGCTAATCTTGCCGTCATGTACGAAACGGTTGCGGCCTCCATCATTGCAGCCCCTAAAGCTTATATTATCTTGGTGATCACCGCATTTATCGCATCCAGAGCTAATTTAAAGTACGGCTGGGAATTTAATGGCATTATGCTGCCTGCGCTGTTGGCACTGCAACTGATGCAACCCACTAAGCTACTCACGTCATTCGTTGAAACAGCGATTATTCTGGCATTTGGCTATTTGGTTTTAAACTTTACTCGTTTAAAACACGCCAATATCGAGGGCGCGCGGCTCATGCTGCTGTTTTTTAATATCGGCTTTGTCTACAAACTGATTTTAAACTACGTCGTCGTCGGTTACTTCCCAACCTTAAAAGTGACCGATACTTTTGCTTTTGGCTATATGCTATCGACCTTGCTTGCCCTTAAAATTTATCAAAAAAATGCGCTAGGTCTTGTGATCCGAGCAACCTTTCAAACTTCTATTGTTGGTGGCTTTATCGCCATCTGTATCGGCTTTGCAATTATGATCATTCCAAGCCTATTCGTAAAAAGTAATACACTGACGGTAAATGAAGCGGCCAGCGATTTAACACTTAGCCAAGTGATTAGTGATTATAAAAGCCAACTCTATACACAAAGTGCGGCTAACTTGAATGTCAGTCAATATGTGACCGAACAGAAGCGCAGTTACTTTAAACAAGCAATCAGGCTACTTAAGCAGGACAGTGAGTCACACTATGCCGAAGCCGCCACCTTACTACGTCAAGCCGACTTTTCTTTGCAGCGAACGAGACAATTTCTAGTAATAAAAGACAATCAACAAGAATACAAACGCGGCTTGTTTATCATTAATTTAGCAACTCAAAAAGCACATATCATCAGTGTGCCTTACCCAACTGCTGAGCGACTAGCCAGTGAGGCTGGTGGAATATTGTTTTCTTACTGGCAAAGTCAGGCTATCGCATTTGGTAATGCGCGACCTAACCAAAGTGGCGATAAGAACGGTAAACAAACCGAGTTCTATAGTGACTTTTTCATTGCGATGGATATTCCAGAAGTCGTCCAACTCAGAGAAATTAATCGTCAAGTAAGCCAATTGATGCACCAACACAGTTTGAAAGAAAACGCACAGATGTGGATATTTAACAATGTGCCAAGCTCAGTGCAACAATCAGAGCTAGCTTCATTACTCAGTATCAACGATGCACACTTTGGTCTTGCAGCAAATGCACCTTTACCTTATCGCCAGTTTCATGGCCAGCTGATTGAGGCGTATTTAAGCTCGGATAGCTACTCCTCTTTGCTAAGCGCATATGGCCTACAACGTATCGACAAAGACTTAAATAAGATACATACAAGTGAAAAGAGCATACAGATATTTATTGAAGCATTTTCAAGTCACATTAGCGCCAAAGGCAGCGGTGCATTTAGTTCACTAAGTGATACCAGTGCTGCACTGTGGGAATATGAAGTGTTAAGACCGCTATTTGCCATCACGCAAAACCTAGGGATAGTAACAGCGCCAGAAACGCTTAAGGTAAGGTTGAACCAGATAAACCGCGTAGCAAACCTATTACAGTATCAATTAACATTAGTTGAAAATAACCAAGGGCAATTCGTTGCAATTTCTCCTTTAGATACCAAGTCTGCCTATGATTTGGGACAAGGAATTTACTTTATTGCGTTGTTGGCTAAGCCGTCTCTCACCATTGCCGTACCTAGACCACTCTTCGAGAGTAACACTTTGGAATTCTCAGGCCAGCTGTTTACGGCCACCCATGCAAAGTTACTGGCAATCGCAGGTGCTCATCCGTATACCAGTATTGATGCAAATGTAATGGCGGCCGACAACGTTCGCTCATTATTTAATGTGGTGTATCAAAGTGCACAGCGCTACTTTTATGATAACCCCTTACTTAATTTACAGATCCGCAGTCATAGTGCACCAGCAAGCATCAGACCTTCGGCGCTTGCATACCAATTCACAACGCCTAACCCTATTCATAATGACACCATTGCTAACCTACAAAGGGTGCTGGCTGATCTTGGTGTTAATACTCAAACCGTATTGGGACAAGAAGCAACAAGGGGCTTGGAGCTCGGTACCACCCCGCAGTCGGGATATCAGCTGTTCGCGCCAAAAAGCGAGTTAGCCGCACTGTGGCTGGCATCCGATTTTAAATCGCACTTTGCCATTACCAACGATGCCTTATTGCAGCGTCTTTTGGCCGTTGCACAAACACCAAAGCTCAAAACAATCGACTTGCTTACCCTCTCTCCAAATGATTGGCATGAGGCCGAACCGCAATTTATTGACGCGCTTCACGTCGCCACTGGACGTTATGCCACCACGCAACATTTACCGATGATCCAAGCGCTTTGTCAATTTGAAAACCAATGCAAAATAAGCGCCTTTAGCACGCAGAGAAATGGTGAGCTGGGATTAATGTTTACCCGTGACAACGCACTGCTCGCGCTATACTTACCAAGAAGAAATCGCGTTATCGACTTAGCCACTTATGCAAAAGCGGTTCATGAGGGGCGTTATGTACTGGATTAAGCAGATATTACGATTTGCTATTTTTACGGCTTTGCTGCTACTTTTCGTTTGGTTAGCCGTCACTTTGTTTGTATGGATAAAATCGGCGGAGCCTTCAAATACCTCGAACCTGTTTAATATCCGCTCCAATGTTCATTGGCTAAAGACCGACAGTGCACTGAAGTTTTCCTTTTCTGCGTCTCGGACCATGTCTGTTCGGGTGTTGTCCAATGGGATATTCGAATCTCAGCCGCTGGATGACCAACCTGTTAACTATGCCATTGAATATCAGTTAGTTGATACCAAAGGAACGGTTATTTATCGTGGTACTTATCACCATGCAGCTAAAGCCGCCTCGAACGACTTTCAGCAACAGGTAAAACAAATCATTGAAAACCGTGAAGCGTTGGCCGTGGCGTCTGGACAATCCTTTTATTTAAATCGTGAAGAGTTACAACAGGCCACGACTATCACGTTAAAGCTGATACCAGAAAATGCTCAACTTAAAGGCGTGGTAGTACGCGTCCATGCCCAAACTAGTAACAGTATTACCGATCCCGCCAAAGCATGGCTTAAAAGGCCAACCGAGTGGCGTGAACGCATGACGAATTACCACACCATAGGTGAAAACGCCTTAACCAACGAAGAAAAATACAATTCGGTCATGTTGGACTGGCAAAAGCTAGCGCCACAGGGCGTACCTAACATCGACTTTCGTGCTGACTTGTTATATGAGTCACTCCCCTACAATGTGCTTAATCATGATTTTTCGACCCAGCTAGACTTAGACAGTTTGTTTATTTCTGAGCAGCTGAGCGCAAGCTTTCGCGTCTATGAAAACACGGAATACTTGCTAAGCTACACCGAAAAAGCAAACCTCACCCTTGTTTGGCATGATTTACGCCAACTCGATGCACCAAAACTACTAACGCCTGAGATGCTATCCAATACGCAATCTAAATTGAACAACTTACCAGCAGGCCTTGTTACCATTAGCGCAAACGCCCCAACCAGTATTCGGGTGTTCAAAAATGGTGTCGACCCAATAGTCCCGCTGCATAGTTATTATTATATGCTCAACGCGCAAACACCGGTTTACTATCAAGTCTCTCCTAAAAGCGATATCGCTTTGGAGTGGCGCGCGCCCATTGGCAGCACTCTTTCTGTGCGCCTCTATAGCAACAATGAGCGGATCAAGGACTATGTTTTTACCGCAACGGCGGAGCAGGCTTTGTACGATAGACTGATAACAGAAACCACGGAGCGCCAAACCTTACCGACCGCAGAGAAGCGTTATTTGGCAATACCCGATAACGTTAATCAAATTAAAATTGAAGCCGAAGATGCGATGGTGAAGCTGCAAGCCCGCAGCCCAACATTTAATTATCTGAGCCATCGTTGCGACCCAGTGTGCGACCCTGAAAATCCAATGTATCAGGGTATTGACGCATGGTTTAGCCAAAAGGCCGACAACCATTACCTATTTCATACACAAAAGCAGATAGCATCAGTGCGCTTATTTGAAGCGCCCCCTGAAGTACCTGAGTTGCTACCTCAGTACCGTTCAAAAGACTTAGATCAGCTTTTAGCTGTCTCGGATATCGCGTTGGTGCCCATTGAGCAAGCTTACTTTGATAACTCAGTACCGCAAATGGAGTTTGAATATCGTCAGGTAGCCAAATCTGCACTCTTTAAGCTCGGGGAAGCGACAAGCTATCCAAGCAGTGTGATTGTGAAGCAAAAGCGTAAACCAACGCTATTTGAAGTTCCCCTAAACAGCTTACAAATAGAGGAGTTAGCTAACACCCAAGCACTTTTCATCAATCAAGGGATCCCAAGAACCGTGCGAAAGATCCGCCTGTACAAAGTGGCTAAAGCAACGCCACTTACTGTTGCTGTGAGTGATAATAACCTGCAACCTAACGCTTTGGTCGTCAAAGTGTTTAGCGCCGATCCTCAAGATGAAATAACGGTAGCAACCGCTCTGAATAGCACTAAGGTAATCACCCCAAGCGATGAATACACTATTTTAGCTAAACACTTTGTGCTACACCCAAACAAAGCACAAGCGAGGATGTTTTTTAACCCTAATCACGCAGAGCTGTACGAGTACCCAAGTATTACTTTGCCGCTGTTTCAAGACTTAACATCGCCTAAAACCATGACACTTCGCTTTTCACATGATGTTTGGATAAGTGTACTAGAGGAACATGAACAGCCTGATGCAACATTAAACTGGTGGCAAGATGAGACGCCTTAGTCGCTACGCACCTTACATTGCATTCTGCCTGTCATTGAATGTTAACGCTGCGGTTCCCGACAGCAGCAAAATGGCGCACTGGTTTAACCAACCAGTAGCGCTCAATGGCTGGCAATTAACGCACCAAGCAGAGCAGTTTACATTGACGCCAAAGTCTCAAAGTGAAGCACATGGCGAAGTCTTTTATACGCCAAAGCATTGGCCTTGCGTGGTGTCTGTTCCACATCGCTTTCATGATAAACATACGCTGACCATTGGGGAGCACATTTTCCAGCACAGTTGCCAAGTGTTACTGAACAACACAAAACACAGATACGATGGCAATGACACAGCAAAAACCTATGATTACGCCAAGCAACTGCACAATATTCATACTTCGGCTGTTGTAGGTTTTACATCTTTACACCCAACGGCAAAAGTGTTTCAAATACATGGATTTAGCCAGAAAAAGCGAAAAACCGACGCTGGTAAACTAAGCGAAATAATTTTGAGCCAAGGCAAAACGAATGATGACTCTCTTTGGAAACTGAAGTCTTGTCTTGTTAAGCAAGGTTATCGGGCACTGATTTACCCTCAAGAAGTGCAAGAACTTGGCGGGACGCAAAATATCATGCATCAACTTGCGCTCCCAGAATATAGCTTTATCCATATTGAACTAAGCTATCAAACAAGAAAGCAATTAATTAATAACAATCAACAACTAGAGCAGTTTACTAAATGCGTGCAATCACTTTTATAATGACACTACTGCTGTTTGCGACGATATCCCGAGCCAATGAGATCGGGATACAAACGGCTGCCCAATGGATTGATCTGTCACGTATGCAATTTACCCAAGCCAATGCTAACAAGTACTTTGCACCGCAGCAAAAAGCGTGGCTGTTTTTGCCAAGTCACGCGTGGTTAGTAACGACGCCAAGTGCCCTCGAGACATTCGAGTTTTTTGCAGGGGAAACCCCAGCGCTACAACGTGCCATTCCAACGTCTGATTGGTTATGTATTCAATCCCGCTGTCAACTGAGTGCAACAGCACAAAACCGCTTAATTCAGATTGCTTACACCGGTGATAATGCTCAATCTCTCGCGCTTTGGCAAGGCAGCATGCACAGCCACAGAGATCCATATCGAAGAGCACTCAGACTGCCAGGACTTGACGACCAAACGCTGCAATTGGCGCAAGATACAGAGCGCTGGTTTCACCTACAACCTACACAAGTGACAAGCGTGTTCTTTGAGCACGCCAAAAAGCTCAAACTAGAGGTTCGAAAAGATCTACATGCGATTGAGCAAAACGGCACTGTCACAATTAAAGTCAATGGTGAGGTTATCAGCACCATTGCAATATCAGATATCCAAGCGGATGAGTATCTTGAGCCTAAAGTCGGCTTGTCTAACCAAGATTATATCGCCGTCCCGCAAGGTAGTTATCTCACCATTACAACAACGGTGCCTACCTATCTTAACTTACTTCAAATGCACCGCGGTATTTACGACGACAACGCGGGAATAAAACAGCAAGAGTCGTTATTTAATCCGTATTGGAACAAACAGCTGAACGAGCAACTCAGCACCCTTTACACGAATGGTGATACTTCTCCACTCACTTTTAGCGTTGCTGACACGGCATTGGCGCTCAAACGTAAGCAAATGCTTAATGATATTGCCTCTACGACTTATTTTTTAACGCCAAGCTCCTCTCAACCACTCACTCATCATGTTGCGATAAGTGGAGTAACACTGGGCAGCCGCAACGCCGCTGGGCAAGTGCTGCTCACCTCGAGCGCTCAGCGAGTAAATTACATTACATCGTCTCAGCCACTTAACTATCATCTTGAGAGCATACCAAGGGTTGATAACGCAATTACATTATATGTTCGAGCAAGAGCGCAGGAGCGCTTAACCATCACCAGCGAGCATGGCCAACATACATTGCTTGTTGCGCCTAGCAGTCATTTTCAAAGACTTACCCTACACATAAATCCAGCATCCAAAGTTGTGACGATTGAGGGTGCTAAGCAAGCGCTTGATATTGCTGTGGCAGTAAACCGCTTACAACCATTTCCCGAATTTTTAACCATGACACAAGAAGCGCTAGGCCAAGGACCATTGGTTCAAAGCCTGATAGCAAAGGGAAAACAAAATAGAGCGGATACTTACCATTTATCACTGAGCGGGCTGAGTGCGCCGGAAATAAGCGTTAAGACAGACAGCCTCAAACAGTTTACAGCCATTAAAGTGCTTGCAGAATTGCAAGTGGCAGCAAAGGCCAAACCACTCATGGCGCTCGCAAAACTAAAGCCGTATTTGAATGGTCATAGTGAGCAAGTTACGCTAATGGCTTGGCAACTTAATATTGCTATTTTGACTCAGCTAGAGCGCAGTGGAAACGCCGAGGTGTTATTAAAGTCACTGCTTAAAAACACCGCCCAATCTCTAAGGGAATACGCTGCCAATGAGCTACTTACGAGATATTTAGCACTGGACGAGTACATTCAAGCTAGCTTATTGTGCGCTGCCTACGAAGCCGATATTACGCAATATCAATGCGATGATATCCTGTTGACATACCTACTTGACGCAGAGCGTCAACAAGAAGCGCTGTGGACAAGCCAGCAAATGGCATTAACACCAAAACAGGCCGAACAAATCGCGTCAATTCAAACAAACGAACTTACCCAACCACAATACAGCCTCAGTCACGATGGTTTACAAGTCGTGGAGTCAATGGATGATCAAACTGAGCTGTACCCGCTAAGTTCAGATAAGCCAATAAAATTGGTTGCTAAAACGCCTTTGACGGTCAAGCTAAGTGCACGTGCTGCCTATCAGGGGCAAGAATACAAAAATACCCAATGGCTGCTGTATGAGCACAACGCCAAAACCAAGCTATTACCCATATTTAGTGATATCGCAGCAAACTTACAATTGCAGCCACAAGCAACTCGATTATCTATTGCATCACAGCAATATATTCAATTAGCGGCAAATGAAAGCCTCACGCTTTTCAGCCGTAACGATTTGTTTGTGGATATCAGAGTACAACCACAAACCTCGAATGCTCCGGCTTTTGCAGATCGCTCCGCACACTTGGTTAGTAACACTAAACTGTTGGCCGACGAGCTCAGCGCTAAAGAAATTGCAATAAATGCTCTGTATCAATTGAGCCTGCAAACACTGACTAACGAAGCCTACAACAGGATCCTTCAACGCCTACACCCGAGCTTATCGGGTGATCCCATCTTAACCGATTTATATGCCCGCTTAATGCGCTACGGTCAGTGGGTAGCCGCTGAGCAATACACAAACTATGTTGGCACACAAAAGGTTAAGGTCGATACGCTCGTGGCGCAAAGCTTTAGTGACCAAATTACCGCACACCTCACAGAGAATAAGCTATCAGGACTGCCGCTCAGAGCTAACGAGATACTGACTATTGATTTTTCTGAGTACCAACAAGTTCAGGTAAGGGTAAAGTTTGCCTATTCTTCCGCTACGCAAATCTTAGCACCGCCTGCTAATGTAGAGCTGGTGGGGCCAAACCAAGGTGATGTGATCTCATTGCAGCCAACGCAACCGCTCTATTACGGCATTAAACAAATTGAGACGCGACAAGGACTATTGCAATTGCGTTGGCTCAACCCTCTGTCTGGGCAAAGTGTGAGCGTACGTCCACAATACTTCAACCAAGGTCAATGGCATGATATCCCATTGGATACGAGGCAAATTTTCTATCGCTCTGATAAAACAACCCCAGTCACGGCGAAATTAACTCGAGATAGCCTGATCAAAATTGAAACCTTTGCAAATGGAATCAGAAATGAAGCCACTTATTTTCACCCTGCAGGACAAGTCGCTCTAACTGGCCAACAACAGCAAACGCTAGCACGCATGTTTATATGGACGTTAAGTCCAACATTGCATCGCGTTAACCTGATACCTGAAGTGCCCTTGTTCTTAAAAGCCAAACCGCGGTTAACACCGATAAGTGCTGAGCCAATATTTCAGCAAGCTCGCATTGAAACCGATGAAAGCCGCACTGGCATCGAAGGCTTTTTGAATATTGATAGCGATGACATAGTGCAGACGACTGAACCTAGCCCTAGCCGTACCACACTCGATTTGGGTTTATCATTGAGAGTGAAGGATGAGAATAACTGGTACCGCATTGATACCTTCTACACGATGGATAATCATCACCAAGACAGCTTCTCAATTAACGGTCAATACGATTGGCTCTCGCAGCAGTCGAACTGGTTTGCAGAAGCAAGAATGCGTAATCGTTGGCAGGATGCAACGACAATCAGTGAAACCCATTTAAGTTCTAGTATTTCGGCAAAATTTGGCCAAATTCACCGTTATAACAGCGGTTTTAGAAGTATTTGGTGGTGGCAGCCTTTTTACACTTACACCAGTATCAGCAAGGACGAATTTATTGCAGACGAGCAAATTGGCCCTGATATGTACACCTTTTATCGTAATAATCACAAGCATGGCTGGCAAGCGCATGCTGGGCTTCGCTATCAACCTTGGGTTGATAGCTACTTCAGTTCGGGTGTTACACTGACGTCAAATCAGGACTGGCAAACACTCGACAATGCACTGTTTTCATTTGATTGGTATCAATTTTATCAAGGGCATATTTTCCACGCCGGATTAACATCAAGCTATGTATTTGCCGATCAGAACCGCCCTAATCCAACATGGCAGTACTTAACTCAATTGGGTTGGCAAACGGGTTTTGACTTTAGTCATAACACCGCAGGCTGGTTAGGTGTAACTTGGACTCAAGACTGGTTTAACAATACGCATCAGGTTGGACTACAAATACGTTTAGGCAATTTACAGCAAACCGCTTTTGCCCCCTATGCTCACGACGAAATTATTTTTGAGTCATTACAGCTAAGTCATTTATTAGAGCAAGATTTACATGAGCGCTAAAGCCTTAAAGAGTCAATTAGAAGCCCTATTTTTTGCCGAAACTGAAAAGTTTTGGCTGAGCCTTTATCAACATAAATACAGTGCGTTGATCGACGAACTGTGCGCATGGGAGCTACTCTACAACCGCCCGGAAAACGAGGATGAAACCGACTGGCTCGTGCTTCAGTCTATCGCCTTTTTGAGACACAAGATTGACACTCTACATGAACAAATCCTGTTGCTTGAGGTATCCCACAGCGGATTTGTTCAGCGTATCGCTAAATCTGAATTTGATAGTGAAAAAGCACTTCATATTATTGCCTATGCTCAGGAGCTTGGCGCAACTAAAGTCACGTTGGAGCAAGATAAAAAAGCATTTTCACGATGGTTTGACGATGGCGCTGTGGTTGCTCGATATCAACATCAAGTTGCCACAATTGAACAACAAATTAAGTTTTTAATCGCCAAACTTGGGCCCTAACGAATCGATATTTGCGTGCTCACCACGATACCCTAGAAAATGCTTGGCAACGCTTAGATTTACAACCATTTTGCTTAAATTTACTCGCCCATAGCCAAAATCAACATATTCGTCACGGCTTGATCCGTGCGCTCGTCAATATGGTCGCAACCCTAAACAGCTATGAAGTCGACTCGGAATTAGACGCAGAACTTATCGCTAAACTTATTGAGCTGCTTGAGTCTGACAACATGCCCTACCAGGCAACCGTCGACATTTTAGAGATCTTAATACATCAACGCCCCACCTTTATTCGCGCTTACATGTGGGCTCTTCTGGAAGAAGCGAACGACATTAAAAATAGTCAGCAAGTTGATGCCGAAGTACTCTATATTCTAAGTATCTTCCCTAAAATTATTGTCAGTCAGCAAAAGCTTACAGAAAAAGATCTCAATATGCTTTGTGCACTCAGCGAGCATACCTTACCGAGGGTTCGCCAAGTTACCTTAGAGTTTGTCGAGTTTTACCCCACACCGTTTGCACAAGAGTTAATCGCCAAACGATTTGAGCAGGAGAGTGAGAATGCCGTGCGCTTCACTCTGATAAAACAGTTATCCGCCGACCGGTTTTGCCAACACGACTTTGCGTTTTTACTGTGGCAACGTGTACTCAAAGGCGACTTTAGTATGCAGCTAAAGCGCTTAGCGCTTGAACAAAGCGCGCGTATTATGCTGAATATGCAACTTGAATCAAATCAAGCTGATCTCTGCTTCAAACGGTTTATTGATACCTTAAATGATTGCTTATCGAACGAAACAAACATCGCCGTTTGCCGTTATATCACCAGAGCCAGAGAGCAGCTAGGTAGCTTCTATCATCAAGCCATCATCGCGCAGCTCAATACCTCTCTTGAAGCCAACGAACAAAGTGACGCACTGGCCACTTGGTCTCGTGATGAACTGGGCCGCTCCCTTTCTTATATTGCGCAACGTGGTCAAAGTCTTAATGCCTCAAAAACAAAAGCTGGCTGGCGTATCCAACAAGGCTATCGTCAAGCAAGAAGATTATGGCGAGTACTGCACGAAATAAGACAACCAAGTACCGATAAACGTCAAAGCTATTCTCATACCAAAGCGAAAAAGCCCAGCGTATCGATCCACGTCCCTAGCTGCACTACCGCGGAAATTAGCGAAACAAAAGTGCCGGGGGAATTGCTCTTTAATATCGCCGAACAAACGAGTCGACCACATCTACCGTTACTCGACTTTTTGCTAAGTGTGCTTACCAATGACCGCAGTAAAGAGGATGCCAAAACCTATACGCCAGATGGTATTTTAACCGTCACACCGCCTCCGACTTTGTGGCGACGCCTCAAGGCGTACTGGACCATAACATGGCAGTTTGCAGAGCTCGACCATCTACGAAAAGGCAACGAGCTTGAGCAAGGTAAATATTTGGACGCGATTAACGCACTTGGGTTTTCGTTGTATTTTAGTGCCTATGGCGACATCGCGGAAACGCCATTTCCTGTCGCCAAAGACATTCAGCAACTTTATTCTCGCTCTGGCGTCACCTCAGCGCTGTTCACGATTTGGAGCAGTTTTAAAGAATACGTCGATGCCATTTATCAAAATAGTATTTCGCAGCTGGTTTTCTTTGTACTTGCATTTATTAGCTACTTTTGGACCCGACATATTTATGTCAGTAAAAGCATAAAGCAAAACCGCAAACACATTCCAGTGTCTATCGGTGGCTGGGGAACACGAGGAAAGTCAGGAACTGAAAGGCTAAAATCAGCTTTATTTAGCAGCTTGGCTCTGAAAGTCGTGAGTAAAACCACAGGCTGTGAGGCAATGCTAATCTATTCGAAAATTTCTGGTGAGCAATATGAGATCCCGCTATTTAGACCTTTCGACAAGGCGAGTATTTGGGAGCAAGCTGATGTGCTACATTTTGCAAAGCAGGTAAAAGCGGATGTGTTCTTATGGGAATGTATGGGGTTGACCCCTAGATATGTAAAAATTCTCGTTCGTTGGATGAAAGACAACTTCGCCACTATTACTAATGCCTATCCAGATCATGAAGATATTTTGGGTCCAACAGGCTTAGATGTGGCAAAAGAAATGTCTGCTTTTTTGGGTTACAACACCCAAGTGTTCACCGCCGAGCAGAATATGGCTTCAGTACTCAACTTGGCGGCGGAGCAGAAAAACACGTCGCTCATTCAAATTCATTGGGGAGATGGTTATCAGATAACACCGGATATTCTCGCGAAATACCCCTATGTTGAGCACCCAGATAACATCGCATTAGTCTGCAAGATGGCACAATATATTGGCATCAACAAAGACTATGTCTTCAAAGAAACGGCTTCTAGGGTTATTCCCGATGTTGGTGTACTACAGCAATTTAAGACTGCAAAGATTGGTGCAATTAGTCAAAGCTTTATCAATAGCATGTCTGCCAACGAACGCCTAGCAACGATTGAAAACTGGAAGCGCCTAAACATTGTCGAGCAAGGAAAACAGGGGCAAATTGTTGCACTGATTAATAATCGCAACGACCGTGTAGCGCGCTCGCAAGTATTTGCGAGCATTTTGGCCAATGATCTGCATTTTGATGCCGTTGTCGTTGTTGGCACCAATATCGATGGCTTCTTTAAGTACTTTCTCGTTGCGCTGGAAAACCTCTTACAGAGTATTTTCAGTAATAACGACCACAATGCATTGCGCGATTTACTCGCGCGCTTTCGGCTCACGTTATCACGAGATGCGCTGATCGCATCATTAAATACTACGGCAGCCAGACTACCTGAGTCTGCGTTTTCAAGCCTCGACTCGCTGCAGTCGCTACTTAATAACGAAGACGAAACACATCGGCTCACAATAAGGCGTTTTGAAGCGTGGACGATTGCTCAGTCACTTTTGGAAGCGGAAGACCTGAGCACCTTGCTGTCGCAAGCAGCCACGCTTGCAGAGCGACTTGCCAAACTCAAATGTACGTTAGTACATGATAGCGACATTAAGCCCGATGCCTTAACTCAAATCATTGCAAAACAAGCACTGCCAAATGAACATCAAATTATCGTCGGTATGCAAAATATCAAAGGGGCAGGATTGGGCTATGTATACATGTGGCAGAAGTGGCAACTGTTTAATCAGCATTGCGAGCGTCTTAGCCGCCGTAGCGTGACACAAACTGAGTTTAGAAATGGCTTAAGTAGAATTTTACAACAAGAGGAGCTCAGCGCGATTGAATGCCAATACTTGGCTGACAAGCTCGACTCGTTTGCAACCTTGCCCAATGCCCAAAGCGAATTCAGCCAAGCCGAATTAACGCAAATAAAGCGTAAACTCGAGCAACAAACTCAACGGTTAGAAAGTAAAGAGAATACCCTGCCTCGCTCACCCCTAACTCGATTTTTGAATAAACTGGTCGAGTCATTTTTAGATGCTGGCGCGGCAGTAAAAAGAAAAAAAATCGCAGTTCAAGTATACAAAGATATCGCTGACTTTAGGATCACAATAGAAAAGGCAACGCTCATTTTAAGTGAATTAAATCGTTCGCAAAAACCAGGATGGTTGAAGTTACAAAATGGTAAGCGCCGTAAAAAATAGCCCGGCGCTTATTACCCAACCACCAAAACGTAGATAAGTTTAATGATCAGCGTCACCATTAATAATGGCAGTACATATTTGGCATACTTTTGCATTTTATCTAGCCCTAAACGTTGCTGATACTTTTCCAACAAAGGTATCAAGACGACCAACGCTATGACTAAACTCACTAATAATATAACTACGTTCATCTTAGTTCCTCTTTCTAAACAGACAAGTATCTTACAACCAGTATTCACTTCACGCAAAATTCCAGCTATGCTCATAAACACATCTGACCAGTAAAATAACAATGATGAAAACTGCTATCACCGAATTATTTGGCATCGACAAACCCATTATATTACCCGGCATGAGCTGGATTTCTGTCCCTGAACTTGTTGCGGCAGTGAGCAACGCAGGTGGCTTAGGCATTTTAGCAACAGGCCCGCTCGGCAAGGACGAAACACGTCAAGCAATACGAAAAATCCGTGAACTCACCGATAAGCCTTTTGGCATTGGTGTGACGTTAATGATGCCAGGCGCCAAAGAAAATGCCAAAGTCGCATTAGAAGAACAAGTGCCTGTCATCAATTTTTCTTTAGGAAAAGGCGACTGGCTGGTACAAGCGGCTAAAGCTTATGGCGGCAAAGTCATTGCCACTGTGGTCACGCAAAAGCATGCATTAGCAGCACAAAAATCTGGCGTTGATGCCCTTTTAGTTACTGGGCATGAGGCCGCAGCCCATGGTGGAGAAGTGACTTCACTGTGTTTAGTACCGAGCATAGTCGATATTGTCGATATACCGGTGATTGCCGCAGGGGGATTTGCCGATGGTCGAGGACTTATCGCCGCGTTAGCACTTGGCGCTGAGGGCGTTGCGATGGGTTCTCGTTTTGCGACATCCAAAGAAAGCCCCTTGCATCAACATGTCAAAGATACCGTAGTGGAAAAAGACGTTGAACAGACGATTTATTCCAAGAACTTCGATGGTCTTTATGCTCGAGTAATGAAAACCCCCATGGCTGAAAAGGCAACGCGCCGCCCGATGAACTTTTTCATGGCCACCATAAAATCGTTCAAAGCCGCCAAAATGGTCGACATGCCCTTATGGAAGCTACTGCTAGGACTGTTATCTCAATTTGATAAAATTAAGATGCTGTCGCTCTTTGGTGCCGCCACCGAAAAGCTTGAAGCAGCCACAATACACGGAGATTTAAACCATGGCGTGCAGTTTATTGGTCAATCTCAGGGCCTAATTCGAGAAATAGAATCCGTACAAACCTTAATGAATAACATGATGGTCCAAGCCACTGAGGTGCATTCACGTATCGGTAACATTACAGCCGAGTAACTGATGTTTGGTATTGATGCAGTAAAAGCGGTATTATTTGCTTAATATCGCTCTGGCCCTCGTTGAACACCCTCAAGTGCTGGCCATAAACTCTGATTTTATAAGTGACTTTCAATGCCTAAACATTATCTTTTCTACATTGAGCAGCCATATAGCTTTGCCATTCTAAGACCTCTACAAGATGCGATCCATGCTAACGGTGACGTGGTGAAGTGGTTTTTAAAAGGTAAAGATGTAAACTCAAGTTCACTTGCACCAGACGAAGCAGAGTTACTGAGCGTAGAGGACGTAAAGGCGTTTAACCCCAGAGCTGTATTTGTACCTGGAAATGTCGTTCCAGACTTTTTTCCAGGCGCCAAAGTGCAAGTGTTTCATGGATTAGAATATAAAAAGAAAGGTCATTTTGGGATCCGCGGTTTCTTCGATTTGTATTGTACTCACGGCCCAATTACAACAGCGCCATTTAACCAACTCGCACAAAAGCATGGTTATTTCTCTGTGATTGAAACTGGCTGGCCAAAACTCGACCCTTACTTTGATTATACCAAGCAAGAGAATGAAAAGCCTGTCATACTGTACGCCCCCACTTTTTCACCGAATCTCACGTCGCTTGAAGCATTACATGCGCAAATCAAACAGCTCGCAGAGTCAGGAAAGTACAAAGTCCAACTTAAGTTTCATCCTAAGACGAAGCAACAATGGCAACAGATGTACATGGAACTTGAAACCATTAGCGACTTTGAAATCGCCAAGAGTGATAACCTTATTCCACTCATTCAGCAAGCTGATGTGGTGATTTCTGATACCTCTAGCGCCGTTGATGAGTCACTACTAATTGGTAAACCGGTTATCACTTTTAATAATCACCAACCTCAAGTTGCATTAATCAATATTACCGAAGCAGGCAAATTATCTGAAGCGGTTGAACAAGCACTCAATCTGTCCGAGGCACAAAGTGAACGTATTGAGCAATATATTCAGCAAGTGCACCCTTACCGCGATGGTAAAAGCGCTGAGCGCATACTCGCTGCAACAGAGACTGTAATTGCTGCTGGTTTAAAACGTAAGCCGCTTAATTTATTGAGACGTTATAAAATTCGTAAAGCACTGAATTATATGAAGATAAAGTAAAATATTTTCATTTTTCAAAAACAAAAAAGCTCACTTTTTTGTGAGCTTATGCATCTTAACTTATCACTAATCTTAGCAATCACACTGCCAGTATTGGTTGCCAGTCTCCGTCAAAGGCGGACGACAAGGAATACGGCTATTTGCACCACCAGCGATATTTGGTGTTTGCTCTTGAGGCAAGCTTTGTTGTTTATCTAATTGTTTTAATGCTGTTTTTTTAAATTTTAATTTCATTATCATTTCCTTGAAATAGTCGTGTAGTGATCGAAATTTATCACTAATTCTTAAGCTGCCATGAAAAAACAAAAAATTCAACATTATTAACAATAAAATTAATTTTAAACTTCACCTTAAGACAAAGAAAAACATTAAACCAATGTTAATTAAAGTTTTTTAATATAAAACCCAAGAAAAAACAGCATCAAAAAGCAAATAAAACACAAACGTAAAGTTAACAAAAACACGACCTGAAGAGATAAGATCACCTCAACTAGGCATCTTGTTGCTTATCCATAAAGTCAGCCATACGCGCTAGTAACTCGGTTTCTGTGAGATCTTCTTTATGCGTGCCTATCGTCCAGACATGACCAAATGGGTCTCGCAGCGTTCCTGCCCTATCACCATAAAACTGATCACAAACGGGCGTGACTTGCTGTGCCCCCAATTCAATTGCCCCCGCAAACACAGTGTCCACATCGTCAACATACAACATCAAGCTAACGGGCGTACCACCAAGCTCCTTGGGATCTTTAAAGTGCACATCAGGGCACATATCTGAAAGCATCACATATGAGTTACCAATCAGCAGCTCCGCATGTGCTATTCCTCCATCTGGCATAGGTAACTGTAGTTTTACGCTGGCACCAAAAGCAGCTCGGTAAAACTCGATAGCTTTTGCTGCACCAGCCACAATGAGATAAGGCGTGAGTGAATGATAACCGGAAGGAATTGAAGAAGTCGCCATTATATGGATCCTATAAAGTCCGTTAAATTCCCTCTAAACCTAGCCGATTATTTGAAATATGCGAATTAAAATTGCGATGCTCATATTGTTGCGACGATAAGACTTACTCATAACTCGATTGTTGATTAACGAATTATTTACCTATATGCTAATTTGGTTTTGTTCATAAAACACACAACAACATGTAAGGGATCAGTATGAAACCAACTTCTATTTTACGATTAGCTTGGACGAGCGGTGTTCTCATCCTTGCAGGCCAAGCAAACGCCTACAACTGTAGTAATTTAAGCCCTTGGTCTGAACAACAAGTCTACAGACAGGGGGATATTACACAGTCCCAAAACCAAGCATATGAAGCTAAGTGGTACAGTCAAAACGACAATCCAGCAGGCCACTCCGGTCCTTATGATGTCTGGCGGTCACTGGGAACTTGTGCAACGGGCTCAGGTCAAGCGCCGAGTGTCGTACTCACCAGCCCAAATAATGGCGCTGTGCTGGGTGAAAATGACAGCGCTGTTTTTTCCGCTAATGCCAATGATGTCGATGGTGACCTAGCTTATGTCGAATTCTTAGTAAATGGCCAAGTCATCGCAACGGACACTACCGCGCCATTCCAAACCACTTGGAGCGCAGTACTTGGCGAATACGATATCAGTGCAATTGCCACCGATGCCCAAGGGCTAACCGGAAGTTCACAATCAGCACGGATCACAGTAAAACCGAGTGGGGGAAACTTACCACCGAGCGTATCCATTGTAGCACCAGCCAACGGTCAGCAGTTCTATCAAGGCGATATGGTAGGGATCAGCATTACAGCTGAAGATAACGACGGTACTATTGCGGGAGTGGAAATTAGCGTGAACAACCAGCTTGTCGGCAGCCTCATGAATCCTCCCTTTCAATTTCAATTCCAAGCAGAGCAAATTGGTGTAAACCAACTAAATGTTACAGCGATAGACAATCAAGGCTTGATAAGTGAGGCAAACCTTGTCATCGACGTATTAACAAAAGTGGGTGGTGGCTGCCAAGGCCTCAGAGCATATAGCGCAGGACAAAATTACGAGGCTGGTGAACTCGTCGCGCATAATAATCATAAATATCGCTGTGATGTCGCAGGTTGGTGTAGCTCAAACGCGCAGTGGGCATACGAGCCAGGTGCGGGCCAGTATTGGAGCGATGCATGGAGCGATTTAGGGATCTGCGCAATCGCGCCAACCGTAACGTTCGAAAGCCCGTCCAATAATGGTACTGTTTTGGTCAATGCGCCCACCACTATCTCTGTCAATGCTCAAGATACTGACGGCAGTATTGCTACGCTGTCACTCTATGCCGACAGCACACTCCTCGCAACGGCCAATCAAGGAATGCTTAATCACAGCTGGACACCGACAGCCCTCAAAACCGTGAGCCTAAAAGCCATTGCCGTCGATAACGAAAGTAATCAAAGCGAGCAAACGATCACAGTGAATGTGACTGATAAACCGATTGCCGTTGATTTACTTGCCCCCACTAGCGGCAGCCAAGTTACCTTGGGTAATTCCACTCAGTTGATTGCACAAGCATCCTCTTTTGTTGGACAAATCACACAAGTACAGTTTTATGCTGATGGCGTGTTACTCAATACTGACACAACGCCACCCTACGAATATAGTTATGCACCAGCATCGATTGGTACAAAAACACTTTATGCCACAGCAACCAACGACAATAATGATCAGGTGTCTAGTAGCGGCGTGACAGTTCAAGTCATTGACAAGCCCATCGGTAAAAAGCACAAACTGATTGGCTATTGGCATAACTTTGTCAATCCAGCTGGTTGCCCTATTCCACTTGATCAGATGTCTAATGCTTGGGACATCATCGATATTGCCTTTGCTGAAAATGATAGAAACTCGAATGGCACAGTGCACTTCACTCCATTTGAAAAAGACATTCGCTCTAACTGCCCGCCTATCGACCCGGTAAAATTCAAATCCGACATGCAGGCACTACAAGCGCAAGGTAAAGTTTTTGTGCTAAGCCTTGGTGGTGCAGAAGGCACAATTACCCTCAATACGGATGCCGATGAAGCGGCATTTGTCAGTAGCCTCACCGATATTATTCAACAATGGGGATTTGACGGACTCGATATCGACCTAGAGAGTGGCTCGAACCTTGTGCATGGCTCTCAGATCCAAGCTCGGCTGCCAAGAGCATTAAAACAAATAGAACAAAATATTGGTGGCAATATGGTACTTACCATGGCCCCTGAGCATCCCTATGTGCATGGTGGCATGATTGCCTATTCAGGTATTTGGGGCGCTTATATTCCACTTATAAATGAGCTACGTGATACATTAGACTTACTGCACGTGCAGCTATACAACAATGGCGGCCTACCTAACCCATATGAACCGGGAAGTGCTCCTGAGGGCTCAGTGAACATGATGGTTGCCCATGCAAAAATGCTGATTGAGGGATTTGGTCTTGCTGATGGCACCCGCTTTGCGCCACTTAGGGATGACCAAGTAGCCATTGGTCTACCTTCTGGTCCACAGTCGGCAAATTCAGGTCAAGCGCCTATCGGCAATATCATCAATGCCTTAGATTGTTTAACCAAAGGTACAGGATGTGGCA
The DNA here is from genome assembly GCF_002208135.1 of Pseudoalteromonas piscicida. Lineage (NCBI taxonomy): Bacteria > Pseudomonadati > Pseudomonadota > Gammaproteobacteria > Alteromonadales > Pseudoalteromonadaceae > Pseudoalteromonas > Pseudoalteromonas piscicida. The sequence continues at coordinate 2,707,505 of NZ_CP021646.1, forward strand.
CTATCCAACCCAGTAGGGCTTATCCGAACTTTGGTGGCGTGATGGCATGGTCGATTAACTGGGACAAGTACGATGGCTATAACTTCTCTCAACCCATTGGCGATAAATTAACGCAGATGAATCAAGGAAATTAAAGTTACATTGGCCTGAGCTTGGTATGTACGTCAAACGTTATTCTGAGCTCAGGTTGATTAATCAATAAAATACAAAAAATAAAGGCAGGTACAGCCCAGCTCCTGCTTACTTGATTGCTAACAATTTTCAGTCGTGTAGTTACCACATCGAGCGCTTGTACAAAGTGCCGTGGTGATTAAATCACACTCTTTGGTCGTGGTTTCACAACCAATCGTGCCAGGTCTCGTTGTATAACCACCTGCCACATTAGGCGTCGCAGCATAATCAAGTGTTTGGCTGTTTTTAGATAAAGACTTTAATTTTTTAACCGTTAATTTCATTGGTAATCCTTTTTTGTTTTATTGATAAACTCAGGAACTAGCTCGTAATAATTTAGTCCTGAATTTAAGTTGTATCACCTGAACAAAAAACACTCAACTCAATTAAAGCAACAATTCAATCATTCGCGTGTTATCACTGTATTTTTGCCAGAACCACACTGAACAACCCTATAACTTAGACTATGTAGCAATCAGCCAACGACACAAACAAACAAGGCTGATAAACAGTCAACAGCTTTTTGCTTGGAAATAAACTATTTCTCCCCTACTATTATAGCGTTACACACAAATTCATAATGAATCCCAAGGTCGATATGAAATCTTTTCCATCGCTTTATTTAACAAATCTATTCTTAGTCGGTGGGACAGGCCTGCTGACCACCTACTTAGCGCTTTATTTAGGTCAGCGCGGCGTCAGTACATTTTGGATTGGCTTGCTTACCTCATTTTATTACTTAGGTTTGTTGCTCGGTGCCAAATTAGGCTACCACTTGATCAAGTCGGTTGGGCACATCCGCGCGTTTGCGGCAAGCACAGCGGCAGTGACGGCCTGCGTAGCAATACATGGGGTGAGTGACAATATTTATCTTTGGCTTGGGCTACGACTTGTGGTTGGTCTTGGCATGATGTGTAACTTTATGGTGCTCGAAAGCTGGCTGAATGAACAAGCGGCACCCGAGCAACGGGGGCGAGTATTTTCTTTTTACATGCTCACCTCCTACCTCGGTATGGTAACTGGGCAGTTTGCGCTGTCTAACTTTCCCGAGCTTGGCTATGCGCCGCTATTTTTAATAGTCGTTGCCTTATCCTTTGGGATTATCCCAATTTCAACGACGAGGCGGATCCACCCAAAGCCACTTAAGCCCATTCAAGTGAGTTTGTTTACCTACTTCAAAAAAGTGCCTCAATCTCTCACCGCGGTCTGTTTTGCGGGTGTGATTAATGGCAGTTTTTATGGCCTCGCCCCGACTTTTGCCAGTCAATCAGGGTTTAATGCCGAAGAAATTGCTATGTATATGTCGGTAACTATTTTTGCAGGCTTGCTTGCACAGTGGCCAATGGGCATTATCTCTGACCGAGTTCGCAGAAGTATCTTATTGCGCAGTAATGCCGTTTTTATCGGTTTGATTTCTCTTTGTATATTTTTGCTTCCACTGAGCCCAAGCTACAGTCTTTGGCTGACTTTTGGCTTTGGGTTATTTGCATTTACCATGTATCCACTTTCTTCGGCACTAGCAAACTCCCGTGTTGATGATGAAGACCGTGTTGGCGTTTCTTCTGCACTGCTGGTGGCGTTTGGGGGAGGTGCTTGTGTTGGCTCGGCCGCGATTGCACAGATCATGTCCCATTTTGGCCATCAAGCCCTATACGCTTCGTTAAGCGCACTAACCGTTGTCATGTTCTTGCTCCTCCACTTTATCAACGCTAGACAAAAAGCCGAGCAGCCAGAGCCTAGCGACTATGTTGCCGCGACTTCTGATATTACCAGCTCACCGCTCGCTGCCACCATGGATCCGCGTATCGAGGAAAAAACGGCGCACGAGCAGCTGCTTGTTGTTGACGAAGACGAACCTCGCGACAATGACGATGAACTCGACGACAATGGGCAAGTTAGTGAGCAAGCCGAGGAGCAAGAGGAAACGACTAACAAACCTCAGCCATAGTCTGACTGATAAACGCCCGTAACCAACGAAGTGCAGGATATTGATGCTGCACTTCGTGCCACACCATAGCGACGTCAAAAGCACAGTCAGGTATAGGGTTTTCAACGAGGGTAAAATCTGCTCCGAGTTTTGATGCCTGACGAGCTGGAATAAGTGCAACCAACTCAGTATTTCTCACCAGTTCCGGCACCAATAAAAATGAGGGTACTGACGTCATCACCTGTCTCGATACACCATATTGCTGCAAGATTGAATCAACGAATGTCGAGGTGCTATTTCCCTCAAAAGACACCACAATATGCTCAAGCTTCACATAATCTGCGATTGTCATTTCTGACGTTAGCTGTGGATGGTGGTTTCTGCCAATCAACACATACTTCTCTTGATATAAGGTTTTAAATCTTAATGAATCAGGCCCACATTCCGGCGACATTAATGCCAAGTCGAGTTCTGAGTGTTGTAGCTGGGCTGCAAGCGTTGCTATTTTTAGATGGCAAAGCACGACCTTAATATTGGGCGCAGCAACTTTTAAACGCCGTATCACCTCTGTCATCACCACCAGCTGTAAATAGTCTGTACATGCCACTTTAAAGGTTAAATTGGCCGTTTCAGGGATAAAGTCTTGATGCTCTACTAACACATTGCTCACTAACTTCATCGCAGCGCGAAGTTCAGGCAGCAAAGCAAGCGCTTTGGCAGTTGGTAGCATGCCTTTATGAATAGGGACTAATAACTGATCATCAAATAGCCCACGCAGACGACTTAGCTGAGTACTTACTGCTGGCTGGCTGAGGTTCAGCCTATCTGCCGCTTTGGTCACATTGCACTCTTCCAGTAACACCACCAAAGTCTGAAGCAGGTTTAAGTCCACCCTCTTACTATCCATTTAATTTATACCTGGAGCAAAAATATTTAATTTCATTTATAACAAGATTATAGAGATAGTAACAACACCTATTCGTTACCGAGCACTTATCATGACCAAATCCGCACTAGTGGTATCGGCACATCCAGAGCCGACTTCCTTAACCCTGACACTCGCCAAAACCAGTGTCGAAACCTTAACGCGCATGGGCTTGCAAGTTCAAACCTCAGATCTATACCAAATGAACTGGAAAGCAGTGATCGACGCAACCGACTTCCCACAAGATGACTCTCAAGCACCACTTGCGATTATTACTGCGTCTAGCAAAGCGTATCACTCAAATACCCTAACCGAAGATGTTCTTCAAGAGCAGCAAAAATTGCTGGCCGCAGACTTGGTTATTTTTCATTTTCCGCTTTGGTGGTACAGCGTGCCCGCCATACTTAAAGGCTGGTTTGATAGAGTCTATGCCTACGGCTTTGCTTACGGCTATCAAAACAAGGGGAACCAATTGCGCTACGGCGAGGGGATTTTACAGGGAAAACGTGCCTTGATTTGCGTAACTACAGGGGGTGGATATGAGGATTACTCTCCTTTAGGGATAAACGGCACAATGGACGAATTATTGTTTCCGATCACGCACGGGACTTTGTTTTTCCCTGGTATGGACGTTTTACAAAACCATGTTATTTTCGACGCCAAAGGCGAACCTAATCAGCGTATAGCTGATGAAATTGCCAATTGGTCAGAGCGCTTAACACACGTATTCAGTGAGCAGCCAATCCCCTACCGAAAACAAAACAGTGGCGATTACATCAACGGCCAAGTGCTCAAAGCCGAAGTCGCTAATGGGAAGTCGGGTATTGCTGCACATATTGCTTAATCAGTGTGTTATCAGCTATGTTTATAAGACGTAGCTGATGATTGATGAGTATTGTGATTTGCAAAACACGTGGATTGCCTTTGCAGGCTTTATACTGCTCACAACTTGCACAATGGCCAAAAGCTGTGAGCTTGCTGTACTTGATGGTAGTGTCGTGCTCAATTCCTCAAAGATACAGCCTAAATGCCGTTTTAAACAAGATCAAACCGGCCAGTTGTCTGCTTCAGCTAAATTCACCTCCGCGCTTACTCATCAAACGCCAAACTCTAAAATTAAGCGGCTATCACAGGAGCGAGCTAAGCAATCATGCAACATCGACGCTACACAAGGCAGTTTGACTTGTACATTTAATGGCAAAAGCGAAAACTTCACGCTGACTAACACCATTAAACAGGGGAAAATCGCATCAACAAACTGGCAAGATGATGAATATGTTTATCTTGGCTGGATGACCAATACTGAGGTATTAATGGGCTATATTGCGTTTGGCGCGCTTAACAAGCATACCGCACCCTTTTTCGTTCCCGCCTCCCAGTTTTGCCAATATGGTCTAAGCTCGCATATTATCGACCTTGGTAAAGGTGACTTATTGTGCCAAAACCACGAGGGGCTTTGGTCTCATAGCCGTTTACTGCCTCTACCGCAGCCCTGCCAACAACCACAACAAATGATCCAAGATAAAGGTGGGATTTGGGCGCTGGAGTTTATCGAAAGTAGCTATCAATGGCGGATCTGCAGATACAACGATAACGCAGGTAGCCTGTTAGCCGCATACGAATACAGCATAGATTTAAAGGCAACGCTGGCTCGGTATGACTTACAGCCCAGTGATTACACCCAACTTACTTTTTTACCCAATGGCGATACTAACGCTATCGCGAATGCGGTGGAAATAGATAACGTCTTTCCCGTCAGTGATATTACGCCAGAGCTTGATCCACAGACGATAGAGCTACCTATTCAGCAGCTACAATACAAACTAACTAAGCTAGATTAGGCCTGTTGATCTTGCGCTTCACGTAGCACTTGCGTTTGGTTATTTTGCTTTCTAAATTGATTTGGCGTGGTTCCCGTGGCGATTTTAAATGCTCTAGTAAATGGTCCAACCGACGCAAAACCACTTTCCAGTCCAACGACAAGTACTGGCCAATGCTGTTTAGCGGGGTCTTGTAACAGCACTTTGGCATACTCAACCCTCATCTCATTGACCAATTGGCTGAAGTTGCGCGCTTGCAGGTTTTGCCGTATCACTCGGCTTATCTTGTATTCAGGTTCATTAAATTGCTGAGCTAAGTCAGCGACTTTTAACCCTTCTTTGAGAAAGCCTTTTTGCTTGATAAGAAAGTGTTCCACCTGTTGCTGGAGCGCAATATCATCCTCGGTTTGTGTTGGTTCATTTGATTCAATGAGCCTAACGGATGATGTAATTGTACGTTGAGATGAAAATCGCCAATACAGTAACACTTGCGCCGTCAATATGATGAGGATGGCTGCGCTTGTCACTGCCCATTCTTGAACCTCACGATTGTTGGCAAAGCGATTTTCGACTAATTTGGTGCCTGCGACGCAAATAAAATAAGCGGATAAGAATAGCACCCTTTGTGCTTTTTCTTGCCCTTGAGACTGCGAGAACCCTCGGCACCCTTCCCAAAATGCCAGCATGAGCACACTAGATGACAACAACAAGGTAAGCTCATACGCCGCAATGTTAAGCCACTCAACAAATCCGCTAGCAGTCATGTGTAATTGACTATCGATAAACAAATAACCTTGTCGCCATATGACCAATGCAGCAATGGCGATTGCAAACACAACATGCCTTTTTAAAATGGCATGTTTTTCTCTAAATAGTGCCCGAGCAAGCAACCAAAACCCATTACAGGTCACACAAGCGACCATGCCAATTAAATACTGATATCCATTTAAGGAGTCCTGAGTCAGCTTTTTGGTCGTGGCCAATGCTATCGAGCCGCACACTAAAGCAAAGAGTAAATGTGCTGCTTTTTTCTCTTTTACAAAAAGCTGAGCAACAACTAAAGTGCAACATAGGCTAAGCAAAAGTAGGTAATAGTTTTCAATAGTCATGGTGGTTGAAGGAATATTGATCGACACAGAAACTCTAACAGCCACACCAAAAGCATTCAAATTAACTTTGTAAATAACCATTACATCAGGTTAAGCAAACTTAACACCGCCATTTTTAAAATTCGGCCTACTTTCTTTGCTTTGATTTTCAAAATCAAAGCGACGAGATAGCAAAACCTTGTCATTTTATATATCAAGTTTATTGATTTATAAGGATAAGTATTTTGTCTTGCCTCAATCTAACCAATTCAACAAGGGTTTTCTTTAGTCCCTTTGGCGTATTGAATGGTGCCGTAAAGAGCTGGATATGTGTTGCACTGCTCGGGCAATGGATGTTTGCTGTTTATATTTTAGGCCTGTACGCCATTCCGCTCATCATGGAGCTCACAGAGCAAAGTGCAGCCGCTTCACCGGCGAGTGGACACACAAAAGATGCCAAGGTGTTTTTTAGCCATGTTTTACCCGCTGTGATTTTGGCCACCAGCGGCTTATTACAGCTTATTCCTGCGGTGCGAAAACGCTTCCCACGCTTTCACCGCTACAACGGACGCGTATTTTTTATTCTCGGTATTTCGGGCGCACTCACAGGGTTATATCTCACTTGGGTAACCGGTCTTAGGCTAAGCGATGTTGGTGCCATTGGGATAACACTCAACGGTATATTAATTCCCATTGCGATATTTTTTGCTTGGCGCGCTGCCATACAAAAAAATATCGCTACACATCAACGTTATGCCGCACATAGTTTTTTCTTGGTTAATGGGGTGTGGACGTTTCGTCTGTATTTGTTTGGTTGGTACATGGTCAACCAAGGCTTCAATGGCAATACCGCAACCTTAGATGGCCCTGTCGATATATTTATTTCGTTTGCCTGCTATCTGCTACCAATGGTACTCGCAGAGCTCTACTTTTGGGCAAAACGCCAAACCAAAGTCAACATAACAGTTTGGATAATCGCGGTGATGATGAGCCTTGGTTTTGTGATCACCGCGATTGGCGTCTGCGCGACTGCTGTCATGATGTGGTGGCCACGTATTTCAGCCGTCTTTTTTAGTTAAATTACAGTTTAATCAGTTAGGAGTAGAAACATGCTTTCAGTCAAAGCGAAAAAAATCAACAAAGGCCTAATTACATCGGCAATCTTGCTCGTGATATTAACGCTGATGTGGCAACATTTAAATGGCGGAATAGTGAGTCACCACTTACTTCACAGAGCGGATTTTCCAGCAGTATCTAACGCATGGGGAATTATCATAATTCCCGTATTAGCTTGGCTTACTGCACTGCGGCTACATAAAGCAATTGGCACAGAGAGCATTAAAAAAACAGCACCCGTGGTTATTCCTACTGAGTTTTTGGTCGCATTCTTTGTGATGTTACTCTTTAGTTTGTTGCAATCAGCCCTTTGGGAGTTCGGTTATCAAAGCCTCACCATATATACAGCCTTAGGACTTTTGATAGCTGGATTATTTTATCCAATCTACCGCGCAGAATGCATATTGGGACACGTGGTCGGTGCTAGTTTTACCTTTGGTTATGCTATTCCACTGATCGGCATTTTAGTGATGGCATTAGTTTCAGTGTTTTCTCTTTTTTGCTTAAAACCTATCTTTTCTAAATTACTTAAGAAGATACAAACACCAATGAGAGTGGAGTAATAGTGACCTTGCAAAGCTCAAGACAAAACAAATAATTCCTAGGCGCTTCTATATAACTCGTTCCTTGTCGTTTTGACTCGTGTTAAATTAGCGATGATTTTTAAGCAAGGAACGAGCGGTTATGCAAACTAGGTTAGTTACTCACATTGTTATCGTGGCTATTTTTACATTGCTGTCAATTGGTAGCGCTGTTGCTAATAACTCAGTAGATCCGAACTCGACACTGCAGCTTTCGTCCGCTTATTTTTCGCAAAAAAGAACGGTTCATATCGTCCTACCACCAAGCTATGAGCAAGGCAATACAAGCTATCCAGTGTTATATCTGACAGATGGTCAGAGTAATCTCGAACATACTGCTTCAGCGGCTCGCTTCTTGGCACAACAACATAAAATACCGGAACTTATCATTGTTGCCATCGAAACCAACGAACACCGCACTCGAGATCTTACTCCGCCTTATCGCAAAGGCAGCCTTGCTGTACTGGGACATTTTGCAGGCCCAACACGGCAGCAAAACCCGGGCGGTGCGGAAATGCTACTGCAATTTATCGACAAAGAACTCATCCCTTACGTAGACAAGCATTATCGAACATCAGGCTATCGCGCGTTAGCAGGACATTCATTCGGCGGGCTGTTTGCAACCTATGCGCTACTTGAAAAACCCGATTTATTTAATGGTGTGATGTTGGCAAGTCCAAGCCTTTGGTGGGATAAAGAGCGATTATTAAATGACTTACTGGCAAAAGCGTTAATCAACAAGTGTATCTACATCAGCATGGCCGACGAAAGCGCAATCATAACTCAGTCATTTCAACGTCTCAATGATGCTTGGCGAAAGCCAAATGGAATTGACTTCAAAGCGCAGCACTTTAGCGGCGAAACCCATATGAGCGCCGTCTACCCGAGCTATTATCATGGTCTGCAGCACCTCTTCAACCATTACCAGCCATCCTTGAAGGTAGCAGCCGCTAGTATCACTCAGCTGGAAAATCATGTCGCCATCGCTAAGTCACTATATGGACTCAAGGCTTACCCCTACAATGCACTGACTTCGCTCGGGTATGCCGCCCTATTCGAACGTAACTTCACTGCGGCCATCAACCTATTTAGCTTTGTGAGCCAGCACAACTCAGAGTCCCTCAAGGCACTGCAGCAATTGGCGATGGCTTATCAGCAAAAAGGAGATAAGTCATCGCTATTAAAGACCTACCAAGCCATGCTTAAGCTTGAAGGGCTAAGTGAACGCGAGCAAAAACATTTACTCTCTGAAATCAAAGCATTGCAGCATTTACATTAACTGATTTTTTCTAAAGTGATGATATTCACTCAACGCAAGTGGCACGGAAACCACTGGGTTTTGCGAATGCCCCGCGCCCTCGCTAATGCTGTGTCCCCAACGCACATTAGCAGGCGCATGCTGTTCAAGTGCATCTAATAAACCGTGAAATGACCCCGTAATAATGTCATTCTCAGCACCGCCGATGGAGAGGTAAATATACTTAGGTTTTCCTTGAATACTTGCTAGGCTTTTTGCGAATTCTTTTACGACAACCGAGTCGTCGTACCACGCTGCAGGACTGAACGCAAAGTAGCCATCAAAAAGCGCAGGTTTAGTCACCATGGTATAAAGTACAAAACTTCCACCAGCAGAGAATCCACTTAACACACGGTTGTCGTTAATTGAATAGTTAGCGTCTAAATAGGGTAACAGCTCGCTTTCAACAAATTGCAAAAAACGATCTGCACGACCAAAAATGGCAGGATCATTGTCACTCTCTGGACGAGCTTCAATCGTAACATCTTGTCGAGCATAAGGCGGTACTAAGTCGCGGTTACGGGTCTCTGTCCAAAATTGGTTGGGAATAGACACTAAAATGGCATCTTTTACCTTACCTTGTTCGGCGAGGCTGCTAAGTACCTCATCCCACCGTGCGAGATTAAAGTTGCCATCGGTGCGAATAATGAGTGGGTAACTACGTGCCTTGTCATATCCTTTCGGGAGGCGAATAAAGACCTTTCGATCTTCATTAAGCACTTGTGAAGGCAACACTACATCAACATAGTCAGAAGTATAATGAGACTGATACTGGGTAAACTTCCAACCAGCAGCGACGATGGCAATTAAACCTAAGAGAGAAAATAGATATCGCTTCATAAAACGTCCTGTCATTGTTTTTATTATTTCGTACTTTTGAGTACCGCTTACTTCATCCTACTGTATATTTTTTAGAAACTAAATCGCAACCGCTATTATGTCAGGCAGCTAAATATAAAACCTTGAAAGTATTAAAGTTTACTTATAAAAATAATGTAACAGTATGTTTTAAAAATAAATTTTCGCTGTAATGAGGTGTAATGGATAAAATCAGAATCTACCCTACCCTTACGCTGCGCAACAAATTTGCAACCAATTGAGTTCATTTTTTTTACTTGCGCAAATCAGGTATCTGCATCAGCAGTACGGCCAGATACTCCTTACACCATTTGAACAATATCTTATCGCAGTCTTGGAGTTTTCCGACTAGATAATGCAAATGGTCTCTTTTGACATGGAGTTCACGATGATGAAAATCTTAGTATCTGCCATTGTATTGGCAACCACAATGTCGAGTTTCAATTCACTCGCTGCACCTGAATCTTATGGCGTGCTTTTTTTAGACCGCAGTAGTTCAATGAACACGTTACGCCCAGATGGACAAAGCCGATGTTCGTTCTCAAAGCAACAAGCAGTGCAAAAAGTATCAAAGTTCTTTTTAGATGCCACAATTAATGGCCAACAGCTAAATGTGAAAACGTTTGCTAGTGGCGGTCAAATTCAATCCCTAACTAACGGGTTTGTCGGTTTCAATGCGGCAATGATGGCACTCTATCAACTAGATCCAGAAGGGTGCTCAGGGTTAACTGCACTTGCACAAGCTATGTGTGATGGCGCTGATGAATTAAGAGCAAACTACTCAACAGAAGCCGCTAATGGCGCACTGTTAAGAGTGTATGGTTCTACTGATGGCGGCGAAAATGACAGCCCAGTCTCTAGCTGTGGCGGCTCAAATTGGCAAACGAGCGTAACCTCTAAATACCTGTTTGAGCTACCACCAGTGCAATTCAATGCCACAATCTATACAGGCACAGTGCAAAATATTCTGGCTAATAAAGATAAGATGTATGTATTGGATGTTTCATCTGCATCTCAGTCAGTATCTAGTACCCCAACATTTCAGTTTCTTAAACAGCTGAGTATTGACACTGGCGGTACTTACGAGGAGATCAGCGACTCAGATGGCGGCGACCCAGGCGACTGGTAACTCACCAGATACCAAAACCTATATAAAGGCCGATAAGGCCTTTTTTCTATTCGTCGTTGAGAAAATACAGAATGTTGTTTTTACACATTATTTAAAATAAAAAAACAATTAAATTACACCAAGCGCAAATATCTAAGGATCTTCAACTACACTCTCCGTGGGCATTTGCCCTGTACAAGTTAAAAGGAGATTGTAATGAAGATTAATGGCAAACAACCGAATTTTCTAATCATTACCACCGATGAAGAGCGTTTCCCTCCACCTTACGAAAATTCACAAGCAAAAGAGTATCGACTCAAGCACAGTGCGTGCATGGCAGAAATGCGCCGCTGTGGCATGGAATTTATGAACCATAATGCAGCAGCAACGGCATGCGCACCGAGTAGAACATCCATTTACACAGGACAATATCCATCCCTACACGGCGTCAGCCAAACACCTGGAATTGGCAAGTCGTCATTTGATCAAAACATGTTCTGGCTGGCTCCCAATACCGTGCCAACCATGGGCTCTTGGTTTCGCGAAGCGGGTTATCAAACCTATTATCGTGGTAAGTGGCACCTCTCCGATGAGGATATTATCGTACCGGGGAGTCAGCAAGCGCTGTATAGTAACTCCGAAACCGGAGAGCCTTACCCAGCAAAACAAGCGCTCTATGAGCGCGCTGAGCGTCTAGATAAGTTTGGCTTTAGTCAATGGATAGGTCCTGAACCTCATGGCGCTGCAGAGAACAATTCAGGTACATCTCGAGATCCGGGATTTGCCAATCAAGTTTGTGAAACCATTAAACAACTTGAAGAAAAGGCACAAAACGGCGACCAAACGCCATTTTTACTGGTTTCTTCATTCGTAAACCCACACGACATTGTATTAATGGGACAAAAAGATTGGTTTTCCAACTTTTATGCCGAAAAAGAAGCAGGTAACCTTCCAAGTGTTGCGCCAGCCCCAAGCCAAAATGAAAGCTTAATGGACAAGCCTAGATGCCAAAAAGACTATCAGCTTATGTACCCGCATATGTATCTACCACAGCCACCAGATGAAACCTATCGACAGTTTTATTACTACCTTATCGCAGAAGTGAACAAGCATATAGAACAGGTATTTAACGCATTAAAGCGGTCATCTTTTTATGAAAATACCATTGTCGTTTTTACCTCAGATCATGGTGAGCTACTGGGTGCTCACGGCGGTCTACATCAAAAGTGGTACACCGCCTATCAAGAAGTATTAAACGTGCCGTTTATTATTTCTAATCCTGTGCTTTTCAATCAACCTAAGCAGCTTGATATCACCACATCACATATCGACTTACTGCCTACCCTGCTTGGTCTAGCAGATATAGATATTGAGCAAACTCGTACTCAACTTGCTAAAGATCACAGTGAAGCACAGCCACTCGTTGGCAGAAACCTAGCCAACGTTATTTTAGGTGAAACGTCGCCTCAAGAAGAAGCCATTTACTTTATGACCGATGACAACATCGAGGTTGGTAGTGATATGACGAATATGCTTTCCGGTAAAGCTTACAACAGTATTATCCAACCGAATCATATCGAAGCCGTGGTAACGCAACTACCGGACATCAGCGGTGACACGAAATGGAAGTTTGTGCGTTATTTTGATAGTGCTCGATTCTATGAGCAAGACCCGAACTTAGTTGATCTTGGTGGTAACGATGAGCCTACCACGCAATCGTCTGTGAGTAATGTCGTTGGCGTCGGCAACCCTGACGGAATAACAACCACTCAGTTCATTCCCAGTGAATACGAGTGTTATAACTTGAGTGAAGATCCGACGGAAGAGAACAACCTGCTAAGCCCGTTTTGCGAAACGCCATTGGATGCGCGGATTTTAAAAGCGCTGCAATTTACGCTACGGGAGCAGCGTAAAGCCAAACGTTTATTACCACAAAACCTCAATGAAGCACCGCAAAAGCCAATCAACCAGCAAGTGCCGATTAGAAGGTAATCGAAAAGCTCTGCAAGTAGCCCTGAAATATACGGGCTACTTGCGATTATTTATGCTTTTTAAACACTGCCAACAACTGACTTAGCACCGCCGCAATAATGACACCAATCACCGCACCCAATCCAAGCTTGGCGATAATACTCAAAAGCCAGCTCATTGCAGGGAGCAGCTCTTCGATAGCGTGAACAATTTCTTCGAGTAAGTGGAACTGGTGAGCCAAAATATCAACACCAACTAAAAGCATTGCCAGCACACCGGCGACTGACAAAAACTTCATCAGACCGTTAGCAAAATAAAGCAGCCCCTTACCCACCCCACGTTTTATCGCCGCAAGTGTCGTCTTACTTGCGTCCTTAATCATGGCTAAACCAATATCATCAAGCTTAACAATCAGGGCCACAATCCCGTAAACCCCGATTGTCAGCGCAAGCCCAATTAACGAAAGGACTATTGCTTGCTTTTCAAAAGGCTGATCAGCAATCGCCCCCAGCGCAATAATGATAATTTCCGCCGACAGAACAAAGTCGGTAACAATAGCGCCCTTGATTTTGTCTTTTTCAAACTCGACCAAGTCAACACGCTCATCCTCAAGCGCTTTGACAAACTCATCGGTTTCTTGCTGTTGCTCCTGACGGTGAAAAATAGCGTGGAGAATTTTTTCGCCGCCCTCAAATAGCAAGTACAGCGCCCCTAAAATTAGCATAATGGGGATCATAAACGGCGCAAAGTAGCTAAAAGCCAAAGCCACGGGCACTAAAATAAACTTGTTCAGCAAGGAGCCTTTAAACACCTTCCATACCACAGCAAGCTCTCTATCAGGCTTTATTCCACCCGATAGTTGCTCTGCGTTGACGGCAAGGTCGTCACCTAACACAGGAGCAGTTTTGGTCGCCGCTAATTTTGTTAGCGCAGCGACATCATCAAGCAAGGCAAGTAAGTTTGCAGATGGCATAGCACACTCCTTTCGTTTAAGTTAATCATCAAGCGCGGTTGTCAAATTACTGCTTACGTTAACCTGAGCTTCGGATAATTAATGCCTTTCTAGCAGCCAGTTTTAGCGCTAACTGCGTTGAATTCACTTCCAATAGCCAGCTATTGGTGCATAAATTCGCCTTGTTATCCCTAAAACTGACTGGCTAGATAAGGGTATAATTTAATATAGCATTAAAAACAATGAGTTAGCTCATTCCTTATCCAAACCTCAGGTTATGTTAGCAACAGCCCCTAATACACAATATTTTTATCATAGGCCAAACATGATATTGCAGGCATGACCGCTTCAAGACAACTTAAATGTTGCTTTAATTCTCTCGGCTCGGTAATTTTTTTATACCTGATCCAAGGGATCAAAGGCATAGTGTCGTCCAGCTCAGCTGTTAGGTAGGCCTCATACCCTTTAATCCATTCATTCAACAAACCAAATGCATACGCATAAGGTAACAATGCTTCGTACTCCGCTTTTTCGACTCCTTCAGCGAAGCAGTGCTGACTCTTAAGTTTAATGTATTGATAAAATTGCTGAGACTGCAATACCCAAGCTTTAAATTGCTTGGAAGGCCCGATAAATGAAAAGAAAGCCGCAATAAAACCCAGGTAAAAGAAGTGAAAAACCACACTGGTACCATTCACCAGCTCATCATCACCATCAACACACATCCATAATAAGAATAAATAGGTAGGAATATAAATTAACGCGCGTACAAGCCACATTTCCCGGCTCTTTTTATCTTCGCTGCGATGTTCTATGAACATCTCTACAATAAGCACCGCAATTAATAATATTGAAGTGCACAATAAACCTACAATTAAACTACCCGCAAATACTTGCCACCCATTGCCAGCACCAACTCCAATCACAACAAAAGAAGCACTTAACCAAAGTAAAATAGGCACAATAAAAGCAAGAAAGTTTACATTATGCTGAGCTTTCCCCACCTCGGCATTATTCACATAATGACATATTATTTCTGTGAAAGGCGTTCTCCCCTCGTTTCCTTTGTTAATAACAAAGCGGTTTTTTATCACTCGTTTTCGCTTGCGTTTTCCACTCGGGTTTTGTACGTCTTGCTGTTGATAAAAGTAACGATGCAGTTTACCGCTTAACCCAACCGCCTCTGGCTGGCTCGGCGCTTCAGGATTTAACTGAATTTGATGCAGCTTTTTTGGGTCAACATTACTAAATTCATCATTGTTTTTACCCCGTTCGCTAATCGTTAACTGTTTCGCCACTGCAAGCTTTAGCACCTCAGCTAACGCGTCTTTTGCTGTTAGCATGCGTTCGATATTTGCAGCAACCAGCTCTCTCACCAAGCAAATCGGTAAGTCTGGTGGTTGAGTTGAACAAGGATGCGCATCGGCAAGTTTTGGCAATGCGTGGAGGCGCTTACGCGTTTGCCACACAGCCAATGCAAATAGCATTAAAAACGGCAAAGCAATAAATAACACTCTAAACGGATACCAAACTTTGCGGTAAAGATAGTTATCCTTAAATACACCTTTTTCAAACGCAAGAGCGATTTCTCCCTGTGCTTTATCTGCTATCTCAGATTGGCTCTTCAACAGGAGTTGATTACGTCCATCAACCATCCTATTGCTTATCACAAACGCATCATTGCTTAGATGATCGACAAACAATTGATGCTCCTTCAGCGTCGCGGTTTGAGGATAGAGAATGGAGACGGTGAGCTTATTTATTTTCAGATTAACATTCGGAAAGAGTGCATAAGTCAATTCGTCCAATGCCGGATAAAATCGCATACGGTTTTTTGATTGATATCGCACTTCAAATTGCTGAGCTTGCCCTTGCTTTGGGAGCTGCTCTTTGCTTATTACGAGCGTTACTGCACTTCTATCGTAGTTATACTTCAGTGCATAACGCACTTCTTGCTCGTCGATTTTTACTGAGTCAATGCTGATATCGCTCAGATAGTGTGTACCATCTGGATACCTCACATCCAGCTCAATTGTTTGTGCGAGACCCTGCCAATCGAAGTTTCCGCCTTGCAATATGCCTTGCTGCGTCACTTGAAGTGCACCAGTTTTATTAATATCGAGCTTAACTTGTAGCTGAGAGAAGTGAGGATCCGCTACCGACGCATCTTTAAATCTTAAATAAGCCTGAGAAGGAGTGCTCACAACCAATAAAATGATTGCCAGCAATACACCGTAAAGCGTGGTAAACCAAAAGCGTTTAGTCATTGTTCAAATCCTTTGAATGCAAAGCGCTAAGTCTATATAACTCAGCTCAATTTGCGCAGCAGACTAAAGCAAATAAGGTCTAATTTCAACACTAAAGTTACCGTTAAAGACACCCCCTTTTGGCGATTAGACCTTGATAATATTTGCACGTCACCGGTTGGCTTTTTGGCTATATACGCTCCCTTTTGGTGCAACGAACAACCGTCTTAACGCATGCTAATTGACACCGAAATAGCGCAGTGATCGCTGAGCATTTTCTCTTCAGCCATATCCGCAAAAAAGTGTACGCTGGGGTCGAATTTCACCGTGTTTGCAAGTTTGTTGCTCAGCAATATATGGTCAATCGGCACAGGGTAACGTGGATGACAACCTGTCAGTATTTTAGTTGCGTTTATCAAAGGTGCGGAGGCATTATTTTGGTGCTTGGTTAACTGCTGCCAAAATTGATTGTCGCCATGGCTTAAACGATGATTAAAGTCGCCCAACACAATGGTGTTGCTATTTGCGTGTTTCTCCAACCAAGACTCGAGCACTGGTAATTGCTCTGCCAGCAATCGACAGGCCTTTTTATCCGAAGTCGAGTAGTTATCAACAAAACAGCCGCTTTTAAGATGCACATTAAGCACTGAAAGCTCGCCAAACTGAGTATTTAAGGTCACAACTAGACCATGTCTTAGCCCTTCAACATCCACGCTAAGTTCGGTCACGTTATCCACTTTGCTTGAGGTAAGGCTATTTTTAATTGCAAACGCGGTTTTCTGCTGTGTAGAGAGGTTGCCACTTCCTCTACAGTCGTACGTCGCGCTATCAGCTCTATTTGAAATCAGTAACTGCCATTCACTGCTTGGAAAGACCTGCTCTAATGCTTTAACCGATGCGACTTCCTGCAGTGCAATAACGTCTGCATTAAGCCCTTTTGCATAATCGCGCAGTGCGCTTATCTCCTGCTCGTCACGAGGCCTACATCCTGCGCTCGATGGGTACGCTAAATGCTCCATGTTCCAAGTCGCGATTTTAAGCGGTGCGGCCGTTGCTTGGCCGCTTACCACGGAGGTATCGGTATTCGAAGGCTCCGATTGGCATCCCAACAGCGAGAGGCTAAAAATAGCGCTAAATACAAATGCAGTTAATTTTGTTGTCATAATGAATCCAATCTATGCGATAAAATCTAACGTCAGTAGCAATCGTTTTTCTCCGGTTTCTACCGCGGGCGAGCGATGCACTAAGCCACGGCCTTCATTGCCTTCCCAACGCTCGCCTTTTAATAATGCCACATCCCCACAGGCTAGTGATATTGCGTCTGCTTCCGGGACAACAGTCAGTTTGTTGCCATCCCTTGATACATGCTGGTTTCTAAGCCACTCACTGCCAGCGCCTGCTAGTGTAGTCACTAGTCGTACAGGTACTTTATCAGCATGAAATTTCGGGCACATTGCAGTCTTGAGTATTTTTAACCGTAAACCAACGACGCGAAGTTCAAATAAGCAGCTAAACATATCTACTATTTCAATAATATGCGCCACCATCGTATCGCTAAAATTCAGCCGCTTTAACGGCTCACTAACTTCGCAAGTGATATTGCTAGTCGCAATTTGTAGCGCTAGCTCTATCTCTTTTGCTGTTTCTAAGTAGTGACCAAACTCTGTTTTCAAAGCAGGTGATAATGCATGTTGCCAAATCACAATATTGGTGTCAGGCTCATAAATCTTGGTTAACACGGTAGCGTGTTCTGACTGCTGATGATGCACTGAGTCCACCTCAAGCAACGGCTCTATTGGCATAAGGCTATTCATAGTAACTCCAAATAGGGTTTTATTTAGTGAAAATTGCGACGCAGCGCATAGTTTCGAAGATGAGCGTAGGAGATGAGCATAGCGCCAAGCACTGTGAACAAGGTTTCTCCGCGTTGTTCATCTAAATATAGTTGCTAGCACCAAGAGTGTGCAGCCCACTAACCCCACGCCCACCACAAGACCTGACTTATGCCACATATAGCCAAACCCAAGGACCAACACGCTAATGGGTATTACGGCTATTAGTAACCACTCGTGAAAAGCTTCATCAGAGAGCGCTAATAAGCCCGCAAAGGGAGGAAGTACAAATAATAAAAAAGGTAATATTAAACAATGGACTAAGCACAACATAGATAACCCAATTGCTGCCTTGTCTCCAAACGACTGTACTTTTACGTTCACGCTTTCTCCTTTGTCATGCTCGCCCACAATTGATACAATATAACATACCAATCAAAAAAGAGTAAAACGTTAAAAGCCATACTACAAAAGAGTGTTTGATACAAAGCCCAACATATAAAAGTGACGTATATTTAAAGCACTCAGAGAGTCAATCTCTACTTGTCGTGATTTTTCTGTGTTGTAGCAAGTAAACGCAAAGGCACTTTGGAAGGTGTTTGATAAAATAGGAATGCACTGAATTACAATTCACAGGTTTGAGATTCAGAACAAACCTATGAATTGATGAGTAATCGCCAACTATGGAGCAAGGTTACGCGTTACACCCCATAGTTTCACACTCTGGATACGCAGATGGACAATGCGTTGTCCCACAAAAATAAAAGTCTGTATAACCTCGATTATAACCACCAGCAATTTGCAAAGTGACATTTTTAGCTATTTGGCTATTATCTTTATTGAGTACTTTCATGTTCCTTTTCTTAAGGCTCAGTTTCATTTTATTTCCTTGATAATCATTGTTTAAAGTTTCCAAAATGGAAACTAGCTAATGACTATACTGGCAGCGGAGAAACAAAAAATCAATATATAATACATTTGTTAAACACATTAGTAATGTGATCTCTAAGCCTAAACAATGCTGTAATGTGGCAAGCGCCAAAAGCCCCATGTATGAGCACTTTTGACTCCCAATGATTAAAACGTATTCACAGCTTTAAACGACTCTTACAATTTCGTTGACGCCATAATCTCTGGTTAGATTACCAATGATCCAGACAATGTAAGCCAACTTTCTCGGCACATGACTCAATAATGGGTCTAACACTGAGATCTTGTAAATAAATCACATTTGTGTCGTCATTGCCTTCAAAGTACACCGCATTTAATTCAGGGAGAACAACTTGATACATCCCCATATCAGTTTGTCTCAAATACGAAGATTGCACTTGCTGTGATAGGAATGATTTAAACTTAGGTTTGTCGCCTCTTAGTCCACGAAACCGAAAAGTTAAAATTTCTGTTTGTTCTGATAATAACTGATTGAAGGTTTCAAACTTAGAAGCTCTTCTTATGATCTCGTTTGTATCAAGATCACCCAATAGATCTATTGATTCATCTCGCGTTAGCCAATGGTCAAAAATAGAGACAGCTAAGTAAGTGTACCCTTTCATTTCGTTAACTTGAGCTAAATCTATAAGATTTGGAAATTGTTTCTCTAACGCCGTTTGACGTTGTTTACTCACATTTAAAAACTTACGCATAACTTCCTAACCAATGCCTTGCTCAAAGGCACACTTTTAACCATGGTGCCTTCGTATACGCTTAATTAAACCGGATTTATCGAATTCCAATGAGACAATGTTGGTTTTATTGTATTCAATGATTTTGTCTAGATGCGCTGGCTTTACTTTACCAGACTCCGTCATTTTGATAAAAATGACATTTGAGCCAGTCATAACCTCATTGATAGTGATGCTGCTACTAATAACTTCGTCTTTGAGCTTTCCGACCATATCTTGCCGGAGTCTAGATTTATCGGTATAAGTGAAATTGTATTTAACGTGTTCATCAATAAAGCTGTCTGACAACAAAGATAAATAGTTTTCAATATCCTCAATCTTACTACTCGGTTGCTGGCGCGCATTTTTAGCTTGGACAAACGCCTTACCTTTTTCAATTAATTGTTCAGGTGTAAATTCGTTCCCAGCTACACTTGAAAACGATACAGCTATCAACATTAATGCAAAGCTTAGTTTTTGCATATCATTCTCCTTTGTATGCCTAATGCGTCAAGCTGCGGCAGCGAAGCAGTCCGGCAGTCTTGACTTATTATGTGCGATGTAAGTAATTGTTAAGCTCCTCGACTAACTCAAGTGCTTCATTTTTTGTCAGATAAGGGACCTTTATAGTTCTAGCCCAAAAGAAACTTTTACCCAGTGTAAATCGCAAGCCAGTGTAAATCGCAGACACCCATCACTAATTTGTAAATTGTAAATCGCAGACACCCATCACTAATTTGTAAATCACATGCTAAATCACAGACACCCATCACTAATTTGCATCATCCTAAGATGCCGTCTAAGCTTTAATTCTGCACTCAAAGGATTGAGGAAACCAACTATGGCTACTGCCCGTAAAAAGCAAATCAGTTTAACCGACACCAAATACTACCACTGTATCTCCCGTTGCGTAAGGCGCGCGTTTCTATGCGGTGAAGATAAATTTACTGGCAAATCATACGAGCATCGCCGGGATTGGGTTGAAGAAAAGCTCCTAATGTTAGGGTCTGTGTTTTGTATTGATATCTGTGCTTATGCCGTGATGAGTAATCACACCCACATTGTTTTATATGTTGATGATAGAAAGGCTAAGCGCCTGTCTGATAAAGCAGTTGTGATACGGTGGCACAAGCTATTTAAAGGCAATTGGATAAGCCAAAAATTTATTGAAGGTGAGCCACTCAGTGAATTGGAGCAATTGATACTCAGTGAACATGTCGCCAAGTACAGGGAAAGACTTGCAGATATTAGCTGGTTTATGCGAGTACTCAACGAAGACATCGCCCGCAGAGCAAATAAAGAAGATAACTGTACAGGTCGGTTTTGGGAAGGACGATTTAAATCCCAAGCGCTGCTGGACGAGGCGGCATTGGCTGCTTGTCTCGTTTACGTAGACCTAAACCCCATTAGAGCCAAAATCGCAGCAACACCTGAAACCTCAGACTACACCAGCATCAAAAAACGCATCGACCACGCTAAACAGGGCAAACAACCAAAAAGCCTACTACGCTTTGCGGGCAGCCCACGAAAACATATGCCAAAAGGCCTGCCTTTTGAACTCAAGTCCTATATTGAGTTGGTTGAACTCACAGGCCAATGTATTCGCGCCGATAAACGCGGGTATATCGATGAAGCACAACCCATTCTTACTCGATTAAATATAGAGACTGAGAACCGGATAAAACTCACCACACAATTTTCTCGGGTATTCCATGGTGCAGTTGGTCGAGAGCGAACAATAACCGCTTACTGTGAAACACTACAAAAACGACGGCGGACGAATCTAACAAACTGCGAGCGCTTGTTAGCTTAGCAAAACTCACATTCTCAATTTTCGAATTTCTTACTGCTGTATTTGCAGCGCCTTGTCGTGCGCGATAACCCGGTTTGAGTGTAAAGATATGCTTGGGCGCTAAAAATTGGCCTATCGAAAAACGTTTTTGACCAAAGTGATTGAAGTGTTTTGATACTTTTTAACTTCACTTTCTCAGCTTTGAGGCTAATAGTGATGGGTGTCACTTATTTTCTGTGATGGGTGTCACTTATTTTTACTTATTTGTCATACGCGATAACCCAGTTTTAGTGAATGGATACGCTTGAGTGCTAAAAAATAGCCCTATCGAAAAACGTTTTTGTACCCAGTGATTGAAGTATTTTTATACTTTTTAACCTGCATTTTCCAGCGTTGGTGCAAATAGTTGTGGGTGTCATCTATTCGCTAATCTTCATCTATTCGCTAATCTTCATCTATTCGCTAATCTTCATCTATTCGCTAATCTTCATCTATTCGCTAATCTTCATCTATTCGCTAATCTTCATCTATTCGCTAATCTTCATCTATTCGCTAATCTATTCGCTATTGATCTATTCGCTATTCGTATCTCTTTATTTTTGTCACTTATTTTTTACTACGTCTGTTTAACAACACCTGTACGCCACAGTAAAAATGCTGACCCTAAACAAAACCCAAAAAACAAAGTTTGAAGCTGTAACGACCAAGCATCCGAAATAACTTCCAGTGAATAATAAGCGATAGAGTTAACAATTACATTACTTAACATGATTGCTAACGTAAGTAAGACCCCTTGCAACCTATACTTGAGCAGTAAAAAGACAGCAACTAAATCTATAACGCCTAAAGCTGACCAGTAAATATTTAGCCATAATGGGACGAACTTGTACGGCAACAAGCCAAAATAAACACTATCAAAAATATGTGTTGCACCACCAACAATTAAACAGACACACCAGATGCAAAGGATGATTTTTACCACAAGTCTAACTTCCATATTCCCCATACATAATGACTCCCACACAGTGCTACCCTCCGCTTCTTTGTGGTTTAGCTTAAGGCAAAGCCAGAGCCATAATGAGTTTGTCAAATAACTAAACAGCGGAGACTAACATCGACAAACATAGCACACTTTTTATCGGACTTGATACACAAGGAATTCAATGAAATCACCTATACTGAAGAACATAGAGGCGCACAACCTGTGCTATTTGGCAGAACACTGTTATCTAAAATAGCCGTTGTCATTTTGAATCTAAATACCCTGAGGCAACTCTTCACTTCGTTTAGGCAGCTGGTCCTTGCAATTACTGTATTTATCAAATTTAAACCAGACACCCACCTCAAATGTGTTTAGACACCCACCTCAAATGTGGACGCTCCTAAAATGGCAGCTTCAACTCGAAGGGGGATACTATCTCGGCTTCTTTAAAAACTTCTTCCCCTCTCTTGCTTATTTATCACAATCTATCAAATTGATTAGCGGCGTTTGATAAGGGCTTTACCTTTTGCGTTATCTCCTCTTCAAGGTTATTAGACAATCGTGTACTCAGCGCAGCTGGTTTCGCGAAATAATAACCTTGCAGATAATCTGCCCCTATATCTCGGAGCACTTGTGCTTCTGCACGACTTTCCACCCCTTCCGCAATTACTTCGATACCATTTTCATGTGCGAGCTGGATTAAATGAGAGACAATATTACGCTTGTGTTGATTGGTGTCGATGTGTCTTACCAGCTCCATATCTACCTTTATATAATCTGGTCTCAGCTGCGCCAACATATTTAAGCTCGACCACCCAGAGCCAATGTCATCTAGTGCAACACCAAAGCCACAGCTACGATAAAACGCCAAAATTCCCTTCAAATGATTCATATCCCGAGCTTGGTGTGTCTCGGTCACCTCAAATACGATGTCCTGAGGTTGAAACCCCAGTTCACTAATCGCAGAGGCGGTCGAACGCAAACAATATGACGGATCATAGATGCTAGAAGGGTTGAAGTTTATGAATATCTTGGAATTCAAATTCGCTTTAGCAGCATGCTCTACAGCAGACTTTCGTGCAATTAAATCAAGGGAAAAGAGTAAACCGCTTTGCTCGGCTAAATTAAAAACGAGGCTTGGCGGTACCATATTATTTTCATCATCGAACAGCCTAAATAGCGCTTCATTAGCAAACACATCAAGGTTTCCCGGCTCCGAATAAGCTCGTACAATGGGTTGAAACCAGCTTTGGTACGTCTCGTTTTCTACCGCAGTTTTAATCCACCGCGCTTGATGGCGGCGCGCGAAGGTTTCTACACTGGCGACTCGGCTAATCGCATTGATATCTGGGTGGCCTTCTTGTGCCATGGTCGTCACTTTGGACTGGCCGAACTCTGGCCCTGCTAAACAACCACCGATATTATTTAAAAACGTAGAAAGTCCATTTTTATTCACCTGAACAGTAATGCATTTATCTGCTACTAACTCTGGGGCTAGCGCCATTTCAGTGCACATTTGCATCAAATTTTGCTCAGCATTACTGGTCGGCAGGAAAAACCAAAAGTACGTTGTTTCAAAAAAATATGACTCAATTGCTTCACAATCTGCACACCACATAGCATTCTCCATAGGTTTTAGTCAGCCTTTTGTACGTGCGTTACCTCAAAACCGCTCACTTAGAGGTGAACCTAACAGTAGCGTATACCGTATTATTCGTTAGCGAAATAAAACAGTCACACCAAGGTTTAAGTTTGAAGAGCAGCTCACGTAAAGTTCCATCATCTCGGTTTAGCCGCCTAGTTCACTTAGGTGGGCTGGCAGGTCAAGTTGCCTCAAATATGCTACTTGAAGGGGCAAGGCAGACACTGCAAGGACAACCCGTCAACCGCACTGATTTACTACTACAAAGCAAAAATATTCACGCAGTTGCAGAAAAACTGAGCCATTTGCGTGGCGCAGCAATGAAGTTAGGTCAATTGCTTTCAATGGATGCAGGCGACCTATTACCACCTGAACTTGCGATGCTGCTTACACACCTGCGTGCAGATGCAATGCCGATGCCATACAAGCAGCTCATTGGCGCACTAGAACAAGAGTTGGGGCAAGACTGGCTCGACAAGTTTAGCCATATTGAGCTAAAAAGTTTTGCACAAGCGTCCATTGGGCAGGTGCATAAAGCCAATGCCGAAGATGGTCAACCACTTGCCATAAAAATACAATACCCTGGGGTGGCAAAAAGTATTCAAAGCGATGTAGACAACGTAGTAAGTCTTATCAAAATGACTGGTCTACTTCCTAAAAACATCAACATCGTCCCTTTAGTAGCCGAAGCTAAATTCCAATTGCTCGCAGAGACTAACTATCAACAAGAAGCGAACTATTTGCAGCAGTTTGCCTGCGGACTTGCAAAAGATACACGCTTTAAAATTCCTAAGGTATACCAAAGCCTAAGTAGCAAGCATCTGCTGACTATGGAATACGTCTCTGGCGAGCCACTAGCCGAGGCTGTTGCTTTACCACAGCCAGCTCGCAATAAAATTATGGCAACACTGATCGAGCTTTTCTTTATTGAAATGTTCGAACTTAAATTGATACAAACCGATCCTAACTTTGCCAACTATCTATTTAATAAAGATCCCCTTCAAATCGTGTTACTAGACTTTGGCGCAACACGTGTAGTCAGCGACACTATTAGCAGTGGTTATAAAAGCTTGCTTGGGGCTGCCATGGAGCAAGACCATGCCGCCGTTAAACAGGCTGCATGCGACATCGGCTATTTCGACACAAATATTGCACCTGAGTACTGTGATGCGGTTATTGAGCTGTTTTTACTTGCAACGACCCCGCTTCGCTACAACGGCCCATTTGATTTCGCTAACAGCAAACTGAGTAAAGAGCTCAGTGAAAAAGGGCTAGCGTTGAATGGCCGCTCTAACGAGTGGCATACACCACCTGTAGATGCGTTGTTTATTCACCGCAAACTGGCAGGGTTATATTTAATCGCAGCAAAATTACAAGCAAAGGTAGACTTAACAGCACTGCAAACATATTTAAAATAGCGGCCTGCCAGTAAGCAGGCCTTGGGTCATTACCACATACTTTTTAGCACGCCATCTTTTCTTATAAAGTGATGGTAAAGCGCCGCGCCAATATGAACTGCAAGTACTGTTACCAATAGCAATACAGCTAAGCCATGTCCTTCGCGCAACACAGCAAAGTATTCGATGCGTGGTACCATCGCTGCTGGAATGATGAAGAAGTCGAACATCACAATTTGTCGCGCCGCATAATACTGCATCAACAGACCGCTAGTCGGTATGACTAGCATCAATAAGTAGAGCAGCCAGTGACTGAGCTTGGCCAGTTTGACTTGGATTGCGGGCATCCCTGATGGTAAGTTTGGAGTCGATGACTTTATTCTTATAACACAGCGCAATAAAAGTAGCATTAGTGCCAACACACCAAATGACTTATGCAGTCCAAGCAGTGTCAGCTGCCAAGGCTCTAGAGAATACACCATCGTAAGACCAGCAAAAATCATAGCAAAGACAAGTAATGCCATAGACCAGTGAAGCACTCTCATCGCGAGATTAAATCGTATCTTCTGCTTAGTCATTCACTTTTTCCTCAAATGCCCCATCAATTGCTCCTTAGCTCTACGGCGATAAGACTCAGCATACGCAGCAGAGCGCGCTCTTAGAATTGGATCTTCGGTCGCAATTACACCGGAGGGTAGTATCAAGGGATCGAAATTGAGTGCATGGCAGTTACCCTCTAATTGCGGTTGCCAATGAGTGATGGAGATCTCTCCTGCATCTAACTTGGCGCGATTACTGGGCCAGAGTTTGGCTGGATTATTTTCATCATCTTCTTGCTTGGCAAATATAAACTGCCAAGTGAAGCGCACAGTTCCCTTCTCTAATCGAGTTGCAAACTCTTGTTGTAGCGCGTTTTTGCCAGTGTAAGGGTTTTTACTTTCTTCATTTATTGGCAGCATTTTCCAGCGAATAGCCTGACGCTGCGATTTTTCATCCACCAAATAAAACGCATTAATACTATGATAAGTCTCAAGGGCAAAACTCGGGCTTGGCGTGTAACTCGCTTTCCATGCTAAATAATCCGCACTCTCAGGGTGCTCAGCAAAAAAGTCTTTTATTGCCTCTTTGCCCTGCTTCAGAGCGACTATCTGCTGATAAAAATCATGGGGATTCGTTACCGCCATCACAGGAGGCGTATTCATCGCAATATTCCAACGCTCAGCACCTTTCACGAAGCTCAGCGCAAAACTCCTTACCGGTGCTGCTAGCTCTCTAGCGTGCGGATTATTTCCGGCAATGGCCAATCGGCCGATAAATGGATGCGTGCCCGCTTTAAAAACTGCTGCGCTAGAGTACTGAGATAATCTCCCATTCGACTTAAATTCTCCTGACACGCAAATCCCTTTTGCATGTGCCCTGCGAAACCC
Organism: Pseudoalteromonas piscicida; assembly: GCF_002208135.1. Classification (NCBI taxonomy): domain Bacteria; kingdom Pseudomonadati; phylum Pseudomonadota; class Gammaproteobacteria; order Alteromonadales; family Pseudoalteromonadaceae; genus Pseudoalteromonas; species Pseudoalteromonas piscicida. The sequence goes on from NZ_CP021646.1 coordinate 2,734,298, forward strand.
AGGGAAGTGAGCTCGCCCTTGTTGCAAGTCAACAAATTGCTGTGCGGTGACTTGCTCAGCTTGTACTTGTGTTAGCGGTGAAAGTAACAACACAACGCTAAGGCTCGCAAAATAAAAACCCTTTTCTACCAAAGATACTGATGCGTATTTCACAAAACGGCTCCTAAGTTACACCAATTTGCTGAATATGTGACCTTTAAATGGGGCAAACTGGTCGCGAATAATCAGTACCATCAATAGACCCGTGCTGTGAACGTTTCCTTTCATTTATTTTGATTGTAAACCTGATATTTAAATTATACTTTTAACGCTATGATAGTGTTATCTACCCTGCCTATATTTATTTAACAACACGGCAAAATTGCTTAAGCGGAGTAAATACTGTACTCTTGCCCGCCGCCCAATACAGAGTACAAAATCATGAGCTTTAGCCACCTAGGTTTAGCCCCAGAAATAAATCAAGCCGTTGTCGAACAAGGTTACGACAAACCGACCCCCATTCAAGAGCAAGCCATTCCTGCTATTTTAGAAGGCAGAGACGTGATGGCTGCGGCGCAAACGGGTACAGGTAAAACTGCGGGCTTTACATTACCTTTGTTGCAAAAGCTAATTGCAGGTACTAAGCCACGTGCGAATAACGTACGCGCGCTAATTCTAACGCCTACCAGAGAACTTGCTGATCAAGTATGGCAAAGCGTTACGCTGTACAGTAAGCATCTTCCTATCAGCTCTGAAGTAGTTTACGGCGGTGTGAAGATCAACCCGCAAATGATGAGGCTGCGTAAAGGCGTTGATGTTTTAGTGGCAACACCTGGCCGATTACTCGATCTTTACCAGCAAAATGCGGTGAAGTTTGACGACCTTGAAGTGCTGGTATTGGATGAAGCCGACCGTATGTTAGACATGGGCTTCATCCATGATATCAAGCGCATCATTAAAGCATTACCAAGCCGCAGACAAAATTTAATGTTTTCTGCGACTTTCTCTGAAGAAATTAGAGCCTTGGCGAAAGGGTTAATCCATGACCCGGTAGAAGTTTCTGTTGCACCTGCAAACAGCACAGCTAAAAGCGTGACTCAATGGGTGTATCCAGTAGACAAAAGTAAACGTACAGGTTTACTAAAACATTTAGTCCAAACGCATGATTGGCAACAAGTGTTGGTATTTACCCGCACAAAACACGGTGCCAACCGCTTGGTTAAAGATCTGGAAAAAGACAAGATCAACGCCGCTGCAATCCATGGTAATAAAAGCCAAAGTGCTCGCATGAAAGCCCTTGCAGGTTTTAAAAACGGTGAAGTACGTGTACTTGTTGCCACTGATATTGTGGCAAGAGGCTTAGATATTCAAGAGCTGCCTCATGTCGTGAACTTTGATCTGCCAAATGTTTACGAAGATTATGTTCACCGCATTGGTAGAACAGGCCGCGCTGGTGCGACGGGAGAAGCTATCTCATTTGTTACGCAAGAGACCGCGAGCGACTTATTTGGCATTGAACGATTAATTCAACAGCTGGTGCCGCGTAAAGTGGAACCAGGATTCGAACCGCAACTTGCCGTACCAGAATCAAAGTTGGATACGCGCCCAATCAAGCCGAAAAAGCCAAAGAAACCGAAAAAGTCAAAGGTGGACGAAGCCGAGCAAACACCTTCCGCTCAGCCGAAAAACAAACCTAAGCAAAATTCAGGCCCTCGCAACAATAAACCGAGTGGTAACGGCAAACCTGCTAGTAACAACAATGGTAACCGCAGACGTCGCCCATCATCGTCTGCAAACAAGCCAAAGAGCCAACACTCTGGAGACAAGCGTACCCCACGTCAGAAGCCTACTGCTGGCAATTAAAGCTGTAAGCAGGTGTAATAGCATTTGCAACACCTTCTCCTAAGCTAAAAAGGCTGTTAATCCTAACAGCCTTTTTTCGTCAAAGGAGCTAGACAATGAATATCTTGAAATTGATACTGTTCACATTGTTTGGTAGTACATTTTTAGCGCATGCTGGTACGCAATATGTGACCCAAGCTGCGAGCAATATCACAGAAACTTCCGCTCAATTAAACGGTTATTCCGCTTCTACTATCGGTTTAAGTGGAGAAACGTTTGATTATGGCCTAACTACTAACTACGGCTACAGCGTACTCGCGACACCCGCTGGCGTTAATGGCCCGGTTAGCGCACAAATAACGAACCTAGATTGTGGCACCGAATACCATTTTCGTTTTCGAGGAGATCCAAAGCCACCTCGCACCACAATTCAGGGGGAAGACTTAACCTTCACCACTGCCCCATGTAGTCCTACGATTTTTACTAACGTTTCGTTTGAAACGGGCGGACAATATTACTTCGTTGCAGAAAACAATGGCGGTAATACTGTAAACGCCAATCGCATCGCGATTGGCCCTTGGGAGCGGTTTAATCTTATCGATGTCAACGGTGGTAACCTGTTTGATGGCGACACCATCCACATTCAAACAGCCACTGGCTATTACTTTGTTGCAGAGCAAGGTGGCGGCGCTGAGCTAAATGCCGATCGAACAGTGGCTTCTATTTGGGAAACCTTTACGATTGAGCTACCGAATAACCCCGGCGCCTTAATCCAAAATGGCGATAAAGTGGCACTTAGGTCAATCAATGGTCACTATATCCAAGCCGCAGGTAATGGTGGTGCAGGAGCCAATGTGCATCCTACCGTCATAGGCTGTAATGCCACTTATCCCTGTTCATGGGAAATGTTTAAGATTATTTTTTAACGCACATGGCCGTGGTAAAAAATTTTATCACGGCCCTACACACGCTATCCATTCGACCCATGTTATAATTGCTGTTTTAGAACTACAGAGACAGCGACTTTGACTCAGCCACTTTTTTCAAGTACCTCACTTTCCAGCGCGTTACTCGATAACCTCGCGTCATTGGGATATCACACCATGACCGACATTCAAGCGCAAACCTTACCGCTTATCTTGGCGGGTAAAGATGTCATTGGCCAAGGTAAAACGGGCTCAGGTAAAACCGCCGCTTTCTCTTTAGGACTATTACATAATTTAAATGTGAAACGCTTTCGTGTGCAAGCGCTTGTGGTTTGTCCAACTCGAGAGCTTGCCGATCAGGTTGCAGTTGAAATTCGCAAGCTTGCCCGTGCAGTCCATAACATCAAAGTGTTAGCGCTGTGTGGTGGTGCACCAATGGGTCCGCAAATTGGCTCTCTTGAACACGGCGCGCACATCATTGTGGGCACGCCAGGACGCATCGAAGAGCACCTGCGCAAAGGCCGTTTGTCGCTAGATGAAGTAAATACTTTTGTACTGGATGAAGCGGATCGCATGTTGGAGATGGGTTTTGAAGAGTCGCTGCAGTGCATCATCGATCACTGTCCTACAGCACGCCAAAACCTGTTATTTAGTGCAACTTACCCGCCAAAAATAGAGCAGCTCGCGCAGCACATCATGAAAGACGCAGCCAAAGTCACGGTCGAAGCAACCCATGATGATAGCTCGATTGAACAGTACTTTTATGAAATAGACAATAACGACGCAAGATTACCAGCAGTACAAAAGCTGTTAATGCAATTTCAACCAAACTCAGCGGTTATCTTCTGTAATACCAAAGCGGAGTGCCAGAGCGTATGCGACAACCTATATAGCCTAGGTTTTGATGCGGCTGCACTTCATGGTGACTTAGAACAAAAAGACCGTGACCGCACACTGGTTCGTTTTGCAAATAAGAGCGTGACCATTTTATTGGCAACGGATGTCGCTGCTCGAGGTATCGACGTCGATCACGTAGATATGGTGATCAACTACCATATCGCTCATGACCCAGAAGTGCATGTTCACCGCGTTGGCAGAACCGGACGTGCAGGCAATAAAGGCGTGGCATGCTCTTTAATGAGTTATAAAGAGTCGCATAAAGTAAATGCCCTCGAAGACTATTTAGGCAAGACAATAGAGCCCAATACCCTGCCAAGCGACCAAGTGTTAAATAACAAAATTAACCGAGCGCCTATGGTAACCATTCAAATCGACGGCGGTAAGAAAGCGAAATTAAGACCGGGTGATATCTTGGGCGCACTGACTTCAAATAAAGCGTTAAAAGGTGACCAAATCGGCAAAATAAAAGTCACTGCGATGTCATCCTACGTTGCGGTTGAGCGCAGTATTGCCAACGTGGCGCTTAAAACAATCTCAGAAGGGAAAATGAAAGGCCGTAACTTTAGAGCTCGCAAAGTGACAAAGTAAAAGGTAATTTCCCCTCTCTACGGTGGTCAACTTTTCCCTGGCCACCATAATTTTTAGATTAGTTAAGCAATTGCTCGCCTATTTATAACTTATTTTACACCGAAGGGGTTTAAATCTACACCATGACCCCAAGGTCTTAATTAAGCAAACACTTTAAAGGAGTTTATCTATGAAGACCTTAATCATTGGTGCCAGTGGTCAAATTGGAAAAATGACGACAAAGAAAATGCTGGAACAAGGCCATGACATAGTGGCGTTGGTGCGTAATAAAGACAAGCTAGCAGATATTGAGTCTGAGCAGTTAAGTATCATTGAACAAGACCTTGAAAACGATTTTAGTTCAGCCTTTGACAACGTCGAGCAGGTAATATTTAGTGCAGGTTCTGGTGGAGCGACAGGTGCTGATAAAACCCTACTGATCGATTTATGGGCCGCGATTAAAGCCGTTAAATATGCAGAGAAAGCAAACATTAGACATTTTATTATGGTCAGCTCTATTGGTGCAGACGATCCTGATAACATTGAAAGTGAAATCAAACCGTACTTGGTCGCTAAACATATGGCCGATCAACACTTACAGCAAAGTATTGTAAACTACACCATCGTTCGACCAGGTACGTTACAAAACGAGCCCGCTACTGGAGGATTTTCCACTACACGCCCTGAAAATAGAAAAGATGCCGTGATAAGTCGAGAAAATGTCGCAGATGCGCTAGTTTACCTTGCCGCTCAGCATCCTCAGAATCTAACGTTCGAGCTATTTAACGGCAAGCAGTCAGTCGAACAAACGCTGTGCTAATGGAGTAACTATGTTCTCGGGGTTTAACACCTCGAGGCAACCTTAGGTGCCTTAAGTTGGCTAAGTGTTGAGAGTATTTATCGCTATGCTGAAATAAAAAGCTTGCTTTGCTAATTACAATTCTATATCCTTGTTCTCTTGCTTTAACCTCCTCTCAAAATAAAGCAGACCTCAAGTAATGCCTCCTTGCCTTGATCCAGTAAGTCCGCATAAAAAATACAAGTAGAGCTTAATATAGTCAGGCGAAAATCAAGCCAATCAAGAAGATTGGTCTAAGCTGTCATGCCCATATCGGGTCGTTGTGAGGACAGTGTATCCTGTTCGCTAAACTGTAATGAAGCTCATCTACTATCAAAAGCATCAGCTAATTTGCTGAGCATTATAAAAGTGAGTTTTATTATGTCATATACATATAACGGAACAGAGATCCGTGTTGAGCAACCAATTAGCTCAATTTCGGTGAACAAATCTAAAGTGATCTTTGCTGACGGCACAGGCCGTAAGATCACACAATTCGCCAATGGCGGCGAAGCACGTCAATTTCTGAGCTGGTTAACTTCAGCTCAGTAATCGCTAAAACGTCGAGCTTGCTCGACGTTTGCCATCCTAATAAAACAAATTAACTGGTTACTCAAAGCTGCAGCTGTCTAATCGCTTTGATTAGATCTTTGTCGCCAATTCGCGTTGATTTTAATTCGCCGATTAACTGTTTAGCACGTGGAGTATCTCCTTGGAGCATATAAAGCTGGCTTAAACGCAACCGTGCCCAATTTTTATCTGGGTCATCGGCACCGATCTCGAGCGTTAAATACGCTTGTAATGCTGCGATCCCCTCGCCTACATTTACCTGTGAAAACACCGCCGTCCGGCCAATTTGGTAAAGCCCCGCAGCGTAATGCTTTGGTTCCTTTTTTACTATTAAAGTCCTGAAAAACACAAATGCACCATCGTAATGTTTGATACTCTGCAGCGCAATTCCAGCTTTAAACAACACTGCTTCATCAATAGTTTTGCGTTCGAGCAAGGTGTTAGTATAGGTTATCAACGCTTCATCATTGCCAGTCTGCAAATAAAAGTCGATCCATAGCTTCATTGCGGCATGGGAAGATAAGGCTTCTATCGCCCTTATCTGTTGCACCGCTTTGGCCTCAGAGCCACCAGCAATGCTTGGTGCTGAAAGGTAGAAATAGAATAACCCTTGCTGCGCTTTGATATGTGCTGAGTCTTTGTCTATTGCTGCTAAAAACGCATTTTCTATGTTGTTGGCATAACTCAGTTTTGAAAAGATAGAAGCATGCTTTATTTGCTCTGCATTGACCTTGGCGTACCAATAATACTCATCCGCACTGTTGGGCTCGAGACGCAATGCTTTTTTAAGGTAGTCTTCGGCTTCGTCGAGCTTGTCAGACGCCAGTTTAATCCTACCAAGGTAATAAAATGACTCATTGGAATGCGTTTCTTGCAGAGCTAGAAAAGCTTGCTCTGCATCCACTTTTACCTGTTGTTCAAATAGTGTTTTGGCATGCTCCAACGCGTCTGTCGGACTCGGCGTCGCAAACACTTTAGAGGTTGCAACTAGCATCATCAATAAGTTCAGTACTTTGTTCTCCCAAGACATTATTTGCACCTCCTAGTTTGACGGCTAACTAACTGCTTTTTGTAAAACAGGATACCCAAAGTGCCGATCACAACGGGTAACAACCATGGCACTAGCTGCCATGCCCCAGGCAATAGTTGCGCTAACGAATGACGCCCACCCACCGCGAAAAATGCCGTATATACCGCAATCCCTGCACCTAAAATGGTGCTCATATGCTCCAGCAGCCACTCTCGTGGTTTGAGCGTTGGCTTAAATATGTAGAACAACATAGTAGCGACGGTAAAAAGCACAATAAGTGAAAATATTAGATATAGCGTTCTGCCAGATGCAAGCGCAGCGTATAACACGCGCCCTCCTACTGCCGCCAAGAGTCCTATTAGCAATAAATGAGGCCAGCTTTTTAATCGCTCACGGTGCTGTTTGGCCTTTAACACCAAACTCGAATGACGAATATTTGCTAACACTAATACTGATAGCATCAGTAAAAATTCACTCAATTGACGTTGCTTCAATACCAGCTGTTGCCCTAGCTCCTGCTCAATGTGTTGAGAGGGGTAACGGACTGCCAATGGGTCGTAAATCACAATTAGGCACATGACAATGCCACTGACAGAAACTAACCACATACACCAAGTGAATATTTTTCCCCATAGTCTATGCTGTGGGCTACCTTTTACGGTCACGACTGGCCCCCAAAATACAATTAGCGCAATTGCACCAATAATAATGTGCAAATACAAAGCAAACTGATGAACAATAAGCATAACAATCTCTCTTTTATGAATTCGACCTTTAGCCTAGCGCTACCACATCAGAAGTACCTGTCCCAAACGTCATGATGTGAAACCATGACTTTTGGCCTATGGGCACAGTCTTGTTACTTTGTCATACTCAGTGAGATAAATAACCTGAACGCGGGATAACAACTTGTTCTTTAGCAGCTGTTATCCCTTATACCAATTAGCTTAATTAAGTGATCTATTTTGAGGCGAGAAAATCTTGTCGATAACTAGGCGAAAATTTTGCTATTTAGTTGTTCTAAATGAGAAATTTTTAACGCAGTTAGCGTCAGATTTGTTCCTTCAAATTGAGCAAGTATTAAGACTAATTGGTATTACTACTACGTTAAATTTGCTTGCAAGAGGACATTGGCGTTGATATTCGGAAAATTAATCGCAAATCGAGATATGAGAGACCTATTGGCGCTGATGACTTGGGTTGCCCTTTTCGCTATTTCAGCTTACATAACGAATAAACAGAATGAGCCACCAGAAATACCCATCTTCAGCAGCTTTTTCTGTCTTTATGCACTGAGTTACCTCATTGGCACTTGTGAGCAGTGTGAACGTCATTTACGATGGCTTGCCCTAGCTGTAATGCTATTTTCAGCTTTTGCCTGTGGCTGGATAATGCAATTTGGATATTTATCTATTCTTACCATTATTTGGATTGCCGTTATCGCTTATCTACTGCCCCTTCGCGTATCTGTTGGCTTCACCATTATTATCGTATTGAGCTGGTTTACAATGCAGAGTATCAAACAACAACACCTGCTATGGATTGAGGGATTACTGTATGGCCTGTTTCACTTATTCGCCTTGCTATTAGCCACCACCCATCAACGAGAACAACAAGCTAGGGTCGAGATCCAAAATCAACATGCTCAGTTGCAATCCACGCAACACTTACTTTCTGAGCTGTCGAAGCATTCTGAGCGCACCCGAATAGCGAGGGAATTACACGATCTTTTAGGGCATCACCTCACAGCATTGAGTATAAAATTGCAGATAGCGGAACGACTGACTACCGAAACGCCAGCCCAGCAGCACATCCAAGAATGTCAAAGCGTGGCTAAGCTACTACTAAATGACGTGCGAGATGCCGTGGATATGCTCAGACAACACAGAGATATTGATTTTCATCAATCGCTTACCTTGCTACTCCAACATATTCCTGAGCTAAAAGTGCATGCAACCATACCGCAGCATATTGCTGTTGACGATAGCCCTGTAGCACAAGTGCTGCTGCGCTGTGTTCAAGAAGCAATAACCAACAGCCTAAGGCATAGTCATGCAAAGCAGTTCTGGCTTGAAATGACGTTAGATGATGAAAAGCTGTTCGTCAGTATGCATGACGATGGCTATATCAGTGAACAATGGCAAAAAGGGAATGGTTTAACGGGGATGTCTGAACGCATATCTGAGTGTGGCGGCCACTTGCATCTCTATGAGCACAGTCGCGCCCTATACTATAAAATTAAACTCCCGTTAACTCCACAGTAAGGACGATATTGATGAAAGTAGTCGTGGTTGACGATCAGAAACTCGTAAGAGAAGGCATTGTCACTTTATTACAATTTAACGAGGAAGTTGAAGTCATTGCCCAGTGCGACAATGGTCAGACGTTACTTGATGAGCTAGCAGAGGTTGCCCCTGATATTATTTTACTGGATCTATCCATGCCTATTATGAATGGTATCGCCACCTTGAAGCAGCTAAATAGTCAAGGCATAACGATCCCAGTATTAGTATTAACAACCTTCGATGACCCCAAGCTCGTTCTCGACAGCTTAAGTAATGGTGCCAAGGGCTTTGTACTCAAAGATATCGCTCTGGATTCCTTAGTAAATGCCATGAAAATCATCATCAATGGTGAAACCTACTTTCAACCAGCGATCACAGAAACCCTGTTAAAGTATGCACCAAAGCTCAACAATGATTTTTCTGAGTTCAAAGCCACAGAGACGCTTAGCGTACGAGAAATAGAGGTATTGAGACTGGTTGCAAATGGTTATTCCAACAAGGAAATAGCTGAAGCCTTACACAAGTCAGAAGGCACAATCAAAAATCATGTCTCCAATTTACTTTCTAAACTTGGCGTAAGAGATAGAACCCGTGCAGTACTTTTAGCAATCGAGATGGGAATATTACAGTAACTTAAGCAAAGCGCACCAATTTACCCCTGAGCAGATTGGTGCTTCATCACGGCGCTTAGCAATAGTAAGCTTCAACAGTCCCTTTTGACTTCAGTAGCAAAGGTTGACCACGACGGTCTAATGCCTTTGGTGATGCTACCTTAATCCAGCCTTCGCTGATGCAATATTCTTCAACATCAGTGCGCTCTTTACCGTTAAAACGGATGCCAATGTGGTGTTCTAGCACTTCTTTAGCATAATGTGGGCTGCGAGGGTTGATTGAAAGCCTATCTGGTAGTGCTGGTTTTTCAGTTGAATCTGTCATCGTTTTTCTTCAATTATTTAAGCATGCTGTATTGTAGGTAATCACACCGAACTGCTCAATAGTCACATGCCTAAATTTTGAGAAATCTATGCTAGGCGTTAATGTCCACAATTATACGACCTCTCACCTTGCCATTAAGCAAATCCACCGCTGTAGGTATAGCTTCGGCTAAGGGGATTTCATGAGCGATGACACCAAGTTTATTTAAATCAAGATCACTCGCTAACCGTTGCCATGCTTCAAGCCTTAACGCTTTAGGGCACATCACACTGTCAATACCGGTCAACGTCACCCCTCGTAAAATAAAAGGTGCTACAGTGGCAGGGAAATCCATACCACCTGCTAAGCCACACGCAGTAACGACACCACCATATTTAGTGCCAGCACATGCGTTTGCTAAAACATGTGAACCAACCACATCAACGACTCCAGCCCAACGCTCTTTTGCAAGCGGCTTACCCACTCCTTCTAACTCGCTGCGATGAATCACATTTTGTGCGCCAAGCTGCTTGAGAAATTGAGATTCTTGCTCAACTCTGCCACTTAGCGCTGTAACGCTAAATCCAAGCTTTGACAGAATAGCAATCGCCACGCTACCCACACCACCCGCTGCACCGGTCACCAATATTTCACCTTGCTCGGGCGTTACGCCATGCCGTTCAAGTGCCATAATACACAACATCGCGGTATAGCCTGCAGTGCCAATAGCCATCGCGTCTTTTGGTTCGAAGTTGGCTGGCACAGGGACGAGCCATTCGCCGTTAACTCGTGCTTTTTGTGCCAGGCCGCCCCAGTGTTTTTCTCCAACTCCCCAACCATTGAGTATTACCAATTGCCCTCGCTCATAGTCAGAGTGATTCGAAGCCGATACTTTACCGACAAAATCAATACCAGGGATCATAGGAAAGCTTCTCACCACAGGTGACTTTCCTGTGATCGCTAGCGCGTCTTTGTAATTGAGTGTCGAGTATAATACCTCAATATCAACATCGCCCGGCATTAACTCCTGTTCGCTAACCTCATTGAGTGTCGCAGTATAATTGCCGTCTTGCTTATCGATTATTATTGCTTTAAACATATCTCCTCCATTAATTAGACCAATCGTCTATTAAATTATAAAAAGAGTGTGGTTTAACCCACTTAACTGCAAAATGGTTAACCAGACACTTGTATTGAACGAATAAAAAACTCAGAGAATAGCTTTAGTGGCACTGCACTTTGTTCAAGTTTAGCTCTCATTACCGCGCCTTCCCAACCATTCCAAAACGTGTAGGCTAGCTCGTCGCAGTTTGTTTCTCTGGCAATATGTCCAAGCAGCTTTGCTTGTTCAAAACACTCAGCGACCAGTGCTTGCCACTCATTAAGCACATCGTCTAATTTATCTCTGAACGATTCTGGTAACTGCGCAACTTCTTGGCTTAGATTACCAACTAAGCAACCTCGCGAATAGCTGAACTTTCTCATCGACATCTCAGCTTGATCCATAAACAATGCAAGTCGCGCTAACGGATCAAGATATTCGACCGATAATGCTTTCACTAACTTTGCTTTTAAAAAAGAGGAATAGTTTTCAATCAGTACTAAGCCATACGCTTCTTTACTTGCAAAGTAGTGGTAAAACGACCCTTTTGGTACATTCACCGAGCGCAAAATGGCATCAATACCGGTCGCAGCAAACCCTTTTTCTGTGAGAATTTCCATTCCAGTTCGGATCAATGCAGCCTTGGTTTCACTAAAACCTGTTTGCTCTTTTTTTGGTCGGCCTCTACGCCGCTTTACAGAATGCTCACTCATAGGATAAATATTAGACCGATCGTCTATAAATGTAAATAGCGTTCGCTTTCACTTAATACCTTTTTGATTTAACGCAGCTAACTGCTCTGTGTTTTCGACTTTGCCTCATTACAGTTGTCCTTTGTACTCAATACGTAGCACAGGCTTACGCTCTCGGATACCCCCTCCAAGATAAACTTGAACTTAATTAAGGAAATAAATATAAAACTTAAATGAATCAAAAAAGCAATTAAGACTCTTTCAAAAGATTTACAAGACTTGCCAGTGGCACAAACCCCAAAGTTTGCAGGTGCTGGCAATCCACCTTTATACCCAGAAAGCAAGTTCGATCAAGGCTGTCCTTGGTTTACACACTTTCAGGTTAGAACTTGTCCAAATCCGTATTAATGCGTCATTGTGGGTAAGTACGCTTACCCACTAAACTTGTTATAACACCTTTACCATAAAATACTTACAGCCATCTTTAGGGTAATGCTCTTGGATCCATTGAGTCTCGTAGCCGTGCTTTTCATAAAACGGCATTGCCTGAAAATTTAAGGTATCGAGTAAGCATTTCACGCACCCTCTTTGCTTGGCTGCCGCTTCTAGACTTTCTAGTATCTGTGAGCCGATATTTTGACCTCTAAGTGTCTCAGAAACCCACAAAGTATCGAGCAACAACCAGTTACCAAAAGTACGCGCGGCTGCACCTGCAACAACCTCTCCAGACTCATCCTTTACTTCAACCGCCAATGGAAGGCGCTCTGTGACCTCCCAATTCGCCCAGTTAAACTCGCTAATTTTATTACTTAAAAAATCGACAAATTGTTGCTCAGGATTTTCTACTACGGATATTTTCACTACTTCGCTCCGGTTGATGTCGTTGATTTACTGTAATTCTTGTTCGTCCTAGTATTGTCAATTATCATAGCGACTAACGTACCTATAAAGGAATCATCTATGATGAAATCAAAATCTAGCATTGGAAGCTCAATTGTATCTGTTATCGTGATTGGCGTTATTTTACTTTTTTCCATCACATCATGCACAAACCCCAGCACCCCTGCAGGGCATGAAGGCTATGTTTTTGAGCAACCAAGATTTTTTGGTTCAGGTGGTTATCAAGGCAGCTTAGTAGGCCCGAGCAACTATGGTTTTTCCCCGCTCAGAAATCAAGTCGTCAATATCGATATGCGCCCAAACACGTATACCGAACGCTTTGAGATCTTAGCCAAGGATGACTTGAATATCAGTTTTGATTTTCATGCCGTCATTGCAATTAAACCAGGTACAGTAAAAGATGTCGTTGAAAATTATGGTGCAGAGAACTGGTATCAGCGTTTTGTTCGCGAAACTTTCAGAACCTATGTTCGCGACGAAGTCCAACAATACGACAGTGGCGCATTAAAAAGCAAACGCGAACAAATTGCTGAAATCGTCACAAAACGTTTAAAAGGCTACCTACAGTCAGCACCATTTGATATCAAGCAAGTGGTGATCGGTAACATTAATTATCCAGATATCGTAGCCAATGCTGTAGAAAAGAAACTTGCTGCGCAACAGCTGCTAGCAGAAAAAGAAACTCAAAAGGCCATTGCTAAAAAAGATGCTGAAATTCGGATTGAAGAAGCAAAAGGTATCGCTGAAGCGCAAAAGATCATCAACGCCACACTTACTGCAAACTACTTACAACATGAAGCGATAAATGCGCAGCTAAAAATGGCAGAATCTCCTAACCATACAACGGTTTATATTCCGGTTGGCACCAACGGCATTCCACTGGTTAAAGAGAGTCGATAACAAAGTACCAATAATTCGTTTGAGTTGGCAATAATAACAGCTAGAAGGCCAGTTGATCTTTCAAGTTTGCTTTTGTAACAAAGCTCAACAGGCCCTAGTAAAGTCCATTTGCGTTGCATTTACCAGCTGTTGAAATGCGCGGGTACTACCAAGGAGCTCTCGTTTTACCTTATTCCACTGCGCGTTGTGGTGACCAAACTTTAATTGCCATTCGCGCTTTTCGTCCACACTTAAGTGGTGTAGCTTAGCCCCAAGACCACTAGCTCACGCTCACAAGCCTTTTGCAGTTGCTCAGTCTGCGCAACATGAGTATGAAATGTTTGCTTGCTCGCGTCCTCGATTTCCCCTTTTAAGCGCAGCGGCAAACCATCTAACCAATGCTGATTTGCGACAGTTACCCAAGCATCGGGGACGCTTTCGAGTAACGCTACCTGCCCTATCTCGTTTTTAAGCAGATCTGGGCCCGCAAACAAACCAACAACGCTAGGATCGATAACCTCTATATGTTTCGTTCTTGCCATTTTAGCCACTTGCGCCCAAGGCACATCAATAACATTTGCCAACGTCATACTGTAAAAGTGACTCAAAACCTTTGAAGCTGGTACTCTCAGCACCACACCTTTGAGTTTTTCAGGCAAGTTAATCAAACGATTAAACTGTTTAGTGCTTGTTAGTGTGCGAGCCCCAACAAGATGATGCATTAAGATATTCAGTTTCCCTTGCTCACCAATGGGCTCAATAACAAGTGACTGCCACTGTGGTGAACAAACTAGATTGAGAAACGCGCGGTTTGAGCTCGCCCAAAATGGGATATTGAGGATATCTAACACAGGTAAAGCCCGAGACAGGTTTGACACTGAGATAAGCGCGGCCTCCACATGCCCACGAGTCACTGCAGCCATTAACTCGCGGCCACTTCCAAGCGCACCACTATGATGAATATCAACATAGATTTTACCGCGAGTCATGCTTTCAACATTTTCCTTAAATTCTTGGTGCATATGCGGAATAAAATCATTTTGATTAGCAGGGTAAGGAGAAGCTAATCTTAAAATATGGAGGGCAGCGCTGCGCTTAGCCACTTCGTGTTCTAGCTCATCTTCTGAGAGTAAGTTAAGCGCAAGTGCTTGGCTAACCGGAAATGACGCACTTAAACAGGCGGCTAGTGAAGCTTCAAGAAATTGACGTCTACTCTTGGACATGGGAGCACTACCTAAATTCCATACCTTAATTAAAGATAGCTGAGTCGATCACTATTTCAATAAGCTTAGATGTACACCCAAATCAAAAACACAAAAAGCTCACTTGTATTTAACAAACTTTATACTAGTCTATCTTGGATTCACCACAAGGAGTGTAGTGCTAGTTTATTCATCAAAAGCGATAGCTTTACTATCATTACTTTTGTCTCGCTAGGTGTTTTCTTAAAACAAAGCAAATTTAACGCAGTAATCACGTTCATATCGATTAATAAAAGGAGATTGACGATGAACAGAAGAAATGCACTAATCTGTGTTGCCTTGGGATTTTGTGCCCACTTATCCGCCAAGACACCTCAACCAACTCTTTCGATCAACACCAATCTTGATTATGACGGCCTCATTACAACACCAAATGGAAAGGCCTATTTTGGTCAGCAATGGCTTGAAAATGCCAGTGAAGTCACTTTATACCCAAAAAATGGCAACAGCGCGCTTTGGACATTAACATTAACCTATTCTGATGGCAGACCGGCCGTTGGTAAAACCATTACTATAAATTCAACTTATAACACGCTCACCACATCAAGTTGGCGAGATAAAAATACGATGGCAAACCGTTTTCCGAGTGGTTCAAGAGCAACGGTAATTCAAAGAATAGACCAAGGGCTGTTCCGATTACGTGCTCCTTACGAGGCTTCAAGTCTAGTGACCGATGCTAATGGCCAAGTGAAAGTTACCGTAAATAACTTCCATAGCTGCGGTAATGAACAACAGCCAGGCTCTGATAAGTTAACAGCCTCAACTGGTAACTTGCAGGCTCAGCTAATCGTAAAATGCGCAGTAACGGGCTTAGTCAATATTCCAGACCGCGCAAGCGAGGGACTTACTACGGCAGGGCTAGTTGGCCGCCACTTACACCCAGACTTGCTAAGTGCTTTACAAAATTTAGGACAAGCTTGGAAAAACGTACAAAACAAACCTGTCGGGATGCCAAATTATCTCACAATAACGGGAGCAACCATGCGCTGGGGTGGAATAAATCCTCCTCATTTTACGCACAAGTTTGGTGGTACAGTAGATATTCGTCCGATAGGAACATCATCAGGGCCGGTTAGCGTTGGTGACGCACACTACCATCGCCAAGCCACACAGACGATAGTTGACGCTTTGGTACAATTAGGCGCAACTAAAATTATCTTTGCCGATAATTTGAAAGGCGTTACAGATGTTAAATCAAATCATAAGAATCACCTACATGTCAGCTTCTTAACTGAACCTTTAGAACCTTGGCTTGCTCCTAATGATAACGAGCTTGATAGCGAAGGTGAAGCTTGGCATGACTACAGCAATATCTACGATACTAGCTATTTCGTGCCTCAAGTTAAATCGTTACAGGTTACCGACTTTCATTTTGAATTAGGAAAATAATGACGAATAGCGCTTGGCTAATTTATCTCGCTATCTTTAGCATTTCGGCAAGCTTTGATTTATTAAGCTGCGAGCTCGCTATGTCTAGCGACAAAGTAGCCTTAGCGCCCTCTACTGAGCGGACAGAGTGCCGCTTTGAACAATCAGACAATAATGAGTTAAAGCCAACATCGTTGCCGCACACGCGTTTTATTCCACCTAACTATCCAGATGCTGCAATACCTCTCAATTTCGATAGAGTTCAGTCAGCCTGTAAACTTATAAGTAACACCATCCATTGCCAGTTTGCTGACCGGCAAGGCGCTTTGCCTTTGGCTAGTCAATACCAACGAGGTCGGTTAAGCTATGATCAGTGGCGCGTAGACAACCACTATTTTATTGGATGGGCCTCGCACGACCCAGAGAGACCTGCCGGATTTATGGTACTTTCCACCACCAAACCCGCTTATTGGTTACCTGTGGAAGATGCTTGTAAAGCAAGACTCAGCACACGAGTCGTGACGCTTAGTAGCAAAGAGAATCTCTGTTTGAATCACCAGGGTACTTGGCAGCACAGTAATACACAGTCACTACCTGCGCCTTGTGAAAACTCATTCTCTGTCGCTACCGATAAAAATGGTGTGTGGGCTTTGCAGCTAAACAATGAAAATCAAAGTTGGAATATTTGCCACTTTGATCACGCACTGCAACTGGTGAAAGCATATCAATATCAACTTGATGTACCGCAATCGCTAGCGCCATACAAGCTTGTACCTACGTCTTTTTCTCAGGTTACCGCCTTATTCGGCGAATATGACAATGCGCCAGCATACGCATTTGATATTAGCGCTGTTGAGCCGATGTTTCTATCAGCCTTCCCAAGCTCAATACGTCGCATACAAATCCCACTTACACGAGCTAAATATCGGTTAAGCGAATGACTTAATAAAATACTTGGTGGGACTTCTTTAGCTTTAATTAAGAAATATGAACAAGGTGCAATAAACAAATAATATTCATTTTATTTACACATGTAAATAAATATGAAATGATGCCAAACTTCTTTGTTCATATTTTAATTAAAGGACTTATACTATGAAAAATAAACATATCTTGCCGGTCGCGGCTTTATTACTCTCACCGTTAGTGCAAGCAAACAACTCGGGTTACTATATTACTGATGTCGATGTATATAAGTATGGTGAACGTGCAACTATGGTTCCTGAGCAAAACCCAATCCCAATGTTAATTCCTGATCACGTTTTAGTTGGTATTGGTGCTCGAGCTGGAAACACAACGGTAACTACCGTCACCTTGTGGTATCGTCAAATATTAGGCAATGGTGAATTTGGTCAGATTTACAGTAAAAACTACGGCAGCAAACCAAGTCACGAGCTTGAGTGTCAGTACGTGAATACCTCTGAAAATATCGCAATTACAGGTATGGAGTGGCGCATCAATGGTTCAGATGATATTGCAGCGTTGCGGGTGAGTTACCGAAAATTTGATAGTCAAGGAAATCTAGGCTCTGAGATATTCTACGGTACGGGAGTTAAATCAACGAACCAATCAAAAACTTGCTATGACCCTGGAAGTGGCGGTATTGAAGTTTCATATTTCCCACCAGCATCAGGTAATAGTTCAGTTGTAACCGGTGTTGGTCTTGTTAATCACAATGAAAACATGGATTCAATGTGGCTATATCGCGGAAACTATGTAAACAGATAATAAAGTGTATTCTTTTCTGATTGCATAAGATCTTTACGCCACGAGCAAATTAATCATCATAAAGCGTTCGTGGCTTATGGCAACACAATCTTTGAGCTAAAATTAAAACAACTAAAATACTCATCAATTCTAAATATTTTACGTTCGATAATCCTTCATCCAAAACAAAAATTTCCATTTTCACATTCTCTGCACTTTTGCCTGCCAATTTTAAAACTCGAATCACAATAAGGTTTGGAATAACGATGAACAACGCGAACTTTCTACGTGCAATGGCACTTGTTACCGCGGTGGCAAGTTTACCAATAGCTGCACAACATAAACCTCTACCACCTCCGCCTCCAGGCCAGCCACAACCAAACTCAGCACTGGATGATGAACTCACACAAATAATGCGTGCTCGCGGTATTACTGGCAGAGTTGCGGGTGCGCAACAACTGCCGAGAATCTCAGATCCCATTGCTCAGCTCGGCATGCAGTTATTTTTTAGCAAAGCCCTTGGGGGAGAAAAATCAGTCGCCTGTGCGAGCTGTCACGATCCAAGGCTCGGTGGTGCCGATGGCCTTTCGTTGCCAATAGGTACAAACGCAGTAGAAAGTGATGTGGTAGGCCCTGGTCGTCAAGCAGTCAACGATGACATCAATATTCCACGTAACTCTCCCACCATTTTTAATACCGGATTTGCCAACAACGCTTTATTTTGGGACGGCCGTGTTCAACGTGTGACTATCACTGACGACCAAGGCAATGAAAGCAGTTTTATCAGTACGCCTGATTCAGGTCTTAACCAACCAGATGTAAATGCGGCAGATTCACTAGTTGCAACCTTGTCTCGTTTTCCTGTCACCTCTCGTGAAGAAATGCTTGGAGAGGCTTTCGAAAGTGCCGAAACCAATGAACAAGTTCGCTCACACTTAGCCCAGCGTATTGGCGATTACGGTGATGAGGCAGAAGGCTTGGCCACCAATGATTGGCTTCAAGCCTTTAGAGAAGCATTCAACTCGCAAGCTGACGCGCAAACCTTAATTACCTTTGATAGTATTGCCTTTGCGCTCGGCCAGTATCAAGCGTCATTTGTGATGGTGGATACCGATTGGCATCGCTATGCCCGTGGTGACCGTGGCGCACTTAACGATCAACAAAAACGTGGTGCTAAACTCTTTTTTACTTCAGTAGCTGAAGGCGGTGCAGGATGTGTTGGGTGTCACAATGGTGAACGTTTCACTAACGATGGTTTCTTTAACCTCGCCTTTCCACAGTATGGTATTGGTACACAAGATAATCAGGCCGATATCGGACGCGCTGCAATTGACCCCTCGCCTCGCAATCAATTTGCGTTTAGAGTCCCGAGCTTAATAAATGTTGCCCTGACTGCGCCATACGGTCACGCAGGAGCCTACGAGTCGTTAGAACAAGTGGTCAATCATTACTCAAATCCTGAGCAAACCGTCGAGCAATTTTTTCAACGTGGTGGTGCTTGTGGATTAAAGCAGTTTTCCTTAACCGCTCAGTGTGACACACTAAACCTACAAGCGAGAGAAAATAGTGAAGCAGCGTTAACGTTACTGCGCCAGTCACCATTTGTTGCCGCCAATTTAGCGCCACAACAAAAGCAGGATCTCGTTGCGTTTTTACATGCCTTGACAGACAAGTGTGCAAAAGACCAACAGTGCGTAAGAAGATGGGTGCCAAACCGTCGCACACCAGACCCAGATAATTTACGCTTGCATGCACAACGTTAACCGGTGGAATAACAACAACCATGAAAATGACCATTCGCGTCAAACTATTGCTGATAATTTTGATAGCCAACACCA
The DNA here is from genome assembly GCF_002208135.1 of Pseudoalteromonas piscicida. Classification (NCBI taxonomy): domain Bacteria; kingdom Pseudomonadati; phylum Pseudomonadota; class Gammaproteobacteria; order Alteromonadales; family Pseudoalteromonadaceae; genus Pseudoalteromonas; species Pseudoalteromonas piscicida. Next base: position 2,753,898 of record NZ_CP021646.1, read on the forward strand.
CATTGGTGCTGGCAATCTATATCGCCAATAAACTAGCGTTTGAAAAGAGCTTTACGGCCTATCTTGAAAATACCTCTCGGGCACAACTTAAAGAGGTGGTAACGCAAGTTGCCGAGACTTACGCACGCCATGGTTCTTTGGACTGGGTGTATCGAGGCTCAGAGGATTGGGACAGCATAGTACGTAGCTTCTATGGTCTTTCCGAGGATGAGCGCCCGCGAGACAGGCTGCATTCTCGTCCACCACCAAGACATCGTGAAAGAGGCGAAGGAGGGCCACGAAGACGTGATGGCCCTCCACCGCGTTTGGACAATAAAAAACGCCTGCTGATCAAAGACGCACAAGGCAATATTATAATGGGCACACCGAAAAGTAAGCAGACTTCGCTGTGGTTCCCAGTCTATCAAAGCGACCATTTGGCGCAGCCTACACGCGAACATATTATCGCCTACTTAGGTGTAGAGCAAAGTGGCTTGGTACGCAATGACTTCGACCGACTGTTTGCAGAGCAACAACGTAAACAGTTCATCATCATTGCGCTCGTCGCCCTGTTGGTTACTTTAGTGATTGCCGTGCCTTTTAGTAAATATATGGTCAATCCAATCGTTTTGTTGCGCCGCAATGCAAAAACACTGACACAAGGAAATTACGATGCTCGCGCCGATATCGCGAGTAAAGATGAACTCGGTTTGCTTGCCAGAGATATGAACCGTTTGGCAGACACATTAGCGCAGAATCAAATAGCTAGGCAGCAATGGATAGCGGATATTTCGCACGAGCTACGCACGCCGATTGCCGTGATCCGCGCGGAACTTGAGGGAATGATTGATGGCATTATCGCAAGCGATCCTGAACAACTGATGTCGCTTAACGAAGAGATCCAACGATTGACTCGGCTGGTGGACGATTTACATCAACTATCGCTGTCAGACCGCGGTGCACTTACTTACAACGTGGATAAAGAAAACCTTTACGACCTGCTATCACGCACATTCGCGAAAAGTAGTCACCAAATTGAAAAGCACCATCTTGCTTATTCCTTGCAATGCGATGAGCATATTACCTTAGAATGTGACGAGCAGCGCCTTGGACAACTATTCGACAACTTACTGCAAAACACTTTGCGTTACACAGACTCCTCAGTTGAACAACCGGGAAATCTCGATGTAAAAGTCATACAACGACAAGATAAAACGATAATTTACTGGCAGGACAGCGCACCTTCTGTACCACAAGAACAGCTAAACAAGCTATTTGATAGGCTCTATCGAGTAGAGGAAGCGCGGAGTAGAAAAACGGGTGGCTCTGGCCTTGGTTTAGCCATATGCCAAAGTATTGTTGCTGCCCACAACGGAAAAATCACTGCACACTTGAGCGAACTGGGTGGTCTCGCTATTATTATCGAACTGAAAAGATAATGAGTTTCCCCCGTGCCAAACAAACATATTTTAATCGTCGAAGATGAACCAAAACTTGCCGATATTTTAAGTAAGTATTTGGCTCAAGCCGAGTATACCAGCCATTGTGTTCATGATGGCGCTTTGGCTGAAGAGGCTTTTAAACAACAGCAACCCGCCCTTATCTTACTCGACCTCATGCTGCCTAATCTTGACGGTATCGAAATTTGCAAGCGGATCAGAGCTTATTCAAACGTGCCAATTGTCATGATCACCGCCAAAGTAGAAGAAATCGATCGTCTCCTTGGTCTTGAAGTGGGTGCTGATGATTATGTGTGTAAACCCTATAGTCCAAAAGAAGTCGTCGCAAGGGTGAAGGCGATTTTAAGACGCGTGACGCTAAATGAGCGCGGCACAGTGTCAGAAACAGAGAGCAAACTTAAATTGGACGAAGAGAGCTTGTTTGTCTCCTTCCTCGACGCGAGAGCGACACTCACTTATGTCGAGTTTATGCTCTTAAAGGCAATGTACGGACACCCGTGCCGAATTTATAGCCGCGACTTATTGATGGATCACATCTACGATGACAGCCACATTGTTAGCGACAGAACCATAGATAGCCATATCAAAAATATTCGTAAAAAGCTGCAAAGCATCGCGCCTAAATACGACTTTATCCACTCCATTTACGGAGCGGGATATAAGTTTGAGGCGCAGGAACGTAATTCCTAGTCTCTAACCCACAATGAGAGTTGGGTTATGCACTAATCCAACTCTCACCAAAGGCTTAATTCACCGCTACACCCCATTCCCTTTTATTGGTAAACTCCAACTAATAATTATAAAAAGGAATGGGCATGAAAAGGCTTGCTTTGACAGTCATGATAGCATTAACAGGCTGCAGTAATAGTAATGTTGTAGAGCGAATAAAACCTGAGTCTTCCGTGGTAAAACATAGTTCTGTAGAAGGGTATGAAGATAGATATTCCAACATCTACAATAAGTTTAAAGATTATCCCGTGACTTGCGAAGAAAACTGCTACCCAGTCACCCAACAAATTCAATGTCAGTCCGAAATGCAAGATTGCACTTACGTTGGCAACAACCCCACTCTCTCGCTCAATACTGGCTTTGCTATCCAATGGCTTGGGCATGCGAGTTTTAAAGTCAACACCAAAGATGGACAACAGTTTTTGTTTGACCCCGTCACGGCTCAATTTGACTGGCCAGTAAACTGGGCATTTCGCCTCTCAGAAGGGTTTAATCGCAATCAACCAGCACAGCTCAGTCAAACAGAGTTACAGCAAACCAATGCTGTAATGTACTCCCACATTCATTACGATCATTTTAACAAGAGTGATATCGAAGCGATTGGTACTGGACCAAATTACCTCACCCCACTTGGATTTGCAGAGCACTTTCCTGAAGATGGATACAAGGTTTCTGAAATGGAGTGGTATTCAAGCAAACAACTTGGTGAAGTAACCGCACACTTTGTGCCTGCAAATCACTTTAGCAGCCGTATTTGGGTGCCGTTTTTATACGAAGATCATGGCGCTGCACTATGGGGTGGCTGGATATTAGAACACCAAGGTAAGACCCTATTTTTTGCAGGAGATACAGGATATTCACCGCACTTTAAAGATATTCAAGAAAAATATGGTGATATTGATGTGTGCCTACTTCCAATTGCCTCTTACTACAGCGAAGAACATCCTGATTGGTATCGTAAAGTACACACCACACCAGAAGATGCACTGACTGCCGCAAAAGAGCTGGGCTGTAAGGTCATGGTACCTTGGGGCTATGGTAATGCTAGTTGGAAAATGGGAGATAAAACCTCACATTCAGCGCTGTTCCGTCTACTGCATATGCAACAAGTGCTAAAAACCCAAACGCCACTGTATATTTTAAATGAAGGCGATTCAGTGCAGCTATAACCTAATGCTAGCGCACCAAGTCTCTAATTGATTTGGTGCGTTATAAAGCTTCCTGTTTTCTAGCTTTTCTCAGATATGGTTAATTATGCTTTTTATTGGCTAAGAAGTGGTATAGATGACAACAAGGAACAATTAATAAAAACAGATACAACAAGTAGTTATAAGGCCTATTCCGGTTTTGTTCAGGTTAATGTGTTATAATTACAAAGTGTTAATTCAAGGAGGCACCATACCCGAGTGAGCAGAGCCAAACTAAGTCAAGACGAAAGCTTATCTTTTAAAATCAACTATCAACTCCTTCCCAAAGAGACAAATCAACTCGACCTGTATTTTTCAATCCCAACCGATATGGGGATTAATACCAACACGTTGAACGAAGTAGACTATTTTAATGCCAATATAAAAAGCCACAGTGCATATTACTCGGAACAGCTCCACCTCCCCTTGGTGCGTAGCCGCTTTATCAGCCAAAGCAAAGGTCAAAAAACGGATTACCGCGTTAATCTAAATCTATTTTGCTACCAGATCCGCATTGCACTAGACGCCGATGTAAAACAGACATTGAAGCTAAAAGAAGCCGATGAGTTTTATCCAGCCGCGCAATTGTTGGTGGAAGAAACCGAACGCCTATTGAAGAAGCTCAGGCGTTACACGCCACCAGATAATAAGCTTAAGCCTTACTATCAAAACGCAGATAACTACCTCAGCTGGCATACTGAGCAAGCGTTTTTGAAACTCCTCTCCAGCGGGCCTAAGTCAAGCGACTTTAGTCATGAACGAAGCTGTATTGTTAGTTTCTGCCAACAAGAGAGCCAATACCGCGAGGAGCAGAGCTACAACTCACAAGTCACGTTGGATGACCCAAATCGTATTACCAATAAAATGAAATTGCTTGAAAGGCTCATTGAATATGGCGTTGTTTTTAACAAACAAACCATCGACTTAAGTACCAATCTAAAGCGTTTAGTTCGCGGTGTGGTTACTGGTATTATCATGGCCTTCGTGATGTTTATTGTGCTCAACGCCCGCTCTAACTTTCAAGAAGTCACCGTCGCCCTTATCGCTTTGCTTGGGGTAATTTATGGCCTTAGAGAAACATTCAAAGAAGACTTAACCCAGTGGGCATGGCGTCATATTCAACGCGGCCGACCAAAGTGGCGCAACAAGTTTAAAAACTCAGTGACGGACGCCATCGTTTGTACACAAACGATATGGCTGGAACATATTCGCAAAAAAGACCTACCAGAAGACGTTGATAAGCTGCTAAAGAAGCGTCGACAGCAAAATAAACAAGCTGCGCATCTACTGCATTTTTGCTGTAAAAACCAAGTGCATATTGATGAGTTTTTACCCGGTTACGAAGAAGTACAACAACGTATCACCTTTAACATGAGTTCGTTTGTACGCTATCTAAAAAAAGGCGCAGGAAAGCTTTATAGCCTTGAAGGGAAAAAGGTCTCTAAAAAGTCAGTTGAACGTCGCTATCAAATCAACTTAGTAATGCGGTTTAAATCTTCTCAGGGAATACAGTTAGAAAGATATAAACTCACCATGAATCGTTCTGAAATCGTCGCCATAGAGCTTATGGCAAGCGACTCCGTCTATATTGAAAACGATGCTTAAGCACAGGCGCAGTTTCGTATAACCACCGACAAAACGGATTGGAAGCAGGTTTATCCTGCACTCCAATCCTAAATCCTGCGATGCGGCTACTCAAAGGATATTAATGCGCTTTCTTTGGCCCGTAACGAACCATGTCTTTGCCGTTTTCATACACGTCTTGAGATACCCAACGACCCAACAACAATTGGTGTTTATCATCCAAAATCGCAATAAATGGTCTGCCATCGCTGTTGTTCGTTGCTAGCGCCACACCGGCCACGTTTTGTAACCCTAAACCACCGTTATCAATTAGCAACAAAAAAGCTTCCAGCTCCTCCAAAGTTTCAATGATATCTTTATCGTTGATCATCTCTTTACTCTCACTTATTCAGTATGCCGCGTAGAATACCAGTTATGTTGAAATGATTGAACCCAACACCAAATGCCGTTTAACCACTGTGACCCATACTGAAATCCAAAAAAAAGCAAGAATAAGCGAGCAATAAATAGTCGGGTTAAACGTAGGGTCAACAGCAATGCGCGGCGCACGCATCACTGTTGACGGTGGTTACTGCTTGTAAAAATGTGGGGTCAGTCCGCCGTTGGTTTTACCTCTCTGGGCTGATCCTGTATTTTTTGAAACAGCCAACCAATTCCCACCAGACATAAGCCTAAACCGATAAAAGACAAGGCGCGCAGCAAGCCTTCAAGGTTTGCCATATCGACCACAAAGGCTTTTAAAATAACAATGGCTAGCCCTGCAAAACCGGCGTTGATCAGCACTTTATGCTCTATCCGCTTGGCAACAAAAATCAATGCGGTTGAAATCAATAGCCAAACAATCGAATAGGTATATAACTCGGATTGTTCCATCGGCATCGACAGCACAAGGAAACCCTCATGAAATAACGCCCGAATTTCACCATTGATAAACAAGACCCCTAGCAAGGCTATCAGTCCATATACCAAACGCTTAAATTGCGGTGGTATTAACTTAAACTGGAGCATGAAAGCGAATACGCATGCTGGTGCCAACCACTGCAAAAGTAACCAATTAAACACACCGCCTCCAATATATTGCCTGTCAAAAAACGGATTATTGGCAAACGAAATATCGGCGTGGAGCGACGCGCTGCCAAGTAATAACAAGCTCGCTGCAAGCGGATAAAGTCTGTTGCCCTTGTCGCTGAGCTGCCCTCGCCACAGATATACAGCGCCAAGTACCTGCCAATTCAAAGCAAGCAACACGGATTCTTGGAAACCGAGATTAGTAAAATCAGGGTAGTCACCAATCAAGAGATAGCTTGTTTCGGTCGTGACCAGAAGCGCCACAATATGCATTGCGACACCCATAAACCAAGTGTTCAGGGCCTTTGAAGGGTTGTATTTGGTAGCAAACCAAATAATGCCCAGCACCAGCGGATAGACAACAAGTGTCCAATGTATAGTTAAAATCGTTTCGTGCTTGTAATCTGCAAGCCAAGGCGCAAAAGTAAGACGGGTAACAACAGCAATAAATGCAGCTTTATACAACCAATCAGGTAAACGCACTTTGTACTTCCAGCTCAAATAACTCATAGACGCTACTTGTACCGCAATCGCTAAAGTCAACGAGCTTGCCGAGAGTAGCATCGTAAAACACAAACTCAGCATGGCGTTCGCCAAAATAAGGTAAGTGACCTGCTGAATATTAGTCTCCGTTTTCATCGCACAATACGAAGCGAAGAGCCCAATGGCCAGCATTTCAATCGCCCATACAGGATATAAAATTGCTTCTGTAACTTTAGGAGAAATAGCGTAGCTTACACCGTACAGCGCAAGTGGAGCCACGTTCAACAGCACCAAATAAGCGAGTCTTGATGGATATCGCTTAATCATCATCATGCTAAATAACATCGTGATGACCACTGCGACTTGGATAAACAAATACTTACCGGTGAAAGGAAAAAGTACGTCGTCGTAAGTGCCGACTTTGGGCATCAAGTAGAATGAGAGAAGTACAAACAATAGCCAATAAAATGGCCAGCTATCCAATGCACTATGTCTATAAGCCGCACACAAAACAACGCTAGCAAATAAGACATTAGCCCAAATCAGCGTATCGATATGGGTTTTTATTATTAGCGCACATGCGATAAGTAACAGTGGGAGTAAAATTCCCAACTGCTCTTTTCTTGGCATTAATAGATCTTTGACCGGCAACGGACTTATCATTGAACTCGTCAGTCGCCAACCCAGTACATCTACCAACACATATAAGTACATGGAGATAAGCGCAAAAATCAGCAGCACCCAAAAGTCGCTGCTCCCACCAACCGCAACCGCGGTGCAAAACCATAAGAAGTGCCAAACAAAGCTTTGCCACCACAACCATTTTTGCTTCACATAATCCGCCACCCATATCGCAGAGAGTGAAACAAAGCTGATATACAGCAGTAACGCACCGATATTATTAGAACCCGTCGATACCAAAGCTGGTACAACATACGCACCAACGATGCCAATACCTGCGAGCATAGGACCAAATCTCAGTGCCAAAGAGGTTGCAGCCAATGAAATAATGGCGAGTAAAACAAAGGCCATATTAGCCGGTATAAAATGATAGAAATCAAAAGCAACCAATGTCATAGCAAAGCAGGTGATCACACCGCCACTGGCAAGCGCTGCAGAAATATAGGGAGTATTAATTTTTAGCTTTTCTTTGTGACGATTTACGACTTCAGCAGCAGTAACCAAACTGACGCCAAAAAGAGCGCCCAGTATCACTCGTACGCTTGGAGGTAGAAGTCCGGCTTCAATAGAGTACTTAGCTAGAAAAACGCCGCCCAAGGCTAGCACTATGGCACCTATCCAAAAGAGTCCATTCCCTTTTAATAAGGAATCTAAAGTAAAGTCAAATTCAAAGGCAGGTTTACTCTTACTAGGTTTGGCTCTTGCGATAGTGACGGTGCTTTCGCTTTCAGGCTGCTGAGGTTGTGTATGATTGGCTGTTGTCGTGAATTCACCTAATGCAGTCTGTGTAGTTAATGATGTGCTATCAGCTGTTTCGTCATTTATTTGTCCACGCTCAGAATGCTTGTGTTCTGTAGGTATTTGCTCTGACGGTATTTGATCAGAATAGTCACGACTTTCAAGAACCGAGATCCTGCGACTCTGCTGCTCTATCGTGCTTTGTAATTGATGTACCTTTTTGACGAGTTGCTTAAATCTTTGTCTATCTTGTAGAGCAAAAACAGCGCCAATAAATACAAAAAGATAAAAAATAAAAGAGATAAACTCCGTATCCATACGACTCCTTTTTTGTTTGCTAGGCACCTGTATTAGAAGCAGTATGAGATCAACCACACGAATAAATCAATCTCTCATGATCGAAGCCATGACTTTAGCAAGCCGTATAAAAAGCACGATGACTTGAAACTTTCTAACCTTGACCAAAAATGCACATGAGCCCGTTGTCATATTACTCCCTTGTAAATACAATAAAAAATTATATTTTAGGGACGTTGTTCTAAGGATTTTCTATGCGCTTTTTACCACTCTTATTAGTCGTTGCGGTGTCGGGCTGTAGCGTAACTCAGCCAAACTTGAAGCCAAAACAGTGGCGTTTTGCGACCGATCCACATGGCAGCCAAGCCATTCTTAACGGCCCGCTGGTTAATGAAAAGCAAGTTGCTATTCAGTTTAAGCGTGTACCGCGAGTCGACAAACAAAACAATTCTTGGGTAGAGCTTATTTACGACTTGCCCACTAAACAGCTCCCCTCTCAATTCAATATCGCACTGACGTATAAAAGTGATAACGCTCTGATCGTCAAGTTGTCGCAACAGGAGTATGGTGGCTCGGGTGATAAAAGCTATGCTCACTACCAAACTAAATTACCAGCATCAAACACTTGGCATACAATCAACGTATCTTTAAATGATTTTGTCAGACCCAATTGGACACCAGCTTGGTCAAAGGACAAAGGGGTCATACTCAAGCATGTTTCAGCACTTTACTTCGTACCAGATTTAACGGATGTGGAAGGTGGTGAAGCAAGCCTTGCAATAAAAAGTCTTCGAATTGAGTAATTTAGCCAATTAAATTGGTGTGCATCTACATGTGGGGTATTCCACTTTACTAAACAATCGCTGCCAATTTAAGGTTAAAGCGAATAACGTAAACGCAATGATTTGAATGTGATTTTTCACTAAGGCAGAGTGTAGCCAGCTCATATAATTGTTAAATTATTAGCGCTGGCTAATCAGGGAGTAATTAAGCGTTAGATTACGCACCTAATGCCGTTAGCTTTTCTTTTAATTCTTCTTTATTGATTAGACCCATTTCATGCTGCTTTTTGGTTTTACGAATTTCATCGAAATTGTCTAGTTTCAAACGCGCTTTAGCCAGCTTAGTATCAAACTCGGCTTGTGAGATAACATCAAGCTTTAGCGCTTTTTCTAGCTTCTCTTTTTCACCATCAAATTCTTTTTGGAAAACCGCTTTTTCCTGAATAACAATCTGATCTTTTAGTTGCTTCTCAATAGCGATAACTTCCGCTTCTAAATCGTCTTTACGCTTAATTAACGGGTCGATACGCTCGATAGTGTCTTGCAATACAACCTCAAGGTTTGCACCATCGTTTTTGATTAGGTTTTCAATGTATTTACGGCCAATATCTTGGTATGCAATATTAAGTTGACCATCGATTGACGCGATATCTGATTTCAAACCAGCAAGCTTTGCATTGTCTTTTGTTGAAGACACAATATCACCGCTTAGTTTACTGGTAGATTCGCCAATACTACTACCAATAGATTGCGCTTGAGTTTTGAATTTATTTAATAGACTCATGGTTATTTTTCCTTAAATAGATTGAGATTTTCAATTTATGTAATATCTAATACGACAGACAAACCGAAAAAATATATTTCAGATTAATTAAGTAATAATTATTAAGCCCAGAGTATCTTGACTTAACTTTAAGACACTCGCTTCTTGCGCTTCGACATGATGCGTTTAGTGCCACTCCACGCCATCCAACAGCCGAATAACACGGCACCCACGACCAAAGAGTAAATAGCAAAAGAGGCGACTTTAATAATAAAAATGACGAGCAAAGTGATAAATAGAACAACAAACAACAAAAGCTTTGGTGATTTAGCTAGTTGCTTGGCAATAAAAGAAGGTAAAAACGCACTTAATATGCGCTCCAATCTTTGAGCATTCATAACACTATAATCCTTGTGTTTAAGTGAGGTTATTTTGAGACGGACGATAGGTTATCAGTTTTATTTCTACCTGCCAAATTAATTATTGGTTAATTATCAAACTGAACAATCCCTTTTTGCAAACTAGTTATCAAATGAAACCAGCCAAGCGAATAAAAATTAAAATTAAAAAATTACAACAACTTAAAGAAAATCATCTATAAATTACGGGGTTTTACTCCTTTCGATTTAGTCAACAGCCAGTAGAATTAAACCACCTTACCCATGATTCAGGTTCTGATAAAATAAATTGGAAAGTTTGATTACTCTTTAATGTAATTTGGATCGCTTGAGTTGTGAGAGGAAGCAGTCCTGCGCCTTTGCCAAGGCACTGTTCAACCTTAATCACATCGGCGATATCAATTTGATATGGACCTAGCCCCAGCAGGGTATTGAAAGGAGTAAAACACAGTGTATCTGCCGTCGCCCATAACCTTCCATCAGCACGAGCGGCGCCACATTGAACAGTGGCCATTGAAGAAATCGTTGCCATATCTGTCATAAATAAGCCTCATATGAATTACCGATACCCATCACTATCTTAGTAAAGTGGTGTCACGTCACCAGTGATAAATCTCATATTTTGACTATGACAATTATCACTGTTCTCACTATAGCGATTCTGTAATAATCGAAAATAAAAATTTTGCACAAAAATGATGGACTCTCCTATCCGCCATACAACAGACTGGCGTTTTTCAACACTTGCCTCTTGGTTAGGTGTCACACTTGCATGTATGTACTACCGTAACTCTCAGCTCGCATTAGTCGGCCAGCTAATCATTAGCGGTGCCATTTTGACATTGCTGTTTTTTATCATTAACAACCCAAATAAGCGAGTCCATGCGGCAGCCTGTACTTACCTAGTATTGATAGCGCTACTTATGCAGGTATCAACAACTTCGTTAGTTTTTATTCACTTGGTCATGTTTTCCGCAATTTTTAGTCCGCACTTTTCATTCCCTAAAGTTCTGTCTGCCGTGTTACTTGCTATGCTGGTATACGGATTTACACACTATGCAAGGTGGGAAGGAAGCGTACCTTGGATCACCTTTGCTGTTTGGCTATTTTTTTGTGCAATGAATTGGTTTGTCAGCAGACGCATAGTTGAGAGCCTTAATATGCACTACCAATCTCGGCAAAATTACAAAGAGCTCAAAGCCACGCAACACATGATGGGGGCCATGTCAGCAGCGCAAGAAAGACTTAATATTTCCCGAGAATTGCATGATTCACTAGGCCATAAACTCACAGCACTGAGTATTAATCTTGATTTCGCAAAAAGAACGGCAAGCGAAGATATGGAGCCAACCCTAGTAAGTTGCCATCAACTAAGCCAAACTTTGCTTGAGGAAGTAAGAAGCATCGTATCCACTCAGCGCCACAATAAAACACTCTTGAAACAAGCACTCGAAGCAATTTTCAAGGCTACCCCAAATTTGCGCTACACCTTAAAGCTAGACCGCGGATCAGAACAAATCTCGCAAGAACATTCACTCTGCGTGATCCGTTTTTGTCAAGAAATGGTAAGCAATACGCTCAAACATACCAAAGCAAATCATATCAATTTTGAGGTCGCAATTGACACGGCAACCCATAACCTAAAAGCTAGCGCCTTTCACAACCAAAGCGAGTCTAGTTTGCCAAAACAAGGCAATGGCTTATCTGGGCTACATGAACGACTAGCACTACTTAACGGCTCATTCGCACAAAAAATTGAAAATCAAAAGCTCATCAGCTCGATAACCATACCAGTACCCGAACTTAACCTTTTATCCGAGAATATTACATGATCAATTGCCTACTCGTGGAAGACCAAACCTTGGTGAGATTGGGCCTAGCCAACTTGCTTAATCTTGACGAAAACATTTGTGTAAAAGGGCAAGCTGAAGACGGTATACAGGCACTTGAGTTACTCGATTCACAGCAATTTGACATCATCTTACTGGATATGCGCATGCCTAATTTAGATGGGCTCGGTGTACTTAACGCATTGCGTACTAACGCAATACCCACTCCAGTTTTGATTATCACTACCTTTGAAGATTGCGATGTATTAGTAAAGGCCATTAATCTTGGTGCACGGGGCTACGTACTTAAGAATATTGAACTAGAAGCATTAATCGACGCCATACAACAGGTGATTGCAGGGAAAAAAGTGCTACAAAGCGCTTTGACGACTTACCTTCTAGAGCAGCAATTAGCACCACAAGAAAAATTGACTGAAAAAGAACAAGCAGTGTTGCGCTGTTTATCTCTCGGCATGTCAAACAAAATCATCGCCAACACCTTACACAATTCCGAAGGCACCATTCGCAACCATGTCTCTCAAATACTCGCAAAACTTGAAGTTAAAGACAGAACCCAAGCGGTCATAAAGGCGATTAACCAGAGTTTGATTTAAATGAAGCTTAACCGTGACGATGTACTGAATAAATAATAATCTTATTATAAAAAACTTAATGCCAACCTATTTAACCTGATATTTGGATAATAAAGGAGTTAACTAGCCAGAGCGCTGTCGTAATGAAATCGCTTTTGTCCCCTAGTAACTACACTCTGTAGGCTGGTAAATTTACGCACGATAGCTGGTTATTGAAAGTTAACTCAATCCAATTAGCGCCAAAGCTGACGGCTAGGATGGCATTAACTATCCGAAGCTAAGGTTATTTATACAAAAGAGCATAAAACGTGATACGAACTAGGTCCGCATCACGAATCAATATTACATTTCCGTACAGGCAACTTTATCCGTAGGATAGCAAGTGTCGGTAACTAAACATTTTGGACCCATGCTGCACCACTCAGTTTGCTTCACGCCACCTGCTACTTGAGGAGTCGCTTGCGCATTGAGTTCGGTATTATTAGATAGAGATTTAAGTGGTTTTTTTTGTAATTTCAATTTCATTCTTTATTTTCCTTATTGATAATTTGTACCCTTTTTAAAAGAGTACCCCCAAAGTATCACCTTTAGAGATAGAGAACAATAATTCAGCAAATACTAAAGTTGTAAATAATCCTTTCGCTCAGTTTTAATTAAGGGCTTAGCATGCAATCTTTACATATCGGATAATTTGTCGCGTGCATTGGACTGAGCTCAACCCAGTCCAATGCCTTTAAACTAGTATAGTGCTCGGTCTCTTTTCCCATACCCATAATATGGAAAAATATCCCAGCAAAATAGACCATCTTCTCCCACCGCACAGGTTGAGTCTTCCATTAATTTCGTCAAATTTTAAATCGAAGGAAGCGTAATCCTCTTACCTTCATAACTCCCTAAGGGCCAGCAAGATAGAACGTTATCATCTACTGCACAGGCTTGGTCCGTATATACATTAAGTTGCGTCGGATTAACGAGTGGTTTGCTATACACATCATTAGCGCGATTCCAGCACACCGCTCTATCAAGTTCTAAAACACATGTTTCTACAGCACCAACTGAAACACTTTTTGTAGTTAACAAGTCACGTGGAACAAACAGTTCTTCATGAGTTCCCTCCTTGATACATTGCACAAAGCGAGAATTAATCTGCTGATAACCTCTAACCATGCAAATACAGTCATCACTTAAATCCAGAGATAATATGTTATCAGAATACATGCTCGGGTAACTCCAATCAGCCTCAGAGTTATCGCTACCACACAAAAAGCCGTCTGTGTATAAAGCACATACGCAAATACCTTCCCAACTAAGATAAGACTTTCTTGCTGCGCTTCCATTACTAATAGACGCTAAATTTGTTGGACGTGCTTACAGTCGAATTTCAGGATCTTCTTGGCTCCATTCTTTTACCAGCTCGAAACACTCCAACTTACCACTTTCAACAATACATAAATTGTCATCTCTCAAAGAAATGTCATCAGGATAGTATTGTTTATCAAAAAAAACCTGACCGTAAGAATTACCGGAACACTCTGAGCCACTTTCATCAGCATCATAATTTGATTCTAAAATGGTATACCTATTGAGCCGTAGAACAGGTTTGGTTTGAGTTGAATGGATGAATAAGATATCCAAGTTCGTAATGAGCTAATTTGCTCATCAAGTTGACTGTTTTTGTCCTAGCTATTGAATTTTCTTCATTCCTATACTGGAGAACATAATAATAACGACGAAAGGTTACTCAGCATGATTGCAGCAACTCAATCGCACAGAGTCAGTTCAACCAAAGCTATAGCACGGCATACACTATCACTTCTGATAGCGGCAGTATTATCAGGCCATAGTTATGCCGAAGCGCAGCCAACGCTTAGCACTGAGCAAAGCAAAAAAATTGAGCGGATCAGCGTCACCGCTACGCGGCAAACAGAAAACCTACAAGATGTCGCGCTTGCGGTGACCGCCCTCTCCGCCTCAGAGCTTGAGAAGATGAACGTACAAGATCTCGGTGACCTGGCATCTCACGTTCCGAACCTTAACCTGCACTCTGGTGATGCTTCCAACGCCGTCATTTATATCCGCGGGATTGGCCAAATTGACTCTATCTCCTTTAATGACCCCGGGGTTGGCGTGTATCTCGATGACGTATATCTAGGGCGCGTTCAAGGTGCCTTTTTAGATGTTGTCGACCCTGAGCAAATCGAGGTATTACGTGGTCCACAAGGTACCCTTTACGGTCGCAATACCATAGGTGGCGCGGTACGTTTTAGTAGTGCCAAACCTTCGCAAGATAACGAAGGATATGTCAGCGTGGCGCTTGGGAATTATAATGCTCGGACGGTAAAAGCTAGCGTCAACGGTGCATTGATTGACGACACGCTCTCTGGGCGTTTTGCTATTGCCAAAAGTAGTCGAGATGGTTTTAGTGAGAATCGCTACAACAACCGTGACGACCACGACAAAGACACCCTAGCGTGGCGCGGCGGTTTACTTTATCAACCGAGTGAGTATTTTTCGGCCTATTTGGTCGTCGATGGCTCGAACGCATCTCCCTCAAGCTCACGCACTCCACATCGAGAAACACCTATCTATTCTGTGATAAAAGAAGGCGACTATGCACCTCAGGAAGACCCATTTGTCGTCGACGTTAACTACAACGATTTAGAAGAGCTCGATACCTCGGGAGCGAGCTTAACGCTTGAATATCTCACGGGCCACTCGGTATTTAAATCCATCACTGCTCGACGCGAAATGGAATACCGAACGCACTTAGACTTAGATGCCACCCCCGATGCATCGTTTGGTATTTTTAACTTCGAAGATCAACAGCAGATAAGCCAAGAATTTCAATGGTTATACAAAGACGACAAATTCTCTTTGGTATCTGGGCTCTATTACTTTAATGAGGACGATCTGAGTTTTGGCGGCTCCGTTGCACCGGACTTTTTCGTTATGGTGGCACCAGAGGTTTACCTGCCTTGGCCTGTGATTAACGCAGGAGAACGTGATCAAGAAAATACCAGCTCAGCCCTCTACGCTAACCTCTCTTGGTCTTTGACTGAAAAGCTCGACGTCACGCTTGGCGCACGCTACACCATAGAGAAAAAAGAAGTCACATCCAAAGGCGAGGAATTTTTTGGCACCGGTGTAACAACGGCTGAGGAAATGGAAGCGGTATTCGGCACGGGGATTGGCTATAGCCCGACAGGCTACAGCGCATCCAAGGAATGGAAAGAGTTTACCCCAAAGGTGGTGTTCGATTACACCATATCTGACGACAGCATGGTTTACCTGAGCGCTGGAAAAGGGTTTAAAAGTGGCGGTTTTAATGGCCGGATCACCTCATTCGCACAACCTTTTGAACCAGAAACCTTGTGGAGCTATGAAATTGGCTCTAAGTCTTTATTGAATAAGCAGAATATTCGCTTAAATACCGCAGCTTTTTTCAATGACTACAAAAACTTTCAGCTCAGCCGCTTTTCTATCGACCCCGACACCGGCGCGTTTTTATCACTGTTTGAAAATGCAGGTAAAGCCACTATTTATGGCGCAGAAATGGAGCTCGAAGCCGTGGCTTCCGATAACCTCACTCTGAACCTCAACTTGGGCTATTTAGGGGGCGGTTATGATGAGCTTATCGGTGACTTTGGTAAAGAAGTCAGCGATGAAAGAGAGCTGGTTAATTCACCAAAATGGAATGGCCGTGCAGGCTTTGAATACTTCTTTAGCGCCTTTACACAAGGCGAATTTTCACTACGAGCTAGTGCCGCCTATCGCAGTAAAACCTATCTCACCGTGAGCAGTTCAGAGGTACTCGCGCAGTCTGGCTACACCCTCTTTGATATGTCACTACACTACCGCTCCGCGGACGACAGTTGGGAAGCTAGTTTATACGGCAAAAACTTAGGCGATAAACGCTATCGTCAACACGGCTTCGATCTTAGCGCAGCACCTGGGGTTCAACTTGGTTATTACGGCGCGCCTAGAACGTACGGTATCAACCTTAAATATAAGTTTTAATTATGAAATTAGACAAACAAACACAAGCATTGTTAGAAGACCTCGCGGCTCAAGCTGGCGACATTCATGACATCGAAATCTCCATTGAGACCTCACGAGAAGGCGCAAGAGCGATGTTTTTAGGGCTCGCGGGAGAGATTGACGCACAAGTAAGTAGCCAAGACCTACACATTGAACACAATGGTATTCAGGTGGGCGTTCGCTGTTACCGCCCAGCGCAGCCTTTGGCAAGCCCTAGTCCCGCGGTGGTGTTTGTCCACGGTGGCGGTTGGTCCCTAGGAGATGTCGACTGCTATGACGGACTGGTAAAAGACTTATGCCAGCAATCCGGAGTCGTTTTTTTCAGTGTGGAATACAGCCTTGCGCCTGAGCATAAATTCCCATGCGCCCTGCAACAAGTAATAGCTGTAGTGGATTGGCTGCAAGAAAACCACCAGCGGTTGGAGCTAGATCCCACTAAGATTTCACTGATGGGCGACAGTGCAGGTGGTAACTTAGCGCTTGTTGCTGCGCATAACTTACATCAACAACAGCCAAACACCCTAAGTAACTTATACCTAGTTTACCCGGTAGTTGATTCCTTTTCTCCCCATGAAACCTATCCGTCACGCATGCAGTATGGCGATGGAAACTTGTTGCTAACCAGAAAGGCAATTAAAGACACCTGCGACTGGTATCTAGCACCCGAGCAAAGCGCAGCGGACATCAATGTCTCGCCATTATTTATTGAAGACATGACGCACCTTCCTGCCACCAGTGTGTTGCTTGCCGGCTGCGACCCACTTTACGATGAGGGAATGCTGCTCGCTAAAAAACTAAAGCAAGCGGGTGTGCTTAATACCTTAACCTGCTTTGAAAATACCATACATGCGTTTTTCTCCTTTGCCGTGCTCGACGTCTGCAAGCTCGCGCGCAGTAATATCGCTAATCAGTTAAAACATGACTTGACCTAGGATAAAAATATGAAAAACACAAACACAGCATTGCGCACTCACACTTATGGATTGCTCGTTTTTATCTCACTTGCAGCAAGTGGTGTAGCGCACGCATCAGCGACACTTGAAGCCACCTATACCACAGGTATTAACAATGGCTGGCAAAAGATTGAAAGATGGCGAGATAACTCAGGGCATATCGGCAATGAAAGCTTTCCAGCTGACGGTCGTGGCAATCAATCAGGTCAGCGTGCTACTTTCTTTGCGTCTAACCAACCAAGCTCTGCGCAGTTTCTGCTTTATCATGCACCGGGTTGGGATAGTAACAGCCGCCAAACACCAGTGTTGCTGATCCACGGTGCCAATCAAGATGCCGATTTGGCATGGGCAAATCCAAACGAGGCCGGTAGTTACGGCTGTGGTCGACAAAACTGTCCTTCGCAAGGCTTAATGCAAGCGCTTGCCAATGATGATTACAAAGTCTTTGCCTTAAATCTGGCGCATAAAAATGGCGATGGCTTTATCTGGGCGGAGCAGATAGCCAATGCCATCGCTCAGGTTAAAAATAAGACGGGGGCAACGCAAGTCGATTTAGTCACTTGGTCAAAAAGCGCGTTTAATGCCCGCATGTATATTTCTTCTTTGACCAATGCTTGGAGCACTAAATTCAACAGTGATGTACGCAAACTAGTTATGCTCGGCGCCCCCAACAACGGCATTGATTGGTCATTTCGTCACGGCGTTAATCATACCTATGGTGCTTATTCGCAATGTGGCGGCAGCATAAATGGGCCTACTGCGCATGATCAGATATTATGTTTTGGCTTATGGTATTCAAGTTCTGAGTGGGTTTACGACTCGTCTTACTTTCCCGGCTCCGCGCAGATGCTAAAAGCACTCGATGATAAATATGCACTCCCCACCACAGAACAAGATTGGTACACCACTTACTACGGTGGCTTAGGGTTTGTAAGCAAAGGCCGAGGTATCGCAGCGTTTACGGTCAACTCACTGGTAGACCAAGTCCGTAGCGCTGGTACCGACAGTAGCGTTCAAGTTTATAACCTTTGCGGCGATCAGGCTGATATGGCATTTATTCACAATGAACATACCGGTCCTTCCGATGGCGTTGTATTTATCAGTAGCTGCATCGACAGCACGGGAATAAGTAACTTGGCGGGCTCAGCAGTTGTGGCCACCAACCACCTAGAGCTTGGCTGGGAACCCAGTGCAATCAACCAAATCAAAAATTGGTTAAGTGCACCCTAGGCGGGCGGTGACAAAATACTGCACTAAAGTTGCAACGCAAAACTATTGCTATCTTGAGTTGATGTTGATTAACTGAATTGTTGAGAGTGATAGGATGAGCCTACGTATTTATGTCAAACACCGCCATTGCACCTTGCTACGTGCAATTGATGCAGCACACACTCACCGCAGCAAAACTGGAATTTGCTGCGGTCGCTCGGTCTTTGGTTATCAATAAAGCCATTGACGCCCTAGATGCCATTGAATTTATGCGCGTGATGGAACACTGTGCTGTCGAGCTCAATGACGAAAGCCTAAACCTCAACCGCAAAAAGCTCCTGCCTGGCACCAACGAATTTGTATTCAATAGCCTGCGCCATTGCCGCACCATTACTCAGCTATTGCAAGAGCTTGCCCGTGGCTATAACTTTATCCACGCGGGAACTTACAATTTCTGCGAGGTGTCACACACTCAAGTGAGTTACATAATTGATGATGCGGCTTTTGACTACGCCTCGGCCGCCGATGCGCAATTTTCTCACTGTATGTTAGATAGCATGCTGATATTGATCCATGGCTTGGTAAAATATGTGTGCGCCGAAACCACCCAAGTTCAACTCACACAAGTGCAGACCAAAAGTGACGCAAGCTCGCTGCTAAATTCAGTTATCACCCACATTCCCATTAAACCTGCAAGCAATCGCTACTTGCTCACCTATCAATACCAAGAAACGAATCAATCATTAGATTTAGCAAAGCTAGAACATCTTACGCTCGATACCATTTACCATTCACTGGCAAATACGCTCCATCATCAGCAGTCGATTAACGACCATGCTAACTTGCTCGATAGAGTCTATAGTGAGCTTAACGCGGGAACACTGTGCCAAGAACAAATGGCTGACAAGCTCAATATCAGCTCGGCAACATTAAGACGAAGGCTCGCTGAGTATCAAACCAGTTTTAGGCAACTAAAAAACAACGTACAAAACAAGCAGGCCAAACTGCGACTGACTCAAGGCAGTAGTTTGTATGAGGTGGCGCACACGCTTCAGTTTTCAGATGAGCGTAGCTTTATCCGTGCGTTTAAGTCGTGGAATGGCGTAACGCCTATGCAATTTCTGCAGGATTTGAGTTCTACTGTAAAAGTTGACGTCAAACAAAGCAAAGCACAACAAAAATGATATTGTGCTACGAGCGAATAAAGTTAAAGTAATAATGTAATACGTGGAAAGGATATGGAAACACTTCAACTTGCAGGTACGCTACTCGGCGGTTTGGGGATATTTTTAGTTGCGATAAGCATGATGACAGACGGTCTGAAACTGGCGGCCGGTTCGTCGCTGCGCCGAGTACTTGGAGTGTGGACCAAAACACCCCAGCGCGGTATTGCCTCAGGCTTTTGCATGACAGCCTTAGTGCAGTCATCCAGCGCGGTTACTGTGGCCTCCTTGGGCTTTGTGAACGCAGGCCTTATTACCATGCATCAGGCGCTTGGTATTGTCTATGGCGCTAATGTTGGCACCACCATCACTGGCTGGTTAGTGGCCGCAGTTGGATTTAAATTTAATATCCAAGCTATCGCACTCCCCTTGATAGGCATTGGCGCCTTGATGAAGCTGCTACTACCTCGCTCGCGACTGGCGTCGGCAGGCATGGCCTTGGTTGGTTTTGGGCTATTTTTCATCGGTATTGATATTCTCAAAGGCGCATTTGAGCATATTGTCGCTGCTTTTGATTTAAGCCAATTTACCGCAAAGGGAATCAGTGGCATGTTGACCTTTTTACTGGTAGGTATGGTGATGACAACCCTCACGCAATCTTCCAGTGCTTCCATCGCCTTGACCATTACCGCCGCCGCGAGTGGTATGATTGGATTATATGCTGCGGGCGCAATGGTCATTGGCGCAAACGTCGGCACCACGTCCACGTCTATCTTGGCATCCATTGGCGCAACTTCTAATGCCAAACGCGTCGCGGCGGCTCAAGTAATATTTAATGTGTTCACCGCGATGGTCGCTTTCGCGGTGTTACCGGTGCTGTTTTATCTCATCAAACATTTTACCGCACTTTTCGGCGTCACTGCGGATCCTGCATTGTCATTGGCACTTTTTCATACTTTGTTTAATATTTTGGGCGTGCTACTCATCTTTCCACTCAATGACAGGCTTGCTGGCTTTTTAATGAAACGCTTTTGCAGTGCCGAGGAGACGGCTTCGAGGCCACGCTTTTTAGATAATACCATCGCCCAAACGCCAGAGCTTGCAATCAATGCGTTATTACTTGAGTCCAAACTCGTTGCAGATAAGGTGTTGGCCCAATTTGATAAATGCCTACTCCCGACCGATAAACTCGCGGTTGAACAGGCGCTCCATGCAGTTCAATCACTATGTCAGCAAATTAGCCTTTTTATTGTATCGGTAGAGCAATCAGCATTATCACCACAGACCACCTCACTACTCGCTAAACTCATGCGTATTGAGCAGTATTTGTTTACTTGTAGCCACTGTGTCGAACAGCTGGTTGAACACTCACCATATAAGCAACTCGCAGAGCATCATGACCTGCATGCACAATTGAATGAATACCAAGCCCAGCTTAGTCACTTTATGAAAACCAGTTTACATGAGCAAAGCGTAACACCTGCTGAGCTGTCGCTGGCGCAAGAGACATTGCAACGTTTACATGACGATGTGAAAGACGACTTAATTCTAGCAGGTACTCACGCGTCACTGGCGATAGATAAGATGGTAAGCAATATCAATACACTGACGGAGATGTGGCAACTTTCACAGCAGTGGCATAAAGCGATGTTGCTGATCCACGCCATTGAAGCACAACTCTCTCCATCGCAAGCAGATCACCTGTGAATCAATGTAAACAGATTACGCTTTTTTAATCAGTACACATTCCTATTTTGACGACTTGGTGATAAAACGTAAGAAATAACTATAAAATAGGGACTAAGTTTTGAGAAAAAAAATTACTAATTTTGCGACACTATGTATGCTAACCACCATTGCGGGTAAATCCATAGCATTAGAAAAAGACCCATACCTATGGCTTGAAGAGGTTGAAGGCAAACAAGCGCTAGAGTGGGTAACGGCACAAAACGATAGCTCACTTAAACAACTCAAAAGTCACAGCCAATATAATCATATCTTTCAAAATACATTAGATATTATCAATGATCGGTCTCGTATTCCTTACGCAACTGAACGTGCTGGTTATTACTACAATTTCTGGCAGGATGCAGATCATGTAAGGGGCATATACCGCAGAACAACCCTCGAAGAGTATAAAAAAGCAGACCCTAAGTGGGAAACCATTCTCGACTTAGATGCGCTAGCAAAAGCTGAAAATGAGAACTGGGTTTATGGCGGAATGAACTGTCACTATCCAAAGTATGAACGCTGTTTGGTGTATTTATCGCGCGGTGGTGCTGATGCAAAAGTCGTGAGAGAGTTCGACATTCCAAGCAAATCTTTTGTAAAAAATGGATTTTATTTACCTGAAGCAAAAACCTCAGTATCTTGGTTCGACGAAAATTCAATATTTGTTGCAACAGATTTTGGAGAAGGCTCACTAACTGATTCAGGTTATGCTGGAACGGTTAAAGTGTGGCAGCGCGACACGCCGCTGGACGACGCTAAAACGATCTATCAGGCCAATAAAAGCTCTATCAGTGCCGGAGGCTTTACGGTATACGATCAAGGCAATGCAAGTCACTTTCTATACGATTCTACAAGCTTTTATACTCGCGATGTCTATAAACTCGAAGGTGACAAGCAGATAAAAATTCCAGTGCCTAGCGACGCAAGCCTCCTCGGATTAAACAATGGCATGCTCTTTATCCAGCTAAAATCTGCTTGGAAGCATTTTTCACAAGCAGAAGTAATATATGCCAACATTAACGATATGGATTCTAAAAATATCCAGTTTACGAGTTTAATCAAACCAACAGCAAATCGTTCAATAGAAAATTTGAGTTTTACCAAATCAGCAATACTAGTTACGGTGTTAGATGATGTAAAAAATAAGGTTTTCCGCTATATGCCTAAAGCTAATGGGCAGTGGAAAATAGACCAAGTGAACTTTCCAGATACCGGTTCATTATCCGTTTTTGATACTGATCCCAATAGAGACGACTTTTTTGTCACCTACACGGACTTTTTATCACCGACCAGTCTTTACTTAGTAGATGGTAAATCACTTGGAACAACAAAACTCAAAGGAAATAAATCACATTTCGACGCAGATAAGTTCGTTACCCAGCAAAAATTCGCTACATCAAAAGATGGTACAAAAGTGCCTTACTTTATTGTTCATAAGAAAGATATCAAGTTAGATGGCAGCAATCCTACTTTATTATATGCCTATGGCGGCTTTGAAGTTTCTATGCAACCTTACTACTCTGCATCAACTGGTAAAAATTGGTTAGAACAAGGCGGTGTTTATGTGCTTGCGAATATTCGTGGCGGCGGTGAGTATGGACCAAGCTGGCACCAAGCAGCACTAAAAGAAAATCGCCACAAGGCTTATGAAGACTTTGAAGCCGTAGCAGAGCAGCTGGTAGCTGATAAAGTAACCAAGCCTCAACATTTAGGTATTAAAGGTGGTAGTAACGGCGGATTGCTAGTGGGCGCCGCTTTCACTCGCAGGCCTGAACTTTACAACGCCGTTATTTGCCAAGTGCCATTACTCGATATGAAGCGTTTTAATAAGCTACTCGCTGGCGCAAGTTGGATGGGCGAATATGGTAATCCAGATGTTCCTGAAGAGTGGGAATACATTAAAACGTACTCTCCTTACCATAATCTAAGTAAAGACAAACAATATCCAAAAGTATTTTTCACAACCTCAACCCGAGATGACCGCGTACACCCAGGTCATGCGCGTAAAATGGTTGCCAAGATGCAGGATATGGGATTTGAAGTTCTGTATTTTGAGAATACCGAAGGTGGCCATGCCGGCGCTGCAAACAATGAACAGCGAGCGATGGTAAATAGCCTTGAGTTTGTTTACCTAATGGACAGACTCAAGTAGCTTTAAATTTTACTATCTAGTACGTTAAAAGCGCTCAACTTCATATTGAGCGCTTTTCTCATTTCAACTACTTGGCAAAACTAAGCTCATGAGATTCAAGCGAGAATTGCTCGCCGGTATCCAGTGAAATCTCAATATAAAATACATGGTTCTGTAATCAGGCGTAAACGAGAGTAATAAGGTGAAATCAAGATCTTATAGACTTCACCTCAAAACAGGCTAACCGTGACTTCGTGCAGCTTGATATGCACCGCGAGCTTGCACTTTTTCAAGATAAGCCTTGATGTTGCCATGCGCTGTGAGCAAACCGACTTTGTCTGCGATTTCTAGCATCACCGTCATCATAATATCGGCGGCGGTAAAGTCGTTGCCTGCGAAATAGCTTTGCTTGGCGAGTGTGGCATCTATATAAGAAAAGTCGACATTGACTTCTTTAGCAATGTAGCCATCCATTGGTTTATCGCCTGTACGCTGCTCCATCTTCATCATCAAAGACGCAATCACCGGCAGTGCCAATGACCCCTCAGCAAAGTGCAACCACTCTTGATATTGATAGTACTCTGGTGTCCCTGCATTTGGTCGCAAGCGACTGTCCTCAGCCTTGTCGAGCAGATACTCCATAATAGCGCCAGACTCACACAAGACCAGATCTTCATCAACCATCACAGGTGCTTTTCCGAGCGGATGCACCTGTTTTAGGCTTTCAGGTGCTAGACGCGTTTCAGCATTGCGTTGGTGCTTAACAATTTCAAAAGGCATATCGAGCTCATTTAAGAGCCAAAGTACGCGCGTTGAGCGTGACTCGTTTAAGTGGTGAACAGTTAACATCTAATTTGTCCTTCCTAAAATATAATTATACGAGCTCGTCGGGGCCTAAGCGCACCACAAGCTTGCCAAAGTTTTTACCTTCTAATAGGCCAATAAATGCCTCTACTGTTTTGTCCATCCCCTCGACTAGATGCTCTTTGTACTTAATCTTGCCCGCTGTTAACCATGGCAGCATCGCTTCGCTGAACTCGTTATATCTATGTCCATAATCATCGAATACAATAAAACCTTGCATTTTTACTCGCTTAATAAGCAGTGTCGCCATCAGCATAGACATACGATCAGGTCCTGATGGCAACTCAGTGGCATTATACTGAGAGATCAACCCACAAAGCGGAACCCGCGCGCTTGAGTTAAGCAATGGCATAACTGCATCGAACACCTTGCCACCCACATTTTCAAAGTAGACGTCAATCCCAGAGGGGCACGCCTGCGCTAGCTGTTCAGCGAGATCATCATTGCGATGATCAAGACAGGCATCAAAACCAAGCGTGTCTGTAGCGTAACTACATTTTTCATCGCCACCAGCAATACCTATTACTCTACACCCTTGCAGTTTTGCTATTTGCCCAACAAGGCTACCTACGGCACCCGTTGCTGCGGCAACCACCACAGTTTCTCCAGCTTTTGGCTGGCCGATATCCATCAGTCCCATGTAGGCAGTAAGGCCTGGCATCCCCAATACGCCCAAGCTATATGAAGGGTTGGGTAAATTGCTGCTTAACTTAAGTAAGTCAGTGCCATCCGAAACACTGTAGTCTTGCCAGCCGCTCATCGCCAGCACCCAATCACCTTTGGCAAATTTAGGGTTGTTTGACGCTTCGACCCGGCATACCGTACCACCGACCATAGTCTCACCAATAGCAACCGGATCGGCGTAGGATTTGGCATCGCTCATACGGCCACGCATATAAGGGTCTAATGACAAAAAGACCGTACGAAGGAGCACTTCGCCCTCTTTTGCTGTTGGGATCTTGGCTTCTTCGTAGTTGAAATTTTCTTCCGTTGGCGCACCATGTGGACGTGACGCCAGTGTAATGCGACGATTCGTTTGTGCGTTTTGAGCTTGGTTCATTGAATTACTCATGATTTATTCCTTTTTGGAAGCTGATTATCACTGGTTTAGATACGTCAGCAGTTTCTCAGCGACAAGTTCTGAGCTTGCAGGGTTTTGTCCTGTAAACAGTAAGCCATCTCTCACCGCAAAAGTGTTCCAATCATCTACTTTTTGGAAATCGGCTCCTCGCTTAACCAGCTCATCTTCTAATAAAAATGGGACAACATCAGTCAGCCCGACCGCTGCCTCTTCACTATTCGTAAAACCAGATACCGTTTTACCGTTTACTAGGTATTCTCCCTCTACGGTTTTCACATCTATTAGCACAGCTGTTGCGTGGCATACCGTGCCCACTGGTTTATCTGCAGCTAAAAAGGCACTAATCAACTGGATCGAATTTTCATCCGTTGCTAAATCCCATAATGGCCCGTGCCCCCAGGATAGAACACAGCGTCAAAATCCGCTGCGCTCACTTCAGCTAAGGGCACCGTATTTGCCACCAGTTCCTGCGTTTTTTCATCATCAAAGTAGCGCTTAGTACTGTCGGTTTGAAAGTCAGGCTGTTCGCTTTTTGGGTCAATTGGCGGCTGACCACCTTTTGGTGAAGCAAGCGTTATTTCTACCCCAGCATCTACAAAGGCATAATAAGGAGCGGCAAACTCTTCAACCCAAAATCCTGTTTTCTCGCCAGTATTGCCAAGCTCTGCGTGTGAAGTTAGCACCATTAGTATTTTCTTTGCTGTCATAAAAATCACCTCTCATTCTACTTTTTTAGAGACTAACTATTTGACCTAAACTTCGGGTTATTTAGTCTGCGGATAAACATAAAAGTATGAACTTAAGACAAATTAAACAATGCAGACAAAAGCTAACTCTTTGTTCAAACAATTGATACAATCAACTCATCTAAATCAATGGAACAATGCGTGGATATTTCGTTTGAACAACTTAAAAGCATGGTCGTTTTTGCCCAAGTCATTGAGCAAGGCACCTTTAGCGGCGCAGCTAAACATTTAAATTTGTCTCGGGCAGTGGTGAGTTATCATGTCAAAAAACTGGAGTCACAGTTAGGCATAAAATTGCTCAACCGCTCGACCCGCACCATTTCACTTACAGAGGCAGGCCGCGAATACTATCAGCGCTGCCGCGTGATTGCAGAGCAAGCCTTTGCCGCAAACCAGCAAATTGAGAATTTAAAGAAAGAGCCTATCGGCCTAATCAAGCTTACCTGCCCTGTGAATGTTGGCCTGCAAACAATAGTGCCTGCACTCAATGAATTTAGAGCTATGTATCCAAAAATTCAGCTAGATATCATGCTTACAGATGAAGTCGTCAATATCATCAAAGAAGGGATTGATCTGGCCATTCGAGGCGCCCCACTTCCCGATTCAGGTTTGCAAGCCAGTAAACTTTCGGTGCTAAAAACCTGTCTGTGCGCATCGCCCAACTATTTGCAAAAGTATGGCGTCCCCAAGCACCCCACAGATCTCTATCAGCATCAATGGGTTATTTACAAGCTGACATCTGGCGCACTGACATTTAGCAAAGGGGCTCGAGCTTACAGTATTACGATGAAAGGTGATATAAGTACCAACAATGCCGCCGCACGCACTGCTTTTGTTGAGGGAGGTCACGGTCTTGGACGAATTCCGACTTATGACGCGTTACCAAAAATACAGGCAGGTACTTTGGTTCCCGTATTAGAAGATTACACACTGCCAGACATACATGTTTATGGCGTTTTCCCAGAAGGCAATGCCAACTCTAAAAAAGTGCGACTACTGCTCGATTTTCTAAAAGGGTATTTTCAGCGCCAATTGGTTGAAGCGTAAGCCTCAACCAATTAGAAACTCACTCACAGGGTAAGAGCGTTTGCCTAAACTTTAGTAATAACTCTATCGCATCCATAATAAAGCATAGTTGCGACCATTAGGCTCACCATTATTCACACAAAGAGAAGAACCCAATATTGTTCGATTATACTCTCCCCTTGCCGCCCAGCAATGAGTCGTTCCATAAAGATCAACCTGCCAACTACCATTGAATCCATCAATGCCGTTATTACTACCCAAAAAAATACACTTCTTTTACTATCTAACTCCGGCATCTGAAACTTTATAGCCTTTTCGGAAAGGCTTTTAGCACCCGATACAATAATGCCATTATCCGCTCCGACAAAGTGCTTATCAAAACCACTTAAAGTGATTTCACTAGTTACTCCCGAATTCAATTTATAATCTTAGAGCATAAAGATGCTGAACTGTCTAAAATATAGCTGCTGAAACATAACAGTTCTAATAATACCTCTGGGATATTTGTTCACATTCTATTCACCACCTATCATCAGAATGTATCTAAAATTGACAAATATTCTACTAGTCCGTTCGATAAGGATATAAAAATGAGCAGACCATCTTTTGCATCAGTAAAAAAGCATTACAAAACAGATCCATCAAAAATTCACTCCTGCACGATGTACTTTCCTAATACATGCGCAATACGAATGAGCGAAGCCTTATCAACTGCATCAGAATCGGCTAAATCGATTATATCTGGTTTTCCAAGAAATCAGTGTCCACATGGGTATTAAAGAGGAGCGCAAGATTTGGCAGCTGCATTAAGAAGCTCTTGGGGTACTCGAGACTTTGGATGGAGTGGGACGGGAAGCGCACCTAAAGCAGCATCAGGGGTTCAAGGTATTATCTGCTTCATGAATATACCAGGGTTTGGAGGTCAAGGTCATATCGATTTATGGGATAAAGATCATGCAATAGGTTCAGCCTACTGGAATGCAGGAACTATCTGGCTTTGGAGGCTTTCATGAAATATTTAGCACTTATAGTAACGATCGGCATAAGTAATTTAGCGGCTGCACAAGACGGTGTAGCAGCACAGTGGCAACTGGGACAATACGCTGTATCCATTGGTGAAAAATGTGTCATTACCGTTTCAACCCCCGCTTCGAAAGAGATAATAGCAAACGGTTTCAATAACGATAAAGTCTGTAAAGTCGCTTATCTAGCCCAAACCAACATTCCCAACGCTTATGTGATAGGCGGTGGACATATTCTTATCGTCGAACAGCAAACTATCCAACAAAAGAGCTGCAGACGTGTATCAAAAGCGCTGTATTTACCAATCGATGGTCAAGCCGCATTAAGCACCAATCAAATAGAAAGCGGCAACTGCGACGGCCATATAGAGCCAAACGGAGCGATGTATTTAATTTCAACTCTGCAAAACCCAATTTAAAGATCTGCAGCACTTAGGGTTTATTAGACGCTTTAAGCGTCGCCCTAACCGATGGGACAAGCCGACGACTGACCGGAACACTTGCTCCATTCGTTAATTTCAAGTTGCTCTGATTATTATCACTTTCTAATGACACCACTTCGTTTAGATTAGTTAAATAAGAACAGTGTGTTTTTACAAAAATAGAGGGCAAAGTAAGTTCGAGTTGCTTTAGTGAGCCTGTAAACAGCTTCTGCGTAGTGTCTTTCATATACAGCTCAACGTAGTCCCCAGCGGCTTTACAAAACGCAATATCCGTGAGCACAACATAGTCAGTTTTACCTGCAATACTAACTTCCAGTTTAGAAGGAGACTGAAGTTGCTTGTTCTGCGCGAGTTTAAACTCAAGCTTGGCAATATGAGCTTGATCACTACTCAGCTGCACTTGCTGAGCACGATACTCTTTCGCCTGACGAATAAAAAGGTAGACTAGCAAGAGTGCAATGATCACAAAGTGAATAATTTCGTGGAAGCTTGATGCAACAAAGAGCACGGTTGCTGCCACCAATAACTGCACCACAAACCAAGCCGCCAAATTATTGTTTTTCGCGCGTCGCCAACAATAGCCTAGCTGGACTAAGCTAACGAGTAATGGCACAAAAACCCCAGCAGTGGTTTTAGCATCAAAGCCTGGAGCAAAAATAATAATAATAAGCGTGACGATAGTACCAATATAAATCCAATGAAGAGCGTGCTTTTCTGCGACTTTTAAGGAGCTATATACAAGCAACAAAGTGCCAAATAAAAACGACAACGCCGTCACAGTAAACAGTCGAATATCGTGCCATACATAGCTATAGTCAACTAATCCTCGCGATATTTCAGCACTGAGCTGCATTGCCGCAAGCAGGCACAATGCGGAAAATATCCGAACGCTTGTATTGCCATAACGACCAAAGCTCAGACTTATAAAGTACAACGCGCCCAACAAAAAGGCACCAACCAAAATCAGGCCCAAGCCACTAAATGATTGAATATACTGCTTAGGATCGCCAAATTGCCCTAGCCCAATAAAATGAATTGGGTATCGTAATGAAATAAGGCTATGCTGTGTAGACAGACCAAATACCAGTCGATTGCTTTCCTTTATAAGCGAGTCTGGCAAATAAAATACGGTGTCCATTTTGCCTATTTGCTCTGCTTTATCTACAGCAGGCAAACCATTGCTACCCACTTTAGTGCCATTAAAAAAGATTTCGCTTGATGTTTTAGCAAATAAATACAGCCCAATGGGCCTTGGTATTGAGGCTAATTTCGCTCGCTCAAATTCAAGTAATACCCAGACAGCCTGATTTTGCGGGTCAACCTCAGATAACTTCACTCGGTGACATTGCGGCTCAATAAAATGTGGAATTTCTTTTGGCGAGACCGACCATGGGCAAACCGTTACGGCTTGATCATAAGAAAATGGCAACAAAGGTTGATTGGCATACGCCTTACCTAGAGCGCCGGAGCAACACACAGCCATCACTAAATAAAGTACAAGATTAATATTCACAATTTACCGTTTTCCTTTAACCGTTCGTCGGCCTTTTACTACCGCTGAGCCTATAAGCCAATAAATATCGGCCTCTTATAGAAGTTCGCTACCCCATTAAGT
This sequence comes from Pseudoalteromonas piscicida, assembly GCF_002208135.1. Taxonomy (NCBI): domain Bacteria; kingdom Pseudomonadati; phylum Pseudomonadota; class Gammaproteobacteria; order Alteromonadales; family Pseudoalteromonadaceae; genus Pseudoalteromonas; species Pseudoalteromonas piscicida. Next base: position 2,784,491 of record NZ_CP021646.1, read on the forward strand.
TGCCATGGTATTCAATAAAAACAAACTATTAAGGAGCAATACTATGCGAACAACCCATACATTAATAGCCGCGTTAAGCCTATTCACTTGCTTGTGCGCAAGCGCTAAGAAAAACAACGACACGAAAGTACTGTATAGCAATGAGCAGCAAATCGAGTTTCAAGCCAATAGCGGAGAAACAACGGATGCCATAGCTGGGCACCTCTGGATGCCTGAAAACAGAAATAATCCCAACAGCAAAAAAATTAGAATTAACTATGTGCGCTTTCCTGCAACCGGCAGCAATAAAGGTTCGCCTATCGTGTATTTGTCTGGTGGCCCCGGCGGTTCAGGCATCGCAACTGCCAAGTGGCGAAGATTTCCGTTATTTCAAGCACTAAGAGAGTTTGGTGATGTTATCGCGCTAGACCAAAGAGGAACAGGCCAGTCAGAGCAAGCTGCTCCTTGCGTTTCTAGTGAGCGCATTGCGCTTAATTCTGTTATTACTGAAGCGCAAATTGCAGACCGTTACCGCAAAGCCGCATTAGAATGCTTTACTCAATGGAAGTCTCAAGGCATTGATATATATGGTTATAATACCGAGCAAAATGCGCTGGATATAAACGACTTACGAAAACACCTAAAAGCTGACAAAGTATCACTTTGGGGGATCTCTTACGGCAGCCATCTGGCACTCAGTGCCATAAAAGCGATGCCAGCGCATCTTGACAAAGTAATTATCGCCAGTGCTGAAGGGCTCAATCAGACCGTTAAACTACCTCATCAAACCGATCAATACTTTGAAAGAGTTCAAGGGATTATCAATCAGCAAACACTTACACAACAAGTTTCGGATCTACCCGCTTTGATGCGCCGAGTACACAGTAAACTTGAGCAACAGCCTATTGCACTTCAAATTACACAAAAAGACGGCTCAAAAACACCCATGTTATTTCAAAAGCATCATATTCAGTTGTTAGCTAGTATGATGATTGCCGATCCTAACCAATATCTTGCCATGCTAATTCATGTTTATTTAGGTTTAGATAACGGCAACACCGAGCTGTTAACGCATGTGTTGCAGCGTGGAGTGTTTACCGATGGGCCCATTACATTCAAATTGATGCCGCTGGCGATGGATGTGGCTTCAGGGATCACCGCTAAACGCCTAGCAAAAGTGACCACCCAATCACCAACAGCCTTGCTTGGCGACAAGCTTAACTTTCCAATGCCAACACTTCACTTGGTAGATAAAAAACTAGATTTAGGTGATGATTTTAGAACCGCTCCCCTATCCGACATTCCAACTTTATTGTTTACAGGGAGCCTAGACGGTAGAACTTATCCAGAAGAACAACTTGAAGCTGTGAGAGGGCTCACAAATTTGACCCAGATTATAGTCAACAATGCGGGCCACAACCTTTATACAAGCTCACCCTTGGTGCTCGCCAGAATGCAAACATTCTTAAGCGGAAACCCCGTCAGCACAGAAGCAATCCAACTACCGCTGCCACAGCTTGCGCTGTCAGCACCTTAACCCTAAAAACGGCTCAAAAGTGGATTACAAAAGCAATTGTGAAGGCACCCGCTTTGAGCATGCAATCATCAACAAAGTTGTTGATAGCCCACAAGCTTGAGTATAATTAGGCTTTTGGCCTCTTACATCCATAGCATTATGAAAAAGCTCTCAAAAGTACAAGAAAAACAACAAGCCTTGGTACTGACCATTGCAGACAAACTCGAAGAACAAGCTCGTGCAGAAATTCCCGGCATGGTGCAATGTTGGTTTGATGTGGAATATCACTTGTTCCCCGGCTCATTAATACTCTTTTTCCAATTTGAGAACGAACAGGCACTGGAAGCCGCAAAGCCAGCTCTCCTTAAATGGCAAAAGCGTTTAAGCGCCGCCATGCTGAAAAAAGGGGTGATTTTAAAAGATATGCGTAAACATTTAACCTTTACTTTGCTCGGTCCCGAGGATTAAAACTGGCGGTAAGACCTAGTCGGATAGCTGCGCGCAGTTCGGCTAGTCGATATAAACAGATCTCATTCGCCACCGGTTGCCGCCACAATTGATTGCTGAAACGATGATTGGGATCTAACTTTTCCTTTAAAGCATAAAGCTATCAAATCTTGCGACAAGAGCAAAATACTGCTGCAAGACATCAATTTCTGCTTATTACAGCAAAACAAATGACCTTGTATATTTTTAGTTTATTGAGTGCGATAACCCTGTTCCATAGCTTCCTATCGTTTGTAAATTCCATATTGCGTTATTTTCAAGTAAGCTGCCAAAGCTTCTTATAAATCCCAAACAAGAGGAAAGTACGTTGGATAAGAGAATTGAGCCTGAGCTTCCCAGTATTACGCCCGATTTAGATCAGGTTGAAGCCTATAAAAACTCCACCACCCAAGCGAGCCGTAAAACCTCAGCACCAAAAGAAAGCACCAAGCAAACAAGCCAGCCCGCCAAAGGTATGGGGATGATAAATTGGTTGGCCACAATCTCGATTATTGCGTTGGCCGCTGCGGCGTTTGCACTCTACCAACAAAACTTAGCAACCCAGACACAATTACTCGAATCAACAAAGCGCATTGCCGAGCTTGAACATACCCTCACCGCGACAGATGAAGAGATGGATTTGTCCGCAGGCGCAATGCAAGCAAAACTGAATACACTGACCGAACGCACAGACGAGCTTTGGTCACAGATGGATAAACTATGGGCGTCAGCGTGGCGAAGAAACCAATCAGAAATAAAACAGCTGGAGGAGCAAGCCAGTAATACCGCAAAAAGCCTGACCAGTACGACCACTAAAGTAGAAGCCCTATCGCAGAGTCAAACGGAGCTTGCTTTAAAGCTGTCATTTTTAGAAGAACAACAGCAAGCAGCTAAAGTGCTCAAAAATCAAATTGCTGCAATCAGTGGCGATGTTGACCAGTTAAAGTCTCAAGCGCAAAGCAGAGATTCTAAACAGATAGAGATCGGCGCAAGCCTTGCCCAAATAGAGATGACACAAACCGCACTGGCAGAAAAATTAGAACGCTTGGAGCGCAAACTATCAGCAACTCAAACGCAACCAAAAGCCAATTAACCCGCCATTATCAATGGTTACATTAGCAAAATGAGTTGGCGGCGAACTCGCGCAACCAACTCAGCTTTAATTCTCTTGGACATTCACAAAGCCCCTCGCCAGTTCACAAAATATAACGTAAAATACCCTATTACATTTCTGTATTTATTCGAGCGTAAGCTTTACGCTTAAATCAATACATATTATCTACTCAGGCATACTGTTTTGCCGATTGAGTATTTCTTGCTTGAAGGCAACTATGAAAAAGACATTTGAACTAATTCACCCTAAAATCAAACTTGAAAGACGCGTTGACGCGGTTAAGCATGAGCTTAAAAAATACCTAAAGCGCGAGCGCAACAAAACTTTGCCAGCGGGCGCTGATTATTGGGATTTTGATTGTAAGTTTGGTAACACAGAAGCAGAAGCCGAGCCGGTGCACCTATCGCAACTAAACAAGTTGATTGATAAAACGCAAACTGAAAACCTCACTTCGTTTTATGTTGAGATTTTAGCTAAGCCAGGCTATAGAAAATCAAACGATTTATCTGACGATGAGTTAGAAGACTACTAAGCCCAACTCCTGTAGATCGAGCTTTAGCTCGACTACACCAGCTCTACCCCAACAATACCAACTGGCACAAAATCACGCGCATGATACAATCGCTCGTCGAATTTTTGGTGGCGCTACTGCCGGTATAGTGAGAGTTAAAAAGTATGAGCGAGTCATTTGTAGCAATCGGATTGGTAAACCCTAAATCACCAACCAATGTGGGTGGCGTATTACGGGCTGCAGGTTGTTATGATGCGCAAGCCATCTACTTTAGTGGCAATCGTTATGCAAGGGCTGCAAAGTATCATACGGATACAAAAAACGTTGTCGACAACATTCCCATCAAACAAGTTGATGATTTTATCAGTTTAAAAGTAGCTGGCCGTGCGCTTGTCTGTGTGGAGCTGGTAGAGGGCGCAACCCCACTGCCACAGTTTGCTCACCCCGACAATGCGTTATACATTTTTGGCCCTGAAGATGGCAGTCTGCCGCAAGAAATCGTGGATGCCGCAGACGCTGTGGTGTATGTACCAACCACAGGCTGCATGAACTTAGCGGCAACGGTCAATGTATTGTTATATGACCGCATGGCAAAACGCTCAACGGGATTTGATGCTAGTCAGATACTCACCAGCCGCGATATCAATAACCGCCTCACGGTTGGATAAGTTTTTGCTGTGAGCAGCTTTTTATTTTTGACTAACCCGCTCATTGACCGGGTAGTGATTTGCCTGCTTTAGGCTTTGTAAATCATCAAAACGCACTCCGTGCTGAGCCATAACCGGGCGTATTTTTTTACTTATCAATTGTCGAATATAAAACGGTTGATTGGGTACAAAGTGATGGAGCGTGTGCGTACGGCCGAAATCAAAACAAAATAACTGAAACGGTAAAAACCAACGACTAGTGATCACATGAGTCTGCTCTAATACATTACTCACCCCACCATAATAATGCATTGAAGATGTAACGAGATTTAAAGACGCTGAGCGGATCATATTAGGCACAATCAGCACCACCATTAAAAACTCAGCAACCGCAAGTAACTCAGCTCCCCACTTGGGCAGCTCAAACGGCTGAACAAATTGCAGCACGTAATAAGCAATCACACCATATAAAGTCGCAAAATAAGCTGTGGCAAGCGGAAAGCCAGCATTAAAGACCTTTAAGAACTTAAAGCCCTTAATTTCTTTATCAAAACGCTTAGCATTAAATAATAAACCTAGCAATCCATCTGTAACCACCACAGCTCGCAACCAAGGAGATTGAATGCCATTACCTACCAAGCGTTCCTCCAAGTCTTGTTCAGTGCCTGACACTTTATGATGATGCAAATGGATCTTTCTGCGATACCAAGGATTCACCGTATTTGGCCGCATTAGCCACACCGTCAACATCATAAAATGATATACAAATGGGCGGTTACTAAAATACTGCTTGTGGATCAAGTCGTGCTCAAGTTCATGAGAAATAGAGGTAATAAAAGCCGCCAAGATAATACACAACCAAGCAGGAATAACGGCAAAATAGTAAAGCAACGCAACGCCAATTAGCGCACTTAACGACAACAGCAAAATCACCATAGCAATGCTGTTTTGCTGATTTAAAATAGGATAACGCGCTCGAAGCATTCGCTCTTCAGCTTGAATCGCGGAAACTATCGCTTTTATATTCTGCTTCGCGGTTAATGTTGGCATAGATAATTTAATTCATCTTTTGATATCAAGATCATAGCCTAATCTCTTATTTTTGTAACAACGGCTTTATGCGGCGACAGCTTTTAAAAAATCGATAAAACGCAACACCTAATTGCCCATTTTATTGATTATCATCCATCTCACATTGTCGTAGCAGCGGCTTTATGCCGCGACAGCTTTAAAACAGCAACGCGACACCCAAACTCCGAGTTTCTATTGATTATCGTCCATCTCATATTGCTTCAATATAGCCAGCATACTCTCTGGAATTGGCGATTTTTTCCCTGTCTTCATATTAAACATCACCACATTGGCATACCCCGTTGTACATACCGCTTGTTGTGATTCACTAAACGCCTCATAGCGCATGGTAAAGCGGTCTTCTTTGATATCAGTGATATATGAACCAATATATAAAGTATCTGGAAAAGTAACGGGTCTTTTATATTGCGCGTAAGTATCACGCAAAACCGGACTATGGGTGGGCTCTGATAATACAGAAAGCAACCCCGTTTGAGTTAAAAAATCGATTCGTGCGGTTTCAAAATAGCGAAAATACGACACGTTATTCACGTGCCCCAACGCGTCCATTTCTCCCCATACCACATTCACTTTGGTGGTAATTGCAAACTTTTCTAAAAATTCCTGCATGATGTTGCCTTTGATTTTGTTTATTGAACTCGAGAGTAACAACTCATCGTACCAGCAGCAAGGTTAACGAGATAGTTTAAAGACAACTTGCTAGGATAAGGAAAGCAAAGCCATCATTTCGCAGTGCAGCCTTGCGCCACCCCGCGTAGGTCGCCATTTATGGCGACAAATAATGCCTCAGCTCCATTTGAGCTCAGCGCAACTTTAGATACAAACACAATACAAACGCAATCCCTATCATTCTATCTCACAAAAAATTGACGCCTGTTATGAGAGCAACACCTAAGACAAATAACCAATAATTTTTCTCAATATTTTCAATATGTAAGCAAACAACGTAGCAATATCTATAAGCTTGGTTTGAAAAATGCATTTGAAATCAAAATCAGAATTAAACTTACGCATGTCACCAATATGAACAAAAACACAAATACGGTTTATGTGCTGAGCGGTTACGCCAAATGCGCCATCACTCAGCAAGGAAAATACAAACTCGGCAATAAACACTCCATCGGCCTGCTAACCACAGACGAAAATTATGAAGATAACATCAATAAACTTGAGGCCTTTATTAAAGATTTAGGTTGGGAGTCCATTACGTTTTGCATGGTCGAAACCGTTAACGACATCAGCACCCTATCCAACGACGTTTTGGTATCCAGTTTTCTTCGTGCTCAGCAAAATGGCCAATCGTTAGTAGTAAACGATCTCCCTATTACCGTCCATTAAGGCGGTAAATGCACGCAATAAGGCCTGACTGTCAGCAATGGCGGCAAAAGCACTACGCAACTTTATACCGAGCTGAAGTTGATTGGGTGGGAGCGGCTTCACGCCGCGATCTTTTGATGGTTACTATTTACGGCTACGAAAAATTAGTAGCAGCGACTTTATGTCGCTACTTGTTTGAACCCAGCCTTCAACTTTGCCTCGTGTCGCTTCGCCGGCAAGACGAAACCAGAGAGGCACATGATTTGTCGCCATAAATGGCGACTTACGCAGAGATTTAGTACGAAGTCGCAGTTTCGTTATAAGGGATCGCGGCGTGAAGCCGCTCCCACAAGCCAAGAAAAGAGTCAAACACGAGTCTTCACCAAATCCACACCCACAAAAAAGCCGCCTCTTTTGCAAAGGGCGGCTTTTCAATATTTGCTAAGTCGCGCTAAAGAGCGACCTACAATTGTCACTTTCGAATCAAGTTTGAAACTAAGAATACTGATTTTACGGAGATTTATCACAACCTAAAATTTAAAACAAAACGTTTAAGGCTATACTTTTGACCGTTACGCAATCAATAAAGTTTGAAACTATTGCTTTATAATGTTTTGATATTGTTACCACACTCAAAACCTCCAGCTAAATTTGTTAAGTAAAAATAATTTAATGTTAACACCCCACCTTTATCCAAAAAGAGTTCAATATAAACATAAGCTTAATAAAACCCCCTTCATTTACATCCACAAAAAACATAATGCAAAATGTCTATTTACACTAATAGACGTTGAATTTCTTAATTTTATCCATATTAATTAAATATACTGACTAATTAGGGTTTACATGACAGAAGCAGAAGTAAGAACGCTCATAGCTAAAAACATTAAGCAATTTGACCCAACGTTTAAAGTTATCAAAGAAGAATTTAAAGTCCAGATGGAAGATGGTCATACAGGGGCTATTGATATATTGGCTAAAGACCATTTGGGGTGTTTAATTATTATTGAAGTAAAGATAAATAAAGGCTCTGAGCGAAGCACAATACAACAGTTATTTAAGTACACTGCTATGCTCAAACACGACTTTAGTGTCCCTCAAGAAAAAATTCGACGTGTAATTATTTCTACCGACTGGCGAGAGCTAAAAACTCCTTTTGCAGAGTTTTCATCCAATGCTAAATACCCTATAGAAGGCTACAAGCTAACAATTAGCTCCGGTACTCTCAACTTTAAAGAAGTAATGATTGCAAGCAAAGATGTTGATATTGATCCAGCATCAAAATTTCATTTATTTAAATTCCGAAATGAAGACGGCAGAAATCAAGCCTTAGAGTTATTGAAAGATATAAGTGAATCCGTTCCTGAACTTAACCTTTTGGTTTACAAGATTGAACTAAATCAGCCTAAATCTGAACAATACTTCAATCACAGAGATTTTGGTTTCGGGTTGATAATTAAATCCTTTGCGTGCAATTATGAAACAGTATTAAGTAAGTTAAATATCGATCCTCAAGAATATACCCCATATGGTTATAAATCTCAGTTTGATAAAAAGCTATTAGTAGCGCTAGCTTTTAAAGTTCGATTCGTACAGCTATTAAAAGGAAATATCGATTACGACAGTGAACTAGAACCAATCAACAAGTATTCTAGTTACTTAAGTTGGTATGAAGTAGATACAAACTATATTCCATTTGGAAGAATGTATAAAAAAATATCACTGCGCATGTCAGAAGATGATGTTCTTCGTCAAGCAAATGGAGTGCATGGTATTCACCCTTATTTATTTTAAGGTCAGGCATCCCCAAAAAACCTTGAGGACTTTGAGATATTCAAGAAAAACTTAAGCCACTTTTTAAGGTTTAATAAGGAATGGAAAAACGTCGTTTTTTACCTTTTAAATAGTTTAGAAAAAGACGATTATGTAACAATTTCTATATATAACCCGTTAAATGTGGTCGGTTTAATTCATGATTACATTATAAGCAAGGAGAACCCTAGAATCCCTCAGCTCAATGTTGCGATAAACAAACCTTACGACAGAGTTGAACATTATTTTGGTTCATTAATGTGTGAAGGTAGCGGGATTTTTTCCGGAATCATAGAGAAAATAGAACAAACCTATGGCAGTTTAATAAATTTTAAATTAACGATTCATGATTCTCGAAGAAATGATGAAGAGCTATCTAGTATTCTCGGTCTTACCCATTATGTAATGTCCATAGAAGAAGAAAAAAGATTGATAGTTAATGACAATGATGTGCAACTAATTGATATTGATTTAAAAAAGAATGGGTTATCAACTTTCTTTATTGACAACATTCAAATAGTAGATGAAGTAAAACGCTTTTATGATGAACATGGTTTAGGCAATGGTTTTATTCTTTTAACACCTGAAGAGTGCATATGATTTAACAGCCACCGGAATTTTCGACGCATAGCGTCGGCATACCTCATTTCTTCGAAATGAGAAGAAAACCAAGATTGGTCATTTGATGTTGCAGGAGTTATGAATATGGGTAATGAATGATTCCGATGGGTACATAACCCAATGGTATTGGCACCTATCGCAAAACACATCAATTCCACTAAAATGCTAATTGATGTAATGGCTGAGTTAGTAGGTTAGATTTTCTTTTATTATTTGAAGATAATTGGAATCAGGTCGTGCTCTTTGATTTTACTTAACGTTGCCCGCGAAATAGATTTTACGCCAAAGTTATCGTATTTTACTTTATTAGTGTTCAGGCATAACCTAACTCAATGCTTATAGCGTTTTTGTTTTTAACCTCACAGTTGAAAGCTCCTTTCCTCTGTACTCCACCAGCTCACTCAGGGCGGGATCGAACTTTAAATTGACGAGTATTGGGGTTTTATGATCTGATTGCGCATCGCAATTTTTTAGGTCGTTACAATGAGCATCATCACACATTTAGAGTGGATTGAAGATCCTAGAACCGATGTTAATATCAAACATAATCTTGTCGACGTCTTGTTTTTAACTTTGAGTGCCGTGCTTAGTGGCGCTGATGGATGGAAATCAATTCAAGAGTTTGGTGAGTTGCAACTGGATTGGTTAAGGCAGCATCGTCCTTTTGAACATGGCATACCCAAACGTCACTGCATTGCAAACATAATCAAAGCTTTAAATACCGATGCTTTGCTTAAGGCTCTGCTAGATTGGATTAATTCTCGTCGTGAAGAAGCTCAAAAGCCACACATTGCGATTGATGGAAAAGTGCTTCGAGGTTGTTGGAAAGACAATGTGTACAATGCGCTAAATGTGGTTAGTGCATTTGATGTTGATAATGGCCTAGCCTTGTATCAACAAGCTGCGCAAAATAAGGGTCAAGAAGGTCAAATTGCCCGTGATATCATCGACATATTAGCGTGTAAAGGTTGCATTGTGACGCTTGATGCTCTGCATTGCCAAACGAAAACGTTGGAGATGATAGTAAAGAATAAGGGCGACTTTATTATCCAAGTCAAAGCCAATCAGCGTAATTTACACAATGCTATCGCTGAGCACTTTACAGCTCACTATGACAGCATGGGCCCACACGAAGAAACACAAAGCAATGGAAATGCTCATGGCCGAGGTGAAAGTCGTCTAGTTATGCAACTACCGATTAAATTACCGCAGAAACTCAAAGAGAAATGGCCTCATGTCAAAACGGTGATTGAGGTTGCAAGAGGTCGTAAATTAGGCGACAAAACCAGTTATACCTCCCACTTCTATGTCAGTTCATTGGCGGTAGAGCCAGAGTTAGTGGCAAAAGTAATACGCAAACATTGGCACATAGAGAATCGACTTCACTGGGTGTTAGATGTTGTTTTCAAAGAAGATAAATTAAAGGTAGCAGACCCAGACGGGGCGGCACACATCGCTTTGTTCAACAGAGTATGCTTAAACATAATTAGGCAACATCAAGGTAAAAAAGACAGTTTAGCAGCGAAACGAAGAGGAGCAGCTTGGAACGGTGATTTTAGGACGGAGTTACTCTTTGGTTAATCTATAAGCAAAGTGGAATCCCACCCTGACTTCGACGACACTCCACTTACGCATCCGTTTTAGCAAAAACGTCAAATAAAGAAAAGCCGCGACCAAATGAGTATATTACCGTAGAAGTTGACAAAAAAGAGCATGACTTAAGGAATAACAAATACCTCCAAAGCTGGCTAACTCAAAGAAGCTTAGAGTTGGTTCGACCTGAAAGTCCCTTAATAAAAACTCATTATATTTGGGTTCGTCCAAATCGTTTGTCCGGTGTAGATTGGCCACCTCAAGATCTTAAAGAGGTATTATCTTGGCTTGAACTAGTTGATGTTAGCGCTAGAGATCATCTTGTTCGATGCCTATCTAATTCAAAATCAAAAAGAAATATTGTTCTGCTTGACATTGAGAAGCAAGATCCTGTTTCTCTTTATCTAGAGATAGATATTAATAATATTGAGTGCCAATTTAATTCTCGAAAAACTCGAAGAAAAAGGAAAAAAAGTTCTTTCCAAAATCTGATTGGAATTTTATCTAGAAAAGGCTTTTGCTCTAAGTTTGCTCGGTTATCAATTACTAGAGCAGATCAATCCACCATATTAAGCCGAAATCAAAAGAGAGAATCTAAGTTAAGCTTTAAGAGTATTGCTCTAATTGGATGCGGTACAATAGGAGGGTATCTATCAGAGTTGCTAGTTCGAAATGGCGCAGGCTTAGGGCCAAAATGCCTACATCTCTACGATAGAGATTCACTAAAACCTCATAACTTTTCACGACATACACTTTCTATATCAGACTTTGGAAGAAATAAAGCCTCAGCTTTAGCAGCAAAGCTTAAGAACTCAACGCACTTAGCTAACAATATTTCTGGATTTGATAGTAACTTTACTATCAGTGAAGGAATGCTTAGAAAATACGATATTGTTATTGATGCAACCGGTCGCCCTCCTGTTTCAAAGAGACTAGCATTTATAGTTCGTCAGATGTCAGCCAAACGACCTACCATTATTCATGTGTTCAATGATGGTAATGGTAGAGCAGCTAAGGTTTTAGTTGATGAAAACATTAGCTGTTATGGTTGTATGACTGTTGATAAGAGTATCCATCAAGACCATTTTGACACCCGATTTAAAGACCTAGATTTGTCTAAAGAAAAAAAAGTTAGCTGTGGAAGCACTTATACAATTTATGATGCTGGAGTTAGCCAGATTTCCGCTGCTATGGCATTAGAAGCTGTACTTAATACGCTTAATACCATAACACCATGGACTTACAGTGAGTTTATTTTAGATCCTCGTTATCGTACCGGAAAAAGAAAAATACTACAGCCTCAAAAGCAATGCGTGGTATGCAGTGAAATTTGAAAGAGAGCTCACGTATCAAGATGGCAATGGGCATCTTGTTGTAATCACTGAACATGTTTTAACCGTTTTAGATAGGTATAAACAAGGTAAGATACAAGATAATGAAGCAGCAGGTGTACTGCTTGGTGAAAAAAGGGGCAAGCATATAGTTATTACTGATCTATCAGAGCCTGGATTAGGGGATCTTAGACAGAGAAACTTAGTCGATAGACGAGGCAAACACCACCAACAAAAAGTCGATGATTGTTTCCACCTGTCTGGGGGAACAGTTAATTATGTCGGAGAGTGGCATACACACCCCGAAGACTACCCTCAACCATCTCAACAAGACAGGTCATCATGGTCAAAAAATCTTAAACAGTGCGCACCTAAGATAGTTCTCATTGTCGGAATAAAAGATTTTTGGCTCGGAAAGATAAAAGGAACTAAGTTATCAAAACTAACCACTCGTCAGTAATCGAATAAGTTTTCTTATAGATTTTGAAGCTTGGAATGATACATAAATGAGTAACAAAAAGGCGAACCATTTGGTTCGCCTTTTTAGAGTTCAACTAGCTAGATTGTCACAATCTTAATTACCTGTCACAGACTTCATTAAAACTGTCACAAACTTCATTACCAGTTATCAAATCCCTTGTAGATCATGAATAAAGTTTGCAACTAGCAGGTATTGTAACTCAATTACTTAGGTTGGGCGTTTTTCAAATAAAAAATGCAACTAGTAAGCAGCCCCGACCAAAATTGGTATGTGCTATTTAAATAAAGTTTGCAACCGTGAGCTTCCAACTAAAAAATTGTTAAACTTGTTGAGAGGAGAGAAAGGTTCTCATATGAGTAAGTGGCCAAAATCACTAGCCCACAACAACTCAATCAAATAGGGGAACTTAAATCCATATCTCTATTTCAAAAAAATTCTCTAGTTAAAAGGCTCCGTTCAAACACAGTTAGTTTATATAGATCAGGGTCTCGTAAAAATATGTTCTTTAGATCACTATCCATCTGTTTTATAAATTTTGATGAAAAAATTAACTTCTTCTTTTTATCATACATGAGGTCTGTGAAATGAGTTTCGTAATCATCAGCCATATCCATTGCAATCTGCTTGGACGTTTCATTATCAATCCAACATATAAAAGCTTTTGAGTCCATAGCAAAATCGAGCTTGAGGAAAATTAGTAAACACTCTTCGGGATCTGTATCAATAGTGCAATCAAAAACCTCTGAGAAACAATAACCTAACTTAGGTTGGCCTAACTCTCTATATTTAACTAAGTAATCCTGTCTAATAATGCCTGAGTACACCTTATCATATACATTTCTCAGAATTTTGACCCTCTCTAAAAGGATGCTTTTCTTAAAATCAAGAGGCTCAACAACATATTCCTTTATCAAAGGAGAACAGAGCAAATCATCCTCAATGTCCTTCAAAAATTTATCTACCCCTCTGGCCTGAAGTTTGAGATCAAAAATCTTTCTACGTATTGATCGAAGACACTGCTTATTTACGAAATATTCATTTAAAGATGGCATACGATTTTCTATATCTTTAAATAACTTTGAATCATGTTCTAAACAATACCCAGGGAAATTGCTTGCATTCCTTTTATGCACTTTCTTTTCGGCGTAAAAAAACGTATTCCCTGATATATCTTCCTCAAGAATCATTAATTTTGAATCTTGATCTGCCAGATGCTTGAGAAACACATTCTCTGATATCTCATGAGAGTAACATGACTCGCCCCCACAATTTTCATGACCGCATTGCCACTCTTCTTTACGTTTCAAGGGAAAGTGAATCTGATTTAGTATTTTTTTGGTTTCTACATTAATATTATTTGGAACATTCCGATAAAATATATCCAGCAACAATGATTTTATTTGTTCATTCCCTTCCGCTAAGTCATTTATTTTATTAATGTAGTCCGTGAAACTTTTATCCATGCAACCTCTCTTGCAAACATTTCATACTGGCGCTTCGCCCACTTTTCGTTCGTAACAGCCTCATCAATAAGAGGGGAGGTGCTATAAATGAAAAATGCCAACTAACTTTGGCTAATTGAAGTCCCCAAAGGTTTTACCATACATTAAAGTCAATCATGAAATTTACTTTGAGCTCGCAACCAAAATTCAACACGCATTCCCGTTAAAGCCTCTAGCTTCTTAGCAAAGTTATTTGTGATAACCACTTTCTCATTCAGAAAGTCACAATACTGTTCCTCAGACATGTCTAAGTGTTCAATTATGTCCTCGCTACTTAGTCCGCTGGCTTTAAGCCTAGGTAAAAAAAGTTCTTTGAAATAGTGTGCTGGATGCAGTGCTTTCTTTTCACTTGAAACATTAACAAAGCCAGCAGAACTCAGCTCTTTGATATGCACTTTCCCTTCAACTAGTGCATCGACATCTAGCCTTATATTTTTCGAGTTCGTCTCACAAAGCTCTGGCTGCAATAACAAATTCAAAATTTTTGCTGCATTTTTCGCATCACTTAACGCTCTGTGGTGCTTACCATCACTTGCCAGTTTTAGCCAGTCCATAGCTCTCTTTAATCCAACCCGAGGCTTTATTTTCATTATTTTTGCGAATGCCTTTTTAATATTGAGCTCTTGTTCGCAATGAAATTCGGGAATGAAGTGCCGCTTACAATCTAGTTCCAACTGAACGCGATCGTACGCTCCCCAAGAGCAAAATAAAAAATCTGGATAGTCCTGTAGCCATACCAAAAATCGATTAAAAACAGTTGGAAATAAATCAGCATGCTCAATATCTTCCTGCTTAATCCCTGTCAGAGTGGTGCAAAACTTTGTCAACTTAGGATATTTTACTGGTTTAATTAAACTTGAAAACACATCCTTTACCTTGAGGGTTTTGCAACAAAGAATGACAGCCCCCAGCTCGATTACCTCTCTTTCAGTAACGGGTATCGTATTTTCAGAATCACAGGTATGCTCAATATCAACTATTAGTAAATGCTGATGTTCGGCTCTAAGTGCATTGAGCCCTTCTCGTGTATATTCAATTTCAGTCATGCTCGATTTGACCTTTGGTAATTTATTTCTATGCCTAGTTTGCCGGCGATCTTTAAATAAGGTTTCATCCTAATACCCTTGGTGCCTGTTAATTCTTGGTATAGCATCAGGCAGCGCCTTATAAAGCCATTCCTTGTCATGTTTAAAAAGCCAGGTATAAGCGCTTCGCTGAAGCTTTTGTACTTTCCCACGAGTTGGTAATTCTAAGCTGTCCAAACAAGCTTTCACTGCTGAACGATGTGTATCGCGTTGTTTTTTAAATCGTATTTGAATACGCATTTCTTTTATTTCAGGATACTGAGTCAGAATCTGCTCTATTGCACCTTGTGAACATTCCATCTTTAGAGCAATGGAAGCTGTAGGCTCACCGGTCTTTAGTCTGGAAACGATTTGCGCACGCTCCGTCGCAAATAGAAACTGAGCTCTTCGCTCAATCTGTATGTTATTTTGTATTGCTACTGATTTTGCATATCCCACGCTAACGTTTGCCCTTTTTGCGGCTTGTCTCATGCTCATACCATTTCTTAACTGCTTTATGAGTAAATCCGTTTTTTCAGGACTAACACGTTCAATAGCCTCACAAGCGACATAATGCGGCCTAATCTGTAGCTCTTGGACATTCGAGTAACAGGTTAAGAAAGCTGACAGACTACCGAACAGATGTTGTATGACTAGCAAATGTTTTAAGGGGTGGAATTGTGCATCTGGTTGGTAAATCAGGTTTGTTGGGTAGCTTTTACTTATACTACCCACAAAAATCGCGTTAACGAGTTCTCTCGGCAATTCATTCAACCAATAATTTTTCAGACTGTCTTGCCACTTTGCTTGCTTAACAGAACCATGCTGACATACCAAATTATTAGTATTTAAACCGTGTAAATATACCTTCCTCAAAGTAACTGGTTCAAAGGCTTCTAAACTCAAAGACCAAAGTGAAAATGCATCTTGAGCAAGTCTTGCCTGCTTTACACTTGCATGTATGAAATCTCTACCGCCACTGATTTCCTGAGGTGGCAGTACGAGCAATTTTCTTTCACGCTTGATGTGTTCTAGCTTTATTAAATGAATTGGGCAGTAACTGATCCATGGTAATTGATGGACAACGTGCCAATACGCCACACCAACATTTTTGATATCTTGGGCGACACACTGCGGGCAATAACACAGCACTGTCGGTTCTGGTATTCGATTAGCCAGTAATGAGAATTGACTGTACGCATCAATGCATGATCCCTCACGTAAATTAGCGCATGCATTTTGAAAAATGTCACTTTGTATAAAAGGCTTAAAAAATGGCAAAGCTGTGTTTTTTGCGATTAATTCGTCAATGTCCAAGCCTACACTTTCTGAAACAGGAACAATAAAAGGTGGGAATATTGATGTTAATTGCTGACCAGTGTATCCCAATCTAGCCAGCAAAAAATCATGATCCGTAGCCAAACCACTTATTAGCCCAGCTCTGGCGAGCCAACTATAAATAGTCTCGTTTGGTAGCAATGCGACTAAGCTGCAATTTCTAACGAAGGCCATTCTACCGCCAAAAAGCGCAGCCACATCAATACAAACAATGGGTGCCATCCATTTACATTTCGTAACGCCTTTTCAAGACTTAACGTTTTGTATTTGATGACAGCCTCAGACTCATGGAAAAAACGCTCAAAGCCATGCTCAAAGAACCAGCTTTCAAAGTCTTGCTGAAGTGCTGCTGCCAAAAACACCTGCTTTTGTGTTCTTCCCTCAATGAAGCTTATAAAGGCATTTTGAATGCCTCGCTTCATTACATATTCAAAGTGTGGCTTGGCAAGAGCACCTGGAGAGTTTAGTAAACTCATACTAGCTTGCTGCACCCACGCTATGTGCTCATTTAACCGAGGGTAACTAGCCTCATGAACACCCCCACACTTAGGGCATGTATTATTAGTTGGTGGCGTCGCCGTCACTCTTATATCTGTATTCGAATATCCACATCTATTACAATTTTCAATCAACTCACAGTTATGCTTTGAGCACGTCAGCATCGATGGCAACTGATGTTCAACATGCCAGTAAGAAGTACCTACTCGTTGCTCATCTTCAATAGCACACACAGGACACCACCGCCAAGCCGAAGTGAATGATAATGACTTATATGATGGAGCTGGCATGGAAGGCACTTGCTCAATAAATTCACAGCGTTTCCAAAGCCCTCCTTTTCGGATCCGTTTGTTGATTATTTTGTCTACGCCATGAAAATGCATCGTGGATGAGTAGTACGGAAACAATGAATGTTTTCTTAGCAACTGTTCTCGGCTAATACTCCCCTCATAAGCATTAGCCGCAACATCAATTAGCGGATGATAGATGCGTTGATTACTCAAAGAGCCAACTTCCGTAAGCATGCGCTCAAACATTGCCTTAGGGTCGGTGCTATCTAGTAGGATTGCCTTGCGTGACATTACCCCCATAAAATGCTCACCATCAAATGGGACTGGCATGAAGGAGATTGATTTAATCATGCTAATTACCTCCCTTTTGAACATGTGTATCTTCACCAGATTGACTGGATTGAACTGGAGGAATACCAAGCGGATCGGGCACTAATGTTGGCAATGCCTTTTTCATTTTTTCTCGCTTTGCTGCGGCCAACTGTTTTACCTCATTGTCACTTAGTGCGGGGGTTTTTGTATCTGCTTTATCAATCTCACCTTCAAATTCAGGAATGTTTCCAGCTCTCAAGTTTGCTAGCGCACGCGAAATCAATTTGAACTGATTCTCGTAGACCATCTTAAGACGTGTTTCATCGTCTGTACGGTATGAAGTCGCTTTTTCAGGGTTCTTATTGATTAGTTGTGCGATTGTATCGTGGTGCAAAGACGCTAACCGAGTCATCATCGCAGGAAGCCCACAAGTTAAGTAATGAAACAATTCTTTAAATTGCTTACCTGGCTGGATCCCTCCGGTACAAAGTTCCGCAGGAAATAGTGCTTCAAAGAAGGATTGATAAAATGGGCTATCCACTTTGCACAAAGAAATCTGATACTCGCGATCAGTTAGTAATCTGCGAGTTGTAGTAAAGTCAGGACGTTGAGAATCTGACAAAAATATATTTCGTCCTGACGTAGTGGAAGACAAAACGAGAGGAATACCTAGCTTGTTAAAAAGCGCCTCAATAGTGGTAAACGATGGTGCCTCCTTGTATTTTCTGTACTTCAACAGAAATTGTAACTCATCGATATGAACCAAACCTAAGTGATGGGTAAGCGCAATTATGCGCATTTGTCCCAGATGACGTTCTACTGAAACGTGCGACTTATCTTTCCACTGCTCGTAGTAATCAGTTCCTAAAGCATCATCAACAGCAGAAAAGAAGTTGAGAGCCAACCCTTTCGTTGATGGTGTTGAAGGCAAATCAAATGAGACCCAAACTAATTGGTCCTGTCGAAAGGGCTTCTCTTCATACTCATGGTGTTCAATTACCTGTGGTATTACATTTAGCACACTACGTATCGTCTTGGTTTTACCTGCACCGCTGTGGCCATGCACTAAAACACTTGGCGCCGTGGTACGGTCAATGCTTCTTTGGCTCAATGACGTATCTTGCCTAATTGACTGAGCTTCGCTCATCAGTAACTTCGTGGTTTCAGGCGACATAGGGCTGTATTTTGAATAGCCATCCAAAATCAGACTCATAAACTTGTTGTACAAACTAAACACATACCTAGACGGAATATGAATACTATCCATACGCTTCAGTAATACTTGCTGAAACAGTTCTCCGACTTCCCAAAAACAGTCGTCAAAGTTGGGTTTATGTGTCAGTTTATCAATAAGCATGCTTTCGGTAAGGATTAACTCGATAGCCTCAATAAGAGGGTTTCCATTTAAACTTTCAAGTGGGTGTTTTCGATAATTTGCTTTTATTTTCATAAGATTACTCCATTAATCTCCGTATAACTCATCGTCAAGATCGTCCATTGACGTGTGACAAACCAACTCCTCAGAAGAATCGATGTCAAAAACTTCATCCAGTTGTTGCTGGTTTTTAATTCGTATAACCTGCTCTTGAATTTGTTGATTGGCTTTGACGCCCGGCTGCATAGACTTGCGTTTACTTTTAGGTGCTAACGATCGCTCTGCTTCTTGCTGCTCGGTAACAGCATCTATTCTAGTATCTCGCTTGGCTTTCTCCTCCAGTACAACCTGTTTGTGCTTGTGACGAATAACCTTGCGTTCTTCTAAATGATTTACAGCGAACTCCCAGTGGTGCCCTGCCAATACATTTGCATTGTTAATGTTCTTTAGCGTTAACTTAATTATCCGGCCATCATCTGCTTCATGGAGTAGCTCGTTGATGTTGTCATACATGTGTTTAACAATGATATTGAATGCCCCATGGTGCCTAGCTTTGGAATAACTTCCGCTGGATTTGAAATAGGGATGTACATAGGGAACTCCTTTAAAATAGACGGCATCAGAATGCACACTTGCACGCTCTTCTGGCAGAAGTGCCCAGCGAATTTTGGCTTCATCAACTTTTTGATTGAGTTTCTCAAGCTTCTCCATTTCCGCTAGACTACTCTTAAAAATAGAGTTGGGAGTGATCCCAACGCCATCTACAACCCCTTGAAAGCCGAGCTTTTTTAGACGGTCTGCTGAATTGTTGTGGTAGCAAATCTCGGCAATTAGAATAGCCACCAATGAATCATAATCATAAAGTGCGTTGTTTGAAGCGTGGGAATCTTCTCGTTTGGGCTGCGTTGGCACTGCACCTTCAAGGTATTTAATTACATCATTGTCGACGGTATCAAATTTCCGCTCCACGACGCCTTTAGCATCACCTCGATAAACTGCCATCAAACCAACATCTTCAATACCAATCCTGGCATCTAACAACCGTCCTAGAAATGAATCTTTGTATTCAGGGCCATTATCAATCGCAATCTGAATAGGCACATGTTCAGCAGCCCATTCCCCTTCATCAAGGTGAACACCAAAGCGTTTGGCAAACGCTACTTTATTGGTGCACGCGTTTGCCAGTGCTTGATATACCCCTTGCCAGTTTGGACCGCTTAACCCCAAGTACATTCCTACAATCATGGTTGAATGGACATCTACCACCAAATATAAGACAGGCCGGCCAACGGTATATCTACCTGTTGTATCAAACGGATATCGTAAATAAACATTCAGAATCGTAGCATCAATCTCGTAACGATACGTTGCGCCTAATACGCCATCAGTAGCCTCCCCCTGTTTGTCTTCAAAATCCTTCGCAAAATTAACATTGCCATGCTTTATCCGAAGTAGGTCAACCTTGCTGATTATTTGGTCAAAATGATACCTGAACATACCATCGGAAATTCGTTCGTGCTCAGGAAACGGTTTTTGCATGCGTCGATATCCAGCACGAGTTTTCTTCTCCACTATGTAACGTTCGTAAGTGGCGTGATAAAGCTCATATGCATACGACACAGAAAAGTTAACTTTTTTGGCTTTGATATATGCAACTGTTTTTCTGATATTTTCTTTATCGACTTCATTTATACAGCGGGCTTCAGAGAGAATCTTCAGCTTGCCATTCTTCCCGTTTGGACCCCGCTTAATCTGTTTGTCAGATAAATCTTTAACATGACGATAGTTTGACCCACATTGCGCCAACCCAAATGGCAACAATGAGTTTTTGGTACATCCAAAAATAATATAACGATTAAGGTCACAATAAAATGAAGCTTTCTCTCGATAGCCTCGTTCATTTCTAAGTAGTGCTTTTACCTCAGCACCCAAACCTTTGCCGTACAAATACTGATCAATCGTATCGGGCTCAATTAACGTTTTAATTCTATTGAATCTATAGTCACGTTTTTTCAGCCAGTTTTCCTTTTTCATGTCTTCGCGGATCCACTCATCGCTGCGTGTCATGACTGTCGGATACTCAAAGCTATCTACCTTCAATTTATGACGAACGACATGAACTGCAACGTCTTCTGCTCGCCATGGTTCAGGCTTAGAAAGATTACCTTTAGGGTCAAAACCATGTAAATCGAGTAAGGCAGCAAAGCGACGGCAACGACTGACGTGGCAAACAAACAAGTCTTTTTCTACATTTTCATTGGTTAAGCGCATTCCTCTTCGAAGCATCATAGCGATAACTCCACTGGGCGATGAAACTGAAAGCAACTGGTATGCTTTATTGGCAGAAAGTGCTTCAATATAGAGTATTGAAATAACTGAATTGACTCTTTTTCAGAACACTGTAAGTCACGCTGCACAGAACGTAGATGGAACTCCAAAGACTTAATGAAATGCTTTTGCCATGAACGACAGAAACTGACGACAAAGGACTGAACAATATCCGCAGGAAAATTTAAACGAGCAGCGGGTTCACAAAACTCAATATTCCACACTTCTTCCTTTGTTGCGTCCAAATCGGTGACAATACGATAATTAACGTTTCTACTTTCCCAGTAACGCTTTTCTATCTCAAACTTCTGCCATGAACGGGCATTTTTTCGAACTGGTTTTGGTTGTGAATTAGGTTCATCTGTATCAGTTTCCAGTATATTGCCCTCCTCATCCACCACAAAGATTTGAGAGGCGTACTTAAAGCTATACGCAGTGGTAATGATACGGCTTGGACTTTCTGGGTCTCGTGACTGCACCAGAAAGTCCGTTGTCATAACATAGGCCTCACAAGTTTCCCAGTTGCGCGGATGAATAAGGTTAGCAGCCACGGCGATATCTAAACTTTCATCCAGGTTAAGGGCATACTGCTCAAAAACACGCAGTGTACCTGGTGTATAAATAAGCTTTTTATACATACGTTTTTCGCCGTCACTTAATAAGTGCGCCTGACGCCTTTGTACATTGCAATATATCCAGTGCCGACGGCCAATCTGATTTACTGCACGAACGGTTAAATAGGGTCGATAACTTCCCGCTGTTAAATTCTGAATATCACGCTTCCACCGATTTAACTTTTCCATTTCTTTCGGTGTAGCAATGACCTCTCTTAATTTCATATGCATCCTGCAATTGATTACTTGGGTCTCAATATTTTGCACATAGATCAAACTTTGATCAACTACCCGAAATTCACATAAACAACTGATAAAACAACAGTTTTGTTGTATTTTCGCATCACAAAAAACATCAAATTTTAGAGGGTAAACATTGAATTAAATCAACAGAATATTTTTGGCGGAAAATAAGTTTTTGATATAAAAATGGAAACAATGATTTTGTTGTGAGGTATTTTGATGCTTTAAAAACTGAAACATTTCAACGCAAGCTAAACCGCTATTTTTAAGACATAGTCAAAATTGGCTGAAAATTTTTTTAAAAAACTTTTTAATAGCTCATAAAAGCAGCAAAAAAGCCAGTTGAGATCGCTTGCGATCAATTTGTTCACATACAGAGGTTAAACAAAGCCGATGGTATTTTGACCATATAATTAGTCGTTGAAGTGTTGGAGAGTGTGGCCAAGGAGCTTATGTCTTCAGCCTAGCCTGTTGTTCTAGTACAGTCTCAAACAAGCCTTACGCTTGAGTCGGTTCAACTCGCAACAACCCCTTTCTATCAGCTTCCCGAAGATAAGCTGATTTCAAGAACGCAGCTTCTACCCAAGGTGATTCGTTACAGGCAATTAGTTCTGCTTCCAAAGCTTCTTCAGGTGTGCGTTTATAGTTCTGGCATTCTATTTTTATTCGGTTCATCCAAGCTGTTCTTGTCGCATTTGAGCAGCACTTTGCCGATAGCCGCTTTTTAATTTTATAAAGGTGATTCCAAGTTTCAAGTTCTTCCTCGTAACCTAAGCATTCAATATCAACCACAACTTCAGTGGCTTGCTGCGGAAGTCGTGAGTGCGACAAAAACTGAAGTGATATTTCTATATCATATCTACTTTTTGAATACGGGAAAAACGCCCTTCTTGGATTACCGGCATCATCTAATAAGGGATCTTTAGCACCTTTATTTTGCGAGTTACATTTGTAGCATGAAGGAGCGAGGTTTTTTAAGTTTACGGAATTAAATGGGTAAACACTTGAAGGTAAATAGTGATCGTATGCTTCTCGCGTAGGGTCGTACTCGTTATCCATCGGCTGCAATCCACAGAACGGGCAACAAGGCAGATCATTTTCTTTTGCAAAATCATTATAATGGTCATGCAAATTAGCCCCTATTGCATCCCTAACAAGTTTCAAGTTAAAAAATCCGCAGCTATATAGCTTAGAGAAAAAATTCTGAATTTTTTTATCAAGTTCAGTTTGAGCAGCAGAAGAATAACGAACAGGGTTAGTGAGCCCTTCACATAAGGCTTGGATGTTGTTATTTGCTAAAAACTGTTTTTTTAGTGCTTTTAATTCAGGCGGCTGCAATGCTTTAAATTCATTGAAAATACCATTCACGTATTTGTAGAAAAATGCGCCTGCACCATCTTCTTTGCCAGCTTTGTCTTGGCGGTCTAGCTCTTCCATTATTACATACAATTTGGGCATGCCATTGAATAGATCCAGACTGTATTCGACCGTACCCGCTCGACACCAAACTCTAGCAAAAATATAAGCTATAAAACCATGCATGTAGCGCATTTTGTGAGGTAATTGAATATAAGGAAATAACATTAATCGCCCTTATTAGAGTGGTTGGTTTGCTCACCTCTTGCTAATACTTCTTGAATGGCTATTGAGCGCTCAATCGAGTCACCAAGAGTATCAATAATCAATTTTGCTAACTTATGCGGTTCAGTTTCCTTAAACTCGCTGGATAGCAAGTGTTTGAGAATGTCTTTTGCGTAGGCGCCAATCGTTTCCTGTTTGTTGAACGTTTCCATAGTGATCAAATTAATTGATGCACCCAGCGTATTGTATTCCGGCTTTTGGATACTAACTTTGCGCATGACTTTATCCTTGTCAAAGACCAGCACCTTGTCCTGCTGGCTGTCGGAGATTAAAAACGGGGAGTGGGTGGTGATTAGCATTTCCTGGCTAGCGTTGCCATCCTTCAGGAAACACTGGCGTAAGCGGCTGATAAAATTGGCGCGCCAGTCGGGATTAAAGTGAGTTTCGGGTTCATCCAGCAAAAACAGGCTATTGGTATTTCGGAACAACAAGCACAGACCAAGGCTGTGCAGCAATTGGTGCTCGCCGTCCGAAAGTTCTTTAAGAAGCATTGGCTGATCGACGCCTTGCTTTGTGAAGTAGAAATTTTTAAAACGCATAATGCGCTCGTCTGAAGCCAGAGTCGGTACTGTTTCGCTCACATAGTGGCTGCTGCTCTGATACAAATCAGCTTTCAGTTTGTCATTAACGGTGTAGAGATTAAGGGCCAGTAGCACCTGAAAGGCTTGAAACAATGTAAGTGGATCATTGCTGAAGTTTTCTCGAAAAGCCTGTTTGGTGGCGTCGTTTACCCAATAATCAAGTATTAGGGTATCGTCGGAATCGTCTTCATAGTTCAATGTGGCACAACGTCTTAAGCGCTCTAATATTGGGTCTATTTTTTCATTCGAACCTTCTGTTTTATCAATGTTATACAAAAGGTTTAAGTAGTAACGCTCTCTTTGCTCTTCTTCATCATAGAAGGAGCTGAGAGCCCCATTGCGCTTAGTAACGGCGTCAACCGATTTTTCATTTTCTAACGCAAAGGCCTCAAACTGTTCGGCCGTTAATTCTATCCTGCGGCGCAGAATAATGCGAAACTCCTTTAGTGCTTCAATGCCCACATCCTCGCCAAAGGGTTGCAGGGTATCATCGTCCTGAAACAACAAATTACATAGTAAAATGGCTTGGCTAAAACTGTTATCCATATACGCCATGCGGGTTTCAGGGTAGCCGGGGTAAGACAACTGTTGTATCAGCGCATTCCAGTACTCATCAAACTGGATAAAACGCATTTTAAAAAATGGCAGACTTAAAATCTCATTTTCGCCAGAGGAATAACCCAGTATATATTGCGGCAGAATAATATCAGCATAGCCACTGCCGAAGACTTCATTAATGTTGGTATCGAATTCGCCCTGGTTCTCCCACGTAAACCGAACCGTTTCATCCGCTTCTTTCCAAACGCTAACCTTGGCCCATTCCGGACTGTCTGGTCGGCGGTATTCTTTAGGCACACGAATCAGGTAATCCAATTCAAAGGCGGTGGGTGAAAGATACTGTTCATCACCTTGCAGTGCTTCGGGTAAAAAACTGCGCCTTACACGCTGAATTTCCAATTGATAAAAAATCGCAGCCAACACCTCCAGCAAATTTGATTTACCACTGCCATTGGGCCCAGCGCAGACAAATGGTGCAAAGCTGTTGGTATTGGCCAGCTCCTCTTGCAAGGTCTGTTTACTACGAAAGTGGTGCTCAAAGCCAGATGGCAGGCTACGAAAACCTCTCGGATCATTGATTTTCAGACGCACAAGTTTCATGCAGACTTTCCCGTAGTCAATCGAAGGCGGTTGTTTGCTTCATCAAGGTTCTGAGATAGCTTTTTAGAAGCTAATGCGTCGAATACCCATTTTTTTACTACATCGTAATCGCCAGTGCCTAACTCAAAATCATTATCAGGGTGCAATTCAGCAATACGGGTTTGAGCGGTGGCTAAAAATTTATCTGTCGAAAATTCAGCTCTACCTATTTGCTGGTAATAACTTTCCAGCCACTCATTCAGTAAACGTTCGCGCAGTGACATATCAGTTAGCGCGTCTAACAGGTATTCGGTATCAGGAAAGTTGATGGAAACATCTTCTGCCTCCGTTATTTCGACCTGTTCAGAGTAGTTGGCAACTTCGGCGTCGTCCCTAACATCAGATAAAGCCACTTGCGATAAATCCAACTCGCCTTTAAAGGCTTGTTGGCTAATTGCGCCGTAGAGTGATTCCAAATCGGTAAGGCTTTGCTGATAGCGATCTTTTATCGCTTCGATTCTTTCGAAAATTACGGCGAAAAGATTTTGAATGCTTATGTCTACCAAAGGTACCTGAAAATTTCTAATCTGAGTTAGGTTTAGGCCGGGCTTCGCTTGCCCATACTGCTGTTTTTTAATCTGTCTTTGACCGGAGTGCTCAGCTGACAGGTAAAAAGATAGGAAAACAGGATTAATACCTTTGGTTCTAATTATTGATACATGCTGGCTTATGTATGCTTCCTCAAAGTTTTCTGGAACAAAGCATACCCTGCCAATTTTTGAACCTGTAATGGTCAATAGCACGTCTCCACTCTGAACCCTTGTTCTGTCAGCTTCTGCATTAGAAGGAGGATTCACATAAGCAATATCATCTTTACCAATATGGTTCATCTGAACATCTAGGGAACGAATAAATCTTTTTCCTGAATCTGAATAATATTTTGCCCAGCCACGCCCACCACTTGTAAGATGAGTAATGTATCCATCCAGTTTTGCATACTGCCACCCCATGTCATTCCTTGCAAGATCGCCAAACATCTCTAAAAACTGGCTTTTGAGCAGGTCGTCGAGTTGTTGCAGGTGTTGTTTGCGCTGGGCGATCAGCCCTTCCACTTTTCCGAGCAGATGGGCAATACGGATTTGGTCGTTGAGTGGGGGAAGCGGTATCTCAATTTTCTTTAAAGTATCTTGAGTTATTGCTTTGAAAGTTGAGCCAGTACCAAGCGCATCAATTCTTTCCTCGTTAGCTTTAAGGAAGTAATAAAGAAATAATCTATCGAGTTCTGGCAAAGGCCGAATAGCGGAAAGGCCTCGCCCAATTATTGATTTCTGATTACAGATATTTACAGCACCAACTGGTGCTCGAACGGAAATAAGTATGTCGCCAGACTCTGCTATTTTGCGCTTATCACTTGTACACCACATACGGACTTTCGGATACATATCCTGAAAATCCGCTTTTCCTTGAAAAAATGGTAATCCTTGGCCGACTGAGTTATATGTTGTTGAGGCGGGTGATTGGCCTGCTATAACTTTTGCTATTTTTGCGAGTGGTTTGGAAATCATCCCACCACCCCCTTCAGTTCTAACAACTCACGCACAATACCACTTTGCACATTGGCTAGGTCCGCTTCATCCATATCACCCACTTCTGCCTGAATCAGGCGATCCAAAATCACGCTGGGTGCGTCATAATGCACTTCTTCAAATACATCTTCTTTGTAGCGGCTTAGCGAAAGATCATAGCTTTCTGCTTCGATTTCACTGCGTGGCACACTAAAATATTTGGCGGTTCTATCGCTGCTTTCTTTTAGCACATCGCGGGCGTGATATTTTTCGACAATATCTTGCAGGTCGCCATAGCTCTCCAGTTTACTGCGTTTATCGTCCAACGAATAACCATCGGCGGCCATTTCATAAAACCAGACTTTTTCGGTAGCGGGTTTATCAACTTTCTCTTTTGGACCCCAGACTTTGGTAAACAATAATATCGCCGTACTGACTCCAGCATAGGGTTTGAACACACCGCTGGGCAGGGTGATTACACCTTTTAAATCGCAACGCTCTACCAATATTTTGCGCAAATCCTTAAAGGCTTTACCCGAGCCAAATAACACACCTTGCGGCACAATTACGCCAGCGGTGCCGCCCTTTTTCAGCAGACGGTAAATGTTTTCGACAAACAGCAACTCGGATTTAGTGGTAGATAGTTGAAGATCTTCGTTGATGTCTCCTTTATCAATGCTGCCGGTAAAAGGAGGGTTGGCCATGATGATGTCGTATTCGGCTTCCTGAGTGTAACTTTTGCTGAGAGTATCTTTGTAATCGATATTCGGCTCTTCAATGCCGTGCATCATCAGGTTCATTAGGCCTAAGCGCACCATGGTGCTATCGATGTCGTATCCCCACAAAGAAGCGCTTAAAATTGCTTGCGCCTTGTTAGTCAGGGTTGAAGCAACGGATGTACGTAAAAAACCATCTTCATCGGGTTTTAAATCTTTTTTACCCGATTTTTTTGCCAGCTCAGTGACAATGTATTGATAAGCCCCCAGTAAGAAGCCGCCAGAACCACAGGCGGGGTCGGCAATTTTGTGGCCCAGTTGTGGCTGCACTAAATCCGCCAGCAGTTTAATGATATGGCGCGGGGTACGGAATTGGCCGTTTTTACCGGCGGTAGCGATTTCCGACAGAAGGTACTCATAGACATCACCTTGTATATCCTGAAAGGCCTGGCCTTTTTCTTGCGAGTCGCGCTCCATCACGGCAAAGATTTCGTCGATGGTTTTCACTGCCTCTACCAATAAGGCCGGTTTAGGGATAATAAACACAGCATTTTTCATATGGTGGGTAAAGTTGCTTTCAGCGCCATTCAAATCTTTTAAAAACGGAAAGACTTTACCTTGCACGTGCTGAAGCATTTCTTCGGCTTGCATACATTTGAATTCGCTCCAGCGCAGCGTTCGTTTTTCAATGGCATATTGTTTTGGCTTATCTTGGTTGCGGTATTCCGGTGGAATCCATTGGCCTTCGAATTTTGAGGTGTAGGCTTCTTCTGTCCATTCCGCATCAGCTTGGCGTTTTAAATCCAGTTCATCGAGACGCTTCATAAACAGCAGGTAAGTTATTTGCTCGATAGCAGTAAGCGGGTTACTGATACCGCCGCTCCAGAATTTATTCCACAGCTGATCGATTTTGCTTTTGAGTTCGGGGTTGTTCTGTAACATGATTTACCTTTTTAAGCAGCCAGCGTTTGAGCTAGCAGCAGAATTTCGTTGATTTCGGCGGGGCTGAACACCCCGCGTATGCCCTGCGGGTGAATGACCGTAAACGGGGCGTTGATTAAATCTTTCTTCTCGACCTTTTCGCGCTCGATGATAAAGTTTTTCAGCAGGTTTAAAAATTCCAGCTGACGGCTGTTGAGAGTGGTATGTGCTCGAATAAACTGGTCAAACGCAGCACTGACTTCGTCGGGGAAGCTTTTTAACACTTCGATACCCAGAATATGGCGAATGAACTGAATAAAACGCGCCTTGCGGTTTTTATACACCTGACGCAAAAGGTTTTCGGTAATGTGTGGGTGCTCTTCGTGTAGCAATTCGACCAGTTGTTGGGCTTCGTCGCTGTTTACCGCTTCGCCGTTTTTGATCTTTTGCAGTATGGGGTTATGGTCCGTAAGTTCGGCGATCAGGCTTTCGACCATTTCTCGGTAACGGGTTACACTAACCGCTTCATTTTGCGGGCCAAACTCCACCCATTCTTTTTCGTGCAATTCGTCAGCTAAATCAAGATGAGTTAGCTCTTGCCCGGTGTTTTGCTCGCGGAATTTCATTAACGGGCCGAGCTTGACCACCATCTCGTCAAAACGGTCTTCGTCTGCATTGCTCCAATACAGTGGCGTTTGTGCGGCGCGAATCAGTTCTTCTTCGATTTTGACAAAAGGTACAGAGAGGGGCAGCTCGCTGATTTGCTCGACAATGCCTTCTTTAATGGTTTCGGCCTGTTCTTTTTCTTCCTTTATCAATGCCAGCGAATGTTC
The DNA here is from genome assembly GCF_002208135.1 of Pseudoalteromonas piscicida. Classification (NCBI taxonomy): domain Bacteria; kingdom Pseudomonadati; phylum Pseudomonadota; class Gammaproteobacteria; order Alteromonadales; family Pseudoalteromonadaceae; genus Pseudoalteromonas; species Pseudoalteromonas piscicida. The sequence goes on from NZ_CP021646.1 coordinate 2,813,949, forward strand.
CAGCACATCGCGCTCGAAGCGCATGGCTTTGAAGTCGCCTTCAGAAACGGTGCGAAACAGTGGTTTTATTTCGGCTCGCAGAAATTCGAGCTTATCGTGATTGAGCGTGAGCCAAAAATTCTCATCGTCAAGCCGGGAAAGACTTGCGGTAGCCTCTTTAATGACCACAGAGTTTTTTGGCAAAGCAGCAATTTGTACACGCAACTTTATCACTTCTCGCGCTGCGATATCAGCATTGCCAGTGTCATTCGCAGCTTCGATTTTATCTAGGCGCAAGCCTACTAATTTAACAGGTAGAGGCAACTGCGGTTTGAGCTCTTTGCCTTTGGGATTGAGCTTGAAATATTCGAAGTTATCCCAGCAGTCGAGAATCAAAAACACGTCTTTTTCTAAACACCAGGGTTTAGATTTATTGGCTTCTAGCAAACGTGTACCACGGCCAACCATCTGCCAGAATTTGGTGTAGGAGTACACGGGCTTGGCGAATACAAGGTTTACAATTTCGCGCACGTCGATACCGGTATCTAACATATCCACACTGATGGCAATGCGCGGCATATCGTTATTGGTAAACTGGTCGAGCAGGCCGCCTTTGCCGTAAACACGTGGGTCATCCGATACCAGTACCTTGGCCAGCTCGCCGTTGTATTGGGGATAGAGCTTATCGAAGATTTCTTCCATACGGCGGGCGTGAGCTTTGGTGGCGCAGAAGAAGATGGTTTTACCGGGCAAAACGCCGTTGGCGTCTTTAATGGCTTCTTCCATAAATTCGCGCACGATAAGGGTATTGGTGCCCTTGTTGACCACCTGTTTTTCCAGCTGGGTGCCTTCGAAGTTGATGTCTTCGACTTCTTTGCCTTGCAGGATCAGTTTTTTCTGGTCTTCTAATGAAATAGTGCGCTTGCTAATGCCTTCCATTTGGAACTTGGTCTGAATTTTCATCACCTGGAAATTGCAGAGGTAGGGCGGCACGTTGTTAACAGCTTCTTCGTAGGTGTAGGCAAAGGTGGGGATACCATCTTCGCAGTGAAACAGCTCAAAGGTGTTGTGGTCGATAATGTCGGTCGGTGTGGCCGTCAAACCCATGGTGATGGTTTTAAAATAATCGAGCACTTCACCAAAAGTGTTATAGATGGAGCGGTGGCTTTCATCGACCACGATAAAATCGAAAAAATGCGGTGACAGGTGCTGCGTTTCATCTCGAATAATATTAAGCATGGTAGGGTATGTTGCCACATAAACCCGACGGTCTTTCGATATTAGCTTTTCCCCCACATTGGGCCAGCGCGGCTCGTTGGGCATATGCTCTTTAAAGGCGGCCAGTGCTTGTTCACGCAAGGCAATACGATCTACCAGAAACAAGACTTTTTCGGCGTGGCCCGCACGCATCAGCGCATCGGTATGGGCGATGCAGGTGCGGGTTTTTCCAGTACCGGTTGCCATTACCAATAGGAAATCTCGCTTTTTTTGCTCAATACCTTCCAATACTGAACGAATGGCGCGTATTTGGTAATCACGCCCGGCAATGGAAGTGTTGATGAATTCTTGCGTGAGTGGCTTGCGATTACGGCGGATATATGCAAAACGCTCCAGATCATCACGCGTGGGAAATCCAACCACTTTGCGTGGCGGAGCGTTTTCAAGGTCCCAGAAGTAAAGAACGTGGCCATTGGTGTAAAAGCAAAACGGCAGTTCACCACCCAGTTGTATTTGGATGTTGTAGCAATATTGTTTGGCTTGTTCACGGCCAATGGCTGCATCTTTTGCGGTCTTTTTGGCTTCGACTACCGCCAGTGGTTTGCCGTCTTTTCCTAACAGTACGTAGTCACTGAACTGATGTCCTTCGTATTTAATGCGTGGTTCAGCAATGCCTTCCGGCAATGCAGTAACGATATCGAACTCTTCAACAACTTGGGTTGGGTCTTTGACGTTCCAGCCTGCGAGCGCCAACTGTTGGTCGATAAGTTCTGACCGGGTTTGTGCTTCGGTTTTGCTCATTCGCTACTGCACTCCTTGCTTGCCATTCTGCTCTTCATCTGCCCCACCAGCACGCACCCATTCATCCACCTCGGATAGCTGAAACTTCCAAAGGCGACCGATTTTATGCGCGGGCAGGCCTTTGCGTTCGCGCCAGCGGTAGACAGTATCTTTGGCGACGCCTAAGTGTTGAGCAACCTCGAGGGCTGTAACCCAGGATTCGGTGGACATGGTTTTAGCACCCGATAAAAGACTAAAGTCGTTTAAAATCGTTAGCAGTCTACTCAATTAACCTTTAAATGACTATACCAAATTACATAGCACAGTACTTCTCGTGCTGGCGTATTTGCGTTATAGCATAAGCAAAACACCCTATTTGGTTGCGTAAAGACCCATAGGTGCATGTTTGGCGTGGGTACATTCAAAGCGATATTTATGATTCTGTGAAATAAGCTATCGGAGTTCCCCTATTACTGCCAAAACGAATATAGAACAAGATCAAAGAGGGTCAGGCCTAAAACACTAAATGTGTTTTCGTTTTAGATGAAATATAAAAGCGAACCATTTCTGGTTCGCTTTTTTATTTTACTGACCTCAAAATCCAACTATCGGTTGCAAACTTTATTTGAGTTGCAAACTTAATTCCGATAGTTGCATTCTTTATTCGAGATCTACATCCCTTACGCATCGCGGTAAGTATCAACCGCAGGGCAAGAACAGATAAGGTTACGGTCGCCGTATACGTCGTCGATACGGGTTACCGTTGGCCAGAATTTGTCTTTTGCTACGCTTGGTACTGGGAATGCAGCGTAAAAACGGTCGTATGCACGGTTCCAGTCGTTGCTTAGTACGTCTGCTTGCGTGTGTGGTGCAAATACTAATGGGTTGTCTTCGATAGACCACTCGCCTGATGCAATCTTGTCGATTTCACCTTTGATAGAAACCATGGCTTCGATAAAGCGGTCGATTTCTACCTTAGACTCAGATTCCGTTGGCTCAACCATTAGTGTGCCCGCTACTGGGAACGACATCGTTGGTGAGTGGAAGCCGTAGTCTTGTAGACGCTTAGCAACGTCCATTTCGGTAATGCCTGTGGCTTCTTTCAGTGGGCGTAGGTCAACAATACATTCGTGGGCAACACGGTCGTTACGGCCACGGTATAGAATTGGGAAGTGCTCGCTCAACTTAGCCGTTAGATAGTTAGCGTTTACGATTGCCATTTCAGTTGCTTGTTTTAGGCCTTCGCTGCCCATCATCGCGATGTATGCCCACGAGATAGGTAGAATAGCTGCTGAGCCGTAAGGTGCCGCAGAAACCGCGCCGTTACCTACGTTTGTGCCTTCTACGTTGATCACGCTGTGGTTAGGCATAAATGGCGCTAGGTGCGATTTAACACCGATAGGACCAACACCTGGGCCACCGCCACCGTGTGGAATACAGAATGTTTTGTGTAGGTTTAAGTGCGATACATCAGAGCCGATTGAACCTGGGCTAGTTACACCAACCTGCGCGTTCATGTTTGCGCCGTCCATATATACTTGGCCGCCGTGCTGGTGCACGATGTCGCATACTTCACGGATAGATTCTTCGTACACACCGTGTGTAGACGGGTACGTTACCATGATGCACGATAGGTTTTCAGCTACGTCTGCAGCTTTCGCGCGTAGGTCGTCCATATCGATGTTACCGTTTTTATCACAGTCAACCACAACTACTTTCATGCTTGCCATTTGTGCAGACGCTGGGTTTGTACCGTGCGCTGAACTTGGGATCAAACAGATGTTACGGTGACCTTCACCACGAGACTCATGGTACTTACGGATCGCGATAAGGCCTGCATATTCACCTTGTGCACCTGAGTTTGGCTGTAGTGATACTGCGTCGTAACCTGTGATGTTCACAAGCCAGTCGTGCAGCTCAGTCATCATGATCTTATAACCTTGTGCTTGGTCGATTGGGCAGAACGGGTGTAGCTCTGCAAACTCAGGCCAAGTTACTGGGATCATTTCAGCGGTTGCATTTAGCTTCATGGTACACGAGCCCAATGAGATCATTGAGTGGTTTAGTGCTAAATCTTTGTTTTCAAGACGCTTGATATAACGCAGCATCTCGGTTTCGCTGTGATAGCTGTTGAAGTTCGCGTGCGTTAAAATTTCGTCGTCGCGCACTAGGCTCGCAGGAATACCTGTGATGTTCTCGCCTGATACTTGTGCGTCTAACGCATCTACATTTAGGCCGTGGTCGTCGCCTAAAATGATGTCGAATAGCTCAGCTACGTCCGCACGCGTTGTGGTTTCGTTTACTGCAATTGAGTATTCGCCATTGTGGTTAAGGGCAAAGTTCACACCTTTTGCTACCGCACGCGCCACAACCGCTTGCTTGTCAGCGTCGTCCGCTTTTACCGTAATGGTGTCAAACCAAGTATCGTGCTTAAGTGCTACGCCTTTTGCTTTAAGACCCGTGGCAAGAATGCTTGCAAGGCGATTAATGCGCTCAGCGATGATCTTAAGACCTTGAGGACCATGGTAAACCGCGTAAAACGCAGCCATGTTTGCCAGTAGCACCTGTGCAGTACAAATGTTTGAGTTGGCCTTTTCACGGCGGATGTGCTGTTCACGAGTTTGCATCGCCATACGTAACGCGTCGTTACCTAAACGGTCTTTAGACACACCAATAATACGGCCTGGTAGTGAGCGCTTGTAAGCATCACGCGTAGCAAAGAATGCCGCGTGTGGACCGCCGTAACCCATAGGTACACCAAAACGCTGTGCAGAACCAAGTACTACGTCTGCACCTAGTTTACCTGGTGCTTTAAGTAGCATTAAGCTCATGATGTCTGCGGCAACACAGGCAATCGCTTTTTTGTCTTGTACTTGTGCGATTAGGTCAGTAACGTCAACCACTTCACCTGATGTTGAAGGATACTGGAATAGCGCACCAAAAATCTCGTGGTTAGCAGCGTCGCTAGCAGGGCCTACTACTACTTCAAAACCAAACTGCTCAGCACGCGTAGATACTACGTCGATAGTTTGTACGTGAACGTCGTCTGCGATAAAGAAGATGTTTGCTTTTTTCGCTTTAGATACACGTTTTGCAAGCGCCATTGCTTCTGCCGCTGCAGTGGATTCGTCAAGTAGTGATGCACTTGCCAAGTCTAGGCCGGTAATGTCCATAGTCAGCGTTTGGAAGTTAAGCAATGACTCCAAGCGACCTTGCGCAATCTCTGGCTGATAAGGGGTGTAAGCTGTGTACCAACCCGGATTCTCAAGTACGTTACGTAAAATAACATTCGGTACGTGAGTTGGGTGGTAGCCTTGACCGATGTAAGATTTGAAAACCTTGTTTTTGCTTGCTACTGATTTCAGGTAGCTTAGGGTTTCCACTTCTGTGCGGCTTTCACCGATCTGTAAGCCCTCTTCTAAACGAATTGAAGCAGGTACAGTTTGACCGATCAGCTCTTCAACACTAGATACTCCAAGAGCGCTTAGCATCTCGCTCACCTGTGCTGGGCTTGGCCCAATATGGCGGCGGATAAAATCTTGCTTTTGCTCTAACTGTTCAAGAGATTTGGCGTTTGACATTAGTCCAGGTTCCTATGATCCAAATGAAAAAGGTGAATACTGTTTTTATCTAAATGAGATACCTTGGTAACGGCAGTATTCTAAAAACGTTGGCATGAGCTCGTCATACCTTGAGCAAGCACCCTTGCCCAAAAAGCAACAATAAAAGCCCCTAAAAAGGGGCTTTTATTACTATCAACAAATTAGTCTTCGTCGATTGAATTTGCGTAGCCTTCAGCGTCTAGTAGATTGTCTAGCTCAGACTCATCAGACGCTTTAATACGGAACAACCAACCGTCACCGTAAGCATCGTTGTTTACAGTTTCAGGCGCATCTTCTAGCTCTTCGTTGATTGCAACGATAGTGCCGCCGATTGGTGCATAGATGTCTGACGCTGCTTTTACAGACTCAGCTACCGCGCAGTCTTCACCCGCGTCAACTTCATCATCTACGTCTGGTAATTCAACGAATACCATGTCGCCTAGAAGCTCTTGTGCGTGCTCAGTGATACCAACAGTGTAAATGCCGTCACCTTCAGCGCGAACCCACTCGTGTGAAGTAGCGTACTTTAACTCGCTAGGAATGTTGCTCATTTTTTTGTTCCTTTGGTCGGTTGCGATGTCACCCCGTGAGCGACATCAATGTTATTCTATTTATTATCTAAAAAAACTAGATAATTGACTTGCCGTTACGAACGAAGCTTGGCTTAACTACTTTAACATCAACTAGCTTCTTACGCATTTCAACTTGTGCAGTCTCGCCAATTGAACGAGGTACACGCGCAAGCGCTACACTGAAGCCTAAAGTTGGTGAGAATGTACCAGAAGTAATAACACCTTCGCCACCTTCTACGATAACTTTAGAGCCACCACGTAATACGCCTTTGCTTTCTAGGACTAAACCTACCAGCTTGTCAGTGCTTTGCTCTGCGCGTTGCTTAGTGATAGCCGCACGGCCGATAAAGTCACGCTCCTCTGGCTCCCATGCAATTGTCCATGCCATGTTCGCTGCAAGTGGGGACACCGTCTCGTCCATGTCTGAGCCGTAAAGGTTCATGCCCGCTTCTAAACGTAGCGTATCACGTGCACCTAGGCCAGCCGGACGCACACCTGCGTCTAATAATTTTTGCCATAAGTCCGCCGCACCATCGTTGTGTACTACGATTTCGTAACCATCTTCACCAGTGTAACCCGTTGTTGCGATAAACAGGTCGCCAGCTTGCACACCAAAGAATGGCTTCATGCCTTCAACAGCCGCTTGTTGTTGTTCGTCTAGGATAGTGGCTGTTTTTGCTTTTGCATTTGGACCTTGTACCGCAATCATCGCGTACTCAGGACGCTCTGTGACTGTTACATCAAAATCTGCTGCTACCGCACCGATGTGTGCAAGATCTTTTTCACGTGTTGCAGAGTTAACAACCATGCGATATTGCGTTTCAGTGAAGAAGTAAATGATAAGGTCGTCAATCACACCGCCCTGCTCGTTTAGCATGCCTGTGTATAGTGCCTTACCAGCCACAGTAAGCTTAGCTACATCGTTTGCAACTAGCTTTTGTAGAAATGCCTTTGCGTCTACACCTTCGATATCAACAATCGTCATGTGTGAAACGTCAAACATGCCTGCATCTTGACGCACAGCGTGGTGCTCTTCAATTTGTGAGCCATAGTTGATTGGCATTTCCCAACCGTGGAAGTCTACCATTTTCGCGCCAGCTTCTAGGTGCTTAGCGTGTAGTACTGTTTTAGAAGTCATACTTATCCTTCACTTTTTTACTCAGCAGCTTAAGGTTGAGCACTGAGGGGGTTATTGTTATCGCGCTTACGATAACTGCACGGAATTTATGAAACGAGTTTAAAACCAGCGTCAGTGAGCGTCGTTTGCCACTTTTCTAACACAGTGGCTTGTGCAATCAACTGATACTGTTGCTGTTCGTCCACCAGCAAGGTCGTAATAAATACTTCACCGCTTTGCTTGCCATAGCAGGCATTTTTATCTGAGATCCTAAGGCCTGGCGTTAACGTAAAGTCACTGACTAAACGCTCAAACGCAAGCTCGCCGCTTATGGTAGCGGCAACTAAATCATGACGGCGAACTAGTTCAATATCAAACTCGTTAGCATGGCTATCAATCAATGTTGCCAGCTCAGCGGCTGCGCTTTCACTTACAACAAAACGGTAAGCCGTTTCACTAAAATAGTACACGGCGAAATTTTCGCCACTGTCTAGTTTGCCTTGAAAACCTAAGCCTGGTGCCATTAACTTGTTCAAGTTAAGTGCAAGAATTTGGCTTAAGAAAGGCGTGGTCTCAAAGCCGCTGAAATCGAGTACAACAACAGCATCAGTTGGCATGTAATGGTTTTGCGCCGGAACACTGCCCTGACGGTGCTTTGCAAAGATAATTGGCGTGACGCTCATGGCACTACCTTAGTGAAATTTCGATGAGCAAAAGTATAAGGATGCGCAAACTCAACAACAAATTGTATTTACTTATCAATTGATAAATAATATTAATGTACTTGGGTTTTATAAATTGCATTTCCTTATATGAAAAACTTATCAATCGATGGATTAAGAACGCTGGTCACTGTGGTTGATGTCGGTGGCTTTGCCAAGGCCGGTGAGCTACTTGGTTTGTCTCAACCTGCTGTTAGCTTGCAGATCAAACGCTTAGAAGACATGCTAGGTTGCAAGCTGTTTAAAAAGCAGGGTCAAAGGCAGGTGTTGAATCAATATGGTGAGCTACTTTTGCCCCTCGCCAAACAAATGCTGCAGCAAAACGATGCAATTATTCAGCAGTTTACCTCTGAGAGTGTAACGGGCAGAGTGCGCTTAGGTATTCCCAGCGAATTTGCAGCAAGGATCTTACCCTCGATTATTGGCGATTTTGTTTCTTTATATCCTGATGTTGCGCTGGAAGTTAAATCAAGGCTGAGTAAACATTTACTGTCAGTAGCAAGGCAAGACCAATTTGATTTGGTGCTAGCGCTCAATGAAGAGCTTAGCTCATCCAAGTACCCTGTCTTTATGCAAGACCAGTTGGTCTGGGTTGGCGATTTATCACTTGCACAGCTATCGACTGTCACCTTAGTCACCGCACCAGAAGGCTGTATTTATCGCCGCCGTGCTATCGAGGCGCTGCAGCAAGCTGGATTACAATATCGTATCGTATATAGCAACGCCGACTTAACCGGCCTTACCGCCGCATTAAAAGAGGGACTCGGGATCACCGTACTGGCTAAAAGCACCGTTCCTGCGGAGCTGCCTTATCAGACCCAAACTCAAATATTACCCGAACTCGGCCAAATCGGTATCAGCCTAGTCAAAAATACCCAAGAATCCGCCCACGCCGTTGATAAACTCGCAGAGTTTATTGCATTGAGGTTAGGTTAAAAGATCGCGGGGTGAACCCGCTCCTACCAGCAACGTAAAACCTTGTGGGAGCCGCTTTATGCGGCGATACTGATTAGGGAAAAGATCGCGGGATGAACTCGCTCCCACCTGAAGCAAATCCCCGTTTTGTGGGAGGCGCTTTACGCGGCGATCTTTTTATTTACCGCCTATCGCTTCTTTGGCGAACAGGTGTTTGATTGGACCGAGGTTGTCGACCAAGCTCAGGCCAACACCGCGCACTAACTTTTTAAGCGGATGGTTGCCTTCAAACAGCTCTTTAAGTCCTTGCATCATGGCAATATGCTTTTGAGCATCTGCTTTTCTGCTGCGCTCATATTGGCGCAGTATCCGAGTGCTGGCAAATTGCTCTTGCGGTGCTGATAACAAGGTGATCAGATACGCAGCGTCTTTTAGTCCTAAATTCATGCCAAGACCTGCAAGCGGGTGAATGGTATGTGCCGCGTCGCCCATTAAAACGATGCGCCCTTGCACCCATTGTTTTGCATAGCGCATGGTCAACGGAAAAACATGTCTTTCGCTCACCAGCTCACACACGCCGCACTGCATATCAATCGCAGCACTCAACGCTTTATTAAACGCCTCTACCGGCATGGCTTGTAGCTGCTTTGCTTTATCCGGTGCGGTAGACCAAACAATTGAATGAGTATATGGGTCATCAAGCGGCAAAAAGGCCAGTGGTCCATCGGGGAGGAATATTTGTCTCGCGGTTGCGTCATGCGGCGCTGCGGTTTTTATCGTTGCAACCAGCGCATGATGGTCATAATCCCAATAAGTGATAGGCATATTAAACTGCTGGCGAATAGCCGAACGTGCACCATCAGCCGCCACCACTAGCTTTGCCATCACCGGCTCACCAGTGGCTAAGGTTAACAGCACATCGGTGTCTGTTTGGTGCAGGCTTTGGTATTTTGTGTTCCACATCAGCTTGGCCGATTGCTCAGCTTCAAGTGCTGTTAACAGCGCAAAACGAATGGCGTCATTTTCAATGATATGACCAAGCTCAGGTAAGTCGAGCGATTCATTGTCAAAAGCGATTTTACCAAAGCTGTCTTTATCGCGTACATCCATCCGAGTATATGCTGCGGCGCGCTGCGCTTTAATCTCAGGCCAAACGCCCAAACGCTCAAATAAAGCCTGACTTGCCGCGCTTATCGCGCTCACGCGTGCGCTGTATTCTTGTGCCAATGGTGTTGGTTTTTCACCACGGTCTAGCACTAATACCGAGATATTTTGCTGCGCAAGCCCCAGCGCCAGCGTTAAACCAACACATCCACCACCAACAATACAAACTTGAACTTGTTGCATGCCAACTCCTTTATCCTTTATATCCCATCAATTGTTTAGCCAGCGGCGCTCTTGCTGTTTCAGACAGCGCCATGGTGAGTAGACCTAAACTACGGCCTAAGGCTAAGACTCTTGATGAGTTTGAAAATAGTCGAACGAGCGCATCGGTTAATGTCATCACCGTGTTAATATCTTGCGCTCGCGCCAGTTGATAAGCACGCGTAAATTGAAAACTTCCCCACTCGTTGGGCGCAATCGCCTGACATTGTGAGGTTAGTACTTGAATATCTCGTAGACCTAAATTAAAGCCCTGCCCTGCAATGGGATGAATGGCATGCGCCGCGTTACCAATCACCACCACGCGATGATGAGTGAGTTGCTCTACTCGCCCAAGCACCAGCGGATAGCTTGCTCGCATGCCTACTTGCACAAAGCGCCCAGCGCGATAACCAAAGGCATGCTGCAATGCAGCTAAAAACTCATGTGCTGCCATCGCTTCAAACTCGCTGAGTTGCTCATTTGGCATACACCACACCAGTGAATAACGATTATCACTCATTGGCAACAGTGCCATCGGGCCATGTTCGGTAAAACGCTCGAACGCCTGACCATGATGTGCCGTGTCAATTTGCACATTGGCAATCAATGCGCCTTGCTCGTAGCCTATGCTATCAAAGCCGATATTGAGCTTAGTCCGCGTGGGAGATTGCGCGCCATCCGCAACAACCAGTAATCGGCTTTGTAATTGCTCACCATTATCGAGGGTCAGTTCAACCTGTTCTGGTTGTTGATGTAAATGCGCCACTTGGTTTGGGCAAAACAGTGCAATATCAAGATTGCTCAGCTGCTCATGTAAAAAGTGACCATAGGGATTGACTTCAACCACATAGCCTAGTGCTTTTTGGTTGTAGTCTTCGGGCTTGATCCACGCCTTACCAAAGTGACCTCTGTCAGAAACATTCACTTGTGTGATTGGCTCAACATACTGCCATTCGGGATTAAATAGATTGAGCTCGCCCAAAAATGCGACCGACTGCGCAGCAAGCGCAATACTGCGATCGTCAAAACTCGGATGCTGTTTACCTTTGGGCGCAAAGGCTTCAATAACCGCAATCTTTGCCTGCGGAGAGACTTTTTTTATGGCAATGGCGGCGCTGGCTCCCGCCATACCACCACCAACCACGACGACATCAAACTGTTGCACGCAAAGTGTCCACTAGTTATTCATTAATGCTTCTATTTCTGCGATGGTTTTTGGCACCTGCGCGGTTAAGTTTTCATAACCGGATTCAGTGACCAACAAATCATCTTCGATACGAATGCCAATCCCTTTAAATTCATCAGGAACTTGCGCATCTTCGTCAAAATACAGACCCGGCTCAATGGTAAGTACCATGCCAGGTTCAAATGGACGGTCCGCTTCATCTAACTTGTATTCACCGACATCGTGAACATCAAGACCTAGCCAATGACCTAAACCATGCATGTAAAATGCTTTGCATGCCTGCGCTTCTACGAGTTCATTAACGTCGCCCGCAAGAATGCCTAAATCTACTAGCCCTTGAGTCAATACGGTCATCGCCACTTGATTGGCTTTAACTAACGTGCCACCCGGTTTTACTTCACCAAAGGCCGCATTTTGCGCAGCTAATACCAAGTCATAAATCTTGCGCTGCGCATCACTAAACTGGCCGTTTACTGGGAAAGTACGAGTTATATCAGCCGCATAGCCTTCAAGCTCACAACCCGAATCAATCAGTACTAAGTCGCCGTCTTGTAGCGCATCACAGTTGTCGGTGTAGTGTAAAATCGTCGCATTGATGCCGCTGCCAACAATGGTGCCATAGGCTGGGTGACGTGCACCGTTCATTGCATAATGATGATGAATTTCGGCTTCAAGCTGATATTCCGTCGCGCCCGGCTTTGCAAACTGCATGGCGCGTTTGTGTGCCTCAGCACTAATTCTGCCTGCTTCGCGCATGATGGCGATTTCCGCATCCGACTTAAATAAGCGCATTTCATGGACGAGTGGACGAATATCTTTGATGATCTCAGGTGCACGATAGCCCTTTTTCGGCGCGCCACGTAACGTACTCAGTAACTGCCAAACCTTATCATCAAAGGCACTATACGTGCCTTGACCGTAGAATAGCACCTTGCGACCATTCACAAGATTTAATAGCTCGCTGTCTAAGTCACTAAGCGCAAAAGTCTGGTCGAGTTCAAGTTGCGATTTAGCGTGCTCATAGCCCATACGGCGACCATGCCAAATCTCAGCGATCTTATCTTTATTGCGACAAAACAACGTAGACTGTCCATTACCGTCCCTGTCTTTCGTGAGCACCAAAACCGCATCCGGCTCTTTAAAGCCCGTCAGGTAAAAAAAGTCGCTATCTTGGCGAAACGGAAATTCGGTGTCGCGGCTACGGGTTAACTCTACGGCTGCTGGGATAATTGCTACTGCGTTGTTATCTAGTGCCGCAATAAGACGCGCACGGCGTTCTACAAACTCGCTGTTTTTTATCATAATTAATGTATCGTCTTTGATGTGCTAACGGATTGCGATTCTTTACCCATTTCGGCAAAGCATAAAAGTGTAGAAACACGCACATATTCCACCACTTCTAGAAGCGCTTCTTTATCGTCGTTGCTGTCTTCAAAACCAGTATCAAGCTTGGTTATTTCGCTAAAGTCGTTAATCACTTCTTTAACATCTGCGGATAACTTACCGTAATCTTTTTGCTTTAAGCCAAAGCCAAGCAAAAAGCCTGATACCCAAGCAATCAGTGCGTTAGCTTGGTCATGTAATGACTCGTCTTCTGGCGGCAAATACAGTTCAAATTGGAACTCACCGTCGTTGAAGTGCTCAGCAACTTGCTTATATAAATCGATGCAAAATTCTCTAATTGGTGCTGAAAATTTTTGACCGTCGTTAAATACGTCGCTCAATAGCCCTAAATACTCAGAATCTTCAATATTCAGGCCACAGGCCAATAGCCCAGAAATGGTGCCATGAACTTCGGCGGGGGCAATAAATAGTTCGTGTTTTTCTAATAGCAATTGAGCTTGCTGGTAGTCTTTGAATTCGCTCATAAATACATTCCCAAGCAATTGATACTCCAATGCTACCACCGCAGCCTTTGCAACTCCAACGAATTGTATGATCAACCTCAAGGCCGCTTTAGATTTCATCAATTTGGTGAAGCAGACATTGCGAATGAGTAGACTTATAGGGAGAAAAGGATTTAGGAGCAAATCCAAAATCCCTTTAAATTAGTTGAATTGACTTTACTTACCGCTCGCGTTGATCTCGATAAGTTCAGGCAGTGTTTCTGGATTTTGCGCCATAGCCATGGATAACTGCTGCCCAAGAGCCATCATACTTTGACTTTGTGGTACCGAAACAGATATAGCAAGTGACTCCATTCCATTGGCAAAGTCATTCACAGCGGTTTGAATTTCAGCAGGTAACATCATCATTTGTAGTTGCTGGGCAACAATCGCCTGAAAGTCAGCCTTGCTCATGCCCTGCTGAGCAATTTCAGACTCAAGTAACCGAGGTAAGCCGCCTGCATTATCAATATTCATGCTAAAGGACTTTAACTCAAGGGACTGCATCGCCGCCATCATTTGCGACTGCACTTGAAGCTCTTGTTCAAGGCTTGGTGAATCTCCTTGAATTTTTGAAGCCGCCAATGAGGCATCCATAAAAGCCTTGCTATTTCCAAACGCAGCATTAAAAGAGGTGTTTACAATATCTTCTGCCGACGTTGCGAATTTAACCTCGCTCGCGCCAGACGCATCGTCATAGGCAAGACTTGTTTTTAAATGGTATGTTGCATTCACCAGCTCCGGCGACATCCCTTGGGTAAACTCAGTCGCTTCTTTTGCTATTTTTAAACCAGCTAGGTCAAGCTCAGTATAAGGGCTGATTTTGTCCTGTTCGTAACCCACAACGTTGAGTTTCTCAATGGTGAAAATAGGAATATTTTCATCGACTTGTGAAATCGTTAAGTCGGTAATTTCTACACCACGGGTAAATAAATCAACTGAGCTATTAGCAAAACTTACGCTTAGACCGCTGTCTTGCTCGAAGCTTTCGATTTGCTTAGTGATCTCTTGCTTCACTTGTTCATTAACATAGTAGTTGGCGCCAACATACCCTGCGCCGGCTAACACCACAACGGCTACTGCTAATGTGGACTTATTCATCATTCACTCCATTATTTAAAAAAGTGCCTCAAGCGCTTCGCTAAGGCTAGAGACGGCTACAATTTCCATCCCCTCTATATTTTCTTTTGGTTTATTTGCTTTTGGTACAATCGCTCTTGTAAAGCCATGCTTGGATGCTTCACGCAACCGCTCTTGCCCACTTGGCACAGGGCGGATCTCACCACCTAGCCCCACCTCACCAAATACCACCAGCTGCCTGTCTAATGTTTGGTTTTTAAAGCTTGAAACCAGTGCGGCTATTAAGGCCAAATCGGCGCTGGTTTCGGTCACTTTGACACCGCCCACTACGTTTACAAACACGTCTTGATCCGACACTTGCAAACCACCGTGACGATGCAGTACCGCAAGTAGCATGGCTAAACGATTTTGTTCCAAGCCAACGGTGACACGACGAGGATTGGCCAATTGTGAGTAGTCGACTAGTGCTTGTACTTCCACGAGTAACGGTCGTGTGCCTTCCCAAATAACCATGACCAGTGAGCCTGGCGTTTGCGCTTCGCCACGATTTAAGAAAATGGCCGACGGATTGTTTACTTCCTTTAAGCCTTGGCTTGTCATGGCAAACACACCTAACTCGTTTACGGCACCAAAACGGTTTTTATTGCCCCGCAATGTTCTAAAGCGGCTATCGGCGCTGCCTTCCAGTAAAATGGAGCAGTCAATACAATGCTCTAACACTTTAGGGCCGGCCAGAGTGCCATCTTTAGTCACATGCCCCACCATGATAATGGCGACCTGATTTGTTTTGGCAAAACGCGTCAAATATGCAGCGCTTTCACGCACTTGAGAAACCGATCCCGGTGCTGATTGGATATCACTCATGTGCATTACTTGAATTGAGTCGATAACCATAATGCTTGGTTTTTCACGAAGCGCGAGCTGACAAATCGTCTCGACATTGGTTTCTGCGAGTGTTTTTAACTTATTTGTCGGCAGCCCCAATCGTGTCGCACGCATGGCAACTTGTTGCAGCGACTCTTCACCGGTGACATACAAAGTGTTCATGGTTTCGGCGAGGCGACACATGGTTTGCAGCAGTACCGTACTTTTACCTGCACCTGGGCTACCACCAATTAGTATTGCACTTCCTGGAACAACGCCCCCACCTAGTACACGGTCAAACTCTTTAAAGCCTGTTGAAAATCGCGGTAATTGTTCTAAGTTAACTTCATCTAAGGTTTGTACTTTAGCTTCAACAAGACCGGCATAGCCTGAAGTTGCACCGCCTTGAGGGACTGACTTTGCTGACGGAACGCGAAACTCCGTTACGGTATTCCATGCCTTGCACTCAGAACACTGTCCTTGCCAACGTGCGAATTCGGCACCACAATCGCTACATACAAATGCTGTTTTCTTTTTTGCCATAAATTACAGGTATATATCTTGCTTAAACACAATAATAGGTTAAGAATAAACTAATAAAGCGCCAATGTTGACATATTATTGGCGGTGACCCAACTGGTCACATAAAATGAGCGCGTGTAAAACTGTTTATGCCTGAAGATAGATTACAAAAATATCAAAGCTTAATTGAGGATTTAAAACTGGATCTTGGCGACCCGGCTTTTGACCGCATATTTAAGCAACGTACTGCGGACCTATCCAAGCCGGACCAATTTCTATTAAAAATGGAAATGTCACGGCTATCTCAGCCCGTGGCACGATTTATTGACCTCAGAGGACAAGTCGCAGGTCAAGTTAAGCCTTACGAATATGAAGGCAAACAGCACTTTATGGATGACTTAGCAATCGAAGTATTCGAGCGGGAAGTCGCAAAGCACGGGGGCTATACCCTTGCAGTGTACGAATCCGTAATGAGTACCGACAATAATTATAAGGTCATGCAAAAGCAGGCCAAAGCGCGCGAGGAAGAAGTAGAAAAGGACGCGGTCAATCATAACTACACTAAACTTGTTCGTTTCGCCTCATACGAAAGCCGCTCTGAAGAGCGCATGAATTACTCCATTAAAATAACAGTGGAACTGGCAAAAAATCGTCCTAAGATTTCCGCTTCCACCTCGGATATTTCCCTCAGCGGCGCTAAAATAAAGCTACCGACCAATCAGCAAGTAGACCCCGGACAAATTATTTCAATCCGCTTAGTGGGTCTGGAGCAAGACTTTGAGCTTGGCTTGAAAGAAGGTATTCAATATGAAGTCGTCGCCGTAGAACCCGGCACGATTGAATACAACCAAGTTCGCTTAAAACGCACATTTATCGAGAAAAACCAAGGGTTTGATGATTTTCTAAATAGCTTTATACATGGTAACAAACGTCGCTATAAGATAAATCTCGACAACACGTTGGATGCCGTAGTTTGTAAAGGCTATGAACAATATTATCTTCCACGCGTCTGCTCTTTGTTTGTTTTCATCAGTGAGAAACAAAAACAGCTTTATCCAAGTATGGTGCTTACCAACGAAAATAACGCCTACATCAATTACTATTTCGAGGACGAAAGAAAGCAGTCAGGGCTCTACTCCGTATTCAACCAAAAACGAATGCAGCGTCTGCTTGCGCTTTCAGGTGCAGTAAAAGAAGCGATATGCCATGTGTTTACTCACTCAAGTCAAGGCAGAATGTACTTTTACTCAGCCTTTGATTTTGAGCTGGAAGAAATGCAGCAGCTAAACGATCTGTTTTTTGCCTTTGGCAGTCAAAAAGACAGCTGGCGCACGTTTAAAGTGCAGCTTATGCCAAGCCACCACGAGGATGCATTTATTCCTCTCTCACTCCCTGCAAGTGCGGGCAAAAACGTTGAAAAGCTCAATAAACGCCCCACGCCAAGGGTGCAAGGCTTTATCCAAGACGTAAAATACCTCATGTTACTGACCGATATTAGCAACCCGACTATTACAGAGCGGTTCCAACGTCTGAGTTATGAACAAAGCTTAGTTAATCAATTAAAGAAGTTTGGTCACGGCAAGTCAGCCACTCCGCCTCCTCTTGAAGTCGTAGCCTTGGAGTACGTTAACTTACGTGCGCACAGACGCTACCTTTATAAAACCAATGTGGTCGTTCACATTGACGGTCAAGGGACTTTCAACTGTATTACGCGTGATTTTTCAGTCATGGGTTTGCAAATAGAGTGCGGCCAAGAAATGCCGTTGAATAAAGGGGACTCGATACACTTAGACTTAGTTGACTTGCAAAAGCTGACGAAACAGCACAATTTAACTAATTTGCGCTATGAAGTGATGATGGTCAATAAAGCCAAAACTATCATTAACTTAAAAGTGCAAAAAATAGGTCAACTCGACCATTCTGCGATGGGATTCTTCAAGGCGCTTATTGAGAGCAATAAAGACAAGCTAGTTGCTTGTGATGAAGCACCAAAGGTGCCGGGACTATCACTTGCACTACGTAATATGGTTACTAAATCTGTCTGTCAGTTCCCTCTCTATTTGCATAAAGAGACCTCACATAATGCCGTGGGGGCGATTGGACAGGGGCTCTACCCTACGTCACTCCATCACCTACTGCATTCGTTTAGTGATAATGATGATAACACTTTGGACGCCAAGGCCGTTTTTCCCGAGCGCTTTGTCGAAGAAAAACTAACGGAAATTCTAAAAGCAAAATCGCGACAAGATAAACCACTAAAATACCTAGTCTTTATTAAGTTTGACCCAAACCAGACCAATCAACACGAAGCGGTAAATGCGCAAGTTATTGCTCATGAAGACTCAATCGATAGCCTGTATCTGTATGCTAAAAAAGCGCTGCGCAACGATTTACTTTTTGTCTATCAGCTCTATGTGTCAAAAACTGGCCGCCCAGATATGGATTATCTTGCGAATGAGCTGCGCTATGTGAGCCACTATGCAATCCACAAAGCAAAAGATCTAGAAGAAGCGCTTTGGTCGGTAACTGGAGTATGCGATTTGATAGACGTTACGGATTATGTGGTTCGAAACATGGGCTTTGATCTACCTCTTGTTACTAAAATGGAAGAGCAGAAAAAGCGCTGGTTAGAGGCCAACTTCAAACATTGATTTCAACTGCTCCATATGCGCTGACAGTATATGGAGCATTGTTATAAAGGTAGGAAAGATTGGCAGCTCAGGTTAGCTACTCCACCCAACCAAATAGCGTTAGTACTGCAATGATCACTAGATAAAACAAAATATTACGCTTCACAAGGCGCATCATGCAGCTTGCTTCAAAAGTGCAACCTAAAAACTGCTGTTCAATTTGCTCAGCCGCGAGTGCGGTGCTTGTGACAATTTGACGATTTGTCGTTTTAAAATCTAACACATATTTCAACCAACTTGATGTGCCTTTACTGAAGTTACCAATGATCAAAAAGCCAAAGCTTGCGATCCGTGCGGGAAGCCAATTTAACCAATAAAATAAACGGCAAAACTGCTCAAAGACATGTTGCAGCGGCGGATTTTCTTGCTCGTGATGCCAATGCACAATTTGTCTTACCATCGCATAGAGCACAGCGCCCGGCGCGCCCAACGCCACAAACCAAAAAATAACTCCGCAGTAATGTTGAAAGTTAATCCACGCAAGCGTCTGACCAAAAGTCTCGCCGCCCGGCTCATCTTCTAATTTGTCTTGCCCCATTTGCAATGCATAAAGCGTAGCCGCTTCGTTATCACCTCGCGTGAGCGCATTCAAATAGCCTTTATAGAGCTTGCGATATTTAGCACAACCAAAGCAGACTAAGAGCACACAGATATTGATTGCAAACTGCCAAAACACAAAGTCACTTAGACTGTAAATAAAAGCAACAACCAATGCAGGAATCACTAACCAAAGCATCACACCAAAATGCGAGCCCAACATTGCATTTGGCTGAGTCCAAGATTTGGTGTTCGCGTAGTAACTTTGTAGGTAATAATCGACTTGCCAGTAGTTCGCCCGCGCGCCAAGTCGTTCAATAATAAGCGCGATGATGATAGAAATTAAGATCATGCTTGCCTAGCTCTCTTGGTTAGTTAACAAGGTAAAATAATACTGCCAATCAAATGCTGCCCCCGGATCTGTCTTTCTTCCTGGAGCAATATCACTGTGCCCTACAATACGATCATTCGTCAGCTTTGGATAGTACTGCTGCAGCCAACGCGTTGTTTTTACTAAACTCGTATATTGCGCTTCGGTATATGGCGTGGTGTCTGTGCCCTCCATTTCAATACCAATTGCAAAGTCATTACAGCGAGTTCGACCTTGCCACTGCGACACGCCTGCATGCCACGCCCGCTCACCGAAGGGAACATATTGGGTGATGCTACCGTCACGGCGAATAACGCAATGCGCCGATACTCTTACTCCCGCTAAGTCAGAAAAAGTCGGATCTGCGTCACAGTCCAATGTCCCCATAAATAAGTCTTCCACGTACGACGTGCCAAAGCACCCTGCTGGCAACGAGATATTGTGGATCACCAGTAAATCTATCTCGCACGCTTGCGGTCTTCCATCGTAATGCGGGGATTGCTTATGTTTAGCAAAAGGTAGCCAATTCAAAGTATTAGTTCCAAGCCTTGGTTTGCATTCGATTATAAAGACAAAATAAGACAAAAGGTAGGGATGGATTTATGTGTAACGTAACGATAGTACCGCGACATAAAAGACATAATGGTTCGACATCAAATCACAACAAACAACACATAACCGTAGCAGCGGGTTTACCCCGCGACCTCCGTTTTAGCCATCAACTCATTCTCTACAAACAAGCCTCTGCATTTCAAACACACCGTCGCGACATAAAGTCGCTGCTACGAAAATACATATTGGTTTCGACATAAAGTCACAGCAAACAACACATAATCGTAGCAGCGGGTTTACCCCGCGACATAAAAGCCACCTCGCCAAATTTCGTGAATTCTTCTCCATCAATTGTACTCCTAGGCAAACGCGCGTAAAATTCGGCCATTGCAGAAAAAATGAAAAGACAACCTATGATTGACCAAAACCTTATCAGCCAATTGGTAAAACAGGCGCTAGACGAAGACCTCAATTATCAAACACCAAACGAAGGTGATATTACCGCAGCCCTTATCCCAGAAACGCAGCAAGCAAATGCCTATGTGATCACAAGGGAAGATTGTGTGTTCGTTGGCAAGGCGTTAATCGAAGAAGTTTTTCATCAGGTCGACCCAAGTGTTAGCGTCAACGTACTTGTGAACGACGGCGACTTTGTAGCCGCCAACACCCGCTTGTTTACCGCAAGCGGTTCTGCAAGAGCAATTCTAACCGCAGAGCGTACGGCGCTTAACTTTGTACAAACGCTATCGGGCACGGCAACCACCACAGCTAAGTATGTTGAAGTGCTGAGCGGTACGCAAACCAAACTGCTAGACACACGTAAAACCATCCCAGGATTAAGAGCGCTACAAAAATACGCCGTTAAATGTGGCGGTGGTAAAAATCATAGAATCGGTCTATTCGACGCGTATCTTATTAAAGAAAACCACATTGCCGCCTGTGGCAGTATCGCCAAAGCCGTTGCCACTGCGCGTAATAACCACCCAGACAAACCGGTAGAAGTTGAAGTAGAAAACCTAAGCGAATTACAACAAGCCTTAGATGCTGGCAGCGATATTATTATGCTGGACAACTTCAGCGTAAGTGAAATTCAACAAGCGGTTGAAATCACGCAAGGCAAAGCCAAATTGGAAGTCTCTGGTAATATGACCATTGAAATTTTGACGACTTATGCACAAGCCGGTGTTGATTTTATTTCAAGCGGCGCACTGACCAAGCATGTACAAAGCATCGACCTGTCGATGCGTTTTGAATAGCTTTCGCTAAATTTAAAAAAACGCTCTGATAGGGCTCATTGCTGGGCCCTTTCTTTTTTATAGTGCTATCAAGTAACCAGTAAATCACTCAGCTGACTTGTCTGCTCCTTAAGATATCGGATTTTTCATTTTTTAAAAAGAATACTACTTTGTGCCAGCAAATAGTGTTGCACTCACGCTGTAACCCTCCGTAATAGAGAAAGTTTTCTATTTCGTTGACAAACCTAGTTAAAACCCGTTAAATACGACAAAAGAACTAGAGTGTAACAAGATCTTAATGTTCGGTAACGATTGATTCCGTTCGTTTTTTGAACCGATATTAGGAAAGCTTGCGCTACCGCAAAAGAATCAATAATTTATTATTAAAATTTGATTGTAGACATCAGTGTTTACTATTAAAGTAAATGTTAATTGTGATCGCTAAAACTAAATCGGTGCTACACTCTTAGTTGGTTAGGGACCGGTCACAAACTTAACGGGTCCAGCTTTTAAGATTTTTGAATGATGAACTTGTTGCATCTTCTTGGTCGCCGTTAAGTCAATTTGAGCACACCAGTTTGTTGATTCGATGGATTGGTAATTATTGCAAAGGTTTTAATAAACGCTTAACTTAAACCTATTATGGTTAAGTCACTTAAAATTTAGGAGACACATCATGACTCAAAAACAACAGGGTGGTTTTACCCTAATCGAACTAATGATTGTTATCGCGATCATCGGTATTCTTGCAGCAGTAGCTCTGCCTGCTTATCAAGATTACACTCAGCGTGCTCGCGCCTCAGAAATGTTACTTGCAGCAAGCTCTGGAAAAACTTGTGTTACCGAAAAAGCGCAGATCGGTAGTGATCCAGATGGCTGTGATGCAAATGCTAAAGCGACTCAATTTGCTTCAGCGTTTACTGTAAGTGATGCGGGCTTAATTTCGGTTTCTGGTCAAAGTGAGTTGGCAGGCTTAACAATTACTCTGACCCCTCAAAAAGCGGCAAATACTGCAGCCGCAAAAGCTGATTTCTCTGGTGCTGGTTTCGCTCTTTATGGGTGGAAGTGTGAAGGCTCTGTAACTGGAGCAGCAAAAACCTCATGGTTACCTAGTAGTTGTGAAGCTGCGGCTGCAACTCCATCTCCATAATGTTAGTTTAAATGCAACATAAGCATTTAGCTCACTGCACTTTCGACTTTTTATTGGTCGGAGGTGCTTCCTTGATTATATATTTCCTTTTAATGCTATTTAAAGTAGAAGCTTCTAGTTTTGATTTGATACTTTTAGCATGGGTTCTTTCTGTTTTTTGTAATGCTCCTCATTTCATTTCAAGTTATCAAATTTTTTATACTGAGAAAAAGAATAGTTTAACAAAAGAGTATCGGACTTTATTTGCAGGTGTAATTTTACCTATACTTCTTGGCTTAGTTATTTTTTATGCTTTCATTAGCAAATCGGTGGTTGTTTACAAGAGTTTAGTCATTTTCATGATCTTTACTGTTGGTTGGCATTACGTTAAACAAGCATTTGGCTGTTTCCTAACATTAGCTTTTAAATATAAATTATTTTTGAAGAACTATGAAAGATACGTGCTCTTAAGTTCTTTGTATGCGTTGTGGGCGAGTTCATTTTATCGTCACTTTATTAACTTTGAATACACAGGTAATTTTTGGGGTTTTAAGTATGAACTTCCTCAGCTACCAGTATCATACTATGAAATTTTAAAGTATTTATCTTTAATATTAATCTGCATGTTCACATTGTCTTTTTTACTAAAAAATAAAGTATCTAGTAAAATTAATTTAGCACTTACAATAACACCGATACTAAGTGTCGCAGTTTGGATATCTCCAGCATTTTTTAACCCTGTATTTTTTTTCCTCGTTCCATTTTTTCACTCTCTACAATACTTGTTCTTTGTAAGCAAGTATATAGAAGGAAAACATCAAAATAAAACTGATAAAAAAATAAAGTTTTGGTTATCTTCATTTATAATTGGATGCTTTGTTTTTGAGGTTATTCCAAAAAACATTGATAGTATTTTTACCCAAAACTCAGAGTTTGGAGTTCACTTAACTCTAATATCAGTGCTTTTATTTATAAATATCCATCACTACTTCATTGACAATACAATTTGGAGAAAGGAAAGCGAATCGGTGAGAGCATATTTGAATTTAGGTATGGCAAAAGAGAGCCTATAGTATGAGCAAAGACAAGAATAGAGACCATGAGCTTTTTATTTGGTTTGGAGTAAATACTCGAGGCAAAAAACTTAATGGTGAGATGACAGGCCAAAGTGTGGCCCTAGTCAAAGCCCAGCTGAGAAAACAAGGCATTACCCCATCTAAAGTTAAACGCAAGCCTAAACCTCTCTTTGGCTTTTCTGGTACTCAAAAAATTAAATCTGTTGATATAGCAACGACAACCCGACAAATTGCTACAATGTTAATGGCAGGTGTTTCTTTAGTACAAACATTAGATATGCTTGCTCGTGGCATCAAAAATAAAAGCTTATCTAAGCTGATTGCCCATATCGCTGATGAAGTGAAAGCAGGCCAGCCTCTTGCTAAATCTCTAAGAGCATACCCTCGATATTTTGATGAGCTCTATTGTGACCTTGTCCATTCAGGGGAACAGTCTGGTGCTCTCGATACCATATTTGACCGCATCGCGCTTTATAAGGAGAAGACTGAAGCACTTAAGTCTAAGATTAAAAAGGCGCTGTTCTACCCTATTGCCGTAGTGGCTGTAGCACTCATAGTTACTGGTATTTTGCTTATTTTCGTTGTACCTCAATTCCAAGATATTTTTGCTGGTTTTGGCGCCGAACTCCCAGCCTTTACGCTAATGGTTATCGCGATTTCCGAATTTATGCAGGAATATTGGTGGGTATTTGTGCTTGGACTTGGCCTTTTTGGTTATACCTATAAAGAAATGCTTATTCGCAGCGCTGCGGTAAAGCACTTTAATGACCGTATGATTTTACGTATTCCAGTGATTGGCGAGATCCTTAAAAAAGCAGCAGTGGCGCGTTATGCTCGTACGCTTTCGACCACCTTTGCAGCGGGTGTGCCCCTTGGCGATGCGCTAGATTCTGCCGCAGGAGCGTCGGGCAATATTATTTATAAAAATGCAATTAAAGAAATTAAAGCAGAGGTTAACTCGGGTAACCAAATGCACTGGGCAATGCATAACACCAAAGTCTTCCCTGATATGGTGATACAAATGGTGTCTATTGGTGAAGAATCGGGCTCTCTAGATGGCATGCTGGCAAAGGTTGCTAACATCTATGAGCAAGAGGTCGATGATGCGGTGGATGGACTATCTAGTCTATTAGAGCCTCTCATTATGGTGGTACTCGGCGTACTGATCGGTGGCCTAATTATTGCCATGTACTTGCCGATATTCCAATTAGGCTCAGTTATTTAATTTTTGTTCACAAAGTTACACTATTTAGAGGTACAGTGCTGTGCCTCTCAATAGTGCTGTGTGGTAAACTGCAAAAACCTATACCGAGCATGCCTCGAAAGTTTAAACAAAAAATATAAGCAAGCGCCCAACTTATGCAAGATATTATCAACTTGATGCAAACCCAGTTATGGTATTGGTTACTCACCGTTGGACTCGTTAGTCTTTGCATCGGCAGCTTTCTCAATGTGGTTATTCTTCGCTTACCTAAAATGATGAAGCAGAGCTGGCAGTCAGAATGTCGCGTGTTGCTCGCTGATGAGCTACCAAAACAAACCGCTGAAGCACCTGTTTTTAATTTAATTAAGCCAAACTCTCATTGCCCCAGCTGCAAAACGCCGATTAAGGCGTGGCAAAACATTCCACTGATCAGTTGGCTATTATTAAAAGGCAAATGCAACCACTGCGACGCGTCAATCTCTGTCCGCTATCCTTTGGTAGAGCTAACAACCTCCCTACTCTCCACATGGGTTGCGTGGCATTTTGGTGCCACTTTAGAAGCCACGATGTATATTGTGATTACTTGGGTATTAGTCGCACTTACGGTTATCGATATCGACGAAATGTTGCTGCCCGATCAGTTAACGCTACCAACCTTATGGTTAGTGCTGGTTGCCAGTTGTTTTGGTGTTGGCATCGACCCCAATAGTGCCATTATTGGTGCAGCGGTTGGTTATTTAAGTTTATGGAGTGTGTATTGGCTCTTTAAATTACTCACAGGTAAAGAAGGCATGGGCTATGGCGACTTTAAACTGCTGGCCATCTTTGGCGCATTAATGGGCTGGCAAGCAATCTTAACCATAGTGCTACTTTCAAGTCTGGTCGGCGCAATCATTGGTAGCATCCAATTAAGCGTTCAAGGCCGAGATAAAGCCACGCCTATTCCGTTTGGTCCTTACTTAGCCATTGCAGGTTGGATCACTCTAATGTATGGCGAACAGCTGCAGCTGTGGTACGTAAACCTAATAATGTAAAGTAAGACAATGCTAAAAACGAATAATTGGATTTTAGGGGTGACGGGCGGTATTGGAGCAGGTAAAACGGCCATCACTAACCACTTGCAGCAAAAAGGGATAGTGGTTGTTGACGCCGATATCGTTGCACGAGAAGTAGTCGCGCTAGGCAGCACTGGGCTACAAGCGATCGCGGATGAGTTTGGCAGTGCCATTTTACAGCCTGACGGCAACTTAGACAGGGCTAAGTTAAGAGCCATTATTTTTGCTGATGCCGACAAAAAACAGTGGCTTAATGAGCTACTTCACCCGCTTATCCGTAATGAAATACTCACGCAGTTAAATGCAGCGCAAAGCGATTACGTGGTTTTAGCGGCGCCCCTGCTGTTCGAAAATGGTTTAGAGCGCTACTGCGATGCCACTTTACTTGTTGATGTTGCTGTTGATACGCAAATCGCAAGAACAACCAGCCGAGATTCAGTCGATGCAGCGCAAGTAAACCGTATTATCGAGTCGCAGTTACCGCGCTCAGATAAACAAGCAAAAGCGGACTACATACTAGACAACGACCGACCGCTGCTTGAAAGCCTGCAAGAGACAGACAGACTACACAATGCGTTTCTTACACTGGCGCAAGAGAAAGTAAGACTAAATAATTAGGCTAGACTTGGCTGTAAAACTTAATCTACACTCACAGTGATAACTTGGCATTTTTCCAACTTAATGATAAATATTGAATATGCATTCAATGTGAAGGCAAAGAGGTACTATGGAACATCATTCCCCGCTACTGCGTAAATTTATTACCTTAGGGCGAGTCACTGCTGAGCAAATAAAGTCTCGCCAGTCAGAAGCAAACACCACTGCCGAGTTGATTTGCCTAAGTTCAGGAATGAGCTCCAAAGAGCTAGCTGAAGAATGCCTAGACTTATTTAAAGTGCCATTCTTTAATCTTGATCACTTTAATGTCAGTGAAATTCCATCAGCGCTAGTCAAAGAAAAACTGATCCGTAAACACCATATTTTACCGCTAGTACAAAAAGGTAGAAAACTCTACGTTGCTGCCTCCGATCCCACTGATTTTGGCGCATTTGAAAACTTTGAGTTTAGTACTGGGTTACAGTGTGAAGTACTGGTAACCGACTACAAAAAACTCGAAGCAAAGATTGATCAGCTGTTTGATGCAACAGGCGGCCTCTCGATCTCTGAAGAAGAATTTAAAGAATTTGCAGACTTAGAAGTCGATGACGAGCCTAAACAGCAAAACACCAACGAAGACAAAGACGATGCGCCAATCATCGTTTATATCAATAAAATCTTAATGGACGCGATAAAAAAAGGCGCGTCGGATCTGCACTTTGAGCCCTACGAGAAAAAATATCGCGTTCGCTTTCGTATCGATGGCCTGCTGCATGAAATGGCAAGCCCACCTAACACACTAGCGACTCGGCTCGCTGCCCGTATCAAAGTAATGGCGCACTTAGACATAGCGGAAAAACGTAAACCGCAAGATGGCCGCATTAAATTAAAGATTTCCGAGCGCAAAAGTATCGATTTTCGTGTGAGTACGCTGCCTACCATGTGGGGCGAGAAAATCGTAATGCGTATTCTAGACTCGTCCAGCGCCATGTTGGGGATTGACGTGCTAGGTTATGAGCCAGAGCAGAAAAAACTCTACCTCGACGCACTAGAGCAGCCTCAGGGCATGATTTTGGTAACCGGCCCAACGGGTTCTGGTAAAACTGTTTCACTTTACACGGGTTTAAATATTCTTAATCAGCCAGAGCGCAATATCAGCACAGCGGAAGACCCAGTCGAAATAAACCTCGAGGGCATTAACCAAGTACAAATCAATATCAAAGCGGATATGACCTTTGCCAATGCCTTGAGGGCATTCCTGCGTCAGGATCCTGATGTGGTGATGGTAGGTGAGATCCGTGACCTTGAAACCGCAGAGATCTCAATAAAAGCGGCTCAAACTGGTCACTTAGTATTGAGTACATTGCATACCAATTCCGCGCCTGAAACGCTCACTCGTCTATTAAACATGGGCGTGCCGGCGTACAACGTAGCAAGCTCGGTGAGTCTGATTATTGCCCAGCGTCTCGCAAGACGCCTCTGTCCTAAGTGTAAAACAGCAGAAACGCTGCCAGAAGAAGCCTTGTTAGGGCAAGGCTTTACTGCCGAGCAGATTAAAGAGATTACCCTTTTTGCGCCTAAAGGCTGTGAACACTGCACCGATGGTTACAAGGGCCGTGTGGGTATTTATGAAGTGGTAAAAATCACGCCTGAGCTTTCGCACCTGATCATGGAAGGGGCAATTCTCTTGAGATTGCCGAAAAAGCAGAGCAGTTAGGTTTTGATAACTTACGTAAGTCTGGTTTGAGAAAAGCCGCGGCAGGCGTAACATCGCTTACAGAAATCAACCGAGTGACAAGTTATTAAGACTGATTGATTAAAGCAAAAAGATTACGATGTAAAATCGCGCCCACAAATAAGCTAACACCCGCGTGGGAGCTGCTTTACGCGGCGAGCTTGATGAAAAAGGCGATGTAAAATCGCGCCCACAAATAAGCTAACACCCGCGTGGGAGCTGCTTTACGCGGCGAGCTTGATGAAAAAGGCGATGTGAAATCGCGCCCACAAATAAGCTAACACCCGTGTGGGAGGCGCTTTACGCGGCGATATCAAAGCCTCAAGCACAATGCTAAGAGAGCGCCACCTCAGCCGCAGCATTGTGCATATCCCGCGACGCTTAGTTGAGTCACGGGATAGCGACTCGGCTAACAATTAGTTTAAATCAAAACGATCTGCATTCATCACTTTAACCCAAGTATTAACGAAGTCTTTCACAAACTTTTCTTTGTTATCATCTTGCGCGTACACTTCTGCGTAGGCTCTTAGCACTGAATTTGAGCCGAACACTAAATCAACTCTTGTAGCCGTCCATCTCACCTTTTTAGAGCGTCGGTCGACGATATTATATAGATTTTCACCAGCAGGCTCCCAACTGAAATTCATATCAGTTAAATTTACAAAAAAGTCGTTCGTTAATTGACCTACTCGATCAGTAAACACTCCATGCGTCGTGTTACCATGGTTAGTACCCAATACACGCATACCACCAATGAGTACCGTCATCTCTTTAGCCGAAAGCCCCATCAATTGCGCACGGTCTAATAGCATTTCTTCAGCTTTTACTGCGTAATCTTGCTTTAACCAGTTTCTGAAGCCGTCATGGACAGGCTCTAGAACGTTAAAAGACTCTGCATCGGTTTGTGCCTCAGTCGCATCTCCCCGTCCTGGGGAGAAAGGTACAGAAACAGATACTCCAGCAGCTTTAGCTGCAAGCTCAAGCGCTGCACTGCCACCGAGCACAATCAAATCCGCCATACTGATAGGTTTTTCACAACTTTGTTGAATTGACTCAAGTACCGTCAAGACTTTGCTTAACCGTTCGGGCTCATTTCCTAACCAGCCATTTTGTGGAGCAAGCCTGATCCTAGCGCCATTGGCACCTCCTCTAAAGTCGGATTTTCTGAAGGTCCGAGCACTATCCCAAGCTGTCGTAATAAGTTCTGAAATCGTGAGTTCTGAACCTAAAATCTGCTGTTTAAGTGCAACTATTTCACTTTCACGGAGCACATAGTCAACGCTCGGTACAGGGTCTTGCCATAACAAATCGGCTTCGGGCACTTCTGGACCTAAATAGCGGCTTTTAGGACCTAAGTCTCTATGTGTTAATTTAAACCAGGCCCTAGCAAAAACATCCTCGAAATAAGTGGGAGAAACATAGAACTTGTCTGAAATTTTGCGATAGGCGGGGTCTTCTCTTAGTGCCATATCTGCATCTGTCATCATTGGCATGCAGCGTTTACTTGGGTCTTCTGCATCTACTGGCATATCTTCTTCTTTGATATCTATAGGCTGCCATTGCCATGCCCCAGCTGGACTCTTGGTTTTTTCCCACTCGTACGTGAGCAGTAAATAAAAATAGCCATTGTCCCATCGCGTTGGATTGGTCGTCCAAGCACCTTCTATCCCACTGGTAACCGTGTCGCGGCCTATTCCTCTCGAGGTATGGTTTATCCAGCCAAGTCCTTGTTCATGTAAATCGGCATTTTCAGGATCAGGACCGAGTTTTTCTGCATTACCGTTACCATGTGCCTTACCAACGGTATGACCACCAGCGGTGAGAGCAACGGTCTCTTCATCATTCATTGCCATTCGAGCGAAAGTAACTCGCATATCTGCGGCTGTTTTTAGTGGGTCTGGATTACCATCAACGCCTTCAGGGTTAACATAAATCAGTCCCATCATGACTGCTGCCAGCGGGTTTTCAAGCTCGCGGTCGCCAGTATAGCGACTATCTGGGCTGTTCGATGGTGCTAACCACTCCCTTTCACTGCCCCAATAAGTATCTTTTTCTGGGTGCCAAATATCTTCCCGACCACCAGCGAACCCAAACGTTTTAAAACCCATGGACTCGTAGGCAACGTTACCTGCCAGAATGATTAAATCAGCCCAAGAGATCTTATTGCCATATTTTTTCTTAAGAGGCCATAGTAAGCGACGCGCTTTATCTAGATTTCCGTTATCCGGCCAGCTATTTAGTGGCGCAAAACGCTGATTACCAGTATTTGCACCACCGCGGCCATCAGCGACACGATAACTACCCGCTGAATGCCACGCCATTCGGATCATCAAACCTCCATAATGTCCCCAATCTGCCGGCCACCATGGTTGTGAATCTGTCATTAGTGCATGAAGATCGTGTTTTAGTGCCTGATAGTCCAGGCTTCTGAATGCATCTGCGTAATTAAAGTCGGGGTCCATAGGATCCGTTTTACTATCGTGCTGGTGCAAAATATCAAGGTTAAGACTATGCGGAAACCACTGATGTTCACTCCGCACTGCTGAGGTATTTGCGCCATGCGCAAATGGACATGAGGATATACCTTTACTGCTTTGCATGAGATGTTCCTTGGTTACTTGTTGAGAACGGAACTACTGACGAGTAAATAATAGATAAAAATTTACAAAAAAACATAAAAAAGGACCATTTAAGCACTCTTCCAAGGCTCATTAATTGTACTTTTGTGAACTTAAGTTTACTTGTTTTAACCCATAGTTTATTTAGGCTTTTTAGTCAGTAAGCCAGGCATTTGTTTTACTTAGATAAAGGTTTTTTATCGTTGATGAGCGTTGAACTGACGTTACTTTGAACAGGTGAAACTTTTTTAGCGTTCGCCATTGATATGTATTTTAAGACAACGCATCCCAATAATGCTGAAATAACGGATGCTAATAAAATTCCCAGCTTCGCCGAGTTTACTTGTGCTGCACCATAAGCTAAATCGGCAATAAACAAAGCCATTGTGAAACCAATCCCTGCTAACATGCTGCCACCACACACCATATTCCATCCTAAGCCGTCGGGTAGTTTTGCCAGTCGTATTTTGACTGCAACCCAGCTAAGTAACATGATCCCTAAAGGCTTGCCGATCACGAAGCAGACCAATACGGTTAAAGTCAGTGACGACATGAAATTTGCACTTTTTAGTACAATCCCTGCATTCGCTAACGCAAATAGAGGCATAACGACAAACCCAACCCAAGGGTGGAGTAAAATTTCTAGCCGCTCGACTGGTGAGAGCGCTTCTCTTGCTGCGGCTTCTGCCGTTTTTAGTGCTCTCCTATCTGGTGTATCACCGCTTTTACGTTCCTCTAAAGGAAAATTCATCACACATTGCATAATACGATGCAACCGCTCATCATCTACCCATTTCGTCGTTGGGGTCATAAGCCCCAATGCCACACCGGTGATTGTTGGGTGAATTCCAGACATATCCACAGCTAACCAAATTAATCCACCTGCGATAAAGAATAGGGTAAAGCTGCGAACGCCGATAAAAGACATCATTTTCACTGCGATGAGACCAGTCAAAGCAACCCCAACAGCAAGCCAGTCAATCCCCTCACCGTAACCTATTGCGACCACCAAAATGGCGCCGATGTCGTCCACGACAGCGAGTGATAACATAAACACTCGTAAGGCCTTTGGGATACTGTGGCCAAGCAGGGCCAAGCAACCTATAACAAAGGCTGTATCGGTGGACATTACGGTCCCCCACCCGTGCAGCTCCGGTCTACCGTATTGTAGTAACAAGTAGATAGATCCCGGAATCAACATGCCGCCCAGTGCAGCTGAAATCGAAAACATAGCCAGCTTCGGATTACGCAACTCACCTAGCACTAGCTCGCGTTTAAGTTCCAACGCAACTAAGAAAAAGAATATTGTCATTGCGCCGTCGTTGATCCATTCGTGCAATGAGCGTTTTAGCTCCATATCTTTGAAACTAATACCAATTGAAGCTTGCCAAAATTGCGAATATGACGTGCTCAAATCTGAGTTTGCAAACAGTAGCGCAATAATGGTTGCGAGAAATAGCGTCGCGCCCGCAGCCGTTTCGACTTTTATAAACCGAGTCACAGGCCGAATAAACCAATCTACATGTTCTTTTGGCAATTGCGTTAAGTGTGATGGATTGGTTTGATATTTATCTCCCATTTTTTGTCGCTTTGTGCGATTTTAAAAGCGCTTTATTCACATTTGTCTTATTCAAATATTGCAGTAGCTCATTCTTTGTTGAAAGTACTAAGGTGGTGTTGGCAGAAATAACCACAGGGTAAGAAGCCATTGAACGCGTAAATTCATACAAAGCTTTAGATTGAGCGCTTTGGCTATAAGCTTGCGCATATATTTTTGCCGCGGTTGCATCGGCCTCTCCCCTTATCTGCTCAACTCGCAGGTAGGCTTCGGACTGGATTTTATTTAATTCTCTAACCCTATCTCCCCTTATTCTCGCAGCTTCGCCATTCCCCTCAGATAAAAAACGCTCAGCAATTTGTCGCCTCTCGCTGACCATTCTTTCATAAATTTTTGGTCGCACACTGGCATTGTAATTGATCCGTTTAAAGCGAATGTCTAGAAGCTCTATACCAAAAACACGTACCTTCTCCTCGGCAGCAGAGAAAATTTCTTGTTCAACTAATTTTCGACCTTTCTGTATTGGCACTAAAGTACCTATTTTCAAGTCTTCTTCAAACGTGCTTAATACCCTTCTCTTAACGGACTTCGGTTTTTATCTGTTCGAATAATCTCTATAAGCTCATGCTTTGCAACCGCATTTCTTGTTTCGCTTCCCAAAATGTCATCCAACCTTGATTGCGCACTTCGCTCATCTTTCAAGCGAAGAAAGTACTGCAAAGGTTCGGTAATGCGCCATCTAGCAAAAAGGTCGACAGAGATATAAAGCTTATCTTTTGTAGGCATGTCAGAAGGTCTGCCATCCCACTCTAAAACCCGTTTCTCCATTATGTTAACTTGTTGAATAAAAGGCACTTTGATCTTTAATCCCGCATGCGTTATCGGCATACCGACGGGTTTGCCAAATTGAGTAATAATTACCTGCTGTACTTCGCTTACACTGTATAACGCGTTATTTAGTAGCAAAGTAGCAATAGCAATGACTGCAATCACTAAGATCTTTTTCCTGTGTTTCATTATTTCTCTCCCATTTTTATATCGCCTAGATGCAGTAATGGCAGAATATGAGTGGTATTTTCATCAATAATAATTTTCGAGCGAATGGTCGGAAGCACGAGCTGCATTGTTTCTATATATATTCGTCGCGTGGTGACCTCTGGAGCTTTGATATATTCTAGATATAACGCATTGAACCGATCAGCATCTCCTCGCGCCTCATTAATACGTTTTAGACGATAACCATCAGCTTCGCGGATCCGTTGATCTTTTTCTCCCAAGGCAAGTGGGATCACTTTGTTATAATCCCTTCGCGCTTCATTGATTAATTTCTCTTTTTCTTGTTGCGCCTGATTCACTTCATTAAATGATGCTTGTACTGGCTCGGGAGGATTAATGTTTTTTAATTGTACTTGGTCAATTCGTAAACCCATTGCATATTTGCTTGATAAAGCCTGCATTTTAATTAGCGCTTCGGACTCGATCTCTTGTCGTCCAATCGTAATAACTTCGTCGACGGTTCTGTCCCCTACCACCTCCCGCATTACCGACTCAGACACGTATCGTAATGTTTCAGCAGGCTCCCTTACTTCAAAAAGAAACTTTTTTGGGTCGTCAATACGGTACTGTACTACCCACTCCACCAATGCCGCATTTAAATCTCCTGTAACCATTTGGGTTTCTTTTAACCCTTGGGACAGGCGTGGCATTTGGTGGGGATCTCCAGCACCAAGTGTTGAGAAACCAAACTCCTGCTTTAGTTGCCGTTTAACAGGCACAATAGTGGTGTTGTCTATACTCAGGGGCAATTTAAAATGTAACCCAGGATGTTCCAAAGAGGAGAACTTACCAAATCGCTGGACAACAGCGACAGAATCACTAGGAACCGTATAAATCGAGCTCCATATAGTTATGGAAAGACTAGTAATAATTATAATGATGAAGAAATTTGAAGGACTACCGCCTGGCAGCATATTTTTGTAATGAGAAAGTTTATTGACGATATCATCTAAGTCTGGAGGTGATTTGTTTCCTCCCCCCACGGGTGTCCAGTTTGATTATTCGGGCTCATTTCAAACACTCTCTTTTTTAATGTGATACATAGCTTAAATTAAGCTTTCGTTTTACTTGCCGCGACTAAAAAGCCTACAGGTTCATTGATAAAAGTACTTTCTTACATAGGGGGAGGTCATCGCAGATAGCAGTCCTACATAGTCCAGCTTAAATCTGATCTCTTGACCAACCTTCAAAGGTTTTCTTACACTCTCGACTACCATGTGGTCACTGCTGCTCGCGACAATAGTGATCCCTGTTGGTGGTGTTATGCCTGAAGGATTAACATCCTGACGACCAAGGGCTAACAGTGCTTGATCAACCAGTTTCCGATTTTTGACTTCTGGTGATTCACCGAAGGCATTTTTATAACGCCTTCCCCAAGGGGCGGATGGTTTTTTATTGGACTCAATAACTTCAGCGACCAACGTTATGGCATCGGTATTGGCTCCAGCGATGGGACGCTTATTTAGCGCTTCTACTCCAAAATAAATAGACTCTCCTAGCCTCAGTTGAGTGACACAACTCCGTTGATCTAAACTAAATGCCCATAGCAAACTCGCTGAACTCCCACCGGATATCACTTGTAGCCTAATGCCAAATTGATTTTCAACTTCTAGCATTAACTTGGCCAACTGCGCCATATTTTCTTGCTCTGGTGCAACACCATAACGACACGCTAGGTTGGCGCCAATTCCTTTTAATTCGATATTTGACAGGGCTAATGTTTGCCTTATTGTATTCGACAGTTGCTCAGGCATAACCCCCTCTCTCAAATCGCCAAGTTCCACCATAATAATAACGCCGTGGTAATAACCCGCCTTCTTAGCGGCTTTTGCAAGCGCTCTAATGATTTGTAACTCGGTATTAAGACTCACTTCGCAGTTCAGTACCACTCTGTCTACTTGACTTAACATTGGAGAACGGATCAGCATAATTGGTATTGTAATCCCTGCACGTCGCATTCTTTCAATGTTCTCAATACGGGAATCAGCCAGCATATTGGCTCCAGACTCGACTAACATAGCCGCAACCTTAGGATGTCCCATAAATACTTTTGTTACTGGTACAACATCTATACCATGACGCTTTAACTTGTCGATAAGGAGGCGTGCATTCACCGCAATCTTAGCACAGTCGATTTCCAGCCTAGGATTGCTCATTGCAGTGTTGGTAGTTGTTTTATGAGCTTTGGAAACGCCCTAAGCACCATGTGAACTAGAAATTTACTGGAACGCTTTAGTGCATCTGTAACTGGTATACTAAATTCTTTAGAGTAATGGTATATGTGTTCATCGATATCATCCTCCGCCATTCCTTCGTGATTTATACTAATACCTATTACCTTTGCATGAGCGAATTGCTCAATCAATTCGATCTCACTTGCAATTGAGGGCATGGCCATCTCATCAAAATCAACTCGGTATTTCCGGTAAGGTGCATGCTGCAAAATAATAGCATCTGGTGCCGCGCCCCTTATGATCATCGCACTGGTCGAAAATGCGGGATGACTCAAGGCCCCTGGCCCTCGATAATCATTACATCTGGTTTCTCAATTTCATAAGCCCGATAAATAACAGCTTCGAGCTCTCCTGGACCAAATTGAGCGGGTATTGCGTCCATCACCAAACTGTATGGCGCGCCTTGAATAACTCCGGTTTGTCCTGTCGCGACCAAAACAACGTTTAATCCGTATTGCCTCAGCGCACAGGCAAGCTTTGTTGCTGTTGTGCGTTTTCCTATCGCGCAATCCGTCCCCATAATCACAATTTTTGGACAATCGACTCGATTGACAAGACCACTAAAAATTCGCAAGTTGCTTGTCGCTCTAGGCCTGCGAATATCCAAAATCACAACACCAGATTTACGGCTAGCAGCAATAAATTCAGGATCATTATTTAGATATTCGTGCAGTCCATTAACAATATTCATCCCCAGCTTTATAGCATCTAAAATCACTTGCTTATCAAGAACGGATAAAACACCACTTGATGGCGCCATGCCAAATATAAAATACTCCGGAACTTCTTTTGCCATCTCAATAGCTTCATTTAAACTTGCATAAATTGGGATACCATTGCGTTCACCATCTAAAGCATAGCCTGAGTCCAGCCCAGCCTTTTCACTATCTATAACCGATAATATTCGAAATTTAGGAGAATAACGGACAAGTCCATTGGCAGTTTTGCCATCGGTTTTTGTAAAGTTTGCTTCGCAGAAAATAACAGCACTTGGCGTGGCCTCTGAACCACTACAGTGATAAACATTTAATAAACCTCTGTGCGTATGTGGATGTATACGCTCATCAGGAAGGGTTGAAAAGCGGTTGCCTAAGAAAGACCTGTTCGCACACACGATATCACCTCGGTAAGAATAATACTTAGTGGGCTGACTGTCCGTGCCAAGGTACAGCTTCGGAAGCGATACAAACAATGCCCACTAAGTATACTGGGGAACTCCAGTGTAGACCTTTTATTGAGCAATAAGTAGCATCTAAATGAATTATTTTCATTTGCTAATTTTAAAAAGTTAAATATGCACCTATTTCAGCAACTTAAAAACAGGGTTAACTAATGAATTTTTTATGTCACAACTTCTAATCTGAACTTCAAGCTTGTTTTAAGTCCACACGCAGGGTCGCTGATGATAGAAGGGAGAAATGAGACTCCGGAGCCCGTCCGGAGTGAAATCGGTGAAAGCAGAGTAATAAGATAAACCCTAGCGGTGCATAAGTTACGTTCCTCTAAATCAACTATAAAGATTCTGTGGTACTTTCAATACGTTGATATGAACCGTGACTTCTTCACGGTCGTGGTACAGATGTTTTGCTTGGATTTCATAATCCACATTGTACTTTTGCAGCTCTTCATGGATAAGCGTAAGACATTCATACACACTGTCGAAACGTTTTTTCATCGGTAGCTTTAAGTTAAAGATCAACTCACGAGCAAACGCATTCACCACCCAGTCCACCATCAAATCAGCAACGCGAGTTGGCTTTTCGACCATATCGCACACAAGCCAGTCAATATTGCGCTTTTCAGGGCGATATTTAAATCCGTCTTCTCGATAGTGTTTTACTTGTCCTGTTTCCATGAGGTCATCATTCATTGGACCATTGTCGATTGAGGCGACAAACATGCCACGGCGCACAAGTTGGTATGTCCAACCGCCGGGACAAGCACCTAAATCAACTGCTCGCATCCCCGCACGCACACGTGTCTCTTGCTGATCTTTAGGCACAAAGACATGAAATGCCTCGTCTAATTTTAGCGTCGAGCGGCTTGGTGCGTCCGACGGCATTCGCAGACGTGGGATCCCCATAAAGAATGGCGAATTGTTATCACTAAACGAATAACCGACATAAGCGGTGTTATTAGCAAGGAACAACACGTGTAACACAGGCTTGGTAGGTTTTACCTCACGAGTCAGCTTGTTTTGCTTCTCGAGCGCCTTAGACAAAGGCGTTGAAAACTTTTTACAGAATTTAGAAAGTTCTTTTCCTTCGTTAGTATCTGGCGTTTCAACGCGTAGCTCACCACACAAAGGAAAGCCTTCCACTGCCGCTTTTATCACGCTCACTCTGTCTTCAATCGGCATATGGGTATGTAATGTGCCGACAAACCACTGCCTTGCAAACACCAGTTTCTTAAAGTCGATTTTCTTCGCTAATGTCTCTGCATCATTTGGCGAAAAGCACTCAAATGTTACAAAAGCAGTATTCGGCTTAGCTTTTACGTAGCCAGCAATTCCATGCTTTGCAGCATAATGATTAATTTCGGCTGCGGCGTCACTTTCAAAACCACCGCGACAATAGATAACGATACTCGACATTAGATTCTCTAGATTAAAAGGAAGATTTAGCAGCTTGAACTATCAATAAAACCCAAGCAATTAAAAAACAGATACCACCGATTGGGGTGATTGGCCCTAGCCATTTCATACCTGTTAAGGCAAGTAAGTACAAACTACCACTAAATAGCAATACACCAGCAATAAAGAAACCACCAGCAACTTGCACCTTTAGGCCCCATTTGATTAAAAACGCCGTGGCGATAATGGCAAGACCATGGGTCATTTGGTACTGCGCCGCCGTATTAAAAATACCAATGGCATAATCACTTAAGCGTCCTTTGAGACCGTGAGCGGCAAAAGCGCCCAGAGCCACAGACAATAAACAAAACACGCTGCCAATAATCAAGTAGAGCTTAGCCA
Source organism: Pseudoalteromonas piscicida (assembly GCF_002208135.1). Classification (NCBI taxonomy): domain Bacteria; kingdom Pseudomonadati; phylum Pseudomonadota; class Gammaproteobacteria; order Alteromonadales; family Pseudoalteromonadaceae; genus Pseudoalteromonas; species Pseudoalteromonas piscicida. The sequence continues at coordinate 2,852,377 of NZ_CP021646.1, forward strand.
TGACAGCGCTCCTTAATAAAATTCGCCGCTATCACAGCAGCATTCGCGCGGCTTTCTGATCCGCTTACACCGCTCACTTTACGTGGTTTTAACGAGTGGTCACCATCTTTGAGCCATTTCACCGTTACCTGCTCTGGAAAACTCATGGCATCAACCTCTGTGCGATTGCCAAAGGTATCGCGTTCACCTTGTAAAATAAGCATGGGGCATTTCAATTCAGGAAAATGGTCCACTCTGAGCTTTTCTGGCTTACCAGGCGGGTGGAATGGATAGCCAAACGCGAGTACCCCTTCCATCTTCATGGTGGTTTCACAGGCCAGCATAGATGCCATACGCCCGCCCATCGACTTACCACCAATAAAGAGCGGCAAGCTTGGTTCGACCGCCGCAAGTACCAACTCAAAATACGCAAGTAACTTAGGGGCACGCTCTGGTGGGCGTTTTTTCCCTTCTTGTTTGGCTTGCTGCATATATTCAAAGTCAAAGAGTCCAACTTGAATTCCCATAGAAGCAAGCAACTTAGCCACTTCTTGCATAAAATCGCTATCGCTTCCTGCACCTGCACCATGGGCAAAAATAAACTGTGCAACTGGGTTTTCAGCATAGTGCCATTCAATATTTACTGCGCTCATAAACTATTTAACTCTTGTTCGTGTTCTACCATACCGAGCATCCATTCTTTGAATGAGACGATTTTACCCAGTTCCGATTGTGACTCTCTAAACACCAAGTAATAGGCATTTTTACTTTCAAGGTGATGACTAAATGGAATAACCAATCGTCCAGCATCTATATCCGGTCTTGCCAGTACGCTATTGCCCAGCGCCACGCCTTGGCCGTGAATAGCGGCTTGTAATACCATCGAAGAGTGACTGAAGATAGGCCCAGTATTTACCGCCACATTTCTTACTCCAGCGGTTTTCATCCAAGCTTTCCAAGCGCGACGCGTGGTGTCATGGAGTAAGGTATGTTGCGCAAGGTCGCTTGGCTGGTTTAGCGGCTTTGGACCAGTTAACAAAAACGGACTGCATAGCGGTACTAAATACTCAGTGTGTAATTTGTGAGTTTGCACCCCGTTCCAGTTACCACGACCGTAGTAAATCGCAACATCAACATCATCCGTTAATGAGTTATCATCATGATCTTGGGCTTTGATCCGCACGTCGATTTCAGGGTGCAACTCATTGAAGTTACTCAGCCTTGGTACCAACCATTGAATTGCAAAGCTCGGCGTCAAACTCACCGTTAATGAACCTTTTGCACCTCGCGCTAGAAGCTTTTCAGTCGCATCAATTAATTGTGAAAAAATATCTTTAATATCGAGGTAATAACCCTGCCCTTCCTCTGTTAGAAGTAAAGAGCGATTTTTTCGCAAAAACAGTTTCAAACCTAGATGTTCTTCTAAGATTTTAATTTGATGACTAACCGCAGCTTGAGTGACGTACAACTCCTCCGCCGCTTTGGTAAAGCTCAGGTGTCGTGCTGCCGCCTCAAAGGCTTTTAATGCATTTAATGGTGGAACTCGTCGTGACATTCATTCATGCCTATAAAAAAACCCGCTAACCGCGGGCAAGTAAAATCCCCAAACAACATCTAATAATGAGGTCGCTTGGGTATAGATTATAAATCAGCCGCGCTGGTGTCCAGTGGCGCAAAACTCTTAACTAGCTCATCTACCGCTTTCATCTGTTGTAGGTAGCCTTCAAGTTTAGCCAATGGCAATGCACAAGGACCATCACACTTAGCTTCATTTGGATTCGGATGCGCTTCAATAAAGAGTCCAGCTAACCCAAGCGCCATACCGCTACGAGCAAGCTCAGCAGCCTGAGCACGGCGGCCATCGGCAGAGTCGCTACGACCACCTGGACGCTGTAGCGCATGTGTCGCATCAAAAATCACTGGAGCCATACGCTTCATGTCATCCATGCCGAGCATATCCACGATCAGATTGTTATAACCAAAGCTACTACCGCGTTCACAGAGGATAACTTTGTCATTGCCCGCTTCATTGATCTTCTTAATGATATGACGCATTTCGTGTGGCGCTAAAAACTGTGGTTTTTTCACGTTGATCACCGCGCCAGTTTCCGCCATAGCGACAACTAAGTCGGTTTGACGAGCAAGAAACGCAGGTAACTGGATCACATCAGCAACTTCTGCAACGGGTTTTGCTTGGAAAGGTTCATGTACATCGGTGATCACCGGTACATTAAAGGTTTTTTTGATTTCTTCAAAAATCTTTAAGCCTTCTTCCATACCTGGGCCACGGTAAGAATTAATTGATGAGCGATTAGCTTTATCAAATGACGCTTTAAATACGTATGGGATCCCAAGTTTATTCGTCACTTCAACGTAATGCTCGGCAATTTGCATTGCCAAGTCGCGTGACTCAAGCACATTCATCCCACCGAACAGCACAAACGGCTTATCGTTTGCAACTTCTCGTCCCGCAACGTTAATAATATCTGTATTCATTTTTTATCCTTTAGCTGCCTATCACACGAAGCAATTGTCCGCATAACCAAGCCATATAAGTACCCAGAGCATAACCAAGCACCGCCAGTAACACACCGACCGGAGCAAGCGCAGGGTGAAAAGCCGAAGCCACCACCGGCGCAGATGCCGCACCACCAATGTTTGCTTTACTGCCAACGGCAACATAAAACACGGGTGCTTTAATTAATTTAGCAACGATAAATAACAAACCAACATGCACGGCCATCCAAATAACACCTATAACGACGTATTTAGGCGCTTCAACAATTTTGGTGATATCCATGTGTAGACCAATGGTTGCCACTAAAATATATAAAAAGCTTGAACCAATTTTTGACGCGCCAACCGCTTCATATTGGCGTGCTTTGGTAAACGAAAGTGCTAGGCCTATAGTCGTTACTAGTACAATGATCCAAAACAATTTGCTATGAAGTGAGAATTTCTTCAGTTCTGGGTAGTTGCTACTAAAAAATGGCACCAATAAGTCCGCGGCAAAATGCGCAAGCCCCGTTGCCCCAAAAGCAAAACCAACTAGGATCATCAAATCTTTGAGCTCTGGCTTTCTTGAGTGCTCGGCTTCAAATGCTTGCACTTTGTCAATTAAGCGATTGATTGAAGAAGTATCAGCCCCTGTTCGCGCATCAATTTCTTTATTGCGCGCCGCCATGTAGAGCAAACACGCCATCCATAGGTTTGCGACAACAATATCAACCGTTACCATAATGGTGAAGATTTCTCCGCCTGCGCCGTAAATCTCTTTCATTGCCACCATATTGGCGCCGCCACCAATCCAGCTTCCTGCAAGTGCTGCCATACCACGCCATACGGCTTCTGGGCCAGTTACACCGAGTAACTCAGGCATAAAGGTCGCAGTAAGTAAAAGCGCAATGGGGCCACCAATCACCACACCCACAGTACCCGTCAGGAACATGATAATCGCCTTTTTACCCAAAGCAGATATCGATTTTAGGTCAATACTCAGTGTCAACAACACCAAACAAGCGGGTAACAGATAATATTTTGCCACCGTGTAGACATCGTTATTGTTACCATCAACGATACCAAAGGTATTTAACAGAGATGGTAAGAAATAACACATCAAAAGCGCTGGCACGTACTTGTAAAACTTTGCCCAAACTCCGCTTTTTTGACTCGATGTGTAAAAAACAAATCCTAAAATAACGGCCAATAGGCCCATGATTACCGCGTTATTGGTAACGAGCGCAGCGCTTTGCTCCATAAATCCTCGCTGTTATTATTTTTTATATAACTATTTTTTAATGCAAAATATTATTGTGATCGGCCAACTCTTTGATCTGATGCTGGATCACTTCAATAGTTGGGTCGTCCGGACATTCATCAACAAAAAACTGTAAGTCGTCTTTTGCCATCTTCGGACAATTTAATTGATTGAGTAGATACCCTCTATCACGGCGTTCGTAAGGGTCGTCGCCTAAGATATCCATCAGTTGTTCGACGCAACTTAACGCGTGACCAAACTTCTCTGCCGCAATGAACGCCCACTTTTGCTGAGACAAATAAAGCTTTAACGACTCTTCGTTAAAAATAAGCTCCATCGGTTCTTGGTCTTGTTCTTTGTCTTGGTTGCTTTCGTTTTCTGGAACTATGTACCAGCTCTGGTGACCTGAGCTTGGCTCAATGACATAACCTTCTTCTTCGCTAAATGCAACGTGTACGATAATTTCCCCTTGATTTAGGGCGAGGCTGGCTTCTAACTTCGCTCGTTCAAGCAGATGCACTAAAATAAGCCCCAACGCGGTATTTGTACCACTGCGCATGGAAAGCGCATAACAAACGCTATTGAGCTTATATTCCGGCACCTTTTGACTGCTACCGCTGAATAGCCACAGGGTATAAAAAGCGTCTAAGATTTCATCCAAACATTTATGTTTGTTCGCATGCTTATGGCGAATTTCATCCACGGCAAATTCAAGCTCTGCTAACTGACACAAAGTTTCATTGGTGTCAGCTTGTGCATCCCAACTTTGCTCAGCCTTGATACAACGGATCAACGGCGGATAGTAAAATGCATCTGTATTGTCATCGAGAGATAAGTCATTCTCATCTAACCAGATATCATTCTTCATAGAATTCGGTTTCTCTTGAATTGCTTTCATTTAGAACGACTAGTTTACCACTTTTTGTCATATTCCCAAGGGGGGAAATTTAGTAATGCCAATCTATCGTTCGCTGAAATAGTAAAAATGTTTACTTATTATGGAGATATAGAAGCGCTCGGTGATAAGCCAAGCGCCCATTGAAATGGTTAAGCGAAGAAGCCTTGTTTGCTTACGGCGAGGTGCGCGATGGCCATTAATACCAATGTTGCAGCGCCTAAAGCCAAATATTTGGTCTTTTTAACACTTGCTTTTGCGATAACAAAACCCAACGCGATATAACCAAAAACTAAAACGATTTTTTGGAGCAGCCAAGGTTGTTGTGCTGGATTGAGCCCCGCCGTTACCGCCAAAATAACCGCAGTCACTAACAGTAAAGTGTCTACACTGTGACTAGTAATAAACACGCCTTTGTTTGTTGCTAACTTACCAGAACCCAAACGCGAAAACGCGCGAGTGTAAAATAGCACAATGCTCAATACCACAAACAGTAAGTGCGTATGTTTTAACGCCATGTAATCCATATCATTCTCTAATCAGGGAAACGTTGTAGGATCAATTCTAACTCATTAATACAACGGTTGAATACATCTACGAGTTTAGGATCAAAGTGTTTTCCCTTTTGCGCAGTAATCTCTTTCTGCGCTTCTTCTTGGCTCCATGCCTCTTTGTAGCAACGTTTATGGCGTAAGGCATCATACACATCGGCTAGCGCCACTATGCGACCATAAAGGTGGATTTCATCGCCTTTTTTACCTTTCGGATAACCGCTACCATCCCATTTCTCATGGTGATCTCGAGCGATTAACGCGCCTGCACTGACAATTTCACGGCGAGAATCTTTTAGTAAGTCAAAACCTTTGTCGGTATGGGTTTGCATGACTTTCCATTCTTCGTCATTCAACTTGCTAGGTTTATTTAAAATCGCGTCAGGAATACCTACTTTCCCCACGTCGTGCAGTGGCGACGCCATTTTCACCAGTTCTGCTTCTTTATCAGAGAGGCCCATTTCTTTGGCAAGCGTATGACAAAGGTACGCCACGCGCTTAACATGATTACCGGTATTGGTTGAATGGAGCTCAAGCGCTTCACTTAAACGGATCACCAGTTCTTGTTGGGTATCTTCAATCTCGGCTTGTAACTGTACATTTTCGTACGCCAATTGCATATTCTGGGCAAAAATATCAATTAAATGACGCTGGGTTTCGGTCAAGAACTCAGGAATACCAGACACAAATAACATCGAGGCATGGTTATAGTCACTGGAGCAATATGCAAATAGATAATTGTCTTTATATACAATATCTTTATCTTGAAGTGCTCTTAAGCAGGCATCCATTTGATCGCTGCTGAGCACTTCAGAAATCGGCTTACCTTCGCTACTTTCAAACTCTCCACGCCCTGCAAATACAACCAATTGATCGTTCATTTGGCCGGGTTCTTTACCCGCTGCAAGAGACGTTGCATACATGGCTTGGTCAACCGTGCCTATCAACGACGTGAGTTGCTGTAATACGCCCTCAATAAAACTCTCAATTGAGTGAGTAGCAAAAATATCACGGGAGGCTTTAATGATTTTCTCAAGCCCTTGTCTTGATTGATCGATGGCGAGAATGTCGCGATATGAACGTAAACTCGACATGACCACTGTAAAGAGTTTTTGCGCGGTGAGTTCTGTTTTCGACTTATAGTCGTTAATATCGTAATTCACGATAACTTGGCGCTCTGGCGCTTGACCCGGCTGACCAGTTCTTAAAATGATACGGATATGATTGTTTTTGGCGGTTTCACGAATATATTTCGCTACTTGCAAACCAGCATCGTCGGTTTCCATGACAACATCCAGCAACACCACCGCAGCATCGGGATTGGCATCGACAATTTTCTTTGCTTCTTCACCCGAGTAAGCGCTAATAAATTCAAGACGCTTTTTTTGAAACTCAAAGTCACTCAGTGCTAATTTTGTCACTGCATGCACTTCGGGTTCATCATCGACAATAATGACCTTCCAAGTGCCTACTTTTTCAGGTTCAACTACGTCAGCGGGTTCGTCTGAAAACAAAAAATCATCCATATTGCGGATCCTATTGAAGCGCCTAACTTTTGTGTGAGTTCATGGCTTTACGGCAACATTGCCAAAGTCACTCTATCACACCCTGTCATATCTTTTATTGTAAGTATATTAATATACGCCATTTCTGCAAAAAACTGTTGGATCTTATCTGCTTGCTCAAAACCATGTTCAAGTAGCAAATATCCTCCCGAGTTCAGATGTAGCTTAGCCATCCTAATGATATGGAAAATATCAGCATAGCCATGATCATCCGCAACCAACGCACTGAGCGGCTCAAATCTCACATCCCCTTGTGATAAGTGGTGATCTGCTTCATCTATATAGGGTGGATTACTCACAATCAAATCAAACTTTTGCTCCGCAACCGCACTAAACCAATCACTTTGCAAAATCGTCACGTTATCAAAGCCCAACTGAGCTTGATTAGACTTTGCAAGCGCTACAGCGTCTGCTGAAGCATCTACCGCTGTGATTTGCCAAGTTGGGTATTCACTCGCTAATGCCAGTGCAATCGCGCCAGTACCTGTGCCTAAGTCTAGCACCTGAGCGTCATTTGACATGCTGAGTGTTAAAACATGCTCAACCAGTGTTTCAGTATCTGGCCTTGGGATCAGTGTGCTGTTGTTGACTTTTAAAGGCAGGCTCCAGAATTCTCTTTGACCTGTGATGTGTGCGACAGGCTCTCCCGTAACACGGCGTGCGATATATGCTTCAAATCGCTGCTGCTCTAGTGCAGAAAGTTCAGCTTCGGGCCAAGTAAAGAGATAAGTGCGGGTTTTGTCGATAACATGGAGTAATAACACTTCACTATCGAGCTTTGCTGATTCGGAGTGTGGTAGCAACTCAGAGGTTGCCCAAGCTACGGCTTGGGCAATATTAAGTGTTGGCATTAATCGCTTTCGCTCATTGCTGCTAGTAGATCAGCCTGATATTCGATAACCAGCGGGTCGATAACAGCACCTAACTCACCCGAGATCACTTCATTAAGGCGATAAAGCGTCAGGTTGATACGGTGATCGGTAATACGACCCTGTGGAAAGTTGTAAGTACGAATACGCTCAGAGCGGTCACCGCTACCTACTAGATTACGACGTTCAGAGGCTTCTGCCGCTGCACGTTTTTCATCTTCTGCTTGCTGTAAACGCGCACTTAGTACAGACAACGCTTTCGCTCTGTTTTTATGTTGTGAACGTTCGTCCTGACATTCAACCACAACGCCTGTCGGCAAGTGAGTGATACGAATAGCAGAATCGGTTTTGTTTACGTGCTGACCACCAGCACCTGATGCACGGAAAGTATCCACTTTTAGGTCAGATGGATTAATTTCGATTGCTTCTGCCTCTGGGATCTCTGCCATCACTGCAACCGTACACGCAGAGGTGTGAACACGGCCTTGAGATTCGGTTTCAGGCACACGCTGTACACGGTGAGCGCCAGATTCAAACTTAAGTTTGCCATAAACACCGTCGCCACTAATGTTAGCGATAACTTCTTTATAGCCACCGTGCTCGCCTTCGTTCGCGCTCACGATTTCAACACGCCACTTTTGCGTTTCTGCATAGCGGCTATACATACGGAATAAATCGCCAGCGAAAATCGCGGCTTCATCACCGCCCGTTCCCGCACGCACTTCCAAAAATACGTTGTTATTGTCTTTTGGATCCTTTGGTAACATCAATACTTGAAGGTCGTCTTCAAGCGCAGCAATGGCAGCTTTTGCTTCTTTATACTCTTCCTGTGCCATTTCACGCATGTCAGGATCTGAGTCTTTTAGCATTTCTTCAGCAGTTGCAACGTCTTCCTGAGCCTGTTGGTAGGCTGTAAACGCTTTAACTACGTCTTCCAATTCTGAAAACTCTTTTGACAAGGCGCGAAAGCGGTTCTGATCGCTAATCACCTCAGGCGAGCTTAGCATCGCTTGAACTTCTTCATAGCGCTCTACTAAGGTTTCTAACTTACGATATACAGACTCTTTCATTTACACGTTATTCCTGCTCAATACCTAATGTTTGCTTGAGTTGCGCTAACTTATCTATATCGCCTTCTTTCGCGGCCTCTTGAATGGCGCGTGTTGGTGCGTGTGTTAGTCGATTACTCAGCTTATTTGCTAATTCAATAATAATTTTATCTGCTTCTTTGCCCGATTGTAGCTGATTTAGTGCTTTGTCCACGAGCTCATTTTTAATTTCTTGTGCGCTTTGTCGATACTGCCGAATTACATCCACTGAATGTAGCGAACGTTGCCACTCGGAAAACTCTTGCGTGCGTACATCAATGATCTGCTGCGCTTCAATGGCTGCTTGTTCACGACTGGCCAAGTTTTCATTGACTATCGCCTGCAGATCATCAACTGAATAAAGATAAGCAGCATCCAGCTCCGACACTTGACTTTCGATATCGCGAGGCACAGCGATATCGATAAATAACATGGGTTTATGGCGACGTTTTTTAAGCGCTTGCTCGACCACTCCCTTACCGATAATTGGTAAGGTGCTCGCAGTTGAACTAATAACAATGTCTGCACTTGGTAGCGCATCTGGCAACTGTGCCAGTGAAATAACACTACCGCCAACTTCTTTTGCTAGGTTTTGTGCGCGCTCAATTGTGCGGTTCGCGACTGTGATTGACTTTGGATTATGCTGCGATAAATGTTTAGCAACTAACTCAATTGTTTCACCGGCACCAATTAACAAAACCTGAGTTTTATCCAATTGACCGTAAATATGCTTTGCTAAATTAACAGCGGCATACGCCACTGAGACAGCACTTGCACCAATATCGGTTTCGGTGCGCACTTGCTTAGCCACCGAGAAAGTCTTTTGGAACAAGCGCTCGAATGTTGGCTGAATTGCATGGTGTTGTTTGGCTGTACTAAAAGCTTGTTTAATTTGCCCTAGAATTTGTGGTTCACCTAAAACCAATGAATCGAGACCACAGGCAACTCGCATTAAATGGTTCACCGCATCTTGATTCATATGCACATAGACATTTTCTGTTAAGTCTCGTTGCTCTATGTTATGAAAATCTGACAACCAACCGAGTAGTACTTGGGGATCAGCAGACTCAAGGCTACAATAGATCTCGGTTCGATTGCAGGTCGACACAATCACAGATTCTTTAAACTGCGAAGAATGTTGGAGTTGGTGCAATGCTTCTGTAAGCTGTTCTGGAGAAAACGCCACTTTTTCACGTAATTCTACAGACGCGGTTTTGTGATTGATACCAAGTGCGATGATGGTCATAGATGCCAGTATTGCTCGAGCCCTGCTTTAAAGCCGGCAATTTTATCAAAAATCAATCGAATATGGAAAGTAAGGAAAGACCTTTGAGACAACTTCATTTGATTTTACTCATATTTTTATTAATTTTAACCGGTTGTGCGCAACAATTACCTCAGCAAAACGTAGCACAAGACTGGCAATCTACGCTAAAACAACAAAAAAATTGGCAAGCGAGAGGTAAACTTGCATTCATTGCCCCAGACAATCGTCAATCAGCTAACTTTAATTGGTATTTAAAAGAAGATAAACAAAATCTGATTTTAACCAGCTTTGTTGGCACCCGCATATTCGAGCTAGAAGAATTAGACACACATTCGGAGCTGACCTTTGAAGACAATGTCCATAAAGGCATGGACAGTAGTGACCTCGTTAAGCGTCTGAGCGGCCTCTCCCTTCCGGTAAATCAAGCCCCTCAGTGGCTAACGGGCTTAGTTGAAGCACCAGCCAGTGAACTTGATGACCTTGGCAGAATACGCAATGCACAGTGGCAAAGCCCATCTGGCCGAGTGTGGCAAATCACCTATCAGCAATATAAAATGCAAGACGGAATGTGGCTGCCTAGCCGCATGAAACTCTCATCGACCAATATTGAGGTCAAAGTATTAATCACTTCATGGCAGTTTAAATGAAGACATTGACGCTAAGCGCTCCGGCAAAATTAAATCTTTTTTTGCATATCAATGGCCGTCGAGAAGACGGCTACCATGAACTAGAAACTTTATTTACTTTCTTAGATTTTGGTGATGAATTAGCATTTACGCTAACCAGTAACCAGCAGGAAATCGTCATTTGTGGTGACACCGCAGGTATTCCACTTGAAGATAACCTCATTTATAAAGCCGCCAAAGTTCTTGAACCCTATAAAAAAATAACTGCTGGTGTCGATATTCACTTAAATAAACAGCTTCCCATGGGTGGGGGTGTTGGTGGTGGTTCGTCTGATGCTGCCACAACTTTATTGGCACTCAATACGCTGTGGCAATGTCAGCTTACTATCCCAGAACTTGCAAAACTCGGTCTCCAGCTAGGCGCCGATGTACCTGTTTTTGTTGAAGGTAAAACAGCTGTAGCCCACGGCGTTGGAGAGCAACTAGAGCCAATTGACATCGTTCAGAAATGGTATTTAGTGGTCGCGCCACCCGTTCATGTCAGCACAGCATTAGTCTTTACTCATCCGGATTTACCACGCAATACGCCTAAGCTAAAAAGCGGTTGGAAACTCTCGGATACGGGCAACGACTGTCAAACTCTTGTCAAAAAGCTTTACCCCGAGGTTGAAAAGACCCTCGCGTGGTTGCTAAAATATGCACCAACCAAAATGACTGGTACTGGAGCTTGTTGTTTCGCGGAGTTTGAAAATCGTGAGGCAGCGCTGCGTGTGCTCGAAACTCTACCTTCATCTTGGCTGGGCTTTATTGCCCAAAATACAAGTGAGTCAATTTGTCATCGACAATTGCGCGCTTGGCAAAACTAGAAGTAAATTGTTTAAGTTAGCTTGTTTTGACTTTTTTATTTCATGGTCATTGCATGTTAGTCCAAAAAATTCAGTGCCTGAGGAACCCTACCGTGCCCGACATGAAGCTCTTCGCTGGTAACGCAACACCTGAGCTAGCTCAAAAAGTTGCAAAACGTTTATTTATTGAGTTAGGTGATGCCGTTGTTGGCCGTTTTAGCGACGGTGAAATTAGCGTTCAAATCAACGAAAACGTTCGTGGTTCAGATGTATTCATCATCCAATCAACATGTGCTCCTACAAATGATAATTTAATGGAGTTAATCGTCATGGTTGATGCGCTACGTCGTGCATCTGCTGGTCGTATCACAGCCGTTATTCCTTATTTCGGTTACGCACGTCAAGACCGCCGCGTGCGCTCTGCTCGTGTTCCAATTACTGCTAAAGTTGTTGCAGACTTCCTTTCAAGCGTAGGTGTTGACCGTGTTCTTACCGTTGACCTACACGCAGAACAAATCCAAGGCTTCTTCGACGTACCTGTTGACAATGTATTCGGTAGCCCAGTGCTAATCGAAGACATGAAAGAGCGTAAGTTCGAAGATGTAGTAGTAGTTTCACCTGATATCGGTGGTGTGGTTCGTGCTCGTGCGATTGCAAAACTGTTAGATGATAAAGACCTAGCGATCATTGATAAGCGTCGTCCACAGGCTAACGTTTCTCAAGTTATGCACATCATTGGTGATGTTGCTGGTCGTGACTGTATCATTGTCGATGACATGATAGATACAGGCGGTACTTTGTGTAAGGCTGCTGCTGCACTTAAAGAGCACGGTGCAAAACGCGTATTCGCTTACGCAACCCACCCAGTGCTTTCGGGCAATGCTGCGGAAAACCTACGCAACTCAGTTATCGATGAAGTTATTGTGACTGATTCAATTCCACTTTCTGATGAATTGAAAGCGCTTGATAACATCAAAGTACTAACACTTGCAGATATGATGGCTGAAACTATCCGCCGTATCAGCAACGAAGAGTCAATCTCTGCGATGTTTCAACACTAATCGACACCAAAACTGATTAGCCAAAAAGCACCTCTGGTGCTTTTTTTGTTTTATAGGTTTCTTTGCAGGTGCGTTAGTGGTATATTGGCGCGCCTTTTTTAGGCAGGGAGCTTGGTCGCGAGCTCTCTGACACATTAACTTAAATTATTTTGGAGACATCCATGTCTGTATACAAATTAGACGCTGAAGTACGTTCTGACCTAGGTACTGGTGCGAGCCGCCGCCTACGTCGCGCTGACAAAGTTCCTGCAATCCTATACGGTGCTGGTAAAGATGCAGTTTCACTAACTCTTGACCACAACAAAGTATTAAAAGCGCAAGAAGACGAAGGTTTCTACACTCACATCCTTACGCTAAACATCGGCGGTGAGTCTGTTGAAGCAATTCTTAAAGATATGCAACGTCACCCGTACAAGCCTAAGATCACTCACTTAGACTTCCAACGCGTTGATGCTTCTCAAAAGCTTCACACTAAAGTTCCTGTTCACTTCATCAACGAAGAGAAAGCAACTAAAGGTGGCAACACAATCGTTCACCAACTAACTGAAATTGAAATCACTTGTCTTCCAGCAAGACTTCCTGAGTTCATCGAAGTTGACGTAGCGACTCTAGCTGTTGGCGAAACTCTACACCTATCTGATATCAAGCTTCCAGCTGGCGTTGTTTCAGTTGAACTTGCTAAAGGTGCAGATCACGACCAAGCAGTTGTTTCAGTAAACGCTCCTAAAGCAGCTCCTGCTGAAGAGTCTGCTGAAGACGCAGCTGAGTAATTGTTCAGGTGTTAGCACCTTGAATAATATTCAAATGCTTGTGGGCCTGGCAAATCCAGGCCCCGAATACGCAAACACCCGTCATAACGCTGGCGCTTGGTTTATAGAAGAACTAGCCAGAAGATACAACTGCCTCCTAAAACCAGACGCTAAGCATCACGGCCTCACCGGCAAAGTGCTCATCAATAACCAAGAGTTTAAATTGCTGATCCCTACTACTTATATGAACTTAAGTGGTAAAGCGGTCGCAAGTCTTGCCAATTTTTATAAGATCCCTGTCGAGAGTATTCTTGTTGCTCACGATGAAATGGATTTAGAACCCGGTATCGCCAAACTCAAAAAAGGTGGTGGTCACGGCGGTCACAATGGCTTAAAAGACATAATCGCTAAAATGGCAAACAACAAAGAATTTATGCGATTGCGTGTTGGTATTGGTCACCCAGGACACAGAGACAAAGTCACAGGGTGGGTTTTAGGCAAAGCACCACAAGCAGACCAAGAAAAAATGGATGCCGCTGTGGATGAAGCAGTCCGATGTATGGAAATACTCGCAAAAGACGGTGTGTTAAAAGCGCAAAATCGACTACATTCATTTAAACCGTAACAGTTCACTGCTGCGATTGATTGAGTAATACCTAAGCTTCTCGTTCGCCATGCTGCGAGCTTGAGATAATACGGTAGAAATTTAGGAATAAACACTATGGGTTTTAAATGTGGCATTGTTGGTTTACCTAACGTAGGTAAATCTACTTTATTTAATGCGTTGACTAAAGCGGGCATTGAGGCCGCAAACTTTCCTTTCTGTACTATCGAACCGAATACCGGTGTAGTACCAGTACCAGATGCTCGTCTTGACCAGCTAGCTGAAATTGTTAAACCTCAGCGTACTATCCCAACTTCAATGGAGTTTGTGGATATTGCCGGTTTGGTAAAAGGTGCATCAAAAGGCGAAGGTTTAGGTAACCAATTTTTGGCAAACATCCGTGAAACGGATGCTATCGGTCACGTAGTTCGCTGTTTTGAAAATGAAAATATCGTTCACGTTGCTGGTCAAATCGACCCTGCTGAAGACATTGATGTTATCAACACTGAGCTGGTACTTGCAGACATGGATACTGCTGATCGCGCGGTTTTACGTAACGCGAAGAAAGCGAAAGGCGGCGATAAAGACGCGAAATTTGAGCTAGTTGTACTTGAAAAAGTGAAAGCGCACTTGGACGAAGGCTTAACGCTTCGCTCACTTGAACTAAATAAAGAAGAAGCAGCAGCAATAAGCTACCTAAACTTTTTAACTATCAAGCCAACCATGTACATCGCCAACGTTAATGAAGATGGCTTTGAAAACAATCCATTCCTAGACAAAGTACGTGAAATTGCAGCTGCAGAAGACGCAGTTGTGATCCCTGTATGTGCAGCTATCGAGGCCGAACTTTCTGAACTTGAAGAAGAAGACAAGAAAGAGTTTATGGATGACTTAGGCTTAGAAGAGCCGGGTCTAAACCGCGTGATCCGTGGTGGTTATGAGTTGTTGAAACTGCAAACTTATTTTACAGCTGGCGTAAAGGAAGTACGCGCATGGACTATTCCGGTTGGCGCGACAGCACCTCAAGCAGCTGGTAAAATCCACACTGACTTTGAGCGTGGTTTTATTCGTGCGCAAACTATCGGCTTTGATGATTATATCGAATTCCGTGGTGAGTCTGGTGCAAAGGACGCAGGTAAAATGCGTCAAGAAGGTAAAGAATACATCGTAAAAGATGGCGATGTGATGAACTTCTTATTTAACGTGTAACCATAGTTACTACACGCTATTTCAATAAAGGGAGCTTCGGCTCCTTTTTAGTTTTATCAACTCTGCTTTTTAATCAAATAAGTACCTTGTTTTTCTGAGTAAGTTAAAGACACCAAAGGAATAAAAATTAACAGGTTTTGTTAAAAATTTGCAATTGCCCCGCATGATTTGATATAAAAACAGGCCGTTTCGCTTAATTTATCTGCAAACAAACTGTGTTAGCTGATTTTTTGCAAAAAAGGTGTTGACGGCTTGGGGGCATATACGCATAATACGCCCCGCATCAGCGATGATGAGAAGTTAAAGAGATGGCTATGTAGCTCAGCTGGTTAGAGCACATCACTCATAATGATGGGGTCCCCTGTTCAAATCAGGGCATAGCCACCATACTTTAACTACTACCAAAACTCATCTAGCTAGCAAAAATGTGCGGAAGTAGTGGAATTGGCAGATGTCTTGATATAGACGCTGGATTTAGGTTCCAATTACTAATGCAAAAAGATGTGCGGAAGTGGCGGAATTGGTAGACGCGCTGGATTTAGGTTCCAGTATCTTCGGATGTGAGAGTTCAAGTCTCTCTTTCCGCACCATGTTCTCGATTGGAACTAAAACAATCAAATTTTCGTTGGAGTATCGCCAAGCGGTAAGGCAGCGGGTTTTGATCCCGCCATTCCCAGGTTCAAATCCTGGTACTCCAGCCAACTTTCTGAAGTTTAGGAATTGGCAGTTGTCTTGATATAGACGCTGGATTTAGGTTCCTATAACTAATGCAAAAAGATGTGCGGAAGTGGCGGAATTGGTAGACGCGCTGGATTTAGGTTCCAGTATCTTCGGATGTGAGAGTTCAAGTCTCTCTTTCCGCACCATGTTCTCGATTGGAACTAAAACAATCAAATTTTCGTTGGAGTATCGCCAAGCGGTAAGGCAGCGGGTTTTGATCCCGCCATTCCCAGGTTCAAATCCTGGTACTCCAGCCAATGGCTATGTAGCTCAGCTGGTTAGAGCACATCACTCATAATGATGGGGTCCCCTGTTCAAATCAGGGCATAGCCACCATTTACAAATGCGGAAGTTTTGGAATTGGCGGATTTCTTGATATAGACGCTGGATTTAGGTTCCAATAACCAATGCAAAAAGATGTGCGGAAGTGGCGGAATTGGTAGACGCGCTGGATTTAGGTTCCAGTATCTTCGGATGTGAGAGTTCAAGTCTCTCTTTCCGCACCATGTTCTTTTAAATCAGAACTAAAAAAGATTTTATTTCGTTGGAGTATCGCCAAGCGGTAAGGCAGCGGGTTTTGATCCCGCCATTCCCAGGTTCAAATCCTGGTACTCCAGCCAACTTTCTGAAGTTGAGGAATTGGCAGTTGTCTTGATATAGACGCTGGATTTAGGTTCCTATAACTAATGCAAAAAGATGTGCGGAAGTGGCGGAATTGGCAGTTGTCTTAATATAGACGCTGGATTTAGGTTCCTATAACTAATGCAAAAAGATGTGCGGAAGTGGCGGAATTGGCAGTTGTCTTGATATAGACGCTGGATTTAGGTTCCTATAACTAATGCAAAAAGATGTGCGGAAGTGGCGGAATTGGTAGACGCGCTGGATTTAGGTTCCAGTATCTTCGGATGTGAGAGTTCAAGTCTCTCTTTCCGCACCATGTTCTTTCAAGTAGAACTCAAACTCTTGAACTTACCTCTATTGCTGGGTATCGTCTCGACACGAAGTGGAAGCGGTAAGATAGCCTAACTCAAATCTGGGCTAAATAAGGTTTGAACTTACCTCTATTGCTGGGTATCGTCTCGACACGAAGTGGAAGCGGTAAGATAGCCTAACTCAAATCTGGGCTAAATAAGGTTTGAACTTACCTCTATTGCTGGAGTATCGCCAAGCGGTAAGGCAGCGGGTTTTGATCCCGCCATTCCCAGGTTCAAATCCTGGTACTCCAGCCATCTCATTGAGGTGTTGGCTACAAATAATATATCTACTGTGCGGAAGTGGCGGAATTGGTAGACGCGCTGGATTTAGGTTCCAGTATCTTCGGATGTGAGAGTTCAAGTCTCTCTTTCCGCACCATTTAGTAACAATTTCTTTCCTCTTTATTCATTCCTAGCTCATTTTTCTAATGTTACTTTCAAACTTTCTTCATCTTAGGAAAGAAAGTGCTAAAGTCTTTATTTCTTCTATTTTCATTAATCATTTTCAGTATACCTAGCTTTGTAGAAGCAAGGGCTAGCTCAATTTGCTCTCCATCACACATAGAAATAGCACTCAAGCATTTTAGCTACTGTCAGCCCTCAGAGCAGGCACAAAAAGTTTCATTTCAAACCTTCACTAGCGATACCTACTCGGTTGTGATTAGCGACAACTCTTCTGAACTAACGTTAAGCTGGATAACTGGCGCTACCGCGCTTGCTGGTCTACCTAACAAATACGATTTAACACCTCTTGAGTTTATGACACGAGCTTTCAATGGCACTTTCGATATACAGAGTGAAGACATGCAGAAAATCAGTGCTGAACTTGGTGTTATAGACGAAGCAAATGTATTTACCGCTACTCACGGAGCAAAACATATTTTTTCTTCTATCAGACCTTTAGGAGTTCAAACTGCTTACATTTTGCAGCCCAACAGTGATTGGTTATTAAGGCTAGATGGCAAATTTGATATTAATACCTTGATGTATGTCGTCGATAAGCTAACACTGATGAGATGATCTCGGCACTAAATAATGAAGCGTGCAGTAATACTAATTTACCTTAATACTTGCCCCTTCAAAAAGGTCACTTAATTAAGCGAATTGGTATAAGTAAATTGGTATAACACGCTCCGTGAAGAGAGCAAAGATTAAAAACCAACACCTCCCATGGCATGCTTAAGTACTTCTTTTTTTAGCGGCCCGGCTTTATTCGCCACACTCAGTGCCAGATTTCTCAAATGCTTTAAAGGTGTTACTTGGTTCGAAAAACCAAAATAACACACATCCATCATACTCATCATCAAGAGGTTGTCTTTCCTACGCTTTGATTCGTAATGATGTAGTGCGATGCTATCACCTATGTCTTCTTTTGACTCAATCGCTTCAGCAAGCGCGACTACGTCTTTAAAGCCAAGGTTTACTCCCTGCCCTGCTAATGGATTTATGGTATGGGCTGCATCTCCAACTAATACCACTCGTTCGCTCACATACTGGTTAGCATGTTGCCTAGCTAAAGGAAAAACCGCGACTTCTTCAATCTCAAAGTCACCAGGTAGCTCAAAAAATGCAGCTTTTACTTCTTGTTTTAGCGCCTGCTTATCTAGTTGCTTAAGTAAATTGAGTTTATTGCCGTTGTCATACCAAATCAGATTGGCATACGGATACTGCATAGGTAAAAAGGCAATGGGGCCTGATGGCTTAAATTGCTGCCACGTTTTTTCTTGTTGCGGTGCATCAAGTTTAATCAGCAGCCCCATACAATGTTGTTCATATTGCCAACCCGTCACACCTATGCCACTCATTTGTCTGACGATAGAACGGCCACCATCAGCAGCAATTAACAGATCTGCGGTAAAGGATGCAGCTTGATACTCAATCGTCACGGAGTCGTCATCATGAATAATGCGGTTTGGAATTCCTTCTGGTGAAACCACTTTGATATCAAATTCCTTAAACTGCTGCCACAGTGCAGCTTGAATGAGGTTATTCTCAATTAAGTGGCCTAAGTGCGAGGCGTTTAGTGCTTCACAATCAAATACCAATTGTCCTGGCTTATCCTCATAGGCTTCTAACTGCTTGTAAACCGCGGCTCTGGTACTTCTTAACACAGGCATAGCACCGAGTTCATCGAGTAGCTGCTCGGAAAAGCGATTGATAGCAGAAACACGAATATCTACCTTATCGCTCGCGAGTATTGCACTAGGTGAGATGGGAGAATGTTCAATAATAGTTACGTCAACACCTTGCTTCGCTAGCTTCACAGCACACGCCGCACCAACCATGCCACCACCGACTATCAGAGCCTTGTTTTTCATGCCATATTCCACTTAATTGAGTCTTTGCACATTGTAACGCATATAAAAACAGATGTTTGCTTAAAACACCCTGTATTGATCCACATTTTGAAAGTTAAAATCTATACTTGGCTAGACAAGATAGGTCATATAAAATACGCGTCCTTTAGGCATAATGATATCAATTCAGCATCGCCTGCACGAGAAACGCGTAGTGCTAAACACCGAGTTGTAAACGAGGCAATATTTAAATGAGTAAAAAACTGCATATTAAAACCTGGGGTTGTCAGATGAACGAGTATGACTCCCAGAAAATGGCGGATCTTTTGGATTCAACAAATGGCTATCAGCTTACAGAAGAAGCTGAGCAAGCTGATGTGATCCTACTCAATACTTGCTCGATTCGTGAGAAGGCACAGGAAAAAGTATTCCACCAACTTGGTCGTTGGAAACTACTAAAAGACACAAAACCTGATCTTGTTATTGGTGTTGGTGGCTGCGTAGCATCACAAGAAGGCGACACCATTCGCCAGCGTGCTCCATTTGTTGATATCGTGTTTGGCCCACAAACATTGCACCGCCTACCTGAAATGATCAAACAGGTGCAAAGCAAAGAAGGTGCTGTCGTTGATATTTCATTCCCTGAAATTGAAAAGTTCGACCGTCTCCCTGAGCCAAAGGCTGAAGGCCCGAGTGCATTTGTTTCGATTATGGAAGGTTGCTCTAAATACTGTACTTTCTGCGTTGTACCTTATACACGTGGTGAAGAGGTGAGCCGCCCTTTAGATGATGTGATCCTTGAAGTTGCTCAGCTTGCAGAGCAAGGCGTGCGTGAAGTGAACTTACTCGGTCAGAACGTAAATGCTTACCGCGGTGAAATGCACGATGGTGAAATTTGCTATTTCTCTGACTTAATTCGCTACGTTGCAGCAATTGACGGTATTGACCGTATTCGCTACACCACATCGCACCCGGTTGAATTTACACCAGATATCATTGAAGCCTATGCGGATGTGCCGGAGCTTGTTGACCATTTACACCTACCGGTGCAAAGTGGTTCAGACCGTATTCTAAACCTAATGAAACGCGGTCACACTGCACTTGAATACAAGTCAACAATCCGCAAGCTGCGTAAGATCCGTCCAAACCTAAGCATGTCTTCGGACTTCATCATTGGTTTCCCTGGTGAATCAAACGCAGACTTTGAAGCAACGATGAACCTGATTAATGATATCGGCTTTGATATGAGCTTTAGTTTCATCTACTCGGCGCGCCCTGGCACACCAGCAGCCGACTTACCTGATGATGTTGCAGAATCAGAAAAGAAAGAACGCCTGTATATTCTACAGAACCGTATCAACCAAATGGCGCAAGATATCAGCCGTAAGATGCACGATACCGAGCAGCGTATTTTGGTTGAAGGCCCATCGAAGAAAAACCCAATGGAACTGCGTGGTAGAACCGAAAATAACCGCGTTGTAAACTTCGAAGGTCCACACTCAGTGATCGGCCAATTCGTCGATGTACGTATTACTGAGGCGTTACCAAACTCGTTACGTGGTGAGCTTATCCGTACTGAAGCAGAAATGGATTTACGTCGTGACGTAAAACCGTCGGATATCTTAAATAAAGCGCCACAAGAACCTGAAATTAATGAATTAGGTGTTGGTACTTTTACCCCCTAGCATTTTTAAATTGTGCGCTAGCTTCGGCTAGCGTCATTTTTATAGGAAGACATTTTGAGTAATCAGATAAAGAATATAGAAATTTACTTAGAACCCGCAGATAATCACCGCCTTTCTTCACTTTGTGGTCCGTTCGACGAAAATCTAAAACAAATAGAACGTCGCCTTGGAGTTGAAATCGCGCACCGTGACAATTGGTTTAAAGTCACCGGACAAGCGGTAACGGCAAAAGCTGCTGTGGATATTCTAAAGTCTCTATATGTTGATACTCAGCCTGTGAAAGGAAAAATGACAGAAATCGAACCAGCTCAGGTTCATCTCGCCATCACAGAAGCGAACGTACTTGAACAAGACGCCCCAACCGTGTGGGACAAAGAAGTCTATATTAAGACTCGTCGCGGTGTGGTTAAGCCTCGTAATCCAAATCAGAGCCAATATGTTGCTAATATCTTAACTCACGATATTACCTTTGGTGTTGGTCCTGCGGGTACTGGTAAAACCTACCTTGCTGTTGCAGCAGCGGTTGATGCACTAGAACGTCAAGAGATCCGTCGCATCCTACTCACTCGTCCAGCGGTTGAAGCTGGTGAAAAGCTGGGCTTCTTACCAGGTGATTTAACACAAAAAATCGACCCTTACCTTCGTCCACTTTATGACGCCCTATTCGAGATGCTTGGTTTTGAAAAAGTTGAGCGCTTAATCGAAAAAAATGTAATCGAAGTTGCACCTTTGGCGTATATGCGTGGTCGAACACTCAATGACGCGTTTATTATCTTAGACGAGAGCCAAAATACCACCACTGAACAAATGAAAATGTTTCTAACGCGGATTGGTTTTAATTCAAAAGCGGTGATCACCGGTGATATCACGCAAATCGATTTACCTCGTGGCGCGCGCTCTGGACTTCGTCATGCAATTGAAGTACTCAATGATGTAGAAGAAATTTCATTTAACTTCTTTAAATCTCACGATGTAGTTAGACACCCTGTGGTTGCTCGTATCGTCGAAGCATACGAGAAGAAAGAAGAACAAGAACGCCTCGCTAAAGCTGAAAAGCAACAAGCGAAACAGCAACTTTCTGAGGAATAAACCATGGACTTAGTGCTAGATTTGCAATTGGCTTGTGAGTTTGACAACTTGCCATCCGAGGCACAATTTCAATTATGGGCAGAACAAGCATTAACGCAATTTCGCGAAGAAGCAGAATTAACTATTCGCATCGCTGACGAGCACGAAAGCCAAGAGCTCAATAGCCAATACAGGGGCAAAGACAAGCCAACCAACGTGTTGTCTTTCCCATTTGATGCACCACCGGGGATTGAGTTACCACTTATTGGTGATTTAATTATCTGTCCCCAAGTGGTATACCAAGAATCCGTAGAGCAAGAAAAGACCTTCCATGACCACTTCACCCATATGGTTATCCACGGTTGCTTGCATTTACTTGGATTTGACCATATAAATGAACAAGACGCGGTAGAAATGGAAACAATAGAGAAGCAAATTCTCGCTTCTTTGAATATCGCAGATCCTTACAGAGACGATTGTTAAATTAACGGAGTAGATACAACTAATGAGCGACGATAACTCGCAAAGTAGTCAGGGTTCTTCTAGCAAGACCTGGCTGGGACGCATCACACAGATGCTGCAAGGGAACCCCAAAATAAAGAAGAACTCGCTGGAGTTATCGCTGATGCACAAGAACGCCAGCTGATTGACCCAGAAACCAAGGACATGATGGAAGGTGTACTCAGCGTTTCAGAGCTGAAAGTACGTGACATCATGATCCCGCGTTCGCAAATGATTACACTTGATGTGGATGAGCCGCTCAGTGCTCAACTCCCTATGATGGTTGAATCTTCACACTCGCGTTTTCCTGTGATTTGTGAAGACAAAGACCACGTAGAAGGCATCTTACTTGCCAAAGATCTCTTACCTTTGATTTTGCGCGAAGAGAGCGATTTGCCAAGTATCCGCGAATATCTTCGCCCAGCAGTGGTCGTGCCTGAAAGTAAGCGTGTCGATACGCTGCTCAACGAATTCCGTCAAAGACGTTACCATATGGCTATCGTGATTGATGAATATGGCGGTGTATCTGGACTGGTTACCATCGAAGATATTCTCGAAACCATTGTTGGTGAAATCGAAGATGAACATGATGACGACGAAGAACAACAAGATATTCGTCAGCTATCTAAACATGTTTATACCGTGCAAGCGCTCACGCCGTTGGATGAATTCAACGAGTTCTTCAAAACCAACTACGACACCCAAGAAGCCGATACCATAGGTGGTATTATTCTTCATGCCTTTGGCCATATGCCAAGTCGTGGTGAAACCATAGACATAGATCCCCTTCAGTTTAAGGTAACTAACTCCGATAACCGGAGGATCTTACAAATTCAAGTAAGTCTACCTAAATCTGAACATGTTGAAGACTCTAGTATCTAACCTGAGTAATCTCGCAAAAGATAAGTTTGCATGGCTAGCACTCATTTCTGGCTGTGCACTTACTTTTGCTTATTCCCCTTTTGACTTTTGGCCTATCGCCTTTGTCAGCTTGATTATAGCAACTTGGCTTACCGATAAGCCCAGTCCAAAGCTCGCGGCTAAATATGGCTTTTTATTTGGCTTTGGCTGGTTTGCCCTTGGCATAAGCTGGGTGCATGTCTCTATCGCTGAATTTGGTGGTTTACCCTTACCTGTCTCGGTACTATTGATGGCATTGCTATGTGCTTATCTTGCCATCTACCCGACAGTGGCATTTGTTTTTGCCAGCTACTTTACTCGCACACCGTGGCAACGAGTGTTGGCACTCGTTGCGGGTTTTGCCATTACCGAGTGGTTGCGAGGCCACATGCTTACTGGCTTCCCTTGGCTTAGCTTTGGTTACACCTTAACTGACTCGTCACTGGGCAGTTTAGCCCCTTGGATCGGTGAATTTGGCTTAACATTGTTAGTTATTTTAGCGACAGCAAATCTTTACTATCTGTTTAAACAGCGTGCGATTTATCTCACCATAGTCAGTTTTGCAGGTATTGCTGGTCTATACAGTGTACCGATAATTCAAGGCCCGCTGAAATACTCAGGAGATGAAATCACTGCCTTACTTGTGCAAGGTAATATTAAGCAAAGCTTGCGCTGGGAACCCGAGCAGTTTTGGCCTACCATGTCTAAATACCGAGATATGACCAGGCCTAACTGGCAAGGCGTTGACTTAGTGGTGTGGCCAGAAGCAGCTATTCCGGAATTCGAAGATATCGCCTACCCATTTTTAGAAGGGCTGGACAAAGCTGCCGCGTTTAATGGCACTGCACTAATAACGGGTATTCCTGACTATCAGTTTGATACCAGAACCGCGTACAACACGCTGATCACACTTGGTAAAAAAGAAAAAGAAGATAGCGAAGGGCAATATTACTATCTGCATAAAAACCGCTACCAGAAGCACCAGTTGTTGCCTATTGGTGAGTTTGTTCCGTTCGAAGACTTATTACGCCCTATTGCGCCTCTCTTTAACTTAGCGATGTCGTCGTTTACCCGAGGTGAAGCGGTACAGCCAAACCTACTTGCGAATGGTTTACATGTGCTACCCGCTATTTGCTACGAAATCGCGTTTAGCGAGCTTGTCAGAGGTAACTTTACCTCTGAGTCAGATATTCTTTTTACTGTGAGCAACGATGCTTGGTTTGGAGATTCCCACGGCCCGCATCAGCATATGCAGATCGCTCGCATGCGTGCCTTAGAATTACAGCGCCCATTAATCCGCGTAACGAACAATGGTATAACCGGTGTTTACGATCCACTTAGCAAAGTTCAGCATACCATTCCACAATTCGAAGCCAATATACTGAAAAGTGATGTAAAACTAATTAGTGGAGTGAGCTGGTATGCAGAGCATGGTAATCGCCCCATCTGGTTTATTGTCGCTTTTATTATGCTGATACTCGCCGCCGCAAAGGTAAAGCCTATAGTGCTTAAGCGGTTTGAACGCAACTTTTTGTAGTTACGGTGTTGTAGCTATCGCGATGTAAAATCGCTCCTCCACGCGATATATAACCTCTGGTAGGAGCCGCTTTATGCGGCGATCTTTTGTGCCATATCGCGATGTAAAATCTCCTACACGCGATATATAACCACAGGGGGAGTCGCTTTACGCGGTGATCTTTTGTGCCATATCGCGATGTAAAATCGCTCCTACACGCAGTACATAACCATAGGTGGGAGTCGCTTTACGCGGCGATCTTTTGTGCCATATCGCGATATGAAGTCGCTTCGACTCGCAGTACATAACCACAGGTGGGAGCCGCTTTATGCGGCGAGCTTTTGTGCCATATCGCGATGTAAAATCTCCTACACGCGATATATAACCACAGGGGGAGTCGCTTTATGCGGCGAGCTTTTGTGCCATATCGCGATGTGAAATCGCTCCTACACGCAGTACATAACCATAGGTGGGAGCCGCTTTATGCGGCGAGCTTTTACTGTATCACAATGTAAAATCGCTTCTACATGCAGTATATAACTTCTGCTGGAAGCGGCTTTATGATGTTACTCACAAGGTATAATAACACTCACTTTCAACCCACCTAATTCACTGTGCGCAACAGTGATGCTGCCACCATGCAATTCAACCAGCTTTTGACAGATAGATAAACCTAAGCCGGAGCCACCAAGGTCTCGACTACGAGACTTGTCACACCTGAACAAACGTTCAAACAATCTGCCCAAAGCTTCATCGCCGACACCAGGGCTTGAATCTTCAATAAGACATTGGATCTGCTGGTTTTGATAGCAAATATCCACGGAGACTTCTCCTGGTTTGTCGGTATAATTCACGCTATTACGAGCCAAGTTATTAAATACCTGAGCGAACCTAGTTACATCAATGTCGATCTCCAGTTCATCTGGTAGTTCAATATTGGCATTAAACTCAAGCCCTTCATCCGTTACAAAATCATCAATATCTTCAACAAAGCCAATAAACGCTTGTTTGGCATTGACGCGCTCTAACGCTAAGTTAAGGCTGCCGGTATCTGCCTGCGCGAGTTCATAGATATCTTTAATTAGTGTGTTAAGAGTATCGAGACGGCGGTTAAGCACTTTGTAACTCTGCTTTGGATTTTCCACCAAATTATGTTCCAGAGATTCAATATGTAGTTTAAGTACGGTAAGCGGCGTTCTTAATTCATGAGAAATATCAGCAAGTAATTGCTGCTTCAAGTCCAAGGTTTTGTTGAGTAGCTGTTTTTCAAGTTCCAGTGCGCGACGTTTGTTTCTCGCCAGTAACAAAAACGCGCTCAGTAGAACTACCAAAACTCCCACCACTGCTGCCGTTACTATTTGTTGGACGCGCTGTTCAGCCAGCTCTACATCACGCTGTGCTTTTAAACTTTGTAACTCATACTGATTTTTCTGATACTCGGTATCCATCTGATAGGCTAAGGCTTTTTGGCTCGCTTCTTTTTTAAGCTGAGAAACTTTCGATTCCACATATTGCTGGTGATAATTAAGTGCAGATTCAAAGTCACCTTTCGCGCTGTAGGCGTCTGTTAACACCCGCAAAGCGCTTACTTCAAGGCCAGGCTGGACCTCATCTTGAGCAATAATTTGCTCCATATTTTTTATAAAGAAATCGGCTCGCTCAGGTAAAACAATTTGCGCATAGGTAGTCATCGTCTCTTGATAAAGCACTTTGCTTTGTACCGGATCGATTAACTCTAACGCCTTTTCAACATATTCTTTGGCCTTAGCTTTTTCATCTGCTTTTAATTTAACTTCAGCCAAATTGCTCAGCGCCCAGCCCTGATTTCTGGTGTGGCCGCTCTCTTCGAAAATCGTAAATGCTTTTTCAAACGACGCTTCCGCATTTTTATATTGGGTTAACTGCATTTGTTCACGACCAATACGGATCAAGGTATAGGCCGAGTAAACCACACTGCCCGCTTTAATGTCATAGTCATACGCAGTTTGATAGGCTGCTAATGACTTTTCATGGTCGCCAATCACTTGGTGCGCGCCCCCCAAGTTATAGTAAAGCTGTCCAAGTAAAACGATACTTTCCTGTTTTTGGCTTTTTAGCACCGCGATTGATTGTTGTAATAGCTCAAGGGCTTTGTCAGGTAAGGATAACTCTGAATAGGTATCTGCAAGCTGAGTAATCGCCAATATTTGCAACTCTGGGAGCTCATGACTTCTTGCAATTTCAATCGACCTTTCGTAGCTCTTTACGCCGTTTTTATAATCACCATTTTGAGTATATGCAGAACCTAGAAAGCGATGCGCATGGCTAAGCAAGCGATACATTTTTAGCTCAGAAAGCTGAGTAACCGCGACCTGTAAATGATTAACGGCGTCACCAAATCTTCCCTCATTAAGCATGAGGTCACCATACGTTAAAGAGTATTTAGCTTCATATTCGGGTAAGTGATGCGAGAGTAATACCTGTTTAAAACGATCCACCCATTTATGTGCCTCTTCGAGCTGGAAACCGTTTTTTAATGCAACTGTGGTCTTATGGTGAACGTCAGCGATTTCCTCAGGCGTTAAGCCTGACTCTAATACTTGGTCGACTTTTTGAAGCGCGCTATCACGTGTTTCTTGTTGCTGAACTTCTTTTATAAAAGCATCATATAAACGCTCATTAGCGTGAACTAGTGGGCTTAGTAGTAGGCAACAAGTAAGCAGTATTATCTTAAAGTGCAACACGTCATCGTCTCTTTGTTATTATCGTTATAAATTGAGCAAAACAGCAGGCAAGTAGGCTATCATATTGCGTGAGCATTAAATAATAAATTGTGGTTCTATGTATGTCGAATAATTGTCTAACTCAGTTTTTGTTAGCGTTAAAAAGCGCGGATATAGAAAAAATAAAAGCCGTGTACGCACGGGTGACCAAAGAGGAGCAGATTGAGGTCCTCAAGTTTCTTTTTCAAAGTGCACAAAGTAATGGTGCACTCTATGGTCACTATCAAGATATAGCGAGTGTTTGCTTACAAGCAGCACGCTTTCCAGAAGCGATGATAGCTGCGATTAACTCCTTGGAGAAGTTTGCCTTTTTCTCAACACCTTTGATCCAAACTGAGCAAATCAACAATCTCAACCCACAAGGGAATAACGTCTTACACATTCTTTTATCGCAAATGTCCGCGAAAGATAACGGTCTAAATTACCTTAGAACCTTATTGCACTTTGAAAGCAAAGAGTTACTTCAAAATGCGCTGAGTCAAAGAAATGCAAAAAAGTTAACACCTCTAGAATGCTACTTAGCTTTTAATAGCCATACTGCGCCACTTAGCATTCAAGAATTAAGCGCGTTACTTGGCTTGATGGAAATCGAAAGGCAGCATATAAGCACAATGGAAAACCACAACGCCAAAGTGATTGAGTCACACCTCATACAGCAAAGCCGACTCAGTGAATATAAACAATTCCTGCTAGCCACTTACTATCAAGGCAACGCAGGCTAACTTTTCCAAACTTTTGGTTAAGAGGCTTGCAATCTAGCGATGTATTCACTTGCCGTCATACGGTGATAAGTGACTTGACCGTAGAGTAAATGCGCAGGGTTTGGGTCAACCACTTCTATCGGGATTGCTTTGTGCCTTGCAATTTCCAAAGCCATTTGAGTGATATTGACACTAAAGGAGGTGCCCATAAAAATTATTCTATCCGCGGCATACATTCGTGACTGAGCTTCGCTAATACGATAAAGATCAGTGTAGTACTCGTCGAATAACAATACATAGGGTTTAAGTGACACGCCTTTTTCAGGTCCTCGTCGAGCAATCTTAAACAGCGCTAACAATGACTCTGCTAATCGACTTTCATCTACCTCATCCCAAGGAGCTGTATAACACTCGGTGGGCTCTCCTTGTGTATGAAAGGGTGTCACCTGATCGACACGTCCATGGATAGCAATAAAGTGCTTATTGCCCGCTTTACCGTCTAAACCGTCGATATTTTGTGTGATCAGGTTTTTATCACTAAGCCATTGATGAACTTGGTTGGGGCCATGGTTACGATAACTCACAAAACGATGGTAATACCACTTTAAGAATTCCACCGGTTGCGATTTATACATTGCTCGCGTTGCCATTTCTTGAGGAGTGTAATTAGCCGAACCTATCGTCCAAAACCCATCCTCTCCTCGAAAAGTCGGAATACCACTTTCGGCACTCACCCCAGCCCCCGTGATATACAACGTTTGCAACATGACACAACCTCAACTCTAGTAAATTTGACTCACGATAACGTAAAGTAGATACCTAAAGCTAACAACACAAGTACACCCGCAAGCCCAAACATCGGCAGCTTGCTGCTACTCGATCCAGGCCTTTCGAACACTTCAGAAGGTGTTTCAGTCACTACCGTTTCTTCTTCCACCGGTTTTACATCCGGCTTAGTCGACTCATGGGTAGCTGTCTCGGGTGAAGCCTGCGATGAAGTCTGGGGTGCTGCAGTCCCTTCAAAAGCCGTACAAGGGATCTGCCATTGATACCCTTTTCGTGAAAAGGTTTTGATGGCATCATCACCAAACAAAGCTCGTAAATGCCCAATGTTTTGAAATACGACCTGATCTGTTACTTTTCTATCTGGCCATACCTTCTCTAAGATGTCTTCTTTACTGTGGATGGTTTGAGGAGCGGATAAAAATAACTCCAATATCTGAGCAGGTTTTTGTTTTAAATTTAGCTTTCTGTCATCTTTATAAAGCTTTAGCTCTTTGCTATCAAACAAAAAATCCTTAAAAGCGAATTTCATTTCCCTAGTTCCCAACTTGGTCTTAATTAGTGTAATAGTTATTGTTTTATTCAAATTTACTACGACATAACATTGCATTTATAGCGAAACATGTCGCGAAAATATAGGGTAATGTTACATCGGTTTACAAACTATTGAAAAAATCGGCTTTTAGTATAGAGCGATCACTCAGAAAATCACTACCTAATCCTTAGAATAATTCGAATAGACTCAAAACCTAAGCATATATAAACTGCGTATTCCGCGATTGTTAGGCAGACTCATGTTACTTGCTTTTATCTACTCCATCGTCTTGATAAAAACCTCATTATTAGGATTAGGTATTGTCAGTATTGTGCTCTCATCTGTCTTTATCCTCGCGCTACGCTTCAACATACCCGCTCTATCAGTCAATGCGAAAAGCAAATTCGTTAAATCATTTAAACTTGTGCTCTTTGCACACTTACTCGGATACTTGCTGCTATTCAGTAAACTTTTGTTAATTGGTGGCTGGCAAGACGTGCCTATGTTCATTGCAAGTCACTTGGTCATGCATCACCTATGGAGTGGACTTATTGCTGCAATTTTGACATTTACAACCATACAAAAATATCAAACATTCATTGCAAAACCCAAGACGACAAAAAGCACTTAACAAGTGCAACTATTTATATTTGTAAAATAAAGAAAACCAAATTCGACGCCTTCTTACACTTTATGACAGCCCCCCAACAGACCTTGACACTCCCTCTATTTATACTGTCCTCAAGTTAACCACAACGGACATTGATTATGAAAATTAAAGCACTTTTATCTCTTGCATTACTCACAACAAGTTTATCGTCTTTTGCAGAACAAAATAACGAGACACATCGCGTTGGTTTAGACATCGCTGGCGGTGGTGCTTCTTATAAAAGCTCAAGTAAAGATGGCGATGGTGTAGGCCAAGCCTATCTGTATTACAACTATCACTTTACGCCCATTTTGGCGCTTGAATTAGGTTATAACAGCGGTGAAGATTTAGATGATTGGAAGTGTGAAGACGAAAATGATCGCAAGTTTACCTGTACGCAAAACAACAAAACTTTGTTTGGCCTTGGCGCCGATAACTTAGAATTTGATAACTTTGTCGTTGCGGCAAAGGGCTACTATCAAATTTCCGACAACAGCTACTTTTACGGCAAATTAGGTGCAAACTATTACGATTACGAAATCACTCGTGGCCGCACTAAATTAATTACCGACGATGGTATCGGCTTTGTCGCTGAAGCAGGTTGGCAATATGACTGGGATAACGGCATGGCAGTTAACCTTGGCTACAAATACCTTGATATGGGTGACTTGGATACATCGAGCCTATCTCTAGGTGTCAGCTACCGTTTCTAATACCCAGCCACTAAAAAGCATGTGAGTGCCACATGCTTTTTTTTATACTCAAAATCCTACGCTTTAACGCTAAGCTTTAATTAAACGCTTTTGTAAGATCTGAACTTGATCGCGCGCTTGCGCCGCTTTTTCAAACTCAAGCTCTTTAGCAAACTTCATCATTTGTGCTTCGAGTCGGTCTATTTCTTTGGCGATCTCTTTCGCATCCATTGCTGGCATGCCTGGTTTAAACTTGGCATCAATATCAACCACTTTGTCATCAGCCACTTCCTCACCGAGATCCATTACATCCGTGATCTTCTTATTGAGCGCCGTTGGTGTAATACCATTAGCCTCATTATACGCCTCTTGCTTTTCTCTGCGTCTTTGCGTTTCATCTATAGCTTGACGCATCGAGTTCGTCACCCTGTCACCATATAAAATCGCTTTACCATGTAAGTGACGTGCCGCGCGGCCAATTGTCTGAATAAGAGAGCGCGTCGAGCGTAAGAAGCCTTCTTTATCTGCATCAAGTATGGCAACCAAAGACACCTCAGGCATATCCAAGCCCTCTCGTAACAAGTTGATACCGACTAGTACATCAAAAACGCCTTTGCGTAGGTCTCGAATGATCTCCATTCGTTCAACCGTATCGATGTCAGAGTGTAGGTAACGCACCTTAACATTATGATCGTTAAGATAATCGGTCAGATCTTCTGACATGCGTTTTGTTAGCGTGGTAACCAGTACACGCTCATTCACTTCCACCCGTTTATAGATCTCAGAGAGCAAATCGTCAACTTGAGTTGCAACTGGACGCACTTCTACTTCTGGATCTAATAGCCCTGTTGGACGGATCACTTGTTCGGCAACATCACCCGCTGATTTATTCAATTCATAATCACCGGGAGTCGCCGAAACATAAATGGTCTGCGGCGAAATCGCTTCGAACTCTTCAAACTTTAGTGGTCTATTATCTAGCGCAGACGGTAATCTAAAACCATATTCAACCAAGTTTTCTTTACGACTGCGATCGCCTTTGTACATCGCCCCCACCTGCGAAACGGTAACGTGAGACTCGTCGATGATCATAAGCGCATCATCCGGCAAATAATCTAACAACGTTGGTGGTGGCTCGCCTGGTGCACGTCCCGATAAATATCGACTGTAATTCTCAATACCAGAGCAATAACCAAGCTCGGTCATCATTTCGATATCGTATTGTGTACGTTGAGCGATGCGCTGCTCTTCGACGAGACGGTTTTTATCCAATAATTGAGCACGGCGATCTTTTAGCTCCACCTTAATACGCTCAATGGCATCAAGGATCTTTTCTCTTGGTGTCACATAGTGAGTTTTTGGATAAATAGTGGCGCGAACTAGGTGTTTTTCAACGGCTCCAGTCAACGGATCAAACAAACTAATCCGCTCAATCTCATCGTCAAACATTTCAACCCGTACCGCGATAGTTTCTGATTCCGCAGGAAAAATATCAATAACTTCACCGCGAACTCGATAGGTCCCACGGCTAAAATCCATATCATTACGCGTGTATTGTAGTTCTGCCAAACGCCTTAACATGTCACGCTGATCGATTGTTTCACCGACTTTCAGTAACAACATCATTTTCATGTAGGAGTCGGGATCACCAAGGCCGTAAATCGCTGAAACTGAAGCTACGATGATAGTGTCTCTGCGCTCAAGCAACGCTTTGGTTGCGGATAAACGCATTTGCTCAATGTGATCGTTAATAGACGCGTCTTTCTCAATAAAAGTGTCGCTGGCTACTACATAGGCTTCAGGTTGATAATAGTCATAATAAGAAACAAAATACTCAACCGCATTATGAGGAAAGAACTCTTTCATTTCGCCATATAATTGCGCTGCAAGCGTCTTATTGTGTGCCATGATAATTGTTGGGCGGTTAAGATTGTTTATGATGTTGGCCATGGTAAAGGTTTTGCCCGTCCCCGTAGCCCCCAGCAAAGTTTGATGTGCAAGGCCTGACTCCAAACCATCACACAGCTGTGCAATAGCCGTTGGTTGATCTCCGTTTGGCTGAAACTCAGAAACTAGCTGAAACTTATCTTCCATTACACCTCCTTTTGGACCTCGCTTGCTGCAATTTCATTAATCACTTTCTTAAACCAATTGTAGGCAATGGCTGCGGTAAACAAATTACCCAAAGCTGCGCCTGCAAATAATCCTGGCAACCCAGCCAACTGAGAGCCTATATAAGCAATAGGTACATAAAATATGAACAACCGGATCACACTTAGAATGAGCGCATTCATCGGTTTATGCAACGCATTAAATGACGAATTGGTTAATATGATCACGCCTTGAAGGCCGTATCCTAGCGGCATGATATAAATGAATAGCTGTATGGTTTCAACAACCGCCGGCTCATTACCAAAAGTATGACTGATGTAGTACGCACTCAATACCAGCAATAAATAAACAGCAAATTGAAAACCGAGCACAAATTTAAGTGTTTGGGTATAGGCATCAGAGACACGCTGATAGTGTTTTGCACCAAAGTTCTGACTGACAAATGGAGGCAAGGTCATAGAAAGCGCTAAAACCACAAGACTTGCAATAGACTCAATACGACTTCCAACACCAAACGCGGCCACAGCTTCAGGTCCATAGCTGGCAATAAGTGCTGTCATTACCGCCATAGCTAAAGGCGTCAGCATATTTGCTCCCGCTGCAGGCAGGCCTATAGTGAGGATTTTTTTCGCCGCATTTGTGAAGCTGGTGTATTTTGCAGACAGTGAAATAAGACGCTTTTTAACTATCAATAAATATAAAATAATAGTTACCCCCAGACTCCAGGACAACACACTGGCAACGGCCGCCCCTTTTACACCCATCTCATCAATAGGTCCAAAACCGAAGATTAATATCGGGTCCAGCACCGCATTTACTAACCCCCCAAGTCCCATGACTAAACTTGGCGTTTTGGTATCGCCACTAGCGCGCAACACTGAATTACCAATCATCGGCGTTATCAATAAAATTGAACCAATAAACCACACCGACATATAGTCGTGGATGAATGGCATAACTGCTTTACCCGCCCCAAGGAGAAGAAAGATCTCATCGACAAAAACAAATCCAAGAATAGAAAGCAGTAAAACGAGTATGGCAGAGATAATAATAGCCACTGCGGCATCAAATTTAGCTTCATCGAGCAAATTGCTACCCAAAGCCTTAGCAATGACGGCGGATGTGCCAATACCCAGCCCGATGGCTAAGCTAATAACAGTAAAAGTAACGGGAAAAGTGAAGCTGATTGCAGCGAGTGGCTCAGTACCAAGCATACTAATAAAAAAAGTATCAACGAGATTAAACATCATCAGCGTGATCATCCCGAATATCATCGGGATCGTCATTCGCTTTAAAGTCGCCCCAATATCACCAAAAAGGATATCGTTGCCAGTGGAATTTGACTTAGCTTGAGTCATAACAACCTATTTCTGATACTTTAAGCGGCTCATTGTATGCTATTCAAGATGTTGACGCTACGCAGGAAACGTCAAGAGTCGTTATAAAGTCTAAAATAGCAACAGTTACTTATAAAAAGCCTGTATTACAGCGAGGGATTGAAGTTTAGTGTTGAAAATAACGATTCAGTAAGTTTTGACAAAAAAGTTACAACCCGAGTTGCAAAGTAGCATGTTTTTTGCACAGCCAAAATGGTGAAAAGTTCATAAAAGCTTCACACTGAACAACAAATAAACAAAAATAACCAATCAAATATAAACCATTGATATTATTAAAATTAAATATTTATCGAATTTTACTTGAAACGGCTGCAGCGCCCTAATTTCATAGTCTTGCAATACTTCTCAAATAATAATAAACAATGTTATCCACAGATTCCGTGGATAAGTCGCTCCAAGCCAATAAAATAAAGGTTTTCAGCTTGGAGTAATTTTGATCAACGGCGTGTTTAGTGTGATCATTCTCAAAACAACAACTGGATCAATTTAGATCTCTAGACTAACATTGCATCTGGAAGAAAAAAGTATTTAGCTACTAAAAATAACAAGGAACACATATCCAACTGTTTTAATTAAACTTTTTTATAAGTCATTGATTCTCACTTTAATGATAGTAACTACTTACTGTTTGCCACGCCGCGTTTAAATAGAGATTATAAATACCACACTATTTATGCTCATTGATCTCATTCACGTGATAATTGCGATGATTTAAAGATCTCAAGAAAACATCATAAAATGAGCAGTTAGGGATATAATTCAAACAAAACGTTCAAAAAACACATTAAACAACAACATACCACTGTATAGATAAACAGCAAACACTGTATATGTTAATTTTATTCGACATATCCCTACACGGTAATTTAGGAATTTTATACAACACCCTCTATTTTCATATTTTGCAGATCTCCATCATGTAGGGCTCTTGAAACCAAAGCTAGCTAAGAATCCTTATATTAGAGATGAATAAATTACGTATCACTCACCTTTTTACTATATCAAGAATGCTAAACTAGCCAAAAAGCCAACAAATAGCGCATTAATTCATCGCTTAGTAGAGTTTTTTACGTTTCTGTGATTTTAGTGGTTGACACCTTGCAATGTCGTCATTAATATTTCGCCCCGTTGAGAGATACGCTTCCCCCTTAGCTCAGTTGGTTAGAGCGACGGACTGTTAATCCGCAGGTCCCCCGTTCGAGTCGGGGAGGGGAGCCAAATTCTCACACTTGACTATTCCCCCTTAGCTCAGTTGGTTAGAGCGACGGACTGTTAATCCGCAGGTCCCCCGTTCGAGTCGGGGAGGGGGAGCCAATCCTTAGTCGGAAAGTCAAAATCTTATTGTAGTTCCCCCTTAGCTCAGTTGGTTAGAGCGACGGACTGTTAATCCGCAGGTCCCCCGTTCGAGTCGGGGAGGGGGAGCCAATCAATAAGATAATGCTCAAAAAGAGCACTTCGAAAGTTCCAAATTGTTCCCCCTTAGCTCAGTTGGTTAGAGCGACGGACTGTTAATCCGCAGGTCCCCCGTTCGAGTCGGGGAGGGGGAGCCAATTCCACGAAAGCATTAGACTTTTTCCAGCGTTTACACTACTCTACAAGCAATATTCTCACTGCATTTGCTCGAATAACAACCTTCTCTGCAATTTATCGAACAGACAACAATCAAACCGATGAATTTGATAAAGAAATTGGCAATGCACCCGATACTATGGAATAACCCTCTTTAAGAAGCGTACTATGGCCGGTTTTAAAAAACTTATCGTACTCCAAGTCACCTCTTGGCTATTATTCTCTTTGATTGGTAGCTTTTTTTTCGCAACAAGTTTTGACTCTGCAATCAATAAAGCGCAACAAAGCGCCCATACCATGGTGACAGAGTACATAAAGGACAAAAAACTCACTGAAGTGACTCCTGAGCATATTCGCCAAGCCTTAAATAGCGGAGATGTATTCTCAACTTTTATCGTACGAGACTTTGACGGTCAGACCGTTTTGCAAGTCAATACACCGAGCAACCTCCCCTTTATTGCCGAGTTCATAGAATCAAACATCAATGCTATTCGCCCCCAATTTGCGGTTAACGATACTAAAGACATAAAAATCGAATTTTTGATCAATGCACAAAGTCAGGCGCAATTACTACAACAAGCCCTACTACTACTTATCATTATTTCTGCGTTGGTTGCTTTTATTCCTGTTTTCTTTATGCAAGGCGTCTATAAAAAGCTTAATCGCAATGTCAGTATGACAGTCGCCAGTGCCGTAGATTCGTATATTACGCAAAACCAAGTAACCGACAATATTGAGTTTGATTTTAACGATGGCAAAGTCGCAGAGCTTGGTCAGGATTTAGTCCCCTCTTTTAAGCGATTAGCTAGCTTTTTAAGGTCAAAGCAAGAAGACATTAAAAATGCCGCTCATTCTATCAAGCAAGAAGCTTACAAAGATGTAGTCACAGATCTGGGCAACCGTAATATGTTCGTGGAACACTACGAGCAGTATATCGAGTCGTCAGCTAAAAAGGCGTTTGGCTCGTTGGCGATGATCCGCTGCTCTGAGTTGCAGGTAATTAACCAAACTCGTGGCTATCAAAAAGGTGATGAATACATTAAGTCGGTGTCTGACATTATCAAACATGTTACAGGTACTTATGCTGGCAGTCAGGTTTTCCGTTTAAATAGCTCAGATTTCGCGGTGATCTTACCGAATGTGCCAAGTAAAGAAGCGGAAGAGTTTGGTGAAACACTGCAAGCGCGCTTTACCCAATTCCAGCAAAACCAAGAACTATCATCGGTTGCCAATACCGGGATCGTGCCTTATGAGAACGGTAAGCCACTTGGAGAACTACTCTCGGTTGTTGATAATGCGATGAGTATGGCACAGAGCAAGCAAGCCAATGCTTGGCATATTCAACGCGAGTCTGATTTAGTGAATAATGTCAGTGCTGGATTTGGTAATCAAAACTGGCGTCGAGTGATCCGCGATGTGATCAACAGCAAGCGCGTTAGTTTGATGATGCAAAACATCATGCCTATTGGTAAAAACTCTAAGGCCTACGCAGAGATCCAATCTCGTTTTAAAACAGAAGAAGGACAAATGCTTCCTACAGCCTCTTTCCTTGCCATGGCGGAAAAGCTGGAAATGGCCATCGAGATTGATCAGCTGATCATCGACACCTCGCTAGAACTTATCAAAACGCGTAACTTCAATGAGAAATACTTCGGGATCAATGTCACCGCATCAAGTGCCCATAACGACCAATTTGTGATCTGGTTAGAGCGTCGCTTATTAAAAGAAGCGAATCTAGCCTCTAAACTGGTATTTGAAGTCAGCGAATTTGGCTTACAGCAAAATATTAAAGCCAGTAAGCGCTTTATTGATATGGTGCATCGTGTCGGAGCGCGTATCACCGTTGAACGTTTTGGTGTCGGTTTAACGTCATTTAAGTTCTTTAGAGACTTAAAGCCTGACTATATTAAAATGGATGCTAGTTATACTCGCGGTCTTGAAGAAGACAAGAATAATCAATATTTTATGCGCCTAATGGTTGACCTTGCACACCGTATTGGCGTCAACGTATTTGCCGAAGGTATCGAAAGCCAAGAAGAGAAGCACATAGTCGAAACACTTTGCTTGGATGGAGTACAAGGCTATTACATCGAAAAACCAAAAGAAATCTAGGTAAACACACCAAAGGGCGACTTGTTTGCCCTTCCCTTTACCCCTTTCACTCCAGTGACTTTCGTACGCTATCATTTGCCACACCAGTTACAATCTGTGTTACTATTGGCAGGAATTATCATTCAAACTTATCTATGTGATTTAACAAGTTTACAAAGATAAGCTTGAATATTATTTCGACGCTAGCAGTAATCCAGAGTCAAGCAGCAAAAATCGCTATATCATTATGATTTCATTGATAAAAGCTCATGTATTTAGGCTAGTAAGCGAGCGCTGAATTAAGATTAATTGCTAATAAATGAATGAAAACTGTCAGCATTACATGACAAGCTATCCCCTCATAATATTTGAGACGGTAGCTCAAATGATGACAAGGCGCATGTTTTCACTTAAAAAATTCAAAGCGGAACGGTGCTATCGGTTTAATTCTGCTAAAAAGTATTTTTAGCAAAATTAAATCCAGTCAAAACTTGCACCCAGTAAGTTCTTTAATACAGTTAACTATCACCTCGATTTGACGGGAAAAACCCGCGTAAAGTGAATAAGTTATAGAGGCAGGAATGACCGAATACATTTTGTTGCTCATTGGCACCGTGCTGGTGAATAACTTCGTTTTAGTCCAATTTTTGGGCTTATGTCCATTTATGGGGGTATCTGGAAAACTGGATACCGCAGTGGGAATGTCATTAGCGACCACTTTTGTTCTCACACTAGCTTCAGTCACCAGCTATTTGGTCAATCAATATATCTTATTACCACTCGACCTCACCTTTTTAAGAACGATGAGCTTTATTTTGGTTATCGCTGTGGTTGTGCAATTTACAGAGATGGTGGTACGTAAAACCAGTCCAACCTTGTATCGGTTACTGGGAATTTTCTTGCCTTTGATCACCACTAACTGCGCTGTACTAGGCGTTGCACTACTTAATATCAAAAAAGACCACACCTTTTTAGAGTCTGCAGTCTATGGTTTTGGCGCTGCGGTTGGCTTTTCTATGGTTTTGGTGCTATTTGCTGCTTTACGTGAGCGTTTAGCTGTTGCTGACGTGCCAACACCGTTTAAAGGCGCATCAATAGCGATGATCACCGCAGGACTCATGTCACTTGCGTTTATGGGCTTCTCTGGATTAGTTAAGTTTTAGATATGACATTACTTTACGCATTACTCGCGCTGGGTGCGCTGGCACTTATTTTTGGTATTGTGCTTGGTTATGCCGCAGTGAAATACCGAGTTGAAAGCAACCCTATTGTTGAACAAATAGACGCCATTCTGCCACAAACTCAATGCGGCCAGTGTGGCTATCCTGGCTGTCGACCATACGCTGAAGCGATTGCGAATGGCGATGACGTGAATAAGTGCCCTCCAGGCGGTGAAGCAACAGTGAAAAAACTGGCGGATTTAATGGGCGTTGAAGCGAAGCCACTTGCTGGTGGAGAAGATGCAGAGCCAGTCAAAAAGGTGGCTTACATTCGTGAAGACGAATGTATTGGCTGTACCAAATGCATTCAAGCTTGCCCCGTTGATGCTATCGTTGGCGCAACCAGACAAATGCACACCGTGCTCATCGACGAGTGCACAGGCTGCGATCTGTGTGTCGAGCCCTGCCCGGTCGATTGTATTGATATGATCCCAGTTGCACAGACCAAGCAAACGTGGAAGTGGCAGCTAGACGCCATTCCTGTGACACAGATTGATTAAGAGGTTTAAGTGGAAACATTACTTGAACAAATAGAAAGCGGAAAACTGTGGCAGTTCCCAGGTGGCATCCATCCACCAGAACAAAAGACATTATCTAACCAACAACCGATTGCTCGTTTACCTTTGCCTGACAAACTAATCCTGCCCCTAAAGCAGCACATTGGTGCCAATGGTAGCCTGTTAGTTAACTCTGGCGATCACGTGCTTAAAGGGCAAGCATTGACGGCTCCCGGCACGAACTGGTCGCTGCCAATTCATGCCCCCACATCTGGCACCATTGAAGCGATAAAGCCGATGCCGTCGGCGCATCCATCCGCGCTACCTGAGCTCAGTATTATTTTGCGCCCAGACGGTGAAGATAAGTGGACACCACTGAATCCAATTAGCGACATTAGCACGCTTGATAACAAACAGCTTATCGATATTATCCACCAAGCTGGTATTGCCGGTATGGGCGGTGCGGGATTCCCAACCTATGTTAAAGCAGACAGCCCAAAGCCCATTGAGTTTTTAGTCGTCAATGGCATTGAGTGCGAACCATATATTACAGCCGATGATCGTTTGATGCGTGAGCACGCCAAAGAAATCATCGCGGGCATCGAAGTGCTACAAGGGATATTGAAGCCACAAAAAGTGTTATTTGGCATTGAAGATAATAAACCTGAAGCCATTGCAGCTATCACCGCTGCGGCTCAGCATAATCAGGATATCTTAGTCCGTAGTGTGCCAACCAAATACCCTTCTGGTGGTGAAAAGCAACTGGTCAAGCTATTAACCTCCAAAGAAGTACCAAGTGCTGGAATACCTGCGGATATCGGCGTACTGGTGCAGAACGTCGGAACACTGTTCGCAATTTGGCAAGCTATTTTTGAGGGTAAACCCCTTATTGAGCGCGTAGTTACCGTGACCGGTAATACCATTACTCAGCCAAGCAACGTGTGGGCTTTACTCGGCACTGAAATAAAGCACCTGCTAGACTCACAAGGCTTTTCGCCAGTAGAGGCGCAGCGCGTCGTCATGGGTGGTCCAATGATGGGCTTTACCTTGCCATCGGTTAGGATCCCTGTGGTCAAAACCACCAACTGTATACTCGCGCCAGACAACCAAGAACTTGCGATCCCGGGTGATGAAAAGGCATGTATTCGCTGTAGTGCCTGTGCAGATGCCTGTCCGCAAAGCTTGTTACCGCAGCAGTTACAATGGTTTGCTAAAGGCAAAGAGTACCAAAAGTTAGAGGAATACAACCTCTTTGACTGTATCGAATGTGGTGCGTGCTCTTATGTTTGTCCAAGCGAAATCCCTTTGGTGCAATACTATCGTGTAGCCAAAGCCGATATTCGCGAACAAAAGCTCGAACAAGTCAAAGCAGAGCGTGCGAAAGAGCGTTTTGAGGCAAGAAAAGAGCGCTTAGAGCGCGAACAAGAAGAACGCCAAAATAAACATAAACGCCGTTCGGCGGGCGCTGCACCAAAAGCCGCAGATAAAGAAAAAGTGCAAGAAGCACTCTCACGCGTTAAAGATAAGCAGTCAGATAAATCCGCGGTCCAAGCTGCGATTGCACGTGCCAAAGCCAAACGAGGTGAGAACGGCGAGTTAGAGCCGGATAACAGCGCCATTGCTGAAGAGCGTGCAAAACGCAAAGCGCAGGCGCGTAAATATAAAGAAGAAAAAACTGACCAGCCTGAAAGCACAGATAAAAAAGATGCAGTAGCTGCCGCCATTGCCCGTGCAAAGGCGAAAAAGGCCGCAGCCCAAGCGTCATCTGAGCCTGAGCCAGCAGCAACAGGTGATAAAAAGGCCGCCGTAGCTGCTGCAATCGCCCGAGCTAAAGCCAAGAAAGCTGCTAAAGAGGCGGAAGAAGCTGGTGCAAGCGTGAGCGAACAAGCAGAAGCCGCCCCAACAGAAAGCGCCGAGGAAGATCCACGTAAAGCCGCCGTTGCTGCCGCAATCGCCAGAGCTAAGGCTAAGAAAGCTGCTAAAGAGGCGGAAGAAGCTGGCGAGAGCACAGTCGAGCAAGCAGAAGCCGCTCCAACGGAAAGCGCCGAGGAAGATCCACGCAAAGCCGCCGTTGCTGCCGCAATTGCCAGAGCTAAGGCCAAGAAAGCTGCTAAAGAGGCGGAAGAAGCTGGCGCAAGCGTGAGCGAACAAGCAGAAGCCGCCTCAACGGAAAGTGCTGACGAAGATCCACGTAAAGCTGCCGTTGCCGCCGCAATTGCCAGAGCTAAGGCCAAGAAAGCAGCTAAAGAGGCTGAAGAAGCAGGCGCAAGCGTGAGCGAACAAGCAGAAGCCGCTCCAACGGCAAGCGCCGAGGAAGATCCACGCAAAGCCGCCGTTGCTGCCGCAATTGCCAGAGCTAAGGCCAAGAAAGCTGCTAAAGAGGCTGAAGAAGCTGGCGCAAGCGTGAGCGAACAAGCAGAAGCCGCTCCAACGGCAAGCGCCG
Organism: Pseudoalteromonas piscicida; assembly: GCF_002208135.1. Classification (NCBI taxonomy): domain Bacteria; kingdom Pseudomonadati; phylum Pseudomonadota; class Gammaproteobacteria; order Alteromonadales; family Pseudoalteromonadaceae; genus Pseudoalteromonas; species Pseudoalteromonas piscicida. The sequence continues at coordinate 2,894,554 of NZ_CP021646.1, forward strand.
AGGAAGATCCACGCAAAGCTGCCGTTGCCGCCGCAATTGCCAGAGCTAAGGCCAAAAAAGCCGCTAAAGAGGCACAAGAAGCTGGCGAAAGTGAGAGTGATCAAGGCGAAGAAACAAATGAGCCAACGGCGGGATCAGAAACAGACTCCAGCGGTACAGAGCAAGGTGCTGAGGGCACATCTGAGCAGCAACAAGCACTTAGCCCTGAAGCACGTAAAAAAGCCGCCGTTAAAGCCGCAATTGCGAGAGCAAAAGCGAAGAAGCAAGCGAAAGAACAAGAAGGAAATGAACCGTCATGAAACTAACCATGGCCTCATCCCCGCACAATCATAGCCATAAGTCGGTCAACAAAATCATGATGACCGTCATGGCAGCCTGTATTCCCGGGATCTTAGTCCAAACCTACTATTTTGGATTTGGTGTATTGATCCAGTTGGCTTTGGCGCTTATTACCGCAAGCCTTGCTGAAGCGCTAGTGCTAAAGCTAAGAGGTCGAGCGATATGGCCCAGCCTCAGCGACGGCAGTGCTTGGCTCACCGCTGTGCTGCTGGCCATCAGTATTCCGCCGCTAGCCCCTTGGTGGATAACCGTCATTGGTGCATTTTTTGCCATCGCTATTGTAAAACAGCTATACGGTGGCCTTGGCTTTAATCTTTTCAACCCGGCCATGGCGGCCTATGTATTATTGCTGATCTCCTTCCCTGTACAAATGACTTCGTGGTCACCTATTCAAGCACTCACGCTAGAGTCGCTCAGCTTTGTCGACCAACTCGCGATGATCTTTACCGAGTCCACCAGCCAAGGCGTCACACTTGACGTATGGCGTGCGGGCGTGATTGACGGTGCGACAGGTGCAACGCCATTAGACTCGGTAAAAACCGCTGTATCACAAGGCTTAACCATTAATGAGGCGATGAGTAACCAGGGTTTTGGAGCGCTTGCGGGACTTGGTTGGCAATATGTTAACCTCGCCTTTTTGCTAGGTGGTCTTTATCTGCTAAAAGCCAAAGTGATCAACTGGCATATTCCAGCGGCCTTTATTGCCAGTCTTGGCCTTGCTAGCGCAGTTGGCTATATCATTGCCCCAGAATCAGAGCCAGGCACCCTATTCCACTTGTTAAGTGGCGGCGCTATGCTTGGTGCCTTTTTTATTGCCACCGATCCGGTGTCGGCCTCCACCACTAACTTAGGTCGCCTGATTTACGGCGCGGCAATCGGCTTTACTGTCTATGTTATTCGTCAATTTGGTGGCTACCCAGACGCCGTTGCATTTGCAGTTGTGATCATGAATATGGCAGTGCCACTTATCGATCATTACACTCAGCCTCGTACCTATGGTCATGGAGCAAAATCATGATAATTCAATCGATGCAGAAAAATGGCCTCATCCTCGCAGCATTTGCACTGGCAACAACAGGAGCGGTCGCACTGATTAATGACCTCACCAAAGATAAAATTGCCAGCCAAGAGCAGCAACACCTGATGCAACTACTTTCTCAGGTGATTGCAGCAGATAAGTACGACAATACTCTGTATTTGGATTGCACCACCAGCAACGCCTTAGAACTCGGCCCAGGCGGCCCACACACCATTTACAGAGCCAGACTCAATGGCGAACCCTCAGCCCTGTTGGTGAGACATATCACCCCAAAAGGCTACAGTGGCAATATTGATGTCTTAACCGCTATCGATAGACAAGGTCTGATCTCAGGCGTGCGTGTAACGCGCCATGAAGAAACCCCAGGACTTGGTGATAAGGTAGAACTGGCAAAATCGGCTTGGGTAACGACTTTCAACGGCGTTCAAGTTGAAGGTGAAACAGACCCTAAAATGAATGTGAAAAAAGACGGCGGTCAATTTGATTCATTTACCGGCGCAACCATAACCCCACGCGCTGTGGTAACCTCGGTAAATCAGGCCGCATGGTTTGCCAAAACTCATTTTGATGCGCTATTTAACGCGCCTAATACTTGCGAGGTGTCGCAATGAGTCAGTTAAAATCGCTCTTTCAAGAAGGTACATGGCAAAATAACCCAGCACTGGTACAGCTTTTAGGACTGTGTCCGCTCCTCGCGGTGACTTCAACAGTGACCAACGCATTAGGGCTTGGTATTGCCACACTACTGGTACTGGTTGGTTCTAACTTTACCGTATCTGTGGTGAGAAATTGGGTGCCAAAAGACATTCGTATCCCCGTGTTTGTGATGATCATCGCCGCCTTTGTTACGGTTATTCAACTACTCATGAACGCTTATACCTTTGGTCTGTATCAATCCCTTGGCATATTTATTCCGTTGATCGTGACCAATTGCGCCATTATTGGTCGTGCCGAGGCATTTGCTTCGAAGAATAGTCCGCTGTTATCCGTTTGGGATGGTTTAATGATGGGACTGGGTTTTGCACTGGTGCTATTTGTACTGGGTGCAATGCGCGAACTCATTGGTCAAGGAACACTATTTGATGGTGCCGAGCTACTCCTTGGCAACTGGGCAAGTGTATTGCGCATTGAGATCTTCTCATTCGATCATCAATTTTTAGTTGCAATCCTGCCACCGGGCGCCTTTTTGGGCCTTGGTTTTTTGATTGCCGCTAAAAACATTATCGACGCTCAGCTCAAAGCTAAAGCAGCGCCAACAGCCGAAGAAGTAAAAGGCCCAAGAGCACGGGTCACTAACTTAAACTAGTGCGGTAATAATAATGCCAATTTGCAGCGATACCGTCACTATCGCTGCTTAATGAAAACAACTGCATGCTACCGTCATTGAATTTAGCAAGTAAATCTTATGAATAAACAAAAACGTATAGAAATACTCACGCGACTCAGGGACGAAAATCCGCACCCTGAAACTGAGCTAGAATACTCGTCACCATTCGAGCTTTTAGTTGCCGTTACCCTCTCAGCACAAGCCACCGATGTTGGGGTAAACAAAGCGACACGCAAACTATTCCCTGTTGCCAACACACCAGAAAAGATCCTTGAGCTTGGCCTTGAGGGCTTAAGAGACTATATCAAAACCATTGGTTTGTTTAATTCAAAAGCTAATAACGTCTATAAAATGTGTCAGATCCTCGTCGACAAACACGGCTCCGAAGTTCCTGAAAACCGTGAAGCACTAGAGGCGCTGCCAGGTGTCGGCCGAAAAACCGCAAACGTAGTTTTAAACTGCGCTTTTGGCTGGCTAAAAGATAACGAAGGTAGATACTTTTTAGCAGTTGATACTCATATCCAACGCCTTGCAAACCGTACTGGTTACGCCAAAGGCAAAACGGTTGAGCAAACTGAGCAAGATATCATTAAGAAGACCCCCAATAAGCGTGAGTTTATGTTTAACCTGCACCACTGGTTCATTCTTCATGGCCGTTATGTATGTACAGCGAGAAAACCCAAATGTGGTAGCTGCATTATTGAAGACCTTTGTGAATATAAAGAAAAGACGGAAGATTAATAATGGTAGGTAATATTTCGACGGATAACGAAAAATTAGCTAGCACAAAAAGCCTGATGCAACTTTTCAAATCTCCACACTTCTGGACTGGAGTATTACTAAGTGCAGGTACGACCTTCTCTCTCACATTACTTATTTTAGATAAATTTCATGAATCATCCTTAAGAGAATCTAAGACTGGCTATGAGATTTCATTAGCTAAACTAGAAGCTAAGAATGTGGCGAAAGATGAAGAACTAAAAAGGCGAGATTGGGAATATAAAAAGTTAAAGACAAGCTTCGATGAGCTAACAAAATCGCAGCTTTCCATAAAAGAACAATACCACTCATCTTTAGAGCGCCACTACCGGTATTGCAAAGAGCAAATGCGAAGAATTAAATTATCTACTTCTGCTTATGAATCAATGAAACAAGTAATCCAATTTGATACTCCACAGTCCCCAATTGAAAACGCTCTATACAATATTTATGTCGAAGCTTATAAGTGTGTTGATAGATTCGAGAATTAAACGAAAATAAACTGTACGAGAATCACACCAAGAGTTGTTTAGGAGGTTATTTATGGCTATGGAAGCAGGTGGATATGCTGAAAAATTAGGTAATCGGTATGAAGCAAATTGGGTTGCTTATCAGTTACTACGTCTGCTGGACGAAAAAATAGTATCTGTAACGGTCGAACCACTTGGTAATGACGAAGTTGGCACTGATGTCATAGTTGAAAATGTAGATACAAGCCTTGAGCATCATCAATGTAAAGGTGGCGCTGGTGATGCGGAACATTGGAGCGCTGCTCTTCTATATGAGAAAGGGATACTAAAAAACGCTTTTGAACAAGTTATGAGGGGTAAACGAGAGTTTTATGTAATTTCACCACTCCCATCAAAACAGATGTCAGATTTAAAGGACAGTTCTCGAAATAGTCCAGAGGATGTCAATCAATATTACGAGCACCAAATATCAACTAGCAAAACTCGTAAAAAAGATTTTGACTATATTTGCAACAAGTTAGGATTAAATACTAATAATGAATTGCATTTAGATAGCGCGCGTCAATTCCTAGCCAAGTTACATATATTCCCATACATAATCGACACCCACTCTAATGAACAACTCAACGACTATGCAAATAAGCTATTCGTAGGAAATCCAGCCAAACTTGTCAGCTTTCTAAAACACTACGCTGACAATGACGACAAGTTGAGAACGAAGATAACCTCTCACGACCTTTTTCAAGATCTACAAAAATCAGGCTTTGAAACTAAAGTACTTGAAGCTGACGATAGAATAACGCCAATAATTAACAATTTAAACACCAAATTCGAACAGTCAATATCCCCTTATTTGATTGCAAATACTCAAATTCATAGACCTGAACTAGATGAGCTAATTCAGTCTACACAAAGCCACGCGATAACTCTTTTAATGGCCGAAGCTGGAATGGGTAAAAGTGCCCTATTGCTTGAATTAAAGAATGAACTGGAGTCGCAAGGCGTAGTTGTTGCACCAATTAGGCTAGACAGATGTAAGGTAGAAACTAGTGCTGATGCTTTTGGCCAGGCATTAGGTTTTTCATATACCCCTACGTATTCTTTAGCAAAGTATGCTGCGAATAATAAAATTGTACTAGTGTTAGACCAATTAGATGCTATCAGGTGGACAGCGGCTCATTCCGACAATGCTCTTCATGTGTGTCAAGAGATCGTAAGACAGGTATTAACCCTCAGGAGTTCTGATGTAGATATTAGTATAGTATTTGCCTCAAGAGATTTTGATATCAACGAAGATGTTGCTTTAAATGCCTGGTTAGGTTCTATAAATGATGAGTTAAACTCAGTAAAGCTGTCTAGTCTTTCAGATGAAACGGTCAAAGAATTAGTTCAACCTTATGAAAAATATGAGAACTTATCAGCAGAGCAACAAGATACACTTAAAATTCCCCTTTGGCTTGGCATATACATATCGATAGCTCTTTCGGAAGACCGTGCCCCTGATTTTACGAACAAGCTTGAACTTGTTAAACGCTATTGGGAAAACAGAGTATTAGAGGCGAACAGAATAACGGATCCCAACCAAAACTTGTTGGTGATAAATGAACTTTTACACCAAATGATTAGTAAATCAAAGTTCTCCGTATCAGAAGCATCCCTACACAATATATCTCTGACTGCACTAAGTGCATTGCTGTCGGTCGGCCTGATAACAAAACAAAGCAAGCAAATAAGTTTTCGCCATCAGGCACTGTTCGATTACCAGGTAGGTGTCAGGTTATTTAGCGCCGCACAGGATTCATTCGATAAACTTCTAGAAGAGATTGGTGACTTTTCCCAACAAACATTAACAAGAAGAGAGCACTTAAAGTATGCAATGAGCATGTTGCTTACAGAAAGCCAAAAAGATTTTTGCAATACAGCGTCATCACTACTTCAAAGTAAGTATATAAGGTTTCACTTAAAGTATTTACTATTTAACTCACTTAAAGAAATTAAAAGTTTTAAAGCTCCAGCAAAACATTTAGTGAATGACATTGTTAAATCACCTGAACTTTTACCCCACCTATTATCATCAACATGCTACTCAAATTCTGAGTTAGTTGAGTACTTGTCAGAAAACGGCGATCTAAACAAATGGTTGGATAACCCTACAGATGAAGATCTTGTATGGAAGCTACTGCGAATTTTAAGATCTGTAGCGGATAAAAAGCCTGATGTTGTATTGAAAACCGTAGTTCCATACATTGGTAAATCCCAAGAATGGAACAATAGAGTTTATGAGGCCTTATGCTGGGATATTGAAAGCGATTCTGATGATATGTTTGAGATCCGAAAACAGCTATTAACGACAGGCGTTAACGCTCGTTTTATACACTGGAAAACATTAGCTAAGAAAACACCTATTCGAACCCTAGACCTTCTCGAAATGCTTCTTAATCATTACAAGGAAATTTTAGGTTCAAATAAATATATGCCTAGAGATAAAGTCGATGCTATATCTAACCGAGATACATTTACCGAGTCTGACCTAGAAGGTATTGAAAAAATTGCAACTAAAATACCTTTTGAAGCATTAAGCCGCTTACTTAATAAAGTCCATTCTATTGTTCGCGATATTGATGATGAGCAAATACAAGAGGCATGGCTGCGCCAAGACAGGCAGTCAAACTACGATGCCGTTGAAAGCATTACTCATTGCGTTTTTTCAGTGATAGAGCGCTCCGCGGAAAGCCTTCAAGAACAACCTGAAAAGCTCGCTGAAGCGATTGCTATTCACTTCAACTCTACCAGCCCTGTATTAAACCACCTGATAGCAAAAATTTTAAAATATTACCCTACGAGTGAAGCTGACACAGTTCTTAGTTGGCTGCTCGCTAAGCCGAAAAAAAGGCTAAATTGTGGAAATACATATGTTGAACCGGAATGGGTACTACCAGGTGAGTTAATTGAGAAATTTTCTCCCTACTGTAGTGAAGACTTATTTCTAAAGTTAGAAGATAGGATATACAACTACACACCCAATAGAGCTATTGATGACTATAAATGGCGCTTAGAGTGTAGCCGCAAAGGTATTTATTATTCATATTGGGGTGAACTTCAATACTTTTTATTACCTAAGTTATCGCAATCAAGACGCACTGAAAAAACAGATCAGTTAATCGGGGTTTTAAATAGAAAATTTATTGAATACACAGAAAGAGACTTTTGTAGCGCTTTCCATCTAAGGCACTCCGGTGGAATGGTAACTTCACCACTTCCTTTAGGAAATGTTTTATCAAACCCTACATGGACTAAGTTGATTTTAACTCCCAAAGAGAGAACTAATCGGAAAACTTGGCGTCAAGCTGGCAAGAAAGTTGTTCATGAATCAAGTGTGGAGCAATTTGCCAGAAGTTTAGAAACAGCAGTAATCAATGAGCCAGAAAGGTTTGCTAGTTTAGTATTAACGCTGCCCACCAATATAGATTCAGACTATATTGAGTGGATTTATTATGGCTTATCTAATACGGATCAAAACAGAGTAAGTGAACAATATAGAAGTGGATGGCAAGTTTGCCCTGTAGAACTTATAGAAAAAGTTATAAACCACTTTGGATATGAAGGATATGAATATCAGATAGTTAGAATTTTTGATAGACGAATAGCCGACGATGGCTGGTCAAATGACATGATTAACCTTTTAGTAACGCTGTCAAAAACAGCCAAAGATCCTGAGCCAGAAAAGCTAAATGTAACAGTGAACAACGAACCTAATATAGTTGAAGAAGTTCCTGTTAGAACCATAGAGTCCAATGCTATAAATTGTTGCAGAGGTGTTGCTTTTAGTGCAATTGGTAACTTGTTTTGGAAAAGTGAAAAATTAGCAAATGAATTAACTACCTCTTTAGATGACGCAATTAATGATCCTCATCCAGCAGTTAATTATTCAGCTTCTGAACTTCTATTGCCAATGTACAATTACAACCGAAAGTTGGCGCACGAAAAATTCTTAGCGTTATGTAATAAAGATTTGAGAATGTCCTGTATCAGGGGAAATCATTACTTTTTTAACGATGGATTTACAGAAGAGAGCTCATTTCGTCAACAGTATCTAAATTTAACCTTAAGAATGAAGTGCTCGCCTTTTGATGAAGTAAAGAAAGAAGCAGGTCGTCAAATCGCTGCTCGTTGGTTTTTCTATGACCTGTTCAGTGAAGAAATTCCGACAATTAATGAATGGGCTTCTCCGTTAAAGAGTGGAGCAACAAGCGTAGTATCACAATTTTTAACAGAGTCTCGTTACAATGCGACAATAACAAAGCTACTTCCCTTATATGAGGTTTTGGCAAATGATGATGATAAACTTATATTGGAAAAAATAGGTAGAAGTGTAAGTGACAAAAATTATTGGACAAGAACTGATGCTGAATCATTTTTCTCAGTGTTAACAAATTCTAAAGCTGCGCTATATAACCTTTGGCAAATATTCCACTATCTAGATGAAAACAAAGTCAATCTTGTTGGTATCTCTAACGAGTTATTACAACTTGTTAAAAATATCGTAAATTCTGATGCTGTTGATAAAAACCAACGCGCTATGAATATTAGGGATTCAGATTTAATCAAAGTTCTTCAGCGATTGTATGAAGAAGCCGCTGATGATGAAGATGATGAGGCGATTAATCAATGCCTAGATATTTGGGATCACCTACTGAAAGCTCAAGTCTATTCCGCAATAGATGCTACCGCCAAAATAGATTCAGGTATGTTAAATTAAATGTACTAGCTCAGACTTGACCTGACAGTTACCCGTTTTTCAATCGGTGACTGTCAGCCTAGATTTGGGTTAAATTCTTTTCAACCCAGATCGATTTCCCATCTAATAATGTTTCAAATGGCGTTCTACCACAGCATTTTTTCCTTGATGAGTTCGGTCATTATTGTAGTAATTTATCCACTCGTCCAGATCCTTTTGGAGCTCTTCCAGAGAACTGTATAACTTTTGCGAAATGTCACTTGATAAAACTCTTGAAGTATCGTTTTGTGGAAGCGTTCGCAGATACCGTTTGTCTGCGGCGACATTGCCTTGGTTTTGGTATTGTAACTCCACCCAATTTAGTACAGCTATTTCGTAGAATTTTATGCAGCCTCAAGATAGCCAATTGGTGTCATATCGCCAAGTGAATCATGTGGTCGCTCATAATTATAAATATCTAACCACTCATCAGTGATTTCACGTACTTCTTGCAGTGACTCAAACAAGTATAAATCGAGCACTTCTTCACGATAACTTCGGTTAAACCTTTCCACAAAACCATTCTGGTAAGGACTGCCTGGCTCTATAAATTCCAACTTGATGTCATTTTTTATTGCCCAATCTTCGAGTGCCGCTGAAGTAAATTCTGGGCCATTGTCCACTCTAATCTGCTTTGGTTTACCGCGCCAAGCAATAATTTGTTGTAGCGTTCTAATAACTCGTTCAGAAGTTAAGCTTGTATCGACCTCAATCGCCAGTGCTTGTCGGTTGAAATCATCCAGCACATTCAGTGTTCTAAAACGATGTCCATAGCTTAATGCGTCACTCATAAAGTCCATTGACCACGATTCATTATGTTGTGTTGGTGCGCTTAATGGTTCAGGTGTTCTTGTTGGAACACGGCGCTTTCCCTTACGTCTCAAGTTTAGTTTTAGCATGTTGTAAACGCGTTCAACACGCTTTTTATTCCACGGCTTACCTTTATTGCGAAGCCTTTTGAATAGCTTAGGCAGCCCCCACCTAGGATGGCGCTCTACCAGCGCAAGTAATGCATCGATAACTTCATCATCTAACGGCCGTTTATGTTTGTAATAAAAAACTGAGCGGCTTAGCCCTGCCACTTCACAAGCAAATGCGACGCTGACGTTAAATTGAGCTCTTAAATGCTCTACCCAAGCTCTGCGCCTACTTGTTTTTACAGCTTTTTTGCGATGATATCCTCAAGCATCGAGTGCTTTAGGCTAAGCGTTGCAAACATATCTTTTAGCTTACAGTTTTCTTCTTCAAGCTCTTTAAGTCGCTTAACGTCTGAAGCTTCCATCCCGCCATATTTTGAGCGCCATTTGTAAAATGTACTTTGGCCGATACCATGTTTGCGGCAGATTTCTGGCACAGGAATACCTGACTCAGCTTCCTTGATCATGCTGACAATTTGGGTTTCGGTGAACTTGCTTTTTCTCATCGTAAATTTTCCTATTTTAGTTAATGGAAAATTCTACTTATAAACTGTTTCATTTTTTGGGGGAGTTACAGTATGGTCTATGTCGTTGATCGCTAGATAAAGCTGATAATCATGGTGCTCAACCTTACCGCAGTACTCAGTTCCACGATCAGTGAGGATCCGTAGCATAGGTAGTTCGTGCTGCTCAAAGTAAGGCAAAACTCTATCATTCAGTAGATCTGCTGCTGTGATCGGTGTTTTAGTGGTGTAGAGCTTTGCAAACGCAACTTTGCAATATGTATCAACAAAAGTTTGCTGATATATACGGCCAACTCCCTTTAGGTTTCCAACATAAAAAGTATCCTGTGAACCAAGATATCCTGGGTGCTCAGTCTCAATTTCGCCGCAGGCTTCATCGTCCTGTTTTTTCTTCTTAAGGGCTGTTACCTGAGATTCTGTGAGAATGAGACCTTCTTGCGCGACTTTAGCCTCTAGCGCTTTCAGACGCTTTTTAAAGTTTTCCAAGTCATGGCGCAACCAAACAGACCGCACACCACTGGCAGAAACAAATACGCCTTGTTTTCTTAACTCATTGCTGGCTCTGACTTGCCCGTGAGCCGGAAATTCAATCGCATAGGTGCAAACTGCTTTTTCAGTCTCTTCATCTACACGGTTCTTCAGGTTTGGTGTTCTACGCGATTTATCGATGAGTGCATCAATACCGCCTTCATCAACGAGCTCTTGATAACGATAAAACGTATCTCGCGAAACCCCCATCATTTTGCAGGCTTTAGATACGTTTCCAAGCTCTTCAGCTAGATTGAGCAAACCAGCTTTGTGTTTAATGATTGGATTGTTAGTATGTAACATGAGAGTTACTCCTTAGTTGTTTTGAACAAAGATTCGACACCTTTATCAAAACGGGTAACTCTCAATTTTTCAAATCGAATTGTCAGATCTGGTCAGAACTAATTCAATTTATGTTCAAAGATCAACAGCCTCTAGCCTTCTCTTTTTATGGGACGTTAATTTTTTAAAAAATAATTAATCTACCGCTTCAATTGGCCGATTAATTTTCTCATGAAAGTGACTAAGAGACCTCCCCCCGTTTGAACTAAAATAAACTCACCTAACTTTGTTTTTATAATATAACCATTTCCTAAATTTATAACCTCTGAAACGCCCTCTATTTGATTAATGCCATTTGAAAAGTAATCCGCATCTAACTCTCTTTCGCTATCACGTTCATAATAGGTAATGAGCTTATCTTCTTTGTCCGTAATTAGCATAAAATTGTCTACGAGGTTTACATCTTTAACAGAAGGTAATGTCTGTGGATTATTTTGTGTAATAAGTAAAGCCGAACCGTCCTCTTTAACAACTACGCCATTAGAATGATCAGAAGGAACACTATACGCTATGTTATCAAAAGAAAACTCTGGGAACTGTTCAGGTAAGTATTCGCTCCAATAGCTATCTAAATAATGAATATTACCTTCAACATCCAACAGAACATACATCCAACTAATTTTAAGTAAGTCTTTTACCTTAATCTCAGTGTTTAGACTCGAAACATGGTAGGTTAAACCAGAACCTCTGATTGAAAAACTACCATCTTTTTTTATCGCAAGAATAGCTTTTGAACCTAACGGACTGATAATACGGGCTACATTTTGTAAATCTCCAAAACCTGTAGCATATTCTCCATTTTCTAGTGTAGATAAAAACGGCTCATTACTACATGTCCAAATTTCTACATTATCTTGTTCATCAAATATTGCGACAGCATCGTACCCACCACCGCCAGCATAGCTAACAGCTTGAATCTTACTTACACCCGTTTTTTCTACTCGCTTATAACTATGTTGGTGCGAGCCTTTTTTATCCCACCAAAATCCGTCGATAACAAGAAGTCCAGAGTTGTAAAGCACTGCTGAAGTATTTGCAGAGCTGCTACAGTCATAAAGTGAATGTAAAACTTGTTTTACATCGTTAAGCTCTGTTTGGGATAATTGGGCTTTACTGTATTCAAAATTACCTGAATCATCGAGAGTGTTATCCCAAGTAATAACTTTTCCATCACTTGTTAAAACGTGCTCACCGTAGAAATCTAGCCAGTAGCTTTTCACGTTATTTATTTTTTCTTTTATATCTTCAAAGCTACTTTCTTTTTCATGAGAATAAAATTCTCTGCCGTCACCATATTTAAAAAATTTCCCTTTAGTATCTTGAGCTAAAACCGTCCCCCATACATGTTTTCCATAATAAGCATTAACGAAGTCACTCTTTCCATCTTCCGGCTGTATTCCATGGCTACTATCAAAAATTAGCTCGCCGTTAGACATCAAAATATATTTATCTGATAGGTATATATTTCCACTTATTGGAGTCGGCTTGATAAAGTCAAATGAAGTCGTTTCACTAACAATGTTATCAATACTAGTCACCTTTGCTTTTATAGTGATTGGCTTATCAAAGTTATTTAAGTCTGGTGTAAACGACGCTCCAGTTGCAACTAACTGCTCGCCTATAAACCATTGCATTGATATTGATTCTGACAGGCAATTATCACAGGTAAAATCCGCAAGGGTTGTCGTGTTTGGAGTATGCTTCCCTATAAGTTCTAGCGATTCGACTTTGGTTTTGCGTGAAATAATCTCAGCCTGATAGGAAATTTCATCACTCATCACCTGATCAATACTTGGTACTTGAACCGTGATCACAACCGTCTTATCCAAATGCTCAAAATCAGGAGTTAATGAACTCGATTGACTCACAATAACATTATCAACTTCCCAGCGATAAATGGCTTTATCTTTCAAACAATCAACACACTCAATTATTGCGCTGGTACTTTGGCCCCTTATCAGTTCAGAGTTTAAGCTGATTTTTTCTATTTTAGTTTTACGTGAAATAACCTCAGCCTGAAAGGAGACTTCATCACTCATCACCTGATCAATACTTGGTACTTGAACCGTGATCACAACCGCCTTATCCAAATGCTCAAAATCAGGAGTAAATGAACTAGATTGACTCACTACAACATTATCAATTTCCCAGCGATAAATGGCTTTATCTTTCAAACAATCAACACACTCTATTATTGCGCTGGTACTTTGGCCTCTGATCAGTTCAGAGTTTAAGCTAATTTTTTCTATTTTAGTTGTAAGTTTAGGTTCATCCGAAGACGAGCCACCTCCACAAGCTACTAAAAGGAATGTGGTGATTAATATAATATATTTGAAAAGTTTCATATCTAAGAGTCCATTACAGTAAGTAAATAGTGTGCAAATCCGGTTTATATCTTCAAGGCGGCTTAGTGTATATTTTTATTAAAAAAATTGACAATATTCATACAGTTAAAGTAGGTGATTACGAACTTAGTTATCTACTTTCCTTATACTTCGGCAGGCCGACTATTACTGTAGACACCCATATATTCCGCGTCTCCAACCGCACCAAATTTGCTATGGGTAAAGATGTAGTGGCAGTCGAGCAAAAGCTGGAAAAGGTTGTACCAAAAGAGTTCAAGGTAGATGTCCACCACTGGCTTATTCTCCATGGCCGCTATGTGTGTACAGCAAGAAAGCCCAAATGCGGCAGCTGTGTTATTGAAGACTTATGTGAGTTTAAAGAGAAGACTGATAGCTAATCTTTGTTTTAGCATAAGCACAACTTTTATTTGTGGTGGTTACCGTGAATTTGTTGTTTCGTAAAATTGTTCAAGCGATATGAAAACACAGATCGCTGCGTAAAGCAGCTCCTACTTCACGCCACATTCGTATCGACGTGATGGTTAGCCTAAGGCAATACCACTGCTGAATACCCTATTCCATCTGGTCCGTTACCAGTAGGGAGTTCAAATAAGGTTTTGCCAGATACAATATCTATAACAAGGACCTTATTTTTTTGGTAAGCGGATAAAAATAAAGTGCGATCGTCTGGATGGAGGATCACGCCTTTTGGTCCTGTTCCCGGCTCAAACTTTATTTGACGCAGCTTTTCTTTGTGCATTGCATCGATCACATCAAGGGTGTGATTCCTATAGTCTGAAATCACAGCAAACTGCTCATCGCGGGTAAGTAACACACGGTATGGAAAGCTATAGCCTTTCCATTGCTTAATTATACGCTCATTTGCTACATCAAACACGGTAACTAAGCCATCATCGTTGCTACCAACCCAGAGCTCTGAGCCACTTTTATTTATGGTGATAGCCTCTGGTACTTTTGGCATTGAAATTTTGCGAAGTAAGGCACCTGACTTTACATCTAATTCAGACACTGAATCTGCGCGCATATTTGTGGTGTAAACACGCTCGCTAGACGCCGGCAGCGCCACCATATGAGAGCCTCTTTGCTCTGTTGCTATTACTTTATCAATTTTCCCCGACTCTATATCAACGATTACCACACTGTCGGAGCCTTCAGACGATACTGCAACGCGTTTTTGGTCTTTTAAAAACAACACGCCATGTGGCCTTGGATAACGAGACAAATCAATGGTTTTTACTTTTTTTGCTTGCCGAACGTCAAAAACACTTAGACTATTGCCACGTGTATAATTAGTGACAACAGCCGTATGCCCGTCGGCACTCATTGCTAATTCATGTGGTCCTCTGCCGGTTGCGAGCGTCAGCTTAATTTTTCGGCTGCTAAGATCGATGAAATCAACCGAGTCCCCCTTTTTATTTACAACAACCAATGTTCCCGACAAGTTATTTGTATCAGCCCATGAAGGGAAGCTGATTAAACACCCAAATAAGAACACATACACAACATAATTAACCAATCTCATTTTGACTCCTATTGATCTGTTAGCCTGAATGATTACTAGGGCCTGTTGACCTTTGCTGTTTGATTTTTGTTCTTCTGAGTGTGTTTTGGTCGCGACGCTCGACTTGCCGCCTAGTAATCTAGGCAAAAGTTGAGCAACAATGAACAAAGCGCACTCAGGTGAACCCAAAGGGCTGCGCTTGATTGGCATTTCTTCTGTGTTGCCCCACAAGGATGTGGGGTAAGGTGACTTTGCAGGAGCACAAAGTCTTTATCGCCAGACTTACGTAGAATGACTACGCTACGCTGGCTCTGCCTTGTATAAATACCAATCAAACTGCTGCAAAAACAAACTTGAAAGATCAACAGGCCCTAGTACTGTTGTTTTTATAACTACCGACTGTATTTATCATTGAAAAGCAATCGTAATACAGCCTTCAAAAACACCCTATCCCAAATTTAACTCAGACACGCCTGATACTCGAAACCTTCCTGTTTCCTATGTTGAATAGCACACTTTCCATCACTCGCAACAACTTCCTCGCCCACATCCGTTTTACAATTTCTGGAACATTTTCAAAGTATTGATTTCACAAATCACTGCGCTTTCTTTATGCTAATGAAAGTCTTTAAATTTTAATGCGAATATCATTATGCTACCTGTCCTTCGTATCTTGTTAATAGAACAAGAACCAGCCGTATTGCAAGCACTCTCAAGCAATCTGTCAAAAACGATCCCTAATTTTGAGCGAGAGGATGTTCAAATCGATATTATTGAATGCCTCGAACTTTCAAAAGCCTTGGAGCATGTCACTGAAGATGGTGATATTCAAGCTGTCGTGCTGAGTTGGGATGTGCACAACAAAAGTGGCGAACAAACCTATAGTCGCTTTATCGAGCAATTAAAAAGTATTCGTCTAGAATTACCAGTTTACGTTATTGGCGATGATACTAAAGGGCTTGAGATAGTCAACGAATCTGAGGAAATCGAGTCTTTCTTCTTTAAAGATGAAGTTATCTCAGATCCTGAAGCCATTTTAGGATATATGATCAACGACTTTGATGACAGAGCCGAGACGCCATTTTGGACGGCGTATCGCAGCTATGTCGGCGAAGCGAACGACTCTTGGCATACTCCAGGTCACAGCGGTGGTTCGAGCTTTAGAAACTCTCCTTATATCAAAGATTTTTATCAATTCTATGGCCGTAATGTATTTGTCGGAGACTTGTCTGTATCGGTTGATTCGTTAGGTTCATTGTCAGACAGCACCAATACCATTGGCCGCGCTCAGGAATCCGCAGCGGCAACGTTTGAGGTTAAACGCACCTACTTCGTGACCAACGGTTCGTCCACCTCGAATAAAATCATTTTGCAAACCCTCCTTCGCAAGGGCGATAAGGTGATCATCGACCGCAACTGTCATAAGTCTGTGCACTATGGCATTTTGCAATCGGCCAGTTTCCCTATCTATTTATCGAGTATCTTAAATCCAAAATATGGCATATTCGCACCGCCTTCACTGGCCGATATTAAGCAAGCGATTGAACAAAATACCGATGCAAAACTACTGGTGCTCACAGGCTGTACCTATGATGGTTTGCTGAGCGACCTGAAACAAGTCGTAGAATTTGCCCATCAGCATGGCATCAAAGTCTTTATTGATGAAGCTTGGTTTGCTTACTCGCTATTTCACCCTAGCTTGCGCCATTACTCCGCCATTCATGCAGGTGCCGATTATGTCACTCATTCGGCGCATAAAGTCGTATCGGCATTTTCGCAGGCGTCTTATATCCATATTAATGACCCTGATTTTGATGCTGATTTCTTCCGTGAGATTTACAGTATCTACGCCAGCACCTCGCCCAAATACCAGCTTATTGCGTCTTTGGATGTGTGCCAAAAGCAGTTAGAGATGGAAGGCTATAAGTTACTCAATGCGCTGCTGAACCATGTTGCAGAGTTTAAACAGCAGATGGCCTCGCTCAAACATATTAAAGTGCTTGATAAGCAAGACTTTATGAACATATTCCCACATTTCAGTGGCGATAATATGGGGCATGATCCGCTTAAAATCCTCATCGATATTAGTGAGCTGCCATACTCATTAAAGGATATTCATAAGTTCCTGCTGGACGAAATTGGGCTGGAGATTGAGAAATACACCCATAGTACCATCTTAGTCTTACTGACGTTGGGTGGTACACGCTCAAAGATCATTCGTTTATACAATGCCTTAAAGAAACTTGATGGCGGCAAGGTAAAACTATCGAAGTCAACGCGACGCTCGCGCTTACCAGAGAATTTACCCGCTATTGACCTTGCTTGTATCCCTAGCGATGCCTTCTACGGCGAGCGTGAATCTGTACCTATTAGCAAGAGCAACAACCGTATTTGTGCAGGTTTAGTCACCCCGTATCCTCCGGGTATTCCGCTTTTGGTGCCGGGTCAACATATTACCCAAGAGCATATTGAATATCTCAAGGAACTGGCAGGCCAAGGGTTGACCATTCAAGGTAGTTTCGATGGTGAGATCTACGTGCTTAAAGAAGACAAATAACGCGAGCTAATATCATTGTCCAGTACTAGGCAGCCATGTTGTAAGATATCGCAGCCTAGTATAAACAACTTAAAGCGCTTTATTTTTCTTACCATATCCCCAATGGCTAACTCACTGCTCTAATTTTTATCTCCTACTTATTTAAGCTCTCTTCTGGCACATCTATTGCTTATAAAACCACAGATGTCATTTTTTTGATTTGGAGTTTTGTATGGAATTTGCGTTACTTGCTATTTTGGCTTTAGTGGTCGTTGCTTCCATTGTCGCTTCTAAGTACACCGATGTGGGTGGCAATCCTTATCCATTTAATCGTAAAGAGTCTGTTTTTACCACCGTTGAAGCATCGTTTCTACATTTACTAGAACGTGCCGTTGGCGATAGATATAAAATCGTAAGTCGCATTAAGCTCATTGATGTGATTGAGTGCAAACCGGGTATATCTCCAAAAGCACGTCGTGCAGCGGTAACTAAAGCTAAGAATAAGCAATTAGATTATGTTTTGGTAGACAAAGAGACACTGAAAATTGTTGCCGCTGTTGATTTAGTCAATAACTCCAACAAAAATGGCCATAAGGCGCAAAAAGATTGGTTTGTCAGTGGCGCACTGGAGTCTGCGGGGATTCCACATATTCGCATGAAAATCAAAAGTGGCTACCAAAGCGCCGAGGTTCGCGCAGCAATCTTATTCAAGCTTGGCCAAAAAGTGGAGATGCCAAAGAAAACCAGAAACCGCACCTACAAACCTGCGGTACTGTCTCCTTCACAGGCAAAAGCACAGTCAACTCAGTTGGCAGAAATCTAGCAAAGCGGGCGCCAGCCCGTTTTTTGTTTTACCTATCAAAACCCCTTTCGTATAATAAGAGTAATTTTGACACTGGGGCTTTCCCCACCACAAATTAGGAATCTTTGATGAAAGTAGGCATTATCGGCGCAATGGAGCAAGAAGTTACCATTTTGCGTAACACCATGGAAAACCCGCAAACATTGACCAAAGGTGGCTTTACTTTTTATACCGGTAAACTGGCTGGTCTTGACGTAACGCTTGTACAGTCTGGCATTGGTAAAGTAGCAGCGACGGTTGCGACAACTTTGCTTATCGACAACTTTGCGCCAGATTGCGTGATCAACACGGGTTCAGCTGGTGGTTTTGAACCATCACTAAACGTCGGCGATGTGGTTATTTCAAATGAAGTACGTCATCATGACGTTGATGTTACTGCGTTTGGCTATGAAATTGGTCAAGTTCCGCAAATGCCTGCTGCGTTCACTTCGCATGCAAAATTAGTTGAAGCAGCAGAGCAAAGCGTACATGAGCTTGAGGGCATCCAAACTATGGTTGGTTTGATCTGTACGGGTGACTCGTTTATGTGCGATCCGGTACGCATCGATAAGGCACGCGCAGACTTCCCTACGATGTTAGCAGTAGAAATGGAAGGCGCGGCAATTGCGCAAGCTTGTCATTCTTTAAACACGCCATTTGTTGTGATCCGCTCGCTATCTGATATCGCCGGCAAAGAATCACCGCAATCATTCGAAGAGTATCTAGAAGTCGCTTCTGTTAACTCTTCTAAGATGGTAATGGCACTACTTAATAAGCTGGATAAGGTTACGCTTTAGTGCTCGACAGCTTGCTTCAGGCCCATGAGGGCCTGATCATCTTCTTACTGGCAGTCTTTGCCAGCCTTGGGGTAAGGTTATCTACGCTTTATCACCCTAATCTTATTCTTAGCCTGATTTTTAAAGCGATTGCAGAAAGAGTCTATCGCCCTAAAGCCGCTTCTAGTTATCAGCTTTTATCCGGCACACTCGGCTTCCTCCTGCCAATATTGACTATCACTGTTTTAACTCACGCAATCATTAGCTTTGCTTTTTATCCCAATTGGCTCGGCGGGCTGGTATTGTTTTTATGCTTGGACATTAGTCATGAAAGCCGCGCGAAACGTATTTCCACGCTGATAAAATCAAAACAAAAAGTCACGGCAAGAGCCGTGTTGCAGGGAATGGTAGCAAGAGATGTAGAAAAGCTAACAGAGCTTGGTATTTGTAAAGCCGCCATAGATAGCGCCGCACTAAATACCCTGCGCCATTTTTTTGTCATTGCTTTACTGTATCTAACGGCAGGCCCCTATCTCGCGCTATTTTATAAGCTATTATTGCTATGCGACCATGCCTGGCGGCAAGTAATGCCCCCTCAAGCCGTTTTATGGCAAGCCTTTCCCGCGTGATTTGGCTCATTGAGTTTGTACCTATTCGGTTATTAATTACCTGCTTTTCGTTGCTACTTAGACCAAAGCAAACTTGGCACTACATCAAATACTACGGCCGTCACTTTAGCCAAACAAATACTGGATGGGCACTGAGCTTTTTTGCCGCAAATTTAAATACACAGCTCGCAGGACCCCGTTTTTATTTCGGTGAACGTTATGATGTGATGCGGGTAGGTGCAAAAGCGCAGCCCACAGCTGAACATATTCAGCAGTTACTTGGACTACTCAATCAAATGCGCTGGCTATTTATTGCCACTTCCGCCTTACTACTCGTCATTATTAATTTTCTCAGGCTGATGGCTTAATTAGAAAAAATGAGCGTAAGCTCCCCCACTTAGCCAAAAAGCAAAAAACCCAGCACAAGGCTGGGTTTTTAATAGCTCAGAAAAACTTACTTTTTCTTCACTGCTTTTTTGTTTGGAAGGTCAGTAATAGAACCTTCGAAGATTTCAGCAGCTAGACCGATTGACTCGTTCAGTGTTGGGTGAGCGTGGATAGTAAGCGCTAGGTCTTCACCGTCAGCACCCATCTCTACTGCTAGGCCAATTTCACCAAGCATTTCACCAGCATTGATACCAACCATAGCACCACCGATCACGCGGCCTGACTCTTTATCAAAGATAAGCTTAGTTGAACCTTCAGTACGTGCAGAAGCAATCGCACGACCAGAAGCAGCCCACGGGAATACCGCAGTTTCGATGCTTAGACCTTGCTCTTTTGCTTCTTTCTCAGTCACACCAACCCAAGCGATTTCTGGGTCTGTGTACGCAATTGAAGGAATACACTTAGGATCGAAGTAATGTTTCTTACCAGAGATAACTTCAGCAGCAACGTGACCTTCATGAACTGCTTTGTGCGCAAGCATAGGTTGACCTACGATGTCACCGATAGCGAAGATGTGATCAACGTTGGTTTTCATTTGCTTGTCAGTGCTGATAAAGCCACGCTCATCAACATTTACGCCCGCTTTGTCAGCGTCGATTAGCTTACCATTTGGTGTACGACCAACAGCAACTAGTACTTTGTCATAACGAACTTGGCCTTCTGGTGCTTGCTTGCCTTCGAAAGATACGTAGATACCGTCTTCTTTCGCTTCAACAGCAACAACTTTAGTAGAAAGCATCACGTTAAACTTGTCTTTAACGTACTTTTGGTAAATCTTGATAACGTCTTTGTCAGCCGCTGGTACTAGTTGATCAGCAAACTCAACTACGTCGATAGCTGAACCTAGTGAACGGTAAACAGTACCCATCTCAAGACCGATGATACCACCACCTAGTACAAGTAGCTTTTCAGGTACGTCTTTAAGCTCAAGTGCACCTGTAGAGTCGATGATACGCTCGTCTTCAGGGATGAAAGGTAGGCTTACAGGTTGAGAACCCGCTGCAATGATTGCGTTATCAAAGGTCACTGTCTTCGCACCGTCAGCACCTTCAACTGCGATAGTGTTAGAACCGGTGAACTTACCGTAGCCGTTAACTACCGTTACTTTACGCATCTTAGCCATTCCGCCAAGACCACCAGTAAGTTGACCGATCACAGACTCTTTCCATGAACGGATTTTGTCTAGGTCAATTTGTGGAGCACCGAAAGAAACACCGTGAGAAGCCATTTCAGCTGCATCGTCAATTACCTTTGCAACGTGAAGAAGGGCTTTTGAAGGGATACAACCAACGTTCAAGCACACACCACCTAGCGTGTCGCGAGATTCGATTAGTGTAACGTCTAAACCTAAGTCTGCTGCACGGAATGCTGCAGAGTAACCACCAGGACCACCGCCTAGTACAACAACTTGAGTTTTGATTTCGTTGCTCATGTTATTACCTTAACTGTTATTTGAACGGGTTTACTCGTCGAGAGTAGCCGACCCAAAGTGCCTGCCAAACACCCGCTTCGGGGCACAGGGCAGAGAGAGTTATTATTGCTCGAAAGTGTATCATTCACACTCTCTATTGTCCCGCCTAATTATCAAGCGGAACAACAAAATACAACAAAACCGCATCACCTAAGTCATGCGGTTTCTATTCTTACATTACTAGCTGGCGAATATCGCTTAGGTAGTTTGCAAGTGTCACAGTAAAGCGAGCTGCTAGTGCGCCGTCAATGACACGATGGTCGTATGAACAACTTAGCGGCACCATTAGGCGCGGCTCAAACTCTTTACCATTCCATTTCGGTTTGAAGTCTGACTTAGAAACACCCAAAATCGCAACTTCAGGAGCATTAACGATTGGCGTAAACGCCGTACCGCCGATACCGCCTAGGCTTGAAATAGTGAAACAGCCGCCCTGCATATCAGCAGACGTCAGTTTACCATCACGTGCTTTCTTAGAAATTTCCATCAACTCGCGTGATATCTCAATGATGCCTTTCTTGTTCACGTCGCGAACAACAGGAACCACTAGACCATTTGGTGTATCAACCGCGATACCGATGTGAACATATTTCTTCAAGATTAAGCTCTCACCATCTCCAGATAGTGAAGAGTTAAACGTTGGGAACTCTTCAAGTGCTTTTGCAGCCGCTTTCATCACGAATACTAGTGGCGTGATCTTCACACCCATTTTCTTCTTCTCAGCCAAAACGTTCTGTTCTTTACGGAACGCTTCAAGCTCAGTGATATCTGCTTCGTCAAACTGCGTAACATGTGGGATTTGTACCCAGTTACGATGAAGGTTTGCACCCGATAGCTTGTTGATGCGAGAAAGTTTCTTCTCTTCAATTTCACCAAACTTGCTGAAGTCTACTTTTGGCCAAGGAATAAGACCAAGCTCACCGCCGCCAGTGTTGCCACCTTTTGCGATTTGACCAGACTCAACTTGCTTAACCAGCTCTTTCACGTAGTTTTGTACGTCTTCTTTTAGTACACGGTTCTTACGACCTGTACCTTTAACGCGAGCTAGGTTAACTCCAAACTCACGCGCTAAACGACGTACCACAGGCGAGGCGTGGGCATACTGATCATTGGCCACAAAGTCATCTTTTTGTGCCGATGCTTTTGGTGCTTCAGATTTTGCCGCTGGAGCCGCAGATTGAGCTGGTTTAGCTTCAGTTTTAGCTGCTGCCTGAGGTGCAGGTACCGCGCCCTTTACTTCGAATACGAAGATTAAAGAACCCGTTGATACTTTGTCGCCAGCATTGACTTTGATCTCTTTAATCGTACCTGCAAACGGTGCTGGTACTTCCATTGAGGCTTTGTCGCCTTCAACCGTGATAAGAGATTGTTCGTCTTCAACGCTGTCGCCAACAGCAACCATGATTTCAGTGACTTCAACTTCGTCGCCACCGATATCTGGTACATGCACTTCTTTTTCAGCTGATGCAGCTGGTGCTTGCTCTTCAGCTGGCGCTTCTGCAGCTTCAGTAGTCGCAGGCGCATCACCGCTACCTGCCACTTCGAAGATGAAGATCAATGAACCGGTTGACACTTTGTCACCTGCGTTGATTTTCACTTCTTTAATAGTACCTGCAAATGGTGCTGGTACTTCCATTGAAGCTTTGTCGCCTTCAACCGTGATAAGCGATTGCTCTTCTTCAACAACATCGCCCGCAGCCACTA
Source organism: Pseudoalteromonas piscicida (assembly GCF_002208135.1). Classification (NCBI taxonomy): domain Bacteria; kingdom Pseudomonadati; phylum Pseudomonadota; class Gammaproteobacteria; order Alteromonadales; family Pseudoalteromonadaceae; genus Pseudoalteromonas; species Pseudoalteromonas piscicida. The sequence goes on from NZ_CP021646.1 coordinate 2,917,826, forward strand.
AGATTTCAGTTACTTCAACTTCATCGCCACCAATATCTGGTACGTGAACTTCTTTCACTTCTGTCTTGCCAGAGGCGCTTGCTTCTGGCTTAGCTTCTTCTGCTGGTTGCTCTGCCGGTGCTTCTTCACCTGCAGCTTCAAAAACCATAATCAAAGAGCCAGTCGATACTTTATCGCCTTCCGCTATTTTGATTTCTTTAACAGTACCCGCCACTGAGGCAGGTACTTCCATTGATGCTTTGTCGCCTTCAACAGTGATAAGCGATTGCTCTTCTGCAACCGTGTCACCTACGCTAACTAGGATCTCGGTTACTTCAACCTCATCGGCACCAATATCTGGAACATGAATTTCGATTGCCATCACTCGTCCTCTTATGCGTAAAGTGGGTTAGTTTTGGTGGTGTCGATATCAAATTTCTTGATAGCGTCAGTCACTACTGATTTTTCAACTTTGCCTTGCTTAACTAGCTCGCCAAGTGCTGCAACTACCACGTAACCGGCGTTCACTTCAAAGTGACGACGTAAGTTTTCACGGCTGTCTGAACGACCGTAGCCGTCTGTACCAAGTACTTTGTAAGATGCGCTTGGCATAAATGCACGTACTTGATCAGCGTAGTTTTTCATGTAATCCGTAGCAGCAATTGCTGGCGCATCACCAAGTACGCTGGTGATGTAAGCTACTTTTTGCTCTGCTTCTGGGTTAAGCATGTTGAAACGCTCTGCATCTTGACCGTCACGAGCAAGCTCGTTGAATGACGTTACAGAGAATACGTCTGAACCGATACCGTAGTCGTCGCTTAGGATCTGCGCCGCTTTACGTACTTCGTTCAGGATAGTACCCGAGCCCATTAGCTGAACCTGTGCTTTGTCGCCAGTGTAGCTTTCAAGCTTGTAAATACCCTTACGAATACCTTCTTCAGCGCCCTCAGGCATTGCTGGCATATGGTAGTTTTCGTTCATGAGCGTTAGGTAGTAGAACACGTTCTCTTGCTCTGGACCGTACATACGACGGATACCATCTTGCAGAATAACCGCTACTTCGTAAGCAAACGTTGGGTCGTAAGAAATACAGTTAGGCACGGTACCTGCTTGAATATGCGAATGACCATCTTCGTGCTGTAGACCTTCACCATTTAGCGTTGTACGACCAGCGGTTGCACCCAATAGGAAGCCTCGCGCTTGTTGGTCGCCCGCCATCCACGCCATATCACCTACACGTTGGAAACCAAACATTGAGTAGTAGATATAGAACGGGATCATTGGTAGGTCGTTGGTGCTGTATGACGTTGCTGCTGCAACCCATGAAGACATCGCGCCTAGCTCATTGATACCTTCTTGTAGTACCTGACCTGACGTTGCTTCTTTATAGTAAGAAACGATATCGCGGTCTTCTGGGCTGTAGTTTTGGCCGTGCGGGTTGTAAATACCGATTTGACGGAATAAACCTTCCATACCAAAGGTACGCGCTTCATCAGCAATAATTGGAACAATGCTCTTGCCGATATTCTTGTCTTTTAACAAGATATTTAGCGCACGAACGTATGCCATTGTGGTTGAGATATCACGCTTTTGTTCTTCTAGAAGCGGTTTAAATGCATCAAGCTCAGGTAGCGTAAGCGTTTCTGTGAAGTTAGGTAGACGCTTAGGTGTATAGCCGTGAAGCGCGTTACGACGAGCATGTAGATATTCGTGCTCTTTTGACCCTTCTTCTAGCGTCAAATAAGGTAGCTCTTGTAATTGCTCATCAGATACCAAGTCATCTAGACCTAGACGTGAACGTAGGTGCGCTACGTGTGTCATGTCCATTTTCTTAACTTGGTGAGCAATGTTTTTACCTTCAGCCGCAGCGCCCATGCCGTAACCTTTAACGGTTTTAGCTAGGATAACCGTTGGACGACCTTTGGTGTCTTGTGCCGCTTTAAATGCAGCAAATAGCTTAGATGGCTCATGACCACCGCGCTTTAACGCGAAGATTTCGTCGTCAGTCATATCAGCAACAAGCGCTGCTGTTTCTGGGTAACGACCGAAGAAGTGTTCACGTACGAAGGCACCATCTTTTGCTTTGTAAGTTTGGTAATCACCGTCAACTGTTTCATTCATCAGTTGTAGCAATTTACCCGTAGTGTCTTTGGCAAGTAGCTTATCCCAACCAGAACCCCAAACGACTTTGATCACGTTCCAACCAGCACCTTTAAATAGGCCTTCTAGCTCTTGGATGATCTTACCGTTACCCATTACTGGGCCGTCAAGACGCTGTAGGTTACAGTTGATTAGGTAGCATAGGTTGTCTAGCTTTTCACGGGCAGCGAATGAAATCGCACCACGTGATTCTGGCTCGTCCATTTCACCATCACCAAGGAAGGCGTAAACGCGTTGCTCAGACGTATCTTTTAGACCACGGCCATCTAGGTACTTAAGGAAACGCGCTTGGTAGATAGACGCGATTGGACCTAGACCCATAGAAACCGTCGGGAACTGCCAAAATTCAGGCATTAACTTAGGGTGTGGGTATGAAGAAATACCGTTACCGTCTACTTCCTGACGGAAGTTATCTAGCTGCTCAGCGCTTAGGCGGCCTTCAACAAATGCACGAGCATAAATGCCCGGAGAGATGTGACCTTGGTAATACACTAAGTCACCACCGTCTTTCTCGTTTGGTGCACGGAAGAAGTGGTTGAAACACATTTCATAGAATGCAGCTGACGACTGGTAAGAGGCCATATGCCCGCCCAGCTCAAGATCTTTCTTCGAAGCACGAAGTACGATCATAATAGCATTCCAACGGATGATAGAGCGAATACGACGCTCAAGGTTCACATCCCCAGGATACGCAGGCTCTTGATCTGCTGGGATAGTGTTGACATAGTTAGTCGTAGTGCCTGTTGGCATATCTACGCCATCAAGACGCGCTTGCTCTAATACTTGCTCTAACAAGAACTGAGCGCGCTCTACGCCTTCTTCTTTTACGACCGACTCAAGCGCCTGTAACCATTCTTGGGTTTCTAGCGCGTCTACGTCAATTTTATTGACTTCAGACATATGGAGTGTTCCTTATGTTTAAAATACGAATTTATTCTATTTGTGCCAATTCTTACTGAATCAAGCCCGATTACTGCTGCTTAGTTCTACGCAGTGAACGTTCTATTCGCGAACGCTCTTTACCGGCTTCTAATAACGCTTCTTCGATAAAGGCTAAGTGGGCGTTACTAGCAAGTCTTGCTTGTTCAGGGTTACCATTGATCACCGCATCTAATAACAACTTTCTGTGCTCACCGAGCTGCTCACTCACGTCTGATTTTTGCACCAAGACCGTTAAGTTTTGCAACACGTTTTGCTCAAGCAATGACTGCATCCCTTTTACAAGATGAAGCAGGACGACGTTATGTGACGCTTCTGCAACGGCAAAGTGAAAAGCATTAATTGCCCTTGCCTTTTGCATCAGGTCATCACCTATCTCTGCAATATTGTCAAAGCTTTGTTGTACCTTTGCAAAGTCATTTTCTGTGCCCCTGAGTGCCGCGTAGTAGGCGGCGATGCCTTCTAATGCATGACGAAACTCAAGTAAATCAAACTGAGATTCTGGATGCTTACTGATCAAGTCGAATAACGGATCAGTCAGCCCTTCTTCTAGCTGATTTTTAACATACGTGCCACCACCTTGACGACGGGTAACAAGCCCCTTAGCTTCCAATTTCTGGATAGCCTCACGAAGTGATGGACGCGACACTTCAAATTGCTTAGCTAGTTCACGCTCAGGCGGCAACTTTGCACCGGGTAATAACGAGCCCTCGAGGATCATATTCTCAAGCTGTTCTAGTATTACGTCGGATAATTTTGCTGCTTTAATCTTTAAAGACATTGAAATAACGCCAATTTTTTATGATGTGACCTAGCCAGACCGCTGACTTATTTTAATCAATTTGGTAAGAATTAACTTCATAGGTAAATTGGTCATACCAAATTTGCACAATACGTTATCAAAATCCATGACAACTGTCAAAATTCAGCCCAATTCAATAATTAGCTGAGTGTAAAAACAACAGTTGGCGTGCATAAACTTTAACCAAGAATCGGGTAAATTTAAAAGGCGATTTAAATGGTCAGACCAGATAGACATATACCATTTAACGCAAAATCAAGCTGCCAGAAAGGCGATTTGGATAAGGCAAGTCTTAATCTAAAGCAGCCAATGACGATTCAAGATAGTCTTTACGATTGTTGGCTGCAAAGCATGCTCTAAAATCCCACTGAATACACTATTAGGCTTTACGTGTAATAACATTCTTTATGCTTTATATACCGTCAAAATAGGCAACAGGCTATGAAAAACATTAAAAACAAATTTGGATTCTAACTTATGAATGATTTCGCAACGGATCAGGACATTATTTGGTTTTAGCAAAACCAAAAAGCAATCAATCGGTAAACACACGAGAGCAACGAGCACGATACTGAACAACATAGTCTTCATCAGCCCATAGCTTTTTAAGCCCTTCGTTATACAACTCAACATATTCACTATGATGCTTATTGATAAGCAAATAGCCTTTTTGGATAAAAGCAGGGATCGCTTGCGCAGCTAATAACTCCGCTTCTTCAGCTGGCAGTTCCTGCTGATAGGACTTCGCCGACTTTTCGTCCATAATCATAATATCTGCACGATTTCGTAGGATCAGTGCCACATTTTTACTGGTATACGTGGCATATGAAGTTTTGATTTCAAACGTCTCTATCGCCTCTAGCAGAGAAGGCGGATAAGTTAACCCTTGATTGAGCAACAATCTAAATGGCTTAAGATCTGCGTAACTCGTATAGGTAAACGCTAAATCTCGATGGTGATAAAAGCGAGCCGTTTCTTCAGTGAGTGGGTGTTGAGTGTAAATATAATCTTTGCTCCTTTGCTCACTGTAATACCAATAAGCACTACCGATGTAAGCCGCCTTCATTCCTTCTTGATAGGCGCGCTCCCAAGGCATAAATAAAAACCGGACTTTTATATCAGAGCGCGCAAAGACATCTCGGATCACAGCAGCCACACAGCCTTGATCTTGTTTCGCTTGAGTCTCTAGTGCGCTCGCACTCCTGCCCACACAGCACAGTAAAATCAACGGCCAAACTACTTTCATCTGTATGCTCTGTTATTTTTTCAAAAAGTATAGGCAACGAATTAGATTATGGGTACATTGTTGTAGAAAAAAGAATGGCAAATAATGCAAACGACACGCTATGACACACTAAAGTAGATGTTATTTAATGCCATGGGAGTAAGCCGATAATCAAATTACCCATTGCCAAGTTTACCGATAATCGAGTATAACCAGAGTCTCTGGGCATGTATTATACAAGGATATCACTTTGGTTTGGCGGGTCTTTGTCCTACTACTTATCATCACAATGATATTGTTTGCACTTTATTTTATCTATCCAAGTGCAGCAGCAAACTCGATGAGGTCTATCAAGCCTTTATTGACTGAATTTGGTATACAGCTAGAAACCCATACAGAAAAACGTTTAAGTCAGCCAAACACCACTCCTCACCTAACGGTTGCACCACCAAAAGTAACAAGACAACAGCTACCTAAAATACCAGAAAAAACCTTTTATAACCTAAACGGGCACAGTGATATTGTTAATATGTTCAGCGGTATCTCAACACCTACCTGCGGGGCACTAAAGCGCGAAGTATTTTCCTTGCAAACGCAATTCAACAACATGGAAAATTTTAAACTTAATCTAACGGGTGAACCCGTGAGCCCTTATGTTGAGTATCAGGCGCAGCAAGCCCTCAACGTGGTGTATATGATGTTTAAGCACTTTTTTAACCAGTTAGCGCATAAAAAAGCCTTATCTCCAATCCAGTTGAACATGCATATTGCCGCCAATGACGCTGACTACAATGCGCTAATCCTCTCTCGCGATGCAGAGCCCGCTGACACCTTGGGTATGTACTTCTTGTTTCAAAACCAAGGCTTTATCAATGGCGGTCGCACTGAAGAAGAAACGCTAAGAACGCTCATTCACGAGTCCGTGCACGCCCTAGTTTTTTACTATTTCGGCGTAACCCCTCGATGGGTAACGGAAGGCTTAGCCGAGTATTTTGAGCACCTAAGAATTACCGACACAGGTCAATTTTCAGTTTACCTCTCTGACGAAGATTGGCTGACGAAAGAAGGGATTTTGAAATCGCGCTTTACCAAGCTTGATATTAACACCCTATTCAATAGCGAAAATCAGTGGCAAACCATGCAAAGTACCACCTTATATGCCAATAGTTACCTGTTTACGGGATTTATGGTCGAGCACAACAGCAACGCTTTTTTCGAGTATTTACGACAAGAAAGCAGCAATCCGTGCAATATAGTCCCTGCACAAAACATCGAGCAGCTCTTTCGTAACTTTAATGAAAACGTCGAAACACATTTTGAGGGATGGCGTAACACACCTCGCCAAATTCAAAGCGGTACATGGCAATAACTCTTCCTGTGAGAGTAAGCACGGATTATTTTAGCAATTAAGCTGTTTGTAACAACGACAAAAACAATCAGCATAGCCTCCTAATAAGCAGTGCAGATAGCTTTGTAGGGAGGCGGTTCACGCGCCGAGAAGTGTGCTTTTCGGGTAGTCGTAGCCCACGAATGGGCGTCGAAACCTGTCAGGAGGATGGGCTGATTTCACGATAAGTTTCAAGCAATCAGCCGTTAGCAAAATAAACCTCCATGTTTAATATCAAAGCGCATCCATGCGCTCCTCGTTCATTCTTTTAAAACGACGAAAAAGAACGAACCAAGAAAACGTCGCCCCAGCATCACACTTAATCCTCAAACCCTAAGCCAATATAGTGCAACCGTCTTGTAAGGCACCTCCCTGTGCCAGACAATACTTTGGCCGACATCCTGTCGGCACATTGCATATCGACTTATGCTTTTCGGGTGTGATGGAGGGGAGTAAGTCGCCTGTGGAATTTCCACTTTCTCAGTAGCAATAGAGTAGTTTATAAGCTCAAAAGCGGCTCCAGCCTCACAGTGTAAATAGCGTTGTGGGAGGCGGTTTACCCGCCGAGAAGTTATGCTTTTCGGGTGCGGTGAAGAAGTACCTTTTCTTTTGCTACCTTTTCTTTGGGGCAAGCAAAGAAAAGGTTGTCGTAGCCCATGAATGGGCGTCGAAAACTGTCAGGAGGATGGGCTGACTTCACGATAAATTTCGAGCTACCAGCCGTCAGCAATATAAACCTCCATGTTTAATATCAAAGCGCATCCATGCGCTCCTCGTTCATTCTTTTTAAACGACGAAAAAGAACGAACCAAGAAAACGTCGCCCCAACATCACACTTAATCCTCAAACCCTAAGCCGATATAGTGCAACCGTCTTGTAAGGCACGTCCTTGTACCAGACAAGACTTGGCCGACATCCTGTCGGCACATTGCATATCGACTTATGCTTTTCGGGTGTGATGGAGGGGAGTAAGTCGCCTGTGGAATTTCCACTTTCTCAGTAGCAATAGAGTAGTTTATAAGCTCAAAAGCGGCTCCAGCCTCACAGTGTAAATAGCGTTGTGGGAGGCGGTTTACCCGCCGAGAAGTTATGCTTTTCGGGTGCGGTGAAGAAGTACCTTTTCTTTTGCTACCTTTTCTTTGGGGCAAGCAAAGAAAAGGTTGTCGTAGCCCATGAATGGGCGTCGAAAACTGTCAGGAGAATGGGCTGACTTCACGATAAATTTCGAGCTACCAGCCGTCAGCAATATAAACCTCCATGTTTAATATCAAAGCGCATCCATGCGCTCCTCGTTCATTCTTTTTAAACGACGAAAAAGAACGAACCAAGAAAACGTCGCCCCAACATCACACTTAATCCTCAAACCCTAAGCCGATATAGTGCAACCGTCTTGTAAGGCACGTCCTTGTACCAGACAAGACTTGGCCGACATCCTGTCGGCACATTGCATATCGACTTATGCTTTTCGGGTGTGATGGAGGGGAGTAAGTTGCTTGTGAGATTTTCTACGATTTTAGCGATTAAGCTGCTTGCAAGTATCGCAAAAACTACCAGCACAGTATCCATGCTTAAATTTTTAGAGCTGTACTGTAACTCCACCCAATTTAGTACAGCTATTTCGTAGAATTTTATGCAGCCTCAAGATAACCAATTGGTGTCATATCGCCAAGTGAATCATGTGGTCGCTCATAATTATAAATATCTAACCACTGATCAGTGATTTCACGTACTTCTTGCAGTGACTCAAACAAGTATAAATCGAGCACTTCTTCACGATAACTTCGGTTAAACCTTTCCACAAAACCATTCTGGTAAGGACTGCCTGGCTCTATAAATTCCAACTTGATGTCATTTTTTATTGCCCAATCTTCGAGTGCCGCTGAAGTAAATTCTGGGCCATTGTCCACTCTAATCTGCTTTGGTTTACCGCGCCAAGCAATAATTTGTTGTAGCGTTCTAATAACTCGTTCAGAAGTTAAGCTTGTATCGACCTCAATCGCCAGTGCTTGTCGGTTGAAATCATCCAGCACATTCAGTGTTCTAAAACGATGTCCATAGCTTAATGCGTCACTCATAAAGTCCATTGACCACGATTCATTATGTTGTGTCGGTGCACTTAATGGTTCAGGTGTTCTTGTTGGAACACGGCGCTTCCCCTTACGTCTCAAGTTTAGTTTTAGCATGTTGTAAACGCGTTCAACACGCTTTTTATTCCACGGCTTACCTTTATTGCGAAGCCTTTTGAATAGCTTAGGCAGCCCCCACCTAGGATGGCGCTCTACCAGCGCAAGTAATGCGTCGATAACGTCATCATCTAACGGCCGTTTATGTTTGTGGTAAAAAGCTGAGCGGCTTAGCCCTGCCACTTCACAAGCAAATGCGACGCTGACGTTAAATTGAGCTCTTAAATGCTCTACCCAAGCTCTGCGCCTACTTGTTTTTACTGCTTTTTTGCGATGATATCCTCAAGCATCGAGTGCTTTAGGCTAAGCGTTGCAAACATATCTTTTAGCTTACGGTTTTCTTCTTCAAGCTCTTTAAGTCGCTTAACGTCTGAAGCTTCCATCCCGCCATATTTTGAGCGCCATTTGTAAAATGTACTTTGGCCGATACCATGTTTGCGGCAGATTTCTGGCACAGGAATACCTGACTCAGCTTCCTTGATCATGCTGACAATTTGGGTTTCGGTGAACTTGCTTTTTCTCATCGTAAATTTTCCTATTTTAGTTAATGGAAAATTCTACTTATAAACTGTTTCATTTTTTGGGGAGTTACAGGTCGCCTTTACCGAGCTTGCGTAAAACGGCAAGCGCAGCGGAGAGTGATTCTCCGGTATTTTTTAAGATAACCTTACCTACGCCTTTGACTGCTGAGCCCACTACTGGCACCAAACCAATACCCGTAAGGGTAAAGGCCAGCCAAGCGTCAGTGTCGTTGGCTTCATCATCGTCAGTCAGTAACATGACATTGGCGGTGATATCTCGTAAATCCATGACTTGGTCGATAATCGGTATCATGGAAATCAAGGTACCTACCACGATTTGTGACGTGGAGGGGTTTTGATTAAAGTCGCCTTGTAGTGTGCCCCATAACCAATCACCTGCTTGAGTTGCAATGCCATTGGCTTCTATCAGTGGTGCGGTATTGCCGCTGCGTACCATTTCAGCGGCTTGCGCTGGGGTGATTTGTCCATACAGTGGGTTTTTAGGGCGATTATCTTCTGGCAGGTAATCGCGTTTGTCCTCACCATATTGCACGGTGTATTGACCAGGCGGGCATTCTCAATTTTTGCTTTACCGCTGTCATCTAAGTTACCAGTCAGCGCTGTGCCGTTTGCAAATCGAATGGTATAAGGTGCGCCCATGATTGGGCTGCCATCTTGATAGGTATAAGACAACTCAATGGTACTGCTCGCCATGGTGGCAATGCCATCGGCGGCCAGTGAGAGTCGAGCATTCTCAGAGAGGGCTTGAATTTGCGGTACACTTGGCATAGTGGCGCTTTGTTTGCCACCAATATCTTGCTCCATGCTACCGTCAAACACGGTCATGGCTTTGCCTTTTAAGGTCAGTAACTTGTCTGCAAAGATGTTGACGTTACCACTTGAGTCGATGCTGATTTCACTGCCGCCATTGGCAAGGGTGAGGTTGCCAGAGCCACTGCCTTTTACTGCGATATTGCCTTGACTTTGAATGATTTGACTTCCCGCCGGCGCGGTGATGGTAAGGTTGTTGTCTGCCTTGAGCTTTATATCACTTTGGATAACACTGCGATGGCTGCGACCCGCCTTAAGGGTGATATTTTGTGTGGCGCTGACGTCTATTTGATTAGCGATGAGTTCAAAGTTAATCATCATCGCATTTTCAATTAATAAGTAAGTGTTTTTAGTGGTAAGGAGTTAAGTGGTTTTTATTTGCTACTTTAATAACAGGAGCATTTATTATGAATAAGCCTTAGCTATAAGCCCTTGTTGGTCTAGTATTTCTTTCTGACCAAATGATGCTAATACACTTAGATGGGCGAAAATATTTACTTTACTGACATTGTCAATGGTAGGCTGCCCACCAAGAAAAAAAGCAGGTTCAAAAGCATACATTTCGTTATATTTTAATTGAGATAATCGAAGTTTACATTTCTCAAAAAGTAAGCCTCCACTCGTATCATCTATATCCAGCGATGTTGGCCTTTTTGCACCAAAGAAAAACTGTATGGCATCGTTTTCTTCTCCAACTGCTATGTCTTCGGCATTACCTTCTTTCTCTATAATCCAACCGTGAGATGGGTCGATTAGATATTTATGTCCAAATTTCTCTCCCCATAAGAATAGCTCTCCAAAAGCACTGCGAGCAATTACATAATATGTGTCTTGCTCGATGATACCTATATCTCCAAGCCATGCATCTAAGGTATCTTCAAAATCATCGGGATTAGTTAACCAAAAAAGTCCTTCCCCGAAACCAGAAAATCCGTATTCACTCCAATATTCTAATAATCTAGTAGGTAGTTTACCTTCAAACTTTTTTATTATTTCTGCTGGGGCTTGATTTTTTTCACTAGGCTCTTCAAACTTTTCAAGAAACCACTCGAAATCTTCATCTATTTCAAATTGTTTGGTCATTATTCTAACCTCCTTACTTACACCGTTCTAATTCTATATTCATTTGGGTGGTAGGGCCCATTGTTCTCAACGCAACCCTTGCTGCCTCATCCATACCGGAAACTCTCCCCCTTTAGACCACTGAGAACCGAGAGAGGAGTTTACATTTTTATTTCCGAGTTTGTTGATCTTATCACTACCGCCCGCTATCAGGTCAGGATCATGTAAAGCAGCTAACTGAGACATTTGTTCTTTTATCTTCTCTGTTGCGACTTTATCAGCATTTCGACCTTTAATACCCTGCTTTCTCAAACTTTTTAATATTGATTCATACATTTCGTCCTCTAACTTTTTTCTTGCTGATACTTGTGCCATTCCGCCATTCGTTAGAATTTTTCTTGCTTTTTTATGTCCATGCTCTTTAACAAGGTCAGTCAAGGTTTTACGGTTTTCTAAATATTGTTCAACCGTCATTTTATTGATGCCGTGCTGCTGAGCTTTTAGTTGTTTATAAAACTCTTTTTCTAGAGCTTGCTTACCACCCTTAAAGTTCTTCGCTAAGTCTTCGCCAGGCATGAAGCAAGGAGGTCTATACTTCTTCATTTTTATAGCTTTGAGTTTAGCCCCCGGCAACTCATTCCCTTTTGGCGGCTCCAACTCATCGGCTTTGGCTTTGGTGGGCTTATCGGTAACGCCTCGAATTGGTGGTTGGCCTTGATATTCATCCAGTGCTTTATTAACTCGCTGTCCGATTTCTTGGGCGGCTTGTTGCATATGCTGGTCGATTTTGGGGGTGACATCGTCTAGGCGTTTAACCGTGGCTTGCATGCCTTCGATGGCGGCGTCTGGAAGTAGTAGGTCGTACTGCCAACTGGTAGACATGTCATCAAGTGAATCGCGCAGGCCTTTGACGATGTTTTTTACTTCCGTGGCGGATTGTTTTCCTAGGTCTTGCCAGTTGATGTCTCTTAGGTATTTAACTGGGTCGCCTTTACCGAGCTTGCGTAAAACGGCAAGCGCAGCAGAGAGCGATTCTCCAGTATTTTTTAAGATAACCTTGCCCACGCCTTTGACTGCTGAGCCCACTACTGGCACTAAACCAATACCCGTTAGGGTAAAGGCAAGCCAAGCGTCGGTGTCGTTGGCTTCATCATCGTCGGTCAGTAACATGACATTGGCGGTGATATCTCGTAAATCCATGACTTGGTCGATAATCGGTATCATGGAAATCAAGGTACCTACCACGATTTGTGACGTGGAGGGGTTTTGATTAAAGTCGCCTTGTAGTGTGCCCCACAACCAATCCCCTGCTTGGGTTGCAATGCCATTGGCTTCTATCAGTGGTGCGGTATTGCCGCTGCGTACCATTTCAGCCGCTTGCGCTGGAGTGATTTGTCCATACAGTGGGTTTTTAGGGCGATTATCTTCTGGCAGGTAATCGCGTTTGTCCTCACCATATTGCACGGTGTATTGACCAGGCGGGGCATTCTCAATTTTTGCTTTACCGCTGTCATCTAAGTTACCAGTCAACTCTGTGCCGTTTGCAAATCGAATGGTATAAGGCGCGCCCATAATTGGGCTGCCATCTTGATAGGTATAAGACAGCTCAATGGTACTACTCGCCATGGTGGCAATGCCATCGGCGGCCAGTGAGAGTCGAGCATTTTCAGACAGCGCTTGAATTTGCGGCACACTCGGCATCGTGGCGCTTTGTTTACCACCAATATCTTGCTCCATGCTACCGTCAAACACGGTCATGGCTTTGCCTTTTAAGGTCAGTAACTTGTCTGCAAAGATGTTGACGTTACCACTTGAGTCAATACTGATTTCACTGCCGCCATTGGCAAGGGTGAGGTTGCCAGAGCCACTGCCTTTTACTGCGATATTGCCTTGACTTTGGATGATTTGACTTCCCGCGGGAGCGGTAATGGTAAGGTTGTTATCTGCCTTGAGGTTTATATCACTTTGGATAACACTGCGATGGCTGCGACCCGCCTTAAGGGTCAAATTTTGTTTGGCGCTGACGTCAATTTGATTGGCGGTGACGTCTAGGTTGGTTGCTGCATCAATAATCACCGACTTTTTACTCTCCAGTGCCAGTTGTTGTTTGGCGCTGGCAATAAAGGTTTTATTGGTGAGTAGTCGAATTGCGCTTTTAACACTGCCAAGTTGTATGTCTTTGGCCGCAAAAATATTCATCGCACCAAGTTGCGCAAGCCAGTGAATATAGGGCTGCTTTTTATCCCCATGTAAGACTAAGTACTGATTGCTCGCTAGGGTTTGCAACACAATATGCGGGGTATTTGGGGTGTCATCAAACATCAACAGGTTTTGGCCGCGAGAGCACAACACGTTTTGGGCGTTATTGGCGCTAGTAACAACCGATGGTTGGGTGTCGTTAAGCGCAAACCCTAACAGGTAACTTTGGTCAGGGTCGTTGTTCATACAACCGATGAGCACATTACTGTCTGGCAGCAGTGGAAAGTGTAATCCCGTTGGTTGCTTTTGACCGCGACAGGCATATTGTGTGAGGCGCTTTACTGATTCAGTCACCTGACTATCAAAATGTACTTGCGTGGCATATTGCCCTTGGGTATCTAGATGAGGATTGGCCTTTGACCCTGACAGCGAGCGCACTGTGGCGGTAAACACCATCGGTTTAGGGCTATGCTCTGGGGGCGCGATACGTATTGGCTCACCCCGTGGTACACACACCGACTCGCTATGATATGCAACTTGCTTAGGGTCATTAGCACTGCCTTGCTTATACACCTGTTTACTGCGAATACAGGTATAATCGCCACCTTTCGCTGTGCCCAATTTACCATTTAACGAAAACGAATAACCGGCATTGGCTTCGGCTACGTTCCCTACCAGCGTGACTTCATTTTTACCTTGTTGATAGGCAAGCTCAAGATTGCCGGTGCGCTCAAATTGCTCAGCGGGATTGTGTGCAGCAGGCTCAAAATAGCTGCGCTGCGCCGAGCTGACCGAGGTTGGTGGATGGGCATTCATATGCACTTGGGAGCCACCCATTCTAAAACGATGGCGACTTTGGCACTGCGTAAACCCAACAAAGCCAGTTTCATGTTCGTGAACCAGACCATCTTTATCCGTCACCGACAGTAAGCCTCGCTCAATATACGGGCTTGCAAGATTCCCCTCGGCAATCACTATCGACTCAATAAAATCATGGCATTCAAACCAATAAATTAAGCCGTACTTTGCTAATAGTCGGGTGAAAAAGGTGTAGTCGTTTTCTAGCGCTTGTACGCACTGCGGTAGCGTGGGTAAGTCTTTAGTGACTCGCCATTTTATCCGGTCTTGTGAATAGCCGGCTTTTTGTATCAACTTATTGAGGACAGTCTGGACATTGGCTTGTACAAAGATTTGGCTTTTTTCTGTTTGCTTAAGTAACTCAAGGCGAGGCTTTAAAACCACCTCTGCACTACAGGTGTGCTCAGACACAAAACCAGATTGGATATCAAACAAAGTCCCAGTGAAATACGTCGATATTGCATCTGGTGACTCAATTTCAAACGTGAGCATATTGCCGACAAGTAACTCATCAGCCAGGTCAAATTGGGATTCTAGGTTCGCTTTGAGTAAAAAGCCGCTATTGATACAGGTCGTGAGTTCAAAATCGACGACATGTACAGGATGGTTAGTACCATACACCACAATCCTTGTTTGCATTTTTTATGTCCACTGTTGTTGGTTAAAGCTGTTCCACCAATACACAATACGACTTCCTAGTGTGCTGCGATTGGTTTTTATTTGCGCGTTATTGTTACATAAAAGGCAAGCATTTTTAACTCATTTTTTTTATTCAGCATTAGAATGCTTATTGGGTGTGCTGGAGAGAGGAAAGTAGCGCTGATTGTTAATTCTGATTTTATCTCCTGAAGCAGCTAAGTCGCTTACAAGCACCACAAGAATTTATCAGCGCCTTGTGTCTCCCTCATCACACCCGAAAGTAAATTGCCAATGCGTCATTTCAACGCATGGATGCGTGAAAAGCGGTGACAGGGCCAAGGATGGCCCTTACACCACGGTGACGTTCATATTGGCAATTTACTTGAGGAGTCAGTGTGATGTTGGGAGTGCCTTTTCTTTTGCGCAACGATTCTTTGGGCATCAAAGAAAAGTAAGTCGTAGCCCATGGATGGGCGTCGAAATCCGTCAGGAGGACGGGCTGACTTTACGGTAAATTTCGAGCTACCAGTCGTTAGCAACATAAACCTCCATGTTTAATATCAAAGCGCATCCATGCGCTCCTCGTTCATTCTTTTTAAACGACGCGATCGAGCGAACCAAGAAAACGTCGCCCCAGCATCACACTTAACCCTCAAATCCTAAGCCGATATATAATACCAATTGCACTAAGTCTCCAATCAATTTGAAGGGTGAAATACCATATTAGCGTCGTTAAAAATTTCTCATTTAGAACAACTAAATAGCAAAATTTTTGCCTAGCTACTAAAGCTATTTCTCCGCTTCAAATTGCTCATTTACCTAATGCAATTGGTATCGCAACCGTCTTGTAAGGCACATCCCTGTGCCTGACAAGACTTGGCCGACATCCTGTCGGCACATTGCATATCGGCTTATGCTTTTCGGGTGAAGAAGAAGTGCCTTTTCTTTTGCGCAACGATTCTTTGGGCATCAAAGAAAAGGTCGTCGTAGTCTATGGATGGGCGTCGAAATCCGTCAGGAGGACGGGCTGACTTTACGGTAAATTTCGAGCTACCAGTCGTTAGTAACATAAACCTCCATGTTTAATATCAAAGCGCATCCATGCGCTTCTCGTTCATTCTTTTTAAACGACGAAAAAGAACGAACCAAGAAAACGTCGCCCCAGCATCACACTTAACCCTCAAATCCTAAGCCGACATAGTGCAACCGCCTTGTAAGGCACGTCCCTGTGCCAGACAAGACTTGGCCGACATCCTGTCGGCACATTGCATATCGTCTTATGCTTTTCGGGTGTGATGGAGGGGGAAATAAGTTGTCTGTTAGCTGTCCACAAAGCCATCAGAAACATAGTTGCTTGCAAGCACCACAAGAATTTATCAGCGCCTTGTGTCTCCCTCATCACACCCGAAAGTAAATTGCCAATGAGTCATTTCAACGCATGGATGCGTGAAAAGCGGTGACAGGGCCAAGGATGGCCCTTACACCACGGTGACGTTCATATTGGCAATTTACTTGAGGAGTCAGTGTGAAGTTGGGAGTGCCTTTTCTTTCGGTATCAAAGAAAGATATTTGTAGTCCATGCATGGGCGTCGAAATCCGTCAGGAGGACATATTAGCCTAACCCTCCATGGCTCGTATCAAAGCGCATCCATGCGCTTCTCGTTCATTCTTTTTAAACGACGAAAAAGAACGAACCAAGAAAACGTCGCCCCAGCATCACACTTAATCCTCAAACCCTAAACCGACATAGTGCAACCGTCTTGTAAGGCACGTCCTTGTGCATGACAAGACTTGGCCGACATCCTATCGGCACATTGCATATCGACTTATGCTTTTCGGGTGTGATGGAGGGGAGTAAGTCGCCTGTGGAATTTCCACTTTCTCAGTAGCAATAGAGTAGTTTATAAGCTCAAAAGCGGCTCCAGCCTCACAGTGTAAATAGCGTTGTGGGAGGCGGTTTACCCGCCGAGAAGTTAAGCTTTTCGGGTGATGAGGGAGTGCCCTTTCTTTTGCGCAACGATTCTTTGGGCATCAAAGAAAAGGTAGTCGTAGCCCATGGATGAGCGTCGAAATCCGTCAGGAAGACGAGCTGACTTAACTCATAGTCTCGAGTTATTGGAGAAATCACCTTCCATGGTACGTATCAAAGCGTATATTATTTCGGCACACCTAGCAAATATAACAGTTGTAACAAAGATCCTTCACAAATAGCCGCGTCGGCACTTTCTACCACTTTTGGCTTACCATGGATTGCCACACCTAGTTGGGCGTTTGCCATCATCACTAAGTCATTTGCGCCATCACCAATGGCAACGGTTTGAGTCATTGGGATCGCATACTGGGTTGCGAGTTGACCTAGCACTTCCGCCTTTTTGTCGGCATCTACGATATCTCCTAGCACTTTGCCGGTGAGGTGCGCGTTTTCCACTTCTAGGGTATTGGCAAATACAGCGTCTAGCAGGAGTGGCTCTATCAATGATTCTGCAAACCATGTAAAGCCACCCGAGGCGATGGCAAGATGCCAGTGATGCTGTTTTAGTGCCTGGCACAACAGCTCTATACCGGGCATTAGCGGTAAGTTTTCTTTTAATGATTGAATTTGTGATAACGGTACGCCAGAAAGTGACGCAACGCGGCGGTGTAGACTTTCAGAAAAAGAGAGTGCCCCCGCCATTGCCTGTGCGGTGACAGAAGCCACTTCATCATATCGGTCGGCCAATCGAGCAATTTCGTCAATACATTCAATTTGAATTGCGGTGGAGTCCATATCCATCACAAGTAGCCCCGGTTCTTCTAAAGTAGGTGCTTGCGTTATAATCGCACCTTGCGCATTAATGCTTTTTGCAAAATCTCTTACTTCAGCCTTGCTCGGCAATTGCGAAGCGTTAAAACGCATACCCAATGCAACAGGGAGCTGTTCATGAGGTTGATATACCGTAAAATAAGTTTGCTCGATAGCAAATGTTCGAAGAAACTTCGCGACTTCCACAAGGTGTTGCAATTGTATATTTGGGCCAAAAAAGCATATTGATTGGGTCGTCAGCTCAGGTAATTGATTTACTTGTGTGAGGCTTGTGTTACCTTGGCAACTATACCAATGATCCAGCGCCATATGTTCCTGAATTGGTGTGTTTAGTTCACGATTAGCGAATTGAATGATTGACGACATAAGTTGCTCCTTGATAGCGTTAAGCCGATTTTTAACATGATTGCGCTAAGCTGTCAGCACTGGACCTTAGCAAAAGCGGGCAATATGCGATAAATATGAAAAATTTACATGTATTAGAAGTGTTAAACTCGACCAGAGGGCGTAGATTATTTCGCCTGTGCATCGCCGCGACGTGTTTAATAATGGTGACTTGGCTTGCGTTTAATACCAGTTTTGAGTCTCATCGCTTGCTCCATAATGGCGCAGACCTTACCGCAAGGAGCCTCACCAAGCAGCTTGCAAAAAATGTGGCATTGCCCCTCTCTCGCAGTGATACGCCAAGGCTCAGCGCACTGGCAAATCACCTCGCTAGCGATGACTTTGTGCTTCAAGTCGCGATTTATGATTATCAAGGACGCTTTATTGTTGGTAACGACGGTAACTCCTCACCTACAGATTACCAGCAGCTACCTCAAACCTTGCCTGGGCTAAGCAAAACCAAAAGCATTATTTCTGAACCCGTTTATACGCCTACCGGACAACCTCTTGGGTTCGTCAACATGGTCTATTTGACAGAAGCTGCTATGTCACAAAGCCACTCTCATTTCCATGAACTTGGACGAGTCGTTTTACTGATGCTGGTGATTACGATGGTATTCACATGGCAAATAGGTCGAGCATTAAAACGCTGGGAAGTAAAACGCAAAATTCGCAAGAAAGTAAAGATGCTACCATCGCCTGAAAATGTTACTCATTAAATGAAGCCAAGTTCCCATTGTCACTATTGTAAATATTTTGATAATATGACTGTTGGTTTATATAAGAACGATAAATGATAAAGGATATGAATAGTAAACTTTTTATTACCCCAAAACCCAATCCAAACGCTGAGTTGCGGCTATTTTGCTTCCCTTATGCGGGGGGTCACCAGCTATATTTACGCCGTGGATAGATAAAACTAGTGAATCTGTAGAGCTCGTTTTTGTGCAGCTTCCAGGGAGAGGGGCTCGACTGATTGAGCCAGCAATAGACAATATGCCGGATATTATCTCTGAACTCATGGTACACAAAGACTATATGACCAGTAAGCCTTTCGCGTTTTTTGGACATAGTCTTGGTAGTCGCATTTCATATGAGCTTGCTTTTCAATTATTAGACGCAGGCTTGCCTACTCCACGTAAAATATTTGCTTCTGCGAGTCGTGCACCGCATTGCACCTCAACTAAACGTCATTTACATGCTCTGCCACACGATGAATTTATTGCTGAGCTTCGTGACTTAAATGGTACGCCAAAAGAAGTCCTTGAAAATAAAGAGCTTATGGAGCTACTGGTACCATTGCTGAGAGCTGATTTTAAAATAGCAGATACCTATGTCGCAGAACAGCGTGCATTACCTATCCCCATTCATGTTTTCCATGGCGTTGATGATGAGATCTTGAATGAACATGTTACTGCATGGCAAGAGCTAACAGCACAACCATATCAGCTTACTGAGTTTTCTGGTGGGCACTTTTTTATTCACCAATACGCTGATGAAATGATCTCAATTATTAATCGGCAATTGGCTTAAGTAGCTTTGGTGCTATGCCGGGAGAGCATAAAGATCGCCGGGTGAACCGGCTCCTACACCTGCTTTTCTATTGCTGGTAGGTATGGTTTTAATTCGCGGAAAAAGCATAAAGATCGCCGGTTGAACCGGCTCCTACACCTGTTTTTCTATTGCTGGTAGGTATGGTTTTATATCGCGGTAACAGCATCAAGATCGCCGGATGAACCGGCTCCTACACGGGTTATTTATCGCTGGTAAGTATGTTTTATATCGCGGTAACTGCGTAAAGATCGCCGGGTGAGCTGGCTCCCGCTTTAAAAGGCAAACATCTATGCTACAGATCCAAAATAAGCGAGGAGAGAATACGATTTAACTGAGATTGGTTAAACTCACCACTTATCTGATAGATAACATCGCTTCCCTTTTTATTAATATAAACCCTATCGTAGTCTTGATTTTCTCCCATAACGACAAAAGCAAAAGTATCGCCGTTTTGGTACACACTCATCGGATTGTTTTCGTCTATGTCAAAAGCCGAGCGAAGCTTTGCTATGTTTTTTACTTTAGGATCCGAATGATACAGGACATGAAAAAATTCGTTTACGCTCATATTCAACTTTTTATGCATATCACCAAGTGAAATTTCCGGTGGGTTTAACGCAATTGCCAACTCAGATTGATCTTGGCTAGTTACAACCGCAGTTTGGTTACTTAGCCCTAAAAAATTAATTTTTGATAGTGTCGTGCTATCGACACAATAAACAACATCAACAACTCTGATATTGACCTTATTACTACAGGATGCGTTTGGAAAAGGGTTCTCTTTTTGTGACGCAATTACCAAATTTGAGGTGAACATTAACGCAGCAAGTAAAATTATATTAAACATAACAACTCAATCCCTGTTGTGATTAATTCTAGTTTTGTTCTGTAACTGTTGGTGATTTCTTAGTTCGGCCTGAGATTAACCCCGTACAAGTGAAAACCTCTTAATGGTATGTTTAAGCTTTTTCGTCCAAAAAATATGAGAGCTGAAATTAAGTGTATAAGCATTAACCAGAAGTGAACAGTGCGCTAGAGCAAGGAATGAGATTGCAGGTCTATATCGCGATAAAAGCATCAAGATCGCCGGGTGAACCGGCTCCTACACCTGCTTTTCTATTGTTGGTAAGTATGGTTTTATATCGTGGTAAAAGCGTAAAGATCGCCGGGTGAACCGGCTCCTACACCTGCTTTTCTATTGCTGGTAGGTATGGTTTTATATCCCATTTGTGATATTGACTCGTAGGTCGAGATTTATCTCGACATCATCAATTTAGCCCAAGCCAAACAACTGCGTGGTATTTCGATAGAGCGCTGAGGCGAGCTCGCTTGGTGTTTCGCTTCGATATTCACAAAGCCTGTCAAATACTTGGGCGACTCGCTTGGGGGAATTCGGCTTCCCCTGATAACCATGTAATGGCATCGACGGCGCATCAGTTTCCAACACTAAGCTTTCAAGCGGCAGCTGTGATATTGCCTGCGCTGTTTTTTCACCTCTTGAGTAGGTAATTGTGCCACCTACTCCGAGTTTAAAACCCTGAGCAATATAATATTCAGCCTGCTGTTTTGAACCTGAAAAAGCATGGATCACCCCGCCATATTGTGGCTTAACACGTTTAAACGCGGCGGCGATTAAGTGATGACTTTTACGGTGATGGACGATTAGCGGGAGCTTTACCTGATTACTCAGTGCGATATGCGCCTCAAACAGCGCAATTTGCCGCTCCAGCGCATCGCAGGTTGTATCGATGCCGCACTCTCCTATCGCACACAGTTGGGTACGATTATGCACTACATGCTCGACCAACGCGGTCATATCCTCGTCGCGGTGTTCGCCAATAAAATAAGGGTGCAACCCCGCCGCGATTTCACATTGTGGATGATGTGCTTGAAACTCAACAAGCTGTTGAGATTGCTTAAGGGTAACGCCAGGCACCACAAAACGCTCAACACCAGCGCTGTGGGCAGCTTTGATATGCATAGCTAAGTCATCTGCCAACTCGTCAAAATCGAGGTGACAGTGACTATCTATAAAGGCGAATTTATGGGTTGAGCCGCTCAATTTCCCAACTGCCATCGGCTTGCTTCACATACATAAAGCGATCATGAAGGCGGTGCTCTCCACCTTGCCAAAACTCAACTTTAGTGGGCTCAACACAGTAACCGCCCCAAAAATCAGGTAGTGGGATTTCGCCTTTAGCGAACTTGTCTTTCATGCTACTAAAGGTTTGCATCAACGCTTGACGAGATGACACTGGGCGCGATTGCTGAGATGCCCACGCTGCAAGCTGACTTTCTTTTGGTCTTGATAAGAAATACTTGGCAACGCGACTGGTTGGTAACGGAACTGCTTCCCCGTACACGATAACCTGACGCTCAATTTCATGCCATGGGAAGTGCAAGCATATCTTGTTGTTTTGCTTTAATTCTTGCGCTTTGCGTGAACCGGTATTGGTAAAGAAGACAAAACCGTGCTCGTCTACATACTTGAGTAAAACAATGCGTTGAGACGGCTGACCGTGCTCGTCAACCGTAGCGACGACCATCGCTGTTGGGTCGGTAAACTTGGCATCAATCGCCTGCTGTAGCCAAGCTTCAAACTGCTCAACGGGTGTGTCTTTTAGCATCTCACGACGTAAACCGTCTTTGGTATATTCTCTGCGAATGTCTTCAAGTTTCATCACAATTTCCTTAACAAAAAAAGCCGCTATAAAGCGGCTTCTAGTATACCTTAATGCAAGTTAAAACTAACTTACATTTGCTCCATCACTTCGATACCAAGCAAATCTAGGCCGGTTTTCAGTGAGTTAGCAACCAGATTACATAGCACTAGACGACTTTCACGAACGTCTGCTGCTACATCATCTTTCAAAATTGGGCACGCTTCATAGAATGTCATATACAAGCTCGCAAGCTCATATAAATAACTACATAATACGTGTGGCGTTGCTTCGCTGATCATCAGATCAAGTACTTCTTCCAGTTGCAGCAGTTTAAGCGCTAGTGCCTTTTCCTGTGGTGCTTGAATTTGAATGCGACCAGTTAGGCTGGCGCTATCCATGTTTGCCTTACGGAAAATACTACGAACACGGGTATAGGCGTACTGCAAATATGGCGCCGTCGCCCCTTCAAAGCTCAGCATCGTATCCCAGTTAAAGATATAATCGCTGGTTCTGTGTTTTGACAGATCGGCGTACTTCACCGCACCAATACCCACTTTGCGTGCGATTTCTTGGCGGGCTTCATCAGATAAGTCAGAGGCTCTGTCAGCGAGCTTTTCTGTCGCACGACTCACCGCTTCGTCAAGTAAGTCTGATAGCTTCACCGTACCGCCAGTACGAGTTTTAAACGGTTTGCCGTCGTTACCCATCATCGTACCGAATAGGCTCGGCTCGTAGCTGGTTTTGTCTTTTAAAAGACCCGCTTTACGTGCTGTGATCTCAACTTGGTTGAAATGTAAGCCCTGACGCGCATCAACAAAAATTAGGATACGGTCAACGTCTAGCTCATTTGAGCGGTAATCACAGGCTGCTAAATCAGTCGTTGAATATAAGAAACCACCACCTGATTTTTGCACGATAAATACGGAAGGTTCACCGTCTTTATTTGCCAATTCGTCAAGGAATACGACTTGAGCGCCCTGATCTTCAACCGCAATGCCTTGCTCTTTTAGCAGCTCAATTACACCGGCAAGACGGTCGTTGTAAGCACTTTCTGCCATGATATCATCACGCGTTAGCGTCACGTTTAGCTTGCCGTATACTTCTTCAGAATGTTTAACAGAAGTGTCGATAAACATCTGCCATAGCTTCTTACAATGTGCATCACCACCTTGTAGTTTTACTACGTAATCACGGGCTTTATCGGCAAAACCAGCTTCGTCATCAAAGCGCTTTTTGGCATCGCGATAAAAGCTTTCCAGATCCGCAAGTGCGACGTTTTCAAGGTCAACACCTTGGTTTAGCAAATCTTCAAGGTGTGCTATCAACATTCCAAACTGGGTACCCCAGTCGCCCATGTGGTTTTGGCGAATAACGGTGTCACCACGGAACTCAAGGGCACGCACAACGGCATCACCAATGATAGTTGAGCGCAGGTGACCTACGTGCATCTCTTTAGCAAGGTTTGGCGAAGAAAAATCGACCACAACTTTGTGAGGCGTAGCATGTTCAGCAACACCTAGCTTGGCATCCGTATTTGCCGCCTCTAGGCTTGTGGCTAAAAACTCAGGCTTGAGGTGAATATTAATAAAACCTGGGCCTGCGATTTCTGTTTTTTCTGCAAGATCGGCAACGTCTAGGTTGTCGATGATCTTCTGCGCCAGCTCTCTTGGATTAGTTTTTAGTGCTTTAGCAGCCCCCATCGCACCGTTAATTTGGTAATCACCAAACTGAGGACGCGTGCTTTGTGTTACCGCTGGGTTTGTACCTTCAGGGATACCAGCCGCTTGCATCGCTGCATTGGCTTTTTCAATTAAAATACTTTTGATGTTCATCTGTTTTCCTTTAATACGCAGCGATTAGTGTTCACGAGTTTCATGGAACTTCACGTCAGGATAACGCTCCATAGATAGATTCAGGTTTACGCGACTTGGTGCGATGTAAGTTAGGTTATCACCACCATCCAACGCCAAGTTTTGCTCACACTTGCGGCGGAACTCAGCCATTTTCTTATCGTCATCACAGCTGACCCAGCGCGCGGTTTGAACCGTTACGCTCTCGTAAATCGCATCTACGTTGTATTCAGACTTTAAGCGTGCCACAACCACATCAAACTGTAGCACCCCAACCGCACCTACAATCAGGTCGTTATTAATTAGTGGTCTAAATACCTGTACCGCACCTTCTTCAGAAAGCTGTACCAACCCTTTTAGGAGCTGCTTTTGCTTAAGTGGATCTCTTAGACGAATGCGACGGAATAGCTCAGGCGCAAAGTTTGGAATACCGCTAAATTTAAGCGTTTCACCTTGTGTGAAGGTATCACCAATTTGAATAGTACCGTGGTTATGTAAACCGATAATATCACCCGCGAACGCTTCTTGAGCACGCTCACGGTCACCCGCCATAAAGGTTACCGCATCCGCAATGCTGACTTGTTTACCAAGACGCACGTGGTTCATCTTCATGCCCTGACTATATTTACCCGACACAATACGCATAAAGGCGATACGGTCACGGTGTTTCGGATCCATGTTTGCTTGGATTTTAAACACGAAACCAGAGAACTTTTCTTCGTCGGCTTTTACTTCACGCTCATCAGTTTGGCGCGGCAATGGCGTTGGCGCCCACTCGGTTAATCCATCAAGCATGTGGTCAACACCGAAGTTACCTAGTGCCGTACCAAAGTAAACTGGCGTTAACTCACCTGATAGGAATAAGTCGTGGTCAAATTCGTTTGACGCCCCTATTACCAACTCTAGCTCTTCACGAAGCTGCTCTGCTAATTCATCACCGATTTCTGCGTTCAGATCTGGGTTATCTAAACCTTTAATAATACGCTTTTCTTGGATGGTATGGCCTTGACCCGTTGCGTATAGGATCGTTTCATCACGGTGAATGTGGTAAACACCTTTAAATTCTTTTCCACAGCCAATTGGCCAAGTGATAGGCGCACACATGATGTTAAGTTCAGTTTCAACTTCATCCATCACTTCCATCGGGTCACGAATATCACGGTCCAATTTGTTCATAAAGGTAACAATTGGCGTGTCGCGTAAACGCGTTACTTCCATCAGTTTACGGGTGCGGTCTTCTACACCTTTTGCTGCATCAATTACCATCAAGCACGAGTCAACAGCGGTGAGCGTACGATAAGTATCTTCAGAGAAGTCTTCGTGTCCTGGGGTATCTAGTAGGTTTACTAAGGCATCATTGTATGGAAACTGCATCACGGAAGTTGTTACCGAGATACCACGCTCTTTTTCCATTTCCATCCAGTCAGACTTGGCGTGTTGGTTTGAGCCACGGCCTTTAACCGTACCGGCTTTTTGTAACGCCTTTCCGAATAAAAGTACTTTTTCGGTGATGGTGGTTTTACCCGCATCCGGGTGTGAAATGATCGCGAAAGTACGTCTGCGCGACACTTCCTGCGGAATACTCATATTTGACATTGAAATTCTACTTATGGCATTGGCAACCGAACCAAAACTCGGCCACGCTAAATTCGAACAAAGATTGCTATATTCTCTCCGATCTTGGCCATTTTAACAACTTGATGACGGTAATTTTCGCAGCTAAATAGCAGATGTTATTTAGCCATTGCGGTAGTTGATGAAAGGTGGGCTGTGATGGCTAGTTTATTAGTCCGCTTTTTACGTAAAATCGCCATTGTTCACCAAAGAGCATCTCTTGTCAGGAACGGTGTCGCCTATATGCTTTAGGTCACATTGAGCATTCAGCTCAGTTTTTGCTTATACATGTGTTTATCTGCTCGAGAGAATAAACTAGCCATGCTTTCAAACTTACTTTCGCACTTGGCAAATCCGGCTGAAAATCCGCACTTGGGAAGCTTTTTCTCTTTTAACGCTTGATAGAAATTAGCCTCGCTTTGAAAAATAAAATCGTTTACCGCTTTCTCGTCATGTCGTTGCACAATAGCCAGAAACTCATCGCCACCATAGCGCCCGATAATATCATCTTCGCAGCTTGCGGCCTTCAAGGCTTCAGCCAAACTTTGTAGCACCAGATCACCAATTTCATGACCATAGCTGTCGTTTATCGGTTTAAAACCATCTAAATCAAGAAAGATACAGTAAACTGCACCACCCAGTTTCATGGCAATGTCACGCTTATGTTCTGCGAGTATTTCGGTCGCGCGACGATTTAATACTTCAGTTAACGGATCTTGCATCGCTATCGCTTTTATTTTGCTATAGCGCTCAATCATCACCAAATCGTCTTCTAGCATATCGCGCAAGTGCTCTATAAACTCAACCAGCGAAGCGGCGTAATTCGTGGGTTTAAAGTCCATCACACACAAAGTGCCAAACGACTTTCCATTGGGCCAATGGATGGGTACACCCAAATAAGACTCAAACCCATCATTGGCAACCTCTGGGTTATCGTCCCATTGATAATTTACACTGGCGTGTTGCTCATATAGATTGCGGTTATTGGCGACAACATGCTTACAAAAGATATTGGTTTCTTGCGGTATCAAACCACCAGCAGGATACGGGTTTTCTTCTTGGTCGCTTGCAATCATCACTGCAAAGCCATCTTCTTTTTTTTGCACCACAAATGCAGCAGGCGCCGAAAAAATCTTCGCCATTAAATCGACTGTTTTTTGCCATTTTAATAATGTTTGTTGTGAGGCTTCTGGTTTGAGCAAATCTGCATACGGCACAGTGATACCATTTAGTTCAATTACCATTTTATCTAAACAGTATAGCGGACAGCTGAGGAGTAGATGAATTATTGTTTAAAAAGAAGGCTGTGAGGGCAGCACGCTGACTTTCACGTCAGCGTGTACAGGAAGGTTACGGCTTTAATGCGACTTTTCTATCGTTGTAGTAGGCAATCAAATCATCAACCGTTTGCTGGCAATACTCACGGATCCCTGATACTAACATGTGCTTCTCACCATAACCGACTTTAGTGCCGTTCGACAGCAAATTAAAGCGCAGGTTGATCTTGCCACGTTTGCCTTCATAGCTAAACTCAGGCTTAGCCGCTTCCAATGTCACTTCCGTTACCGATATATCATCCATATGAATAGACATAGACTCGTAAATCACCATTGGCCTTGCAGGGTTGATCATTACCTCTTGCTCACCCATCAATGGGATGATGACGTGAGGAAAAGTGGTGCCCGAAAATTCAACGTAATTTCTCGTTAAACTATTGATGAGTGTTGGGCAAGTACTGGTTTCACCAGCACGTGACACAGACAGCATCACTTTATCATTTGCGGTAATATCAAATTGTGCAGCACCTTCTGGCAATATGAGCGTTGTCGTTTCATCAACCATGCCTACAAAGCTAAACTCCATATTCTCGCTTAAACCATAGTGCTTTAACACTAGGGAGAAAAGTAGATCACCCGGTACACAAAACTTCTTTGCATCGATGTCGTGCAGTGGGTTGTAGTCGTCCGCGACTCCTTTTGCAAATAAGCTCCCCTGCTCTCTGGTGATGGTGATCTCATTTGCTTGTTGTTGATAATACGGCTCTAACATCGCTACTTTTCTCTAACCTCTAAGATAAAACTGCGCCATCTTACCAGAATTTTCTGAAATAGAGGTCATATCTGTTACGATAACCTGTTAACAAATATTACATTGACCGAACTTGCCACGAAAGGTTAGCAAGGTTATTGAAAGCAATAACCTTGCTAACTTCTGTTCAGAATTGAGTTACATTAAACCTTGCAGTGGCTCAGCGCCCCAAGTCATGAGTAACAAAGCTGAAAGTGCAATAAAGACAAGGTATGCAACAACACCCGATTTCATAGCGGGTGTGCTAACTGCGTTGTCTTGCCTGCCGGTGACTAACGTCTTTACTAGGTTTTGACCTTTTAGGCGATACACCACAATAGCAAATATATGCAGTGCAATGGCAGCAATTAAGAATTCAATATTGGTGTGATGTATATCGCCAGCTAATTCAACTAAGTCGTAAGACACATATTGCGCAAGTGGTCCTTCCACCAAGATATCATCTGTTGTCATCAGACCTGATACGAGCTGAACAATGATCAGCACAAAAAAGAGCAGTACCATCAAGCTCCCTGCAGGATTATGCCCCACATGGCTTTGTTTTGACTTAATAGCCGATAAAATAGCTTTAGGTGAATGAAATAGCGTACTTAATTTAGCGGTTTGGCTTCCAATAACACCCCAAATTAATCGCGTTGCCATCAGCGCCAACAATAAATAGCCGGTAACAAAGTGAAGATCCATCATGCCTTCTTCACCGGTAATATATAAGGTTACTAGCCCTGCTACGAGCAGCCAGTGAAACCCGCGGATAAATCCATCCCACACTTTGGTCATCGTTTATTTGCCCCATAGGTAAAAATCACTGCAATGATGACAGGTTATAAAACTCAGCACAAAGAGTTAAGATTAAATAACCGCTTATCTTGATTTAGCATCGCATTTTGAATGCTAATTAAGCACAATGTTCTATAGTAAACTGGTGTTTGCTTTGCTGGGTTGGAGCGATAATGAAATATTTACTGCTAATACTGCTGTTGTTTTGTGCGTGCTGCAACGCAAAAATATTGCTGATCTCGAATGAACCTGCCGACGAGTACAGACTTTTTACCAAAAAATCCCATAGTTTAGAGTCAGATACCAACAACTTGCTGTTAAACCAGTTTGGCCGAGATTACTTTGATTTTAAAATTGTTACTCCAGCCAAACTTAACCAGTTACTTACAAGTGAAGAGCCAGTATGCGCGGTGTCTCGCCTAAAAACTCCGAGTCGCCAGCAAGCTTTCTTGTTTACCATCCCTATCCACCTTTATCCGAGCCATAGATTATATTACTTCAAACAACGCACTCCGATGGATGCCAGCCTTGTGAATGCCACGGGTAAACTGAAGTCGCTTGCAAGCTTGATGGCTTACTATCCACAAGCCATCATCATCAAAGAGGTCGGTAAGTCTTACGGCAATACCATTGACTCCGCATTAGCACAACTAGAACCGCAAAATGTTGCCATTAGACCGTATAAAACGTCAGCACAAACCATTATGGAACAGTTCAGCGAAGGTAAGGTCGACTTTATATTAGCCTACCCCGCAATTTTTCAGCAAAGCTTTCCAAAGGACAAGGCACACCTAGTGGGTTCGTTGCCAATAGCAAATAATCTCCCTCACCTCGAAGGTCATATTGCTTGTAGCCACACCCGAGAAACTCAAGCGTTTATCGAAAAAGCCAACCAAATGATCCGTGCGTTATATCCCACTAATACCTATTTAACCACACACTTAAAATATCTCCCTAAGCAAGATCACACTTTGATCACCAGACGACTTGCGATGCTAAGCGCCAAATATCAACAAGGTGCTGCAAAATAATCTCAACAGCTGTTGCACACACATCGTACTTAGTTTAAATTAAATCGCACACGATTAAATCGCATAAGATTAAAAATGACGACACTCTATCAGTTTGAAGCAAACACATTACAAGGTCAGGCATATAGCTTTACCGACTTACAAGGCAAGGCTGTGCTTATTGTTAACACGGCTAGTGAGTGTGGATTAACACCACAGTACGAAGGGCTACAAAAACTACATCAAGAATACGCAAATAAGGGCCTTGTGATCATTGGCTTTCCCTGTAACCAGTTTGGTAAACAAGAGCCCGGTGATGCAAAACAAATTCAAGAAGGCTGCTTAATCAATTATGGCGTTGATTTTCAGATGATGGAAAAGATAGAGGTTAATGGCGACAAAGCACACCCACTATATCAATACCTAAAGTCTGCACTCCCGGGGCTATTTGGTAATAAAATCAAGTGGAACTTCACTAAGTTTTTATTTAACCAACAGGGTGAACCGGTTAAACGCTATGCCCCAATCACCAAACCTGAACAAATAGCCAAAGATATCGAAAAGTTATTAAATGAGTCTATCTAATCCGCAGCTCAATCTCGATAACCAGATCTGTTTTCGGCTATATAGTGCGTCAAGACAGGTCACAAGACTTTATCAGCCATTACTCAAAGAGGTTGGGCTCACGTATCCGCAATACATAGTGTTATTGATTTTATGGGAGCAAGACGGACAGCTCGTGAAAGAAATAGGCGAGCGAGCTGAACTTAATAGTAACACCCTAACACCACTCCTTAAGCGATTAGCAGAGCGTGGTCTCGTTACCCGTGGCAAAAACCCGGATGATGAACGGCAAACCTTCATTCACTTAACCGAGGCCGGTAGAGCCCTTGAGCAATCATGCGCTTGTATCCCAGCACAAATGATGGCAAAAGCGGGCTTAAGTATGGAGCAAATTCAACTGTTAAAGCAGTCTCTTGATGCGTTATTGTTACAAGGAAAACGGTAAACGCGATAAATTTCAGACAATAAAAAAGCCGCTACATTAGCGGCTTTTGCAATACGGTCTCGCAATTATGCAATTGACGGATACTCACGGTATGCTTTTTCAAGCTTTTTAGCTTGCTTTTTAGATACGCCGATATGCTCGAGTGCCACTCTTAAGCGCGCACGAGAAAGGTCTGAGCCTAACACTTCCATCGCATCTACTACCGAAGTCGATGAAGTTTTGCCAGTGATAGCAACGAAGATAGGCTCTAAGAACTCTTTGATCTTTAACTCATGGTGTGTCGCAACAGCTTTTGCAATAGAGAAGATCTCAGACTTGTTCCAAATGCGCAGCTTTTCTAATTCCCAAATAAAGAATTGCAGCGCCTGACGAACCACTTCTTCGTCTGCTTTACCAGCAGTTAATAACGCTGGATCGTATTCAGGTAAGCCCGCTACAAAGTGACCTGCTAGCCCCACCAAGTCTGATAGCGTGTTGATACGCGCCTTAGCTTCAGGAAGTACGCGAGCCAACATATCACCGTTAAACTTCCAGTCGACAAAACGCTGGATAAGCTCGGCATCAGTTAGGTTTTCGCGGATCCATAGACCGTTTAACCAGTTAAGCTTGTCAATATCAAAGATAGGTCCACCAAGTGATACGCGTTTCATATCAAAGTGTTCAATCATCTCAGCCAAAGTGAACTTTTCACGTTCATCCGGCATTGACCAACCCATACGACCTAAATAGTTAAGTAGTGCTTCTGGTAAGAAACCCATTTCTTTATAGTAGTTAATCGAAGTCGGGTTTTTACGCTTTGACAGCTTAGACTTATCAGGGTTACGAAGTAGCGGTAAGTGACCAAGCACAGGCGCTTCCCAGCCGAAGTCTTCATACAGTTTTAGTAGTTTAGGCGCAGAGTTGATCCACTCTTCACCACGGAAGATATGGCTTATCTCCATGTGGTGGTCATCTACTACGTTTGCAAGGAAGTAAGTTGGAAAGCCATCGGCTTTCAACAAAACTTGCATGTCTACGTTTTCCCATGGGATCTCAATCTCGCCGCGTAGGTAATCGTTAAACTTAAACGTACCTTCTTCTGGGATTTTCATGCGGATAACATAAGGCTTACCTGCTTCAAGATTTGCCTTTACTTCTTCTTCAGATAGACGCAAGCCACGACCGTCGTATTTAGGACGTAACCCTTCTGCCATCTGTTCTTCACGCATTTGCTCTAGCTCTTCAGCCGTCGCAAAGCAGTAAAACGCTTTACCATCATCTACAAGCTGCTGTGCAAACTTTTTGTATAAGTCAGAACGCTCTGATTGACGGTATGGACCAAACTCGCCACCCACATCTGGACCATGATCCCAGTCAAGCCCTAACCAGCGCAGGCTGTCCATGATAGCTTGCTCAGACTCAACAGTACTACGTACCTGATCGGTATCTTCAATTCGTAATACAAACTCACCACCTTGCTGCTTAGCAAAGCAATAGTTGAATAAGGCAATATAAGCCGTTCCTAAATGCGGATCACCTGTTGGAGAGGGTGCGACACGAGTACGGATAGTCATCAAAATTCTCTTAAAAATGGATTAGTCGATTAATGGCGCTATGCTAGCATAGCCCCCGATTAGCGCATAGTGAGGCGCGTGAATTAAGCTGCCTTTTCTAGCTTTTCTAGATAAGCAACAATGTCATTGGATTCGTACAACCAAGTGACTTTCCCTTGCTCTTCGATTCGCAAGCATGGCACCTTCACTTTACCGCCCTGCTCTAGCAGCTCTTGGCGATATTGCTCATCATTTTTGGCATCACGGGTTTCAAGTTTAAGCCCTTCACGCTTGGCAGCGCGGCGTACTTTAACGCAAAATGGGCATGCCTTAAACTGGTATAACTTTAAGTTCGCCGTCATTGCATCTAGCTTTTGCTGTTGTTCAGCGGCACGTTTTTTACTGCGTGGGGTAAAAATAAAATCAAAAAGTAAAATCAGACGTCCTAAAAACCATCTTACAAATTGCATAACGTTTCCCAAACCTTTTGCTAAATTCGCTAAAAAAGAGGTCGGGGAGTTTAGCATATTCTTTAAGCGCTATATATAAGATGAGCTTAAAACAACTCTATTTCTGCACATGCGTATTGTGATTCAGCTAGCCCCAAAGCGAGGTAGTTTGTGACTTGGTTTCTGCCATTTTCTTTTGAGTGATAAAGCGCGAGATCGGCTTTATGAACTTGCTCAGAAACTTGTAGTGTATCGACCACTTCAGTAAAACCTAGGCTGACAGAAACATGCTCTACTTGCGGAAAACGGCTAGAGGCAATTGCTTCCCTCAAGCGCTCAAGCGCCACTAAGGCAGAGTCGTCATTGTGACTTTGAAACAGCACAGTAAATTCCTCACCGCCGTAGCGAAACACATAGTCTTCTGCTCTGAAGTTGGCTTTAATCTTTTGTGCCACCAGCAGAATCACTTCATCGCCGATCACATGGCCAAAGTTGTCGTTCACCTGCTTAAAGTGATCGATATCTGCCATAGCCAAATACCACCTGCGCGCCTCACTGTCATCACGGCATACCGTAAACCCATCACCATTGGTTATTTCCATGACTTTTTCATCAAACGTTTGCCGATTTAGTAGCTCAGAGAGCGGATCGATTCGAGCAAAGTGCAATGTCGCCATTTGATGCGCAAAAACAGTGAGTAAGTGTTTCATTAAAGTCGCGGTCGTAAGATTTACTTGACCTTCTACATACAAAAAGCCAACGAGTTGGGCTTGGTGATAAAGCGGGATAACACTATCACCATGGTATTGAATGAGATGTTTATCGTCTTGACGCTGCTGTAATTTATCCACAACAGCATCTGCAGACCCCACCACGATACAAAAGTCGCGATGGCTAACAAATACGGACTTTGGGATTTCTTTTTCCGATAGGCTTTTACTGAAATAAAATGCGTAGCTTTCTTTGCAAACATCGGAGATAACGCGCTCAAGTGCCTGCGTTAGCACCCGTTCACTCTTTTGCGCCAAGAGCTCTAACGTAAGTTCATGACCACAGGGTGAATAGCTAATCGACATTCAAGGCCTCTTAATAAATTGACTCTTGATAAGTGTAGAACAGCCTCCTGAATTTACAGTAATTTATAGGCTAATTTAACGCTTCGTGTTGGCTATGCTGATTCAATACCACCAAATTATCACGATGGATGATTTCTTCAGCGCTTTCAAAGCCAAGGTACTGTGCAAATTCACTACTGTGGCGGCCTATTACCAAACCAAGCTCATGATTGCTTAGGCTAGATAAACCTTGTGCCTGTAACGTACCCTGTTGGCAAAACACTTGAACCAGCTCGCCACGTTTAAATTGCCCTTCAACCGACACAATGCCTTTTGCTAGTAAACTTGCTCCTTGATTGCATATCGCATTAATTGCACCACTATCACAAATAATTTTACCAGTTGATTTAGGGCCAGACAGTAACCAGCGTTTGCGCCCCCCAACAGGTGCATCAAACTTCAAAAACGTCGTGCTTGGTGCAGTTTGCGTTAGTACTTGCGGTAAAATGTCATATTCGCTTCCTTTTGCTATCACGACATCAACGCCTGCTCGCTGCGCGATGTCTGCCGCTTGCAACTTCGTCGCCATACCTCCCGTGCCAAGTTGCGTGCCACTGCCGCCTGCTAGTGCTCTAAGTTCGTCGTTTATATGTGTTACTTGCTCTATCAACTGCGCATCTGGATTGGCTCTGGGATCTGCGGTAAAAAGACCATGCTGATCGGTGAGTAATACCAATTTATCAGCATTTGCTAAAATTGCGACGTAAGCTGAGAGGTTGTCGTTATCACCAACTTTGATTTCAGACGTTGCCACTGCATCGTTTTCGTTGATGATTGGCACGACATGATGCTCTAAGAGCTTAGTGAGCATGTCCCGTGCAGTTAGATAGCGTTCACGGTGTTCAAGATCGGCCCGTGTCAGTAGCATTTGTGCCACATTAACGTCGTAAATACTAAACAAAGACTGCCATAAATGGATTAATTGACCTTGCCCAATTGCTGCCAACATCTGTTTTTCAGCTAGTGAATGACCAATTTGTTGCTGTAATGTACCGCGCCCTGCAGCAACAGCACCGCTAGATACAACAATGACCTGATGACCAGCTTGACGTAACGTTACACACTGCCTCACCAGCTCAACAATTCTGGGCTTGTTTAAGCTCTGACTGCCTGCAGTTAAGACACTTGTGCCGAGCTTGACAACAATGGTTTGTGTATTGTTTTTGGTCATAGTATTTGTTGAATTTTACAGCGATAGACCTTCGTTATACCACGGACACTCCCCCTCCCAAGTAATAATACCAATTGCATTAACTCTCCAACCAATTTGAAGGGTGAAATACCATATTAGCGTCGTTAAAAATTTCTCATTTAGAACAACTAAATAGCAAAATTTTTTCCTTGCCTATATGGATATAGGTACCTTGGCGGTAGCAGGACGCGAGAGCGGAGCTACTAAAGCTATTCCTCCGCTTCAAATAGCTCATTTAATTAATACAATTGGTATAAACTCATGAATTTTATTTCTAACTCAGAGTGAATTGGTATAATCCGCCGCACTGATTTCGATCAAGGCTTTTTTGCACCGCGTGTGAGAGAGTGATCACCATTCAATGAAAGAATAATTAGCTGAGTTCAGAATGAAAAAACACAAAAAGAACAAAGAGATTATGATGCTACCTTTGCTATTCGTAGTGATCTTAATGTGTGTCGGCGGCCATTTTATTTTGCAACCTAGCTACAAAGACAGCCACATCGTTGAGTATTCTCTGGCTGCACTGCCGTTTTTAATGTTTGCCGTCGTGATTGTCGCTATCAAAATAGCCATAAAAGCGGATAACGATGAAAACGAAGAGGGTGAGGGCTAAGGTTTCCCCTCACCTTATTGGTTACAGAGGATGATAACCAAACCACAAGGGGGTAAGCGGCGTTGATTGGCCACTGTGGGTGAGCTTGATATTTAATTTCTGATCAAATAAATCAACTGCAAAACAGTCATCCACATCATGCAAATCATCTTTATGAATATGGCTAAAGCCGTTAAGTAAAAGCGCTTTTGCTTTCTCTTTTGCTTCGTCAGCACTCGTTGCAACGAACAGCCCGAAGTCGTGTGCCTCGGCTAAACTATCTGGTTTATATCCCCCCAAATTCACAAAGTACAAATGCTCGGCTTGCTCAACATCTTCTTCTGTAAGCTCAATAGCATAGCCATCAGCATGCTCAATTACCGTATAACTATCCATATGCACCGAATTTTTATCGCCAACCCATTGCTGCTTTAATTTGGGACAAGCCTCTTCAATTGTATTCGCCGCGACAAAGCGCACATCGTGCATTTCGATATGGCAGCCTTGTATGCGACCGCCTAGGTATACAACAAACAACTTCACATTGATACTCCACTCCTTTAAAACCCAAGTATACGATCAACTCAAAGACTTGGCTTTATTGAGTTAGATGATTATTCTGAATAAACACTCTCAGTGAAGGACAGTATAATGAAAAAAACATTCCTCGCGCTTTTGGCAAGCTTTAGCCTCTCATCAACAGCTCAAGTGACCTTAATTCACAATGTAAATGGTTATACGCCCACTAAATCGCAGCAAGTTGAACGCTTTTCTTCTTTGGTAATTAAAGATGGTAAAGTCGTAAAAACGAGTTTAAAGGATCTC
This sequence comes from Pseudoalteromonas piscicida, assembly GCF_002208135.1. NCBI lineage: Bacteria > Pseudomonadati > Pseudomonadota > Gammaproteobacteria > Alteromonadales > Pseudoalteromonadaceae > Pseudoalteromonas > Pseudoalteromonas piscicida. The sequence continues at coordinate 2,954,071 of NZ_CP021646.1, forward strand.
AGCACCCAATACCCAAGTGCGACAAAGTTTGATGGTGAAGGGAAAACCCTATTGCCCGGTTTAATTGATGCACACGGTCACATCATTGGACTGGGCAATAATTTACTCACACTCGACGTACGCGGCAGCAAAACCATTGCAGAAGTGGGAAAACAGCTTAGCCAATATGCAAAAGCCCATGAAGGTGAATGGATAATAGGTCGTGGCTGGGATCAAACCTTATGGCCTGGTGGACAATTCCCAACCGCAGCCGATCTCGACAAATACGTAAAAGATAAGCCCGTCATACTCACTCGCGTTGATGGTCACGCTATTTGGGTAAACTCAAAAGCGATGGCGCTTGCCAACATTTCACAATCAACAAAGACACCTGAAGGCGGTGAAATCATCACACTCAATAGCGGTATGCCGAGTGGTATTTTTATCGACAAGGCTGAAGATCTTATCCGCACTCATGTCCCAGCTCAGTCGGATACACAGGTAAACAGGGCGCTGAATAAAGCAGGAGAACACTTGCTGAGTTTAGGTATTACCTCAGCCCATGATGCCGGGATTGATCACACCACTTGGCAGGTTTACCAAGCACGCGCCAAGGAACACACTATGCCTCTACGCGTCTACGCTATGTTAAGCGCAAGCTCGCCTAAACTCGCAGAGATGCTAGACGCCGGAGTGATAAAAGACACACGAGATCAACTCTCTATTCGTAGTGTAAAGATCTATGCTGATGGTGCACTTGGCAGCCGAGGGGCGGCACTTATTCGCGACTACCATGATCGCAAAGGCCACAAAGGATTAATGCTCGAAAACCAAGCGACCTTGGAAGCATTGATCACCCAAGCCATACGCAGCGGCTACAGTGCGCACACCCACGCCATTGGCGATAGAGCGAATCGCATCGTGCTAGACTCATATCAACACGTTTTTAAAAAAGCAGGAGGAAGACTGCTAAGAAATCGTATTGAGCACGCACAAATTGTCCATCCGGATGATATCCCTCGCTTTAAGACGTTAGATATTATTCCATCAATGCAGCCTGTTCATGCCACATCTGATATGCATATGGCCGAAAAGCGCCTAGACGACAAACAGCTTAGCGGCGCTTACGCATGGCAAACATTCTTAAAGCAAGGAAGTAGAGTCGCGGCGGGCTCTGACTTTCCAGTGGAGCTTGCAAACCCTTTCCATGGTCTGCATGCCGCTATCACCAGACAAGACCATCAAGATTTACCCAAAGATGGCTGGCGTCCAACAGAAAAGCTAACCAGAGAACAAGCACTCCAAGCATTTACGATTGATGCTGCTTATGCGGCGTTTCAAGAATATAAACTGGGAAGTTTAGAGCAAGGAAAGTGGGCCGATTTTATCTTAATCGACCAAGATTACTTTACCGTAAGCGAAGATAAAATTGATGATATTAAAGTCGAGCAGACCTGGATTGCAGGTGAGCTTAAATATCAGCGCTGATCTTTTTGTAATTTGACCAAGTGGTAGGTGTTAACTAGTGCCAGTAAACCATTAGTTAATGCCACCGGCCAAGCTTGGATAAGTGCGCCGTAAGCGGTAAAACAAATACAGCCCATTAAATTGAACCAACGCAACTTAGCAACATCACTCATCATCAAAGAAACGACCAAAAAAGCAGAGGCTAAATAGCCTAAATATTCCCAACTCATTTGTCCTCTCCCCTAAGTTGCGTTAGCATATAGTTTATGCTCGAATTTACGTATCGTGCAGAATAAAAAGGCTAACCCACAAGCCCCTAGAAATTAGCACCAATAAATTAGCTCTAACACGGGAAGTGGGGGTTTAATGGTAATATCGTTGATTAAATTCTTCGCCACAGCGCTGAGATAAAACCGATACTACTTAAACGGTGTGAGTTAGCGTAAAACTGAAAAATTCATGCTAACGTCATTATAGTTTAATAAATAGGACATATGTCCGAAGAGCCATCTAGATGTTTCAATATCATTTTTCAACCAATTTGGTCGAACAGTTACTCGCTTTTGCTGGTAATAGTTTTCAGCACAGCAAAAAAGAAGTCTTGATCCACCAAGATGAACCATTGAGTAAACTCATATTGGTGACCAGTGGTACGGTGTCTTTTAGTTATGATGTCGGTAATGGCCGGCGCTTATTACTCGGTCAACTGGACTGTAACAACACGCTAATTGGCGAAATCGAAGCGCTGAACCATCAGCCTTGTATTTATACAGTGACTTGCTTAAGCGATGTAACTTATCATCTCATCGAGCTGAAATATTGGCGAAAATTACTGTTAGAGCAGCCAGAGCTAAGTCTGTATACCGCACAAACCATCGCCGCTAAGTTTAGCGAAAATCAAAAGATAAACTTAGACAAGTTGTTGTTGCCGCTTAGCTACAACATTGCTAAAGACTGCTTATTGCGTGCCGAAAATTCAAATCCGACTTTACTTCGAGCCTACTCGACGGTAAGTGCTGAAGCAGAAAGATTTGCGACCACTGAGCGCGCATATCGTCGTGTGGTCAGTGAACTGGTGGAAAAGGGCTTGATAGTGCGTAGTAGTGAAGGCTTAAAACCAGTCGATGTTGATGCTCTTGAGGATTTTGTCGATAGCTTCGCGCAAGCTTAATTTTTCGCGTTTAGAGTAACTAGGGCGAGTACTTGCTCGCCCTTGAGTACTGATTAGCTTATTTTGCAAATAGGTGTTTAATATTTGCTAAGTCAGACTTTCCTTCCACTAATTCTTCCGGCGTTAAACCTGACAGCTCGTGAGGGAATACCAACCACTCGTCAGACTCATGAATAAAGTAATCTGGTGTCATTGGTACTTTTTTGTTTGCTGGCTTGTAGTATGGGCAAGCCACACGAATATCGCGAGGCAAATTCAAGCGCATTAGCTCTGCAAGCTTTTCTTTCAACGCAAAAATACTGCGCCCAGAATCAAACACGTCATCAACGATTAGCAATGAATCGTCAGCGTTTGCATTTTCAACAATGTAATGCAAACCGTGAACTTTGATTTCTTTAGATTGCTTACCAATGCCATAGTAAGAAGAAGTACGTACTGCGATATGATCAGTCTCTATACCTTTGTAATCGTAGTATTCTTGAACTGCGATACCAATAGGCGCACCACCACGCCAAATACCGATAATAAAGTCAGGTCTAAACCCGTCTTCATAAACTTTAGCGGCTAAGCGAAATGAATCTTCTAGCAATTGTTGCGCTGTGATATAGCACTTATCTGACATAAATACCCCGTTAGGAAGCCCGTGTGATGGTGACAAGCAGCAAGCGCTGCCAATTGATACCAATTACAATTGTTTGCAAGCCATAGGCACTTGTGTGATTGGTATAACCGAATATTTTAACGTAAAGCGCAATAAAATGCTGCAATAATAGTGTCTTTTTATTTTCATTTTTGATTTGGGACGCCATATTCTAAAGTTAAGGATCACTGGGTGAACAGACACCACATAGCGTTATTTACTTGGTGGGAACGAGTTCACCTCACGATGTTCTAAACGGCTCAAAGATCGCCGGGTGAACCGGCTCCTACACAAAGATAGCTGGGTGTCCCAACTCCTCGGAGTTATTAATTTGGTGGGAGCGAGTTCACCTCGCGATGGTTTTCAAGAGATAAAAATAAGGCCGCGGTGGGCGGCCGGTATCGGTTATTCTTCGGTATCTACGCTCGCTTCATTGCCTTCTGGTGTCTCGGCACCGTTATGCTCTAAATCATAGCTATCAACCCGCTGTAATCCGCGTGGTAATTTATTACCTCTGCGCCCTCGTTCGCCGTAATAGTGTTCTAAGTCACTTGGCTTTAAGGTTAGCTTGCGCTTACCAGCATGCAAGGTAACAGAAACGCCTTCAGGCACTACCGCTAACACTTTGACAAACTCTTCGCGACTTTGCACCTTCGCGCTAGGGATAGAGATAATCTTATTCCCCTTACCTTTACCAAGCTTAGGTAAATCACGTAATGGGAATAACAGCATTCTACCTTCGCTCGAAATAGCCATACACATATCGGTGGCGACGTCAAATACCTGAATTGGCGCCATCAAATGCGCACCTTTTGGCACGCTGACGAACGCTTTACCGTTTTTGTTCTTACTCACCATATCAGCAAAGTCGCTGATAAAGCCGTAACCACCATCGGTCGCCATCAGGTAAGTCGACTTCTCTTCGCCCATGACCACATGTTCAAAATTACACCCTGACGCCAAGTTAAAGCGTCCCGTCATCGGTTCTCCCTGACTTCGGGCTGAAGGTAAGCTATGCGCATCGGTTGCAAAGGCTCGCCCTGAGGTATCTAAGAATACCGCAGGCTGATTACTCTTACCTTTCGCAGAGGCTTTATAACTGTCCCCTGAGCGGTAGCTTAGTCCTTCGGCATCGATATCATGGCCCTTCGCAAAACGCGCCCAGCCTTTTTCAGATAACACAACGGTTACAGACTCTGATGGGATCAAATCCTTTTCGCTAAGCGCTTTGGCTTCACCACGCTCAACTACCGGTGAGCGTCTATCATCGCCATACAATTCGGCAGCTTCTTGAATTTCCTTTTTCATCAATGTCGACATGCGACGTTCAGAGCCTAAGGTTTTTTCCAGTCCATCGCGCTCTTTTTCAAGCTCATCCTGCTCACCACGGATCTTCATTTCTTCAAGCTTTGCAAGGTGGCGTAATTTCAGGTCTAGAATTGCTTCTGCCTGCTTATCTGAAAGACCAAAACGCGCCATTAACTCTTCTTTTGGCTTGTCTTCGTTGCGAATGATTTCGATGACTTCATCGATATTCAAAAACGCAATCATCAAGCCTTCAAGAATATGCAAACGAGCAAGGACTTTGTCTAAACGATACTGTAAACGCCTGCGCACCGTTTCACGACGGAATATTAACCACTCAGATAAAATCTGACGTAGGTCTTTAACCTGTGGACGCCCGTCTAAGCCAATCATATTGATGTTAACACGGTAGTTCTTTTCAAGATCCGTCGTGGCAAATAGGTGCGCCATCAGTGGCTCGACCTTAACTCGATTTGAGCGCGGTACAATGACGATACGCGTCGGATTTTCATGATCCGATTCGTCACGTAAGTCCGCCACCATAGGGAGTTTCTTGGCAGTCATTTGAGCTGCTATCTGCTCTAGTACCTTGGCACCCGAACATTGGTGTGGCAACGCGGTGATCACCACTTCGCCTTGCTCTTCGGTGTACACAGCACGCATCTTGATTGAGCCACGACCTGTGGTGTAAAGCTTTTTGATTTCTTCTTGCGGCGTAATGATTTCCGCATCGGTTGGATAGTCTGGCGCTTTGACTAATTCTAGAATTTCTTCTAGTTCGGTTTTAGGCTTATCCAATAACAAACAACAAGCTTCAGCAACTTCGCGTACGTTATGCGGCGGAATATCGGTTGCCATCCCCACCGCAATACCCGTCACCCCATTCAACAAGATATGGGGTAAACGCGCGGGTAACACTTGTGGCTCATCTAAGGTGCCATCAAAGTTAGCGGTCCAATCAACCGTACCTTGACCAAGCTCTTTCAGCAATACTTCTGAGAACTTAGATAAACGCGCCTCGGTATAACGCATCGCAGCAAATGATTTAGGATCATCCGCAGCACCCCAGTTACCTTGACCATCCACGAGCGGATAGCGATAAGAGAACGGCTGCGCCATGAGTACCATGGCCTCATAACAAGCACTGTCGCCATGAGGGTGATATTTACCCAACACGTCACCGACGGTACGGGCAGATTTTTTGTATTTTGCTTGAGCAGATAAGCCCAGCTCACTCATCGCATATACAATACGACGTTGTACAGGCTTCAGGCCGTCACCAATATGCGGCAACGCCCTATCCATGATCACATACATGGAGTAATTCAGGTAGGCATCTTCAGTAAAACGCCCCATCGGAAGTTGTTCAATGCCTTGCAAGGACAAGGCTTGAGGATCTGTCATGTTACACCTTACTTGTTGTTGTAGCTGATGCGATATATCGCATTGGCGTAATCATCGGAAACGAGCAGGCTACCGTCGCCGAGCTCTGCAATTGCGGCTGGTCGACCATAGGTTGTTTCGTTTTCCATAAAGCCGGTAAGGAAAGGCTCATAGCCTCTAATTTGGCCATCTTGTACGTTTGCTCGCATTACTCGGTAGCCAATTTTTTTGCTGCGGTTCCAAGAACCATGTTCAGCAACAAAAAGCTGATGCTTCATTGCCTTTGGAAATTGCTCGCCACGGTAAAAGTGAATGCCCAAAGGCGCAACGTGCGCTTGTAGTGCAAGTGCTGGCATGGCGTAGTCAGTCACCGATTTACCCTCGCCAAATTCAGGGTCTAACACACTGCCGCCATGGACATACGGGAAGCCAAAATGCTGACCTATTTCGTCAACACGGTTGATTTCACATGGTGGAATATCATCTCCCATCATGTCGCGACCGTTATCGCTAAACCATAACTTTCCTGTTACTGGGTGATAATCAAAACCTACTGAGTTACGCACGCCCTTGGCAATTGTCGAAAGCTTTTTGGTCTCAAGATTTAATGAAAATATACGGCCAAACTTAGGGTCTTCGGCACAAATATTACAAGGTACGCCAACGGGAATGATCAATTCTCCTTCAGGCGATACTGTCAGATACTTCCAGCCGTGGTGACGTTTGTCAGGCAAATCATCGAACACCACTTCTTTTACCGGTGCCTTAAGGTTTTTTGCAATTTGCTTAAAACGCACAATGCGCTCAACTTCAGCAACGTATAAATCACCGTCTTTTAAGGTAATACCAGAGGGCATATTCAGCCCTTCTGCAACCAAAATTTTCTTGTCGGCTACGCCATCACGGTTGTTGTCGATGAGTGCGTGAACTTTACCCGCTTTGCGAGAGCCAACATACACAGTGCCATCTTTACCCACCGCCATTTGTCTTGCATTTTCTACATCTTTAGCAAAATAGCTCAGCTCATACCCTTTAGGTACTGAAAGGCGCGAAAGTATATCGTTTGCCAGTGCTTGTGAACTTAATAGCGCTGCTGCCAACGTCGTTGCTACTGTGGTCAATTTGCTATGTATTTTCATGTTAAACCTCTGCCTTATCTCCGTGCTGCTCAAGCCAAATTTTACGGTCGCCAGAGCGCTTTTTAGCTAACAGCATATCCATCATTTCGAGGGTTTGCTCAGGCTCATCTAATGTCAGCTGAACTAAACGTCTAGTATTTGGATCCATAGTGGTTTCACGCAATTGCATCGGGTTCATTTCACCCAATCCTTTAAAGCGCTGTACATTGACTTTACCGCGTTTCTTTTCGGCTTCAATACGGTCTAAAATGCCCTTTTTCTCATCTTCATCAAGGGCATAGTAAACTTCTTTACCAACATCAATACGAAATAGCGGCGGCATAGCAACAAAAACATGCCCCTTACGAACAAGTTCTGGGAAGTGCTTTACAAAGAGTGCGCATAACAAAGTTGCAATGTGAAGTCCGTCGGAATCCGCGTCCGCGAGGATGCATACTTTGCCATAGCGTAAGCCTGATAAATCTTCAGAGTCTGGGTCAATCCCTAAAGCAACTGAAATATCGTGTACTTCTTGCGAGGCTAAGATCTGTCCAGATTCCACTTCCCAAGTATTTAGGATTTTACCGCGCAGCGGCATGATTGCTTGGAATTCGCGGTCTCGTGCTTGTTTTGCCGAGCCACCCGCAGAGTCCCCTTCTACCAAAAAGATTTCAGAGCGTTCAGTTTCACTTCCAGAACAGTCGGTTAGTTTACCCGGCAAGGCTGGACCCGAAGTGACTTTTTTACGAACCACTTTTTTCGCAGCTCGCAAACGCTTTTGCGCATTGCTGATACAAAGCTCAGCTAGTAACTCTGCGGTTTCAATATGCTCGTTCAACCATAAACTAAAGGCGTCTTTGACAATGCCAGAAACAAAGGTAGCGCACGAACGAGATGACAGCTTTTCTTTGGTTTGACCGGCAAATTGCGGGTCTTGCATTTTTACTGATAAGACATAACTACAACGATCCCAAACATCATCGGGGGTAAGCTTAACCCCACGCGGGATCAGGTTTCTGAACTCACAAAACTCACGCATGGCTTCAAGTAAGCCTTGGCGTAAACCATTAACATGGGTTCCGCCTTGCGCCGTTGGGATAAGGTTTACGTAGCTTTCAGCGATAGATTCGCCACCCTCAGGCAACCAATGCAATGCCCAATCAACCCCTTCGGTTGAGCCACTAAAGCTGCCTGTAAATGGGGATTTCGGCAGCACTTCATAGCCTTCAGCGCTGTCTTTTAGGTAATCCTCGAGACCTGCTTCGTAGTGCCACTCTTGTGTTTCTTTCGTTTGTTTATTTACAAAACGAATTCTAAGCCCTGGACATAATACAGCCTTGGCTTTGAGCAAATGGTTCAACTTAGTAATTGAGAAGTTAGCTGAGTCAAAATAACTCGCGTCGGGCCAAAAGTGCACAGAGGTCCCTGTATTGCGCTTACCAACGCTACCGGTCACTCTTAAGTCTTCGACTTTATCGCCGTTTTCAAATGCCATCTCATAAATTTGCGCATCGCGTTTAACGGTAATTTCGACCCGAGTCGACAGCGCATTAACAACCGATATGCCCACCCCATGAAGACCACCGGAGAACTGGTAGTTTTTATTGGAAAACTTGCCCCCGGCATGAAGCTTGGTCAGGATCAATTCAACTCCTGGCACGCCCTCTTCTGGGTGAATATCCACGGGCATTCCTCGACCATCGTCTATGACTTCAAAGGAGTTGTCTTCGTGCAAGATCACATCAATCTTGGTGGCATGTCCGGCTAAGGCTTCATCGACACTGTTATCGATAACCTCTTGACCTAAGTGATTAGGTCTTGTGGTATCGGTATACATGCCAGGACGGCGCTTAACTGGCTCTAAGCCATTGAGTACCTCAATAGCTTCGGCATTATAGTTTTGCTGACTCATAGGCTAGTTCTAGTTATCTTTTTATCCGCTAGTATATGCACAACGTACCGCTTTGTGCATAGATTCTAATTTTTGATAGTTAAAAATTTGGTGATGGTGTCAAAATAGCGTGGAAATTCAACAAAGCTATGATCCCCACCAAACTCAATAATTTGACGACAATGGCTATAATAACGCACCGCTTCTTCAAAAGGCAGCACCTCGTCGCCCGTTTGTTGCAATAATAGCAGGTTTTCTGGATTACTAAGCTGCTCGACATACAAGGATTTTAACGCATCAATATGCGCATGCTGCAGCTCATAATGACAATCCTGATAAGGATTGTATTGTGGTCCAAGGTAGTCATTTAATAATGAAAAAGGTCTTACCGCAGGGTTTATCACCACCGCTTTACAGCCAAGATGTTGCGAAAAGTAGGTGGCGTAATAGCCTCCTAACGAGCTACCTAATAACACAGTATCAGAATCAATGACGCTATCCAACTGTGCCAATGCGACTCTCGGGTCATAATGCAGCCTAGGGACAAGGTATGGCGTCTGTTTATCCATCATATATTCACCAAACACCGTCGCTTTATAGGATAGCTCAGAGCTATTAAAGCCGTGAATATAAACTACTTTCCGAGCCATTTTACCTCTGTTGTTATAGCGCTTTTACTAAATACGATGACACGATAAGCGGGACCCAAATCAGACTGATACCAGTCCTTGGTGTGCTTATCAAATTGGATTGATGTTGCAGGCGTAGCGTAGATAGGTAAAGTGCGAAATTGTTGTTGATATTCATTGTGTACATGACCATGAAATAGCCCTAAGACTTGCTCTGAATCCACCAACAGGTTTAAAAGTGCAGGACCATTTTCAAGGATATGTTTATCTAAATAGCCATCAATCGGACTAGGATGATGATGAGCAAAAACAATCGTATTGTTACCTATATTATTGGTAAGCTTGTCTTTGAGCGCCCCTAAATGTGACTTAGCGCACCATCCGGCGGGTGATTCACCCTTTGAATTTATCAAAAGCACTTGGCCAAACGGACCAGAGATGCATTTATGACGGACAATTTGCCCAACACTCATTTCTTCGAGTAACGCTAACTCGTCGTGGTTACCTGGCACCCAAAGCACTGGGCATTGCAAATCACTCTCCCTCACTATACGGGCAAACTCATGATAAGAAGCCGCACTGTGATCTTGTGTTAAATCACCGCCAAACACCACACAATCAAAATGCTCTTCGGCCATCGCGGCCAGAGTGCGAGCGAGGTTAGTAGCGGTATTTACCGCAAAGTATTCCCCAGAGGGCGTGGCAAACAAATGGCAATCCGTAAAATGCCCGATACGAATTTGCGCTTTATCGAATTGTAGCTCGAGATCAAACCAAGCCATTGTTTACATCCCAGTTTAAATGCACACGACCTTTTTCTAAACAGACCATAAGCCAATCGGCTAAAAACGCATTAATTTGATATTTCTCATCTTTTTGATGCATATCAGGGTTTGGGTAACCATAGGATGGCTTGATTCTACGATGATAATCACGGTGAATTACTTCAGCCACTTTAGCATCATGGTAGAGGCGCACAGACAACGAAAAGTGTGGCAAATGAGTACTTATCGTCGCCATCTGCTCGATGTGAACGTCCGTCGTGTATTTACTGACCCCAGCTACGCTCAAACAGTATCGCGCAGAGGCTAAGTCAATCACTCGACTCTCACCTTCCACTTCTTCGGGTAGCAGTTTTAGCGCACGTAAATAATTACGCTCGCACAGCGTGATGTAACGGGGCAGAGATTGAATATACTGCTTTGAACTCAGCACTTGTGACAAAAATACAACTCCTAAACTGCTTCTATAATCCGCGCTTTATTTATTGCCAACCATTGTAGACTAATAACAGTGGCAGCGTTATCGATTTCCTCATTATCAAGGCGTGCTAAGGCTTCATCAAGTGACATCACATGCACTTTAATATCTTCACCTTCTTCAGCCAGCCCATAGACTCCCTCCGCACCAGATAGATCAGCAAGCGCTAAATACAAGTATAGCCGTTCCGTTGTACCACCTGGACTCGATAAATAAGAGCGCATATAAATGAGCTTATCAAGCTCAAGTCCTGCTTCTTCTTTGGCTTCTTTTCTTGCAACAGACTCGTAATCCTCACTCCCTTCTGCCATCCCAGCGATGCATTCCAAAAGCCATGGGGAATGTTTTGAAGCCAACGCCCCAATTCGAATTTGCTCAATAAGCAACACGCTATCCGTAACAGGATCGTACGGCAATATTGCAACTGCATGACCACGCTCTAATATCTCGCGAGATATCGGCTCTGACACACCGCCATTAAATAAAGCGTGGGTAAACTGGTACTTGTGAATGGTAAAAAAGCCATTGAAGATTGTTTCTATTGAAGAAACATTGACGTCGACTTTGTTGAACTGACTCAAAGGTTTCATAAAATAATCCTGTGTTTTTTAACAGCAACGGTTTAAAAGCTAACCAATCGCCCTTATAGTAGGGTCATACCTGAATAAGTAAACGAAGTCGTTTACCTTTAACTTTTTCCACTTTACAATACCCAAGTGGTATTAATATATTCTGTTACACTTGTTGGCGATGTTTTACGCATTTGGTCTTTAATTGGGCCGCAAAAACAGGGTAACATGCTGACAGTATAAAAATTGTCTAAGGACTGAGCGAAAAATGAAAAAAACTCTACTATCATTAGTTGTTGGGTTGTCGTGCGCACTTTCAAGCAGCCTGTCCCACGCTGAAGACCTACTGCAAGTATACGACATTGCAACGGTTAATGATCCTACCGTATTGAAGGCTAAAGCGCAGGCGGATGCACAAAAATATGCACAAGACCAAGCGTTAGGTGTACTACTACCTCAGCTTGGCTTTCAAATGAGCTATACAGACGTTACGTCAGAAGGCGCCTTGAACGAGCAAAATGATGGCACAGGTTACACATTATATGAGTCTGACACTGATACTTTTCAGCGTTCTATTTCTTTAAACCAAACCATCTTTAATATGGCATCTTGGCAAGGGCTATCAATTGCCGAAAAGCGTGCAATGCAAGCAGCAACTCAGTATGAACAGCAAAAGCAAACTCTAATCGTCCGGATCGCTGAAGGTTACTTCAACGTGCTAAGCGCATTAGATAGCCTAGAGTTTGTACAAGCAGAGAAACGCGCAATTGAACGTCAGCTCGAGCAGACTAAACAGCGCTACGAAGTTGGTTTGACTGCAATTACAGACGTGCATGAAGCAAGAGCGCAGTTTGACCGCGCGGTTGCAGACGAAATTGTTGCAAGTAATGCAGTTGAAACCGCGCGTGAAACGTTACGTACGATTACAGGTAAGTATCACGCAAAACTAGACAAACTAAACACTGAAACTTTCTCGACAGTTAAACCAACGCAAGATACCAATGATTTTATCGAGATTGCGAAGGCGAAAAACCTAGATCTTCAAGTTGCGAAATCTGCGGTTGACATCGCAAAAGATCAAATCGATTTAGCGAAGGCTGGCCACTATCCAACACTAAAATTAAACGCCACCTATTCTGATTCTCTGGCTGATAGCGCAGGTAGACAGCACGCACCTCGTAGTGACAGAACCTCTGTTGGCTTAACATTAGACGTACCAATTTACACTGGTGGTCAAACCGTTGCTGCGACCGATCAAGCTCGCGCAAACTTCGTTGCTAGCAGCGAGGATATGGAAGCAGCAGTGCGTAACATGACACGCTCAGTGATCACATCGTACAACCAAGTGGTTTCAGATGTTGCAACATACCGCGCACTAGAGCAAGCCGTAGTTTCAGCAGAAAGCGCCTTGCAAGCGACTGAAGCGGGTTTTGATGTCGGTACCCGTACCATCGTAGACGTACTAGTAAGCACGCAAAACCTTTATAACGCGAAACGTAACCTAGCTGATATTCGTTATCGCTATGTACTATCATCACTACGCTTAAAACAAGCAGCTGGTACGCTATCTCGTGCCGATCTTGAAGCGATCAACCAAGGCTTGATTGAAGGCTAGGTACTTCAATTATCAGCTCTGAAAAGGCCAGCTATGCTGGCTTTTTGTATTTTTACAGCAATATAGATAAACTAGCCTCTTCAATTAAGTCTCAGGTATATTACTTTGGTTACTCATTCACCTTTCAAATGGTCATTCTTAGCACCTAAATTTTGGCTGACTTGGCTTGGTGTTTTCGCCCTGTATTTAATCTCATGGCTCCCACAAAATGTTCAATTTGCACTGGGTAAAGGCCTTGGACGTCTAGTCCATAAATATATGAAACGTCGCCGCCATATTGCTGATGTTAATTTGAAACTTTGCTTTCCACACCTAAGTGAAACAGAACATAAAGCGATGCTACTAAAGAATATGGAAAATACAGGCATAGCAACGCTTGAGACGGGAATGGCATGGTGGTGGCCAGAATGGCGCATTAATCAGGTGGTGGGTTCCATCAAAGGTTTAGAGCATATTGAAGCCGTACAAAAACAAGGAAAAGGGGTACTTATGCTGGTCCCCCATATGTTGCACCTCGAGATGGCAAGCCGAGTGCTAGGCACAAAAATGCAAGGTGTTGGCTTTTATCGCCCACACAATAATCCACTTATGGAGTTTTTTATGACCCGTGGGAGACTGCGCTCAAATGAGTATTTAGTCACCAAACGAGACGTCAAAGGATTATTGAAAACGCTCTCGAGCAAACGCGTGTGTTATTACCTGCCTGATCAAGATTATGGCCGCAAGCGCTGTGAGTTTGCACCTTTCTTTGCGGTACCTGATGCAGCAACAACAACTGGTACTTTATTATTTTCTGCAAGCAAAAAAGCTGAGACTTTAAGCTTACACTGTACGAGAGACGCAAAAGGGATGTATCATTTAGACATACAACCTATATTAGAATCATTCCCAAGTGGTAATGACCTTGCGGATGTTACTCGCGTCAACGAGAGAATGGAGCAAGCAATCAATTGTGCGCCGGATCAATACATGTGGGTGCATCGTCGCTTTAAAACGCGACCTGATGAAAAGGCACCTTCGTTTTACTAGGGTCTTGGAGTAGTTTGAAATGGCTAAGAAGAAAAAAAATAAATTATCGTCAATCTGGTTTTGGGCTAAACATCTGTCACTGGGTGTGTTACTCATTTGGGCTGCTTACTATTTCCTTTTTGGTGCCTCTAAGAACCTAAACTTTAGGGAGACCACCAATGTCGCGGCGCAAGGCTTGTCGCAATTTTACGAGAGTTTTAGAAATAGTATGAGCAATCGTGATACGGATCGCGAAAAATACGTTATCACACTTGGAAAACCCACTTATCCGCTCGATGATGCTCTAGCACAAAGAGCACTTGCTGTTAAACCATCTAACCCTAAATGGACCGGAGAGAAGCAACCAAGACGCTTCGATACGGGAGACACACTTAAAGATGTGCTCACAAAGCAAGCCAAAGAAGAAGGCGTCGAACTATTTTGGTATTTAGAGCGAGATTACGTGGTGAAATATAACTTCCGTCTTGATACTGACTTTGTTACTGCGCTTTATCAAGTTGGAACGGCTATAAATGACGACTTTGAATTTCAAGTCTATACATTTTTTTGCCCACGAGAGCGCGCTGCTGTGATCACCGAAAACCCACCAATCTATGTACGTGAAAACTGTCGTAAGCTTGCGGGCTAACAAAATACAAGCTTCCTTTAGTCCACTATGCTTAAAGGAAGCAATTACACCATAGCAACTTCCTCCACAGAATTAAAAATAAGAATAAAAATCAACTAACTAAACTTAGAAAGTACGATTGTTCTTAATACAAATACCTTATTTCAAGCGCATTCCTAAAAGTTAATTTATATCGTTTAGCTCAATAAAAACACAAATAAAACTTTACAAAAAATAACAAAGGATCAAATATAGAAACAAATAATAAAAATAAAAAAAACAATGAGCATCATATTTAACACCTTGATTTCCTTTTTTACGGGCATTACTTTGGCTTCTGCTTATTTTATCTTCTCCACTAATCAGCCACAGGTTGCAGAGTCAATTAATAAAACTCATCTGCGAACTATTAATACACTTCAAACAGAATTAGCGCAGATCGAATCTAAAAATAGTGAATTACAAAAGAGATTAGTTGAAAGCCAAACAAAGAGAGACTCAAACTTTGCGAACTTAGATAACACAGACGATCTTCAATCAACCTTCTCTCAACGGCCAAAGCCTGAACTATCAGCGCCTCGCGCTGTTTCACTTGATAACTTGAAGGTTGTCAATGTTATGCCCACGGTCAGTCACTTGTCTGCAGAGATGGAGCTTGATGATGTTCAAAAAGTCGAATTACAAGAAGCCTTAATGGCAAAGGCAAATCAAGACTATGAGATCTGGGAGCATTATCAAGCGACAGCATCATCAGATCCTACGAATGCTCCTCAAATTCGAGCTGATTTCGAGTATAAACTACAAAATAATGCCAAGTCTTTCGCAACAACCGTTAGCAGCTTATTAAGCGCAGATCAAATTAAGCAATATCGAGCTTTTGAATTAAGAGAGCAAAAGCTGTTAGTAAGTCAAAAGTTAGCCATGTTACAAAATGAATTAAATAAAATTGTATTATCAGAGTATCAAAAACAAGAGGTATCTCGATTAAGTCAATCTGTTTTTAGTGCGCCAAGTGATATCACGCTAGGTACAGCAGGTAGCCCTTATGCCAAGCAACAAGTTTCCACCGACTTTGAAAAGCTGGCTGAAATAAAATCACTTTTCAATGAACAGCAGCTCCAACAGTTTACATACTGATTAAAGTTGCATTTAACTATAACTAATAATAAAGGAATAAAATGAAGTACTTTTATCTATCCGTATTGGGAACTACACTACTCGCATGTAGCTCAGTCTCTGAAGCCAGAATCGACTGCCCAGGAGGGCAAGGTTATTGGGATTATCAAACACGACAAGTTCAAGTTTGTGACACTGAAACGAGAACGGTTGAAACTACAAAAAGACATTGTAGCTATGGGGGTGTCACTTGGTTAGGTCATTTATGGCATGAACCAGACTTTCCACTACCAATGACAAGCTATGAAACAGGCTTGAGGATCATTGAACAGTCTAATACTTGCCCTTCTAGCGTTTACACTTCAAGAACTGGAACTTATTGGTACACAGATCCAGAAGGAAGAAGGTGGATTAGCAATTACACTTACAGCGGTAATATAGGGTTAACTAACAACAAGCTAGTAACCACAACATCAACCGAGACAATTAAGACCAACTGCCGCACGGAAACTCAAACAGTGAGAGTGTGGCGCTGTGGCATGATCCCTTAATAGTAAATACTTGAAATAAGGCCAATCACTCGATTTGTATTGGCCTTATATTTAACCTGAGCTTCGGATAATTAATGCCTTTCTAGCGGCCAGTTTTAGCGCTAACTTCGTTGAATTCACTTCCAATAGCCAGCTATTGGTGCGTAAATTCGCCTTGCCTACAGGATGTAGGTACCAGGGCGGTAGTAGGACACGAGAGCGGAGTTATCCCCAAAACTCTCTGGCTAGATAAGAAGATAGTTTAAGGTGATTAAAAAACAATGAGTTAGCTCATTCCTTATCCAAACCTCTGGTTATTTACCTCGCAACCACAGTACTGTAGTTTGCTTTCTCCCATTGAATAATGGTGAAGCCCAGATAAAAACTAAAACACTGATTTTTTGCCCTTCTTTAGGACACTCGACGCTAAAACTAACAACTAAAGAAGCTTATACCAGTTTCACTAAATACTTAAAGTTGTGTGCCAAATATCACTTACAGCGTTCCTCATGCTTTCGCATTTCGTTAAATCAATACATCGTGTGCCCGCATTTAGGCACTGATAATGATAAGTATCACGGTAGAAACAATAAGCATTCACTAAACTTTTGCACTCATCCTCTGATATAACTGAGACCTGCTGTGCAGCCTCTAAAATACGAATATTATCTGGATAGGTACAAAGTTCCGGGTACTGATTACCATATCGCAAAACGATAAACTGACTGATAAATTCAATATCAGTCATTCCACCCACTCCCTGCTTTAAGTCAAAAAGGCTGTCGCTATCTTGGTTAAGGTGGGCTCGCATTTTTTCACGCATATTGCGAACATCTTCCACCAATTTAGACACATCTCGCTGCTGCATTAGTATTGCATGACGAATTTCCTCAAATCGTGCGGCCATTTGCGGCTCACCTAACACCATGCGAGCTCTAACTAGCGCCTGATGCTCCCACGTCCAAGCTTGCTCTAATTGGTATTGGTAAAAGCTTTCTAGATTGATAGCAAGTAAGCCTGAGTTTCCTTCGGGACGAAGTCGAGTGTCTAATTCGTAAAGCATGCCAGAGAGCGTTTTGGTGTTAAATAAATGCATTAAACGCTGCGCCAGCTTCATATAAAACTGTCTTGAAGAGATAGGTTTATCACCTTGAGTTTGACTTTCGCCGTCGCGATTATGCACAAACACTAAGTCTAGATCTGAGTTGTAGCCAAGCTCATATCCGCCCGCCTTACCATAAGCTATCACGGCAAAGCCTTTTTCTTCTAATGTTGCACCTTCAGGCGCACCAAAACGCGCGACCATGTGCCCCCAAGCAATATCGACGGCCTTTGCAATAATCGCCTCAGCAAGCGCAGTTAGATGATCGCTCACCTTCATAATGTCCAACACGCCAGTGGCGTCTGCAGCCGCGACTTTTAGCTGATGCGTTTGTTTAAATTGTCGCAGCGCTTCCATCTGTAGCTCAACATCTTGCTCATCTATACGCAAAAATGCTTGCTGGATCTCATTTTTATAGGCCGTTAATGGCAAAGGTTTATAGAGAGTTTGCGGGTCGATGAGTTCATCAAGGAGGATCGGGTATTTCGCAATATGCTCAGCAATCCACGCGCTATGACAACAAAGCTTGATAAGTTGAGTCAACGCACCGTGATTTTCATACAGTAGCTCCAAATATGCAGTACGAGATGCCACTTTATTGATCACACTGAGCACGCGAGCGAGCGCCGGCTCCATGTTTTGTTTACTGAGCTCTCGTAGCAAGGCAGGCATTAACTTATCGAGAATATCGCGACCACGAGTGCCCGCCTGCTTTTTACTTAGCCCTTGTTTAAACGCCATCAAGTCAGTTTGCCAAGTCTCAAAACACGGCGCAGCTCGGCACTGGCCCAGCTGCGCAATTTCTCCCGTTTGCCACGCATAAACCGCGCTATCGTCTTCATCTAACTCTTCTTCAGGCGGTTCACCAATGACTTGGCTAAACTCAGCTCGGATATGATGCGTCACAACCTTTAACATTTGCTCGACTTCGGCGTAATCACTACATTGCAATAAATGGCTCAGGCGCAGGCAGTCCAAGTTGTTATCGGGTAAAGTTTGCGTTTGTTTGTCATCAAACGCTTGTAGATATTGCTCAACTTTACGCAGCACTAAATAATTCTCATGCAGACGGTTTTTGACCTCGCTAGGGACAATCTCAAGCGCTTCAAGCTCTTCTAGTGCCTGTAATAATGAAGGCGTTTGTAATGGCGTTTCGCGACCGCCGCGTATCAGTTGCAAAGCCTGCACAATAAACTCAACTTCTCGAATGCCACCCGCGCCGAGCTTA
Organism: Pseudoalteromonas piscicida; assembly: GCF_002208135.1. Lineage (NCBI taxonomy): Bacteria > Pseudomonadati > Pseudomonadota > Gammaproteobacteria > Alteromonadales > Pseudoalteromonadaceae > Pseudoalteromonas > Pseudoalteromonas piscicida. Next base: position 2,972,710 of record NZ_CP021646.1, read on the forward strand.
ATGTTATTCGTTAAGCCTTTGCGTCTCACCTCTTGGGCAATCATGTTTTTCATCTTTCGCAAAGAATCTATCACAGAAAAGTCGATGTAACGGCGATAGACGAATGGTCGAATTAGGTCGTAAAACTCTTGCCAATAAGGCGACGGCTCACCAATTGGCCGCGCCTTTAACATCGCATAGCGCTCCCATTCGCGACCTTGATCTTGGTAATAGTCTTCCATCGCGGCATAGCTCATCACCAAAGGACCACTATCCCCAAATGGTCTTAAACGCATATCTACTCTGAATACTTGGCCATCAATGGTGACTTGATTAAGCGCTGAGATAAGTTTTTGTGCCACGCGAGTGTAAAAAACTTGCGCCTCAATACTGCGCCGGCCACCGGATGTATCGACACTTCTTGGATAGGCAAAGATCAAATCGATGTCAGAGGAAAAATTCAGTTCCTTACCGCCAAGTTTCCCCATGCCTAATACCGTCATGGGTATCGAGTTACCTGTCTTATCTTTTGGAGAACCAGATTGCGCTTCTACGCTTAAGTACGCCCATTGATAAGCGTTGGAGATCAACGTATCGGAAAGCTGTGAAACGTAGCGGATACTGTCATCAATCTCATTGTCTGCAACCAAATCCAGCCACATCACTTTAAGCCAATACTTTAACCGATAGTGACGCAGTTGCTGCCAAGCTTGTTTTTCTTCAACCAATGGAGCAGTGAAATCAAACACCGCAGGGCAGTCGCGCATTTGCATCTGCGTTTCATCGAGTAACCAAACGCCCCACTCAGGAAATCGTGCAAGTGTACGCTCGGCAAAATCACTCAGGGCCAGTAACCGTGCCAGTTTGGGCTCCATCGGCGCATCACCATAAATCATTTGGTAACGCTCTTGAGCAAGCGTATTCAGCGCTGCTTGAACAAACAATTCCGACATAAAAAACTCCACGGTAGACTGGCTCTCTTTGTGAGCAGTGTTATAGTAACTCTATCTAAAACACAACCTTACACCGAGTATGAGTTATTTGTCTTTAAACAATATCAACTTTTTAGCGATTTTGATTTGCTTTGTCATTGTCTGTAGTTTAACTATTTTGCTGCGCTTAATGATCCAACGTAGCGCCAACAATCTACTTGATGACGAGCTCGCGCAACGTGACAACTTTGCACTTGGGATAAGCTATGCCAGTCAAGTGACGATGCTATGTATTTGTGTTGCATACTTATTCAATGACTTAGGCGTGGTTAGAGCGCAGTCACATCCTCTGCAAGTGGCCTTACATATTGGGTTGATCATTGCCTTTGTCTACTTTGGGCAATGGATCCATCGCAAATGGATTTTGTATCAGTTTGACGAAGAAGAAGCGATTTTAAAACAAAATATCTGCGCCGCGATGGTGGACTCGGGCATGTTACTCGGTAACACCATTTTGGTGCTTGGTTTATATCATTGGGTGCACCCGAAAGGCTGGAGCGATCTATTAGTTGTAGCCCTTGGTTTTATGCTATTGCAGCTGCTTTACACGCTAGATAGTAAAATCAGAGAAAGTCGCTTTGCCAAGTTCAACCAAGGGGCTTCTTTACAGCAAAATTTTAATCTCAGAAACACTTCGATTGGTATTCGTTATGCGGGTAAATCCATCGGCCTCTCTTTAGCCATGTATGCGGGGCTGCACAGTGCTCCCTACCATGGAGCAAAAGTGGTAGAAAACTTGTTTTCGGTTGTCATGCATTGCGGTGTAATGTGGCTTTTTCTTTACATTGGTAGCTACGTATTACTGCATTTATCCTTACCTAAGGTCAATATTGGTCTAGAGGTAGACCACCAAGATAATGTTGGCATCGCATGTTTGGAGTTTGCGGTTTTCTGTTCCATAGGCTATTTACTTATTAACTTGTTTTCGGTGTAACGCAATATTGCATGAATGCTTTAGTTGATGGATTTTTACTGGTAGATAGCAATTGGGATTTTAGCCAAGAACTTGTCGAGCATATGCAAAACGTGCGCTCTAGCCAAGCTAGTGATATTATTATCGCGGGTGACAACACCAAGCACATGCTCAAAATGATGTTTAAAGAGCAAATAAAGGACTATTGTTATTGCGACTTTGACAATGAAATCAGCGTTTCTGAACTTGCCAATTATTTGCATCGTCATCATAACATTCATGCAGTGCTGCTTTATTCTCTGGACTATCATTTAGCCACAGAGGAGCAGCGCTTCATTTTTGATTCTCTTCACCCACACCGGTTTTTAATCGAACAAACCCCGCAAGGGTTTCAGATTACTAAACTGCACTCACAAGCATTAATCAATCATTTGTCTTGTCATCCGGATATCGCCAGCTTGCCCGACCCTGACCTAATGCTCGCTCAGTTCACCGGGTTACTATGTGGTAAAACTAAAGTGGTGGGATAATATAGACTAACCGTGCGCGAGCGCTTACCATTGCCACAAAACAGCAACTGAATAATCTAATTATGCGTATTCCACATATTTATCAAAACTCGCCTTTGGCCATTGGTGTGCCAGTTACTTTGGATGATGACGCCGCAGGACACATAGGCCGAGTGCTTAGAATGACGACAAAAGATAAAGTCAGCCTGTTCAATGGACAGGGCGGCGAGTACCTGTGTCAATTAAGTGAAGTTGGGAAAAAGAAAGTCGTTGCTGTACCTGAATCATTCGAAGATAAAAATGTAGAATCTCCACTCGCCATACACCTTGGGCAAGGGATTTCTCGCGGCGATAAAATGGACTTCACTATTCAAAAGTCGGTAGAGCTGGGGGTGAGCGAAATTACCCCTTTGTTTACGGCACGCTGCGGTGTTAAATTAAGTGGTGAGCGTCTAGCAAAAAAACACCAGCAATGGCAAAAGATAGCAATTGCTGCGGCCGAGCAATCCGGACGCAATACCATCACTGTTATTCACCCGCCGATGGAGTTGTCTGAATGGCTTGCACAGCAAAGCGACGAGTTAAAAATTACGCTCCATCCTCGCGCCGAACATTCAATAAAAACACTGCCGTATACCCAGTCTGGGATCCGCTTTTTAGTGGGACCTGAAGGCGGTTTTACCGACGAGGAACTCGACGCCACCGCTCAACAGCAATTTATTGATGTCCGTTTAGGCCCGCGTGTACTTCGTACAGAAACCGCAGCTCTAACGGTACTGAGCGCACTACAGCTGCAATTCGGCGATTTAGCACTTTAAATACACAGAGCAACCCCCATATCATGGGTAAACTCAGCAAGCGCAATGGGAGCGTTTATGACGATTAAATTAGGGATCATTTCCGATCCAATCAGTGGCTTTAACATTAAAAAAGACACCGGGTTTGCCATGATGCTGGCGGCACAGCAGCGCGGCTATGAATTGTATTACATGGAAATGAATGACCTGTTCTTGTACCAAGGCGTTGCCAAAGCGACCGCGGCAAAAACGCAAGTGTTTGACGATACCTCCCATTGGTATGAACTGGCTGAGAAACAAGAAATCAACTTAGGCGACCTTGACGTTATTTTAATGCGTAAAGACCCGCCTTTTGACACTGAATATATTTACGCCACTTATATTCTCGAGCGCGCTGAGCTTGCAGGGTCGCTTGTGGTAAATAAACCACAAAGCCTGCGTGACGCCAATGAAAAGCTCTTTACTGCGTGGTTTAGCGAACATACTCCAGATACTTTGGTTACACGTAATCAATCACAAATTCGCGAGTTTTTAGCTAAACATGGCGATATCATTCTCAAGCCTCTAGATGGAATGGGTGGCGCGTCTATCTTTAGAGTGAAACAAAATGATGCAAATATTGGGGTGATCTGCGAAACGCTTACTGAGCATGGTTCTCGCTATGCTATGGCGCAAAACTATATCCCAGCAATTAAAGACGGTGATAAGCGCGTATTAGTGGTAGACGGTGAAGTGATGCCGTACTGCTTAGCTCGCATTCCACAAGGCGGTGAAACTCGTGGTAATCTCGCGGCGGGCGGCCGTGGTGAAGCAAGACCAATTAGCGAGTCGGACCGTAAAGTCGCCGAAGCTATTGCCCCAACGTTAAAAGCAAAGGGCCTGATATTCGTTGGCCTAGATATCATTGGCGATAAGCTCACCGAAATCAATGTCACCGCACCAACCTGCGTGAAAGAAATTGAAGCAGCGTATGACATTTCAATTATGGATAAGTTTTATGATGCGATCGAGCGAAAACTCGACCATACTAAAAGCTAATCATTAAGGGGGTCTGGTTATGAAATCACTCGCTAATCACTTTTTAGTGGCAATGCCCAGCATGGATGACCCTTTTTTCAATCATACGGTAACCTATCTTTGTGAACACAGCGAAGATGGCGCGATGGGACTGGTGGTAAATCAGCCTATCGATATCACCGTGGGCGAATTGCTTGATCAAATTGATATCCATAACGACAAATCTAGCCAAGCGGCTAAGGTGAATATCTACGCCGGTGGGCCTGTTCACACCGATAGAGGCTTTGTATTACATACGCCAAAGTTTGGTTACGCCTCAAGCCAAGAGCTTAGCTCTGAAATTATGATTACCACATCAAAAGATGTCTTGGCATCTTTAACGTCATCACACTCTCCTGAGGGGTTTATCATCACTTTGGGCTACGCCGGATGGGTCAGTGGTCAACTAGAGAAAGAACTGAAAGAAAACACTTGGTTAGTCGTTGAGGCAGATCCCGAAATCATATTTAATACGCCACCCGAAAAACGTTGGGAAAAAGCAGTGCAAATGCTTGGTATCGACGTCGCACAATTAAGCTCGCAAGCGGGTCATGCGTAACTATCCCTATTCACAAGCTTACGCTAACAAACGAAGTATTCATGGAAAACAAAAAAGAAAAAGTAGCCAAAGGCAAACGCAGCGTTATTGGGTTTGACTTTGGCACTAAAAGTATCGGCTTGGCTATCGGCCAAGAAATCACCGCTACCGCATCAAGCTTAGGTGCTGTTAAGGCAAACGATGGCATTCCAAATTGGGATGACATTGCCGTGTTTATTAACGAGTGGCAGCCTGACTTATTGGTGGTTGGTTTACCACTTAATATGGATGGTACCAATCAAGATTTAACATTCAGAGCAAAGAAATTTGCCAATCGCCTGCATAACCACTTTCGTTTGCCGGTAGAAACACAAGATGAGCGCTTGACGACAGCAGATGCCAAAGCACGCTTATTTGAACAAGGTGGCTATAAAAACCTTGCAAAAGGTAAGGTAGATGGCATGTCTGCTTGTATCATTCTCGAAAGCTACTTTGAAGCGATGTGGGAATAGCTAGCCTAACCTTTCATTCTATTGACCTTTAATATCAATCATATAATTGATATTAAAGGTGCAGCTAACAGAAAAATTCGCCAAATTGAAATTTAATAAAACTGTTCATACTTTAACCACCTCAAACAATATCAATCTAATAATTTGACGACTACTCACAGTTTCTAACATGAAATTCTCATATAGTTTGCTGACTCATCCGGTTAAGGAAAAACTCATGGTAGTACAGCACAAACTCTTAGTAACAATATTCTCTTGTTTTTTAGCTTGTATATTATCTGCCTGTAACAATCAGTCAGAACAAGGCAAGCTTCAATATACAACGCATACCTTCGATTCCTTCGAGCACCAGCTTGAAGGGCGACTCTATACTCCTAAAAGCCTCGCAGAAACAGATACTATCGTTATTCTTGTTCATGGTGATGGAGCAATGGACACTACGGCAAAAGGCTACTATTTGCCCATAATACAATCTTTGGTAAGTGCAAATATTGCTACTTTCTCGTGGGACAAACCAGGAGTAGGTAACTCACAAGGTAACTGGTTATCACAATCTATGGATGATAGAGCTACCGAAGTAAAAGATGCAATTCGATATCTGCGTAACACAGGCTATCAGCAAAATAAAATAGCCGTGCTTGGCTTTAGTCAAGCAAGTTGGGTATTTTCGAACTTGTACGACGAGGAAAATATCGAATTTATGGTACTGGTTGGAGGCGCTGCAAACTGGCTGGCTCAGAGCCAATACAGTATGTGGGTACGATTGATAGAGGAAGAAAAGATCAGTGCAAATGATGAAGCGGCGATAGCACGCATCGAGCAGCTGAGCATTAAAGAGATGCAACTTATCAAAGCAGGATACGACCAATACATTTCCGCAGCATTGCACCAAGACCCTTTTATGCCAAAGCCTATTGAAGATGAAGCACGCTATAATTTCGTCAGAAAAAATATTGAGGCAGATGTATTTGAAGGTTTTACTCGACTAAACTTACCAATGCTAGCAATTTATGGCGACAGCGATTTTCATGTCGACATAGAACATAGTCAATCAGAGTTTGCACGCGCTTTTGCAAACTCAAGCCAAATAAACGCCGAGCTAGAACAAATCACTATCGCCGATGCTGCACACAGTTTAATGAAACCAGAACTGCCACTTGATGCAATTTTCTCGATTAAAAAAAACCACTTTGCTCCCAGTGCAATCGAAACTATCGTCGATTGGGTCAAGGAGCAAAGCGGCTCTAGCCGCGAGTAAGCTGTATAAATGGCTAATGAAGCTCGTGTAATGGGTTCACAACTTGGTACTTATCCAAATCAGGTATTAACCCTGCTTGCTGATATGCGCTAGTGATCCGGCCTTGTTCACGAAGTATTGCAAGGCCTTTTTGTAATGCAGCAAACGCTCGTTCACCTTCTGGATGAAGCCGAGACACCGCAAAGTGCCTGCTGTCGTTTAACAGTACGACTAGATGTTCATTAGCAATGAGCTCAACATCTTCCAAAACAAAACGATTATCTAGCTTCGGCATAAGCGGCATCAACATAAAGTCGACCCAACCTTTGCTCACCATACGCGCTTGTGACATCCAATCGGGTTCAGCATGAAGCTGTTTAAGCGGAAGTGACTCCAAGGTTTGCCAATCGGTCTGCCACTTAGGGTTGGATACCGAAGTTAGCTGGGTGAGCCCTTGCTCCCCTTTTAGCTGTATTACTTTTTGATTATCTATCCCGTGATAAATACCAGCAAAATACTGACCTTTTTGAATAACAGGCTCACTGATAAAAAGCAGCCGACCTTTATTTTCAAGGTCTGCTTTCCAATAACTATCAAAGTGAAGTAGTTGTTCTCCTTTTTCAAGCAAATTGGATTCACGAAAACTGACAAAACCAGGAGTAAAGATAAACGTTTTATCGAAGCCACCTTTTTGCAAGGCTTGCTGTGCTATCACCATATCGACAACATCGCGACGCAAATACTGACCACTAAAGTCGGTGATTTTTGTGACGTCGCGTTCACCAACAAAACGTTGATAGTCAGCGAGGACATCATCTCTAATAAAAACATTAAGTGCTTCGCTGGCATTCAGTACACCAGCAAAGCTCAGCACAAAAGCGAAGAATAGATGGCTGCGTTTAGTTTTTCGAATCCAACCCATCTACCGTCACCCCTTGTAAGAAACCTGCACCTTTTTGTTCATTGTTTTGTAACTTGATCATCAGGCGCAGATCGTTTGGCGAGTCAGCATGATGTAATGCATCGGCATAATTGATCCGCTGCTGTTTATAAAGCTCAAACAACGCTTGATCAAAGGTTTGCATGCCCATGTCTTTCGATTTTGCCATTGCCTCTTTAATTGAACCAATATCGCCTTTTTTAATCAGCTCGGCAACAAGTGGGGAGTTGAGTAGTACTTCAATGGCCGCTTCTCGCCCTTCGCCTTTTGAGGAAGGCACGAGCTGTTGCGCGACAATAGCCCGTAGGTTCAGCGCCAAATCGTACTTCAGTTTATCGTGTTTTTCTTTCGGGACTAAGTGCATGATACGGTCGATAGCCTGATTGGCATTATTAGCGTGTAAGGTAGCTACACATAAATGCCCTGTTTCGGCAAAACTCAATGCATACTCCATAGTTTCTTGTGAACGGATCTCACCTATCAGAATGACATCTGGCGCTTGGCGTAATGAGCTTTTTAAAGCAGATTCGAAACTCTCAGTATCAATGCCTACTTCACGCTGGGTAATGATGCTTTTTTGGTGTTGATGCACAAACTCAATAGGGTCTTCAATCGTCAAAATGTGGCCACGTTGGTTACGATTGCGATAGCCAAGCAGTGCCGCAAGTGAGGTTGATTTCCCCGTGCCTGTGCCACCCACAAATAACACCAAGCCACGTTTAAACATGATCACATCGGTGAGTACCGACGGTAACCCCAACTCATTGACGTCAGGAATAGCGGTAACGATACGGCGGATAACCATGCCCGCACAATCCCGTTGCCAAAATGCTGAAACACGAAAACGACCAATATCGTTAGCAATCGCAAAGTTACACTCTTTAGTATCAAAGAATTCTTGCTTTTGCTTGTCGCTCATAATCGACGTGACAAGATTAAGTGATTGCTCGGCATCTAAGCTTTCTTCACTTAGCGCTCTAAGCTCACCATCAATTTTAGCGCTCACCGCAAGCCCAGCCGAAACGAATAAGTCGGATGCTTGCTGATTGGCCATCGATTGCAAAAACGGTTCTATATTCATCACTACATCACCACTTAATAGCCGCTATTGAACTGGTTTTTGTCATGGGCTTTCGCACGCGCATCTTGCTGTGTGATCAAACCACGGTTTAATAGGTTTGTGAGGCATTGATCCATGGTTTGCATACCGTGCATTGCACCGGTTTGAATTGCCGAATACATCTGTGCAATCTTGTCTTCACGAATAAGGTTACGAATAGCAGGGATCCCGAGCATGATTTCATGCGCTGCTATTCGCCCGCCGCCTACTTTTTTCACCAACGTTTGTGAAATAACCGCTTGTAGCGACTCTGACAGCATAGAACGCACCATGTCTTTTTCTTCACCTGGGAACACGTCCACAATACGGTCGATGGTTTTAGGTGCTGAGGTAGTATGCAAAGTACCAAATACTAAGTGACCTGTTTCCGCGGCAGTTAGCGCCAAGCGAATGGTCTCAAGATCACGTAATTCACCGACTAAAATAACGTCTGGGTCTTCACGGAGTGCACTTCTCAGTGCCGCGTTAAAGCTGTGTGTATCTCTATGTACTTCACGTTGGTTAATAAGGCTTTGCTTGTTGTCGTGAACAAATTCAATCGGGTCTTCGATGGTCAGAATATGGTGATGTTTGTTGTTATTAATATAATCCACCATCGCAGCTAGTGTAGTTGATTTACCAGAACCCGTTGGGCCAGTTACCAATACTAAACCGCGTGGGTTGTCAGAAATTTTGGTAAAAATATCAGGCGCACCTAAATCGTCTAAGCTCAGTACTTGATTTGGAATAGTACGGAACACCGCAGCAGGACCACGATTTGAATTAAAGGCGTTAACACGGAAACGCGCCAAATTTGGCACTTCGAACGAGAAATCCACCTCAAGGTTTTGCTCATAGTCACGACGTTGATTATCATTCATAATATCGTAGATGAGGCTGCTGACGTCTTTTGCTTCTAACGACGGGATATTCACCCGACGTACGTCCCCGTCAACTCGGATCATGGGGGAAACTCCTGAAGAAAGGTGTAAGTCAGATGCTTTGTGTTGAACACTAAAAGCCAATAATTCTGTAATATCCATTTATAACTCCATAATGAGCACAAGTACTATATGGTTACAATAGCAGAACGCTTAGATAACGCCTACGGCAGGATAGAAAAAGCCAAGCAAAACTGTCAATTCAAAGAAACAGTACAATTACTTGCGGTTTCTAAAACCAAACCTATCGCCGATATTGAGGCTGCGATTACGGCAGGTCAAACCCAATTCGGTGAATCTTACGTACAAGAGGCAGTTGATAAAGTTGCTTATTTCAAACAAAACAAAGCGCTTGAATGGCACTTTATTGGTCCAATCCAGTCCAACAAATCAAGATTAGTCGCAGAGAATTTCCACTGGGTACAAAGCGTGGATCGAGAGAAAATCGCACGCAGGCTAAATGAGCAAAGACCAAAGAACTTAAAGCCGCTCAAGGTGCTGTTGCAGGTAAATATTAGCGGGGATGAAAACAAATCTGGTTGTCACCCAGATGAAGTTGATACGCTCGCCCAGTTTATTAATGACTGCCGTCAATTAGAGCTTCGTGGCTTGATGACTATCACAGAGCAAACCGATGATAACCAAAAGCAATTACAATATTTCCAGCAAATGCGCGCTTGCTTTGATAGACTAAAGGACCAATATCAACAGCTAGATACCTTATCGATGGGAATGAGTGGCGACTTAGAAACTGCAATTGCAGCAGGTTCCACTATGGTTCGCATTGGTACTGATATTTTTGGCAAACGACAGTGAGGTGAATAACACAATGTCAAATAAGACAATTGCATTTATTGGAACGGGAAATATGAGCTATGCCATTATCGGTGGCATGATCAAAAGTGGCTTTGACGCGCAGTCAATTATTGCCACCAACCGCAATGCAGAGAAACTTGCCAAAGTCGCAGAGCAATTATCGGTAAGAACAACACAAGATAATCTAGAAGCAGTCGCCGCTGCCGACGTCATCGTCTTGTCTGTAAAACCACAGATGATGGCCGAGCTGTGTCAGACCTTTCAAGATGCAGATATTGATATTAGCAACAAACTGTTTATCTCTGTCGCCGCAGGTATTACCGTTGCACGACTGAGAGAAATGCTCGGCCAACCGGTAAAAATGGTGCGCTGTATGCCTAACACGCCATCGCTGCTCGGACGCGGTGTGTCCGGCCTGTATGGCGTCGATATCAGCGATGAAGAAAAAAGCTATGTTGAGCAAGTATTTTCATCCACGGGTATTGCCCTGTGGCTTGATGAAGAGTCGAAAATCAACGACGTTATTGCGGTAACCGGTTCGTCTCCAGCGTATTTCTTCTTATTTATGGAAGCCATTGAAGAAAAAGCTAAAGCCCTAGGCTTTAGTACTGAGGAAGCCAGAAAGCTTGTGCAACAAACTGCGCTAGGCGCGGCTGAAATGGCATTATCGCAACCAGAAATTAGCATTGCTCAGCTACGTGCTAACGTCACTTCTAAAGGTGGCACAACCCACGCAGCCGTTGAGCATTTAAAAGCACAGCAATTACCAAAAACCGTAGCGGACGCGATGGATGCATGTATCGCGCGCGCTGAAGCAATGGAAAAAGAAATCTAAAGGTGACCAATGAATGCCATGCAATTTTTAGTCGGGATCGTATTTGATCTATTTTTAATGGTCGTATTACTACGATTCTGGTTGCAGCTTGTCAAAGCGGATTTTTATAACCCGCTAAGCCAAGCGGTTGTTAAAGCGACCTCTTTTGCCGTGACTCCACTGAGAAAAATCATTCCAGGTGTGGGCGGTTTAGATCTTGCCTCTTTGGTGCTGGCATTCATTATTGGTTTTGCCAAAATGGCGACGCTGATGACGTTATTCGGTGGTTACTTTGACGCGTTAGGTGCGCTGATTGGTGGCGCTATTACGGTGGTAAAAGAAGCATTTAGTCTGGTGTTTTGGATCCTCATCATTCGCGCAATTTTAAGCTGGGTAGCGCAAGGATATAATCCCGTTGCCGCAGTGTTCGAGCAATTAACAGAGCCGATGCTAAGACCTATCCGTAAAGTGATCCCACCTCTGGGCGGACTGGACTTATCTATTTTAGTGCTAATTATCGGCATGCAATTTTTGCAGATCCTAATGATGGATTTACTGAGATAGGAGCCCCCAATGAAAGCATTTATTATTGCGTTAATGATGTTACTAGCACCTGGCGCATTCGCTCAAGATGAACAAGGCGGCCAATTTAAAGACTTAGGTCCTTGGGAAGTGCATTACATCGCCTTCCCGTCCACCTTTGTTCAGCCCACAATTGCAAAAGCGCATGGCTTAATTCGTAGTGGTAATAAAGCGATTGTGAATATCTCAGTATTAGCCGACAAGCCAGGAAAACCCGCGGTTAAGGCACGTGTTGTAGGTAGCGCCAAAAACTTACTTGGTAAAACCGTACAACTAGAATTTAAAGAAGTCGTAGAAGGTGAGGCAATATACTATCTTGCCCAATTAGATTACGACGATGAAGATATTTTTCGTTTCGACATTGAGATCAGTGAAGGTAAGCAAAGCCGCAAACTCACGTTCTCACAAAAGTTTTATGTAGAGTAGAGAAACATATGGCAAATAAGGTGGTACTTGCCACAGGCAACCAAGGTAAAGTCAAAGAGCTTAGCGCGATGCTAGACCAGTATGACATTGAGATATTACCGCAAAGTGATTTCAACGTGCCAGAGGTTGCAGAAACCGGCACGACCTTTGTGGAAAATGCCATTATCAAGGCACGTCACGCCGCTAAGATCTCTGGTTTGCCTGCCATTGCCGATGACTCCGGCCTTGAAGTGGATGCTTTAAATGGCGCACCTGGGGTGTATTCAGCGCGTTATGCTGGCGCTAACGCCGACGATCAAAAAAATATTGATCACTTACTCGCAGCGCTTGGTGAACAAACTGAGCGTAACGCCCGTTTTTGGTGTGTGTTAGTTTATATGCGCCACGCTGACGACCCAACACCGATTATTTGTCAGGCAAGTTGGGAAGGTGAAATCACCACAACGCAACAAGGCAGAGAAGGTTTTGGTTACGACCCAATCTTTAAGGTACAAGGTTTAGACTGCACATCAGCAGAGCTAACCAAGGAAGAAAAAAACGCAATCAGCCATAGAGGACAGGCACTTAAACAACTCGTCAGTCACTTTCAAGGCCTCGCGTGAAACTACCTCCATTAAGTCTTTATGTGCACGTACCTTGGTGCGTGCAAAAGTGTCCTTACTGTGATTTCAACAGCCATGGTAAAAAGGGCGATATTCCGGAAACGGAATATATCCAACATTTACTCCACGATATCAAAGCCGATCTACACTATGTTCAGGGCCGTAAACTCAGTAGTATTTTTATTGGCGGTGGCACCCCTAGCCTGCTTTCAGGCGAAGCGTACCGCTATTTACTCAGTGAAATTGAAGCGCTAATTGGTTTTGAGGATGACATTGAGGTCACTTTAGAAGCAAACCCTGGCACAGTTGAGACAGATCGTTTTAAGCATTATGTCGCAGCTGGCATCAATCGTATTTCGATAGGTGTGCAAAGCCTGCAACAGGAAAAACTCACTCAACTTGGTCGTATTCATGGCGAGCAAGAAGCGCTAAACGCCGCTCAAGAAGCCCATCAAGCAGGATTAAACAGCTTTAATCTTGATTTGATGCATGGCCTTCCCAATCAATCTGTTAGCGATGCCTTAAGTGATTTAGAAAAAGCCATTGCGATGGCACCGCCACACCTTTCTTGGTATCAATTAACCATTGAACCAAATACGCAGTTTGCCTCTAAACCTCCGGTTTTGCCAGAGGATGAAACACTCTGGGACATCCAAGAACAAGGTCAGGCACTACTTGCAGAGCACGGCTACCAGCAATATGAGATCTCGGGCTATGCCAAAGCGGGATTTCAATGTCGACATAACTTAAATTATTGGCAATTTGGCGATTATCTCGGGATTGGCTGTGGTGCACATGGCAAAATCACTTTGCCTGAGCAGCAACAGATCTTAAGAACCGTAAAGGTAAAACACCCTCGCGGTTATATGGATCTGAGTAAACCCTATTTGTACGAGCAATGGCATGTTGAAAGTGACGACAGGCCATTTGAGTTTTTTATGAATGTGTTCCGTTTAAAGACTGCTGCATCAAAACAACAGTTTGTTGACTTCACTGGTCTTGAACTTAGCACTATTGCCACGCAAATTGACGAGGCCGTAAATAAAGGCTTGCTTGAGGAAACCAGCGATTCATGGCTAGTTACAAATAAAGGCCACAGGTATCTCAACGATCTGCTAGAGTTATTTGTTTAATATAGAAATTATGCGGGTGATATTCACTGCAACCCGCATTAAAACCGCCATTCGGCAGCATATAATAAAAGGGTATAAAATGCGTAAATTAACCATTTTAGCAGCAGCGGTAAGCGTCGCGCTTATTGCTGGCTGTCAACAAACCACACACTCTCCAGCACCTGCTCCAAAAGCTGAACAACAAGTTGTAAAAAGTGAAGTAGAAAAGGCGAATGCTCTTTTTGAAGCGTCGTTTACCCGTGGCGTAATGCGCAGCCCAGTTTACCAAACTTATATGGGTATCAAACAAGACTACGACAAGTGGGATGACGGCAGTGAAGCGCGCCAACTTGAAGATCTTGAATTGACGAAACAAGACTTAGCCGCGCTTGATGCAATTGATCGAAGTAAGCTAGATGCCAATACGCAAGTGAGCTACGACTTATTCAAGCAAGGTCTTGAAAACACCATTGCTGACTTTAAATGGCGCTACCATTCTTATCCGGTCAATCAGATGTATGGTACACACTCAATGGTGCCAGCATTTTTAATCAACCAGCATCAAATTACCGACGTAAAAGATGCCAAAGCGTATATCTCACGTTTAAACGGCGTACCCGCTGTATTTGATCAGCTCATCGTTGACTTAAAAGCGCGTGCGGATAAAGGTATTATTGCACCAAAATTTGTTTTCCCTCATGTCATTGAATCAAGTGAAAATATCATCAAAGGTGCACCATTTGCAGCGGGTGACGATTCAACGTTACTGGCTGACTTCAAACGCAAAATAGCAACACTTGAAATCAGTGAAGACGAGAAATCAGCGCTGGTAAAAGAAGCTACGGACGCACTAACAACGGCAGTAAAGCCTGCTTATAACAAGTTGATAGGCTACCTACATAAACTTGAGAAAAAAGCAGACAACCGTGACGGGGCATGGAAATTCCCTAACGGCGAAAAGTTTTATAATAACGCCCTAGCACGTACGACAACCACAGCACTAAGCGCTGAAGAAATTCACGAAATCGGTTTATCTGAAGTGGCGCGCATTCATGACGAGATGCGAGCAATCAAAGAGAAAGTGGGCTTCAAAGGTGATTTAAAAACCTTTATGGAGTTCATGAAAACCGACAAGCAGTTCTACCTACCAAATACGGAAGCAGGTAAAGCACAATATTTAGCAGAAGCCAAAGCGATGATCGATAATATGAAATCTCGCTTAGACGAGCTATTTATCGTTAAGCCTAAAGCAGACATGATAGTAAAACGGGTAGAAGCATTCCGTGAAAAGTCCGCAGGTAAAGCTTTCTACCAGCAACCCGCTCCTGACGGCTCACGTCCAGGCGTTTACTATGCAAACCTTTACGACATGGAAGCAATGCCAACTTACCAAATGGAAGCGCTGGCTTATCACGAAGGTATCCCGGGTCACCACATGCAGATCGCGATTGCTCAAGAGCTAGAAGATATGCCTAAATTCCGTAAGTTTGGTGGCTACACTGCATACATTGAAGGTTGGGGCTTATATTCTGAACTTGTACCAAAAGAAATGGGTTTATACGAAGACCCCTATTCAGATTTTGGTCGCTTAGCGATGGAGCTATGGCGTGCATGCCGCTTAGTGGTAGATACAGGGATCCACGCGATGAAGTGGACACGTCAAGAAGGTATTGATTACTACGTAAATAACACACCGAATGCTAAGTCAGACGCGGTGAAGATGGTAGAACGACATATTGTAATGCCTTCACAAGCAACCGCATACAAAGTGGGTATGTTGAAGATCCTAGAGCTTCGCGAAGCCGCTAAGAAAGAGCTGGGTGATAAGTTTGATATTCGTGAGTTCCACGACGTGGTACTTAAAAATGGTCCGGTACCGCTAAACGTACTTGAATCATTTGTTGATGAGTGGGTAGCAAGCAAAAAAGGCTAAATCCTACTATTAATGAACCGAATGAAGGCCAGCATGATCAATCATGCTGGCCTTTTTAACTTATTTTTCTTACTTAACCTGAGGTTTGGATAAGAAATGAGCTAACTCATTATTTTTTAATCACCTTAAACTATCCTCTTATCTAGCCAGAGAGTTTTGGGGATAACTCCGCTTCCGCGTCATGCTACCGCCCTAGTACCTACATCCTGTAGGCAAGGCGAATTCACTTCCAATAGCTGGCTATTGGAAGTGAATTCAACGCAGTTAGCGCTAAAACTGGCTGCTAGAAAGGCATTAATTATCCGAAGTTCAGGTTGCTTACTCTTCGGTGAAATTAAATTCCGTTCCGGTTAAAATAATATGCAAGCAGGCACCGCCATGCGCTGGGCTCTGCATTTTGATTTCGCCCTTCAGCTTCTGCGTTACTAAGTTATACACAATACTCAAGCCAAGTCCTGTACCACCCGAAAAACGCTTTGAAGTGACGAAAGGCTCAAAGATAGCGGGTAATAGCTCTTTATCTATACCAGCACCGTCATCTTTAAAATAAAAATGGATATAGTCATTAATTAACACAGTAGAGACCACAATATTGAGCTTTTTCCCGTCAATCTTGGCATGCTTGATACAGTTGTTAATGCTGTATCCTACAACTTGGCTAAACACGGATGGGTAACTGTTCATTTCTAAGGTTTCGGGGATTTCGAGCTCAATGGCATAGTCTTTTTGATTTAATTCTGATTGATAGCAATCAAAGACATTTTTAACCAAATGCTTAAGGTTGAAGCTGCTCTTTTCTTCAAACTCTCGATTTACAGCCACTAGCTTGAAGTCATCTACAAGCGAAGCCGTGCGATGTAGGTTATTTTCTAATAAATAGAGCGCAGCTTCCGCCTCCGTAATTAACGTAGTTAAGGTTTGTCGCTGTAACTTACCAAGTTCAAGTTGCGATTTTAGCGTGGCGACTTGCTCTTTTAAATGCGATTGGCTGGTAATCGCAACACCAAGCGGAGTATTAAGCTCATGGGCAAAGCCACTTACCATATTTCCTAGGCTCGCCATTTTGGCTTCTTCGATTAAGCGTTGCTGCGCTGCGCTTAAACGCGCGAGCAAAGTTTCAATAAATGCTAATAAGTCATCAAGTTGATGGGCGATTTGTGCAATCTCATCGTTGCCATCAATATTTGCCCTTAAGCTAAAATCCTCAAGCTTAGCAACTTTGACTAGTACTTTATTGATAGCCAGAATATGCCGTGTGACTTTGCTATTTTGATAATTAAGTAAGATAAGCACAGCAATATTCATCAGTACAATTAAAATAAGACCATATAAAATGATACTTTCTTTACGTTCTTGCGTAACGGCTTGGGTACGGATTGATACCAGTTCAAACTGGCTTCTTAATTTTTGCTTCTCAGTGAACAGCTCCGCACGTACACCTTCACCATCGTTTAACCCTAGCTTCCTTAAAATAGTGACATAGCTTGCAAAACCCGCTTCATAACGTTTAAGCAAGTTGCTTATCTCTTCACTAAGCACGTTGTCTTTGATTAGTTGCTCAATATGCATTACTAGTTGTTCATGCTGCTGCAAATAACTTAAGTCAGCTCTTAACAAAAAGTCCTTTTCTCGACGCCGTAATTCCAATATGGCAATTTCCAACTGGGGCATAGCCTTGCCAGAAATCCGATCCTGCAAAGCATGGGCACTGCGCCTAAACTCACCGTAAATACCTGCATTTTCGTCATAGCCGAGCTGTTCATACAAATGGATAAGTTCATCCAGTTTACTAAAGTAGGCTTTTGACAGTTCATCGAGCTGTAATAGCAACGGCAATAAGGCCTCTTCATTGGCCATGGAGTTGAGTAAGTTGCTAAAGCTATCCTGGTAGCTGTACTTTAACTGGGGGATGGCAGAAACATCGTCTTTTTGTGCTCTAATAAGAATATGCTCTTCTTGATCCATGGTTCGCTGTAGAGCTGTTTGTACATGAGTAAGCTGTGTCGTAAGGCGCGCACTTCGGCTCACCTCGTAATACAAAAACCAGCTGACAAAAATAATCACAATCGCAGACGTCAGCGCGGCGATTTTGAAAAATAAAACTGATTGCTTTAGCTGCACGGCACACTCTCATCTAAATTGATACTCTGTAAGCTTAGTATAGTTCTAATGAGTTTCCTGATTTGTCTCCAAAACCTCGCTTTCTTGCTGCTGGCGTCGCGACAAGCTTTTATCGTAATACATATTGTGATCGGCCCGCGCCATTAGCTCCGAGACACTATCTTGGTTTACCGTTGGAAAAGCATAGCCAACGCTCACCGTCGTTTGAATGGTGTGTCTATCAACTTGTAGGGGTTGACTGGCAACCTGCTCCTTAATATTTTTTATGATTGAGTTAACCAAAGCGGCTTCTGACACTCTGTGCAAAATAATAACAAACTCGTCTCCCCCTAAACGTGCTATAAAATCGTACACTCGCACAGAGTTCATCAAAATTAACGAGACATGGAGTAATAGCTTATCTCCCACTTCATGACCAAACTTATCGTTTACCTGCTTAAAATTATTCAGATCTAGGTTAAGCAGCACAAATGACGGTTGCTCTGAACGACCAAGTAAAGTATTGAGTTGCCTAATCGCATAACGACGGTTAGGCAACTTAGTTAAATCATCTTCCAGCGAGGCTGTATGTGCTAAGTGATACGCTCGGTAGAGCACTAATAACGAGAGAAATAATATTGATGAAACAGCAGTAACCAATACCTGTGCTTGCTGCCTTGCTTCTGCATAAGTGCTCTCGTCAATTTGATAGTCAGCCACAAGCTGCCATTCACCAGAAGGTAAATTGATTGGTATGGCTAAATCTGGTGTATCAAACAAGGTGGCAGTACCATAAAAAACATCTCCCCGTTCACCTAGCCCATCTCGGCCTCGAATAGCGATAATGGCGCTGTCCAACTCGTTAATACCGCTGTATTCAAGCAGCTTTTGATAATCTAAAACCGCACTAATCGCTCCCCAGTAGTTTTCATTCCTAGGATAGTCCGAAAACACTGGAAACCTCGCAATTAACGCTTCACCACCTTGTACTAGTTGTAACGGCCCTGCAATAAATACCTTTTGAGAGGTTCTTGCTATTTCAACGGTGCGAAATTGCTCAGGGTTAGTTCGAAAATCAAAGCCGATAGCCGCTCGATTATCTTCGACAGGGTAGACATGACTGATAATATTGTTAGGTGCAAGACCAACGTGGCGAATAAGCGTCGACTTTTCAACAGCTTTTGATACAACATGCGACCAGTGCTCGATAGCAAAATCAGGGTCGATTGTAACGAAAGTAGCCAAGCTCTCAGCCAAGTAAGTGTCCATGAAAATGGCATTTTCAATTTTTGCGCGAACAAGCGAAACGTTAGACCTTACTATCTCGGTCCTTTCACTGATTTCTTGAACCACAATAGAATGAGAAATAAGATTTACCGCGTAGAAAGTCAAACTCCAGAATACGATGGTAAACAGCGATAACAGCACTATGGTTTGTTTTTCTACGGTTACCTTCATCGCCTCTCTTGCCTAATAAAATTTAGCCGCTTAAATTTACAGTAAACTAATTTAATTACAAAAGCATAGGCAAATTACTGAAAACCGCCAGTTTTATGCGGAGATAAAAACTCTTCGAAGATTTAATAATGAACGCTTATTCTCTCTTGTTGAGTATGTTTCACCAATACCTAGCGAATTCTCAGGTGGCATTTAAGACAGACAAGAAATTGCTCACATAAAATTTAATTAAATGCAATAATTACCATACTCAATCTAGTTAGAGTGTTTGTCTTATGACGACCCACCAATAAATTGGTGTTTACATTGAAAATCAGTATCGTTCATAAAAAATATGCATGGCGGCTGACACACCGTCGCTTGGAGGACCTGCTAATATGTAACATTAGTAGTCAACCCGTAAAATACGTATCAAGGATATGATTTAATAAAATTTGATATTCAGGTGGTAACAATGAAATTAAGTAAAAAACTCTACCTTGCCTTTGGTACGCTAATACTACTGATGACATTCTCGAGCATCCTAGTATGGTTCAAAATCTCATCAGAAACCGCACGAGCTTTCGAGATCAAAAATGATGATCTTCCAGGCATGATTTACTACAACCAGCTATTAGATATTGGTCATAAATTAGAGGCCTCTGCGCTCGAATATGCAAATGGTGATAAAAGCAAAAAACAGCTATTCGAGAACCTATTTGAAGAATTCAAAGAAACACATAAAACGCTTTATATCTACGAATCAAGTAAAGCTTCGGACCGTGAAAAGATGGCTGAAATACTGAACTTGATATCTCAATATCAAAAGCGCATCCAGACTGAGTTGTTCAATGTTCAAAATATAAGTCTAGAAGATAGCAACCGAGCTCTAAAATCTGCAGATGACACTTATCTTCAAGCACTAAATAAAATATTAACAGTATCTGCCAACGAAGAAAGAGCGGACGCAACCCAGTCTCTCGATAATTTAGTTAATGGCCTCAACTCAACGCTCTTAGTGATAATTATCATTTGTATCGTTGCAGCAATATTAGGGGCGATTGTGGCTTACTCAATGAATAAGTCCATTATAAATCGCCTGAGTCAAGTACTTGAAATTGCAGAGCGCGTGAGCAATGGCGATATTTCTCAGCCCGATATCGTCCATCAAGGCAAAGATGAAATAGATAGTCTTGCCTCGTCAACAAATAAAATGGCTGTTTCATTGAATAATCTGCTCAAAGAGATCAGTAAGGTCGTTGGAGAAGTGCGTACATCAAGCAGTAATATCGCCGCTACAAATAACCAAATTGCCGTACGTAGCCAATCCTCTTCAGATCAATCAACCCAAGTTGCGACGGCGATAGAAGAAATGAGCGCGACCGTTTCCGAAGTTGCAGCACAGAGTCAAGTCGCAGCAGGCCATGCTGATCAGGCAAGAGCTCTAGCAAGTCAAGGTGGTAAGTCAGTAGGCGAAACTATAGAAAAAATCCGTGCTGCTTCAAAAGATGTGCAAAGTACCGCTAGCAACGTAACCAATTTGGGCGAGCTAAGTAGTCAAATAGGCAATGTAATTAGCGTAATAGGCAGTATTGCTGAACAAACCAATTTACTCGCGCTTAACGCTGCGATTGAGGCAGCAAGAGCTGGCGAACAAGGCCGAGGGTTTGCCGTTGTGGCCGACGAAGTAAGAACGTTAGCCGAACGCACTTCAAAAGCCACAGAAGAAGTTGTATCAACAGTACAATCAATCCAATTACAAACAGAGCATGCGGTCACTTCAATGCAAAGCAGCGTGAATCAAGTTGAGCAGAGTGTTTTAATGGCGGAAGAAGCAGGCACTCAGCTTGAAGAAATTGTCAAAAGTGCTTCAGAAATCGCGACTATGATCCAGTCCATTGCAACAGCGACGGAGGAGCAGTCGGTAGTTGCAAGTGAAATGGCCCGGGATGTATCACATATTGAAGAGTCTAGTCGTAGCTCATTGCAAGACACCCAAGTTGCTGCTCATTCAAGTGAGGAGTTGCGTAAACAAGCAACGGCCCTTGCACAATTAGTGCAAAAATTCACATTACGCTCATAAAGTACCTAGTTATGTTTTAAACCTAAAAAAGCCGCTGTTATTTAGCAAGCCAATTCGTCGAGATAAATCTCGACCTACAGATAATTCAAGGCATAAAAAAACCCTTGCTAAAAAGCAAGGGTTATAAAAAGTGGTACTAGTGGGCGGACTCTTAACCTGTATTAGCGCAACCTGCGTGGCGTCCAAGTCCGATACCGTAATTTTAAAGCATAGATTTGAGGCATAAAAAAACCCTTGCTAAAAAGCAAGGGTTATAAAAAGTGGTACTAGTGGGCGGACTCTTAACCTGTATTAGCGCCACCTGCGTGGCGTCCAAGTCCAATACCGTAACTTTAAAGCATAGATTTGAGGCATAAAAAAACCCTTGCTAAAAAGCAAGGGTTATAAAAAGTGGTACTAGTGGGCGGACTCTTAACCTGTATTAGCGCCACCTGCGTGGCGTCCAAGTCCGATACCGTAATTTTAAAGCATAGATTTGAGGCATAAAAAAACCCTTGCTAAAAAGCAAGGGTTATAAAAAGTGGTACTAGTGGGCGGACTCTTAACCTGTATTAGCGCCACCTGCGTGGCGTCCAAGTCCGATACCGTAATTTTAAAGCATAGATTTGAGGCATAAAAAAACCCTTGCTAAAAAGCAAGGGTTATAAAAAGTGGTACTAGTGGGCGGACTCTTAACCTGTATTAGCGCCACCTGCGTGGCGTCCAAGTCCAATACCGTAACTTTAAAGCATAGATTTAAGGCATAAAAAAACCCTTGCTAAAAAGCAAGGGTTATAAAAAGTGGTACCAGTGGGCGGACTTGAACCGCCACGCCCGAAGGCAACGGATTTTGAATCCGTCATGTCTACCAATTCCATCACACTGGCATAATTTTTCTTTCATCTTCTAAAACAAGAGAAAATAAAGAAAAACCACTTTGAGCTCAGGCTTTTTTTATTTGCCTTCGTCTCTATGCTTTGCATTATACAAAGGCGATTAAGAACGGCAAGTAATTTTTTTGCAATACGGCGTTAACTGCTTGTTATTTGCGCACAAGCAGATAAATATTGCCCTAAAGTAAACTTTATTCCTGCCAAAACTGCAAAGACAAGGCGTTACTAATTCATCAGTTAACGTAATTCAGTAAACGTTTTATCAGTTTATGTGTAAAATACTCCGCAACCTTGTAATTATGAGAGTTGTTATGTCACATTTTGCTCCAGCGAATTTCAGCCGTCGCTTGGCTTCACTTATATACGACAGCTTAGTGGTCGTCGCGTTCGCAATGCTGACTACCGTGTTATTTTTACTCACCATCAATACCTTAATTTCATTTAACGTGCTCGCGCTTGGCAATCATGAAGACGTATCGGCGCTGATCCAAGCGGATCCTATCTTATATACACTTAGAGCCACGTTATTAGTGTTGGTTGCGGTGCTGTTTTTTGCCTATTTTTGGACTAAGAGCGGTCAAACTATCGGCATGCGCGCATGGCGCCTAAAAGTGCAAACCCCCGACGGAGCACTGTTAACTTGGCCAAAAGCAATCGCTCGTAGCCTATGCGCGCTACTTGGACTGGGTAATCTGATAGTGTTGTTAGACTTTAAAAAGAAAAGATCGCTCCAGGATATGCTGTGTGGCACTGAGGTAGTGGTACTGAGCAAAGAGGAAAATAAAAAGGTGTATAACAGCTTAGATTAACTTGTCTAAACCTCGGATAACGACTTCTTTCCTTGCCTCATCCATAAAAAATATAGGCCTCAACATGAGGCCTATATTTTTACTTAATTCAAAACGTTAATTTTGTTTCTTCAGCAGATGGATAGCCAATCCAATAAATAACAAACTTGGCATTAGCGCGCCAACCACCGGTGGAACTTGATATACCATCACAATGGGGCCAAAAATTTCATTACTCAAATGGAAAGCTAAGCCGGTTACCACACCCATAATTATCCGAGCCCCCATACTCACCGTCCTCAGTGGCCCGAAGATAAATGACAAAGCCACCAGCAGCATTACTCCAATCGTCAGCGGCTGCATCACCTTACGCCACAGCGCGAGTTCATAGCTACTGGAATCTTGCTCATTTTGCTTTAGATAAGCGAGAAATGACCATAGCCCTGTAAAAGACAGAGCATCAGGTTCTATCGACACAACACCTAATCTGTCCTCACTTAATTCAGACTCGTAGAGCATTGATTTTGAATAATGTGTTGTAATTTGCTGTTGATCGATATGCACTTCTTCCACATCTTGCAGTTGCCAGCCATTAGACATGCTTTGCGCCGACTGAGCGCGTACAATTTTTGCGAGTGTTAGTGAGTCATCAAAATAATAAATCGCGATATCTTTAAGCTTACCGTTTTTTTCAACATTACCAATGTTAATAAAATTGCCGCCATCTTTAGCCCAAACACCACGCTGTGCACTGTAGACTTCACCGCCATAAATGGCTTCGTTCTTTAACCGTTTTGCGGTTTGCTCCGCTTTTGGTGCGCCCCACTCTCCAAGCGCCATCATCAGTAGCGCAAGCACCACAGCGGTTTTCATCACCGACATAATGATCTGGAAACGTGACCACCCCGCCGCTTGCATAACGATAAGCTCACTGCTTGAGGCAAGTGCACCAAGGCCAATCAGGCCACCTATCAACGCAGCCATAGGAAAGAATACGACGATATCGCTTGGCATGCTGTAAATGGTATAGAGCATGGCACCGAGTAAATCATAGCTACCACGACCAACCGAGCGCAGTTGCTCAATAAACTTAATAAGTGTATTGATCCCAACAAAAACTAATAGCGCGAAACCTGTGGTTTGTAAGATGCTACGCCCTAAATACCAATCTAGCGTCTTCATCATACTGTCGTCTCCCGTTTCATAAATACCGAGCGAACCCACACACCAAAAGGTCTTCCTTTTGCAATTAAGTAAATACCAATAAAGAGCACGCTTAAGTGGATCCACCAGAGGCCGACTGAGGTTGGCACTTTTTCTTCAGCTAACAGAAACTTGCCTGCATTGAGTAAGATGAAATAGCCCAAATATAGCGTAATTGCTGGCACGAGCTTAGCGAACTTGCCTTGTCTTGGGTTAACCACACTCAGTGGCACAGCCAGTAGAGTGAGTAACAAAATGGAGATAGGCACCGATAATCGCAACTGAAATTGCGCTTTTGCTTCTGGCGTATCCATTTCAAGTAACTGCAAGCTTGGAATGGCCTCTAATTTACGGCGCTGGTGTTCAATTTCTTGTTCTTTAATTTGCACTTGATATGTACCGAATTCGGTGCGATTAAGTGCTTGGCTAAAGCCATCAGTCTCGTATCGTTTACCTTCATGAAGGAGTAATTGCTGCTCACCACTATCAAGCTCAATCACTTCACCTTTTTGCGCATACACTAAACGAGCGGCTTGATTTGAGTCCTTCTCAGGTAATTGCGCGACAAACACTTTGTCTAATTCCCGGCCTTGTTCACTGATGCCGTGGACAAACACCACCGCCTTTTCATTGCCCGTTTGCTGAAATCTACCGGCTCTGAGGGTAGAAAGCCCCGATTCCGCATCGGCTTGCTCTCTTAATTGATATTCTTTTTCACTCGCCCAAGGTGCAATATACATGCTCACACAAGCGGCCAGCAGTGCAAAAAACACACTAGAGACTAAAGTCACTCTAACAACATACCACTCACTAACTCCGCAAGCGCGCAGCACCGTCATTTCACTGTCGGCGTAGATGCGACTGTAGGCTAAGATGATCCCAAGAAAGAGACTAAGCGGTAAAATATAACCGGCCAACTGTGGCAGTTTTAACGCAAGCATAGCAAGTACTAACTTACCTGGTATACTCCCTTCAGACGCTGAGCTCAGAATGAGTACAAACTTTTGTGACAAAAATATTGTCATTAAGGTGAGAAAAACCGCAACCTGAGATTTTAGCACTTCACCCGTTAAATAGCGGAAAATAAGCAATGTTCGTCCCTATAAAACGTCTTGTTTCACTGGAATAGTGGGAAAAATTGAGTAAACTGATTATTTTAGTCACTTTATTATATGTCAATGCGCCGGAATATCCTACCTAAGGTTAAAGCATATTCATGACTTTAATGTAGGAAAGTGTGTTGGCATAAAAAGTTCAAAATGACATGACAAAGACTCAGGAGTCGCAATGGAATTCAGCGTTAAAAGTGGTAGTCCAGAGAAACAGCGTAGTGCATGTATTGTTGTAGGTGTATACGAGCCACGCCGTCTCTCACCAATTGGTGAACAGCTGGATAAAATAAGCGAAGGCTATATCTCAAATTTACTCAGACGTGGTGATCTTGAAGGCAAACCAGGACAAGTTTTACTTCTTCATCATGTACCAAATGTGTTAAGCGAACGCGTTTTGTTAGTGGGTTGCGGTAAGGAAAGAGAGCTTGACGATAAACAATACAAACAAATTATCTCTAAGACCATCAACACGTTAAATGAAACAGGCTCTATGGAAGCGGTATGTTTTCTTACTGAGCAACATGTTAAAGGTCGTGATACTTACTGGAAAGTTCGCCAAGCGGTCGAGACCACGCAAGATTGCCTGTATACCTTTAATCAACTAAAAAGCAAAAAGAGTGAGGCTAGACGCCCACTACGTAAAATCGTCTTTAACGTACCAACGCGTCGTGAATTAACGATCGGTGAGAGCGCGATTGAACACGGTCTTGCTATCGCTGCTGGTAGTAAGCTATGCAAAGACGTTGCTAATATGCCACCAAATATCTGCAATCCTCGTTATTTAGGCGAGCAAGCACAGCAGTTGGCTGAAGACTTTGATAACGTCACCGTTAACCTTGTTGGCGAACAAGAAATGGAAGAGCTAGGCATGCACTCATATCTAGCCGTTGGCCGTGGCAGCCGCAACGAGTCGGTGATGTCAGTTATCCACTATAACGGTGGTGACGAAGGCCAAGCACCAATTGTGTTCGTTGGTAAAGGTTTAACATTTGACTCAGGTGGTATTTCTATCAAACCTGGCGAAGCCATGGATGAAATGAAATACGACATGGGTGGAGCTGCGGGCGTGCTTGGTTTAATGCGAGCCGTCGTGCAAATGCAGCTGCCACTAAATGTAATTGGCGTTTTAGCTGGCTGCGAGAATATGCCTGGGGGCGATGCTTATCGCCCGGGTGATATTTTAACGACCATGTCCGGCCAAACCGTTGAAGTACTCAATACTGACGCAGAAGGCCGATTAGTACTGTGCGATGCACTAACTTACGTTGAAGCATTCGACCCAGAAACCGTTGTTGATGTTGCGACATTAACAGGGGCATGCATTGTTGCGCTTGGTAGTCATGCGACAGGTTTACTATCTAACCACAACCCGCTCGCCCATGATTTGCTAAAAGCGTCAGAACAAAGTGGCGACAGAGCGTGGCAACTGCCGCTTTGGGATGATTATCAAGAACAACTTGAGAGCCCATTTGCTGACTTTACTAACTTAGGTGGTCGCGCAGCTGGCACAATTACAGCCGCGTGTTTCTTGTCTAAGTTTACTAAAAAGTACAATTGGGCACATTTAGATATCGCAGGCACGGCATGGCGTAGCGGCAAGAACAAAGGCGCTACGGGTCGTCCAGTACCTATGCTGATGCAATACTTACTTAACCGTGCCAATATCACGGATACACAGCAAGACTAATAGTCTAGTCGCGACACTTAAATATGCATAAGTCGCGACATAAAGTCGCTGCTACGAAAGGTTGCTCCAAACCGTAGCAGCGGGTTTATCCCGCGACATAAAGTCGCAGCAACACAAGGTTAATCCAAACCGTAGCAGCGGGTTTACCCCGCGACATAAAGTCGCAGCAACACAAGGTTAATCCAAACCGTAGCAGCGGGTTTATCCTGCGACATAAAGTCGCAGCAACACAAGGTTAATCCAAACCGTAGCAGCGGGTTTATCCCGCGACATAAAGTCGCAGCAACACAAGGTTAATCCAAACCGTAGCAGCGGGTTTACCCCGCGACATAAAGTCGCAGCAACACAAGGTTAATCCAAACCGTAGCAGCGGGTTTATCCCGCGACATAAAGTCGCAGCAACACAAGGTTAATCCAAACCGTAGCAGCGGGTTTACCCCGCGACATAAAGTCGCAGCTCACAAGGTTAATCCAAACCGTAGCAGCGGGTTTACCCCGCGACATAAAGTCGCAGCAACACAAGGTTAATCCAAACCGTAGCAGCGGGTTTACCCCGCGACATAAAGTCGCAGCTCACAAGGTTAATCCAAACCGTAGCAGCGGGTTTACCCCGCGACTATATCCCGCGACAACTTAAGATCACAAAGCGGTTAAACCACCGCCGCAAGCGCTCCCCACCACTTGCCATATTTTATTCTGCTTCTCTTGCTTCTTGATTGATGGTATTGCCTTTATATGGCAGAATACAGGCTTATTTATGTGCATTTAAGTCGCGCCATATTTAGTTTTAGTTTTAAACTAAGCCGCGCATACTAATTTTATTAGTCTACTCTATCACAGTAACTAGATTACTGAGATAGAGCAGCTGTGGAGCCTGTGGCAAACCACAAAACTCCATGCAACTGGTATTATTATCATGACTATCAAAGCGCGCTTTTACGTGTTAAAACAAAATGATGAGCCGGGGATTAGCGTTCCGGCTCATTTTGATCTGGCAGCACAAACTGCGGCGAGCTTATACCAAGCTGGACACCGTATCTTTGTTAACGTCGATAATACTGACGACGCTCATTTATTCGATGAGCACCTTTGGTGTTTTGACGCAGACAGGTTTGTGCCCCACAACTTACAAGGCGAAGGCCCCAAAGGCGGCGCTCCGGTGGAAATTGGCACTATGCCCCTGCTGCTCGTCGCCCCGTGCTCATTAATTTGGCTCGGGTCGTCCCTGACTTTATTCGTCGCTTTGACCAGGTAATCGATTTTGTGCCTGTTGAAGCCAGCGCTAAGCAAGCCGCACGAGAACGCTTTAAGCAACTTCGTGCACTTGGCGCAACAATTTCCACTGAAGATATTGAGAAATAGCATTTTTAGGGTTCTGTGTAATGGATAAAACCTACAATCCACAAGATATTGAACAGTCTTTGTATCAAGACTGGGAGTCAAATGGCTACTTTAAGCCATCAGGCAAGGGTGACGCGTATTCGATTATGATCCCACCGCCGAATGTCACAGGTAGTCTACACATGGGCCACGCGTTCCAAGACACTATCATGGACACTTTGATCCGCTATCAGCGTATGAAAGGCAAAAACACACTATGGCAAGTGGGTACTGATCACGCAGGTATCGCAACTCAGATGGTTGTTGAGCGTAAGCTTGCAGCCGAAGAAGGTAAATCACGCCATGATTTAGGCCGTGACGAATTCATCAATAAAATCTGGGAATGGAAAGCGCAATCAGGTGGCACTATTACCAAACAGTTACGCCGTTTAGGTGCGTCTGTAGATTGGGATAGAGAACGTTTTACGATGGATGATGGCCTGTCTGAAGCTGTAAAGGAAGTATTCGTTCGCCTATATCAAGACGACTTAATTTATCGTGGTAAGCGTCTAGTTAACTGGGATCCTAAATTACACACTGCGATTTCTGATTTAGAAGTTGAGAATAAAGACAAGCAGGGCCATATGTGGAATTTGCGCTATCCACTTGCGGATGGCGTAACCACCAAAGATGGTAAAGACTACATTATCGTAGCAACCACTCGTCCAGAAACCATGCTTGGTGACACTGGTGTTGCGGTCAACCCTGATGATGAACGTTACCAAGACTTAATTGGTAAAGAAATTCTACTTCCTATCGTCAACCGTCGCATTCCTATCGTTGCCGATGAACATGCGGATATGGAAAAAGGCACGGGCTGCGTAAAAATCACGCCTGCACATGACTTTAACGATAACGAAGTTGGTAAGCGCCATGAGCTGCCAATGATCAACGTGTTCAACAAAGACGCGGCAGTTCTGAATACGGGTGAATGCTTTACTTTTGATGGTAAGCCACTTGAAGCGGTGGATGCACCAATTCCTGAGCGTTTCCACGGCCTTGACCGTTTCGACGCGCGTAAGCAAATCGTTGACGAGTTTGAACAGCTTGGTCTACTTGAGAAAATTGACGACCACAGTCTAACCGTTCCTTACGGCGACCGCTCTGGCGTAGTTATCGAACCACTACTTACCGATCAGTGGTATGTTCGCGTTGCCCCGCTTGCAGAGCCTGCGGTAAAAGCGGTAGAAGATGGCGATATTCAGTTCGTTCCTAAGCAATACGAGAACATGTACTTCTCTTGGATGCGTGATGTTCAAGACTGGTGTATTTCACGTCAGCTTTGGTGGGGCCACAGGATCCCGGCATGGTACGACAGCGAAGGCAATGTGTATGTTGGCCGTGACGAAGCCGAAGTACGTCAAAACCATAACCTTGATGCAAGTGTGACGTTGACACAAGATGAAGACGTGCTAGACACTTGGTTCTCTTCCGCACTGTGGACTTTCTCAACGTTAGGATGGCCTGAAAACACGGAAGATCTAAAAGTATTTCACCCTTCAGATACCTTGGTTACTGGTTTCGATATTATCTTCTTCTGGGTAGCTCGCATGATCATGATGACCATGCATTTCATCAAAGATGAAGATGGTAAACCTCAAGTTCCATTTAAGACCGTTTATGTAACTGGCCTTATTCGCGATGAAAATGGCGATAAGATGTCTAAGTCAAAAGGTAACGTGTTAGATCCACTAGATATGATTGATGGTATCGATCTTGAGAGCCTAGTGACTAAACGTACTGGCAACATGATGCAGCCACAGCTTGCGGCAAAAATCGAGAAGAATACGCGCAAAACATTTGTTGATGGTATTGAAGCACACGGTACTGATGCATTGCGTTTCACTCTTGCAGCAATGGCGTCAACGGGACGTGATATCAACTGGGATATGAACCGTCTTGAAGGTTACCGTAACTTCTGTAACAAGCTTTGGAATGCCAGCCGTTATGTATTGATGAACACAGAAGAACAAGACTGTGGCTTCAACGATAATGAAAAAGTGTATTCTCTTGCGGATCGTTGGATTTTAGGTCAATTCCAAAATACGGTTAAGGTGTTCTCTGAGCACTTGGATAACTATCGTTTTGACCTTGCGGCAAACACCATTTATGAGTTCACATGGAACCAATTCTGTGACTGGTATCTAGAGCTAACTAAGCCAATTCTATTTAAAGGCAATGAAGCGCAGCAACGTGGTACACGCCATACGCTTATCACCGTATTGGAAGGCTTACTTCGCTTGATGCACCCACTGATGCCTTATATCACAGAGACAATCTGGCAACGAGTAGCACCAATCGCAGGTGTCGACGCGAAGACGATTATGCTTGAAGCCTTCCCTGTATTCGATGAAAGCAAAGTTGATGCGCAAGCGATGGCCGACCTTGAGTGGGTGAAGCAATTTATTATTGCTATCCGTAACATTCGTGGTGAAATGGACATCAGCCCAAGTAAGCCGCTAAACGTGCTGCTTACTGGTGCCAGCGAAGATGACAAACGTCGTTTAGAAGAAAACCAAGCTTTCTTAAGCGCACTGGCAAAACTTGAAACGGTAGACTTACTTGCAAGCAAAGATGAAGCACCAGCTTGTGCGACTGCATTTATCGGTGATCTTGAAATCATGATCCCGATGGCAGGCCTGATTGATGTAGAAGCGGAACTTGCGCGTATTGCTAAGCAGCTTGAAAAAGCAGAGAAAGGTCTTGATCAGGTTGAAAAGAAACTCGCAAACGAAAAGTTTGTAAGTAATGCGCCTGAAGCGGTACTTGCTAAGGAAAAAGCAAAATTAGCTGAGTTTAGCGACGCAAAAACTAAGCTACTTGAACAAAGAGCAAAGATAGAGAGCTTGTAATCGCTTTCTATCTTGGCTGGTTTTATACCACTGCAAGAATTAAAAAAGCCGCATATTGCGGCTTTTTTAATGAGTAAATTACACTAATTTACTGTTGTTCGAATAGGCTGTCAGTACTTAACCCTTCGTGTTGTAAAATGTCTTTTAAGCGTCTCAACGCCTCAACTTGAATTTGTCTTACGCGCTCTCTCGTCAACCCGATTTCGCGACCAACATCCTCAAGCGTAGACGGCTCATAACCAAGCAAACCAAAGCGTCTCGCGAGCACCTCTCGCTGTTTTGGATTTAACTCTCCAAGCCAATCAACAATGTGTTTATTAATATCGTTGCTCTGCACTTCCGTTTCTGGACCACCGCCCTTTTCATCCGCGATAATATCGAGCAATGCCTTATCATTTTCACCACCGATAGGCGTATCAACCGAAGTGATCTTTTCATTTAGACGGAGCATCTTACTGACTTCTTCGACGGGTTTATCGAGACATTCAGCGATTTCTTCGGCGGTAGGTTCATGATCCAACTTTTGCGTCAACTCACGTGCCGTACGTAGGTATACATTGAGCTCTTTGACAACATGAATAGGCAAGCGAATGGTACGAGTTTGGTTCATGATCGCGCGTTCGATGGTTTGGCGGATCCACCAAGTTGCGTAAGTAGAAAATCTAAATCCACGTTCTGGATCAAATTTTTCTACCGCTCGGATCAAGCCTAAGTTACCTTCTTCAATGAGGTCAAGTAATGCCAAACCACGGTTATTATAACGACGAGCGATTTTAACCACCAATCTCAAATTACTCTCTATCATCCGTTTACGCGAGGCTTCACAACCTTTTAACGCTTTACGCGCAAAGTAAACTTCTTCTTCTGCACTGAGCAGCGGTGAAAACCCAATTTCACCTAAATAGAGTTGAGTGGCATCTAAGTTTTTGACCACTTCTTCTTTGGCAAAAACTTCTTCGTCGTCTTCGAGGTCTTCAAGTAATTCGTCTTTTGGTTCGTCAATATTATCATCGTCGAACTTATCTGACTCTGGAGTAGATTTTGTAGGTAATTTTGCAGTGTGAGCCATAAGTATTCTCCCCAAGCGAATAAAAGTAAGGGTACTCGAACCAATCGATGTACTCGCATTACTTTATGGCAAGTATTTTGCCGGGTTTACAGCTTGACCTTTAAAACGGATCTCAAACCTAAGCGCCGTCTTTGAAGCATCTGTACTACCCATTTCGGCAATTTTTTCCCCAACTTTAACTTTTTGCTGTTCTCTGACGAGCAACTTAGCGTTATGAGCATACGCACTTAGATAATCATCTGTATGCTTCAAAATGATTAAATTGCCATACCCACGCAACGCACTCCCTGCATATACAACTACACCGCCAGCAGCAGCCTTAACTGAAGTGCCCAGTTTATTAGAGATCTCCAATCCCTTATAACCATTCTCCTTAACGGAGAAGTGACGAGTCACTTTACCTTCAGCTGGCCAATTCCATAGTACCTTATTATTATACAAAGCCTTGGTACTATTAGATTTTTGTGTGGCTTGTCTTTGAACATACTCTCGTTGATTTGGCTTATCAAGCTCTTTTTTAGGGCTTTTGTTACTTTTTTGTTTTAAAGACTGAGACTTGTGGTTTACTTTCGTGTATTTTATGTTCTTTTTATTTTTATTTCTGGGATATTCTAGACGAATGATCTGATTGGGGTAGATCGTGTACGGAGGCTTAATTTTATTGATTTTCGCGAGTGCTCTCACATCTTTATTAGCACTAAATGCAATTGCAAATAAAGTATCGCCTTTTTTTACTTTGTAACTGCTTCCGTTAATATTAATTTTATGTGTCGAAGTGGTCTTACCAGAGTATAAAGTTGTTACAGGTGCAGGTGTATGATTCGACGAGCAAGCAACAAGCAGGCCGCTCAAACAAATCGATATGATAACCTGAGCCTTATGCATTACTTATATTTTCCAGTGCTACTATTAACGACTATCATATCAATCTAACTTAATTTTGCTTGGTTTTCACATTTTAGTAGAAAAAATAGTTATATTTTATGGAGTTGCTTTTAAAGCCTACAAATCAACCAACTTCACCAGCAACTAAAGGTACAAATCGCACAGGTGCTAGTGCGTGACGAATAAACTGCTCACCCTGTTTAACAAATAACGTGAGCGTTTGCTCTTCAACCCCAATAGGAATGACCATAGCACCGCCATCTTCTAGTTGTGCCAACAAATCATCCGGAACTGATTGTGCAGCGGCAGTGACAATGATCCCTGCAAAAGGCGCTTTTGAAGCCCAGCCTTTCCAACCGTCTCCATGCTTCATCGTAACATTGTATAAATCCAGCAAATGCAGCCTTCTGCGCGCTTGCCACTGCAACGACTTGATCCGTTCAATGCTAAAGACCTGTTCAAACACTTGAGCTAGTATGGAGGTCTGATAACCAGAGCCTGTACCCACTTCCAAAATGCGACCTTTAACACCAACCTGTTTTAACACTTCAGTCATTTTTGCGACGATAAAAGGTTGTGATATCGTTTGCCCTTGACCGATAGGAAGTGCAGTATTTTCATACGACTTGTGTTTAAGCACTTCATCGACAAACATATGCCTAGGCGTGTTAGCGATAGCGTTGAGTACCACTTCATCTTGTACGCCTTGCTGTTTTAGCAGTTCCACCAGCGTTTTGGCACTGCCCTGATAATTACTCAGCACATGCGCCTCTTAAGATAACCAACTCGCCACAGCTTCTAAACTATCGTACGCCGTCATATCCACTTTTAGTGGAGTAATAGCGGCATAACCGTTGTTTACAGCATGAAAATCCGTGCCTTCACCAGCGTCACTTTCATGACCTAACGTGCCATACCAATACACACTTCTGCCCCAAGGATCGATTTGTTCGGTCATAGTATCCGCTTTATGACGCGAGCCTAATCGGGTTACTTTTATCCCTTTTAAGTCACTTAATGGAATATCCGGCACATTGATATTAATGATTTGATCTTTTGGTAGTGGGTGATTTGCAAGCTTTTTAATGATCTCTACGGTGACATGCGCTGCAGTCTCGTAGTGGACTTCATTTTTTGAGCAAAGCGAAACAGCAATAGCCGGTAAGCCTAAATGACGACCTTCTGTGGCCGCTGCAACGGTGCCGGAGTACAGCGTATCATCGCCAAGATTAGCGCCATTGTTGATCCCTGCAACGACTAAATCCGGCAATTCATCAATAAGCTTATTCACTCCAAGGTGAACGCAGTCGGTTGGGGTGCCATTTACTGAGATAAAACCATTATCTAGCGTAGTCGCTCTTAATGGGTTCAATAAAGTTAGCGAATTACTCGCACCGCTACAGTTTCTATCTGGACCAATGACGGTAACGTCCGCAATTTGCGATAGTGCTTGATACAAGATAGCAATGCCTTTGGCGTGAACACCATCGTCATTACTCAATAGGATCTTCATTTTTCACCTCTTTTTCTTGTTAGACAATGAGTACCTCACTGCTGTATCGATTCTTCATGTTTATTAAACTTTTTGCTGGCATCACGGTGATTAACAAGCTCTCTGAGCAGCGCCGTGGCAAAAGTTCCTTTTGGTAAACTGAATTCTAGGGTTAGCGTGCTATCGTCAGCCATACTCACCTGAAGCGCTTCGGGTATTAATCTAAGCGCTCTGCGCTCATTTTTCATCCCAAACTCTGCTAATCCTTCGTGCCATTTAGCGAAAGGTGCCAACCATTCACGCTCTTGCGGCAATAAGCCCTTTTCACCCTTACCAACCAATGGCGCCGAAAGTAAAATGTCGCCATTCAGTAACCGCTCAATGAGCTCGCAATCAATCTCTGAATCAAAAAATGCGTTACTGCCACTAAGTAAAAAGATTTCACGATGCCAAGTCGTTGCCAAGCCATGCTCTGCCACCCGGCGACTGACTACTTCGTTGAACAGATGGGAGCGAGCGGCTGAAAGCACAAGCCCTCTGAGCTTTTTATCGCGGATCTTTTCACCGTCAAATAACCTATCTGCCATGGCTAAGTTGTGGCCATCATGACCAAAACGTTGTTCTCCAAAATAATTAGGAACCCCTTGGCGTACGGCATTAATACGCGACAGAATATCAAGTGGAGCAGTCACGTTTCTGAGGGTAATGGCAAAGCGATTGCCCTTATGACAACCTGTTTTTAACTTTCGATTGTGCCGTATTTGTTGCACCACAAAAATAGAGTCACTATTTAATGCACTAAAATCTACCGACTTTTTAATTGGCACCGGCACGCTAAACCACTGCGTACATACGCCGTGTCTGTCTTTAATTCCTGCATAGCTGACATCTCGCGGTGAAATTTGGGCAAACTCTGCAAGCTTTTTAGCGACAAAGGCAGTGTTTTCTCCCTTTTTAACTATCTGCAAGCAAACATGCTCACCTTCGCCAGTAAAAGGAATATCTAAAATTTCTTCGACTCTAAAGTCTTCTGGTTGTGACTTATAATCGCCATCAGATAACGGTTTGCCGTAAAGATAATTTAGTGTCTTCATGCTTTTACCAATAGCACCACAGCATGGCTTGAGATCCCTTCCTTACGTCCCTCAAAACCCAACTTTTCAGTAGTGGTTGCTTTAACATTAACTTGGTCCAGCTGCGCTTCACAGTCGTTTGCGATATTACCGCGCATCGCATCAATATGTGGTCGCATCTTTGGTGCTTGTGCGACAATCGTGACGTCGATATTGCCTATTTGATAGCCAAGCGTTTTCACTTGTTCCATCACGCGGCGCAATAAAATACGACTATCGATATTTTCAAATTCACTCGCGGTATCAGGAAAGTGCTTACCAATATCTCCCAACGCAAGCGCTCCCAACAAGGCATCACACAATGCATGAATTGCCACATCACCATCAGAGTGAGCAATAAAACCCTGTTCGTAAGGAATTTTTTCCCCACAAATCGTCAATGGACCGGCTCCACCAAATTTATGAACATCAAATCCGTGGCCAATTCTAATCATGCTGTTTACCTTGTTGTTGAATTATAAACTCCGCCAGAGGTAAATCCTCCGGCGTCGTGATCTTAATGTTATCCGTACGCGCGGCAATGAGTTGGACTGGCTGATTTTGTAATTCCATCGCTGATGCTTCATCTGTGATATTTGCACCTTGAGAAAGCCCAAGCTCCAGCGCAGCCAATAACTCTTCATACCTAAACATTTGAGGCGTAAAAGCCTGCCATAACGACGCTCTAGGTACGGTCTCCTGTACCAACTCCGCACCACGTTTGATGGTATCTTTAACCTTGGCAGCCAGTATGCCACCTTGCTGTTGGTTTATACATTGTGAAATCAGCTGATGAATATCGTCCAGCGCAACTAAAGGTCGAGCTGCATCATGAACTAACACCCAGTCAGGGCGACTTGGTGCTAACGCTTTTAGCGCCAATAAAACGGAGTCGGCCCGTTCTTGTCCACCTTCACAATAGCTAAAACGGCTATCAGGTAGTAACGCCGATGAAAAATATCCATCTTCTTTGGAAACGGCGACCATAAATTGATCGACGCACTCAAGTCCGGCTAGCTTTTCCAGTGTGTGTACTAAAATCGGTTTACCTAATAGTGGGATATATTGTTTAGGCATCTGCGCCTGCATACGACTGCCAACCCCAGCTGCGGGGATGACGACTGCAAGTTTATCGTTTCTTTTCATGAGGTACTTTCGGTAATACACGGATAAAAGTTTCGCCAGGCTTAATCATGCCAAGCTCATGACGAGCACGCTCCTCAACCCCTTCAAGGCCGAGTTTTAAGTCTTCAATATCCGCTTTTAATAATTTATTTCGTTTACTGAGATTGGCATTGGTTTCTTGGTGCGATTTAACCACGGATTTTATCCGAGTGTAGTCCTCCACGCCGTTGTGGCCGAACCAAAGTCTGTACTGAATAAATAGCGCTAAAACCAACAGCGCTAACTGAAAAAATCGCATTGCTTAATCCAAACTTCTGTTTTTTGAGTCGATTAGGATCACTGACTCATTTTTGTTTTTTGTACTTGTGGCCAATTAATCGCGCTGGCAAGTAACATTTCTCTTAGCGTCAGCCTTCGTGGTATTGCCGCTTTGCCAAAATGCCAAGTATGGCCACAACAAGCCGCTGTCATTAACGCTTTCGTTGGTTTTAGCAGTTGTACACACGCTTCATCACTTGCTTGTAAGCTATTGCCATTAACACTAAACCAGCCAAATTGATTACAGTGCAATTTGTCAGCCTCACCCACTTGGTCGACACTGTCGAGCCTAACGTTTGTCCCCGTCGAGTCTGCGTATAGCACAGGAACTACCAGCCCCACTTTCACCTTAGTGGTAAAAAATGCAGCGTTGGCAGCGTCATCACATTTAGGCTGTGATTTTTGCTTTGCTAACCAACATCCATTGAAACTATCTAGCTCAAGCGGAACATCGCCATGAATAATATGTGTGGCCGCGCGCTCAACATAATACGGCAAGCTGTTTAACAAACGCTGAAGGCGAGTATGATCGGAGAGCTCAGCAAGTTTTGGCAACTCTCTGGCATAAAATACATTTACAAGCTCGGCAAATACAAGGCGAGATGCTTCGTCATACCAGATTGTATTTTGCTGCTGCTCCAAAACGCCTCCCGTCAATGCAATCTACTTTAGTAGACTGGTGTACATCCTTTATACACTAGCCATGTTTCAAATCAAAGCAAACTGCTCTGTTGTACTTGCTTACGGCTTGGTTCCTAGTTTTGTTGTACTTGCTTACGGCTTGGTTCCTAGTTTTGCTTGCCCCTCAGCCATAAATTGTACTACCGAACTGCGTTTTTTTCCTATTAAGAAACTGCCGTCAGTCAAAAACATAAAGTTCTGCCAACATCGCTTAAACACGTCAAAACGGGTCTCGATCACATCATCTCGAGAGAGACAAAAATACACGGTGGTATTAGCTTGCCAATCAAGAAATTGCTCGATAGTCTCAGGAAACGCTTCTCCTGCTTCCCACGGCTGCTCCCAATTGAGGGTTTCTTGCCATGAGTCCGCTTTACCAACCCAGTCTGTTTTATCAAAGAAATCAGGGTGATCTTTTTCGTTGCTTACCATAGTGCTCCAAAGCACCGCAGCGCGCGCCGCTGACATTGGTTTTATCAATGCCAGGTCGGATTCTTCGATTGGAAGATCTTTATGTTTGAAAACCCAAGCTTTCTTATAATCGTCCAGCGCAATATAATTCATCTTTAAACACCTTCAGTCTTAATGGCACGGATTATAACATTTCAGTCCGTCACGTACGGCTTTTATTTTTTGGAGCTTGAATTAGTGGATATCACACCTGGAATTTACCGCCACTACAAAGGAAAATTATATCGAGTGCACGCCTTGGCAACGCACAGTGAAACGCAAGAGAAGCAAGTGGTTTATCAAACCCTATATGGAGATATGAGCTTTTGGGTTCGACCACTTGAAATGTTTTTAGAAGACGTTATGGTCGAAGGCGAAGCGGTGCCTCGCTTCACTTTAATCGAAACCGAAGCAGGGTTGGCAGCGAAAAGCTGATTGTGGCAAGATGAGTCTATCTCATCTGACCACAAGAAGCTGAATTATGTTTAAAGGTACTGATCAATATATTGCTACCTCTGCTCTACAACAGGCCGTGAACGCGGCCATCGTTTTAGAAAAACCACTCCTGATTAAAGGTGAACCTGGCACAGGCAAAACCTTACTCGCCGAAGAACTGGCAAAAAGTTTAGATACCGAACTCATCCAATGGCATATAAAGTCAACAACCAAAGCACAGCAAGGCCTATACGAATACGATGCGGTCTCGCGTTTACGCGACAGTCAACTTGGCGATCCTCGCGTTAATGATGTTGGCAATTACATTATCAAAGGTAAGCTGTGGCAGGCATTTACCGCCACAAAGCGCCCCGTTCTGCTGATTGATGAAATCGACAAAGCCGATATTGAGTTCCCCAATGACCTGCTGTTAGAGCTCGATAAAATGGAGTTTCATGTCTACGAAACCAACGAGCAAATAAAGGCCAAAGTACGCCCTATCGTCATTATCACCTCAAACAATGAGAAAGAGCTACCAGATGCCTTTTTACGCCGCTGCTTTTTCCACTACATCGACTTTCCGAGCAAAGAAGAGATGCAGCAAATTGTAGACGTGCATTTTCCACATATTAAAGCGAATTTAGTGCAACGAGCACTCGAAAGCTTTTTCCAATTACGCGACACACCAAACCTAAAGAAAAAGCCAAGTACGAGTGAACTACTCGACTGGTTAAAACTATTATTAGCGGAAGATATTTCCCCTGACGCGTTACATGATAAATCCAACCAAGGTGGCCTAATGCCGTTATTTGGTGCGCTACTTAAAAACGAGCAAGATGTTTCTTTGGTTGAAAAGCTCGCCTTTATGAGCCGCCGCTGATCATGCTCATCGATTTTGTACTCACCCTTAGGCGTTACGGTATTAAAGCGAGCCTGCGCGAATTACTAGACTGTTTAGAGGCGCTAGATAAAGAAGTTTGCTTTGCCGATCTGGACAGCTTTTACTTTTTGGCAAAAACTATCTTCGTGAAAGATGAAACCTTGTTTGATAAATTCGACCGCGCGTTTGCTGATTATTTTGAGGGGATAGAGTCAATAGACCTCTTTTCACAACTTCAACAACAGCAATTGCCTGAGGACTGGCTGCGTAAAGAATTTGAGAAATTGCTGTCGGAGGAAGAAAAAGCCAAACTTAACGCGATGGGTGGACTCGACAAGCTCCTTGAAACGTTAAAAGCACGCTTGGCAGAGCAACGAAAACGCCACGCAGGCGGTAATAAATGGGTTGGTACAGGCGGCACCTCACCTTTTGGCGCTTATGGCTATAATCCTGAAGGGATCCGCATTGGCCAAGACGGAAACCGTCATCGCAGGGCAGTCAAGGTCTGGGATAAAAGGCAATACCGTAATCTCGATAGTAATACTGACATCAGCAGCCGCAATATTAAGCTCGCACTCAAGCAATTGCGTAAATTTGCACGCAGCGGAGCCAGCGATCAGCTCGACCTTAATGAAACCATCCGCGCTACCGCAAGACAGGGCGGCATGCTGGATGTGAAAATGGCGCCTGAGCGGCATAACTCAGTGAAAGTACTGATGCTGTTTGATATTGGCGGCTCTATGGATGACCATATCCAACTTTGTGAACAACTATTTAGCGCCGCACACAGTGAATTTAAGCACCTTGAGTTTTTTTACTTTCATAATTGTGTGTACGAACATGTTTGGCACGATAATGACCGTCGTGACAGCGAATTGCTTGATACTTATCAGCTAATTAACCGTTACGGCTCAGACTATCGACTAATATTTGTTGGTGACGCGACAATGGGCCCCTATGAAATCACCTATCCCGGCGGTAGCGTAGAGCATTGGAATCAAGAAGCAGGAGCTACTTGGTTGAATCGTTTAACCAATCACTTTAGTAAGGTGGCTTGGCTTAATCCTCAGCCGCAAAGCTATTGGTCTTATTACCATTCGATCGAGCTAATAAATCAATTAATGCAAAATCGAATGTATCCGCTAACAATTGAAGGTCTAAGTCAGGCGTTTAAAGAATTAAGCTAAAGCAGTGCTGCTTGCAAGGTAAACACCTTGCAAGCAATGATGCGAAATTAGTCACTCACTTCGATGGGTTCTAATTGTAATTTTGAAGCAATCAATACGGCTTGAGTACGGTTATAGACGCCCAACTTTCTGAAGATAGCGGTGATATGTGCTTTCACCGTTGCCTCTGAAATATTTAGCTCATAGGCAATTTGCTTATTCAGCAAGCCTTCGTGTAAATATTGCAGCACTTTATATTGCTGCGGCGTAAGCGAGGCCACTTGTTGGGCAAGCTCTTTGTCTTCTCCTTCAAGTTCAGCCACTTTGTCTTTCATGCCTTCAGGCAACCACGTGTCACCTTCGAGCACTTGATCTATGGCTTCGGTAATTTGTTCTACTGACGCCGCTTTTGGGATAAAACCCATCGCGCCGTATCCCATCACTTTAGAGATGATAGAAAGGTCTTCGCTTCCCGAAACCACAACAACTGGAAGACTTGGGTGATCCTCACGGATCCGAATTAGTCCATATAAATCACCATTGCCCGGCATATGTAAATCGAGCAGGAGTAGGTCTAGTTCTTCTTGTTGTTGTAAGACCGAGAGCGTAGTGTCAAAGTTTTCAGATTCGAATACCTCTAGTCCTTCAAACTGCGCTTTTAGAGCCCCCTTAAGCGCCTCTCGAAATAGAGGGTGATCATCCGCGATTAAAAACTGATACATGCTATGCTCCTAAAAAATCGGCTGTTATCGTAAAGATAACAGCCGTTATAGTATGTTTATATTAGGTCGCAATTCAAGTTATTCAGTTAACGATTCAATCTATTCTCGATTAATTCATCAACCACACTTGGATCGGCAAGTGTAGAAGTATCTCCTAACTGTTGATACTCATTGGCTGCAATCTTACGCAAAATACGGCGCATGATTTTACCAGAACGGGTTTTAGGTAAACCTGGAGACCATTGGATCATGTCAGGGGTTGCAATTGGGCTTAGCTCTTTACGCACCCAATTTCTCACCTCTTTAGTTAACTCATCTGATACCGTCACTCCTTCATTTGGCGTGATATAGACATAGATCCCTTGGCCTTTAATATCGTGTGGATAGCCTACCACAGCCGCTTCAGCAACCGCTTCGTGGGCCACTAACGCACTTTCGATTTCAGCAGTACCGAGGCGGTGACCTGAAACGTTAAGTACGTCATCCACGCGACCTGTGATCCAGTAGTAACCGTCTTCATCACGGCGACAACCATCGCCCGTAAAATAAACGCCCGGATAAGCCGAGAAGTACGTTTGCTCGAAGCGCTCATGGTCACCATAAACTGTGCGAGCTTGTGAAGGCCAGCTATCCAAAATCACCAGATTACCCTCGGTCGCGCCTGTCAGCGTATTGCCTTCAGCGTCAAATAGTGCAGGAGCAATACCAAAGAATGGACGGGTCGCAGAACCCGGCTTAAGTGCGGTAGCGCCAGGTAGTGGCGTGATCATGATGCCGCCCGTTTCGGTTTGCCACCAAGTATCGACGATAGGACAATCGCTATTACCAATTTGTTCGTAATACCAAGACCAAGCCTCTGGGTTAATTGGCTCACCGACCGAACCCAAAATACGTAAACTATCACGCTTAGAACTTGCAGTCGGCTCGTCACCTTTCGCCATCAAAGCACGGATCGCGGTAGGCGCAGTATAAAGGATAGTAACGCCATGTTTATCAACGATTTCACCCATGCGACCAGACGTTGGATAAGTTGGTACGCCTTCGAATACAACTTGAGTACAACCATTCACAAGTGGGCCATAAGCAATATAACTATGACCTGTGATCCAACCCACATCTGCACTACACCAGTAAATATCATCTTCTTGGAGATCGAATACATACTCATGCGTCATCGATGCATACACCAAGTACCCACCTGTCGTATGAACAACCCCTTTCGGCTGACCAGTAGAGCCCGAGGTGTAAAGAATAAAGAGCGGATCTTCCGCATTCATCATTTCAGGTTCACATTCGGCTGGCTTATCAGCAACTAATTCATGCCACCATACATCGTGAGCATTCCATTCAACATCGCCACCTGTTAATTGATGTACAACCACATGCTCGATAGTGGTGACGCCAGCTTGCGCCACCGCTTCATCGACATTTGCCTTCAGCGGCACACAATTACCACCGCGACGACCTTCATCTGAAGTGATCACAACTTTGGCGCCAGAATCTTTAATACGATCTGCAATCGCTGAAGGTGAAAAACCACCAAACACTACAGAATGGATAGCACCAATTCTTGCACAGGCCTGCATGGCGTAAATCGCTTGTGGAGTCATCGGCATGTAGATAGCGACGCGGTCACCCTTTGCAACTCCTAGGCTCTTAAGGCCATTGGCAAGCTTTGCGACTTCATCGTGGAGTTGCTGGTAGGTTATATTTTCCGTTTGTTCTGGGTTATCGCCTTCCCAAATCAATGCGATTTTATCGGCGCGCTTTTCGAGGTGTCTATCGATACAGTTATAAGAGGCATTTAGTACGCCGTCTTCATACCATTTAATATTGATATGGCCTTTGTCGAATGAGGTATTTTTAACTTTACTATAAGGTTTGAACCAATCTAAACGTTGACCGTGCTCTTTCCAAAACTCTGCGGGGTCATCAACCGACTTTTGATATAGTTCTTGATATTGCTCGTCGTTGATTAATGCTGCGTTCTTGATTTTTTCAGGAACTGGATAAATGCTCTGTGACATAGTCATCTCCATTATATTTAGAGGTCTAGGTCTGCTAGACACGCTTTTCCTAAGGATCACCCAGCCTTGGGTGTTTAAGTATTAGACCTTAGTTGTAGAACACCTGCAAACGTAAAAGTTTCATACAAGCAATATACTCGCCTCCCCCCATTTATTTGCCGCATACCACCTTAGTCTAATAGACCAATAGGTAATTGAGTAAAAACCAACCTTAAACAACAGTTAGTGATGATTAAAAATGAATGTCAGCTGCTGCCAACTGCAAAGCACAGCTATTGAGGAACTGGATTATGACAACGAATAACATTAATAAAAAACTGCTCGCAGTTGCTATCAGTAGTCTCTGCGCTCTCCCTGCCACTGCGGCTGAGATTGGCGATACTAAGGTCAATTACGGTGGTTATATCAAGCTTGATGCCATTTGGAGTGACTTTTCCGACGGCGCGTTAGGTGCGCAAAATATAGGTCGAGATTTTTACGTTCCAGGTACGACTCCTGTCGGAGTTAACTCTGATAGCGATGCTGTATTTGATATGCATGCTCGTCAATCTCGCTTCAATTTTGCCACCGATACTAAACTCGATGATGGCAGCAGCATCAAGACTAAAATCGAGCTAGATTTTATTGCGTCAACCGGTGGTAATGAGCGCGTTAGTAACTCCTACTCACCTCGTATTCGCCAAGCCTTTGTGGCCTACAAGGGCTTCTTGTTTGGTCAAGCTTGGTCAAACTTTCAAAATGTTAGTGCATTACCAGAGACTTTAGACTTCGTCGGCCCAGCTGAAGGCACCGTTTTCGTGCGTCAAGCCATGGCTAAATACACCACGGGAAACTGGTCTTTCTCTATTGAAAACCCAGAAAGCACAGTGACCACTGCAGATAGTGGCC
The DNA here is from genome assembly GCF_002208135.1 of Pseudoalteromonas piscicida. Classification (NCBI taxonomy): domain Bacteria; kingdom Pseudomonadati; phylum Pseudomonadota; class Gammaproteobacteria; order Alteromonadales; family Pseudoalteromonadaceae; genus Pseudoalteromonas; species Pseudoalteromonas piscicida. The sequence continues at coordinate 3,017,272 of NZ_CP021646.1, forward strand.
GTGTAGTCACCGATGACGCTAGCATGCCTGATTTCACAGCACGTTACACACACAATGCAGATTGGGGTCATATTGCGGTAGCGGCACTTGCGCGCCAAATTACCTATAAAGTCGGTGGAGCTGATGAGTCGGAAAGCTCATTTGGGATCAGTGCATCTGGTCGTGTTAATTTTGGCAACAATAACTTGAAATTTATGCTTACCCAAGGTCAAGGGCTTGGTCGTTACATAGGCCTAAATGTTGCTAATGGCGCGGTATACGACGGTAACTCGTTACATGCAATTGACTCGACGTCGGGCTTTATCGCTTATCAACATAGCTGGAACGATCAGTTCCGATCAACATTCTTATACTCTTTCTTTAATGCTAATAACGAAAACGATTTACTGGCGATAACTGGTGACCCGACAAAATCAAGTATGAGTTACAGCGCAAACCTACTTTATTCCCCCGTGAAAAAGCTCACCTTTGGTGCTGAATATAAGATGGGCACTCGTGAAACTGAAAGTGGCCTTGAAGGTGATTTGGACAGACTACAACTTTCAGTGAAGTACGTGTTTTAAGGGTTTGTTATTTTAATAGGCTAGTACCAATTCACTTCCTAACTGCGGCTTAATGGCCGCTTTTTTATTATTGGTGGCGACATGAGGTCGCTGCTACGATGTACTTTTCGCGACTAAAGTCGGCTGCTACTGGTGGGGGTCATCATCTAACGTCATGACCATATCGCGCCAATAAAAAACCCCGCTGGCTGGCGGGGTTTTATTATCGTCTCAAAAGCATGATCTTATTGTGCTTTTGCATCCTTCATATAGTTAAAGAACTCGCTGTTTGGTGATAGCACCATGACGTCATTCTTATCTTTGAAGGTATTTTTATATGCTTCAAGCGAACGAACGAAACTAAAAAACTCAGGGTCTTTGTTATATGCTTCAGCGTAAATGTTTGCAGCTGTTGCGTCACCTTGACCACGAACCGCGCGAGCATTTCGCTCAGCATCTGCAAGCATAACGGTAACACGACGGTCAACATTAGCACGGATGGTCTCCGCCTTCTCTTGGCCCTCAGAACGGTGCTCTTTAGCCACTGCTTGACGCTCCGCACGCATACGCTGGTAGATTGAGTTACTTACTTCGTTAGGTAGGTTAATTTGCTTAACACGGACATCAAGTACTTCAATCCCAAGCTCAGTTGCACTTTCTGACGCTTGAACTAACGCTTCTTCCATTAGCTCGCTACGTTCACCAGATACTATTTCTTTAATAGTACGCGAACCGAAGTTTGTTCTTAGACCGTTATTGACCTTTTGTTTTAGTAGCGTTTCAGCATATTGCTTATCGCCACGCGCACGTAGGTAATAAGAGCTAAAATCGTTTACGCGCCACTTTACATACGAATCCACAATTAAGTCTTTTTTCTCGCTCGTTACAAAGCGATCAGGTTGACCATCAAGTGTTTGGATCCGTGCGTCTAATTTTCGTACTTGGCTAAAGAAAGGCACTTTCAAGTGAAGGCCAGGTTCATACACCAAAGCATCGCCATTCGCGTCTTTTTGTACCTTACTAAATAGCAGTACAATCGCTCTTTGACCTTCGTTTACTACAAAGATACCAGAGAACGACATGATCACGGCAGTGACTAATAGAAGTAGACTAAAATTCTTCATATTGATTATCTCCCGTTACCAAATCTGTCGCGATTAAATCTATCACCGCCTGAATTGACAGAACTATTTTGCTGCTGATTACCTTCAATCCTTTTACGAAGTTGCTCTATTTCACTCTGATTTGGTAAACGTACTGGTGACGAAGCATTGTTATGTGATTGCATAATCTTATCAAGCGGTAGATACAGCATGTTATTACCACCTTCAACATCTACTAATACTTTTGAGCTTCGACCTAAAACTTGCTCCATCGCATCAATATATAAACGTTTACGCGTTACTTCTTTCGCAGCTTGGTACTCTGGCAGTAACTTTTCAAAGCGCTCCACTTCACCTCGAGATTCAAGAATAATACGTTCACGATACGCTTCTGCTTCTTGCGTCATACGAGTCACTTGACCACGGGCACGTGGTTCAATTTCTTTCGCATAAGCTTCTGCTTCACGAATGAAACGCTCTTCATCTTCCTGTGCAGCAATCGCATCATCAAATGCATCTTTTACTTCTGAAGGGGGACGCGAGTCTTTAAAGTTGACGTCAGTTACAATCAAACCGAGATTGTAAGGTTCAATAATACTGTTTAGCTCTTCCCAAGTGCGCTGACGAACCACTTCACGACCAGTCGTTAGCACTTGATCCATACGAGAGTGACCCACGACGTAACGTAGAGCACTGTCCAGCGCTTGTTGTAAGCTGTGGTCAGCATCGGTCACACTGAAACGATAAAGCGTTGGATCTACAACACGATATTGCACTTCAAACTCAACGCTTACTACGTTTTCGTCTTCCGTCAGCATAAAGCCAGAAGCCGACAATGAACGTACCGCTTCAATATCAACAGGAATAACACGTTCGATGAACGTGGCTTTCCAACGCAGACCTGGCTCAGCAATACGGTCAAACTTACCAAATTGCAACACGATGCCGCGTTCAGCCTCTTTTACTGTGTAGATACCGCTTAGTGCCCATACAATGGCTGCGATAATAAGTATAAAGACGAAACCAGCACCGCCTAATCCGCCATTACCACCTTTCCCCGGCTTACCACCGAAAATACCGCCGAATTTATTACCAAATTTACGGAATACTTCATCTAGATCAGGTGGGCCTTGATCCCGCCCCCGCGGTTTTTCCACGGATCGTTATCATTGCCATTATTACCCGGTTCGTTCCAGGCCATAGCTATACTCCATTGTTATTTAAATGAATTAGGTTAAATCTAACAAAATTCGAGCGACTCTCATATAAAAATACGCTCGAATTTGACGATTTTTAACTACCAACGACTAAATCATTGAGATTTCGCCCGAATTCCTTATTGAGCTTTTCCCATTCGATTTTTGGCATTCTTACCGAAACAAGCCAATTGCCTTGCTCGTCGTAGCCTTTTTCATCCACGGCATTAAGCTCAAATAGTGCACCTCGTAAGCGCCCAAGGGCTGGAGGTACCGCAAGCTCAGCTGTGAAAACGGTTTTTGCCAACAACTCTTTAACTGCATCGAATAACAGCGAAATCCCTTCTCCCGAGTGGGCACTTAACCAAACTCGGATCGGTTTTCCTTCATCGTCCCTATCTATTCTAGGCGCAACTTCGTCCATTAGATCAATTTTGTTGTAGACCAAAAGTTGAGGAATGTCATTGGCTTCAATTTCCTCTAGAACCAATTGTACCTGTTCTATATTTTCTTTTCTTCTCGGATCTGCAACATCGATGACATGAAGCTGTAAATCCGCTTCACGGGTTTCTGTTAAAGTCGCTTTAAATGCTGCTACCAAGTCATGAGGTAAATGACGAATAAAACCTACTGTATCTGCTAAGATAACGGGGCCAACATCATCGATTTCTATCTTTCTTAGCGTAGGGTCAAGCGTTGCGAACAATTGGTCAGCAGCATAAACATCCGCATCTGTAATTTTGTTAAACAGTGTCGATTTACCCGCATTGGTGTAACCTACCAGAGAAACGGTTGGGATCTCGTTACGACTTCGTGCTCGACGCCCTTGCTCACGCACAATGGCAACCTTGTCCAATCGTTTGCGAATACTCTTAATTCGCTCTCGAAGCAACCGTCTATCGGTTTCTAATTGGGTTTCACCAGGACCACGTAAACCGATCCCCCCTTTTTGCCTTTCTAAGTGCGTCCATCCTCGAATTAAGCGCGTAGAGATATGCCTTAGCTGAGCAAGCTCAACCTGCAATTTACCTTCGTGGGTACGGGCTCTTTGCGCGAAAATATCTAAGATCAGCGTTGTCCTATCTAACACTCGACACTTACAAACGCGTTCTAAATTGCGCTCTTGTGAGGGACTGAGTTGGTGGTTAAATATGATGACATCTGCGTTGTGGATGTTGACAATCTCGGCAATTTCTTCAGCTTTACCCGTTCCGACAAACAACTTTGCATGTGGTGCTTGACGGCTGCCTTGCACAACCGCCACACTACTAACACCAGCAGAAGAAACTAGCATTTCCAATTCACGTAGATCTTCGCGATCTCCTTCGTGAGGAAATTCTATATGAACCAAGACTGCCTGTTCGCCGGCTTCATAACGGTCAAACAAGCATTAAGCTCCTACTAATAAGAATTAATAATTACCTTCATCACCTTGGTCACCCGCTTCGCTTCCGGTTGCATTTTGGAAGTTAACCGCACGAGCTGGAACCACTGTGGAGATGGCGTGTTTGTAAACCATTTGGTTTACTGTGTTTTCAAGCAAAATCACAAACTGGTCAAATGACTGGATCTTGCCCTGTAATTTAATACCGTTCACTAAAAAAATTGAGACGGGAATGCGCTCACGACGCAAGACATTCAAAAATGGGTCTTGTAAAGATTGGCCTTTTGCCATTTTCTTATCCTTCGTTTTAGGTGTTATTATGTCAGGTCGTTGATTTAATCAGAACACGCTGATTTAACAACTACTATTAGCTTAGCGAAGTTAGAACACGTTGCAAGTTTTCTTGACCATCGGTGTCAAGCCAAGTCACATCTTGCCACCCCCTCAGCCAAGTTAATTGCCGCTTCGCCAGTTGTCTGGTCGCTGCGACGCCTTTGAAAACCATTTCGTTATAATCGCACTCGCCAGCTAAATACTCCCACATTTGCCGATATCCGACACAGCGAATAGAAGGCAAATCAGGGTGTAAATCTTTCCGTTGATATAAGGCCAAAACTTCATTTTTAAAGCCTTCATCCAACATTATTTTAAATCTTTTCTCTATACGTTCATGTAAGGCTTTTCGGTCACTTGGTGCAATCGCAAATTGATGAAATTGATACGGCAAAGCATCTTGTTTGCTTTGCTGCAATTGAGTCATCGTTTTGCCACTAATGCGATAAACTTCCAGAGCACGGTTTATACGTTGCGAATCGTTTTCGCTGATTTTTGCCGCTGCTTCTGGGTCGATATTTTTTAATTGCTGATGCAGCGCAGGCCAACCCATTTGATCAGCCTCACGCTCTAATATCGCCCTAACTTCGGTATCAGCCTCAGGTAATGGCGACAGGCCTTCAATTAAGCCTTTAAAATACATCATCGTGCCACCAACTAAAATTGGCACTTTTCCCCGCTGATGGAAATCATCAATTAGTTTAATAGCATCAGCACGAAACTCTGCAACCGAATAACTTTGTGCAGGGTCAATAATATCAATAAGGTGATGTGGTGCCATTGCTTGCTCTTGTGCGCTCGGCTTTGCCGTACCAATATCCATCCCTTTGTACACTAACGCCGAGTCTACACTGATGATTTCGGTATTTAACGCTTGGCATAACTCTATGGCCAATGCGGTTTTGCCCGCAGCTGTCGGTCCCATAAGGGTAATGACAGGTAACTTGTTCACATCTAACCTACTAATAAACTGCACTAATCTCGTATTATAGCTGATAGTACATGGTAATTAATACCTACTTAGGCACGAATTACAGCAAACTTAAAAAACTGACCAACTTCTGGGTATCAATTGTAACCGCGCTTTTATGAATACGAGCCAAACATGGGGCTTTTGAAAGTAATTTTTCTTTAACTAAATCAAAATGCTGGCTATCAAAATAGCTACTGGGTGTTGATACTTCTAGCCACTGTAACCAATCTTGGAGTTCGGCATCTGAGCTTGGTTCCATCATCTTCTTGGAAATTTCACCAACATCTATACTATAGAGCGACACAGGTAACTTTTTAACTAAAATATGGCCATCAAAAATTTCTATCGCAAACCCTAAAATTGCTAACCATGTTTCACGCTGCTGCAATGCTTCCAGTGCGGGTTTCTCTAGTTTGATTCGAACAGGTAACAGCAAAGCTTTGCCTTGCAGTGTGCCATCTTGCTCAATTTGCATTTGCCAATATGGCAACAGCCCCTGCCGACAATCACCAAACAACAGCTGTTTATCTTGCTCAAGCATGACTTTACCTTGTGGTAGCAACATCCAGCTGGATTTACGGGCGGATACCGGGACGCTACTTGTTTCGCTTAACGGTAATGTACCTTCTTCAACTTTGTCGAAGTGTTGCATTTGTTGATGTGAAAGCCCTTGATAGAGTTGATTCACATTTACCTGCTTTTTGCCACTGCCCGTTGCACCGCCATAATTACTTTGACCACGACTTGAAGCTGCACTTGGCGCTTCGGAGCGTTCGCTAAAGGCACTCGGGACCGAACTGGCGTGCGCTTGCGCTTCAGGTTGTAAGGTTGAGCGATAACTTTGATGATAGGTTTCATCTACCTGTTCTTGGGGCGTAAATAATGGCGATGTGGTATCAGGTGCTTGAGTTTTGGTCTCACTTGCACAAGATAAATCAATTTGTTCCGTCGCGACCTGCTTTATTGCTTGTACAATAAAGTCGTGAACCAAGCGCGCTTGATGAAAGCGAACTTCGTGTTTCGCGGGATGAACATTAACGTCAACTTGCCTCGGATCTAACTCAAGATATATGACAAAACCGGGAAGCTCTTCATGCCCGAGTGACTCATCAAATGCTTGGCGAATCGCATGCAAGATGAGCTTATCTCGCATCATACGACCATTTACGTAAGTATATTGCGTGCCGTTGTTAACCCCCGCAGGTAACACCCAACCGAATAGCCTCAGTCCCTCATGACCTGAGTCAATAAAGCTTGCTTGCTGTAAGAATGCTTTACCACCAACTTGCGCAACTCGCTCAACACCTTTTTCAATAGTGCGCGGGCGATATTGGCGAACCACCTTTTGGTTATGAGTGAGCGTAATGGCAATATCAAAGCGACTCAATGCAATGCGCTTAACCAGTTCATCTATATGGCTAAACTCGGTTTTTTCCGTGCGTAAAAACTTTCTGCGTGCAGGCGTGTTGAAAAACAGATCTTTGACTTCGATAGTGGTACCGTCTGGGTGTGCGGTAGGTTGAACCTGTACAGCCATCTCTCGCCCTTCGGCGAAAGCCTGCCAAGCAGTTTCTTGCGCTTGAGGCTTAGAGCTCAGAGTCAGTCGCGATACTGAGCTGATAGATGCAAGCGCCTCACCTCGAAAGCCAAGCGAAGCAATACATTCTAGGTCATCCAAACTTTTAAGTTTACTTGTCGCATGGCGAGACAACGCCAACGTCAGTTCGTCTTTAACAATACCGATGCCGTTATCACGGATACGAATAAGCTTATGTCCTCCGCGCTCAATATCTATTTGAATGCGCGTTGCACCAGCATCTATACTGTTTTCCACCAGCTCTTTCACCACAGAGGCTGGACGCTCCACCACCTCACCGGCAGCAATTTGGTTGGCTAACCGAGCTGGAAGAATTTCTATCGTCATCATTTACGCTTTCGGAATAGTTAAGACTTGCCCAATAAACAAGGTATTGTTTTTCAGGTCATTTGCTTTTTTCAATTCACTGACCGTAATGCCATAACGGCTAGCCAGCACACTCAGTGATTCGCCACTTTTTACTTTATGTGTAACCGGCTTGTTGGATTGCATACGCGCAAAGAGCGAATTATCCGGTGGATTTTTCTCATAATAGCCTTTTATCGAACTAAAAATAGCCCGAGCTAAACGCTCTTGATAATGTGGAGACATTAATAGCTTTTCTTCTTTGGGGTTTGAAATAAAGCCAGTTTCCACCAGAATCGAAGGTATGTCTGGTGATTTTAGTACCCCAAAGTTTGCAGCTTGCGGTCGGCTTTTGTGCATTTTTGCCACTTTTTTCAGCTCTTTGACGACTTCTTCTGCGACCTGAAACCCAGTTTTCATCGAATGTTCCATCGACATATCAAGTAGCGCTTTGGCTAAATATTTTTCGTTGGCCGTGTCTTTAATTAAATCGGCTGCTCCACCTAACAGTTGTGAGTGCTTTTCTTTGTCTTCCAGCCACTTACCTATTTCAGAATTTGCTCTGCGCAGTGACAAAACCCAGACCGACGCACCGCGTGGTTGAGGGCTGGTGAAAGCATCCGCGTGAATGGACACAAAGAAATCCGCTTTTCTCTCTCGCGCTCTTGCGGTTCTCGTATTCAACTTGAGGTAATAATCGCCGGTACGGATAAGTTTTGCGCTCATCCCCGGCTGGCTATCTACTAAGCGTGCTAAACGCTTCGCAATCTGAATGGTTACGAGCTTTTCATAGGTGCCTGAAGGCCCAATAGAACCTGGATCTTCACCGCCATGACCGGCATCGATGGCGATGACAATATCTCTGTCTTGCGCGAGTGTTTTTCGTGGTGCGGTAGCTTTTGTATCGTCATAAGCGCTCATCTGCTTACCATACAAATCAACGACTAGTCGGTTTTTATAAGGACCAGTTGGTGCTAACGCAAAGATTTTTGGCGTAGCGCTACGACTTAACTCCACAACAATCCGTGCAGAATTGCTATTCTTCGGTTTGCTGTGACGCACTTTGTTTACAACGCGATGTTCGTCAGGAATACTCGGAAAGTCTTTTTGTTGCTTAGTGTTTTCAAGGTCGATCACTAAGCGCAGCGGATTTTTCAGCACAAAATAGCTGTAATCCGGCTTATCGCTCATATCAAAAACAATACGAGTGCTTTCTGGAGAGGGCCAAACACGCACACTTTCGATGGCGTTTTGGGCAATGGTGTGCATGCTCGTTAAGAGCATGCAGATAAAAATGAAAATATAACTAATAGTCGGCTGATTACGCATAATCTTGTAATTGTTTTAATAGTGCCTCGCCGCGGCTAGACTTGGCCTCAAGTGTAATTTGACGGCCATCACCAGCATACTGCATTGTGACGTCTATATCTGGGTTTGGAATAAAGCCTTCACCTTTTTCAGGCCACTCAACAACACAGATAGCATTACTTGCAAAGTAATCCCGGATCCCCATGTATTCGAGCTCTTCAGGCGAACCTAATCGATATAAATCAAAATGATATATTGAGACATCATCCAGTTCATAAGGTTCAACTAAGGTATAAGTTGGACTTTTTACCTTACCTGAATGACCAAGGCTTTGCACAATACCGCGAGTGAGCGTGGTTTTACCTGCGCCTAAATCACCGTGTAAAAATAGTACCGCACCTTGACGAATAACATTGGCAATTTTATTACCCATGGCAACTGTTGCTGGCTCATCAGCCAAATCGAATTTCATATGACCTGTCGTCACCCTAAAATACCTCGAATATGTTCGAATAAATCCCCAGCCAACATACCTTTTTCGCCATCATGGGCGGCCTGCTCGGCAGCTAAACCATGAATATACACGGCTAGGTTTGTTGCAGCAAATGCTTCCATCCCTTGGGCAATTAAACCGCCTATGATACCAGATAAAACATCGCCCATCCCAGCACTCGCCATTCCAGCACAGCCTGAACGATTAATATTTATCCGCTCATCTTCAGATATCAAACTTCCCGGCCCTTTCAATACCGTAACAGCGCCATATTCATGGCTAATTTTTTTAGCCACCGCGAAGCGGTCGTGTTCATTTAGCGGTGTCTTTGAGTGACTCAATAACCGCTTTGCTTCACCTAAGTGAGGCGTTAACACCCAGTTTGATTTTTGCCTCGGTGAATCCGCTAAACAATTGAGTCCATCAGCATCCACAACCATCGGCAATTCAGTTGCCATCGCACACTTAAAGAGTGCTTTGGCCCAAGCGTCTTGACCAAGCCCGGGACCAAGCACTATCACACTGGCTTTTTTCATCAGTGGCGATAACTCATCTGCACTTTCAACACCGTGCACCATTAATTCAAAACGCCCTTGTAAGACGCTCGCAATATTATCTGGATGAGTGGCTACCGACACTAGGCCCGCACCAGCACGCAGGGCTGCTTCTGCCGCCAATCGAATTGCCCCCGCCATGCCACGATTACCGCCAATAAGTAACACATGCCCATGTGCATTTTTGTAGCTATCTAGCGCTCGCTCGGGCCTTGCTGCCATTAACGTGTCATGATTTAAGTAATTAGATGTTGGCGTTACTAGAGTTTTAAATGCGTCACCAACATCCAAGTCGGCTAACCATAATGTCCCCACAAAGCGTCTTGCAGAGCCGCTAAGTAAACCCTGTTTTAACGCGATAAAGGTCATGGTTTCGGTGGCTAAAAATGCGCTAGGTGCAATTTCTCCAGTTGTGGCATTTATCCCGCTTGGTACGTCAAGGGCCAACCTAGTGATCGGCAGCTTATTTATTTTGTCAAAACAATGACAAATGTGCTCAGGTAGTTCACCTCTAAAGCCTGTACCAAACACGCCATCAACTACAACCGTAAACTGACTTAACTCTACATCGCCTAATGAAAAAACCAATGCGCCTTGATATTGAGAAAATGCCTGCTGCGCATCGCCCGTCAAATTTTCGGGTTCAAATAGCGCGAATACTGTTACGGAAAATCCGGCCTGCTGACATAATTGAGCGACGACAAAACCGTCTCCCGCGTTATTGCCTTTACCTGTGATAATTAAGATATGACTGGATTTGGGCTGGCTGTTTTCAATAAAGCGAAATGCAGCGGCCCCAGCTCGCTGCATTAAAGTACTCAGATCAGTGCCTGATAACTTTGCCGCTTTTGCTTCATATTGCTGCACTTGCTGGGCTGAATAAGCAAATTGTGGTAAATTGTCCGTGTATTCATTAGCCATTATTTCTTCCCGTGACGACCGATAATATCAATTATAGTGAACTTGCAGCACAAATTAAGCAATGGGGCCAAGAACTTGGCTTTGCAGAAGTCGGTATAACCGACATTGATTTAAGTGAGCATGAAGCACAACTTCAGCGCTGGTTAGACGCAGGTTACCATGGTGAAATGGCTTATATGGCGGCGCATGGAATGAAGCGTGCCCGCCCCGCCGAACTGGTTCCAGGCACTCAGCGTATTATTTCGGTCAAAATGAATTACCTGCCACCAGATGCCAGCTTTGCCAGAGCGCTTGGTAACAAAACCACAGCTTATCTCTCTCGTTATGCATTAGGTCGAGACTATCATAAGGTGATGCGCAATAAGCTAAAGCAGCTCGGACAAAAGATTGAGCAAGAAGTCGGCACGTTAGGGTTTCGCCCTTTTGTCGACTCAGCCCCTGTACTGGAGCGACAAATTGCTGAAAAAGCCGGACTTGGCTGGCGTGGAAAAAACAGTCTAGTGATTAATAAGCAGGCGGGTTCTTGGTTTTTCTTGGGTGAGCTGTTTGTTGATATTCCACTTCCCGTTGATAAACCAAACCAAGAAGAAGGTTGCGGCCGTTGTACCGCCTGCCTAACTTTATGCCCCACCGGCGCCATCGTGGAACCTTATGTCGTCGATGCAAGACGTTGTATTTCTTATCTCACCATAGAGCTTCAAGGCGCCATTCCAGAGGAGTTTAGGGCAAAAATGGGCAATCGAATATATGGTTGTGATGATTGCCAGTTGGTTTGTCCATGGAATCGCTATGGTCAAATAACGGAAGAAGCCGACTTTTTGCCGCGAACTCAACTTAAAGATCAGCAATTATTAACCTTATTCGCTTGGGATGAAGCCACATTTTTGAAAAATACCGAAGGTAGCCCAATTCGCCGGATTGGACATGAACGTTGGCTACGAAACTTAGCCGTTGGCCTTGGCAATGCCCACTACGACGAAGCTATCGTTACAGCACTGGAAGACAAGCGTCAAAGTGCAACCCCACTTGTTATCGAGCATATCGACTGGGCGTTGGAGCGACAAAAACAAAAGTCCGACCAGCATGAGCGCAAAAAAGCAAGGCTGATCCGCATTATTGAAAAGGGCTTGCCACGAGATGCTTAGCGGGCTTGTCGTGAGGTGTTTTAAAGGGTTTTCGTGCTAAAAAAGTCGCGCTAAAGCACGAACTACGGCAAAATAGGTCGAGAGAATCTCGATAAAAATTCGAGCTAAAAAGTCGCGCTGAAGCACGACCTACAGCTTTATTGGAAATTAGGGTTACTATTCTGAACGTCGAGAGAGCAGTTTTAAATCTTCTTCGATATCATGGAAAGCAATTTTAACTTCTCGCACACTTTCTTCCCGTGCGACAGAGCTTTGAATCGCTTTATCGACGTTTTGATAGATAAACATCTCCTGATCTTCGTCTAGGCCCATAGTAGGAATTCGCTCTTCGAATAGCTCCTGTAATGAGCGGAACACTTTTTCGTTTTCTTGACGATTTTTATCAAGCAGCGACACCATGCTGTTAAACTTACCTTGCACCATTTTTATCGCTTCTTCCAAGTCTTCGTGTTGCTGTACCAGCTTGCGTTTAGTGGAAATGGCAATTAACTGTTGCTCCGTTACACTGGCAATAAAACAAATATGATCCCGTAATCTACCGTGTTTATCAGGGTCGTCTCCCGGCATATTGAGGATCAAAATGCTCAAAAATGGATAGTTAACCAATATACGGTTAGTAAATTCATGTAATCGCCCTTTGGTGTGTAAGATCTCAAATAATTCAATGACGATAGGCGAGCAAATACCCGTCGTTGCAAAGTGATGCTTTTGCCCCTCGAGTCGAACCTCAACATTGCAGTTAAGCCCCAGCCCCTTTAAACATTGACATAACGCTTCTGCGAGCCGTGGGATCGTTTCTATTTCACCTATCTGCTCAATGTAGGTAACAATTTGCCCCATTTCACTGCTATTCGCCATGGCGCTAAATGCTGTGGAGGTTGCATCTTCAATTTGCTGAGCCAGAATATCTTTTTCTAGTAGCATTTGGTTCAAGTGCGTTAGTTTGGCTTTTAGTTCACCTTGGCCAAACGGCTTAACAATATAATCTTCAGCACCCACCGAGTAGCCTTCCATTCGCTCTTCAACAGAACCTCTTGCTGAGACAAACATAACGATAATATGCTGCGTGTTTGGGTTGGCTTTTACTGCCTTACATACCTCATATCCGCTCATTTTTGGCATACTTACATCAAGTAAGATAACTTGAGGATCAAAATCTTCGACTACAGCTAGACATTCATGGCCGCTTTCAACGGTTTTTAACTCAAAGTCTAAGTCTTCTAAAATCTCTTCAATGATTTCTAGATTAAATGGTTCGTCGTCAACTGCTAAGATTCTGCGTAAAGCCATAAATGAATATCCTTCGTCGGTTCACAATGGGAAAGGCACTGTGGGGAAATACGGTAACTTAAAGCCAATGCTTAAACAGCTCCCAATCACATTGTATAAGTACTTGCTCTATTATTATTTATAGACGCTTACTCAACGCCTTTCCAATCACAACAATTACACCGCATTACTCTCAAGATGCTCTGTTAAAGGCAGGCTCACATTTATACATGCACCGCCCTCGGGATTATTCTCGGCGTAAATCTGCCCTTTATGCAGTAAAATAAACTCCTTACAAATAGCAAGACCTAAACCCGTGCCGCCGGCACCACTGTCTGTTTTACTGCTTTGCACAAACTTGGCAAAGACCTGCTCCAATTCGTCATCTGGGATACCAACCCCTTGATCGGCAATCTTAATATGAATATCTTGATCTTTGCAGCTTAACAGCACACTCACCTCACTACCTTCGGGGCTAAACTTTAACGCATTACCCAATAAATTTCTGATCACTTGGTTCATTTGCTCCGGATCGCAAAACGTCACCACTCCTTGTTCAGGCTTTTCAAAGCGGATTTTTATCTTTTTCTCAAGCGCGGTACCCGATACATCTTCAATACCACTTTGGATCACATTAACCAGATTGTGAAAGCTTGGATTAAATGGAAAGCGACCTGCGTCTAACTTTGATAAATCAAGCAGATTATTAAGTAGTACCAACAGACGCTCACCGCTGGTTTCGATACGAGATAAATACTTTTTGAGTTTATCCGCTGGCACTTCAGGGGCCGTTAGCTTATCTAAACCAAATCGCGCAAAACTTAAAATGGAGTGCATTGGCGTGCGTAACTCATGGGACATATTGGCTAAAAATTCAGATTTTGATAAGTTGGCCGCTTCCGCTGCCTCCTTGGCTTTTTGTAACTGTGCGGTTCGAGCTTGCACTTCAAACTCTAGCAACTCTTTGGTTTCTTCTAGTACTTCTTGCTGCTCTTTAAGCTTTGAGACATTTTTAAAAATGACCGCAAATGCCATGTCACCATGATGATCGATTTCATTAAACGTTCCCATCAAGGGAATACTACGTTCACCCGCTTTTGGCAGACTCAGCTCACAGTTAAAGTGTTTTAACATACCAACATGTTTCATCAAATCGCGTAATTGCGACACGGATATTTCATCAAATAGCTCAAAAATTGATAGCGGTTGCAGCTCTTCTTCCGTCAAATCAAATAGTTCGCAACACGCGTCATTTGCTTCAATAATATGACCTTGACGGTTGAACAGCATAATCGGGTCTGGGGTATGTTTATAAATCACGCGCAATAGGCTGTCGCGTTCAATCAAGGCATCTACCGTATCCTGTAGGCGCTCAACTAACTCTTGGTTATGACGTCTTAAGAGCTCTGTTTGCCATAATTTATGTAGGCTTTGTAATAAATCGCTCTCATCAAACGGTTTAATCAGAATATCCTCAACCCCTTGACGCACGGCTTCTAGCATATCCACTTGATTAACTCGGGAAGTCATCAATAAGCAGCGGCAATTGTGATGCACTTGACGTACTTTATTAAACACATCTAAGCCAGTGTCTTTTTCTAAGTTAAAGTCACAAATCAGGAGGTCAACCGGATGTCGCTCGGCAACTCGCATTGCTTCATCAAGTGTCGTTGCGGTGGTCACTGCAAGCTGCGCACCTCGTAGGCCATTAGCCAGGCTCTCAAGGCGAGGCGTATGATGGTCAACCAGCAACACTTTGGGTAGCACCAAAGTATTGGTTGAACCAATTTCTAGTAGGCGTTCAAGTAAGCCGGTAATATCTTTGTTAGCAAAGAAGGGATAGATAACAATACCATTTGGCAAGGCACGATTGATTTCACTAAAAGACTTTAAGTGCTCAGCATTGTCAGGCTTAGGTGCCAGCAACACTAACTTATCATGATTCCTCAGTTGATATAACGCTTGGAGCTTATTGGCGGGTACCCCATGAGCAATAACAACAACATCAAATTTATCAAAATCGAGATTTGCTTCCAGACTCCGGTAATGCACATGCTCTACTTCACCACCGAGTAACTCAAATAATACCTTTACTCGCATCGCTTGCACACTGCTGCTGTCAATAATCAGCACTCGACTCGTCATAACCAGATCCTTTACCGATAATTCTGAGATCCAGTTTAGTAGAAGAATCACAAGACGCTAAAAAATAGCACTATTTTGATATGTTCAGCGCAGCAGACCAAAACCCACGCTGAGGAACAAAAGGTCTAGCCGCAAAGGTCTACAGCACATAAGGTTAAGCGAGTGACTTACCCAAAATCGTCAAGCTATAGTGATTACCATCCATGACAGCAATATTTGGTAGTTCTCCCCACTTTTCATAGCCATGCTTTTTAAACAGGCGGATGCTGGGGAGGTTATGAGAAAAAATAAAGCCAAGTAAGGTTGAAATAAGTAGTTTTGGCGCTTGCTGCTCGGCAAAATCCATGAGTTTACTGCCTAACCCTTGGCCTTGCGCCGCTTTTGCAAGATAAATACTCACCTCAGCCGTACCATCATAGGCGGGACGACCATAAAAGCTGCTAAAGCTCATCCACCCGATAACCTCTCCCCCTTGTTCTACCACATAAATTGGGCGATTTTTCGTATGTGCGGCGAACCAACTTTGCTTTTGTGCTACGCTTACGGGCTCCGTATCCGCTGTGACTTGGCGGCTCGGTATCGTTTCGTTGTAAATGGCAACAATAGCGCAAAGATCTTGCGGTTTAGCGAGTCTAATATTCATGAAAGCTGATCAAGGTAACGAATATTTTCGTATCATAAGAGATAACATAAATAAAAGGAAAGCACTGATGACAAAAAGTCTTTCGATTCTGAGCTTAGCGCTTGGTTTCCTAATCTCAAGTAACGCTCATGCTGAGGCAGCTAGCTGTGATGACTTTACCAATGTCGAGCTGCGAAAACTGCGCTCTGATGACTCACTTAACCTTTGTGAATTTAAAGACAAACCGCTCCTTATCGTGAACACGGCGAGTAACTGTGGATTTACCGGTCAGTTCGAAGGCCTTGAGCAACTACACCAAAAATATCAAGATAAAGGCCTTGTTGTACTTGGCTTTCCCTCTGATGATTTTTTCCAAGAAGAAGATGACGAAAAGGAAACAGCCAAAGTATGCTTTATCAACTACGGTGTAACATTCAATATGTTTGCGACATCGGAGGTCAGAGGCTCAGATGCCAACCCCATATTTCAACATTTGAACGAAGTAACAAGTTCTCCAAACTGGAATTTTTACAAATACTTAGTGTCAGCTGATCGTAAAACAATTAAGCGCTTTAACAGCCGCACTAAACCAATGTCTGACGAACTGACTAGCGAAATTGAAAAACTCTTGCCTAGATAAGCTGATTTTTTAACGCAGCTAGATTAGAATAAAGTATGAATAATAAATAATCATCGGAGAAATTATGGCAATCGCTAGTGCAAGACACATCCTAGTAGATAGTGAAGCGCAATGCATGGAGCTCAAAGAACGCATTGCAGCAGGGGAAGATTTCGCAGAAATCGCAAAGCAGTACTCCAATTGCCCATCGGGCCAAGATGGTGGTGCGCTAGGTGAGTTCGGACCAGGTATGATGGTGCCTGAATTCGATAAAGTGGTTTTTTCAGCCCCAATCAATCAAGTGCAAGGGCCAGTACAAACGCAGTTTGGTTTTCACTTGCTTGAGGTAACCAGCCGTAGCGATTAATTCGCTTGCGAAAAGTTAATAGCTTCGCCATCATTCCTTAATACCAACTCGCTACATTTGCTTAATGAGCGAATAATAATTAGTTGAAGGAATGATGGCATGAAACTTATCGGTTCAAATACCAGTCCATACGCCCGTAGAATTAGAATGTGGGCCGCGGCTAAACAGCTCCCAATGAGCTATCAGCATATAGATATATTTTCAGAAGCAGGTCATGACGAACTTATTCGCCATAATCCTGCTCGTAAGATCCCGTTTTTAATCGACGACGCACAACTTATTTGTGATTCTAATCTGATTGTTCGCTACCTCCGTGAAAAACATCAACTTCCGTTTCCCAGTTGGGATCAAGAGAACTGGCTGGTCCTTATCAATGCCTGTAATGATTCTTTGGTGGAGTTATTACTTAGTAAGCGCTCTGGTTTTGATATTGAACAAGATAAACTTTTTTTTAATCTACAGCGGGAACGAATTGGCCATACCTTGCACTATCTCAATGAAGAGTGTGTGACAGAAGAGTTTTTACACTGTGATTATCTCAAAATCAGTTTATACTGCCTTATTGATTGGGTTCTATTTAGAGAGCTCGTCGACCTGAGCGATTACACCAACCTGATGGCATTTCATGGCCGTTGGCAAAGCCAAACGATCGCCCAGCAAACTGATCCACGAAATTGAGAACACCTATGATGAATGAAGAAGAAATTGGCTCAGAAGTCAGTGAGTTTATTGAGCAAGTAAAAAATACTGAAAGCGTTTGGGCACTTAGCTCTGATGACGGCGGTATGGTTGTGGTTGACTCAAACCAGTTTGACGAGATTGATGTGTTATTGCTGTGGGATAGTGAAGAAAAAGCGCAAGCTCAATGTCGCGACGAGTGGAGTGAGTTCTCGCCGATGAGTATTGATGTTGAGAGTTTTCTTGACGAATGGGTACTCGACCTAAAAGAAGATGATGCACTCGTTGGTCTAAACTGGAATGATGACAACGTTTGTGTTGAAATCGAGCCCGTTGGTCTTGCTAGACTACTTGTGGATATCGAATAAAGGCAAATCGCCCCTAAGTGGCGCTCATCTCTTGTGAGTGCCACTATTCACTCGGCTTTGACACCAAAGCAACTAAAGTCCCTTCAATGGCTCTCACATAAGCTTGTGTCACTCTACCTTTTTGGTTTGGCGGGCTTAATGGTTCAGCCCCAGCGGCTACCGCTTTATCATAGCATTCGGGCACATTTTCACAGCCGATGGTAATTTCAAATCCAAGTGCAGGTTGTTTGGGATGACAACGAATGTAGTCTTGCCTAAATTGTGATTGGGCTAGCGGGTGGCTGGCAAAAGCGAGTTTCACTTCTCCGGTATCTAGCTCACCATAATCCCCTTCATCGGTCATATCAAAAGTGCTCAAGCCAAATGCTTGATAGTAAAAATCCAGCACTTCCTCAACACTTTCTACATAAATCACCGTTTTAGCAAACACCTAAGCCTCACTATCAATAAAACCTAATGTAACTTAACCTGAGTTTTGGGTAAGGAATGAGCTAACTCTTTATTTTTCAAGCTTGTCTAAACCATATACTTGTCTAGCCAGAGAGTTTTAAGGATAACTCCGCTCTCGCGTCCTGCTACCGCCCTAGTACCTACATCCTGTAGGCAAGGCGAATTTACGCACCAATAGCTGGCTATTGGAAGTAAATTCAACAAAGTTAGCGCTGAAACTAGCTGCTAGAAAGGCATTAATTATCCGAAGCTCAGGTTATATATAACTTAAGCACAAATATTGGGCAAGGTAAAACAAAGCGAGAGAGCACTGCATTAAATATAGTCGGATGTGGAAAAGGAGTTGGTTGGATCGGTATGGAACTTATGTTCAGCTCGACGCGCTGACCAGATGGCGTCGAGCTAAAATTCCCGCAAACAGCCTTACGACTTATTGCGGTTTTCTTTTGCGAATGCGCGAAGCTTACGCTTTTGCGATAGCGTCATTTTGTTTGAACGACCAGCGTAAGGGTTGTCCCCTTCGCGGAATTCAATCTTAATCGGCGTACCCATTACATTAAGCGCTTTACGATAGTAGTTCATCAAATAGCGCTTATAGCTATCTGGCAGTTCGTGCACCATATTGCCGTGGATAACAATGCGCGGCGGGTTATAACCACCTGCGTGTGCGTACTTAAGCTTTACACGGCGTCCACGAACCAGTGGTGGCTGGTGATCCGCCTGAGCCATATCCATGATACGACGTAACATTGCCGTACTTACTCGTTTAGTCGCTGATTCATAAGCTTCGTCAATCGACTCAAACAAGTGACCAACGCCTGTACCATGTAATGCGCTGATAAAGTGCAAACGAGCAAAATCAACAAAGCCCAGTCGTCTGTCTAGTTCAGTTTTGATACGCTCTTTGACATAGTCATCAAGACCATCCCATTTGTTTACCGCAATAACCAACGAGCGACCCGCATTTAGTGCAAAACCAAGCAGACTCAAGTCTTGATCAGAGATCCCCTCGCGCGCGTCTACAACGAGCAATACCACGTTTGCATCTTCAATCGCTTGCAGTGTTTTGATTACCGAGAATTTCTCTACAACATCACTGACTTTCTTGCGCTTACGTACACCTGCGGTGTCGATTAGCACGTACTCTTTATCATTACGCGTCATTGGAATGTAAATTGAATCACGCGTTGTACCCGGCATATCGTAAACGATAACGCGGTCTTCACCTAAAATACGGTTAGTTAGTGTTGACTTACCTACATTTGGACGACCAATAATCGCAAGCTTAACAGGTTTGTCTTCAAATCCCGTTTTGCCCTCTTCGGCTTCTTCACCTTCAAGGTAAAGCTCGGCGATATCTTCATCGTCATGCTCAAGTTCTTCATCTTGAGCCGTGAGCTCAGCGATAACCGGTTGTAGCGTCAACTCTAATAATTGAGTAACACCACGACCATGCGCGGCGGCGATCTGTTGAACGTCGCCTAGCGCCAGCTGATAAAACTCAGCACAGTTGGAATCAGCATCAATGCCATCCGTTTTATTGGCGACAACAAAGCAATTCTTCTGTTGTTTACGAAGGTGCTGTGCGATAGCTTGATCAGCAACCGTCATACCTGCGCGCGCATCCACCAAAAATAGCACAATATCCGCTTCTTCAATTGCCAGTAGCGACTGCTCCGCCATTTCAGTTTCAATGCCTTCTTCAGAGCCATCGATACCACCCGTGTCTACCACAATAAACTCGTAGCCTTCATAGTTTGCTTGGCCGTATTTACGGTCGCGAGTCAGACCCGGAAAGTCAGCAACTAACGCGTCACGAGTACGTGTTAAACGATTAAACAGTGTGGATTTACCCACATTAGGTCGCCCAACCAGAGCGATCACAGGAAGCATAGACTACCTCTTTTAAAAACAACAAAAGGCTTCGCCAAAGCGAAGCCCCATAAAATATCTAAAAATTCAGAAAGTTACTGCGGAATTTGAACTGCGCTAAGTTCACCATCACGCGTGTAAACAAATACTTTGCCATCAACCACAATCGGTTCTACAAAAAAACCTGAACTATCAAACTCGGTACGCGATACCAACTCACCAGAGCTCTTATCCAGCCAATGTAAGTTACCTTCCTGATCGCCAACCACTACGTAGTTGCCAGCAACCGTTGGCGCAGTTAGATACCAACCGCGCAGTGCTGGTTGCGTCCAACGTTCAATACCTGAGTTTTTGTCTAGTGCGTACAACACGCCATCGCTATCAACCAAATAAATGACGTCAAGATCGAGTGTAAGGTCTCGGTAACTACTGTACTCACGATCCCACACCACATTGCCGCTGCGCACATCAATGGCGACTAGTTTACCATTATAGGCGATAGAATACACATATGCGCCGCTTACAACGGGTTTAGTATCGACATCGACCAAACGTTCAAACTCAGAAGCCCCTTTTGCAATTGCAACATCCGAGCTCCATGCGGTAAAACCGTTTTCAGCGATCAGTGCAGTTAATTTACCACTTTCTTCGCCAACTAATACGCCACCATTCGCGCTGGTTGGTGAGCTTAAACCACGTAATGTCAGCGCAGGAACTTCTTGTTCATAGTGCCAACGTTCTTCACCTGTATCTGGGTGTAGCGCAACCAGCTTGCCAGAACCTAAGTTAACGTAAAGAAGACCATCGCCTGCAGCTGGCGCAGACAGCGCTTCACCCGGTACCGACTTACGCCAAACTATTTCGCCGGTTTCACGGTCAAGCGCAAAAACCTGTCCGTGCTCAGAGCCAACATATAGTTTGCCATAAGCTTGTGTGATCCCACCTGACAGCTTCGCACTGTCGTTGTCTTCCCATGGCCAAAAGTTCTTATTCTCACGAACATCAACTCGCCACTTTTCTTTACCTGTTTCAGTATCAAACGCTGTCACTATACCTTCACGGGCAGCGGCAAAAACAGTGTTCTGGTAGCTTACTGGAGATAAACGTGAAAAGTAGTGCTCAACCCCGTCACCAATCCCTTCTTGCCATACAACAGCGGCGTCGAATTGATTGTTGATCTCAGGGAGCTTTAACTCTTCTTCATCATCACTAGAAGAACAACCAGCGGTGAGTGCTGCAACACATAAAGCCAATGAGGCCATCGTTAACTTCTTCATGGCAACTCCTTAAACCGTTGTCTTTTGTGCAAGATCATCCAGTTTAATTTGCAGCATAGGATTGCTATTACCTTTCGCCGCCTCTAATGCCGATTGATAAGCACTACGTGCTTTATCTTTATCGCCTTGAGCAAGGTAAATATCACCTTGGATCTCAGCAAGCTGTGCCTTAAACGCTTCAGGCATAGGCTTAGCCAGTGTTGCAAGCGCTTGCTCGTATTGAGACTGAGCTGCTTGTACACGTGCCAGTCTTAATAAAGCCGTTGCTTTAAGCTCAGCATTGGCAACATTATCAGCAGCCCAAGTTAATTTCTCAGCAGCTAGCTTAAGATCGTCTTTGTCGATTGCCTCTTTAGCAGCAACGAAAGCCGCTAACACGGCGTAGTTAGAATCTGCATTTGCAGCAACAAAAGCATCGCTTTTTGCTAGTACATCGTCACTTTCAACAACCTGAGTGTATGCTTCTGATGCCGCTTCTGCGCTATCGATCTGACTTTGGTTATATGCTTTCCAGCCATACAGACCACCTAGACCAAGCACGGCACCAACTACAATCGTTGTACCATTTTCACGGAAAAATCGTTTTATTGCTTCTGCTTGTTGTTCTTCTGTTGAATAAATTTCCATTCTAACCTCTTAGCTTACCAGCTCTGCTAATAGCGTTTTTACTTCTGCAAGTGGTAAGGTGATTTGTTCTTTCTCTTCACGCAGATACTTCACTGTCACTTTGCCTTCAGCGAGTTCATCTTCGCCTAGCACCAGCGCAATAACAGCATCGCTTTTATCTGCACGTTTAAATTGTTTCTTAAAGTTGCCACCGCCACAATGAACCATCACGCGAAGGCCAGCAATATCATCTCGTAATTGCTGTGCAACCACTGGAGCTTGAATCGCCGCTTTATCACCCATCGCAACTACGTATACGTCAGCATTACGACGAATATCACCCACACATTCTAGCGTTTGTAACATCAACACTAAACGTTCGATACCCATAGCAAAGCCTACGGCTGGCGTTGCTTTGCCGCCAAGTTGCTCAACCAAGCCGTCGTAGCGGCCGCCAGCACATACTGTGCCTTGAGAACCTAAGCTTGTCGTCACCCACTCAAATACAGTGCGGTTGTAGTAATCTAGGCCACGTACCAGCTTTTCATTAACTTGGTATTCGACGCCAGCTGCGTCTAAACGTTCACACAAATTAGCAAAATGTTCGCGTGATTCTTCATCTAAATGTTCAGAAAGCTTTGGCGCATCAACAAGTACAGCTTGCACCTCTGGATTTTTGCTATCTAACACGCGCAGTGGATTGCTATACATGCGACGCAAACTGTCTTCATCAAGCGCTTCTTTGTGTTGCTCCAAGTATGCAATCAACGCATCTCGATATTCAGCACGCGCTTCATTTGACCCCAAAGAATTCAGCTCAAGCGTAACATGCTCTTGAATACCAAATTGCTGCCAAAGACGCGCTGTCAATAAGATCACTTCTGCATCAATGTCTGCCGTTGCAACACCAAAAGTTTCCACACCAAACTGGTGGAATTGGCGATAACGACCTTTTTGCGGTCTTTCATGACGGAACATCGGCCCCATGTACCAAAGGCGCTGTTCTTGGTTATATAACAAACCATTTTGATTACCCGCACGGACGCACACAGCAGTGCCCTCAGGACGTAGCGTTAAGCTATCGCCATTACGGTCATCAAAGGTATACATTTCTTTTTCAACGATATCGGTGACTTCACCGATAGAGCGTTTAAATAGATCGGTCGACTCAACGATTGGAAAACGGATCTCTTGGTAGCCAAATGCCGCTACTGTATCTCTTAATACCGATTCTACTTTCTGCCAGACTTGCGTGTCACCTGGCAGACAATCATTCATTCCACGGATTGCCTGAAGTTGTTTAGTCACTGAAAACCCTAACTTAAATTTGTCACCAATCGATTTATTGCTGCTTGAACCTTTGACTAAATACGCTCGAATAGCTTCATCGCATTGGTTTTATTTCTTTAATGCCATTTATCGTCGTGCAGTGTAGCACGCCGTGAGAAAGCGCGAAAATTCGCTTATCTTAACGATTACGCTGGTGTCAGTCGATGATTTTTACATCGATTTTTTCTTCGCTTTCTTTTTTCTCTACATATTCTCGGATCTGAGACTCTAATTGAGCGACGATATCATCATTATCAATCCGTGTTTTTTGGCGCTCGCCATTGATATAAAGCCCTGAACGACGATTTGCTCCGGCAAGACCCAAGTCACTGACGAGTGCTTCACCGGGGCCATTGACCACGCAGCCAATCACAGACACCGAAATTGGTGTGACGATATCTTCTAATCGCTCTTCTAACTGATTCATTGTATTCACTACATCAAACTCTTGACGTGAACAACTTGGGCAAGCAATAAAATTGATGCCACGCGAACGAATTCGCAGTGACTTTAGAATATCAAAACCCACTTTGATTTCTTGCACCGGATCAGCCGCAAGAGAAACACGTAATGTATCACCAATCCCTTCAGCAAGTAACATCCCTAGACCAACTGCCGATTTCACCGAACCGGCTCTAAAGCCACCTGCTTCGGTGATCCCAAGGTGCAGGGGTTGGTCTATTTCTTTTGCCAGTAATCGATAAGCGCCAACGGCCAAGAATACGTCGGAAGCTTTTACCGAGACTTTAAACTGATCAAAGTTATGGCGCTGGAGAATTTCGACATGTCGCATCGCGGACTCAAGCAAAGCTTCAGGTGTTGGTTCACCATACTTTTCTTGCAAATCGCGCTCCAGTGAGCCGCCATTCACGCCAATACGAATTGGGATGTTGTGTTCACCCGCCGCATCAATCACTGCACGAATACGGTCTTCACTGCCGATATTACCAGGGTTTATACGCAAGCAATCGGCACCGTACTTAGCCACTTGTAATGCAATACGATAATCGAAGTGAATATCCGTGACGAGTGGAATATCCACTTGCTCTTTAATACTTTTGAATGCTTCAGCCGCATCCATTGTCGGCACAGAGACACGGACAATATCCGCTCCGGCGTCTTGGATAGCTCTAATTTGTGCCACCGTCGCATCAACGTCTAAAGTGTTCGTGTTCGTCATAGACTGTACAGCTATCGGTGCACCATCACCAATAGGCACATTACCGACATAGATCCTTGTTGATTTTCTACGCTTTATAGGTGGTTCTGAAAACATGCTGACTACTCTGTTAACGGTAAATTGAATTTAGCTAGACGGTTTTTAGCAAACGCAGGTAATAACACTGGTTTGCCGTCAAGCGTGACCTCCACGGCCTGATGCTTGCCGAGTATAACAGAAAAAGGAGCCTTACCTTCAACTGTCATGGTATATCCTGCTTTTTTAACACCAAACGCAACACGTTCTTGCGTCGCGTCAAACATTTCAACCCAACTCTCTTCGTTGAAATGCATAACTACCGTGCTCAATGCAGGATCTCGTTTTACCGCTTGCGGTTTCGCTTCAACAGACGCTGAAACTTCCGCTTCACTCGCCTGCGGCTCGCTTTGCGGGGCTGAATCATTGCTTTGCTCAGTAGGCAATGCTAACTCATCAGTCGCTGGTGTTGTGACATTTGCAGCTGGCGTCTCAAGCTGAATGACAGGCGTTTCAGATACCACTTCTTGCTCTGAGCTATTGGTCTGCCAAAACCAAAATGCCGACGACCCTAGTACGATAGCCAGCACGATGTAGCTCACCATCATTAAGCGGTTATCGTGGGCTTCTTTATGAGTGCGACGAGAAAAGCTTTGCATCCGCTTTTTCTGTGGCGACAACTCCGGAGATTGATATCTAGCCAGTACTTCAGTCGGATTCAACCCCAGTAGCGCAGCGTAATTTTTAATATAGCCACGCACAAAGGTTTCAGGCCCTAGGTCTTGATAGTCATCCTGCTCGAGCTTGGTAAGTTGGGCATGAGTCATCTTTAAGCGCGATTCAATTTCAGCAAAGCTGATCCCGGCATTTTGTCTTGCCGTTGCTAAAGTTTGCCCGAGTGAAGGCTGCTCTTGTTCAGGTGCTTCCTGCTCTTTCATTGTTTGGTTCATAAAACGTAATTTGTTGGGTCTACAATTAATAATCCGTGGCCTGCTTGCAGCGCCACATCAGGAGTGAGTTTATTCCATCGCATAATTTCATCGATCAACACACCATATCGATCGGCAATACTGAGCAAAGTATCTCCCGTCACAATTTCATGTACGACATTGGGATTGTTAAGATACACCTTTTGACCTGCGTACAATCTTGCAGATTCCCGCACTTGATTATATTCCATCAATTCAGCTATTTTAATGTCATATTTGACGGAAATACTAAATAGGTTTTCACCTGCAATAACAGTATGAAAAGGTACCTGAGGAGGCGCAACGTCACGATTTAATAACGGTACACTTGTAGCGTTTGATAATGTACTCGCTGACACTTGAGGCTCACGTGAGCGAGGACTAAATGTGACTTCCGATGGGTCTGGTTGATAAAACTCAACCCGAGCTTCAGAGTCCGAGCTAACGTTCACAAAAGACGTGCTTTTTGCCACTACAGGTTTTGCCGAAGGCGCAAAATTATTAGCCTCAGCGGGTGAATCAACGGTGAATGATTGCGTTGAATTCGATTGCGTTTTCTTACGTTTAATTTTAATTTTTGGATTCGCAACAATATGACTGGGCGACGCCTCGGCAAGCTTATTTAACTGCGCTTCTCGGTAACGATTGCGCAACCGTTCAAATTCACTTGCTGCGATATTATTCGTTAGAATAAGCCCCGCTTGTGCAGATTTAGGGTAACTTTGCACCAACGTCGTCGCGATGTCTTGGGCCTTCTGTAAGTGGCCCATTTGCATATGCACTAAGTGCCCAAGCATTAAGCTTCTTGGTGAAATAAATCCGCGCTTAGCAACGTTATCAAGCACATCTTCGGCTCTTAAGAAATCACTCCGAGCATAGTATAAGCCCGCAAGCGCGAGTTGCGACGACATCTGCTGAGCGTTATGCTTAATCGCGCTTTGCAGATATTCCTCCGCAAGGGAATACTCGTTTTGCTTCAGCGCGCACAGCGCTAAGTTTTCATAGCTTGCCGATACCCGTAAATAACTAGGTACGTCTATCGCTTTGAAAAAATATTTGCTCGCCTTATCATACTGCCCTACTCGGCAAAGAAATGTGCCATAGTTGTTCAGTGTGTCTGGATTGTTTGGCTCAATATCCAAAGCTGTCTGGTAGGCATTATCAGCGCGTTGTTGCTCACCCACCTGCTCGTAATAATACGCCAATGTGTAATGGGCTTCGGCCAGTTTTGGTGCTAACTGTAATGCACGCTCTAAATTAAATTTGGCTGAGGTGGTGTTACCGGAGTTGAGATATTCAAGTGCAAGTGCAATGCGAGTTCTTGCGGCATTGGTGTTATTGACTTGTTGTTCGGCCACAGGACGCCCGTCAGAGCGATAACTACTCTCCGTCACACAACCTGACAGAACTAAACTCGCGCCTGCGAGAATGGATGCAGCCAATCCTGTTTTGCGATAATTTCGCGATTGCATCACTCACCTTTGAATGCCACTGGGTTCTATGTGTGCCCTATATTACCCAAAAGGCTAAGAGATTCATCTATTTTTTACCAGATAGTCAGAACTTATCTGTGGTTAAGATGAAATGAGCTAGGTAAACCCAGCTCATAATAATTATTGTGCGCTCACATTGACAGCAATGGCATTGTCGTCACGCTGCTTTTTCTTAGCTAAACGTTTGGTTCTGTCTACAACATCACCCACAAGCTGTCCACATGCCGCGTCAATGTCATCGCCACGAGTACGACGAACAATACAGGTTAGCCCTGCTGCTTGTAACACCTTAGAAAACCTATCGATGCGGCTATTACTTGAGCGGCCATATTCGTTACCCGGAAACGGGTTAAATGGGATCAAGTTAATTTTTGACGGCGTGCCTTTGAGTACTTGTACTAATTCATGGGCATGATCTGTACTGTCATTGACGTCTTGCAGCATCACATACTCAATGGTGACGTCTTTATTTGCCTTAGAGCCATCGATATAGCGACGACATGCAGCTAAGAACTCTTCAATCGGATACTTTTTATTGATTGGTACAAGCACATCACGTAGTGGATTGTTTGGTGCATGTAGCGAAATCGCCAGTGCCACATCGATCTTTTCTTTCAAGATATCAAGTGCGGGTACCACACCCGATGTACTTAGCGTCACGCGGCGCTTAGATAAACCGAACGCCCAATCGTCCATCATCAGTTCCATCGCTGGTACAACGTTATTTAGGTTTAACAGGGGCTCACCCATCCCCATCATAACGATGTTCGTAATTGGACGTTTCGTGCTGTCGCCTTTATGTAAACCAATGTCGGTTGCCACGCGCCAAACCTGACCAATGATCTCAGACACCTTTAAGTTACGGTTAAAGCCCTGCTGCGCCGTTGAGCAGAAAGTACATTCCAAAGCACAACCGACCTGAGAAGACACACACAATGTTGCTCGGTCTTTTTCTGGGATCCACACGGTTTCAACTTCTTGGCCGCCTTCAAGTAATAGAGCGTATTTAATTGTGCCGTCAGAAGCCACTTGCTTTACTGAAATTTCAGGCGCCTTAATCTCGCACTCAGCCTGCAAACGCTCACGCAACTTTTTGTTTAAGTTGCTCATGTCATCAAAGTTGTCGATACCAAAATGATAAATCCATTTCATCACCTGATCCGCGCGAAACGGCTTTTCGCCATATGATGCAAACAACTCGCGCATCCCCTCGCGATTTAAATCAAGTAAGTTAATTTTTTTCTCAATAGTGGTCATGAACAACCTCGGTTAAAGACGGTAAGAACAGCTAAATTGCCAACGATACATTGTACAAAAAAGCAGCAAGCATCACAAATAATGTAACGTGTTTTGTGAAGTAGTGTGATTACTTTACAAAGCACGCTTATCCCTCAAGCTCATTTTTGTCGCTAAACTTAGCTACGGGACAAAAAAAGGGCTCGAAAGCCCTTCTTTGGCACCAAGTCTCGAATTAACGAGTACGTGGGCAGATTTCTTCTTCAGCAAAGAAGTAAGCGATTTCGCGAGCAGCAGACTCTGGCGCGTCAGAACCGTGTACTGCGTTCTCGTCGATGCTATCTGCGTAGTCAGCACGTAGCGTACCAGCTAGCGCTTCAGCAGGGTTAGTCGCACCCATGATTTCGCGGTTTTTACGAACTGCGTCTTCACCCTCAAGCACCTGAACCATTACTGGACCAGAAGTCATGAAAGAAACTAGTGCACCAAAAAAAGGACGCTCTTTGTGCTCTGCGTAGAAACCTTCAGCTTTCTCTTGAGAAAGGTGAACCATTTTTGATGCAACGATTTTAAGACCAGCAGACTCAAAACGGTTGTAGATAGCACCGATGTGGTTTTTAGCTACCGCATCAGGCTTGATGATTGAAAAAGTGCGCTCTAAAGCCATCTTTTTTGCTCCAAAATATTATTGTGAATATTAACGGGCGCGAATTATACGTGTTTTGGTAGAAAAAACCTACTATCTCACGCCGCTTTCTTTTCGAAGAAACGAAAGTTTGGCGAATTGTTTGTCGATTAAATGGGCAGAATTGCCTGCAGAAGCCTTAACAGTAAGGTCACTTGCCCTTCCTTGCACAATGTCGAAAAACCTGATCTACATCAAAATTACTTACTTAACTTTCTTCTATACTGCGCCGCTTTTTAGAATCAGCACGCGAAATTACTCAACAGCTGACCCGTAATTAGGGCCTGTTTATCTTTCAAGTTTGTTTTTGCAGCAGTTTGATTGGTATTTATACAAGGCAGAGCCTGCGTAGCATAGTTGTTCTATGTGAGTCAGGCGAGAACACAGTAGAAATGCCAATCAAGCGCTGCCCTTTGGGTTCTCCTGAGTGCGCTTTGTTCATTGTTGCTCAACTTTTGCCTAGATTACTAGGCGGCAAGTCGAGCGTCGCGACCAAAACACACTCAGGAGAACAAAAATCAAACAGCAAAGGTCAACAGGCCCTAGTTCAATGTATGAGGTAAACCATGTTTGTACCAGAACTTCTCTCTCCTGCCGGCAGTTTAAAGAATATGCGTTACGCTTTTGCGTACGGTGCCGACGCTGTTTACGCTGGACAACCAAGATACAGTCTACGCGTACGCAATAACGAATTTGACCTAAGCAATCTCGAAATCGGTATTAACGAAGCCCACCAGCAAAACAAAAAACTCTATGTCGTATCAAATATTGCGCCGCACAACGGCAAAGTGAAAACTTACTTACGTGATATTGAGCCCGTTATCGCGATGAAACCAGACGCGCTTATCATGTCCGATCCTGGGCTAATTATGCTAGTGCGAGATAAATGGCCAGACATGCCAATTCATCTATCCGTACAAGCGAATGCTGTTAACTATGCTGCGGTGCAATTTTGGGCCAAACAAGGGTTGAGCGCGTTATTCTTTCTCGAGAGTTGTCGCTACAAGAAATCGAAGAAATTCGTACATTGTGCCCAGACACTGAGCTTGAAGTGTTCGTTCACGGCGCCTTGTGCATGGCCTATTCTGGTCGCTGTTTATTGTCAGGTTATATTAACAAGCGCGATCCAAACCAAGGTACTTGTACCAATGCTTGCCGCTGGAGCTATGATGTAAAACCGGGTCAAGAAAACGAAACCGGCGACGTTGTCCATCAGGTGGATCCTAAAGCAATTATTCCAACCTTAGGGGAAGGTCAACCTACCAACGAAGTGTTTATGCTCGAAGAGCAAGGTCGTCCCGGCGAATACATGCCAGCATTTGAGGATGAGCATGGCACTTACATCATGAACTCCAAAGATTTACGGGCTGTCCAGTATGTTGATCAATTGACTCGCATGGGCGTGCACAGCCTTAAAATTGAAGGCCGTACCAAGTCATTCTATTATGTGGCACGCACTGCTCAAGTCTATCGTAAAGCTATTGATGATGCCGTTGCAGGGAAACCATTTGATCCAAGTTTAATGAAAACCCTAGAAAACCTAGCGCACCGAGGATATACCGAGGGCTTCTTGAAACGTCATGTACATCAAGATTATCAAAACTACGAATACGGTCATTCGGTATCTGACCAACAGCAGTTTGTTGGTGAAGTACTAGGTCGCACTAACAATGGTTTCGTTGAAATTGATGTTAAAAATAAGTTCTGTACTGGTCACAGCTTGGAGTTGATGACGCCTAAGGGCAATATTCACTTTAATCTCGAACACATGGAAAATAAAAAAGGCGAAGCGATAGATGACGCGAAGGGCTCTGGTCATATCGTCAAAATTCCATTACCGGAAGACATCGATTTAAGTCACGCCATTTTAATGCGTAACTTAGGCCAAAGTGAGGACACCCGTAACCCCTTTAAAAAGGCATAATAATGGCGCTCCTGATCAATGATAAATGTATCAACTGTGATATGTGCGACCCTGAGTGTCCTAATCAGGCCATTTATATGGGTGATAAAATCTATCAAATTGACCCTGATAAATGCACTGAATGCGTCGGCCACTACGACACGCCAACTTGTGTTAGTGTCTGCCCCATTGATTGCATCAAACCAAATCCAAGCCACAAAGAAAGCTTAGATCAGTTAGCCGAAAAGTACCTTCGACTCACAGAATAAACCGGTGAAGCCACACGCTTCACCTTAATATACCTATCAACAAATCTCTTTCCGACTTCGCGAGAAAGATTTCTCACGTCTCTTGTCGATATTTCAAATAGATATACTACAGTTAAAGCAGAGTGTTAGGACTTTTAACGCGTATTTTACTTTCGCAGTTTGAATGCTCTGTTACCGCCTTAACGGCGGAGATCTTTGTGTGAATTGGCATAATGTTGAGGTAAGGAAATAACATGGATTTGAACTCGTTCGAGTCGTTTTTTAATAGCGCGTATATGCCACATGGCCATTGCTATTTGTGGCAACCTCACCTGCTATGGACCAATGTTATCTCCGATATCTTGATAGCCGCCGCCTATTTTTCTATTCCCATGGCGATAATGATCTATGCAAAACAGCGCCCTGACGTCGGCAAAAATTGGGTCTTCGTGTTGTTTTGTAGCTTTATTACTTTGTGTGGACTGACACATTTAATTGGCGTTTACACTGTTTGGCATGGTGCTTATGGTATCCATGGTATTTCAAAAGCGCTCACCGCCCTTGTCTCAATGGTAACTGCGGTTTATCTCTTTAGACTGATCCCAAGCGCCGTCGCAATTCCAACCCCTAATCAATTCCATGGCATAACCGCAAGGCTCAAACGTATTACCGATGAAAAGCGGGCGCTTCATTCGCAACTAGACCAACACAAAGTCACCGAGTTTATGCTCGATGCTTTACCTACCAGTACCTTGCTACTTGACCAGCTACTCACCGTGAGTAAATGCAATCCTTATTTTTATCGCGAGCTTGGATACGACACGCCTAATGAATTAATCGGACTGAGACTACATGATATCGTCAGTTTGGACGACCCATTCGATAGCTTAGAGTCCATTAGCCAATCTCTACTCAATCAAAACGATTACAGTAAAGAAGCGCTGTGCCATGTGAAAGACAAATTTGGCAATCAAATCCCAATGGAGATGCGCTTAGTACAAGAGCCCCATGACGGTGCCAATCTCATTTTAGCGGTATTTAATAATCTATCGTCACTAAAACGCACCGAACAAGCACTCGCGGAATCCACCGAACAAATGAAGCGTGCAATCAGTGCAACCGAAGATGGCATTTGGGAGTGGAACGTTGTCGACAACAGCGTCAGCTATTCATCTCGTCTAAAAACCATGATCGGTAAACGCGACGACGAAAAAGTGACCTTTAACGATTGGTTTGCACATATCCACCCAGACCATCAAGATAAAGTGCAAGACGCCATTGACCATCACTTTGCCACCAAAGCGCAATATTTTGTCGAGTATTTAGGACTGGACAACAAAGGAGAATACGCTTGGTTTTCCGCCGTAGGCAACAGCCAGTTTGACGATCACGGTAGAGCATTAGTGATGTCTGGGGCACTTAGAAATATCCATCAGAAAAAATCCCTTGAGCTGCAAATCGCGGAAAAGAACAAAATACTCAATGCCATATACGAAGGCGCAAGTCAGGCTATTTGGCTATTAAAAGTAGAAGAAAATCAAACTTTCCGGTTTCTTGAGTACAATAAGTTTGCCTGTCAGCGTACAGGCGTAAAACTCGAGCAAATACTCGGTAAAACTCTCCATGAACTCAGAGGTACAGCACTTGAAGCTGAGCTGGTAGACAGAATCAAAAAAAACTACCAACTTTGCGTTGAGATCGCGAAACCCGTAGATTATACCGAAATGGTGCCTTTCAAAAATGAAGAGCATTGGTACCAAACGACCCTTTATCCACTTAAAGATGGTAATAACCAAGTTGAGCGAATAGTCGGTATCGCCGTCGATATTACGGCGCGAAAATTCGCGGAGAAAGAACTTGAAGACAACCAACGCTTTTTACAGCGAATGATAGATTCAGCGGTATGTGGCCTCTATCTCTACGACTTAAAACGCCACAAGAACACGCGCATAAACAAACGTTATACTCAACTCCTTGGTTATACAATTCAAGAATTAGAAAATATAAATTTAGAACTGTGTTTTCATGAAAGTGAACGCGCACTCGTCTCTGAGCACATAGATGAAGTGAGAGCCAGTCAAGACGGTGAACTAATCCCTATTAAATATCGCTTTAGACACAAAGAAGGGCATTGGGTCTGGTGCTACTCAGTCGATACCGTGATCACTCGAGATCACAATGGCGAGCCTGAGTTGATGCTGGGTACTTTTGTCGATATGACCGAGCACACCGAACTGCTACTACAGTTGCAAGAATCCAACGCTCACCTTGAACACTTTGCCTATATTGCGTCACATGATTTACAGGAGCCGCTCAGAAAGATCACCGCTTTTTCAGACAGTTTGGCGCAAAGAATTACGCCAGAGTTAAAAGATTACGACGATGCAAAGTTTGAAATAGAACGCTTGGTAGATGCCAGTCAACGAATGCGGATCATGATCCAGGACCTACTCAAGTTATCACGCTTGCATTCCCATGAACTGAAGTTACAAATGACCAGCCTGACCTTATTACTAGAAGATGTCAGTGAGGTGATGAGTTTTAGCATCGAAGAAAGCGGCGCAGAAATTAAACTCGAGAACGGTGATTTACCTATCGAACTTGATCCCTCGCTGTTTCTTCAAGTGCTGCAAAACTTAATCAGTAACAGCATTAAATTTAAGTCACCAGAACTGATGCCCGTGATCCAAATTTACACCAGCCAAACGGGTCATGAAACGGTGATACATTATAAAGATAATGGGCTTGGGATCCCAAAATCCCGACGCCAGCAAATCTTTGAGCCGTTTAGGCGTTTTGGCACCACACAAGAGTATGGCAGTGGTATTGGACTCGCGCTGTGCCGACAAATCGTTAAGCTACATGGTGGCACTATAAAATGCCTGCAAAGTGATGATGGCGCTTTATTTGAAATCATACTGCCAAAAGAAGTTAAGGAGTAATCATGGAACTTCTATTAGTTGAAGATGACCCAGATGATGTCTACTTTTTTAAAAGAGCATATAGCAGTATTACCAATGCGCCAGAGCTTAAGGTTTTTTCTGACGGTCATGAACTGCTGCATTACCTCAATTCTATCGCAACCTATAACCAAGTTATTTTACTGGATTTAAACATGCCAAAAATGAGTGGCTTTGAAGTCATGGAAGCTTTAAAAAATGAACAGGTTGCCGATAAATTAATAACGGTATGCTATACCACTTCCACTCACCACAGTGACATTCGTAAGGCATATCAATTGGGTGCTAAGTCATACATTACCAAGCCCGGACGCTTGAGTGATTTAGAGTCGTTGATCAAATTAATCAAACAGTATTGGTTTGACAATAACTGTGTCGTGCAAGGGTAACTATGAATACATGGCTGATTTATCTTCTTGAAGACAACGATGAAGATGCTTACTTAGTGAAGCGCACACTTGCAAGTACTGATGGTAGACAAAAGTTTAACGTTAAACACTTCAAACATTTAGAGCAACTTGAAACCGCCTTAAACACAGTCAAGCCAGAAGCGATCCTTATCGATTTGAACATCGATGAGAGTCAAGGCCTTACCACACTGATTAAAGTGAAACAGTTACCCGTAAGCGCCCCAATAATTGTGCTAACTGGAGTATCTGAAACGCTGTTTGGTGAAAAGGCAATTCAACTTGGTGCTCAAGATTATATCCCAAAACACGAAGTGAGCGGCCCCCTACTGGCACGTACAATCACCTTCTCAAAAGAACGCTACGAAATGCAACGGAATCTAGAGAACCTAGTGGTTATGGATAGACTCACCATGCTACATAACCGCGGCGCATTTGACAGCGAACTAGAGAGAGCAATTTCTGAATCAGAGCGATATGGTCACGGGTTTGGCGTGTTGTTTATCGATCTCGACAACTTTAAACCAGTCAATGATCAGCTGGGCCATCAAGCAGGCGATCAATTGTTAAAAATACTGTCGGCAAAACTTAAAATGTATAAACGTGCTTCGGATTTTGTAGCGCGTTACGGTGGCGATGAGTTCGTTGTTATAGCCCCCACCTAACAGAAAAAAACCAGTTACGAAAACTTGCTCAGCATAAATATAATTTGCTCAGTGATAACTACTGTCTACAGGATGAGAGCGCAAATATCCGTGAAGTAAAACTGGATTTAAGTATCGGCGCTGTGATTTATCCAACCGACGCAACATCTGCTGAAGAGTTAGTTGCTAAAGCCGACAAAGCCATGTACCACGCAAAAACTAATAAACTACCTTACGCGTTGTACTCGGATGCAGAACTCACGACAAAACAGGAATAGAGAGGGCTATTCAACTCTATTGTGTAAGTATTGCCTATCAGACTTGCGTCTAACATGGTTGCGCCTTTCGATGAAAGGCACAACATTACTTCGCTGTTTTCGGCGCTCTCCACCTTGCCTTTCTTCCAGTAATTCTTCTAGTTGAGATAGGGTAACTTGCCTTTTCATAGCGACCTCCACACCACATTACTTTCTTTTCTATAGTCGCTTTTACACTAAACCCCAATCTATCGGATCAGGAACACATGATCCATATCAATAAAAATCATATTTTAAACTTTTATTTTACAAAATAATCACATTTAGGTATAACATAATTGAACAAAAAACAAACAGAAAGGATACAACATGAAACACCACTATCTATCAGCGTGCTTAATCGCACTCCTCTCACATCAGGCAACAGCTGCGGGGCAGCATGATACTGTAGCGATGCCCGAATTTACCGCTGAGCACATCCGTGCCTTACCCGTTTCTAGTGTAATGGCAGTAGACCCTGAACTATTCCTTTTCAGTAATGCTTTACAACAAGTAGATTGGCAGCAAGTGCTTGACAGCACAGCACCGCATTTGAGCGATAAGCTCGAAGTGATCTTGCACTATGCTGGATATGCCAGTATTAATCCTAAGTTATTGCTGGCACTAATGGAACTTGAGTCAGGCGTGATCAGCAACCCAAATAAACAATCGCTATCAGCACCGTTTGGTAAACTCTCTCATGAACAAGGGTTTGATGCGCAAGTAAAAGATGTAGCACTTAATCTGAGTGCGAGATACTACGCATTCCAAAAACTTCGTGATGAAGGCAAAGCTAAAAAGTTACCTGCGTTAAACGAGGCAACTGTCGCACTTGCTGATCTGACACACGCATCTGCAGATGCCCTATTCAATATTTACCAAACGTTATTTAACGGCGAGTCGTTGGCATTAAAAGCGGACAACAACATCGCTTTTGGTGAGCAAGCTTCAACACAAGCGGTGTCAGCTGCTAGCTTTAGCATGAGCTTTCCATGGCCGTCAGGTTACGCTTGGTATAGCGGTGGTGCACACTCAAATACGGGCTCTGGCTACCCTTATTCATCGCTTGACTTTAATAACGGCTCAGGTGGCTGGGGAAGTAATACGCCTTGGGTTCAAGCAGCGCATGGCGGCACCGTTACTCGCTACTCAGCTTGTAACATTCGAGTGACTCACTCAAGCGGCTATTCGACTCAGTATTACCATATGGAAAGTCTGCAATATAACACTGGCGATGTTATTTCTGCAGGTGCTTGGCTTGGTCGTTATGCAGATGATAAAGCCACAGCATTGTGCCAAGGTGGTCAATCGACCGGTCCTCACGTTCACTTTTCTTTACTGTACAACGGTGGGCATATTTCACTACATAACTGGTACATCAGTGGCTATCGTATAGATGTGGGTGACTACAATTATGACGATAACTGTAATCGCTTCTTCTTTGAGAAGAACGGCTATCGTACCTGTGCGTGGCGTGCATTATACAAGTAAGCAGCCTTAGCTTTAACAAGCATTTTATTAGGCTCAACTTTTTCGTTTGAGCCTAATAAATAACTTAAATTTTTTGTAAAACAAATGTATATTAAATTTAATCAGGAATAAAAAAAGGATTTAATACTTCTATGTTTGCAAAGGAATATTCCAACAACTCGCTAGCATGGCAAGATCGAGCATTTTTTGTTCTGACTCATGCTCGAGCGAATACCAGTTCCACCAATTATACTGTGCTTATCAAAGTGCTAGAGACGCTAGGACATACGGTAAAAGTTGATACTCGACTACCAGAGCCTGCGCAACGCGAACAAATCGCATTATTTTTGGTAGATACAGAGCACCGAGATTGTAACGAACTCATTAGTGCTGAAGTAAAACTATTGGCGGCTAAATATAAAGTCCTGCTCTTTAATGCCAATGAGGATAGCGTTAATGAAAAAACAGCGCTACTTGGCAATGTTAAAGGCATACTCTATCGCAACGCCCCACCAGAGACCCTATTTCAAGGGTTAAGCAGCGTGCTCAAAGGCGAGCTATGGTTTTGTCGTAGTGCTATTTCAGAGGCATTTAGCGAACTGATCGCCGCCATGCCGCAAGCATTACCAGATAGTGATATTGTACTTAGTAGTGAAGAGTTAAACATGCTAACTGGCAGAGAAAAGTCTGTGATCAAGCTTATTGCTGCGGGTGCTAAAAATGAAGATATTGCAGATAGACTAAACATCAGTAGTCACACAGTTAAAACGCATATTTATAGCGCATTTAAAAAAACCAATTCACGCAACCGGATTGAACTCGCTAATTGGGCGCTACGCCATATCCCGATAGTGAGTTTGAATTAAGATTTGTGTACGAGCGCACAATAAAACCGAGATAAAAGAGCAGTGAGAGAATGGCTAGCGCGGTGCTAGCCATCAGCAGAAAATCGTAGGGCTTAAGCTACACCGTAGCTATCACGGTATGCTTTAACTGCATCCAAGTGCGCATCCATACCACCTTGTTGCTCAAGGTATGTGATCAGATCAGCCAATTTCACGATAGACACCACTTGAGTATTAAAGTCGCGCTCCACTTCCTGAATAGCAGAAAGCTCAGCTTTGCCTTTTTCTTGGCGATCTAATGCGATTAATACACCAGCAAGATCTGCACCATTAGCAGCAATAATTTCCATCGACTCACGAATAGCAGTACCAGCTGTGATCACATCATCAACAAGCATAATACGACCTTCAAGCGCTGAACCCACTAAGTTACCGCCTTCACCGTGCTCTTTCTTTTCTTTACGATTAAAGCAGTAAGGCACATCTTTATTGTGATGATCGGCAAGTGCAACGGCAGTCGTTGTCGCGATAGGAATACCTTTGTACGCTGGGCCAAACAACACATCAAACTCAATGCCAGCATCTTCCAATGCCGAAGCATAGAAACGACCTAAACGAGCCAGATCACGACCCGTGTTAAACAAGCCTGCATTGAAAAAATAAGGGCTAGTACGGCCAGACTTTAACGTAAACTCACCAAACTTCAGCACCTGCTTTTCTAAGGCAAATTCAATAAACTCTTTTTGATACGGTTTCATGTTTTTCCTACTGAGTGTTGATTACGCTAACGCTTGCTTTTGTAGATCAATGATTTCACGAATTGAGTGTTTCGCAAGACCAAGTAACTCATCTAGCTCGTCGAACGAGAACGGTTCGCCTTCAGCTGTCCCTTGTACTTCAATCAGCTTGCCAGTTTCAGTCATGATCACGTTCATGTCTGTCTCAGCTTCTGAGTCTTCAAGATACTCAAGATCGGTAATTGGCTGACCTTTATAAACCCCAACCGAGATTGCCGCGATCATAAACTTCAATGGGTTTACATTGATCATGCCTTTGGCACGCATGTGCGTTAATGCATCTACCAATGCCACACAAGCACCGCTAATTGATGCCGTACGTGTACCACCGTCCGCTTGAATAACATCACAGTCGATAGTAATGGTGTTCTCACCTAACGCTTTTAAATCAACTGCGGCACGTAATGCGCGCGCGATTAAGCGTTGAATTTCCATGGTACGGCCGCCTTGTTTGCCACGCGCCGCTTCACGGTTGTTACGCGTATGTGTAGAGCGCGGAAGCATACCGTATTCTGCGGTGATCCAGCCCTTGCCTTGACCTTTCATAAAGCGTGGCACACCCGCTTCTACAGAAGCCGTACATAACACTTTGGTGTTACCAAACTCTACCATTACTGAGCCTTCAGCGTGCATTGTATAGTTACGAGTAAATGTAACCGGCCTGATCTGATTTGCAGTTCTTTCGCTTGGACGCATCCACGTTCCCCCATCATCAAAATTTGCCGTACATTATAAAGGGATCATAGAGACTATGCCACGCGATCCGACTAAAAATAAAATTCACTTTAGAGCTGTGTGGAAATTCGGCTATAATGCTCCGGTTAAACCAAGCTAATTTAGGGACTTTATATGATCCATAGTATGACCGCCTACGCCCGCAAAGAAGTGAAAGGTGACTGGGGCACTGGGGTTTGGGAAATTCGTTCAGTTAATCAACGCTACCTCGAAACCTTTATCCGCGCACCAGAACAATTTAGAGGCTTAGAGCCAGTAATACGTGAACGCCTGCGTAAACACCTACAACGCGGCAAAGTTGAAGTATACCTAAAGTTCACCGCAAATCCTGCGCACGTTGGTCAACTAACCGTTAACGAATCGCTCGCAAAGCAACTTGTTGAAAGCGCAAAGTGGCTACAATCACAAAGCGGCGGTGATATTAACCCTGTAGATATTCTACGCTGGCCAGGCGTAATGGAAGCCGAAGAAGTCGATTTAGACACCGTAAACAGCGAACTGTTAGGTGGCTTTGATGAACTGGTAGAAGACTTTAAAGCCGCACGAGCAAGTGAAGGCGAAAACCTAGAGACTATGATCACCACCCGTCTTGACGGTATTCTAGAACAAGTTAACATCGTTGAAGGCTACATGCCTGAAGTCACTAAGTGGCAACGTGAAAAACTTTCACAAAAATTAGAAGAACTAAAAACCGACATCGACGAAGGTCGCCT
The DNA here is from genome assembly GCF_002208135.1 of Pseudoalteromonas piscicida. Lineage (NCBI taxonomy): Bacteria > Pseudomonadati > Pseudomonadota > Gammaproteobacteria > Alteromonadales > Pseudoalteromonadaceae > Pseudoalteromonas > Pseudoalteromonas piscicida. The sequence continues at coordinate 3,057,363 of NZ_CP021646.1, forward strand.
AGAGCAAGAACTGATTTACCTTGCGCAAAAGCAAGACGTCGCAGAAGAACTCGACCGCCTCAAGTCACACGTCAAAGAAACCCACAAAATCCTCAAAAAAGGAGGCGCTTGTGGCCGCCGTTTAGACTTTATGATGCAAGAATTCAACCGCGAGTCTAACACCCTAGCCTCAAAGTCAATCAACAGCGATATCACCAACGCCGCCGTTGAACTAAAGGTGTTGATCGAACAAATGCGCGAGCAGATCCAAAACATAGAATAATACGCCGATATTCTATCAGCTTTGAAAAACCGCCTCTCGGCGGTTTTTTATTGGGTTCATTTTATGGAGTATATTAACCTCCATAGTTTCGCTAAACTTCAACTGTCATTAGAACAAAAAGGCAACTGCATGATTAACCTGTTCTGTACACAAAAACTCATTGCAAAGCTCCCTGTCAATGAAGGAGTTATACCTGCTTGTTCCGGTGCAAAACTGACTGATTTAAGCACGCCAGACACTCACCCTTTGTCAGATTGGCATGCTAATTTGCTCACAATACAACGCAGAAACTGTGTGCTCCTAATACATAATCAAACCCGCTTTCCGGTATTTATTATTGGTCTCACCAAACCAGATTTTGCAAAATTAGATTTGTTCTTTGCTGATAGCTTTATGAATACCTTGCTAAACTTAGGTGCAAATGAGCGGCAATTACAAAAAGCAGCCTCATTACTCGGCTCGCTAACAATCGCCAAAGCCAATAACCGTAGTGTGCAAGGGACGATGAACCAAATGAAAGGCGATATAGAACATCAACTTTGGTTCGACCAAATAAACATCATGGATTGTTCGCCTTGTAGAACTGCTGCTTGGTTAGCTGAGCGCCCTTGCATGGTTAAAGGACAAAAAGACTGTATTTGGCCAATTAAGGAAATGCTCGCTTTATTAAGCTAACGCTCCAATATCAACCTGCTAAGCCATTGCTAACTTAGCCGCCTGTTTCCACATAAATGTCGGCATGGTATTACGCAGTTGCCAAGTGATATTCATGGGCTGGCTGCCTGTATGCGATACATAATCTACCTCACCAAAATTAACAAATCCCATGGTTTTGCCAAATTCGTCTTTTGCTTGCTCTCTTACAAACAGGAAAAGTCGCTTGCCCTTTTCTTTGTGAGTGACATAGTCTAAGCCTTTGCCCCTATCGGGCCTTGCTGAGTTTTGACTCTGCCAATGGAAAAGCTGTTCATTTATCGCGTAGTCGTGATACATGGTAGTGGGCGAAAACTGCTTTTCGTTTTTATTCAACGTAACGAATAACAGCTCAATATTTTGCTCTCGAATGTTAAATACACCTTCTCGAGAATTTGGCTGTTTTTCAAAAGTAGACACACAAAAGCCAACCAATATTTGCTCTCTGGCATAACGAGCATGAAGCTTTATCGGGTGATTGCCCATCATAGGCATGGTTTCTTGATTATGGTGTATACGGTCAATTAACAACGAGGTTAGACTCGCTAACTCCGATTTTAACCACTGATGCTCAAGTCGGTTTAAACTGTCGTTTATATCTTGGAAGCCTAGCTTTTCGCCTGATTGTTGCCAGAAATCATAATGCAACATGAGTTGGTGTAAACCTGAAGTTATCGCTCCATTAGTAGCGAATTCTTTTAATTTGCTTAGGTAGTCATGATCATCACACACTAGCAACCTTGTCTTTACCATTCGGGAAAAGTTACGAACAAGCTCAAGATCCACATCGTTTAACAAACCAGCTTCTAAACAAAGCTCAGTCCAGCATAGTCTTTTATACAAAGCTTCTACTTCAACTTGTGGGTATACCTTTATGAAATTTGCCAAGTTCATTTCTAAGGTTGAGTCTCGAGAAAACGAACCAGCTAAACCAATTAACCTCTGTCTACTCAAGGTCGCCTGCTTAATGTTACGCAGCACCATGTCTTGCGTTTGTTTCGAGAGCTCAATGCGACAACCTAAAGGCGCATGAGGAAAGCCATTTTTAATTTCATCACTTATTGCCCCATCGGTTTTGCCAACCAAAGCTCTAAACTTATGAGCAAAGTCATATTCAGCATTGGCATTACCGACAAAGTCTAAAATCGTGCACACCTCTTTGCCGTCGGCTAAGCGCAAGCCACGCCCCAATTGCTGCAAGAATATCGTTAAGCTTTCTGTAGGTCGTAAAAATAGTAAAGTGTCGACTTCAGGAATATCGACTCCTTCGTTAAAGATATCCACTACAAATAAAACGTTAATATTGCCTGAACGAAGCGCTTGTTGCTTTTGAGTTCTACCTTGGCTGTTATCACTGGTCAAGTAATCGCAAGATATACCTTTAAGCAGGAACTGCTTACACATAAATTCTGCATGCTCCTTGCTGACACAGAATGCCAATGCTTTCATGCAAGACATAGACGTTATAAGCTCATTTAATGTTTGATAAATCTTCTCAACTCGTTGCTGGTTATGCGTATACAAATTGGTTAACGCAGCTATGTCGTACCGCCCTCTACTCCAACTGACACTTCTGAGATCGGTATCATCATCAACGCCAAAATATTGAAACGGACATAAATGGCGACGGTTAATCGCCTCTGGTAAGCGGATTTCAGCTGCAATCACGCCACAAAAGTCATCAAGAATATTTGCACCGTCATGACGCTCCGGCGTTGCTGTTAATCCTAGCAAAATACTCGGCGTAAACTTATTTAAAATACTGCAATAAGAGCTGGCAGCAACGTGATGCACTTCATCAATGACAATATAATCAAAGTAGTCACTAGAAAGGGATAAGTTGTTAAGTTGGTTATTTAACATTTGCACCGATGCAAACAATTGTTCATAGCGCTCAGGCGTGTAGTTACTCACCCAAAGCTCGCCAAAGGTCGAGTTTTTAAAACACCTCGATAAGCCTGACGCGCCTGTTTAAGAATTTCTTCTCGATGGGCAATAAATAAAAAATTAGCATCGGGTTTGTGTTTGAGAAACTTTGCAAAATCAAAGGCCGAAATTAACGTTTTACCAGTGCCTGTTGCTGCCACAACTAGGTTTTTAAAGCGCTTGTGTAAAGCTCGCTCAACCTCTAATTGCTCTAAGATTTCTTGCTGATGTGTAAATGGCTTAATTTCAAAGTAATGGTTTGGCTCTTGAACGCCGCCCATTTTGGCATTTTTGAGCGCTATATTGAGCTTTTCTCGTGCCTTAACTTGACCATCAAAAACTTCAAATTCCCTCGAATTCCAGTAGCTTTCAAATGTATTAATTGAACGCTCAATAATGTGCGGAATTTCTTGTGACGTGATCTTTAAATTCCACTCAAGGCCACTGGTTAAAGCGGAGTGCGATAAATTAGACGAACCAATGTAACCAGTATGAAACCCTGTATCTCGAAGAAACAAATAGCTCTTTGCATGCAGTCGCTCACGCTGAGTATTGTAGTTGAGTTTAACCTCTGTATTGGGCAGTGAAGTCAAAAACTCAACCGCTTTGGCATCGGTTGCGCCCATGTAAGAAGTGGTGATGACTTTGAGCTGCTTACCGCTGCGGGTAAATTCTTCTAGCTCATTTTTGAAAATCCTGATCCCCGCCCATTTTATAAATGAGACCAGCCAATAAATTTTGTCTGACGATCTTATTTCGCGCTTTAACTCACTCTCGAGAGATAAACCTGCATTGCAGCCACAAAATAATTCGCTTTGTGTTAAGCCCGTTAGCGGAAATATATCTTCAACATACTTCTTTAAATCGGCGGCGACAGGATTTTCAATTTCGTATAAAGCCGTAAGTATTTTTCCTTGTCCTGCTAGTAAGTTTTCATCGAAGAATTCATCTTCTTGAACCCTATCTTTAAGCCATAATATCAATTGATTTGATAACTCAATTTGACGCTGTAATTGGTCGTCTCCGGCAGGCAAGCAATTAACCGCATACTCAATGATCCTACTTAGAAACCGAGATAGCCATATTGCAGCTTCGGCTTGTTCAAGCACACGCTCCCCAATGTAGAATTGCTCTTTATTGAGGCGACCCGAGATCAAGTTAGTGATCATTTGCTCGTAAATGCCGGTTTGATTCATAAGTACTGCTATTCCTTTAATTATGAAAGATAAATTTACACGCTCTCGCCTTCAGTTAAAAGTGCGGTTTGATTTTTGAAGCGATTTTTAGCCATTAACACCTCTACCACCTGCACGTTTAAAACCAACCCAATTAAGCGATCGTAGTCATGCATTAAGCTAATAGCTAGCTCTCCAACCTGGCTCTTAATATTTATAAACAAGCTTAAAATTACTTCTAAGGATAATGGCGTTACCACAACTAAAATCACAGCTACGCCGCACGCCAATACGAATGTACCGCGGAAATTCTCTGCACGTATCTCTGCAAATAAGTAAAGAACATAAATGAACTGCGGCCAAAGCCAGTTTTGGCCTTTACCTCAGGCAAGCGCAAAATCCGCTGCTGACGCGCTGGATGTACTGAGTTTGTGGGTGATTGTGTGGTTGGGTTCATCGTTTCTATTTTTTTCAAAATAAGCCTCACTGATCTGTTGAGTTCATTTAGGAGTTTGCCCCACTAGTATTAAAGAGTTAAACGGACGCAGTAGGCAGATAAATGCCCAGATCGTGCAGCTTTCTGAGGGTATTGCTATCAACCTGCCCCAGAATTGGCATAATGCCCCAAGTAATTAATGCCGTGTGGGCAGGGTTGGTGTGTGGCTAAATAGCGTGAATTAAGGCTTTGCCCAAACTGCCCCAAAAGCCCAAGGGATGGCGTATTACTTTGAAACTTCCTACCCAAAACCCAGTTTTGGTGAGTCGTATGGATTGAGTGTTGATATGTCGAGTGTATCGACATACAAGAAAATCATATCGAAAAAACAGTAAAAAATCGACATGACCTGTTGAGATCTTGGCTCACTTTACTTCGAGAGATTGGCAATTTATAGAAACAGCGCTGTATTTTCCTGTTTGCGCTGCTCCAATGTCTTAGCAATCGTAGACAATGTTGTTTTACTGATCCCTTGCTGCTGTGCAAGATAAGTAAATTGGCTGATGGCTTCTGCGACTTCTTCAATGACTTGCCTTGCATCATACCAACTCCCATAGCCAGCACTGGTCGCTAGTTTTTGCATCACCTTAAGCGGTGGCGCTTTGCCATAACCTCCGAACGCAGTGGCATGCTCGTTAAATGGATGTGGGCTGTAGGTAACATCGTAAAAAGGTGCAGGATTCCATTGACCGTCATCCACTTGCAAAAACGCCCAGTTTTTACTGTGGTCGTCTTGATTAGACGACAGCAGGTTAAAAACGGCACGGCGAAATTGCAGTTGTCCAGCCGCTGGCGATTTACACAACTGACGGCTGGCTTTAATTAAATCAATGTAATCTAAACTTGGCGTTCGAAAGTCTGCATCCAGCAGCCCGCAAGCGCTGTGCATATGCAGGCGACCTGAACTGCGATTGCCGCTTAAATTGGTCTGCTCCGTGACATAATCAAAACGCTTAAGCGCCAACCAAGCAGACGCACCGCTTGTAGTTGGTGCTTCAATGAGTTGCCATTGCGGCGGTTGACACTTAGCAAGTTCTGCCATTTGTAAATAAACCGCCTCACACAAACCTTCTTCATGACCGAGCGCGAGATTCTTCGAGGTAAATTTAATCAGCCAAGCCTCATCTCCAGGCTGAGCAAAGGTTCGACAATGCTGAGTTTCCCCAGCAGGCATATAAATCTGCGCTTTTGGCCTTGCCCCACCCGAACTACCACCCGCGACTAATGCAGCCAGCACCTGCTGAGTATGTCCATCTAATTCATCGTGGTTGTCGTCTATATAATCTGACATTGAAGCATCGAACAGCGCTTGCGCTTCTAAGCCTAAAGTAGCTAAATCAATGCCAGCGTTCGTCGTGGTTGAAAACTCCGACACCGGAGCAAAAGACAATGCTCCCATGCCTTTATCACCAACAAAAGCCAGCCGGTCCATCGCTGTTAATTGATTAGGCAGTATGCCCTTTTGCCGGAAAATACGATCTTGCAACAGCATGCCCCAGCCATCGGGCAAACAATCTCCAAATACGCCATGTACACCTTGATGCGGCGCTTTAGGTGCGACTTGAACTTGCGCATTCGCATGCAAGGTAAAAGGTGATAAGTTGCCAAACTGCTGCAAATAGCTGTCTGCATACTGAAAAAAAACGCCTTGCCGATTCTGCGCCAAGACCCCTACAGCAGCCTGCTCACCTGAGCCTAACGTACGAGTTACCACGAGTTTTTGAATGGGCTTAAAACTCATCTTTTAGTACCTCGTCAATGCTGGTGGGCATAGCAGTGCGTTCTTTACTCGGCTGTGTCAGCTGATAAAGCCTATCCAAAGAGTCGAGAGTCTGCCATAGCAACAGCAATTGGCGAAATGAAATTTGCCCTGTTAGCTCAAACTTCTTAATGGTGGCCGCAGGTACACAGCTTCGCTCAGCCAATGCAGATCGTGACAGTTTTGCCTGCTTTCGTAACTCACGCAAATAAGCCGCATAAGCTTGGCTTACATCGGTATCATCAAGTAAGGTAAAATTCATCCGCAAAGACCAAATGGATACAGTTATATCTATTATAGCGAAATAAAGCAGAAAGTGGACACTATTGTATCCATAAATAAATGGAGTGTTGAAAATCACTCGATAAAGCCCTTCAAAACTGCTATTTTTAAGTCCTAACAGCAGCATAAAAACGGCACTGTTTTTCCATTGCTAACCACTTAGATTTAGTATAAGCCATAGACAAGTGGTGGGCAGTTTGGTGGAAAAACAGGCATTTTTGAGCGATTTATTTTCAGTAAGCTTTTGAATTTTTTAATTTTTAGATTACCACTCAATGAGCAAATTCAAAAAATATATTGAATAAAGCTCACTAGCTTCAACAAAATTGCCACCCGAGGGTGGCACTTATCTGTTACTCTTCTTTGTTTTCGAATGCTTCTTCTCGGCGCAGGTAAGCACCTGCTTCATCACTACTTGTACGCAGTTGATGGTTTTTATCCACCGCTCTCGTTTGCTGATTGAGTTGGTATACTTGTGAGGCATTGCCTAAATCACGCTCGCTGGTAATTGCGGCGATGGATTCTCGGTCTTTTAAGAAGCTAATCACATCTTTACGGATGTCACTTAGCTGTGCATCGTCTTTATGCATTTCTAAAATATGTCTTGGGTGCTCTAGGTTTTTCATGCCCGTGGCAGCAAAGGTCGTTGATACAATTCTCGACACCACTACCCAAGGGGTAATACTACTGCGTACTAGTGTGTTTTCAGATCGTGTGGAATCGTGAATGCCAGTACCTGTTGATATTTTAGACTCAGTAAATGTACCTTCACATTTAAAATAAACCAGCAGAGATTCAAACTGCATCTCGGCATAGAATACGTGCGCAGCATTAGTTAACATTGACGCAAACGATTTAATCAATAAGCCACTTAGCAGTAAATGTACGGCTACCATCACAACGGCGCTGAATGACGCGATGTTTTCTTCGCTGAAGGCATTAGAAAAATTACTGATATTAGCGCTCATTACATAGTGGTAAATATCTACTACGGCATAAGCAAAAAAGACGCTTAATCCAAGGGTTACTAGCAGTAGCAAATTACCGCCAAGCAAGGATAAAAACCTAAAGCGTTCAAATGATTGACCTAAATCTAGGGGTAGAACTTTAGGTTGTACTTCTTGGATCATTTCGCCTTTAAAGCCACCTTTACCATCAACTTGTTCTTGCAAGCTGGGATCTAGCTCACGATAAACCCGGTTTGGTACTTCCTTATAACGGCGATTAGCCATCACCAAGTTGTCGAGGTTAATAAATATCTCGTTTGGATGTACTGATTCTTGCCAGTTCTCTCTTAACTCAGACACTTCAACCACTGGGTTTACTTTGTCTAAACGCGCTTTAAGCATAACAGCAATAATGGCGCTACAGCCAAGTGCAAGCACGATAACGCCAGTGAGATAAGCCCAAGTATGAAGACTAGGCAACGGCGCAAAAAAGAGCTCAATATCGGCTTTACTTAACTTTCCGTCATCCATGATGTAAGACAAGGTTAAGCCTATCAGGATTGGTAGCACAAAAGAGAGCGAAATCACTTTAGTGAGGGTCGCGCTCCCCAAAGATTCAATAGCATGTTCCGCTTTGCGTGAAATCGGTTTAGCCGCGCTATACCAGCATGACAAAATATATATCATCAATAAGGTGCTATAGATTGGAAAGGAAAGCTCCCCAGCATCACCGGCAAAGCCCGATAGTGATACAAACGCCACCACACCATAAAGTACTAATGCGGTTAATGTACTCACCCATGCACCAAATAAGCGCTGGCTCATATTTCTGATGGGGTAAGGGAGAAAAAGTAATTTAGGTGCAATGCTATGGAGTAAACGCGATAAGAAGCCCTTAGGCTCTACAAATGTGCTGTTTTTTCGGCCAATCAACATTTCTTCTAGCGTTTTAGCACGATAAGCCACATCGGCTTTTTCTTGCTGGGCGGTTGAAGTTTCTGATTTGCTAAAGTTATAAGCTAAAGAGGTGGGGTGGTTACGACCCACAAAGAAGCGCAGCGTTGCGTATATCCCTTTCGCAAGAGAGGTGATCCCAAGGCCTAAAATCAACATGCCAAATAGCATGACGATCCAACCCATACCTGCATCGCTCTTAACGGAGCTTGCGGCAATCACCAATAATGCAATTCCCGCAATAGCTTGTATTGCACCACGAATAGCTGTGATTTTACCTTCCGTTTTAAATGGGTTTTTAAGCCCTAAATCAATAGAGCCATAATCAAAAGCCACTAGCAGCCTCCTTGTATAAACAGTCCAATGTCGGTGGCTAGGAGGTCGTCTTGTTTACGTAGCGTCCAGCCACACCTTTCAATTTCTGCAATACTCTGCACAATAACTTGTTAAGTTGCAACGAGTTTCGTTTGAATTCAAAGAAGTTCCCACTTACTGTTATCAAATCGTCTAACTTCGTTACAATTAGGCGAAATAGACAGAAGATAAAGCCACTCGTTTTCTACCAATTGTTTTACAACTGGGTGTGCTGTCATAATTTGCTCAAGCGCTTCGGTTGGTGCTTGTACAATTACACTTAAGCGTTGTGGGGTATGCATCCATTTGTCACCATTGTGAACGGATTGCATTGGCAGACCAATTCGCAAATCTCCGCCATTGCCTTCAAACACTCCAATTCTGCCCCCCACTACATTATGCAACACCTTATTACCACTGCCGTATTTGTGGGTATCGGTTACCGAAGCGTTATATTGCATATTGATCCAGTTAGTGACAAGCATAGGGGCGGTTAAAATAGCAGTTAACTGACTAAAGTCTTGATCTTGCTCGGCGCTGTATTCGTGCAAAAAGACTCGGCCTTGCAAGTCAACTCCCTGCGTAACTTGTCTCGGCGCAACCACAAATGCTGCATTGTTGGCAAGGCCCCATTCAGGCCTGACTTGAGACCAATCTTTAGTCCGGGCTATAAATTGCTGCTCTAATTGCTGCTCGGATAATTCCTTACCAGTTATCGCGAGTGTATGAGCGCGCTCTGCTCGAGCCAGATGCGCTGCCTGCTTTAACCAGCCGGTTACCTCTATATCTACTTCACTATAAAGGATTATTGTTTCAGTGGTAGTATTATGTAGCGCTGCAACAAACCGCGTTTGCGACGGAATAGTGATGCCCAGCGCAATTAATTCTGCGCGTACCGCTTGGTCATTAAGAAGTTGCGCGAGTACTTTAACATTCACTTCTCCCGACTGCCCGCCACATGCACCACATTGCAGTCCGGCTTCATGTAAATTATTGGTGGTATGTGCTCCGTGGCCAACCAATAGGACTGTATCAGCAAATTCAGTCAGTCCCATCCCTTTTAAGATGCCTGCTGCGAGTTTAGCTTGCTCCAAAACAGTAACTTCGTATTCACCTTGTTTTAATTGCCACTTCCTTGAATCAATATGGCTATCGACGGGGTGCTGGGTTTTTTGCAGTGAAAACACTTTGCTAAATAGCTGATAAAAGTAACTCATCCCCATCGACTCCACCATCGAAAATGAAGCCGCGGCAGAATGAGACCAGCTATGCCAACGGCCAGCTTGCTGACGCTTTGTGGCAAGATGCTGGGGTGCGGGCGTTTGTATTGCGGTGATTGGTGCTTTTAATAATCCGGGTAACTGTGGCCGACTAAAACGGCAGTTAGTCGCATGATAATCAATCGGTAGGCCAAAAAATCCAGCATAACCTATGGTTTGAATGCCTGCGTTTTGAGTTTCTAACGCACGGCGGATCACCTCTGAGCGCACATCAATACAAAAAGCCGCTTGTAAGGTCGGTGTGGCTTGCTCACGAGCCCCGTCAGATTTTACCTGTTGAGTCTTTAGCTGCCCCACTAAAGTGGCTTGATAACTGAGCTCGAGTGCCCGCTGAAATACCAGGCGCGGCAACAATGCTTTTTTATGTTCAAGCACAATCTCAGCAAGTTGCTGCTTTTGCTTGCTCCAATGGTATTGAATTCGGGTAAAGGTCGTTGGATGGCGCTCACTCACATAACGCCAAATCACCAGCTCCCACGCCATTCGAATGGCCAATAACGCACGCATATCGGAAGCCGGATGCTGAGCAAGATCTGCTTGCCAGCGTTCATAAGCCGCCCAAGATGCCCAACCATTAATATCTAACAGTAGCATGTGTGCATAATCACTCAGCTCATTAAAACCAATCTCTAAGGTGTCAACAGCAAGTGCAATTAAAGACTCAGGAGACGTTGGCAAAGCCTTAAAGTAATCAACTAAACCCGACTCCCCCATGACGATGCTTATTCCCAAATCTCGCGATACGGTTTCATGCCAGTGACGATATAAACAGAGTCTATCTTCACCTTGGGTTTGTTTGAGAATAGGCTGTACCTGCTGATAATGCGCAGCGCAAAATTGACTGATTTGGTGGCTGATCTCCTCTTGCCATGGCATCTTGTGCTCAGAGCGATAGCGGTCAAGCAGGTCGGCTAATGTATGCCAATGTGGCAACTCGCCACAGTGACTTTTCTTGAGCCAATTAAGTAGTGCATTGGTGCTGCGATCCACCCCGTAATGTGCCGCAGACTGCTGCAACGCTTGCTCTGAAATCGCCTCTTGCTGCCATTTTTCTAGATAAAATGCCACGGGCATCAGCATTCTAACCTGTGCCAACGCACTCATTTTATTGACCACAGCATCAAAAGGCAGATCGCGCATCCCCCAAAACGGATTCACTGCGATCAATTGATCGAGCGGCCAAGTTGGCGCAATACGTGTTTCAGCATTCAGTAGTTGTTGCAGTTGCGGCTTGGATAACTGAGTCTGTTTGTTGTCTTGTGTGTCGATCATTACTTCTGCTCCTCGTGCCCTGCAGCATAGCGATGAATGGCTAGGTGTTTTTGCTTTTTAATACTTGGCAAATGGACGGGCCAAAGTAATATGGTTAATCGCGTCATCCACTCGTCTAAGTACAGGCCGGCATACAACACCCGAGAGAGTTTTTGCACCGTAACCAAATGTGCGCGGTAATAGAGCAGATAATTTACGACGATGAGTACCACCACTAAGGCGAGCAGCCAAATATCGGCGCCATCGAGTGCTTGCGCCCTGAGATCATTCGGTAGCGCGACCACCAAGTGCAATAGCCACTTTTGCGCACTATAGGCTGCCAATAACACCACGGCTGCGGTGATAATTCTAAAATAGCTACTAGGGGTTTGCGCCTCAAAACGCAGCGCTAGCCACACCGTTAATGCGCCAACCATTAATCCCCAAATACTGATAGGACCTTGATATTCAATGACCACTGCAGCTGCTGTAGTAAGACCTGTTGCCACGACAAGTGCAATAAGCCATTGCCACAAAGGCGATTCGAGTTGGTCGCTCAAGCGACGAGTTAAATCTTCATGGATCCACTGGCTTGAGTTTAAAAATGCGTGAGCCTTGTAGGCTGAATGCGCCAATAGATGCAGCAGCGCTAATTCATATAGTCCCAAAGCACACTCCACTAGCATCAGTCCCATCTGTGCACAGGTTGACCATGCCAAGCGTACTTTCAAACTGATCCGCGTTGTCATGATAAGCGCAGCCAATAATGTCGTAATTCCTGCCACAATCAAAAGCAACCATTTCGCTGCTTCTACGCGTAAAATCAACGGGCCAAAAACCATTACTAAAAAACCACCCAGATTAATGATCCCTGCATGCAGCAAAGCACTCACCGGTGTGGGTGACTCAACGACTTGCATCAACCAGCCATGCACAGGTAATTGCGCGCACTTTATCAGCGCCACAACTGCAAGTAAGCCAGCTGCCAATTGTTCTAGCACAGTCAGTGTCGTTGAGTGAGTTAAGTAATAGGCAGTGATGTCATTAAGCTGAAGCATACCAGTGCTGAGGTAGATACAAATAAAAGCCCCCAGTAATGCACTTTCTGCCAAGCGCGCCAAAATAAACTTTTTGTGTGCAGCCAATGCCGCTCTCGGGCGATTAGGATAAAACAGCAGTAAACGATGCAGGCTCAAACTTATGCCGATCCAAGCCAACCAAAATAGGATTAAGTGATTACTCAGCACCACGACAGTCACGCTCAGTAATGTGGTGAGTAAATAGTGAAAATAACGGCCACGGTGTTTTTCACCATGTAAATAGTGAATAGAGTAACGCAGTAATATAAAGCTCATAAAGCCAATCAATGACACCACGCTAAGCCGTAAAAAGTTTATTTCAAACAAGCTACTGGCGATATCACCTTGCCTTGCCCAACTCCCCCAGCCAAGAGAGATACAAACTGCTACACCGATGGCAAAACCGTTCGCGATACGAAATAAGCCTGCGTTACTACGAGACGCTTTGCTCATGAAAGACGCAGCAATCAAAAAGTGTAATAGCAACAACACCACTAAGATATTAATCATCACTTTCTATGCTTCTCACCTAAGTCTTGAATTAGGTCATTATTCCAACCTTTTTAATTTAATAAAAATAGATATAATTTAACTATTCGTTCTGTTTTACTTATACATAGATGAGCCGACTTAATTATCACCATCTTTACTACTTTTGGCAGGTTGCCAAGCTCGGGAACCTGACTCAAGCTGCTAAAGAATTACATGTCTCGCAGTCTGCGCTCTCGGCGCAAATCAAACAGTTGGAATATAATATCGGAGTATCGCTATTTGAACGTGTCGGCCGTAGCCTAATGCTCACCGATCAGGGTAAAAAAGTGCTGAGCTATGCCGATGATATTTTTACCACGGGGCAAGAGCTCGAAGCCTTGCTAAGTAAGGGAGTGCAGTCGACTACCCATGTGACTATTGGGGTGTTGACCACATTGTCACGTAACTTTGTAGAAGCTTTTATTAGTCCTTTGATGCGACGCAGCGATGTGCAATTTAAGTTAAAGTCAGGCAGTATTTCTGAGCTACTCAACGGCTTAACCAATTATGAGCTGGACTTAGTGCTTACCAACCGAACAATAAACCTAGACACTTCAGATCCCTATTGGCAGTGCCAACTGGTTGCCAAGCAACCGCTCGCGATCATTGGCCCACCAGCGCTCAAGCCAAGCACGTCATTTCCACAAGGCTTTGAAAAAACACGCTGGATCTTGCCACCTGCCAACTCAGATTTACGCACCGCATTTAATGCACTATGCGCTCAGTTTCAGTATTTTCCCAACATTTTAGCAGAGGTCGACGATATGGCGATGATGCGACTGCTGGCACGGGATAGTGGCGCGGTGGCCGTTTTACCAGCCGTAGTAGTAAAAGACGAAATAGCCCAAGGGGTGCTACAGCAATATCAGGAACTGCCTAATATTTATGAGTATTTTTATGCGATTTCAACGCAAAAAAAGGTTGTTCCTGAAGCGATAAAAATCCTGTTGCAAGAAGCGCGTGATAAGGACGCACAATTTTAAGCACACTGATTTTTATTCGCCCGAAAGTATTGGAAAGTCGCGATTTATTGCTGTTTTTTTACTTAACGCATATTAACGTAAGAAAATTGGACTAAGCACTTGACCAATTGATGTTTATTTAGCAAGCTGAAACTATAGGATAAAAAAATTCGACGAGGCAGTTATCGTGTTCAAGCTTGCGCACAATGGCAACATCTTAATGGATGTGAAGTCAGCTTCACCGCCGAGTGCAGCTTTTGTAATTGAAGCCCTTGAAAAGTCGCAATTTGCAGACTGCGAAATTGATCACGACTCGATTAATGCCTTTTTCCAAAGCGACTTCCCCGAGAGCCAAATTGTCGTTGCTAAACAACATGATGCCGAATTTGAAGTCACCCTAAGTGACGATAAAATGCAGGCCTTTGGGCAACTGAAAACAGCTCGTGGCGGCAAAGCGATATCGTTAGAAGAAGCGAAAAAAGCCATTGTTAAAGCGGGCGTCAGCCGTGGTTATAAGCAAGCCTACCTTGAAAATATCCTGCGCAAACAATTTGAACTTCCCCCTGGTGAAGAAGCATCTGGCTTAATCGCCCAAGGCCGGCCACCACAAGACGGCCAGTCTGCGAAATTACTGCCGCATGTACAAACTTTAAAAGAGAGACTCAAGCAACCTAAAATGCGTGAAGATGGCACCGTTGACATGCGTGATTTTGGCAAGCTTGCAAGCGTTGCACCGGGTGATTTACTGATTACTCAAAAGCCCGCAACGCCGGGTAAAGAAGGCTTTACGGTTACCGGCGAGAGCATTGAAGCAAAGCCCGGCGACTCATTTCAGCTTATGGCGGGTGAAGGCACAGAGATCAACCCCAACAACCCACTAGAGCTTATCGCAACCATCGCGGGTTGCCCCTCAGATATCGCCAACGGTATGCGCGTGGATGATGTATTTACGATTGCCGATGTCACAGTAAAAAGTGGCCATGTCGACTTTAATGGCAGCGTTGTAGTCACCCATAACATTGAACCGGGCATGCGCGTAACGGCGCAAGGCGATATTACAGTACTCGGCACAGTGGAATCTGGGGAACTTATCGCTGGTGGTCATATTGAAGTGCGAGGTGGCGTGATAGGTCACGTCGACCATCAAAATAATGAGCAAGGCTTAACTTGCAAGCTTATCGCCAAAGGCAATGTTGAGATTGCCCATGGACAATATACTTACCTTGAAGGCGATAGCATTATTATCAATAAGCAAAGCAACCACTGCGATATTAAAGCGCAAAAGCTGATACAAGTTGGCACTGGCGATCATCCAAGTGGCAAGCTGATAGGCGGCTCAATTATCGATGCGCAGATGGTGGTTGCGGGAGAGATTGGCAGTGAGTCTGGCGCTAAGATGATGATTTATCTGGCACGCAAAGGTCTCAAAATCACCCAGGAAACCGACACCCTGTTCAAAGAAGTCGCCGCCACCAATGATTCTTTAGATCAACTACAGCAAGCGATTGAAAAAGCAGAGTTAGTAAAAGACGCCGCTAAAAAGCAGCAACTCAAAACTAAAATTGGCGCAACACAAATGCACTACTGCCAGCAAGCCGAGCACCTTGAGCAAAAGCTCAGCCAGCTTGATCACGACTTACACGATTTGCTCGACAACACGAAACTTGCGGCAAACAAAGCGCTTCATTCAGGGGTTGAAATCCATATTTTTGACCGCGTGTATAAAACAACCCGCAGTTATCCCCTTGCTCAGCAACACTGCAAGAAAACCAAGTTAAGATAGACTTTAAAACCGCAGGCTCCTAGCCTGCACTTTGCTCTAGCGCTGACATTCAGAGCAATACACTGTGCTGCGTTGTCCTAGACGTATTTCTTTTAATGGTGTTTCGCAGCTTACGCAGGGCTCACCTTTGCGACCATACACCAATAATTCTTGGGCAAAATAACCCGGTTTACCATCACTTTGGGCAAAGTCTTTGAGTGTCGTTCCCCCTTGTTTGATAGCTGCACTTAGGGTTTCCTTGATGATCGGCGTCAACAATTGGTAGCGTTTAAGTGAAATTTTACCTGCTTCTTTTTTGGGATGGATCCCCGCTTTAAACAAAGATTCATTGGCATAAATATTACCCACCCCAACCACCACATGATTATCCATAACAAATTGTTTAATCGGCTGCTTTTTGCCTCTGCTTTTTTCAAATAAGTACTCTGCGGTAAAAAGCTCGGTCAACGGCTCAGGACCCAGTTTTTCAAAAACGCTATGAGCTTCGCCCGCACCTTGCCATAAAAAAGCACCAAAGCGACGCGGGTCGTTCAGTCTGAGCGACTTACCTGAGGCCAGAATGATCTCCACATGATCATGCTTTTTTAGTGGCTCTGTGCTATCAACAACACGTAAGTTTCCTGACATTCCCAAATGCAAAATCGCAGTGCCATACTTGGATTCGATAAGCAAATACTTTGCCCGTCGCTTAACCGCAAGCACCTTCTCACCTTCAAGCAATTGTACTTCCTCTGGTACAGGCCATCTCAACTTACCATTGTGTACTTTTACGTTTTGAATAATGTGGTGCTCTAAATACGGTTGAATGCCTAAACGGCTCACTTCGACTTCTGGTAACTCAGGCATAATTCACTCTATTACTGTGTGGTTGGTGGTATTACAATTCTATGGGTAGAAATAATGCTTTGGCTTGCACGGTATCAAGTTCAAACCAACGCTGTTGTTGTTTATCAAATAATACAAAGCCATCATCGCTAGGATACAGTTGATAGCTAAGCGGAAGCTCTTGAGTTGCCAGCCAAAACTGCGCAGCGCTCAGCGCGGGCGCCGACAGCTTTGGCGCTTCAACAACCAATAGCTGTAAATTTTGCCACTTGGCGACAAGCGCGCGTAAGGCATTTTCACCAAAGGTCTGGTTTGAGCCTTGCGGTAACTCTATACGCCAGCTTGTCCCAATACGTTCAATTTTATAGCCAGGAAATGCCACGGTTAGGACAAAGCTTTGTTCTGGTAGCACGGCTTGTATCTTTGCTTTGTCGTCACTGGGATCCAATTTATAGTGAAGGCCGTTGAGAAAAAAGATCATCAGTAACATGGAAAAGATCACCACATTATTCCAGGCCTTACGGCTCATTTGAATCATACCCATCTCCTAAGCGTTTGAACGGTTAGTGTATAATACTAATTTGCATTTATACATGCTCAATTAGCCCTTGCACGCCGAGGCTATTTCGCCTAATTCAACAATCTGTCATAACCGCACCCTATCTACGCCAAATTGCGCATTTACACTATTTAAATGACAAGTTATTTTGCTAGAATGTGGGCAAAATTTTAAGGAGTTCCGTCAATGGCAATGTATGTAGTGGGTCATAAGATCCCTGATTCAGATTCAATCTGCGGTGCAATCGCACTTGCTTATTTAAAAAACCAAATTGGTGAAGAAGCAATCCCTACACGTTTGGGTGAAGTCTCACCTGAGACTCAGTTTATTCTTGACCGCTTTGGTTTTGAAGCACCAGAGCTTAAGATGAGCTATGCTGGCGAAGATGTGTATATCGTTGACCACACCGAAAAAACACAAGCACCAGACGACATTGATAAAGCAACTGTGGTTGGTGTAGTTGATCACCACAAACTAGGCGACCTTACAACCTCAACACCACTTGAGTGTTGGATCCGTCCTGTTGGCTGTAGTAACACGATTATTAAAATGATGTACGACTTCTACGATGTAGAAATCCCAGCAAACATTGCTGGCATCATGATGTGTGCAATCCTAAGCGACACAGTCATCTTCAAATCACCAACTTGTACCACTGCGGATATCAAATGTGTTGAAGCGCTTGCAAAAATCGCGGGTGTTGATGATGCTAAAGCGCTTGGCATGGAAATGTTCAAGGTGAAATCAGCAGTTGAAGGCACACCAATTCGTGACTTGGTCATGCGTGATTTCAAAGACTTTAACATGAATGGCAACCTTGTTGGTATTGGCCAGCTTGAAGTGGTTGATCTTGCTGTATTTGATAAAATCAAAGATGAGCTACATGCCGATATCGCAAAATTAAAAGAAGAAGGTAATCGCCACAGTGTGATGCTACTACTTACTGATATCATGAAAGAAGGCTCACAAATGCTGATCGCTTCTGATGATGAAGCGATCATCGCAAAAGCATACGACGTTGAGCCTGAAGCAAGCAAAGTATGGTTAGACGGCGTACTGAGCCGTAAAAAGCAAGTTGTACCACCATTGCAAGACGCATTCGCTGGTTAATACTGCTCGCCGAGGTGAAAGCCTCGGCTGTTTTTATGCTGCACCTCACTCCGGGTATATTCGCCTCCTTTGTCAAAGACTTGAATGCCGCGCGCCATTCACATCACCTTATTCAAATTAATCTGCCCTTGAGCGACTGTCTCGCACAAGTCGGTGATAAGACGCTATTTGGCCCAAGCGTAATTGCGAGTGGCGTAGAACATAGCTTAAAAATGACCTCAGGCTGGGTGATATTAGTCGAACCAAAAAGCTTGTATGGCAAGCAACTACAAGGCAATAGCTGCGCAGCAATCAAGATAAATACCGCACCAAAGAGCAATGCCAAGCTTGCCGAGTTATTACGCGCAGTAGAGCTGACCGAACTCCCGACGACGGATTTAGATCCAAGAATTGGCCGTGTGTTGGCGCAGTTAGATGCTTGTTTTAACGCACAAACTTGCCTGAAACCCAGTCACTTCAGCGCAAATACGATTGCCGAGTCACTTTATCTCTCACCAAGTCGCTTTTTACATCTGTTTACCGAGCAAGTGGGGATAGCGTGGCGACCTTATGTGCTGTGGCGCAGGCTGATCTGCTCAGTTGTCGCCATACAACAAGGCAACAACCTTACACAAGCAGCCATGCTCGCAGGGTTTGCAGATAGTGCTCATTTGAGCCGTACGTTTAAACGGCAGTTTGGTATTACACCGACTGAGGCATTAAAAACACAAAGCGCTATAAACTAAGCAAATTGGACTAAACTAAGCCGTCTGTTTACTACCTCGTTTATAAGCTTCATCAATCAGCTTGACCATAGGTAGCGACGATATGATTAATACGACGAGAAAAATAATCGAATGAACAATCATCTCATCGACCGTATAGCCAATACGAAACTGAATAAATGCCTGGATCTGAATGTAAACATTGGCAGCAATAAATAGTGCTAATGACACGCTCCAAAACCACACATCTGTGATAGGACGCTTGCCATAAGCGACGCAAAAGGCACCAAATACATTTAAGAGATCCGCGACCAATAACACAATCCCAGTAAACATGCTCGATTCTATTGCTAAATGATCCGGTAGCGTAAATGCATCATAGATTGAGGCAGTAAACGTCAGTAGTAAGAAATAAAATTAGACTTTCCATTTCATGCAAGCGACCCTCCATAACCGTAAGATATGTCATCGCGGTCACTTGGTCTCTGCTTCAGTACTTTCTCAGTACATACCTTATCAACAATCTTTGTTGTTTTTCTCATAGGCTCCTTCCCTAAATACAAAATAAAAAAATCTAATTGTATACCCATTAACTAACCATGAACTTAGCCAGTTTATTCAAGCTTAGTTACCTAAGTTGCATCACACTGCTACCAAAATAGGAGCATAACCATGAAGCAATTTTTAGTAACTACCCTTTTAGTTGATTATCAACATTCAGAGATCCAAAGCTTAATAGAAGCAAAAGGTTGGCAGCAACTTGACGCCATCGCGGCAGCGGAGCAAATCTATAACTTCGTCAAAGACGACATAGAGTTTGGTTATAGTAAGACAGATACACTAACTGCAAGCCAAGTACTTAAGCAAGGCTATGGACAATGTAATACCAAAGGAACATTATTGGTTGCACTGCTACGGGCTTGTGATATTCCCACCCGAGTTCATGGATTTGAGATAGCCAACAGTCTTAAACAAGGGTTAATTCCTACCCTACTGACATGGTTTGCCCCAAAAAGTATTATCCATAGTTGGGTTGAGGTTTATTTAGAGGAGCGCTGGGTAGAGCTTGAAGGTTACATAATTGATGACGGCTACCTTAAACAGGTTCAGCAACAGTTCTCGAAGGCAAAAGGCTTTACGGGATTTGGTATTTCCACTCCCTGTTTACAGCAACCCGATAATCGCTTTTCGTTAAATGGTGCATATATTCAAAAGCAAAGTATCACACGCGATTTGGGGGTTTTTACAAATCCAGATGCGCTGTATCAGCAACACAAAAATCTCACCGGCATCACGCTATGGCTCTATGCACACGGCTTTAGACATTGGATAAACCAAAGAGTAAAGCGCGTCAGAGCTGGACGGTTCAACTGAGCTCAAAATAGAAAATTGACAGTAATTAAAGTTGCCATATTCAACGCCACTATTACTGCGCCGGGATCACACAGTTACGGCCCGCGGCTTTGGCTTGATATACCGCGTGGTCAACTGCTTTTAATGAATGACCAAAAGGCAAGTTAGTATTGATTTCGGCAACCCCAAAGCTTGATGTAATAGTGATCTCCCCTGACGGTGTTGAGATAACCGATTGCTCTATTTCTTGTCGCAGGCGCTCTGCTATCACCATCGCTGAGTTTACTGGTGTATTCGGCAACAGCACAATGAACTCTTCGCCTCCTAAGCGACACATGCAGTCTTCTAACCTTAAGGTATTCACGCAGATCTCGGCAAAGCTCTTAAGCACCAAATCACCGGTTTCATGACCATGGCTATCGTTGATTTTTTTAAAGTGATCTATGTCTAGCATCATCATACTAAATGGATGATCAAAGCGTGCATGACGACTGATCTCACGTTTTGCGTTATCCATTAAAAAACGTCGATTACTCAATCCAGTGAGCGGATCTTTAAACGCCATATCAGTGAGTTGCAGCTGTAACTGCCATAACTCTTTAACCAGTAATCGGCGACTGCAGCAGTCCGCAATCATCTCCGCAAAAGCAATTTCATCTTTGTGCCACGTACGTACGCCATGATTTCCCTCACAACACACCACTCCGTGTGGAATACCATTTTTAAAGATCACCGTATCTAACATGGTCATTATGTGATTCGGCGTTAAATAACACTCGTGAAATTCAGACGTTCTGGGATCGGCTGCAGCGTCGCTCGCATCGATCGATTGACCACTGTTGATTGCTGAAAAATAAGCGGGGAAATTTTCATACTTTAAGGCGGGCAATTGCACAGGTAACTCGTCCACCTGCCAATCCGTATTAGCAACATTGATAAGCTCAGAAGGTTTATCGAGATCGTCAAACAACCAAACAGAAACCCGAGTGACGTCTAAGGTAAGTTTACCTTCATCAAGTAAATCAATCAGGAAGCTTTGAAATGTTCCCGATACATCAAGCTCTTGCGAGCTGAGCCGCCTAAGCCTCTGAGTGACATTGCTAAAGTTCTTCAACATAATACGAAGATTTTATTCTTTTCTGCTAGCATAACGCGCCATGATTTTTAAGCATAGTATTAAATACTAGAATTAACCTATGTTTATCACACGATTATGTAAGAAATAAGAATATAAGTAGAGAAAATCATAAAGAGGGTAATGCTAAAAGGTAGTGAACCTGAGGATAATAAAGTGGCACGAGGCCACTTTATTCGTTAGTTATTTAATATATTTTGCGAGGTATTTTTTAAATACCGGATCTGACATTGCCAATTGGCGTTGCTCATCCATGATTTCTTTAAGTAAAGATTCCGATGTTAATGGGTTGGCCAAAACCACTCGGAATACCACCGTAGGTTGGCGGTCATATTGCTCTGGCGTTAAGCGTGTTCGAGAAACAAAAGAGCGGCCTGCTTCACGCTGACGCTTTTGCATGCTCGCAGTAAAACGGTTAAGTGCGGCATAAATCTCTATCTTTTCTTGTTCATCCGCTTGTGCGATTGCCGCTTTTATTTGCTCAGGCACATAGCGATAAGTCAGCAAACATAGCTCAGGTTCAGAGATCAGCTCAAAATCAGGGGTTTGTTTAATGAGTTCAGCAAAATACCGCGCCTTTTCAATCCCTTTATCAATGAGCATCTCATAGCCTTGACGACCAATAACGCGCAAACAGGCGTGAACTAGCATCGCCATACCCGGACGACTCCCCTCTAAGGTATGACTACCTAAGTCTTTAGAGCCCTTACGTAGGATATATTCGGCGTGATGCTCAATTGCATCAGATGCTGCTGGATCTTTAAATAACACCATGCCCGCCCCATAGGCACGTACATTTGCTTGTGCGCATCTATAGTTATTGAATCTGCTCGTTCCACCCCCTTTAGAAGGTGGCGATTGTTATTCGACAGCAGTGTTGCCCCACCCCAAGCCGCGTCGACATGAAAGTGGCAATTGAGCTCCTCAGCTAAATCGGCCATCTCTTCTAACGGGTCAATATTACCTGTTTCGGTCGTCCCGGCAACACCAACTAAAGCCAGTACTTTAATCCCTTGCGCTTCAAGCTCATGAGCTTTAGCTCGCATGGCATCAACATCCACCTTATTGTTGCCAGCCGTTTTGATTGAAATGAAGTTATCGCGGCCAATGCCTAGCACATCCGCGGCCTTACCTAGTGAGTAATGACCTCTCTCAGAAACCAAGACCGCTAAGCCTCGGTAGCCATAATGTAGCATCGCGGCAACAATACCCGATGCACCAATGCCTTTAAATTTACCATCTGCCTTCAATAAACGGTTTCTTGCAATCCAAAGCGCGGTTATATTTGCAATTGTGCCACCTGAACAAAAAGCACCGAGTGACGTTTTTGCGCTGTGCATCCATTTATCGTAGAAAGCATCATCGCTACCATAAACCAAGTGATGCATCATTCCCAACACTTGACGTTCAAGCGGAGTAAAGGCTTTTGACGTTTCAATTTTGACTAGGTTCTGATTGAGTCCCACCATCAACTTAGACAGTGGCAACACAAAATGCGGTAATGCTGAAGTCATATGCCCAATAAAACTTGGGGCTGCGGTATGCACTGAGTGGGCAACTAATTGCTCCATTATGTCTTGCGCATAGTCGGAAACGAACATTGGCACTTCGGGGATCACCGCCGACTGAAAGTCTTTTTCGACTTCGTGCAGTGGCTTTTCGATTGCCGCAATATTCTCATTTAAAAAGCCAGCCAGATTGCTCGAGATTTCTTGCTCGATTCTGCTTAAAGTTGAATCAGGCGCCTCAGGCACGGTAAATATACGCATTAAGCTTTCTTCAGACGCAACGGCGCAACGCTTTGGACCCATCAATACTACCTAAACATCAAACGGTGCAGTAGCCTATCTACCCATTTTAGAGATTGAGTAGATACAAATTGCACAAGAGATTGTGATACATGAAATGGCTAACTTTACTGTAAAGAAAGGGAATTGTCTTCTATTTGTCTAGTTAAAATTCATGAAACATTGACAATTTTATGAAAACCCAACGAAAGTTCAGTGAAAAATAGCCTTAGTATTTTGACGTTTCTATTTTACATTCTCGTCAAAAATAAGGTATAAAATGGGAACATAAACCCAGAAAAACAGTATATTACCGACTTACCCGCAACAATGCATTTTATTGATCATTGGTGAAGAAGTTTTTTGCTTTATTTCTTCTCAAGTCGTCAATTTATGTTGTATTGTTTATATTATGTAACAAAGCAGCCACCACGCTAACGCCTGTTAGGCAATTTTATCGTCGTTAAATAACGATATTGTGGATAAAGGATTATCATGAATACTCGGAGTATAGCTCAACCCCTCAAAGCTAAATCTAAGCAGCCTACGGCAAAAGCAACGCCGCTTTTAGGGCTCTCAGGTTATACTTCCCGACTCCCCGTTGCTTGGCTCGTTTTAGCCTCTTTTATCTTTTTAGCTGCCCTATCGATTTATGTTATCGCCAACTATTATGATACGCGTCGCGATATCATGGCGAGGATCGACGCCCAGCTAATCAATGCAGCCACCAGCGCCAACGTCATTGTAGGCAAAAAGTATCACGAGTCACCAGAGCAAATAACCCCAGCCGAGTTTAAACAAAAAAGCCATGCCCTCACCGAGCTTGCCCGTGCTTTAAATGTTGAATACGTCTATACCATGGTGCTTAAACCACCTTACGTGCACTTTACCGCGTCCAGTTACACCCGAGAAGATCTTAAACTCAACCGACTAACACGTTATCAAGATGTTTATTCCGAAGCCTCAATTACCCTAAAAAGTGCCTTTCACTCTACCGAGCCAGTATTTGAAATAGCCAAAGACAAATGGGGCCACTTTAAAAGTGTGTTTATTCCCTTTGTGCTACCCGATGGCACTACTTATATAGCAGGTGCTGACTTAACCATTCACGATTTAGAAAGTCGGTTACAAGAAAGTGTAATGGATGCCGCCATTGACGCGAGCTTCTTCTTTGTGATGTTTTTGGTCGTCGTGAGCTTGTACTTTATGTACTACAAGAAGACCTTAACAACGGATAGTCGCACCGGATTTGGCAATCGTATCGCCCTTGAGCAAACACTTAAATATTCTAAGTCGCAACACCTATGCTTAAGCGTGGTATGGGTTAAAGAGCTTGAGGATATAATTAGCTTCTATGGCACGGAAGTCGGCGACAACGTTATGGCAAAAGTCATGAGTTACTTTAGCGAATTTACTCATCCGTTTGAGGTTTATCGCCTTACGACCTCTAAAATCGCGCTAGTTACCAGTATTGAAAATGGTGAACATTATTTAGCGAACTTAACAGAGTCATTCCCTTGTGCAAAACCAATATACGACGCGCCGCATTTATACGTTAATTTGTGCGCGGGTGTTGCTAAAGGTAATTGTGCGCTGTTACTTGAGAATGCCTTTCTCGCGCTACGTCAGGCTCAACAGCAAAACACGCAAGTATGTTATTTTGATTCTCAGCTGCAAATAAATCCTCAGCAACAATCAAAAAACCTCCACCTCACTCGCTTGCTGCAAAGCGCGTGTGAGTCAGACCGCATCATTCCTTTTTTCACTCCACGTAAAGCTTGTCATGACCAAACTGACATTCAATACCACTGCACGGCACGCGTCCTTAACGAGCGCGGCGCTATCATCGATGCCGAACATTTTTATCCAGTGATGAAGCAGCCAAAACTCCGCGCACAAATTAGCATGAAGCTGCTTGAGTTATGCGTTACGCGTTTTCGTAAATCGAACCATGCTTGGAGCATGCAACTAAGCCACAGTGAAATCGCGGATGCAGAGTATTTTGAATATATTAGCCAAATCCTACGCCGTTACCCGCAGCCGCAGCTCATCACATTTGAGTTTAATGAAGCCGATGTGCTAAAAAACTTTAGCGATATGAACTTGATGATGCAGTCGTTAAAAGCAAAAGGTGCAAATGTTGCGGTAACGGGTGTGAATAGCGGTTTTCTTACCATCAACCGGATCTTAAAACTCCCACTTGATGCCATCTGTTTAGAAGCCAGTATTTGTGAAAACTTGGATGAAGATGAGATGCTACTGAGCTCCATTGAATATCTTGCAAGTCATTGCAATGCCAAGCGGATCGACTTGATTGTGCCCTGTGTTGCCACCAGCAAACAGGCAAAACAATTGGAAGCTGCAGGCGTAGCTAGATTAGAAGGGAGTTGGATAGGGAAAGCAAGCGGCCATCTTTAAGCCGCTTATCCCAACCTGAAGGCTAGATTTACAATGAGTTAAATCAAAGCGTTACGACTAGGCGGGTACTTGATTGACCACTTGCCCAATACTTGCGCTCAAAGGGCGTAATGGCCTCATCACTTTCGTAGGCTTCCACTTCAGCATCAACGCCGCTAAGCGCTAAAGCTCTAGCAAACTCTTGTACATAAATATCCCAATTACTGCGCAGCTCCAACTGACCGCCTAACTTGACGATAAAAGGAAACACGGCGCTACCATGCCAGCGTCTTTGAATGTGCTTAGCTTTCGGCCACGGATTAGGATAAAGCAAATAATGATGACTTGGCTGCCAATCAGCTTCCAGCGCTAGTCGCCAGAAGTCATTAAGATCGGCCTGCACCAAAATATATTGGCCTTGTTCCGTTTGTTTATATTCAACATCGTGTTTATCTAGTCGATACGCAG
Source organism: Pseudoalteromonas piscicida (assembly GCF_002208135.1). NCBI lineage: Bacteria > Pseudomonadati > Pseudomonadota > Gammaproteobacteria > Alteromonadales > Pseudoalteromonadaceae > Pseudoalteromonas > Pseudoalteromonas piscicida. Next base: position 3,083,435 of record NZ_CP021646.1, read on the forward strand.
ACTTGTCGATGCCAATTACCAACGCATCAGGGTGTCGCTTCGCCAAATTTGCCGTACTTTCACCAACACCACAACATGAGTCCAAAATAATCGGTCCATTATAGGCCTGTACTCGCGCATTAACCTCATCGAAAGCGCTTTGTGTATGTGCCGCTATGGGCTTTTTAAACTCAGCGGTTAGATGCTTAGTAACTATTTCATCGAGCTTTTCGTGTAGCCCTTGTTGATTAGTGGTGATACTACGAGAGTTTGCTTCTGTCATAACCAGTCGTTATTAAGGAGGAATGGTAGGGATTTTACCTGAAATAACGCAAAAGCGCTGCAATTGATGACAGCGCTTATTTTTCTAAATTCAGACTATTTACGCTAGTGCCTTAGTCCAACACCGCGTTTAATTAAGTGCAGTGACAACCAAAATAGACCACATATAAATACACCTAATACCGTGAAGGCAACGCCAATATCAACATCCGATACACCTAAAAAGCCAAAGCGGAACGCATTTACCATATAGATAATCGGATTTACCTGCGACACGCCTTGCCAAAACTCTGGTAGCAATGTGATTGAGTAAAATACACCACCAAGGTAAGTCAGGGGTGTCAGCACAAAAGTCGGTATAATACTAATATCGTCAAAACTGTTGGCAAACACGGCATTGATCAAACCGCCTAATGCAAACACGGCAGACGTTAAAATAACCGTAATGACGATAACCGCTAAGTTGTGAATTTGAATATCCACAAAAAACAAGCTGACGATAGTAACAATAAGCCCGACTAACATGCCTCGCGCCATACCACCGCCCATATAGCCAAGTACAATAATATAGTTAGGCACTGGGGCAACGAGCAGCTCTTCAATGCTCTTTTGAAACTTGGTGGAGTAAAAACTCGAAGCGACATTAGAATAAGAGTTGGTGATCACCGACATCATGATTAAGCCCGGTACAATAAACTCCATGTAGCTAAAGCCACCCATATCACCAATGCGCGAGCCGATTAAACTACCGAAGATCACAAAATACAGTGTCATTGTGATCGCTGGCGGCACTAAGGTTTGCACCCAAATACGCAAAAAACGAATACACTCTTTTATCCAAATACTTTTTAACGCGACGCCATATTTCAACACAGTTATGCCCCTCTCCCCTGCTCCAGTAAGCCAACAAACAACTCTTCTAAGCGGTTAGCTTTGTTACGCATACTTAATACTTGATTACCTTGCTCTGTGAGCTGTGTAAACACTCCATTGAGCCCTTGCGACTTAGCGACTTCAACCTCAATAGTATGGTCATCGACGGTGCTATATTGGTAACCATCGAGTGCCACTGGCTGCATGGGTGGTTTAAGATCAAGTATAAACGTTTCTTTGTCCAACTTTGCGAGTAATGCCTTGATGGTCGTGTGCTCAACAATTGTGCCTTTATCGATAATCGCAATGTTACGGCACAACAGCTCTGCTTCTTCTAAGTAATGCGTTGTGAGAATAATCGTTACGCCTTGTTTATTAATTTCACGCAAAAAATCCCACATGGAACGACGCAGTTCAATATCCACGCCTGCCGTAGGTTCATCCAAAATAAGAAGCTTAGGTTCATGCATCAATGCTCTTGCAATCATCAAGCGACGTTTCATACCGCCAGATAACGTGCGAGCTTGCTTATCTTTCTTATCAAATAGTCCAAGCTGCTTAAGATACTTCTCGGCTCGCTGATGGGCAACATCTCTTGGCACACCATAATAACCCGCCTGCGTGACTAGAATTTGGTTAAGCGTCTCGAATTGGCTAAAGTTGAACTCCTGTGGTACTAAACCTAAGTTCGATTTAGCGTCTTCCAAGTGAGTGTCAATACTATGACCAAAAACCTCTACGCTGCCTTGGGTTTTATTCACCAGTGAGGCAATAACCCCTATTGTGGTCGATTTACCTGCCCCATTTGGCCCAAGCAACGCAAAGAAATCCCCTTCTTGAACTTCGAGATCAATACCTTTAACGGCTTCAACGCCGTTACTATAAACTTTTTTTAACCCTTTGATGTTCAGTGCTATTCTCATATTTTATTATTCTCCATAACCCCAGCGCTTAGCTAAGGTATGCTCGACGTGTAGATGATCTAAAATACGGGCCACCATAAAGTCGACCAAATCGTCGATACTTTGTGGCTGATGATAAAAACCAGGCGCTGCAGGCATGATAGTCACCCCCAAGCGGCTAAGCTTGAGCATGTTTTCAAGATGAATTGGACTAAAGGGTGTCTCGCGCGGCACTAATATTAATTGGCCACGTTCTTTGATCACCACATCTGCCGCACGCTCAAGCAAATTGTCAGATGCTCCAAGTGCAATGGCTGACACGCTTCCTGCACTACACGGACACACCACCATCTGCTTTGGTGCAGCCGAGCCAGATGCCACAGGGCTAAACCAGTTATCTTTACCAAATACCTGAATTTGCTTTTCTTTAGCACAGAAAAGCGCCTGTAGTTGCTCTGTTGCTTTTTGTTCGTTACCAGAGAGTTTTAGATTGGACTCAGTATCCAGCACCACTCTGGCTGCGCTCGAGATTAGCACGTAAACTTGATAGTTTAACGACACCAATACCTCGAGTAATCTCAGTCCGTAAGGGGCACCCGACGCACCACTAAAGGCCAGCGTAATTGGCCCATTAAATGTTTGTTCTGACATAATGATTACTTTTTCAATGCAGTTAAAAGTTTGTCGTGGATGCCACCAAAACCACCATTACTCATGATCAGCACATGTTGGTTTGGTGCTTGATTTGTCACAACCTGTGCGACAATCTCATCTACGCTTGCAAAACACTGACGACCCGCGGCTTCGGCTTGTGCTTTAAGAGACCAAGATAAGCCATCTGGTTCGAATAGATACACTTCATCTGCAACATCAAGTGATTGCAATAAGGTTTCTTGATGAATGCCCAGCTTCATCGTATTTGAGCGCGGCTCTAAAATAGCAATGATAGGTGCATCTCCAACTTTGGCTCTAAGCCCTGCTAGGGTCGTTGCTATTGCCGTGGGGTGATGCGCAAAGTCATCATAGACAGTAACGCCATTGACCTCCCCTTTGACTTCCATCCGGCGTTTGGGAGAAATAAATTGCCCTAGCGCTTCGATACTCACCTCGATTGAAATGCCCACATGTCTTGCCGCCGCAATCGCCATCATGGCATTTTTGACATTATGCAAACCAATCGCTTGCCAATTTACTTCGCCTTTTTCTTCGCCTTCAAATAACACTGTAAAGCGAGAGCCGTCAGCCTTGAGCAAGTTATACGACCATTCTTTACCAAGCGATTCCTGCTCGCTCCAAAAACCGCGTTCAATAACGTTTTGTAGCGCAGTATCATCCGCTGGATATACGGCTTTACCTTGGCTGGGTAGCGTGCGAATTAAATGATGAAACTGGGTTTGAATGGCATTTAAATCTGGAAAAATATCAGCATGATCATATTCAAGATTATTAAGTATTAACGTGCGAGGTAAGTAATGGACAAACTTGCTGCGTTTATCGAAAAACGCCGTATCGTATTCGTCGGCTTCGATAACAAAGAATGGCGTATCTGACGTGCGCGCCGACACACCAAAGTTTTGCACTATGCCACCAATCAAAAAGCCCGGGCGTAATCCTGCGTATTCGAGTAACCACGCTAACATGCTTGCAGTGGTCGTTTTGCCATGCGTACCGGCCACAGCTAACACCCATGACTGGCGTAAAACATGGTCTTTTAACCATTCAGGGCCTGAGGTATAACGCATTCCTTTTTCTAGAACATATTCAACGCACGGATTACCACGACTCATGGCATTGCCGATGATCACCACATCAGGCTCAACATCGATGAGCTGCTTAGGGTCGTACCCTTGAGTTAGTTCAATACCGAGTGATTCAAGTTGTGTACTCATCGGCGGGTAAACATTGAGATCTGAACCTGTGACTTTGTGCCCCAATGATTGAGCGATGGCTGCGATCCCGCCCATAAAGGTACCGCAAATCCCTAAAATATGTACGTGCATGATGTTAGCGTTCTTTATTATTTCATTGCTATTTAGATTAACATACTCAGCTTATTGGTGGCTGACTTTATTGTTGAATCTCATGCACCAGTATTATTCTTTATTTTAAAGTGGGTGGTGTGAGCACGTGCTCAAGGTTGTGTCGTGCTTAACGATGTGTCGCGCTAAAGCGCGACCTACGGCTGGTATGTTCGTGCCATGTAAAATGGAGCGTTGTGGTAAAGATGTGTCGCGCTAAAGCGCGACACACGGTTGGTGTGTGCGTGCCATTCAAAAGGAAGCGTTGTGGTGAAGGTTTGTCGCGCTAAAGCACGATCTACCGTTGGTGGTACGCTCCATGAAAAAGAGGGGCGTTGTGGTAAAGGTTTGTCGCGCTAAAGCGCGACCTACGATGCGGTAGCGGCCGACCACACGCCTTTTTCAATGCCTTGTTGTACCATCAAAGTCAGTGCTTTTTCTATCGCTTGGGTTACACAGATGTGCATCGGTTCGTTATCGCTAAACCCCGCTTCGGCTTCAGCCAACCGTTTATAACTCACATAGCGGAAAAACCCAGCCCGAACCTCCATGGATAGCACCTTTTTGCTACTCGCGACAGAAAGCAGCACTTGCCCGGTACGAACATCAACTGCGCGCATATAAATGGAAATAACATCCTCACGATAAAGCTCAGATGCACCTATGCCGAAATACTCCATACCCAAACCGCCTGTCCGGATATTAGAGTCATAGCTGATGATCCCGCCTTCTAAAATGATCTTTGCAGTCATTAAAGGTGGCAAAGCATTTGTGTCATTATCATCACTTGCTGCACGAATAATTTTGCGCTCAGTCAGCAGATTTTGCAGTCCTTCACGTTCTACCGGAATAAACCAATCCGTTTCGTGTAGTGCCTGCATTAAAATAGAGTTAGCACCTTGAGTCACCGCTGTTGAAAACGAACTTACATTATCTTGTGGTTTGTATTGCCCAGTTTGGTCGCGAAATGAATAAACAGAAACGGGAATTCGCCCTTTCGGTGTAGGTAAGTTTTTTAGTTCTGCAAAGGTTTCGGTGTCAGTCAGCTCAATTGCTACACTTTGCGAGGGAGGCAACACGCGAGACATGCTAGAACAACCGCCGAGCAGTAATAAAAATACCAATAAAATTACGCGGAGCATTTAATATCCTCCACCAGCCGATGAGGCGAATCTGGGTACCTCTAGAATGGTTTCTTCACCCGATGCTGTGTTTGTTATTCTAACCGTAATGGTGTCGGGTGTACTGGTGATCACTTGGATTTGATAGTCGCCGCTCATAAACGTCGCGTCTTGGTTAAAGATACTGTCTTGAATATCTTCACCAAACGCAACATCCGTGATTTCTCTTACCAAGCGGTTGAGATACGTACGCTCTAACGACTCTTGAAACTTTTCATCATAGGTTTTTTCTATGATTGGCGCTCTGTGTTTATTTTGAGATTGCGCTTTACTCAGTAGCATATTGGCATTTAACGGGTTACCACCAAATGCAGGATTAATTGGTTTATACACAAGCTCCGTCGCTGCCACATGAGTACTACTAAGTAGTATTAAACCAGCGAACACGATTGTTGTTTTTATTGTTGTCATGTTACCACCCACTTGCTGCTAAATCTTCTGAGCCATTCTGTTGATATTGTTCTCTCGCCATGGCATCCATAATGGTGAAAATGGCGGTCTCGACTCGCTCATCGACGGAGCCACCTCTCCTTCCCATCGCTGTTGCGTAAACTGCACGGTTATTCATTAAGACTTCTAACCGAGTTCCGGCTCTTGGCAATACCGTTTCTTTAACCGTGATATTAATGCCCGAGGTGTTGGGAACATCTCTCCACAGCTGTGAAAACTGAAAGTAAAACTGGTGACCAAATCGGCTAATACTCTGATCCATCACCAAACCATCAATTTCAACATCTTCTTGTGCACTCAGTGAAAATGTAGAAACGAGCATGGCGCTCAAGAGTGTTATTATTCTTATCATTATGTGTTTACTCACGGCGTAGAATGTCTTTACTGACGAGATTTACTTTGGTGTTCTGGTTGGCTGAATAGTACAAAATATGGGGGCTGGTTTGCCCCCTATCTAGATTGTTTAACTATTACTGAGTTATTGCTGAGTGATAGTCGCAACGTTGTTGTCACCAACCTGAGTTACGGTAATGTTTTGACCACTACCTGTAATTCCACCTTGGACTAAGTTGCCGTCACCAATTTGGCTTACTGTAAACGCATTATCATCACCGTTGATAATGAATGCTTCTGAGCCCATCCCCATCACAAAGTTGTTACTACCATTTTGTGTGATGTCTAGCATATTACGGCTGCCTTCAAGCATTAAATCAATCGCGTTAAATTCGCCTGATTGCGCAATATCTACTTGGTTTGAGCTACTATCAAACACACTGCTCATTGTTACAACCACACCATTGCCAGTGCCACTTTGTGAAATATCAACGGCGTTGTCATTGCTTGCAAGGCTAACATCTGGGTAAGATGACTGCACCACCACCTCGTTTTCATCACCCGTTTGGGTAACATCAACATCGTTATCACTACCGTTGAAGTTCGCAACGTGTGCGATGTTCGCATCACCTACTTGAGTTGCAGAGAATTCATTGTTCTCGCCAGCAACCCCAAGATACATCTCGTTACCATTACCGATTTGCATCGCAGTAAATTCGTTATTATCACCAACAACGTCTGCTTGGACTTTATTCTCATCACCACGCTGCTCAGTCATCACTTCATTGTCGTTACCAACTAATAAATCTGATGCGAAGGTATTAGTTGAACCTTCCTGATCGATGCTTAGCTCGTTATTGTCTCCGGTAATTTCAAATACGTTAACCGTGTTGCTATCACCTTCCGATTGCTCGATCTCAACTTGGTTGTCATCACCAATCACAGTCTCTACAGAGATAACATTGAAGTTACCGCTTTGGCTCGATTCAATTTCGTTTTCATTACCTTGTAGACTAACTATTTTATATTGGTTGTACACACCGTTTTGATCTAAGGTGATTTGGTTCATATCACCTTGTACTGACTCAAGTGTCGCTTCGTTCCATGTCCCTGATTGTGTCGCTGACACTTCGTTTTGGCTACCTTGCATATTAAGGTTGTAGAACCATTGACCACCAGAACCTTGAGATACCGTAATAGTATTTTGATCGCCATTGATAACGTTAATGGCTTCGTTATTAATCCCTAATATCCCGCTACCTGACTGCTGAATATCTATCGCGTTATCGTCGCCAGTCAGTTCCGTTAGTGCGCCGTTAGATTCACCATCTTGGCTATATACTTGGTTATTGTTGTTACCGGTTGTTGTTATAATAGCGACGTTACCAGTGCCATTCTGGTCGGCCTCAGTAATATTGTTGTCGCCTACCGTAGTAACATCTGTCAGGTTTGAAGTACCAAGTTGCACCGAAGCCAACTCGTTACCACCTTGGCTACCTGAAGTTTGTGAAAGTTTGAGTTCATTACTTGTCCCACTTACACGCTCCACTTGTGAAAGTGCAGAAGTTGAAAGTGGTTTATTATCTGATTTTGCCTCAGCATGTGCTGTAACTGAATGTGTTAACGCAAGCGCTATAGCGCAACTCACGATTGATTTTGAAAACTTCACACTGTTCTCCTTAGAGATTTATTATATTATTTTTCAATTAAGCGCTCAGTGCAGGCCTTGAGTTGTTGCCGAACTCAGCCAACTGCAACTTTTCACTTAACTAACGTCCTGTTATGACTCATTACTCTTGAGTCGCTCCCACCTGCGCCAGTTACCAGAGTGTTACATTTTTAGTGAAAAACGTAATTTATATCAAAGTCAGCAATTTGATATGTTGAAATAATATATTTTATTACGTCTTGTCACCTTTAACTCTAAGTTGGGAACAACTGAAGATAAATAAGAAGATTTTATGAAAAAAATAACTGTTAACTTTCAATAAAATACAAAGATAAAGTCACACAAAATTACGAACAAAATATGGAGATACAAAAAAAGTATGACCAAAGTTCAATCGTCTCCACATTCACTTAATCCATAAAAAAGAACTAAATATTCTATTCCAAAAATTAAAAATCAGTAAAAAATCCTGATTTTGTTAATTAACCCTTTTTTTACATTGCACTGCTCAATATCTGGGTCTAGGTTTTAAGACGTTGCCAAAAAGACCACAGCCACTACCAGAAAAACTACCAACTCAAAAATAGTGTATTGATGGATACGCTTGAAATTAAAAAGGTTATTAATATGAGATCTAAACTTTCTGCATTGTCTTTGGCTTTGCTTCCCGTACTTGCTTTCACTTCTCACGCAGCAGTTCAAATAGAAACTACAACTGCAACCGCAGATGACAGCATCTTAGTTGTGTTTAAAGAAAATACTTCTGCTGCACTTCGTGCAAATGCAAGAAATCTTGTAAAAGCAAAGATGGCGGATTTAAACGCTGATGGCGTAGATGACAAATACCGTCATGTTTTAAAAGGCCGCCTTGCAAACTTTAAGCTAGATAGCATTACAGCAAAACAAGCAATCGAAAAACTAGCTAACCATCCAGCCATCGAATATGTCGAGCCAGACTATCAAGTAAAAGCACTTGGAATTCCAGACGATAGTCGTTTTGATGAACTGTGGGGCATGCATAACACAGGTCAAACCGGCGGTACAGCAGATGCCGACATTGACGCTCCTGAAGCGTGGGATATTACGGTTGGCTCACGTGATGTTATCGTCGGAGTGATCGATACGGGTGTTGATTATACTCACCCAGATCTCGCAGCAAACGCATGGCGTAACCCAGGTGAAATCGCTGGGGATGGCATTGATAACGACGGTAACGGCTATATTGATGACGTTCACGGTATCAACGCTATTACTGGTAGCGGCGATCCGATGGATGACCAAGGCCACGGTACGCACGTTTCGGGTACTATCGGTGCGTCGGGTAACGATGCGACAGGTGTTGCTGGTGTAAACCATGAGGTCTCAATCGTAGGCTGTAAATTCCTAGATGCATCTGGCTCAGGCTCAACCTCAGATGCGATTGAGTGTGTCGATTATATGGTTGCGCTTAAAAACGCGGGTCACAACGTTCGTGTTACGAATAACAGTTGGGGTGGCGGCGGCTTTAGCCAAGCACTTTCTGATGCGATCACTGCCAGTGAAAATGCCGACATCTTATTTGTTGCCGCAGCCGGTAACAGTGCGGTAGATAACGATGTAAACCCTCACTACCCTTCAAGCTATGAACACGACAGCGTGTTCTCTATCGCAAGTACGACACACACTGATGCGATGTCCTCATTTTCTCAATGGGGTTTAACGTCTGTAGACATGGGCGCACCAGGTAGCGCAATTTTATCTACCGTTCCTGGTGGTGGTTACTCAAGTCTCTCAGGTACTTCAATGGCGACACCTCACGTTGCAGGTGCTGCGGCTCTAGTACTTTCTATCAACCCGACACTCACTGCAATTGAGCTTAAAAACCTACTAATGCAAAGCGGTGATGTTAATGCTGACCTTACAGATAAGACAGTTTCCGGTAAGCGCTTAAATGTGAACCAAGCTGTAATTGATGCAGATCCAGAGCCAGGCTTTAGAGTGTCTGCTCGTCCTGCTAATCAAGAAATCACAGCGGGCGATACTGCAACATACGAATTTACTTTTGCTTCAGTCGCTGACTGGCAGGGCACAATTGACTTGTCAGTTACTTCACCAATTGCAGGTGCAACGCTGTCTGCGACTACTGCAATGCCAGGCGATACAGTCACGCTTTCAGTACCTACTGCGGCTTCAACCCAATGGGGTGAATATAGCTTCACGCTTAACGCAACATCTGGCGAGCTTGCCGATCAAGAGCAAGTAGGGCTGTATGTATTACCTCAAGGGTTAAGCGACTTCAGCTATGAAAATACTACAGCGGTAGACATTCCAGATAACGACGCTGCTGGTATTACTTCTGTGATCACAGTTGCTGACACCGTTACTGTATTTGATAGCAATACTTTAGTGGATATTACACACACCTACATTGGCGACTTAATTGTTACGCTGACCTCTCCTGCAGGTACGGTCGCAACATTACATAACCGTCAAGGTGGTGGCGCAGACGACATTAACCAAACCTTTAACTCAGCGGCATTTAATGGTGAAGTTGCAACGGGTGATTGGACATTGTCGGTCTCAGATAATGCAGGTATCGATACTGGTACATTGAACAGCTGGACTCTGAACCTAACAGGCCTAGGTGAAGCATCACCTCAACCTCCGGTTGCGGGCTTTAGCTTCGCAGCTTCCGGCCTTGCCGTAACATTCACTGATGAAAGCCGTGATCCGAATGATGATATCGTTAGCTGGGCATGGGACTTTGGTGATGGCAGCATCAGTACTGACGCCAGCCCAATTCATGAATTTGCAGCATCTGGTGAGTACAGCGTTTCTCTAACGGTGACTGACAGTGAAGGCAACAGCCACACAACCACTCAGCCTGTCGTTGTTAGCACTGATGAGGTTGAGCTATCGCTGGTTCGCGCTAATAAGTCTCGTTTAGGTTTTATCCGCGTTGAGCTTTCATGGCAAGGCAGCAGTGCTGATGAAGTAACGATTTACCGTGATGGTCAAGCACTTGAAACGGTTGCAAACACAGGTAAGTTCAGAGACTTTTCACGTGATTTAGAAGCCACCAGCTACACATATAAAGTGTGTCAATCTGGTGAAATCTGCTCAAATGAAATCACGGTTAACTTTTAATTGTTCCATATCTAAAGGTTAATTTAAGCCCCGGAAGGGGCTTTTTTGATCCTAATATCCACTTTGGATTTAATATGCGGATAAAAAACAGCCGAATAAAATCGACATCATATTTCTTAAAGATCGCGACAAAAGCAATCGTAACGCAACCACCTATTCGATGAGATAAATATACTACGTATTCACATTCAACCCATATTCCTACTGTAAAGTAAGATTAGTAAAAACTAAGCTAGTTATTGTGTTTCACGATATAGAGCCCCTAATGCGCAGGGTACATTCAGCACAGCTTTTTAGTGCAAAGTAACACTCAAATGAGATACAAGAAAAGCGTGGAAAGATCAAAGCTGTAATCTCAAAAATCAGTGCTTATTCAGCTCTTGTTGTTCATGATGTTTTCATTCATTTTATTACTTGAAAAATAGCGCCAAGATAGCTAAGAAGTGAAGCAACGGCATAAAAATGAAGTATTAGGGTATACTCCTAAATACTATTGAAGAAATTGCAACTTAATCTGGTTTGCAACTTTTGTATGACGCGTTACAATGCAAGGTGAAAATTGGAAACCAGTCAAAATATGGACTTTTTATGAAAGCAGTTATTCCAGTCGCGGGCCTTGGTACTCGCATGCTCCCAATGACCAAAGCCATTCCTAAAGAAATGTTGCCTTTGGTAGATAAGCCGCTAATTCAGTATATTGTCAAAGAATGTGTCGCTGCAGGTATTAAAGAAATTGTGTTAGTGACTCATTCTTCAAAAAATGCAATTGAAAACCATTTTGATACCAGCTTTGAATTGGAAGCAACGCTCGAAAAACGTGTTAAGCGTAAACTTTTGGATGAAGTGCGCTCGATTTGTCCAGAAGACGTTACGATTATGCATGTTCGTCAGGGTGAAGCTAAAGGTCTTGCCCATGCTGTTTTGTGCGCGCAGCCTATCGTTGGGGATAATGATTTTGTTGTTGTCCTGCCCGATGTCATTTTGGATGAATACACAGCCGATCAGGGAAAAGAAAATTTAGCCGCAATGCTATCTCGCTTTAACCAAACGAAAGCCAGCCAAATCATGTTAGAGCCTGTGCCAGAGCAGGATGTCTGCAAGTATGGTATTGCTGATATCAACGGTGTGTCGCTACGCCCAGGTGAAAGTAGTGCAATAAAGCATATGGTAGAAAAGCCAGCCATAGAAGACGCTCCTTCTAATCTAGCAGTTGTTGGTCGCTATGTGCTTTCTAAAAATATTTGGCCACTACTAAGAAAAACGCCAGTCGGTGCTGGTGGAGAAATCCAGTTAACCGATGCTATCGATATGCTGATGGAACAGGAAACCGTTGAGGCTTTTCATATGAGCGGTCGTTCGCACGATTGTGGCGACAAGCTTGGTTACCTTAAAGCCATCGTTGAATATGCTATTCGTGATGAGCAATTAGGTGAAGAGTTTTCACAATTTTTGAAACGCTTTCATCAATTAAGCCTAGCTTCTTAATTTGTCGCGGGGTAAACCCGCTGCTATAGCTTTGTGTACATTCGTAGCAGCGACTTTATGTCGCGACTGTTTTTACGCCCTTGCGTCACGAATCCTTTAACGATTTTATATCGAAATTACCAACCGTGGTCGCGGGATAAACCCGCTGCTACAGGTTTATCCACATTCGTAGCAGCGACTTTAGGTCGCGACTGTTTTCATACCTTTACGTCGCGGCATCTTTAACGATTTTATATCGAAATTACCAACCTTGGTCGCGGGATAAACCCGCTGCTACAGGTTTGCGTAAATTCGTAGCAGCGACTTTAGGTCGCGCATCCTTTAACTATTTTATGTCACAACTCACCAACTTTGGTCGCGGGATAAACCCGCTGCTACAGTTTTATGTACATGCGTAGCAGCGACTTTACGTCGCGACTGTTTTCACGCCTTGACGTCGTGGCACCTTTAACGCTTTGATGTCACGATCGCCAGGCTGCTACAGGTTTGTTTACATTCGTAGCAGCGACTTTAGGTCGCGATTGTTTTCACGCCTTACTTCACGGCACCTTTAACGCTTTGATGTCGCGATGGACAATCTCGGTCGCGGGATAAACCCGCTGCTACAGGTTTATGTGCATTCGTAGCAGCGACTTTAGGTCGCGATTATTTTCATATCTTTACTTCACGACACCTTTAACGCTTTGATGTCGCGATGGACAATCTCGGTCGCGGGGTAAACCCGTTGCTACAGGTTTGTGTACATTCGTAGCAGCGACTTTAGGTCGCGACCTTTTTACTTTACATCGCAATTGTTTAACTGTAATCACCTTAATAAATCACACCCAAATACAAAACCAATATGGATATTCACCTACCCGCGTAACAAGCTTAGCCCTAATCGGATTCTGAATTATATACCTTGCTTGTTCTTTTAAGTCGTCTTCACTTCGAATTAAATGTTCATAATAACCTTTTTGCCATAAGCCAAATACTCCGAAAGAACGTAAACTGGTTGCTATACGACCTTTTATCGCTCGAATAGAATCTGGTAACTTTAAAGAACCATTTAATTGTATGATTAAGTGCAGATGATCTGGCATTAATACGAAGGCAATGACTTTAAAAAGCTGCCCCTGTTCGCAAGCCATGATCGTCTTAGCGGTCTCAGCACAAACCGAAAAGGAGTTAAAGTGCGATTTTCTACCTTTGCACGTTAAGGTAATTGCGTAGAAATGGTTCACGAGTGAGACTCGCTTATTCCTCAAGTTTTGACTTTTGTACATGCTATATCCTTATAACTCTACGTAAATAAAGAATAGAGTATGTTTGTCTAAGGGCAAGCTAATTAGACCTTAGTCGCGGGGTAAACCCGCTGCTACAGGTTTGTTTACATTCGTAGCAGCGACTTTAGGTCGCGACTGTTTTCATGCCTTCACGTCGCGGCACCTTTAACGAACTTATCGTCGCAACTATCAACCCTAGTCGCGGGATAAACCCGTTGCTACAGATTTGTGTACATTCGTAACAGCGACTTTAGGTCGCGATTGTTTTCACGCCTTGACGTCGTGGCACCTTTAACGCTTTGATGTCACGATCGCCAGGCTGCTACAGGTTTGTTTAAATTCGTAGCAGCGACTTTAGGTCGCGATTGTTTTCACGCCTTCACGTCGCGGCACCTTTAACGAATTTATCGTCGCAACTATCAACCCTAGTCGCGGGGTAAACCCGTTGCTACTGGTCTATGCACATTCGTAACAACGATTTTATGTCGAAATTGCCAACCTTGGTCGCGGGATAAACCCGCTGCTACAGTTTTATGCACATGCGTAGCAGCGACTTTACGTCGCGACTGTTTTCATGCCTTCACTTCGCGGCAGCTTTAACGATTTTATGTCACAATTCACCAACTTTGGTCGCGGGATAAACCCGCTGCTACAGTTTTATGTACATGCGTAGCAGCGACTTTAGGTCGCGACTGTTTTCATGCCTTAACATCGCGGCACCTCTAATGATTTTATGTCGCAACATCAATCTTAGTCGCGAGCTAAACCCGTTACTACCGATACACATCGCTTTTTTCAATTACTTCAATATCATAACCATCAGGATCTTTAATAAAAAAGAATCTCGCTATTAATACATTTTGATTATAAAAATCTTTGATTTCTTTAGGGCAATAACTATTCTTTTGAGCCTTGTTGTAGATAGCCTGCAGGCTATTAGTAGCGAATGCTAAATGCCCGTAGCCATTACCGATTGTATAATCTACCGTAGTGTCATGGTTCCAAGTCAGCTCCAATTCAAACGAAGTTTCATCGTTGCCAAGGTAGATAAGAGAAAAATCATTAAAGTCGATGCGTCGTTTCACTGTCAACGCAAATACATCATGATAAAATTTAATTGAGCGATCAGCGTCTTTCACTCTGATCATTGAGTGGATCATTTTTGCCATTACATTACCTATGGAACTTATATGTGTGAACTCTACGCATCAACTGAACCTCATCGTTACGAAGTAGCCAAGCGTTCTATTCGTATTCAAGGAGCTGTTACCAGCCTCGCGTTAGAAAATGAAATATGGCAAGTATTAGAAACCATAGCTCAACGCGAAGATCTGGGCCTTGCCGAGTTTATTTCTTTACTTTACCAAGAAGTGATTGAACGTCATGGTGAGATTAAAAACTTGGCGTCTATGCTGCGTGTTACTTGCTTAACTTATCTTGCAAATAATAATGCGCTTGACGTAAGAAGTGGTAGTAACTGAGTACTACGTTTTAGTGCCGCTCCAAAAAGCGTTGCCATGTGATATTGGGATTAATAACCCGGATTGGAGAAATAACTTGCTTGAGCAAGTGAAAAGGTGGGCGCGTAACTTCATGTCCATCTTGCTTTAAACCCAATAAATACTGAAAACTGTCTTTAGTCCCGAGCTGAATAGCTGATATTCTGATTTGTTGCTCGAAGTTTAGTCGTAAACTGCTGATCGCCGTTTTCATTCCTTGCTGATCAACATTAGGTAAACCACATTTTTGCAGATACCCCTGCCTTTCCCCCTCTCCAGAAAACCATATTCTAACTTTTTCGCTATAACGACCAGTTTTAGCAGGTAAATCAAACATAAGACGTCGATGTCCTAGCTGTTTTACCAATGTTAGATATTGTTCCAATCCTGCTTGCCATAAGGCAGGATGAATAGGCACCACTCGCGGTTGAATTTTACCATGGGTGTTAAAGTTAAATACATGAACGTGGTCTTTGTAGTAAACATCATCAAGTGTGAGTGAGCCAATTTCATCACTATACGCACCAGTGTAATAACTCAGTAAAGGTAGCCAAAAATGCCAATGTTTAGGCTGTTCACGCTTTAGTTTTTCATCTGAGTAGATATAACCATTAAACAAGGTATGAAGCTCCATAGTGGAAAATGCTCTTCGGCCTAAATGAGATTTCATACTGTAGTCAACGTATTGAGTATACTAAAGATCTTAAGTTTAACGGTTTTTAGTCTTTTTCGGAAGTTTGTGATTGTCATCCCCCTTTCTATATATGTAACCGATATAGCACCGCTAACTTAGAGCTGATTGCGATATAAAAATGGTCGCGACATAAACTCATAAAAGCGTCGCGACATAAGCCCATAGAAAGAATCTCGACATAAAGGCATAAAACAGTCGCGACCTAAAGTCGCTGCTACACCAAACTCGTAGCAGCGGGTTTATCCCGCGACAGCAAACCAACAACAGCGCCGCCAAGGTCTTCACGATAAAAAAAGACCGTGACATAAGCCCATAGAAAGAATCTCGACATAAAGGCATAAAACAGTCGCGACCTAAAGTCGCTGCTACGCCAAACTTGTAGCAGCGGGTTTATCCCGCGATAGAAAACCAATAATGGCGACAGGTTATTCACAATAAAAAAGACCGTGACATAAGCCCATAGAAAGAATCTCGACATAAAGGCATAAAAGAGTCGCAACATAAAGTCATAAAACAGTCGCGACATAAAGTCGCTGCTACGCCAAACTTGTAGCAGCGGGTTTATCCCGCGATATAAAAACCAATAACGGCGACAGGTTATTCACAATAAATAAGACCGTGACATAAGCTCATAGAAAGAATCCCGACATAAACTCATAAAAGCGTCGCGATATAAAGTCATAAAAGAGTCGCGACCTAAAGTCGCTGCTACGCCAAATTCGTAGCAGCGGGTTTATCCCGTGATAGAAAACCAATAATGGTGCCGCCAAGGTCTTCACGATAAAAAGACCGTGACAAAAGCCCCTCGGCATAAAAACAGTCGCGACATAAAGTCGCAGCCACGAAAGAAAGGTTAATTCTGGGAGTATGATTTTATGAATAAAAATATTTAAGATTTAGGAAAGAAAAAAGCCGCGTCTCCGCGGCTTAACTGATTGGACTAATCATTCTTTACTTAGCTACCCGTTACGGTGTCACACGCTACTGAAACATCGATAGTTTCATCTGTTCCATCTGGCGTAATAGACGTTGTAAATGGTGCTGAAATTCGAGGGTCTACACTAACGGCATATGACGCGACATCACCGTTAAGTGCTGACAATGCAAAAGTACCGTCACCATTGTTCGCTGCTGTGCGGAATGGCTTAGTCGTACTTGATCTATACTTAACAATCGCACCTGGGATAACTTCTGTTACCGTTGTATCGTTAGAACACACAGCTCTAACAGTTACATTTTCGTTAACAGTGGTTTGAATTGGATTTGCTAGAGTGATCGAAATTGGGCCATTACATACCTGAACTTCAGCATTTGTTGATGAAGCATTCCCCCACACGTTACCTGCTGCGTCACGGATAACTACACGCGCTGTTGCTGCTGAGCTAATACCATAACGCGCTGAAGTGCTAGCTGAAACAACTGTTTTTGATGTACTGCCACCACGTAAATAACTTGATACACTTGCATCAGCAGAGGTCATACTCACATATAGACCTGAACTCGGCACAGTATCGCCAGTCACATTAACAGTAATACCTTGCGTACAGATTGGAACTGAACGAGACAGTGTAAAAAACGTAAGGTGATCGGTTTTAAAAGATGCTTTGTAAGCCGTACCTTCAGCGTTCAACGCACCAACAGTTGCTTTATTCGTTTCTGACTGCCATTGACCAGTATCTTCATTATTTGAAGAAACATCAAACTGGTCTCCCGTTTGAATTGTTCTATCACCAGATGGTGCTAAGGTTGTGACAGGAAGTGAAACAGAAACATCGATCTCTTGGCTAAATTGTTTGATCTTAGTTCCGTTGTTATCTTGCATAACGATATTACTAACACCAACTGGTTTTTTAATGCTAGTTGTACTACCAGCACTCAACCCAGCAGGCAAAACCGCTGAAATCTTGCTAGACGTAGGATCTGCGGAGCCAACAGTTAATGATACAGAACTACCTGTAACTGCATTACCACTTGCATCTCTTAGTTGTACGCCTGCTGGAACTGTTACATCAGAACCTGCTTTACCTTTTGTAGCCGCAGCTGTAACAGGAGAGGCTGTTGTTGCATTAGCCACACTTTCAGAAACGCTTGCTTCAACAACTTCGTCACCGCCTTTTGACACAAGTGCCAATTCTGCTTCTAGCGTTGCTGCAGAATCTTCATTACTTAAGTCGATGTCAAAGCTTTTTGAAAAATAGCCATCAGCAGCGACTACGGCAGTTACAACCCCAACATTCGCACCTTCTTTTACAGTAAAGGTGTAGCTACCATCTTCTGTTGTGATCTGAGTGATTGCGTCGCCATTAACGTTAACCAAATTTGAGGTTGGTTCTCCATCTTCAAAAAAGGTAATTGTCGCCGGCGCAACGATATCAACAGTATCAACATCAACTACGTTACCACTTACAGCAAATGCTAAAGCTGCTGGCGTTTCTGGTGCAACAACCACCGGGTCTGTTGGCTCAGGTGGCGGAGTGATTACCACATTGTTATCGTCATCGCTAAAACAGCCCGAAAGTGCTAAAGCTGAAGCTACAGATAAAGCGAGTAAAGATTTTTTGTTCGAAATCATGATTGGTCCTTGTTCCCTTTTTTGAAAGTGCCAAGCGGCACTAACGCGCGTTTTATTACATCGAAACTTAAATATAGAGAAAGTTCAAAGATTGTCCAGCTAGTAACTAAAATATTTTTTGGTGATTTTTTGGTAAATTACTTTATCTGTTAACGCTCTTTGCAACAAAAAATCACGACATAAAGTTGCAGCTACAGGATCTCGTCCCCACGAAACAAATAATGGCAGATAAACGGTAGGTATAAAAAAGCCGCATCAAAGTGCGGCTTTTAAGCAAATTAAGTCTTGCTAGAGACTATTATGCACCAGTTACAGTTTCACAAACCATTTGTAACTGCTGATCTGCTGCATCTGTACCCGCTTCAAATGTAAATGAAGTTGCTTGTCCTGATGCTACTTCAAGTGTTAGCGTATCGATGTTAACAGTGTATGTTTCACCAACAACTAAGTTGTTTAGCGTGTATGTACCTGAAGCATTTGCAGCTTGGTAAGTTGCCTTACCAGCACGACGGTAAGTTACTACCGAGTTTTCTACAGGAACAGCTGTGTCAGCTTCGTTCGAACACACACCAGTCAGTGCAAATGACGTAGTTGTGTATTCAACTTCAGGAGCCACAAGAGTTGCACTTACTGGCTCACCACATACCGCTACTTCGTCTACCGAGTCGAACCAAACGGTACCTTCAGCGTCACGTAAAACGATGCGTGCAGTTGCATCAGCACTTACGTTGTTTTTACCCGCATTTGCAGCTGTGTAAATCACTTTAGAAGTTGAACCAGCAGCGATAGAACGTGTTGCGTTGATGTCTGAAGATTGAACATCTACGAATAGGCCACCAGCTGGTACGTCACCATTAATGTTAACTGATACATCCGCATTACATACTGCAACTTCATCAGTTGCGGTGAAGAATGTAAGGTGATCAGTCATGAAAGAAGCTTTATAAGCAGTGCCAGCTTCGTTTAGTGCGCCAACCGTTACTTGATTGTCTACTTCTTTTGTCCATACGCCTGTGTCTTCGTTATGAGAAGACAGACCTAGTACGTCACCAGTTTGAACAGCACGGCCTTCAGATGCTAGTACTGTTTCTTTTGGAATTGAGATAGAGATAGAGATTGGGTTGCTGAACTGTTTGATCTTAACGCCATTCTCGTCAGTCATTGTTACGTTAGCAACACCTACAGGAGCCGCTAAAGTTGCAGCGCTATCAGCGTTTAGACCTTCAGGAAGTACAGCACCTGCATCTGATGAAGTTGGATCTGCAGAACCAACATTTAAAGAAATATCAGTACCAGTGATAGCCGCACCACTTGCATCGCGTAATACAACACCTGCAGGGATTGTTACATCAGCACCAGCTTTGCCTTTTGCAGCTTCAGCTGTGATTGCTTCTGCTACTGCACCGCCTTCAACTGCCACTTCAACAACTTCTTCAACAACTGTATCTAGATCTTTAGAAACAAGGGCCAACTGAACTGCAAGCTCAGCGGTATCTGCTTCTGTTGTTAGGTCAATATTAAAGCTCTTTGAGAAGTAACCGTCAGCTGTTACAACAGCTGTAATTTGAGAAAGCTCTGCACCTTCTTTTACAGAAAATACAAAGTTACCTGCTTCACCAGTTTCTACTGTCGCGATTGCTTCGCCTTTAGTGTTTACGATGTTTGCAGACGCTTCACCGTTTTCAAGGAAAGCGATTGTCGCAGGAACAACGTTAGTTGATTTTTTATCAACCACACTACCATTTACAACTAGAGAAAGTGCATCTGGTGCATCCGGAGCAACGACTACTGGATCAGTAGGCTCTGGTGGAGGCGTGATAGTTACGTTGTTATCGTCATCGCTAAAACAGCCAGAAAGCGTTAGCGCAGACGCTACAGAGAGCGCAAGAAGAGATTTTTTATTTGCAATCATGATTAGTCCTTGTTTTCCTTCTGTTAACTTACGTCGATTTGACGCGTTAACTCATAAAAAAAGCCATATTGCGAACAATATAAGCTTAAGTTTTAAATCATTTAATAAGACAGACAGGGACTAAGTCGCTCCCTGACTAAAGCCAACTCAGTTATTCTACCAATCTAGCGGAAAAACAACCATATAGTCGGAGTTAGCTGCCTTAATTTATCACAGAAAAGCGGTAGTTCCAACCGCCTGTAATAAGTTGAAAGTAGGATACCTTTAGAACACTAAATAGACAATGAATGAAGTCAAATTTATAGCAAAAAGTTGCAATATAGTGCTTATTTATTAACAAGGTATATAAATTTAATAGTAAGAGTGAGGTGGTTTATGATTCCCGAAGGTTTAGTAGTAGCGGGTTTACCCCGCGACAAGCGCATCGCGACAAGCGCATCGCGACAAGCGCATCGCGACCTAAAGTCGCTGCTACGAATACATGACCCTCGGCAAAAACATAACCTCACGACAGAGCACCTAAACACAGCTCCCGTAGCAGCGGGTTTATCCCGCGACACAGCATCGCGACGTAAGTCGCTGCTACAAATCCATATCCCCGCGATAAAAGCATAGAAACTCCACTCTCGTAGCAGCGGGTTTATCCCGCGACACGTGCATCGCGACGTAAAGTCGCTGCTACAAATGCATAACCCTATGGCAGTTGCATCTCTCCCGTAGCTGCGGGTTTATCCCGCGACGAGCATCGCGACAAGAGAATCGCGACGTAAAGTCGCTGCTACGAATCCATAATCCGCGACAAAACATAACCTCACGACAGAGCACCGAAGTATCTCTCCCGTAGCAGCGGGTTTATCCCGCGACAAGTGAATCGCGACGTAAAATCGCTGCTGCAAATACATAACCCCGCGACAAAAGCATCGAAACACCGCTCCCGTAGCAGCGGGTTTATCCCGCGACGAGAGCTTCGCAACGTGAAGTCGCGGATACAAATCGATAACTCCACGACAAGTACATCGAAACACCGCTCCCGTAGCTGCGGTTTTACCGTACGACAAGCACATCGCGACGTAAAGTCGCTGCTACAAATGCATAACCCCGCAACAGAGCATCGAAACACAAAGCCGCTGCTACTGTTATCTGTAAGTTAGATATGCTTCTCGTAATCTTGCCAAATTGCTGTAAATATAACTACTCGACAAGCGTCCTTGATTAAGGAATGTCTTATCCAAATTCACAGGTGTTTTAACTGTATGTCCGCGGCCAATCACCAAGGCATTTGTTGACTCACCAATACGTGTACTCACTTCATGGCGCCAAGCTTCATTCCCTTTTATCTGGCCATAACGGATCGGTGCCATATCTTTACGTGGAGTAAGCGGGATGCTAAACGCAATACCTGCGACTTGTACATCGGTATCTTGTGCAAACACCGAAATATAGCTATCGCCAAACCAGAAGCGAGTTTCTAGTTTTACACCGCTATCTTCATAAAAGAATCGACCTGCTGTTGCGTGAAAACTCACATCCTGCTCAACCCAGTTATAACGATAAGACAAAGTTTGATAGTCTCTGTCTAAGTCATAGTCATCATATTCTAAATAACCAATTTCAGCATTAAGCTGGTGACGACCATTTTCACTAAGCCACGTCGTTTCGTTTTTGATACCTGTATAGTCGTTAAACTCTTTAAAGAAACCAATATGGGTTTGGTTATAAATTCCATACGGTAAATCTAACGTTTGGTAAATTGTCGCTTGCGTAACACCACTGTCTTTTGCAAAGCGACCAAATGCTTTGCCTGTTTCGTAGTCATCAGTTTTGGCAACTTCGGTTTCAGCACTAACGCTTATACCACCGCCATACCACATCGGCACATCCACATCGGCTTTAATTGCGAGTGAAAAGTCATAAACTCCTATCTCTGTCGCAAAGTGTGAATCGAGCGAAGGCCCTACTGTTACGCGTGGCCTAAAGTAAGGACTGTTGGCTTTAGGCATTCCCACCCAAGACACACTGCCAATCGGATCCATTTCACCGCGACGAATATCCATATCTGGCGTACTACTGGTATTAATAAACTCACGGTAATTATCAATATCACCACGCACAGAAAGCATTGGAATACCACGGTTTAATAACTGAATCGTATATTTAGCCTCAGGCTCATCTATATGTTCGGCAATACGACCTAGCACAAGACCAATAGCGTCTATATCATTACGATTAAAAACATAGTTTTCAAAGCTTACAACAATATGTGGGTCTCGATTAAAGCCCACACTAATCGCCTCTAAGCCATCGTCGATTAATGCATTTTTAAGCTCCCGAGTTTGCAGTGTTAGTGACTTTCTGTATTCATCACGCTCAGTTACTTCTTGCTTAGCTTCTTCTAGCGGCTTTTGAGCCAATTCTCGTTGCTGTTGATAGTGCGCTTCAAATGCAGCTTCACGCTTTTTATGATTATCTAAAATCGGCGCTGGTGCTACTTCCGTAGGGTCATTTAGCTTTGCCTGCTCAAAAAGCGGCATCGAAAAGTTAACTCCCCAAAAGGTATCCTTTTCGGCATGATCAGTATTACTATAAAACTTGCTGGTTAACGTGAGTGTACCTACATCGTAAATCCACTCTTTAGGTACAGTTAAACGTAAGCCCGCATTCACTGCCTCCGCATCATGCTCAACCTGCAATGCAAACCAATCCAACGGCTGCCATTCAATACCAGCAAAAGCACCATCCATTTGCCCTGTTGCGCGATCGCTTACTGCAAAGCCAGCAGAAAACCTAAAGTCATTCCATTCACGAGAACCTGCCAAATAATAGGTTTCATATTTATTAGCGGCACCGCCAAGGTCTTTACCACCTACAGCTAAGTTAAACCACTCTTTAGGCACAAAAGGGAGTTGGTATTTTAAGTTAAATGAAAGGTCGCGAGTTTGATTTTCACCATTAGCTTTAGCAGTAAAAAGATTGTCGTGCATTGTATTAGAAGCAATCATACCGCTTACCTCTAAACCGTCAAACACACCCGCTGAGAAAATATAGTTGTGACCATCGAAGTAGCCATTGCCACTGTGATCAAGTTGGTTATTGTAACCAATATCTATACTTCCCTTTTCAAGTACCTCAGCAGTAGGGGTATTAAAAATACCAGTGTACCCCGCAAATGCAGTGTAGTTATTTATTTGGGTATCAGCTAAAACAGGTATGCTTGCAAGTGCAATGCTACCTGCAAGAATCGTATTTATTTTTGACATGTGCGCAGACCGATTTTTATTTTCAATTCTTGAATTAAATGTGGCAGAGCAAATTAACCAGCTCAGCCACCGTTATAAGTATTATGTAGACATCGTACAATGAAGTATAGAAAAACCCAACCTCGTAGCAGCGGGTTTACCCCGAGATAAGCGCATCGCGACGACAGCACCGAAACACCAACCCCGTAGCAACAAGTTTACCCCGAGATAAAAGCGTCGCGACATAAAGTCGCTGCTACGAATACATATAGCCCCGCGATAAGATCGTTACACGTTTCTTAAATTAACCACTTTCTGCTCGGACTCACGTTGCGCTTCAAGCACTTGGCGTTTTTCATTCCACACCAAATCACAAATACCGTCTGTAGGATTAAAGCCTGTAGGCGCCTCTAACAACAATTTACGAATAAGCTCATGATCAAAGTTATGACAAGCTGTATCCATTGCACTCATAAAGTCTTCTAACTCTGCCATTGGTAGTTTTACCTCGTTGGCCGTCATGATCCGTGGATGAGAGGTTTCTTCTACATTGTCACCAATCAATAACTCTTCATATAACTTTTCACCTGGGCGCAATCCTGTGCATTCAATTTCAATATCACCATGAGGGTTTGACTCTGATTTTACCTCTAAGCCAGAAAGATGCACCATTTTGGTCGCTAAGTCTTTGATCTTAACAGATTCACCCATATCTAACACAAATACGTCACCACCCTTACCCATGGCACCCGCCTGAATAACTAACTGCGCAGCTTCCGGTATAGTCATAAAAAACCGGGTGATATCTTTATGCGTTAAGGTAATTGGTCCACCTTCTTTAATCTGCTTACGGAATAGAGGCACAACTGAACCACTAGAACCAAGCACATTACCAAAACGTACCATGCAAAAACGGGTATTTTTAGACGTTACTTTACTTTCAGCCAAGGCTTGTAACACTAACTCTGCCATACGCTTGGTTGCACCCATTACATTGGTAGGGCGCACCGCTTTATCTGTAGAGATTAATACAAAGGTCTCTACTCCTGCGTTAATAGCGGCTTTAGCCGTGTAATAAGTACCAAATACATTATTACGAACACCCTCAACAACATTTTGCTCTACAAGCGGTACATGCTTGTAGGCTGCGGCATGGTAGACAGTTTGCACCCCAAAGGCTTTCATGCAAGTTTCAATACGGTTGATACGTTGCACCGATCCCATCACTGGTACTATTTCCAATGATACGCCTTTATTCAATGCAAGCTGATTCAGCTCCTTTTCAATGCTATATAAACCAAACTCAGACACCTCAAAAAGCACCAGCTTTTTAGGTCCATTTAATATAATTTGCCTGCATAGTTCAGAGCCTATAGAGCCGCCTGCACCGGTTACCATAATGACTTTATCTTTTATATTTGCAGCCATCAGCTCTGCTTGTGGGGCTACTGGGTCTCTGCCCAATAAGTCTTCAATTTCAACTTCTTTTATCTCATTAAGCTGCGCTTTACCGTCGATAACATCTGCCATACCTGGCACTGTCATCACCTCAAGCGGCAGTTTTTCTAACTTAGTGAGTATTTCTTTACGACGAGAACGCGATACGCTTGGTAAAGCAAGCAAAACCTTATTCACTCGCTTTTTATCTATCAAATTATAGATTTCGTCAAAGGCGACAACGGGGATCCCTTGGATAATAGCATTATGTTTGGTAGCGTCATCGTCTAAGTACGCCGTAACATAATAGTCAGGCCCTGTTGCTAGCGCAGTAGCTAACTGCCGGCCTGCATCTCCAGCGCCATAAATAACCACTGGGGTTTTAGTAAATGAGGTTAAGCGCCAAATAAGTGCTCTTACCAAAATACGCGATCCCCCCACTGAAAGTATCATCAACCACGCATAAATAAAGGGCATAGTACGAGGGATTGCGGTTTGCGTAAAAAATGAAGACAACACTAAAATCACAGTACTAATAACTGTACCAAGTACAACAGCACCTACGGCATTTGCCCCAACGTAACGAAGCACAGCGCGATATAAACCAAGTTTTACAAAAATGACCAAGCTAATGGGGAGTAACAAGGCGAGGATTAGCCAATTATTAAAATTAGCCAGTGGTGCAAAGCTATCGAGGCGAACAATAAGCGCTAACCAAAAGGCTGAGACTATAAAAACTGAATCTAATACGAGCGTGAGAAGTCGTTTTTGGCTACGAGAAGCGCCAAGTAAAGCGCGAAACCAACTATCCATTGTGTTCCCTTTTTATTCCAATCCGAATTAAAACCGCAGACGAACTAAAGCATAGTACATGTTGCAGTATACACAAAAGTAGCAAAAATGTATGAGGAAAATATGGAGGATGCGTGCGCACCCTTCCTATTTATAGTGATGCTTTGTGAAGTACTTGCTTTACTACCTCACAAGTTTTGCTGATTTCTTCAGTAGTAAGCGTTGGATGTACCAAAAACATTAAAGATGTTTCACCTAACTCTACTGCATTCGTTAAACGCTCTTTTGGTCGCCAAGGCGTACTATCAAAGGCTTTTTCTAGGTAAACTTCTGAGCAGCTACCTTGAAAACAAGGCACGCCAAGCGTGTTGATTTCGTCGACTATGCGATCTCTTGTCCAACCTTCCCTAAGCGCCGCAGAGTTTACAAACAAATAATGTTTATACTCTGCATGCTCAATATAATCCGGCACGCGCACTGTACGTACCACATTGAATGCTTTTGCAACTTGATCTATCGCCTGAGCATTGCTTTGCCTTTTAGCCGTCCAGTCTGACATACGAGTAAGTTGAATACGCCCAATCACTGCTTGCATTTCTGTCATACGCCAATTAGTGCCAAAACTCTCATGCAACCAACGAAATCCAGGAGGGTGTTCACGATTGTAAATAGCATCAAAGCTTTTACCGTGGTCTTTATAGCTCCACATTTTTGACCATAGGTCTTTGGAGTTTGTAGTAACCATTCCACCTTCACCACCAGTGGTCATAATTTTATCTTGGCAAAATGACCAAGCACCTATATGGCCTATAGTACCAACTGAACGACCCTTATACTTAGCACCATGTGCCTGAGCACAGTCTTCTATGACATAGAAGCCATGCTCTTTACTGAGGGCCATGATCGCATCCATTTCAGCAGGCATTCCAGCTAAATGCACCACAATAACTGCTTTTGTTTGAGGTGTTAAAACCGCTTTAATAGACTCAGCAGTAATAGCTTGGCTATTTAAGTCAACGTCGGCAAATACAGGTGCTGCTCCCGCTGTAACAATACTACTTGCAGAAGCTAAGAAAGTACGAGGAGTAGTAATAACCTCATCACCTTCACCAACGTTCAATGCTTTCAACGCAATATCTAACGCTAATGTGCCATTACCAAGTGCAATCGCATATTCAGCACCAGTCCAAGCTGCAAACTCTTTTTCAAATTCACGCCCTTCTGTACCTGTCCAGTAATTTACCTTGTTAGAAAGTACAACTTTACTTACTGCGTCTGCTTCTTGCTGAGTAAAGCTAGGCCAAGGGGAAAACGAAGTGTTTATCATAACAATCTCTTGTTCTTATTTAAGTGTTGAACTAGGCTAAGTTTTGTAGCTTTGAAAAATCACAAAGCTACATTCTAGGTGGAAAAATATAGTGATTTATTAGTGACTAACATCAAAGTACACTCTGCTGGATAGAATAAGATGCAAGCCACCAACCCCTCCCGTTAAAGGAGCCTGTGTTGTTAACAGCTTACAGATATTTATCTAATCGGATTTTTTTGAACCTCTCTCCAATCCCTGCGTCTTGGTTAAATACATACTTTGTAGGTACTTTGTAAGCATCCAACTTGGATTTACAATGCTTTCGAATACTAGATTTTATATTCTTTGCTGTACAACCACCTGTCAGCACAATATTCACTGCGACTGTCTGTCCGGTAATGGCATTTGGTCTAGCGTAAACAACACAATCCTCAACACCATCTACTTCCATAACAACAGACTCTACTTCACTGGGAAGAACTTTTTCACCGCCTACGTTAATAACTTCTTTAATTCGGCCAATAATCTTTAAATACCCGCCGTCAGACTCTTCTACAAGATCGCCCGTTTGGAACCAGCCGTCAGAAAAGCTCGACATATCATGATTTAAATAGCCCAGAATTTGAGTTTTACTCTTTAACCACAACTCACCATTGACGATTTTGTATTCTTGGTTAGGATCGTCAATTCTTATCTCCAAGCTGGCAGATGAGCGACTAGATGTTTGTGCAATTCCGGTTTCGCTTGTTCCAAAAGTCTGCAACAGCTTAACCTTTGGTAGTTCAGCTTTGAGTTTAAGTAACAAACTTTCCGGCATAGCTTCCGTACCATAAGTTACCATTCTTAAGCTACGTAAATCGAAAGTTTTGTGTACATTTGCGATTAGCATCATATTTAAGAACGTCGGTGATGCTGGCAACAAATTAACTTTTTCTCTTTCAATTAATGAAGCCACATGCTCCGGCTCACGCTGGTTTGGAATGACAATTTTAGCGCCCATAGCAAGAGAGTTAAGTAACGTGTTTAATCCTCCGATGTGATCAAACATCAAAAATACCATGATAGAGAGCGCTTTCTTGCGCTTCTCAAGATACGTAGACATCAGTACATCAAGATCGTGTATCATCGCTTTTGGCGTGCCGGTACTTCCACTACTAAACAAAATCAAGCCAGCATGCTGCTGCTCGATGATCTGACAAACTAACTCGTGAGGCTGCTCATCATTGTTGTGGTAAGTATATTTGCCTTCAACTGAGGCCCTGAGATTGATCGTTAAATTGGCTGCGACAGCGCCTTGCCTTTTTTCTATCTCTTCAGGGTTTTCAGTGACAATAGGAACAACAATACATTTCTTTTTGGCTAGAGCGAAAAATAACGAAATTGCCTCAAATGAATAGTCACTGATGATATTCACCACACTGCCACTTGAAACTTCTGCCAACTCACTTTCAAACTGTGCAATACGTTCAAGTAACGCAGAGTAAGTATAAGCGTTATCTTCAAAGCACAAGGCCACGGAATCCGAAAACGAGTCAAGCTTACTAATATAGTCCATCACTTAAATACTCCTCCTAAGTATAATACTTGGCCCGTAATAAAATCACTCTGAGGTGATATGAAGAAATCAACGACGTTGATCACATCCTGCTCTTCTCCGAGGCGCTTGATTGCTTGTGATTCCAATAGCTCATCAATTTTGTTTTTTGGTATTGCTTTAATTAGATCAGTTGGTACCGGTGTAGGCCCAACTGCATTTACCCGAATACCATAAGGGGCTAGTTCTTTCGCAGAAATACGCGTTAAAGACTCAACCGCGGCTTTACTCGCTGCATATATCGCTTCGCCCTCTAGATCCAAAGGAACTGCAACCGTTGAATAATTTACTATCGAACCCGACTTTTGCTTCATCATTAACTTAGCCACTTCACGAGTAAATAAAAAAGTACCAAACAAGTTTGTTTTAACTACTTTTTCAGCACTACTGAGCGGAGTTGTCAATAAGTGATTCATAGCCGCCATACCAGCATTATTTATTAAAACATCAACGCGCTTGTACTCTTTGCGAATAGATCGAACCATATTAATTACAGCTGATTCGTCTGCCACATCTACCGAGTAATGTGCATACTTTTCATGCTCTATTGTGCCATCTTGTCTGCTACAACCTAAGACAGTGTGACCCTTCGCTAAATAATACTCTGCAAGAGCTTTCCCCAAACCCTTACGCGTACCTGTGATAACAATATTCAACGACATAGCAAGTTTTAACCTTCTACCAGCTGACAAAGATATTTAGCAAGTGTTTCAACACTCCTAAATGGTGACGTTACTTGGCTCATCGCTTTCTCATCAGCCA
The DNA here is from genome assembly GCF_002208135.1 of Pseudoalteromonas piscicida. Lineage (NCBI taxonomy): Bacteria > Pseudomonadati > Pseudomonadota > Gammaproteobacteria > Alteromonadales > Pseudoalteromonadaceae > Pseudoalteromonas > Pseudoalteromonas piscicida. The sequence goes on from NZ_CP021646.1 coordinate 3,112,805, forward strand.
GTGTGATGTCCATATCGAATTCATCCTGGACTTTGTCTTCAAGCTCAGAAATCAAAAACACAACACCAACGCTATCTAATACACCAGCAGAGCCAAATAGCTTAGTTTTAGCATGGGCTTCAAGAAGCGCAGCGTTATCATCGTCTTCACCAATTTCTTTCAGTGTAGAAAGAATAAGATCTATATATTTTTCCATGTGTTATTCCGTAGATATAATTATTCGTTAATTCCCAAACTTACACCGCCATCGACAACTATATCTGTTCCGGTGATCCACTCAGCGCTATCAGAAAGAAGAAAACCTATGGCATCAGCAACGTAAGTCTCTTTTCCGAGCCCAAGGGGATATAGCTTTTCTAACTTTTCAAAGTAATCTTCATCATAGATGTTTGCAGTTAGCTCTGTTTTTATCAGCCCGGGAGAAACACTATTAACTCTTGTCTTTACGGGCGCCAGCTCTTTCGCAAGTGACCTCACTGCACCTATTAACGCTGCTTTTGATGACCCGTAGTTTACGAGGCCTGTAGTACCAATCGAGGCTGCAACAGAGGCGACAAATACAATGGAAGCTCCTTCTCCATAGCTTACTTTTTTAGCCCCAAATCCTTTTGCCAAGGCTAATGCTGAAAAGAGATTCAGATTGAAAATCTCAAGCATTTTATCATGACCATTGAACCGATTTGGCATTACAATCGATAGTCCTGCAGCATGGACAAGCCCAGACAACTTGCCATATTTACCAGCCAACGCAATCATCCATTTAGGGATCTGATCAATGTCGCTCGACAGATCTCTCGACTCAAAATAAAGCTGCTCAGGGTACTGTTCATTTAGGGTACTAATTTGCTCTTTCTTAGTGCGAGACACAGCCAATACCCTATGACCTTCGTGAAGTAATTTCTTACAAGTCGCGAGTCCAATCCCTGAACTTGCTCCCGTTATTAAGAACAATTTAGAATTATTCATTGAATTTTATTTAATCGCCAGTTCGTACAACTCTTGCACCGTTTTAACTGCTTTCAAATCAGTGTTTGTGATAGATTTAGAGAACTCCATATCAAAAAGTGATATTACACCCAAGTGTGCCATAGAGTCCCACTCTTCTAGGGATTCTAAAATCACATCTTCGCCAATCACTTCTTCAAGTTCTAACACTTCTGTCAACTCTTCTAGAAACTTTTGTTTATCCATTACTCTACTCACTTGTTATATATATTAACGTTTAGAACTTTCGCTTCTTGTAAAGACAACACCGCACTCGCCCAAGATAAGCCAACACCAAAGCCTGATAGAACACTTTCTTGTTCCACTGGCTTATCGCTATTTGGAATGACATGGCATATCGCACAGGGGATTGAGGCGCTACTTTGATTGCCATAGTGTGAAACAATATCGCTAGGTGCCTTTTCTTTCGGTAGTTTCAATCTTCTGGCGATATTCGAGATGATATACTGGTTCGCTTGATGGAAGAAAACATAGTTAATATCATCAATGGATTTTTGGCTGAATTCAAGAATGTCCTGCACAGAAGGCGGCTCAACCTTAATAGAGAAATTGAATACCTCAGCGCCATTCATTAGTAGATCTTCCTGGCTCTTATGGTTACCATCTTCATCTACTACGGTGCTGTTGCGAGTCACTTCGGAAAAAGGTGTTCTAAATGCTCCAGCTGGTTGCATAATATGTTGTGAACCAGAGCCATCTGTATGCAAACTAAAATAACTTGGCATCTTGACATCGCTTCGTTGCACCAACGTTGCTGTACCAGCGTCTCCAAACAACGGAGCTGTAGAGCGGTCTCTTTCATTGACGCAACGACTGAGTGTGTCGCCAGCCAACAACAATACATTACTACACGCCCCAGTCTCAACCATCATATGTGCTAGCCAAAGTCCGTATACATAACCCGAGCATCCCAAAGACACATCGAAAGAGGCTGCTGATGTATTTAATTCCAATTTACCGTGGGCAATCGCAGCGTTAGCTGGTTGAAAATGATCCGGAGTCTGAGTTACAAAGATAAGGCCGTCAATCTGTTCCTTATCAACTTTCAGCTCTTCAAACAGCCTTTTTGTGGCATCAATACACAGATCAAGCGTAGTCGTATGCTCATCAACAACATGTCTCTTATTTAGCCCTACCGCTTTTTTTATACGAGCTATTTGCTTTTCATTACCACCGTATAAGTCAACTTCATCGTCGATACATTTAACATTTTCGGGAACTACCGTAGAAATACCAGAGACTTTAACGTGATTAAATTTACTTTTAGCCATTTGTTCTTATATCCTTTTGGCTGGATTGCCAAAGACAGTTGTACCAGCTTTAACATTTCCAACTACCACACTACCAGCCCCCAAAACAGCATTGGCACCAATCCGCTTACCTGGTATGACTAACACATGAGATCCCACCAGACACTCGTCTTCTAGTTGCACACCTCCGCATAACTCTACCTTGCCGTTAATCGAGCTATAAGCACCAACTTTTGCGTCATGTCCAATTGTTGAGTTGGTATTGAGAAACACCATATCTCCCAGCTCTGTGTCACTCGTAAGGATGCAGCCAGGCGTGATGACACAACCATATCCTATTTTATTATTATATCCAATTACAGCGCTATCATGAATAAAAGTCATGAACTCAGCGCCACGAACAGTAAGAATAGTCGCTACTTTTTTCTTTGCAGATGGGGACATGATCCCCATGACAAGAAAAACACCGGGATCAGGTTGGTAGTCTTGTATGGTAGACACGACTCCAACAGGATAGTCGAAGCCATCGAGAATGCTTGTATTATCATCAAGAAAGCCCACTACATCATATTGGGAATTCGACATGTTAACCCAAGAATAGAGCTCCCTGCCAAGGCCTCCTCCGCCCACTATCAGTATCTTTTTTTTCATTAAGTATTCCAGTTAATAGATATTAAGACTTATATAAATCAGGCAAAGAAACTAACCAGCATCTGTGTACACGAACACTGCATTTATTTCCACATATAAACTTAAAATTTCACAAGCGATATTTATTGCCCTTTTGATAAGGCTATTTACTAAATAAACGTTCTACTTTAGCAAAATCTCCATGCTCTTCGAGCCAGTAAAGTTACAATTCCCCTTGCCAACTAGAAGTATAAGACTCTCAATCTGCGATACTTCTGATAATATCAAATGACTCAGCGTAGTGGGTCCCAATGGTAGCACCACGCACAGCCGCTAGATTCCGAATTGCTTCCAATGAGCGCGTATTTGGAAACTCTTTTAGCTGACTGGCAAAACACTCCATAGCCGCAAGCTTCTTTTCAAAGTGATGTTCACTGAGTGCAACAAACTTTCTGGGAATAAAAACAGCTTCAGTTGTAGGATGGCCCCACTCTGTTTCAGACAAAGTTTCGTATGAATAGATGTGTTTCACACATTGTCCTGGAACGGGCCTTGCCGCAACAAGACATGCATTGTATATTGCCCCATGATCCAAGTGTAAATCACCTTTATGCGGAATATACAATGTATCTATTTGCTTCTCTTTAATTAACTGGTTCAGCGCAGATGCTATTTTATATTGTGGATATTGCTCCAGCTGAGGAGCTGGAAAATCATAAAAAATAGTTTCCGTAACCCCAAGTAATTCATGAGAACGTTTAGCTTCAGCTCTGGTCTTTTCAATAGCTGCGACGTCAAACATTTCAGGGGCACCTAAAGCAGCATTTGTCATAATGGCGATAAAAACCTGCTCTCCAGCTTCCAGGTGTTTGACAATTGCACCACCACACCCCAATATCTCATCATCAGCGTGAGGGGCTACAACTAACACATTCTTCATACTTTATCTCCCATACAAGACTTTAAGTGCTGCAATTCTTGTCTCAGTTTAAAAATTTCAAGTTCAACCCTGTAACCCAACAACTGGCCAACTTTAAGCCGTGTCATATGCTGTTGTTCTGGTGCAATCCAAATCAAGCCTGAGCCAGTTTGCACTAGTACTTCCTGATCACGTACTTTAAGCACACGACCAGTCACCCCTGTAATTTTTATCGTATTCTCAACCCGTGATGAGAGTACTTTAATTTTAGTTTCATCGTGAAATGTGAACGCACCAGGGTGAGGCTCAGAAGCAGCTTTGATTAGGCGGTCTATTCTATGCGCTGGTAAAGACCAGGAAATTAGCCCATCGTCTGGTTTTCTTATCGCATACTCTGTAGCCAAAGCGTCATCTTGAGGTATCGGGTTCCACTCGCCGCGCTTAATTTTAGGCAGTAAGCGGTCCAATGCAACATCCATTGCATCTAGTACTTTAAGCTCTACAGACTTTGCGGTGTCAGATTCGACGACTGAAAAGCACTCTTGCTCGAAAATAGCACCCGCATCAGCTTCTTCTTCTAAAACAAAAAATGTTGCGGCGCCATCTTGAATTTCATCAACTAACCAAGCAAGAGGCGCACGCCCCCGCCCCTTGGGCAGTTGTGTTGGATGAAAGCCTATCGCACCAGCTTGCGCTGCGTCGATGATTCTCTGCGATACCAATTGAGAAACACCTACCACAAACAGTACATCAAAATCTAAGCTCTCTATTTCATTGGTATGGTCGTTAATCTTTTTAAACGGCGTATAATTTAGACCACTGTTGGCACATATTGTAGCGAAGTTCTCATAGCCGCTCACTAACTGAGTCGTGTTTGGCTCAAAACCGTAAACCATTGCAATGTCCACGTTATGCTCTATGAGTTTTTTCAACGTCACCGCACTAGACTTAACTCCGCCAATAAACACAACTCTCATGCCTTTTTACCCCATTTTTCACCCAGGAAAACCACGGCTACCGTCCTTAGAATAATCTTCAAATCAAGCAGTAGAGATTGATTTTCAACATATTGCCTATCCAGCTTCCAACGCTCTTCCCAGGAAAGATAAATATTGCCATTCACTTGAGCTAAACCAGTTAATCCTGGCCGGACAAGTAAACGAGCTTGCCCGTCTTCATTAAACTCTTTCTGCAGTGAAGGTAGGCAAGGTCTTGGTCCTACGATAGACATATCGCCTTTCAGTACATTTAATAACTGTGGTAACTCATCAATTTTTAAACGTCTGGCAAACTTGCCGAATAACGTAACTTCACTATCAGAGTTATAAACTTGCACATCAAACCTTCTGACTTCATCCGTCATAGTTCTAAACTTATACACTTGGAATAATTGTCCATTTTTACCAAGCCTCTCTTGCAGAAAGAAAACAGGTCCCTTACTTGTTAGCTTTATCATAATCACTGAAAGAAGCAGTAGAGGTGACAGTAGAGTTAACACAACCCCGCAGATTACAAAATCGAATATTCTTTTCATCACTTACCCTCAAGCACCCAGTTTATCCATTTATCTGCCAAGTCATTCCTATTAAATTGCTTTTTGGCCAACGCCAAAGATTTGCCTCCCACTTCCGGCAATTTATCCCTATTGGCTGATACGTGCTCTAGTGCATCAGCGAATGCTGTAGCATCATTAGGAGGTATTGTATAACCACATTCCTCACGGGTGATCATCTCAGCCAGCCACCCCGGGTAGTTGTTCAAAACAGGCAATCCTGCTGAAATATAATCGAAGAATTTGTTAGGTGATGTACCATAATAAAACGCAGGAACATTGGCTAATAATTGCATTCCAATATCCGCAGAGCGCATCAGTCCAGCTAGTTTAGTTTTGCTCACTGGTGGGTGAAAAATTACATTATCCAATTTTTCGGTTTCTGCCCTCTTCTGTAGTTCAGCTTTGAGCTTACCCTGTCCCACAAAAACAAGTTTTATATCGTCTCTGCCTCGTTTTTTTAGTTCAACAGCTGCATCAAGGGCCGCATCTAGACCGTTTGCCATACCATGCGTCCCGGTAAAAATAGCCATCAAGTCACTATCAGTAACCCCCTCTGGCCTCCAAGCTTCTAATTCTGCTGAAAAAATCCCCAAATCACACCCATTAGGCACCAGCGCAACTTTACTGGGGGAGACTCCTTGTCTGATAATTCCATCAACGATACCTGGAGATAACCCAATAGCTCTATGAGCCGAACGGTATGAGCACCACTCAAGCACCGACATTGCAGCCAAGATAACCGGGCTTTTGATGACTCCCATTTCTCTGGGAATTTCTGGCCACAAATCTCTAACCTCAAACACAAATGTTTTCCGACGAAACCATCGAGCGATAATACCAGGAATACCCGCTGTAAGTGGCGTAGTGGTGGCAAATACCACATCGTATTTGTGGGTTAAAGCAATACCTATACTTTTTAAAGCAAAGACCAGAAAAGTCCCCGTTCTTTTTATAAAACCATCACTATTTGAGTATGCCAGATCAAATTCAATAATATCAATACCATCCACTTTCCCTTCCCGCCGACCAGCAGAAAAAGGCCCTGTAAGCCCTGTTTCCCCACCTCCATAGCTGCCACACACCATAGTGACCTGATGGCCATGCTTTACTAGTCGACTAGCCATCTCATATGAGCGTATACCTGCCGCGCCTTTAGGCGTTGAAAAGTGTTGGTGAAAATATAAAACCTTCATATTAATAGTGTATTTCCATTGTTATTACACCTGCTTCGTGAACTTCTAGTTCTAGCACAGGGATATCTGATTCTTGATAATAAAATCGAGATTCTTTTCCATTAACTAATTCAAGCCTTTCAATGTGAATATCCGCGCTTATCTTAATGGTGCATACATCACTGACCAATTCATTCCCATTGAGCTGCCAGGCAAGCGGTGCTAAACGAAGTCTTGAGATAGCGCGCTCGTTGAATCCCGATACAACATCTTTAACTAAGAGACTGGACGCCCTTAATTCAATGCTGCGATCATGCACACATTGGTGTGCATCTCGATAACCCGCAGCAACGCTTTGGATACCACCTGATACTCGCAATGCTTTTTTATTAATCGTCTTTAGCCAATTACCTAACAAAAAGCGGCTTAGCCTTGGCATTTGCTCATGCCTATCAAACGCGACTGTAGAATGGCTCTCAGTACCAGCATAGTAATCAATAAATGATTGGCCTGCATTATAACTGTATGTACCGCCATCTCTGATGACATTAATGCCATCAATCCAAAAATCGAGATGCAGTGCATCGCATTGACTCGGTCTGAACTTAAAGCATGGATAGTTAAAAAAAACCTCGGCACGCTCATTGCCTAAAAAACAATATCCACCATCCGTGAAGTCAGTTGGTTTTTTCACATCGAGCCGTTTGTCTGGAAGCGATAAGTTCATCCATTTTAACGGCGCGTTAAACTCCCCTTCTCCGGGATAAGCAATTGCATTATTAAACAACGCATTTGCCAACTGGACACTCGGTCTGAAATCCCTGTAGCCAGAGTTAGTCATAGGAAGAAGGCGCGCGCCATCGTTTGCACCTAGGTTAGGTGCATCTCCGGAGCTATGAATGGTGAAGTAATAAAGCCATTTACTTGCCGCTTGAAGTCTATCATACAGTAATGACGAAAACTGACTAAGCTTCAAGTGCCTGCGCCAAAGCTCTAACAGACAATAGGTATCAAGCATTACTCGGTGGTAATTCACCGAGTATTGACTAAAACTACCATCTCGTTCAATCAAGCGCTTAGCTCTGTTTTCAAGCCATTTGACCCCCTGCTTTTGCCATTTTATGCCATCAGCGTCGCCATTTACTGCTAACCATGAACCACCAATGTACAGTGCTGCGGCCTCTGATGTGCCATGGTTATTGTCCTGCGCGACTGCATACATGATAGTCGGAGAAATTCGCCTCAAGTGTGTTCTAACAAAACTTAAAAGAGCAGGTTGCGCTTTGTCTACCTGCCCCAAAATTAACGAGGCTAAAGCTAAATGCATGACACGAATAGAGGCTTCTTGCCCACACTTCCAATTCGTTCCCATAAACGCAGGATTATTTTGTACCCAGTCGTTTAGCCAAAAGTTCAGCCGAGTCAACGCATCAGCATCCCCACGTTTAGCACTTTGAGCCAAACTTATCGCCCAGTCAAAGCGAGATGCTTCCCATACGCCTTTGATATCGCCAAGCTCATTATCAAAATCACCCAAGCTAAACCAAGGCAGATCTGAGGAGGCCAATGACTGAGTAAGACAACTCTCATGCCAGTTAGGAAGTCCACTTCTAGTAGAAGTGACACCAAAGTAGCAGTGCTTATTGAGCCAAAGCGTGTTCTCCGGTAGATCCGATTGGGTGCTAATATCCTTAGCAAAAAAATCGCCTTGCTTAAGTTCACCAGTAATCCGTTTTACTGGGTTGAGGCCCAGCTTGACACCCAACTGATAAACGAAAACACGAGCCAAGTTGTGAACACCCAGCGCCAGCGCAGTTTTAGCCTTTAATATCATCATTCTTGATTTCGTAACTGCTCTGCAACGTCGATTGTGACTTTCGCGACTTCAAATAGCTCGCTTGCAGGAATAGGTGCATTCGCCCCTTGCTTAATCGACTCAACAAAAGCTTCTGCACATGCAGACTGCCCTTTATCTTGTTTCCATAAATTAAGCTTTGTGAAACTCTTCCAACCAAACCCTTTTAGCTTGATAAAATTATCTAGTTGTAACGTAGCACCCGCAGCAAACACTTCTACACGCTCTTTAGGGAAACTGGCAGCACCATTTGCCAAGTAATGAATGGTACCAAATGAACCATCGGCAAAGCCTAATATGATAGCAGCCTTGTCTTCTGTCACTGCCACCGCATCTGTATCTCCCATTTTACGAGCTTGTACGGATACAATTTCACTGTCAGCAAGATATCGCATTAAATCAATAAAGTGACATGCTTCGCCTATGATTCTTCCGCCGCCTACAGTCGGGTCCTGAGTCCAGTGTTCAGCTGGAATACTGCCCGCGTTCATTGTCATAATGAATGACTTAGGCTCTTTGATAGGCGCCAGTAACTGTTTTATTCTTTGTACTTGCGGAGAAAACCGACGATTAAAGCCCACCATCAACTTGGGTGCTTGCTCTACCTTACTCGCGTCATCATAAGCAGCCTGCACTTCGTTCAGCTCCTCATAAGTAATCGCAAGAGGCTTCTCGACAAACACATTCTTGCCAGCGTTCAATGCTTCTTTTACAAAGTAGGCGTGACTATTGTGACGAGTAACAATCGCGATTGTATTGTTGTCATCACTTTTAATCATGTTTAGCGTGTCAGTCGTTGCCTCCGCAAAACCGGCTTTTTCTCCGTGAATTACACCGCTAACACCACCGGAGGTTGCAATACTCTGGAACTGAGCCCCAGCTTTCTTGAAAGCAGGGATTAGCATACGTGAGGCATAATTTCCCGCACCAACAAATGCAACGATTGGTTCATCAGCTTTATAACTGACAACAGAGTTCAATTTAACTATCTTGTTATGGCGGCTCTCAGTGGCAGATTCAAATTGGAGTAATATTCCCAACGCACTTTTATCTGAAGTCAGCAAATCATACGCAGAACTGGCGTCTTCAAACTTAAACCGGTGGCTAATTAAAGGTTTGACATTGAGCTGACCACTAGACATCATATCCAAAATCGCTTCAAAGTTACGCTGCTCGGTCCAACGTACAAACGCGAGTGGGTAGTCATTACCTTGCTCTTCATAATCAGGGTCATAACGACCTGGCCCATATGAACAAGATACCTGGAAAGTCAGTTCTTTTTCATAAAAGTCAGCTCGGTTGAGTTCTAACCCCGTAACACCTACAAGAATGATTCGCCCTCTTTTACGACTCATTCGTGCAGCCTGAGTTACCGGATCATTCGACTTTGTAGATGCAGTAATAATCACACCATCGATACCCACTCCGCGACTAAACGCCAAACCAGCGGCCACAGGGTCTTCACCTTTGCCGGGATTACAGATTTCGGCACCAAATTGTTTTGCTAATGCCAACTTACTGTCATCATAATCGATTGCTAGGACTCGACATCCCTGCGCTTTGAGCATCTGCACGGTAAGTAAGCCGATAAGACCAACACCCGTCACAACAAAACACTCACCCATTGTCGGCATTGCCAGGCGAATACCCTGCAGGCCGATACTTGCTACTACAGTGAATGCAGCTTCTTCATCGGAGACATTAGCTGGTATTTTAGCGACAAGATTCTTAGGTACTCTAACAACATCGGCATGACACCCGTTAGACACAACACGCTCGCCCGCTTTAAACTGCTCAGCGCCATTACCAACTGAGTCGACTACTCCCACATTGCAATACCCTAATGGTAGTGGCTGAGCAAGTTTAGACTTAACTGCCTCAACAGTGGTCATCAATCCATCCACCTGTACCTTTTCTAACACCATTTTTACTTTATCTGGTTGAGTGCGAGCCTTGTCTATTAAGTTAGCCTTGCCAAAGTCAACTAACATGCGCTCTGTACCTGCAGAGATAAGCGTAGTTTCTGTGTTGATCACAACATGATTTTTTGTCGCATGAGGTGCAGGGCTTCGACTAGTGAGGTGCCGCCTTTACTCATGTCCTGAAGTATTTGTTTCAACTTTATTTACCTCTGAAATAACAAAACGTAATTTTCCTGATTTAGTGCGCTGAATTCTATCCACACATTCAATGCTTATATCCAAATCATCACCTAGCCGTGATCTAAACTCCCTTAATAACTCAGAATAGTGCTTGCTTTCTTCCCAGAGGTCAGAGCACACTACTTTAATAATCAAACTTAAATTTCTTTTTTGAATTATTTGCGCTTCACTAACATAAATTGCATCTTTAAAAATATGGTCTAAACGTCCCACAACTGCGCCAGACTTCAAAACAATAACGTCTTCCTTTCTGCCATCAATAGCACTTACCTCTCTGGGGAATACCGTCTCATTGACCCCATAAGCTAAATCGCCGCTATCATATCTAAACAGTGGAAAGGCTTTGTTTGTAAAGTTTGAGCCTACTATTCTATAACACCCTTGCACGTTTGACTCGATAAACTCGGTATAGGAAAAATCTTCGTCGACTACAAACCTGCCATCCTTTGACTCAGAAATATTTGAAACTGACTCTGCTAGTCCGTAGTGCTGCCTTGGCGTTACGCCAAAGAATCTAAATATTAAATCACTTTGGTGACTAGACAGATTTTCAGCACCGATCGTAATAACTGTAGGCGTATATTTGAGTTTTAATCCTTCAGTTAATGCCAAGCCAGCCAATTCAGAAAGAAAGGACGGGTACCCATGCAGCCACATCAAGCGCTTGTTGTTTAATGCATCGACGTAGTATTTTACCGTCTCTCTACTCAGGTGGTAACAACTAAACAGCACCTGACTTGAGGCATAGTTAATTCGATGAAAAACTGTACCACGGTAAGCTGGTGAAATAATATTCCTTCCCCCAAACAGACCACACCAATCACCTTCATTGATACCCAACCGGTTTCGATATCTCCACCAAACAGCCCAACGAGCTTGTTCTGAATCAACAGTTTCCCAGAAAATTAGCCCCCACCGGTTGTCCCACTCGTATGTACCTTACATTCTTTAAACTCCTCAATGGCAATTTCAGAGCTATGTGTTTGTACTTCTTTTTTAGATAAGACCGGTAGCTTCTGCAGCTCCTCATATGGGTCACCATTTAAATCAACCGAAAATTCATTAAACCGCTTCTTCCAGAATTCACTTTTCTCGGCATTTTTAAGACTATTAGATAACATTTCACGTTGATAGCCTCTAAGGTTTTCCTCAGTCATATCAAAACGTTTGGTAGATTGTTCAAGTACAGAAAAGAATTCTTTCCCATAACGTCTTTTATCATTGAAAAAACCAAAAATAGACAGGGCTATATTTTGCAATGGATAAGGTAAAGCGAGATATATTTTTTCAATCATTTTTATACAAACCTTCTAATTAGAAGCACTAATGGGTGTCTGTACTTCACAAACTTTGATTTAACCTTATTCCTAAATTTATGATCTTCATTTTTGAAAATAGGTAAAAGCGCTTTCTTCAATCTATTTTTCTTGAACCAAGCTTGGTAATCATCCTTGCTCATACCGTCAAAAGGCGTCAGTTTTTTCACTAACTCTGAACCAGAGAGACTTTCCTTAAAATCAAAGTTTACATCTTTCCGAGAAGGATCATAAGTGAACCAATAAAGCTCATGTTCACCGGCAGCATCAAAACGAAAAGCTAGCTGCCTATGAGTCATATCGTTATACTTTAATTGTCCGTTGATAAAAACTCCCTGCGGGAGCCACCAATTACCCAGGCTGTAAACGATGGGTTTACCATTGTATATTTCAATTCCTGAGACAACATGTGGATGATGCCCAATAATAGCGTCAGCACCTGTATCGATGGCATCTTGGGCTAAACTTCTGTGGCCAGGTTGCGGATACAACTCCATTTCATAATTCCAGTGAAAATTCACGATAATTTTAGCATCAGGGTTGTTAGTTTTAAGCTTCTCAACTTCGCGCAAAATTATACTTTTAGACAAGGGTGCTACACCATACTCGCCGCTGCGATTGTAATCACATTGAATCACATCCCACCCAAACCCTATGAGTATATATTTCACACCTTCAAACAAGTGCTCCGACAAACTGATCGAGTCGTGATGCCTTAAACCAAACCAGCCCACATTGCTTTCTTCAATCAACTCTACCGTTTTGCTAAAACCCTTAGGTATATCATTAATATGATTATTAGCTAGATTTACGGCAACAACATTTTCACTGCTCATATAATCCAGTATTGAACAATGATTGAACAACACTGGTTCCTTGAGAAGTTCAGAAGCTACGTCTGAAGACTCCACAAGTGGTCCTTCCAAATTAAGAACTACAGGTTTTTTACCAAAAGAATAATTTACTTTTGGAAGCTCGTTATGCGGAGAAGCCACGTCTCCAAGAAAAATCATACCTAGACAGCCCTCTCTAGATTATATAAATTCTCTGTCGTACCGTACATAAACATCTTTATAAAGAAGTAGATTGTCGGATAAACAAAATATAAGGACAATATAAAAACCAAGTACTTACCATAAACCTTCGAATAGCTAGCAAAGTACACAAAATACAGATAACTAAACATATTAACTCGCCCATCACCTAATACGAAAGCAGCTATAGAGAGAACAAATATAACAACCATTAGATCTAGCTTTTGCTTTATAAAAAAAACTAACGGAAAAAGAATTATGATAGTTTTTATAATTGAAGAATAGTCACCACCAAAATTGTCAAAATATCCAAATATTTTTCTGGACAAATGTTCAAAGACAACAAACCCCGTAATCAAAAATATAGCAAGATAGACAAAGAAAGACCTGCTTACTTTCAATTTTAAAGAATACCTTAAAAAATCAATTATTGCGTGAGAAGTAAAGAATAGCGTTGTTGAAACATGACTCAATACTGTCAAAACACCATAGCTAGTTTTGAGTTTTGAACTCCCTTTACAATTTAAGAAAAGGAAAAAGAAAATAGCAGCAACCTTTAATCTTTCGGCTGGTATATACAAAACCCAAAAGTAAAAGTTAGTCAACACTATGAAAGATATAAGAAGCAAGCCATATCCCAAATATCTTAGATAAATCCCAGCCTGATAAACCAATATGCTATTTAAAATGGAAAATACTATTTTTTTATCAACCAGCCCTGAAAAGATGTAAGAAATGGAAAAATGACCAAACTCCATAGAGTTTAACTGACTTCGATAGTAAGCCCAAGCTTCGGATACTGATTTTCCTGCCATACCCTCATAAGCTTTTATATAGAAATATTGATCGCCCAATACATAATATCCATAAGATATATAACTTACAAAGAAGACAATAACTGAGCAAACAAAAAAGCACAGCTTGTCTTTGGGCAGCGTCAGATTATTCAACTGCTCATCCTTACTAGTAATTTCAGCCACAAGAATCTCGTCAACAGCTTATCTTTTAACGTTCTATCAGAGCTTGTAACATTAGAATCATGAACTCGTCTGTAAACCACAGTATCTGGAATATGATGGATACGGCCAGACAAGTTGCCATATAAGCTTAATGCTATATCATGGCTTGTTCCTCCATCAATTATCCTTTCAAACTCACTCTTTACATTCTTCTTAAAAACACAGCAACATCCAAAATAAGGGATTCCCCCTTTGAATGTCTTAAAGATATTCTTAAACCGCGAGACATTACTGTGGTTTCCTAGTCTTGCATCATGCTTCTTAAGAATGCGAATATCATCTTCGAATACCTCGTAATTACCAAAAAGGATATCCTTTTCTGAAGCTCTAAGATGCTCTTTCATTAAAGCCAATCTATTCTCAGGCCAAACATCATCTTGATCTGATAAGAATATATAATCACCACTTGCATGCGAGACAGACTTTTTAAAGTTAAGAACATAACCCAAGTTTTTTGGGTTTTTAAAGATCTTAACCCGTGGGTCTTGAAGCTCCTCGATTATTGCTATTGTATTATCGGTGGATCCATCATCACAAATTATTACTTCGTCTTGGCTATCAAGCTGACCTAGGATTGAAGTTAGTTGCTCATGAATAAACCTGCTACCATTGTACGTAGCTATACAAATACTGTTCAATGTAAATTACCTTCCTATAATCGGGATAAAGCCCAGCCTTTTTTTAATTAAAATAACTAGAGGTACGTTTTGAAAAAGCAACAATAATGTCAAGCCCCAAGCTAAACCTGTAACACCAAAATTTTTGGTCAAAAGTGTAGAATTCAAAAACACAGGGAAAAGCAATGCAACATTAACAATGGTTTGCTTTTTCTCATTTCCAGTCATTTGCAGCAGTGGAATTACTGGTCCGCATATTAACGCCAAAAAATAACCTAAAAGCAATACTGAAAGCAAGTTACTATACTCAGAATATGAAGCATTAATCACCCCCATAATCTCGACATTAAAAGTATAAATTAAAACTATAAATGGAAATGAAATTAATGCAGGATACAAGGTAAACTTCTTAACTGCGGCCTTTAAATCTTCAACTTTACCTTCATGGTATAACCTTGAGAAAACAGGTTGTGCAATCAAATTTATAACTATCATTACAAATGATACGGCTGCCGTTATGCGCTGAGCAGTATACAAGCCGGCTATATCCTTTGCATCTAAAAAATTAGAGCAATAGATAATTGTGCCTGAGAAAAGAAATGCTTGCAATAATGAGCTTAACCAAAAAAAGCCACTTCCAGTAAAATCCACTGGTGCTCTATTCTCTTCCATTTTGGCTTTTCTGGTATTCTTAAAATGAAATATACCAAGAACTAATACAGATGCTATACCACCAATAACAAGTAACGCTATCAGTTCATTTAATACAAGCATCTCTCCTCTAAGCATAAATAGAACAGATATTAAACACACACCTGTATATGGAATCATATTCTGGCAAATTGTGGAGAA
This sequence comes from Pseudoalteromonas piscicida, assembly GCF_002208135.1. Lineage (NCBI taxonomy): Bacteria > Pseudomonadati > Pseudomonadota > Gammaproteobacteria > Alteromonadales > Pseudoalteromonadaceae > Pseudoalteromonas > Pseudoalteromonas piscicida. The sequence goes on from NZ_CP021646.1 coordinate 3,128,191, forward strand.
ATTCGGTTTCCCAAGTCCCAACGCTGCACCTGACAGGGATGAAACAATTGCCCAAATGAAGCCTGTAAAAATCGCTAAGCTCATCATGCGCGTATTTTGCAAACTAGGTAATATATTTGCAGGGAATGAGAGCAGCTCATTAGTATATATCAAAAACAATGGTCCAAGACTGATGAGGAAAATCGCTTTTTTCAAATAGTCCAATTGAGTTATATTACTTAGAGTGTTAGCAAACCTTTTTACAAGTAAAATATGAAAACCTAAAGAAAAAACAACACCAAAAAGGATTACATAGTTTAAAAAAAGAAAGTAAACACCAGCATCCTCAATTGGCGCAGTCCTTGCGACCAGTATAGAAGAGAGTATGGACATGATTGCTGCCCCACCTCGTACTGCAAATAGGATACAAAACCTCTTCACTTCCCCTCCATACAATAGCTAGTTCTTGTTCAAATTAATGAGCTTTAAGGTTTCGCGTAACCCTAATTGCCAATGTTGCTCACTTTTCTCGACTTTTAAAAGACCAAAAGACGGCCTTTTAGCGGGAGTCGGGTAAGCGCTACTAGGGATTGGATTGATTGAGATTTTCTTCTCTAATAAGCCCAACTCAAATGAGAGCTCCTGAATTGCAACTGCAAAGTCATACCAACTGGCAATACCGAGATCGCTGTAATGATATACTGCAGAAAGGTTATTATGCTCTGCCAATGTCCAAAGGTACTTTGCCAAACCCTTCGCGTTAGTCGGACAGCCAATTTGGTCACTAACAATGTTGAGTTCCTCTTTCTCCGACATTAAACGCAGCATCGTCTTTACAAAATTATTACCATGACTTGAGTAGACCCAGGATGTTCTTACAACTGTTGAATTGTGAGTATGATATTTCTTTATTGCTTCTTCACCAGCTAGCTTAGATGCCCCATATACATTTATTGGATTAGTTTGGTCATCTACCTGATAAGCCCTGTTCTGGTTGCCATCAAATACGAAATCAGTCGAGATATGCAGTAAGCGTATTCCATGCGTATGTGCTGATTTAGCCAATAACTCAACTGCAGTTGCATTAATAAGATACGCATTTTCTGTATCAGATTCTGCTTTATCTACTGCAGTATAAGCTGAGGCATTTATAATGGCTGTAGGGTTATATTCAACAATTGCATTCTCAATACTCTTTGCTGATGTAATGTCAATGTCATTGCGGCCTAGAGCCATTGCAGTGATATGATCTGGGCAGGTTTGCATTAACTCCCATGCAACCTGCCCGCTTTTTCCTATTATTAAAACATCCATTTAACTTGTTCCTAAACGCTCTCTCTGATAAGAGCCATCTTGCACATTCCTACACCATTCCTGGTTATCTAAATACCACTTAATGGCTTTTAAGATGCCAGTTTCAAATGTTTCTTCTGGCTGCCAGCCTAACTCTCTGTTGATCTTTGTCGCATCTATTGCGTAACGGACATCGTGCCCAGGCCTATCAGCTACAAATGTGATTAGTTCTTTGAAGTCTGACAAATTATTAGGCTTATCTTCAATCAGATCATTTAAATGGTTGCAAATCGTCGTGACAACTTCGATATTCTGCTTTTCGTTAAAGCCGCCAATATTGTAAGTTTCACCCAGCTTTCCGTTGGTTACGACCTTGTATAGTGCACGGGCATGGTCTTCTACGAATAGCCAATCGCGAACTTGTTTACCATCGCCATACACCGGAAGTTGTTTTCCCTCTAAAGCATTTAAAATAATCAAAGGAATCAACTTTTCGGGAAAATGATAAGGGCCGTAATTATTCGAACAGTTAGTTAGTACTACTGGTAAGTTATATGTACGTTGCCATGCTCTGACTAGATGGTCTGAAGCAGCTTTTGATGCTGAGTATGGTGAACTCGGCTCATATGGAGTTTCTTCAGTGAACAGCCCTGTCTCACCCAAGTCACCATAAACTTCATCAGTAGAAATATGATGAAAACGAAAGAGCTCTTTATTTTCTTCCGTTAAAGTGCTGTAGTAGCTTCGCGCAGCTTCTAACAGCTCATAGGTGCCAACAACATTTGTTTGAATAAATTCACCCGGACCGTCAATTGAACGATCCACATGACTCTCAGCAGCTAAGTGCATAATGAAATCTGGCCGGTACTCATTAAACACTTCAAGTACCTTAGCGCGATCACAGATGTCACCCTGGATAAAATGATAACGCTCATTACTTTCGATGGAGCGCAAAGATTCTAAGTTTCCTGCATAGGTTAATTTGTCGTAATTAACAACATTGTGCTCTGTTTCGTTTATCAAAAAGCGTACCAGGGCTGAACCAATAAAGCCTGCACCACCGGTTACAAAAATAGTTTTCCTCATTACTTCTCTTCTCTTAAAACGTTGGTGCATTCGTAATTAGCAGGCCAGCCTCATCTTTAGGAGAAAGAAGCGGCTTTTGCCCATTTGCTAAAGGCCACTGAATTTCCAATGCTGGATCATTCCAGAGTACGCTTTGCTCAAACTGCGGCGCGTAATAATCTGTGCATTTATAAACAAACTCTGCCGACTCACTCGTTACGTAAAAACCATGTGCAAAACCTTCTGGTACCCAAAGCTGGCGCTTATTTTCTGCGCTTAAAAAGACACCGACATGCTGTCCAAATGTCGGGCTGCTTTTACGCATATCTACTGCGACATCATAGACTTCACCTTGAGTTACTCGTACTAACTTGCCTTGTGTTTGTTCAGTTTGATAATGGAGTCCACGTAAGATCCCCTGAGCAGACTTGCTATGATTATCCTGAACGAACGTGACATTTGCTACATGTTCTTTAAACCACTCTTCTCTGAAGGTTTCCATGAAGAATCCTCGTTCATCACCAAACACTTTCGGCTCGAGAATTTTTACTTCAGGAATTTTTGTATCAATTATATTCATGAAAACACCTTATGAGTCAGTAAACTGAGAAGGTATTCGCCGTAGCCACTTTTTCGTAATGGCTCAGCCAAATCGCGCAACTGCTGTTCACTAATGTAACCCATACGATACGCCACCTCTTCCGGACAATTAACTTTTAAGCCCTGACGCTTTTCAAGTGTTTCGATAAATTGCGCAGCTTGCAGTAAGCTATCGTGAGTACCAGTATCTAACCAAGCTGTCCCACGACCCATAATTTCGACATTTAACGTACCTGCGTGGAGGTACTGCTCAATGACATCAGTAATCTCCAATTCACCTCGCGCAGAAGGCTTAACATTCTTCGCGTATTCAATTACTTTATTATCAAAGAAATATAAACCAGGAACCGCATAATTTGATTTCGGTTGCAGCGGTTTTTCTTCTACTGAAATCGCTTTACCTGATTCATCAAATTCAACCACACCATATGCTTTAGGGTTGGCTACATGGTAACCAAATACAGTTCCACCTTCAGTCCGATTAGCCGCAGCTTGTAGAGATTTTACTAAATCATGACCATAAAACAGGTTGTCACCCAAAATTAAGGCAACATTTGAGTCTCCAATAAATGACTCGCCTAGTAAAAAAGCTTGTGCTAAACCATCAGGAGAAGGCTGTACAACATATTCAATATTGATGCCCCAATCTTTTCCATCTCCTAAGAGCTCGTGAAATCTAATCTGCTCTGCCGGCGTAGTGATAATTAAAATGTCCTGAATACCGGCATTCATTAATGTTGCGATTGGGTAATACACCATTGGCTTATCATAGACTGGCATCAACTGCTTACTGATAACCTTCGTTAATGGATATAATCGTGTACCACTTCCCCCAGCAAGGATGATCCCTTTATTTACCATGGTATTACCTCAAAGCTCCAACAGTATCTAAAACGTGATTGCAGTTTTCAAAAGCTACCTTAGAAAACTCCTTATGATTAACCAAAATCACATGAAGATCCGCATCCTTTGCTGCACTTTCAAGGCTCGTCAACTTACAATCCGTCAAAGAGCTTGGTAACTGGTTGATATTAGGTTCAACGACCAATACCTCTCCTTTATGCAGCCTTCGTATTTCTCCAGCAACCGTTAACGCAGGGCTTTCACGTAAATCGTCTATGTCAGGTTTAAAAGACAAACCGTAGCAAGCAACGGTGATAGACTCCATCGATGTATTTGGTGAATTTTGTAATATCTTAAATAATTCACCTTTCACTTTATCAATTACCCATTGAGGCTTAGCGTCATTCACAAGTCTTGCAGTATGAATTATTTTGGACAGCTCCGGAGTTTTGCTTACAATAAACCAAGGGTCTACAGCGATACAATGCCCACCGACACCAGGCCCTGGCTGAAGAATATTTATTCGGGGGTGACGATTAGCTAAAGAGATTAACTCCCAGACATCGATATCTAACTGGTCGCAAAGCACAGAAAGCTCATTTGCAAATGCAATTTGAACATCTCGACAAGAGTTCTCGGTCAATTTGGCCATCTCGGCTGTTCTTGCATTCGTAACGACACACTCCCCGTTAACGAAGATTTTATAAAGGTCGATAGAGGCTTGAGAACATTTAGCAGTCATTCCACCAATAACGCGATCGTTTTCAACCAGTTCACGGACTACATGTCCTGGCAGAACCCGTTCAGGGCAATGAGCAATCCGGATGTCAGAGTCCTCTCCACAGTCTTGCGGGAAACTTAGATCAGCTCTTGCCTCAGCTAACCACTCAGCCACTTTCTCAGTCGCGCCAACGGGTGATGTTGACTCAAGGATAACCAAGTCACCTTTTTTCAGAACCGGCGCAATCGCATCAGCAGCCGACTTAATATAAGTCAAATCAGGCTCTGGAATTTCTGAGCCATTATTTTTAAAAGGGGTAGGTACTGCTATTAAAAAAGCATCTGCAGGTTCAGGTTTTGTTGTCGCTTTTAGATAACCCTCAGTAACCGCTGCATGCACTATCATATCTAGCTCAGGTTCAATGATGTGGATTTCACCTCTATTGATTGTGTCTACGGCATGCTGATTAACATCCACACCAATTACTTTCTTTTTGCGAGAGGCAAACATCGCTGCTGTTGGCAATCCAATGTAACCCAAGCCAACGACCGAAATTGTATTAAATGACATACTTTCCCTTTGATATCTTGAAGTTTAAAACTGCTTACTATTGTTTATTTAGCTAAAATATCGCAGATTCTTTTGCATGCATTTCCATCACCATAAGGGTTATGGGATCTGCTCATTTGCTCGTAGCTTTTCTCATTAATTAGCAGTTGTTCTAAAGACGTGGTGATTGCTGCTACATCAGTCCCGACTAACTTTACTGTCCCAGCTTTTACAGCTTCAGGACGCTCAGTGGTATCGCGCATAACTAGAACTGGCTTGCCGAGGCTGGGCGCCTCTTCTTGGATACCACCAGAATCTGTTAAAATAACATGTGCTCTATTCATTAAATAAACAAAAGGCAAATATTGCTGAGGTTCTATTAAGTGAACATTGTCAATATCGCTTAAAATGCGATTAACTGGCTCTTGCACATTTGGATTTAAATGCACTGGATATAGGATTTGACAGTTTGGATGCGCTTTTGCAGTCTTAGCCAGAGCTTCACAAATACGCTCAAATCCACCACCAAAGCTTTCTCTTCGGTGACCTGTAACTAAGATAAGCTTTTTGCTCTCATCCAACATGGGGAATTGTGCAGCTAGAGTATTGCTTAGCTCGGAGTCTGTTTCTATTTGATGCTTAACCATTAGCAAAGCATCGATCACTGTGTTACCCGTAACAAATATATTTTCATCATGGTAATTTTCAACTAGCAAGTTTTGTTTAGAGGTCTCAGTGGGAGCAAAGTGGTATCTGGTAAGCGCCCCTGTAAGCTTACGGTTTGCCTCTTCTGGCCATGGAGAGTATATATTGCCTGTACGTAAGCCTGCCTCGACATGACCAACTGAAATTTGTTCATAATAAGCGGCTAAGCTTGCTGCAAATGTGGTTGCAGTATCGCCATGTACTAAGACCACATCTGGCTTAAACTCTTTAAGTACTGGAGTAAGCTCTAATAAAATTCGGCTTGTCACTTCTGGTAGCGTCTGCCCGGCTTTCATTAGGTTTAAATCATAGTCAGGTGTAATTTTGAATAACTCTAAAACCTGATCTAACATCTCTCTGTGCTGTGCTGTAACACATACTTTGGCATCGAAGCGTACATCTTGCTTTAGAGCGTATACTAAAGGTGCCATTTTAATTGCTTCTGGTCTTGTTCCGAATACTGTAAGTACTTTCACAGAGTGTCCCTTTATTTTTTCTGCTGGTTTATTTAGAAATGCCGATTGGATGTTAGGAGGCTTTACTTGTCTTATTCAGTCTCTCTATTCATAACGCCCTATATCTTCATGCAGAGCTATTATTCTACGAATTAAATCCGCAGTTGAGTAACCTTGATTGGTTATCTTTCAATCTCAACATAATGCCACTTTATACACATTGAGTTGTTATGTTGCACCAACTTCGGCTTGCCCTATGTCTCACAATAACAACTCATCTTATTGATCATAACATAAAGTCGTTGCTACGAGTCGTAACGTAAAGCCGTCCTACGGGTCGCGACATAAAGTCGCTGCTACAAGTCGTAACGTAAACTCGCTGCTACGGGTCGCGACATAAAGTCGCTGCTACGAGTCGTAACGTAAAGCCGTTCTACGGGTCGCGACATAAAGTCGCTGTTACGGGTCGTAACGTAAAGTCGTTGCTACGAGTCGTAACGTAAAGTCGTTCTACGGGTCGCGACATAAAGCCATTCTACGAGTCGCGACATAAAGTCGCTGCTACGAGTCGCGACATAAAGTCGCTGCTACGAGTCGTAACGTAAAGCCGCTGCTACGGTCGTAACATAAAGTCGTTGCTACGGGTTGCAGCGACATAACCTGCTATGCTTTATCTGACTTGTACTCGTAGTTGTAGTAGCCGTAGTAACCATAGGCATTAGTTGATTTACGAACAACACCGTTGAATACCACCCCTTTTACATCAATACCATTTTGCTCAAAACGATTTCGTGTAATTTCTAGCTCTTTTGCATGGTTTTGACCAAAACGGGTTACTAGTAATGTTGTGCCTGCATGCGCACTCACAATAGCAGGGTCTGTCACCGCTAAGATTGGAGGAGTATCAACAATAACTAAGTCGTACATTTTGCTCACTTCACCAATCAACTTGCTAAAGTTTTCATGCATTAGTAGCTCTGAAGGGTTAGGAGGTATTTGGCCTCGGGTCATTACTTGCAAATCTTCAACTTGGCTTGGCTTAATCACCTGCGCTAAATTCAATCGGCCAGAGAGGTAATCACTTAAACCGTCATCCCATTTCATGCCAAACTGAGTTTGCAGGTAGCCTTTACGCATATCAGCGTCAATAACAAGAATGCGTTTGCCACTTTGCGCCAGAACGGTTGCAAGGTTTACGGTAATAAAGGATTTACCCACGCCAGGACTTGGGCCTGAGATAGCGATAACATTGTTTTTTGCTTCTAGCATAGCAAAGTGTAGGCTTGTACGTAGGCTTCGTAGAGCTTCTATCGATAGGTCTGCTGGATTATCAATTGCCAATATTGATTTTGCTTTTGCTGTCTTGCCCTTACGCGCTTTGGCAAAACCTGTAAGCTTCACTTGATAATCTGAGAAGGGTACACTGGCGTATACAGGTAAGCCCAACGCTTCAATTTCACTTGGGTCTTCAATCCCTTTATGCAGTGCTTTTTGAATAAGTACGATTGCAACCGCTAACATACCACCTAACATGGTAGCCATCACAACGATTAGTGCTTTTTTAGGCTTAACTGGTTGGGTTGTATTTACCTCTGCGTAATCTACGATGCGAACATTACCCACCGTACCTGCACGTACAATATCTAATTCCTGAGTTTTTCCTAAAAGTAGAGTATAAATTTCATTGTTTACTTCTACATCACGTTTTAAACGTAGTAGCTCACGCTGGGTTTCTGGCAAGCCTTGAACTTCACCAGCCAATTCGTTTCGTTGGCGCTTTACGGTATCAATTTGCTCTACCACACCACGGTATGAGGGGTGTTCGCGTTTAAATTTACGACCAAGCTCTAAGCGTTTTAATTCTAGTTCTTGTAGTTTTGTTTCTAATGCAACTATTTGCTCTAAAACGCCTTGTGTTTCTAGGCTAATATCAATGGATTCTTGGCGAATTTGGTAATCGTTAAAGGCCTTTTCAGCGCGCTCTAAGTTACGCTTAACTTCTGGAAGCTGCACCTCTAAAAACTCAAGAGACTGCTGTGCCTCTGCGCTGTTACGTTCGACGTTACGGCGAACATAAATACTGGCAACTTTGTCTAATACTTTTTCTGCGTAGGCTGGGGTTTTATCTTGAAGCGCAAGATTGATGATACCTGAGTCTTTGCCTTTTTCAGATGCAGATATAGCACTTTGTAAGTCTAATATCGTTTGTAATCTGTTTCGTTTTACAATTGAGAATTCAGTACCAGGTCGTGCAATAAGTGTTTTGATGGTTAATTCAAACTGCCCTGCTTTAATCTCTTGCCCAACTTTACCAGAAAGCATTTCTTCATCATCTGCATTTAGTAGAACAAAACTGTCATCAGTTTGCGCCAATAAAGTGAACTCTGTTCCCTCAGCGCTTTTAGGCACTCTAAACCGGTGGATCTCTACTTTTTCACCGCCCCACGCATAAGAGATTGCGCCAAAGCTTGCTTCCGCAACTTCACCTTCAGTTTGTGGTACGAACTTACGAAAGCTTCGCCCCCCTAATAAAGGAAACAATTTTGGTTCTACTACTATATCTAGATTAAGCGTATCTACCGCCTCACCTATAATACTTCTTGATTTGAGTAACTCGATTTCGGTTACCGCAGCGGAAGTACTTTCAAACATGCCAGACATGTCGTCAAAGCCAGGCACTGAACCACCTTTTTCTTCTACCTGTACCATTGCGGTTGCTTGGTAGATTGGCGTGCTAAATATGGCGTAAGCTACACCTAGCAGCATAAATAAAGATGTAATACCGGCAATAAACCATTTAGCGTCTAATAAGGCACCAAATAGTGCCATTAAGTCGATCTCTTGCGTATCTTCTTGTTTAGATTTTTGCGGAGAAATTAGATTTGGCTGAGCATTCATATACTCGCAATTCCTTATAAATACTGTTGCCAAGCGCTGCAGGCGCTATCGATAAGCTCATACACGTGTTCAAACGCTTCTTTAGATTGGCGGTAAGGATCGGGGATTTCTTTATCGCCAATCCACTTACCAAGTAAAAAGGTTTTACCGCGAGCTTGAGGGTAACGGCTACATAAGTCATCAAGGTGCCTATGTTCCATTACTAAAATGAGACTGTTTTGCGCAACAAGCGTACCACTGAGCTGGCGACCTTGATGCTCACTCATGTTGATACCTTGCGCCTTAGTAAGTTCTTGTGCCATTGCATCGGCAGATTTACCCTCTAACGCGGTTAAGCCCGCCGATGACACTTGAATATTCTTACCCGCCAATTTGCTTTTTAAAACATATTCTGCGGTTGGACTACGGCAAATATTGCCAGCGCAAACCATTAATACACTATCAAACATGAGCAATCACACTATTGATTTTCAATATCTTGAATTGCATCCACAGTTGATAGCGAAGGCAATAGTAAGCTTATAACTTTGTTCCAGCGAGCAAGTGGTGCGCTGGTAACGTACACAATATCTTGAGGCTGCAGTTCAAATTGCTCTGCAAGTACCAATGAGGCAACATTTTTTGCGTGCAGTTGATATACATCTGCAAGCACGCCGTCTTTTTGTAGGTCGCGTTTACGCAGTACAAAAACACCATTAGCATCAGCTGTGCGCTCATTAAAGCCACCTACTTCCGTAAGTGCTTCGGCTAGACTCAAACCATAGCGGTTTACGTCTACTTTGCCTGCTTTAATTACATCACCTAAAACATAAACATTACGTTTGTCGTTGCGGCTGATATGAATGATATCACCATGCTGCAACAAACGGTTTTGTGAAATATCACCCTCAGCATAGAAATCATCGAGTTGAATAACCTCTGTTTTCTCACCGCGAGTAAAAGTTACGGTTTCCCAATCAGCACTTTCTGTTAAGCCGCCGGCTTGGTTTATTGCATCAATTAGCGTGACTGGCGTTTCCGTGATTGGGTATACACCCGGTTTTGTTACCTCGCCGGTTACGTATGTTTTTTGACTTCTAAAACCAACCACTTTTACGTCTATTTGTGGTTCTTCAATAACACGGCTTAAGCGTTTAGTAAGATCTTCACGTAACTCATTTACTGTTCTACCTGCTGCCGGAACTTTTGGGGCGTAGGCAAAATTAATAGTGCCGTCGGCTTGAACACGGAAACCATCAAACTCGGCTGTTCTTTGTACCGCAGCCGGGATTGTAAGTTCAGGGTGATCCCAAACGCCAATTGTAATGACATCCCCAACACCTAAACGATATTCATAGTTTGAGACATCGATACCAGCAAGTGACGAACGGTCAATTTTTTTGGCTTGTTTGATTTTGTGCTCTTGAACTAACTGAGAGTCGATGATGTGAATATTTACTTTTTCTAAGTCGCGTTCTAGATTTGCTGTTTGTTCACCAGAGCCGATCCCTTCAAAATGGCCACCAGGAACAAGTGTACAGCCGCTCATTGTCATCAGAACGGCTGAAGCAATGATAGTTTTACAGCGTAGCGCCATTGTTTCTTCCCAAAAGTGTTGTAATCTTTTCTTTTCATTACTTTTATTGCCCTTTATTAAATAGTAGAGATGCAATAAAAATTTCGTGGGCTAATTAAAGCATGCACGATTGTTAATCGCAAGTGAGTACTAGGTTTTGCGCAAGATCTCACTCTATATTCTATGTTTTTACTTGAAGGTATGAATAAAAGCCTTTACCAAGTTTGAGTTCATTTTTTAGATTATTGTTTTTGTTATTTCTTAATTTGCAATTTAATCTTTGGTGCTTGGTCGCGGCGTCTGAGTTTGAACCATTTTGTCGCGACATAAAGTCGCTGCTACGACTAAGTCTGAACTATTCTGTCGCGGCGTAAAGTCGCTGCTACGGCATTCAGGCACGCTTCCACCCTCAGGTTGAGCTCCTAAATGCTGGTTTCGGTTTGAGTAAAAGATCGCGAGGTAAACTCGCTCCTACCACGTTGACCTAAGGTGTTTATGTCTTTGCGGTGTAAAGCCGCTGCTACGGCATTCAGGCACGCTTCCGCCCTTAGGTTGTAGCTCCTAAATGCTGGTTTTAGTTTTCGTAAGAGATCGCAAGGTAAACTCGCTCCTACCACGTTGACCTAAGGTGTTTATGTCTTTGCGGTGTAAAGCCGCGCCTGAATCAATCTGTCGCGACATAAAGTCGCTGCTACGGCATTTAAGCACGCTTCCGCCCTTAGGTTGCAGCTCCTAAATGCTGGTTTCGGTTTACGTGAAAGATCGCGAGGTAAACTCGCTCCTACCACGTTGACCTAAGGTGTTTATGTCTTTGCGGTGTAAAGCCGCGCCTGAACCATTCTGTCGCGGCGTAAAGCCGCTGCTACGGCATTCAGGCACGCTTCCGCCCTTAGGTTGCAGCTCCTAAATGCTGGTTTTAGTTTAAGTAAAAGATCGCGAGGTGAACTCGCTCCTACCACGTTAACCCCAGGTGATTATGTTTTTGCGACATAAAGTCGCTGCTACAAAATGGTTTGGGCTTTTAAATTACAGCTACAAAATTGCAAACGTTCCGCTATGAGAATGTAATCTTTCTAACAACGTGAAGAAGTTTACAGTCAAACCAGAGTACACCCTTTTTATAACAAATAAATAAGAATAAAGGATGAAGTTTTTATTGTACCTTTTTTATTGTACTGTTATCAACAACGATTTGTGCATAATGATTAAGCAGTTTAATTAATAAAATGCTACGTAGCTCTCCATCAGGTTGTTGATATATGGCGTGAATGTCTTTGTAACAGCCGTCTGTTAACTGAACCAAGTCGCCTTCTTGAAGGTCGAGCTCGTCTGCTATTTCATTTTTATTCATTAGTTGAGCAACGAGTTCATCTGGCACCATTTGTAGATCGGTACCATAACGAATAAAGTCAGAAACACCGCGAGTGTTTTTTACAGCAGAAAAGTGTGAAGAATGTGGATCTAGCTTAACAAATAAATATCGTGGAAACAGCGGTTGCTCCACCGCTTTTGAGCCAGAGGTTTTTCTTTTTACGAAAGTTGGGAAACAAGACTCTATCCCTTGATTTTGAAGATTTGACTGTGCTCTGTGTTCTTGTTTTGGTTTACAGTAGAGCAAATACCAGCATTCCATGCGTTGCGTTCCCTAAAAAAGCCTAACGAATTAAGCCTTCTATTATACGCATATTCTCAATTAGGTCTAGCCTAGTCACTGCCAAAAAGGTCTCTTGTGTAGACTTTTTCGGTAACGTCTTGTAACTCTTCAACCATACGATTAGAGATGATTACATCACAACTACGTTTGAATACATCTAGGTTGTTTTCTACTCTCGAATTAAAGAAAGCTGCCTCTTTCAGTACTGGCTCATAAACCACTACCTCGACTCCCTTTGCTTTTATTCTTTTCATCACACCTTGAATAGCAGAAGCTCTAAAGTTGTCTGATCCCGCTTTCATTATTAATCGGTAGATCCCCACCACCTTAGGTTCTTTTTGCAAAATTGACTCGGCAATAAAGTCCTTTCTTGTTGTGTTTGCATCAACAATTGCTTGAATTATATTATTAGGGACGTCTTTATAGTTGGCTAAAAGCTGCTTCGTGTCTTTTGGTAAACAATAGCCACCATAGCCAAATGAGGGGTTATTGTAATGACTGCCAATTCGAGGGTCTAAACACACCCCCTCAATTATCTGCTTAGCGTTTAAACCATGAGATTCAGCATAGCTGTCTAACTCATTAAAGTAGGCTACGCGCATCGCCAAATAAGTATTCGAGAATAACTTGATCGCTTCGGCTTCTGTTGACCCACTAAAAAGCACATCTATATCCGCTTTTAATGCCCCCTGTTGAAAAAGGTTAGCTATAATTTGTGCATGTTCTGATTTAGCACCAATTATGATCCGTGATGGATATAAATTATCGTGGAGCGCTTTACCTTCTCTTAAGAATTCAGGAGAAAATATAATGCTCTCATAGCTAAACTGCTCCCTAGCTTTACGAGTGAAACCCACAGGAACTGTAGACTTTATTACGATCTTCGCCTGAGAATTGATAGACAGCAATTCACCAATTACATTTTCTACACTACTTGTATTAAAAAAGTTCGTCTTAGGATCATAATCAGTTGGTGTAGCAATTATAACAAGCTCGGCGTTACCAAAAGCACTCTTTGCACATGTTGTGGCTACTAATTCGAGCTTTTTCGAAAGCAGATACTCTGAAATCTCAGGGTCATAGAAAGGCGAAATTTTATCATTCACCAAGCGAACCTTGGACTCGTTAACATCTAGCAATGTAACTTGATTATGCTGCGCGAGAAGAATTGCGTTGGAAAGCCCAACATAACCTGCACCAACAACTGTTATCTTCATAGTTTTAGCCTCTTTTCAACTCTCAGCTTACTATAAGTAAAGAAGATGACAGTTAAGTGGACGCATTTAGCTCTCTAGCTGACTTTGCACTTGAAGAACCATAATATTTCAACCGCTGTGGATACAACGCGGTCATTACAATAATCAGTCCAACAATAGCATACACACTATTCATCGAGCTGACTGATGCTCCATTTAAAAATAAAATACTGATGCAGGCAAGTCTTGCTCGCGGTGAAACATCGCTCAATTTGAGCAGCTGATTCACTGCCAAAAAGATAAATAATAATCCTAAAAAGCCATGGTCAAATACTGCCCTAGTGAGGTAAGTGTGCAATATAACCGAGTAACACACTCCTGGCTTGCCTGCACTAAATAGTGATTGGTAATACTGAAGCCTTGTGCACACACTTTCGGGCATTGCTGTAAGTGTTTGCGAACCAATCAAATATTCCTGCCATCCCCAACCTGAAATCGCTTTCAAAAAGCCTTGGAAAAAAACCACCCTATCGATTGCTTCAATATCACCGCCCGACAAACGACTAATAAAGGTTGCAGCGACACCAGCTGCGATTATAGCAACAACAAGCAACTTAATTATGGTCTTCCAGCCAAAGTCTTTAATATAGAAAATGGTGAACATTGCAAGAAAGCAAATCACACCAGAACGAGAACCTGAAAGAAAAGTAACCACACCTAATGCCATCCAGTCGAATAATGACAAAGAGCGATTAAAGCCCCATATTGCACACCCTAATAGCAATACAAACATAATTTCATAGTTATTTTCGGTAAAAATACCTGGCCGACCTTCTTGCCCAAGGCCAATCCAAATGACATATTTGATGAAAAATAGTAGCAGAAGAATATGCCAAAAACGTCGCAGTAGCTTTTCTTCGAATAACACTTTAGAAGAAAAAAATGACAATAAAGCGAGATAAAAAAAAGTTTTATAGGCAATAAAGTAATCTACAGGATGGATACCGCGAACCTTAGCTAAGGCTAACGTAATAATCAAATACAGCAGACTACAGCTGAACACTAGCCATGCGCTTGGGCACATGCGCTTAGCAACAAACAAAAAAGTACATAGAACCAGCAATTCGAAAATAGCATTAGTTGGCAGCACATGGTATTGACCAATAATACCAATACTCATGATTGCTAATGTTAGAAAGAAAAACAGAAACTGCTTTCTAACCATGCTTATCTCCGATGCTTTAAAGCCATATAGCTACGAGCGATCCAGCTCTTTGGCATTATTAGTAAGAAAAAAGCCGCTACGCGATACCTATCCCATTGTAATAAAGGGTGGGTTAGCAGAAGCTTTAATGCTTTCATGCGATTACCAATGAGTAAATTACTTTTTACACTGCTCATCACGGTAAGATGTTGTAGGTATTTAACACTTCCAATAAGCTCAGTAGGCACAATACCATCATCCAGCAAACGCTGAAATTCAAAAATATGTGGAGATGGCTGCTCAAAATCCGACGGCGACTGCCCAACACTAGAAGCCGTTAAATCATACATCACAGACACTGACTTATCGTAAGCAATTGGCCACTGACAAGCAACGCTACCCCATACGGCCTGATCTTCACCAAGGCTTAATCCTTCTTTAAACCCACCGACTTTTAGCAAGCTCTCTTTTGCAATGCAAACAGATGACGAAGTTATTGGTAAATCAGCATTACAACACGCTAAAAAATAATCTTGCAGCAACCCTCTATTTTCTAGTAAGTGTTGGTTTTTGGCCGCTCGCTTCCCTTCCACTGTGTTGAACTCATAGCCAGTACAAAAAATACGTGCATCAGGAAAGGTTTGATAAAGAGATTGAATATTAGACAAAAAGTCATCATGCCAAACATCATCAGCATCCAAGAATGCGACAAACTCAGCGTTAGCAGCACGAACACCAACATTTCTTGCAGCAGAAACGCCTTTGTTAGCCTGCTGTAATAATCTCACCTTACTACTGTTTATTTTTTCAACTACACTCGCGCCAGCATCAGTGGACCCATCGTCCACGACAATGATCTCACTCGCTGGATGTTTTTGAGATAGTACAGAATGAACAGCTCGTTCAATATATTCGGCTTTATTAAAAAGCGGAATAACCACAGAAATATTCATTCTTTTAAGCACTCACAAGCAAAATTATTCGGTACTGTCGGTGCATAAATATCCATGCATAGGCAGACTCAGTACTGACTTAGCCAGTTTTTCAGCAATCGGAAAATCACCTTCCTTATGACCTAAATGCTCAAAAGCACTTTGCTGATGCATACAGGTGCCATAGTAAATCATGGTCGGAATACCTTGTTCTTTATATGATTGCATTACCTGTTCACGATTATCTACTTGGATAGTGTATTGCGCCCATGAACTTAGATATCCCTCAGGCACAAAAGGCGCAACAAACTGCGGCTGAAGATCATTGGTATAGTTCTTGGCAGCGCGGTTACGATTCTCCAACTCGGTCGGAAAAGCAGCAAGCTTCTCCAATAAAATAGCGGCTTGAATTGTATCTAATCGGCTATTCATGCCGATGCGAACATTATCGTACTTGTCTTTGCCTTTACCATGCACTCGTAGAGATTGTAATAATGCAGCATATTCATCGTTATCGGTAAATAGCGCCCCACCATCACCATAGCACCCTAATGGCTTAGCAGGGAAAAAGCTGGTTGTAGCTATATCGGCAAAAGAGCCTGCACGTTTGCCATCAATCTCACCACCAAACCCTTGCGCTGCATCTTCAATAATCTTTAGTTGATATTTATCCGCAATTTCTTTAATCGCTGGATAATCAGCAGGTAAGCCAAATAAATCCACAGCCATAATCACTTTAGGTGTCAATTCACCAGCGTCTATTACCTGCTTAATTCGGTTTTCAAGATCGATTGGACAAATATTGAATGTTTTTGTGTCAGAATCGACAAACACAGGAGTCGCTCCCGCAAAAGCGATAGTCTCAGCGGAAGCGAAAAATGTAAAAGTAGGACAAAAGACGGCGTCTCCGGCTTTCACATCTAATGCCATCAGAGCTAAAGACAGCGCGTCAGTACCGTTAGCACAAGTGATAGTATGCTTTACACCTACATAATCAGACAATGCAGCTTCAAGCTCTTGTACTTCTGGCCCCATAATGTACTGACCATGTTCTAATACCGCTGCGATCCGTGTATCTATTTTTGTTTTTAAATGCTGATACTGTGCAGCTAAGTCGATAAATTGCATTACATCATTCCATTAAAATTGATGACTAAGTTGGTTTCCGTTTAGTACATACTGCTCGCCAGTATGCGGACAAACACAACGACCTTCACCTTCAAGGGGCAAGTCTAATTGCTCGCCATATTTACTGATCCAACCGATTTGTTTCGCTGGTACTCCGACCATAAGCGCAAAAGGAGGAACGTCTTTATTAACCACAGCGCCGGCACCAATCAACGCATACGAGCCGATTGTAACGCCACACACGATTGTGCAATTTGCACCAAGCGTTGCGCCTTGCTGGACTCGAGTATCTCGGTATTCAGTTTTGCGCTCTATAAACGACCTCGGATTATAGACGTTAGTGAATACCATGCTCGGACCACAAAATACATCGTCTTCTAGATAAACGTTGTCATACACTGACACATTGTTCTGGATTTTAACGTTATTACCAATCTCTACTTTATTACCGACAAAAACATTTTGCCCGAGCGAACAGCCGGCACCAATTTTGGCTCCGCCACAAACATGTGCAAAATGCCAAACTCGAGAGCCTTCACCTATCTGAGCGCCGTCATCCACAATCGCGCTTTCATGCTTTTGGTAGGCCATTAGAGCTTACCTTGTAAAAACGGATGAACATCCGCTTGTGATTCAATATGTACTTTACCTTGACGGATTGCATTTACGGTTTCGATACAGTGACGTGCGTCTTCTAAGCCATAGCCTCTGCCAGCTAAAATTTCTTGATAAGAAACAGTATGAAGATCGGTAAAGCCGCCCGAAAACTCTAACTCTTCGCCATCACAAGTGATTGAGCGATAAGTCGGTTGCTTACCTTTAACGACTTCTGGTAAATCTTCAGCATCAATAGACAAAAACCATTTTACTCTGGCATTTTCATACTCTAAATAACCAGCCGCTTTGTCATTGTTCATGAAATGCAATTCGTTGCGCTGTAAATCACCAAAAATAAAGTGCAGCATGTCAAAAAAGTGAACACCGATATTCGTCGCGACGCCAAAAGATTTTCTAGGATCGCCTTTCCAGCTTTGCATGTACCACTTACCACGAGAAGTAATGTATGTTAACTCCACTTCATGCTTGTCGGTATTTGACGAACTTGCGACCTTATCTTTCAGATCTAAGATAGCTTGGTGATGTCTTAGCTGTAATATGTTGAATACTCTCTTGCCGGTTTCTTGCTCAACCTGAATTAGGTCATCAAGTTCAGCGAGCGTCGGTACTAAAGGCTTTTCGCATATCACATCACAGCCCAAACGCAGACCAGCGGTAATGTGCGAGTGGTGTAGATAGTTAGGTGAGCAAACAGAAACATAGTCAAGCTTAGTCGCTTCATTGCGCTTCAATTGATGCGCATGGTCATAGAAGCACTCAAACTCTGTGAAAAACTCACTTTGCGGTGAAATACTATCGATGATACCCACAGAATCATTGATGTCATAGGCAACTGACAGCAGATTACCAGTTTCTTTAATGGCTTTCATATGACGAGGTGCGATATAACCCGCCGCACCAATTAATGCGAAATTCTTCATCTTTTCCATTGCTCTGTTATAGCCTTATATCTGCATCTTGTGGGTTTAATACATGTTTAACATCGTATAAAACATGATCTTCTTTACCGAATGCTCTGATCTTTTCCACCCCCCACTCTTTAAACTCAGAGTGATCGACCGCGAGGATAATACCATCGTATTGACCGTGCTGTATCTGATTGACAAGCTGTATACCGTACTCTTTTTCTACTTCTTCTGCACTCGCCCAGCCATCGTAGACATCAACTGACATATTGAAATCTTGAAGTTCGCGCACTACGTCAATAATTTTAGTGTTTCTCACGTCAGGACAGTCGCCCTTAAAGGTAAACCCAAGTACGAGTACTTTAGCTTCATCTATATGAATTTTACGGCTTGAAAGCTTCTTAACTAGCTGTGTCGCGACGTATTCGCCCATACCATCATTGATGCGACGTCCGGCAAGTATGACCTCAGGACGATAACCAACCTCTTCTGCTTTAAAAGTCAGATAATAAGGGTCAACACTGATACAGTGACCGCCGACCAGTCCAGGCTTAAATTTCAAAAAGTTCCATTTTGTTCCTGCAGCATTTAGTACTTCTTCCGTATCAATATTCAAGCGATTGAATATTTTTGCAAACTCGTTAATCACAGCAATGTTTAAGTCACGCTGGGTGTTCTCTATCACTTTTGCAGCTTCAGCAACTTTAATTGAAGATGCTTTATGCGTACCAACGGTGATAATTGAGCGGTACATCTCGTCGATAAAGTCGGCAACCTCAGGAGTCGA
This sequence comes from Pseudoalteromonas piscicida, assembly GCF_002208135.1. Classification (NCBI taxonomy): domain Bacteria; kingdom Pseudomonadati; phylum Pseudomonadota; class Gammaproteobacteria; order Alteromonadales; family Pseudoalteromonadaceae; genus Pseudoalteromonas; species Pseudoalteromonas piscicida. The sequence goes on from NZ_CP021646.1 coordinate 3,147,278, forward strand.
ACCTGAAGTGATCTTAGTAATCTTTGTTAACGTATTAACTTTGTCACCTGGATTGATCCGCTCTGGTGAATATCCAGCAAAGAAGTCTTGATTAAACTTAAGGCCTGAGATCTTCTCAATGATAGGAATACAGACTTCTTCTGTCGCGCCCGGATATACTGTGCTTTCAAAAATGACGATGTCGTTACAGCTGATATGACGAGCCACCAATTCCGACGCTTTACGAAGTGGATTAAGATCCGGCGCATGTGTATCGTCAATCGGCGTAGGAACCGTAACGATAAAAATGTTACATGAGGTTAAGTCATTTTCGTCACAGGAGTAAGAAAGCTTAGCCGCTTCAGTTAGCTGTGTCTTATTCACCTCTAACGTGGCATCAAACCCGTCACGTAATTGCTCAATTCGACGTTTATTGATGTCAAACCCAACAACGTCAAAATATTTACCAAATTCAGCTGCTAATGGCAGACCTACATAACCAAGGCCAATAATGCCTATTTTTTTTGTTGGTGAAGGAGAAAACATACTTTTCCTATTTCTCGCGAGGGTTGGCTTCTTCGATTGACTGAGTGCGTTTATTTTTCATTTGTGCGCGCAAATAGCTTACAACAAACTTAGGGTATTCTCTTACAAGTCTTTGACGAACATGCTTATGCAATACCGCTCTTTGCAACCAACGTAATCCAAGTTTTTTTACTAAAGGGTGATAATAGTCAGCTTTAATTGCTGACTGCTCAATAAATCCGCCACAAGTGAACAGTAAGGCAGGAGCATCTAAAGCATTTTTTAATTCAACAATAAATTCATCTTGCTTTGGAGTCCCCATACCACAAACAATAATTTCTGGCTGCTGCTGATTAAGATCAGCGATGACTTGTGACTTAAGTGCCGCATCATTTACATAACCATGATGCTTAAAAACGACATTGAGGTCCGGAAACATGCTATCGTAATTTTTGACAGCGACATCAACTAATCCCGGTTTTGCGCCAATAAAGGCGATGCGTTTTCCTGTTTGATTGGCAAAGCGTAAAACATCGACTGCTATCGAAGAAAAGTCGAAGCTTAATCGCTGAATTTTATTTTGGTTAAAAGTGTTATGTAATTTTGTATGCAACGACCCATCAGAAAAAATAATGTCCAGTCCCGATAATAGACGAGCATTCTTACTCAATAGTGAGTATGAAAATGGATTTACAAAAGTCACAGCGATGCTACGCGGCAGCCCTTTTGTACTCTCTACTAGTAATTTATCAAATACTGTTTTGGAGGACAGTTTGTTATCTAACACTTTTGAATGGATCAAATTACGCCTACACTATCTGTTAATTTAACTTATCTAAAATACGCTTGAGCTTACTCTCCATGCTCAGGTTTTCTTCCGCATACTTTCTTAACTCACTTGGTGACATTAGTGTCTTAGTGGGTAACTCACAAATCAAAGACGTGATATCATTCGTGCTATCACTATTACTCACCATCAAACGAATATTAGAATCCGCTGGAAAATCCGGATCATTGGCAGCCCCAATGACACTTAATCCTCTTGCTACATACTCTCTGGCTTTCAACACCGATGCTTCATCAAGTCCTATGCGGTACAAACCTAGACTCGCAATGCCTATGTGCGCATTGTTAAATTGTGCATCTAACCTAGCGCCAGATAAAAACCCCGTAAACTCAACTTGTGAATCAATTTTTAATGATTTTGCCAGCTTCTTCAAAGGTTCAAACGCTTCCCCTTCGCCTACAATAGTCAAACTGACTTTCGGCGCATCAGGTTTATTTACTAATTCTGCGATTGCTTTCAACAACCTATCATATCCATGCCAATCTGCGAGTTGCGCTACCGCAATTAAATTCAAGGTATCATCGGCTTGCCAAGATGACAGCGCCACAGGCAAATCTTCAGGTATATTAATACCGTTACCAATTTTAAGTGTTTTATGCTTAACGCCGAATAAATACCATGCAGATTCTTGCGCATATTGCACTATTAGATTTGCAGGCATTAACACCCAACTGCCAGAAAGTAATGAGATACTCTGTTTAAACATTCTTACAAGCGTTCTTGGCTCTGATGTTTTAAGCTCTACCAGCACGGACTTTCGTGGCGTTGGCACATCCACTACTATTTTTGTTCCTCTTAGTCGCGCGAGCAAAAAAGGAAAAAACAAAAATGGAAACAATAAACTAGAAAAGCGAACAAACAATACTTCTGTATTTGTACTTAACAGGGCTTTGATAAACCCCCACGCTCCCGACATCGTTGGCGCAAGCAAAGTAGACTTAGCGTTCAAGCCTAACTTTTGCGCAGAAGCAACTGTACTGTCTATTTTCTTCGCGACACCGGGCGTCTTCTCGGCATCTACAAAAGCGATATATTCAAACTGATGTTTCATTAGGCGCTTTCAAACTCCAGAAGAGCTGCCAATATCGCCTTCGCGGCTTCACCGTTACCATATAAGCTCTCAGCTTGAGCGAAGTTCGTTGCCTTTGCAGCGTCAACCGCATTTAAAATTGCCTGTTTATCAGCGCCAACTAGTTGATTCACACCTGCATTGACAAGTTCAACCCACTCAGTTTGATCTCGCATTGTAATACATGGCTTTGAGAAAAAATACGCTTCTTTTTGCAGGCCACCACTATCCGTTAGTACTATCTCGCAATGCTCTAATAGCCATACCATTTCGAAATAACTCACCGGCGGTATTACATCGAACTTAATCTCAAGACCCAAGCATTCAGCTAATTTTTGTGTTCTAGGGTGAATGGGGCAAATAACAGGTTGAGTTTCCGATAACTCATTTAGTGCTGTAATGATGCTTTTTAGACGATTTTCATCGTCGGTGTTTTCTGCTCGGTGGATTGTACACAGATAGAAACTGTCATATTCTGGGATAGCTGGTCGCTTTGCACTTTGTGTATAGAAACTAGCAGCATCAAGCATCACATCACCGACATTGCGTACCTGACAGCTTTTGTCTTTAAAGCCTTCTCGTACTAAGTTTTGCACAGCGGTATCTGTAGGACAGAATAGAATTTTGCTGATTTGGTCGGTTAGGATACGATTAATCTCTTCAGGCATCCTCATATTAAAACTACGTAGCCCAGCTTCAACGTGAGCAACCGGAATATGAAGCTTTGCTGCAGCTAATGCACCAGCCAGTGTCGAATTGGTATCACCATAAACCAAAACCCAGTCTGGCTTTTCTTCTAATAGTACCTTCTCAATCTCTTCCAACTGACGGCCGGTCATTTGTCCATGGGTGCCACCACCAATTCCGAGACTGTAATCTGGCTTGGGAATTTGCATCTCTTCAAAAAAGATATCGCTCATATTGGCGTCGTAATGTTGCCCCGTATGAACTATCACTTCTTGCACTGCTTTTTGGCTGGTTTGATTGTGCTCTCTGACTGCGCGACTAAATGTAGCGGCTTTGACAAATTGCGGCCTTGCCCCAATTACTGTTACAACTTTCATAAATATGTAGCCAAATTAGTTGAGAATATTCCTCGTAGGAGACCAATTGCTTACAGCTCCCTACTTTCCTACAAAACCGCGTTTTACACAGCCCGTGAACCGACGGATTTTACCTTATTACCAAGCAGTGATACAACCGATAGGCTGTTAATTGCCTATAAAAGTCACAATCTGCTTATGAAGTTGAGCGAATATAGCATGTATCAGAAATAAAACTGTTAAAGAATGCAATCAATAATACTTTCTGCTAACTCTCTTTATTTCCCCAGCGAGATTGCAAGAAAAGTAAGGAGTAGACCCCAATCATGGTGTAACCAAACTTAGCATATTCATCTTTTTGCTCGTCGGAAAGTAACGCTCCAAATGCCAAAAAGTGATTATCAAAGTCGTTTCTGAGTTTTTTACCATAGACAAACTGTTTGAGCTGTGTAGGCATGACTTGATAAAGTCCGTGCGCTAACTGACGAGTGAAGCTGAAATCCGCTGCATTTTTATCCGCAATTTCACTTTGGGCACCTACTATGGATTTGAATCTGTCAGCAACATAGGCATTATACCAAAGGCGTTTTTTTCTATATTGCAGTGGCATTTCACACCAAAACTCAACAAATTCCTTATCCCATAAGGGCAACCACCACTGCATGCCAAAAAACTCGTACACACGAACTGAATTGATAATGTATTTTGCCTGTCTTTCTCGCCAATCCCAAAGTTCATATTGATTAGCAAACGCTTCAGCATTAAGTGCATCGCCGCCCGATAATTGCTCCTGCAAGCTTGCTCTTATCTGGTTGAATGTCTGCGTTTCAATTAGTTGCCTTGGCACATTTTTATAGTGATCCGTGAGCAACTTTGAAGTCAGATCAGATTTTGAGAACTGCTGTTGTTCAAAAACAATGTCTGGGATATGAGAGCCTGCCACAAAATCGCCACTGTGGCCGGGCACAAAAACAGCATCGCTTGAAATTAACTGTTTGTCTTTTAATTCTCTGACTGCCAACCAATCCTGTATATGTGGTAAAGACACACCATTAGAGGCCATCTCTCGAAACTCATCGGCTTCGTCACTAAACCAAGCACTGCGCCATTTATCTTCGTTATACTCAACAAAGTACCATTGAAAGCCCAGCCCCGTAGCAATTTGCTTGCTCAGCGCTGCTTCTTTATTTCCTGTTAAGCCATAGGAAAAACAGACGACATTTTGATAGCCAAGCTGTTTTATCGTTGAAGCAATAAGTCGAGAGTCAAACCCACCAGAAAGCGGCAGCACAATTTGGCGTCCAGCGGCAAATTCTATAAGCCGTTTGAATACTGCTCTCACAGCAATGTCTAACTGTTCAACATATAGAGACTCAGCCTGAACCTCAGGCTCATGATGTTGGAATAGGAAATAGTTTGATTTGCTAACTTTCCCCGTGCGCTTGCAAATGATGACTTCTTGCCCCGCCTCAACTTGCTTTATTTGCTTAGACAGCGTTCTATCTGCACACACATAGCCAGTTAATGCGAACTCAGCCTTCCCCTGCTCACACTCTTCATTTTGCTGTAATTCCGAATGCAGCCAAGCATAATCAGAGGAGAACAATATTTTGTCATTCATTACTGTATAAAATAATGGAGTCGAGCGGACTCTATCAACTACAAGCCTCACAAACTCATCTTCATGGCTGAGCAATGCAAAAAAGCCAGATAATGAAGAGAGGGAGTGTCGTTCGAAAAGCCCACGACCAAACTCACTACCATCGAGCCCTTTTTGCTCTAGGTAGGGATTTCCGAGTACTTCGAACGCTTTTACATGGTTTGTTATTACGCTATACATCATTTGACTTCCGAAACACTCTGTAAGTGCTCACTAAGTTGACTGGCAATGTGAAAAGTAGAGAAACGCTGCTTAGCTTGCTTTGCAATCGTTTGGTTACAGTATTGTGATCTGTTATCCCTCATATATTGCATCGTATTTGTAAGTAACTCGATATTATTCGGTTCAACCAAAACGCCATTTTCTTTATTTACAAAGTCCACAGCCCCCCAGTATTCGTGGCGATAACCGGTAAGCCTGCACTCATTGCTTCGATATATACTACCCCAAAGGCCTCGTATTGACTTGGAAGAACAAAAACATCTGCCTGCTGAAGCGCACTCACGACCTCACTCGCCGTCAAGTTACCCGTAAAGTTGACTCGGTTCTCTAGTTTCAACTCTACAGCTAACTCTTTGACTCGGTTTAAATACCAACCATCACCGACTATCGTTAATGAGACATCTTTATCTTTAGATGCTAAGTTCGCGAAGGCTTGAAGCAAAGTTTCATGACCTTTTAGAGGCGTAACGTGCGCAACACAGATAAACTGACAAGCTTGGTGTACTGTTGAGCGTTTCATTGTAAAACGATCCACATCTACCATATTGGCAAGTACTTCAAGCTGAGCCTCAGGACACACTTTCTGTAGGTAAGGAATAAGCTTAGATGAGACGCATAGGACTTTGCTTGCCCCTTGCAGCGCTTTTTTAACCTGCACCAGTGACATTTCCTTTTTTTCACTCTCATTTACGTACTGATTATTAATAAATCGTCCTCGATGCTCGGTGACCACATAGTTAACCGCAAACATTTTTGCGATTTTGCTCGCGGCATATCCGGCCCATATTAAACTATGTGCGTGGATCACATCTGGCTGGTACTGCATCGCCTTTTTGTAACGTTTAAATACTTGCTTAGACTTAAATGCAAACAGCTCAGCATATAATGCATAAAACTTTGGAATACCGGGTAATGGCGCCCGTGCGACAGTCAACGGACCTTCTTGCGATAACGTGTAACGACCGGAAAACAACCAACACCAAGCACTCAACCATCGCAGCAGCTCTCTTGGTGAAATACGCTCTACGCTTTGCACTATAACATCATGTCCCTGTTCAGCCAGCGCTTCCGCCTGTTGCTGAATAAACTCCCCTTTGTACGGTGGATACCAAGAAGGTAAAACGAGCACTTTCAAATCTTTTTCCTTATCATCAGTAATGTTAATGGCAACACGACAAACATTGCACTGAGAAAACCAATGAAATCACTTTGCTCGGCAAGTAAACGAATAATCACAAAACTTGGCAAACATAAAACAGCAAATGCTTTTAAATGCGGCATAATCAAGTCTACTATCGAAATATTGAGCTGAGAAAAAACCAATAAGATGAAGGCACTTACTACAAGTGCATTGATAATTGAAAAGTACATTATTGCATCTTTAAAAGCCATGGAAGATAACAGCACTACGCTGCCCAGACGAACGATACAAGAACCAAAATCGAAATAAGCCGCTAGCTTTTGCTTTTCCATTGCAACCAAAACGGTACTAATTGGAGACGCAGTAAATACAAAGTAAATCCATATAGCAATAAACTGAGCAATCTCCCCGCTTCAGTCCACTTTTCCCCGAAAACCACTGCAAATATCTCAGGTAAAAAAGGCAAAGTTAAGGCCATGATAGGCATAGCAATCAGTATCAGTCGATTATGAATATCCAGGGTATTTTTTGCCAACGTTCCAGCAACTAAATAATGTTTGGCGTTTGACATAAAGACATTTCCAACCGCATTTCCGATGAGCGTTACAGGTGCAAATAACATTCTATGTGCCAAAATGTAGAGCCCAACAAGTGCCGCAGAGTAGTAGCCGGAGAACAGTACGACAGGCAACATCGTACTTGAGGTGTTAGCCAATGAAGCCCAAAGTGTATACTTAGGAAAGTTTTTAAAGCGTTTAGCAACCGCTAGCAACCGTTTTGGGTTGTAGCCGTTAAAGTGTAACGTATCTCGCTTTTGTAATAAAAACATCAAAGTCGATGCAATAAATCCGAAAGTATGCCCAAGCACTAAACCAAAAACCGTCCACAACGAAAGTCCAACTTGCGCTATTGCTATAATCACAGATTGCGTCACTTTTGACACACTTAACACCCGAAAAGATTCTGTTTTAATCGCGTAAAAATGCAAAAGTTGATAACAGCCACAAGCAAATAGCGCAACTGGGATAAGATAAAGCTCACTTTTATCTAGCGATAGATTGAGATGCGCTATCAACCATGAATCAAATGCATAGACAACAACTGCAACCACTGTGCAGCTCAATACTATCAAGATAAAGCAGAGGTGTAGTAGCACCTTAGCAATCGAATGTTGTTTTACAAGGGGAAGCGCGAGTTCATACTTCAAGCTGACGAGTACTAAAAGTATAGTGATAATACTGACGAACACTCCGAAGTTACCAAACTGCTGCGCACTATAGAGTCGTGTCAAAACAGGCGAGATCAGTAACAAAATGAGTTGCGCCGAAGCAGTGCCCGAAACAAGAGTTAGGATATTTTTTAAAAAGTTATTTGTGGCCAAGCGCGTATCTTTTAATTTGCAATATTAACACATCAACAGTCAAACCAGTCACTACGCGAAAAGTATTAACCTTGACTTCATCATCAAACTTCCATTCTAACACGAGCTATGCAACTCATCTACGCCACAAAATACCTTATCGTAAGCCATAATATTAGCGTTCAAGGTATTGAAAAGATATTGCTTAAATTTCGCCCAACAGATACTCACACTAGAGATGAGCACAACATTCAAGGAGAAGGTATTTATGAAAAGGTCAATAATCTCTACTATCATTGCTAGTGCTTTGTTAAGCGCCTGTGGAGGGAGTTCAGATAACAATGACAATGATGTAATCGGCGGCCAAGGAGACTTTACTGTAGAAACATCAACAGCATTTACCACCCAAGAAGATACAACCTACACGCTTGCGGTTAGCCCAAAGTCCGCACCAAGTGGAAACGACACATTAACGGTTGAAGTTATAAAGTTCCCCACTCTTGGCACGCTCACCAGCAGTGGCTTGAGCCTAAGTTATCAACCAGCACCAAACAAAAATGGCACTGACAGCTTCTCTTACAAATTTAAAAAAGGTGGGGTATTAAGTAATGAAGTGACCGTCGATATCACAGTCGAAGCGATTAACGACGCTCCTACTATTTCAGGAACCCCCTCGCCCGAAGCTATCAAACTTAACGACAGCTATTATTTCACGCCAACTGTTGAAGACGTTGACGGTGAAACTAGCACACATCAATTCGAAATTACCAACAAACCTAGCTGGGCAGAATTTGATACAACAACCGGTAAGCTAAGTGGAAAGCCTGCTAATATCGAACAGCTTGGTAACTATCGGCAAATTATTATATCCGTACTGGATGGCGAACATAGCGTATCGCTGCCCCCTTTCGACATAGAGGTTGTATCTCAACCATGGCAAGCTTTTTCAGAGATCCCAAACGATCTAGGTAGTCACTTGCAGTCTGCGACACTTGGAAAGGAAATCATCATTGCAAGTCATGCAGCATCGCTCTCTTCCTCAATGAGCTGCGCAAATGCGCCTTTAAGCGCACCTGAGATCCACTCGCTTGCAACTACAAACACGGATTGGCAAGCATTACCTTCTGCAAACGAGTCTCGCTATTACTATCAAGCTCAAATATCAAACAATAAGTTGTTCCTCTTCGGTGGAACAGAGGCCTGCCCAAGCACCTCCTCCCCCAAGGAAACAATGGAGATCTTTGATTTTAGTACACAACAATGGACATCAATTGCAGCGCCCAAATTTGCCCCTTTTGAAAATAATGTTCTAGCGAGTTGTGCAAACAATGACACGATTGTTGCGTTCACCCAACAAGGTAACACCACGTCTGCTTACCAGCTGGCCACCGCTGCTACAACTTGGTCTCACAAACCGGCATCACTACCAAATCTATCGATTACTGACTGCCAGTTTATCGGAAACGAATTATTTATAACGGCTAACAATACTCAAGAGCAACAAGCTCACTTAATTCAGTATCAACTCTCAAGCGCTCAGATACTTTTAAATGAGCAGGTACCGGCTGAGCTCTTCGGGAGCTACTATACGCTGACGCATAATCAGCAAAACATTCAGCTTCATAGCGCAGCACACGTTTTGAATTACGATACTCAAACCATGCAGTGGAGTAACCTATCAAACAATCCAAGTGCTATGGAGCAACAAGGCTCTGAAACTTACTACTTGCGTGACTTTAAAATGGAGTCAGTTGATCAGAAGCAGTACCAAATTGGAGGTGCGTTTACGACCCAAATGACAAGTCGAATATTTATTTTTGATACTGCACTGGAAGAATAGCTATTTGACGAAGGGGAAACTTGCAGTTCAAGTTTATTTCGCAAGTATCACCAGCAAGCAATACGGGTGTGAGAGCTACTGAGCTCTCACTCTTTTCTCTTTCGTAACAAGTGCCTTTAAATAATCACCGTATGTTGTTTTTGCTAATAGGTTTGATTGTTTTTCAAGGCTCTCAAGAGTTAACCAACCTTTGTTCCAAGCTATTTCTTCTAAACATGCGACCATTAGCCCTTGCCGACGTTCAATGGTCTGCACAAAGTGACTCGCTTCTAACATACTGTCGTGTGTACCAGTGTCTAGCCAAGCAAAACCACGTCCGAGAACACTGACTTGTAATTGACCACGCTCTAAGTATGCTCGGTTGATACAAGTAATCTCTAGTTCCCCACGTGATGATGGTTTTACTGTTTTAGCGATATCTACAACTTGATTGTCATAAAAATACAGTCCTGTCACAGCAAAATTTGACTTTGGCTGGCTGGGCTTTTCTTCTATTGATGTTACTTTACCCGCTTCGTTAAATTCGACAACACCAAAACGCTCAGGATCAGCCACTGGATAACCAAATACCATTGCTCCGTGAGTCAATTGAGCTGCATTATTCAGGTATGGAGAAAACGCCTGACCGTAAAAAATATTATCTCCTAATACCAAGCAAACAGACTCATTCCCAATAAATGTCTCTGCAATCACAAAAGCCTGAGCAAGCCCCTCTGGTTTTTCTTGAACCGCATACTCTAATTTGACACCAAATTGCGTTCCATCGCCTAATAAATTTTTAAATAACTGCTGTTCTTGTGCCGTTGTGATCACCAAAATATCCCTAATACCAGCCAACATCAACACTGATAATGGATAGTAAATCATTGGTTTATTGTATATTGGCAACAATTGCTTTGAGACCCCTTGGGTTACTGGATATAAACGGGTACCACTCCCTCCAGCTAGAATAATTCCTTTCACAACTTCTCTCCTGCCTCAAAGTCTTTAAGATACCATTGAACGGTTTGCAACAACCCTTGTTCAAATTGATATTCTGGATACCAACCAAGTTCTTGTTGAATTTTTGTATTATCAATAGCGTAGCGAGTGTCATGCCCTGCTCGATCATCCACGAAACGAATTAACTTAGCAAAGCCATCTCCGCCAGCGGCTATTGCGATTGGGTGATTTGGCACTAGTAACTCTAGGTGGTGACATATCATCGATACCAGCTCAATATTTCTTATTTCATTCTTACCACCAATATTAAAAGTCGTTCTCGGAGCTGCACGTTCTAGCACGGTACAAAGTGCACTGGCATGATCGTCTACATATAGCCAATCCCGTATTTGTGTGCCATCACCATACACTGGTAGTTCTTTTCCCTGTAACGCGTTGCGTATCATTAGCGGAATGAGCTTTTCCGGGTGCTGGTAAGGTCCGTAATTATTAGAGCAATTAGTGATGATATAAGGGAGTCCATAAGTTCTTCCCCACGCCCTAACTAAGTGATCGCTACTGGCTTTAGAAGCGGCATAGGGGGAGCTTGGTTGGTATTTGTGGTCTTCCGCAAATGGCGCTGCATTCTCATCTAAATCACCATATACTTCGTCCGTTGAAATATGGTGAAACCTAAAATGGCTTTGCGCTTCTTTTGTCAAAGAAGCGTAGTATAGACGAGACACCTCTAACAACTGATAAGTACCAACAATGTTAGTCTCAATAAACTCAGCAGGCCCGCTAATAGAGCGGTCTACGTGACTTTCTGCGGCTAAATGAAGAATATATGACGGCTCAAAAGATGACACCGCTTGTGCCAAGGCTTCACGCTCACATATATCCAATTGAATAAATTGATAGTTTGGCTCTTCAGAGAATGTATCTAGTGCTGCTTTGTTGGATGCATATGTAAGCTTATCAATATTGAGTATCTGAGCATTAGTATTAGCTAGTAAATGCCTGATCACGGCACTACCAATAAAACCAGCACCTCCAGTTACCATAACTTTGGCTTGATCCAGTTTATTATATTTACTTGCCATTGTTACTTCCCATGCACCTTTTCATAGACTGGCTTTTGTTTGTTCAGCAAGCCACTTAACTTGCCCAGCTGACGTTGTAATAGCAACCAATACTTCATTCTACTTCTAGAGTTTAGGGAGAGTACACTACCAGAAGCACCAACTAAAGTTGCGAGAAGTATTTTTATAATCTCACTCAATAAACTAGAGCGATGATGCAATAAGATTATTCGCATATCCGCAGCTCCAATACGAAATGCACGTTCCTGCGCCCAACGCTTGGTTACTCTAGCGCCATCAAATAGTTCGTGTGAAACGGCAGTGTGTGCACTGGCAAACTTTATGCCTTGTGCTTTCAGACGAGTAAAGTACTCCTTGTCACCACCACCGTATACAGAATAAAAGGGATCAAAGCGTTGCTGAGCAAAACCAAAATACACACTCTTATGCAACAGGACGCTGGCAGAGCTTTCTAACAGAGGTATCTCTTGGGAAAGGCTTGCCTGCTCTGGAAAGTAGATAGCCAATGCTTTTGTCCAGCTCGGTGGTTCGCCTTCAAATTCAGCAAGCGTGTTGCCACCTACGACCTCACAACCTGTTTTGAAATGTGTCTCGAGCAAAGCATTCAGCCACTTGGGCTCAACCCACTCATCATCATCAACCATAACTAGAAAGTCAGCTTCATAGTCTAAAAAGGCAACGTCGAGTAAGGCATTTCTAACAAAAGAAATACCACGTTGTGATACATCAATTGATGCCAAAGGCAATGGATAATTGTCAGATACTTTGTCAACCAGCTTAGCACCTGCCCTATGTTGTTGATCGTTTTCAGCAACCACGACTGATAGTTCGATATTCGAGCGCTCAAGCTTGGTAATGGATTCCAGAAGCTTAGTTAGCCCTTGTGGGCGTTTATAGGTAGGAATACCAATAATAACTTTTGACCGAGGACTTTCTCCACTGTTTAAACTCATGCCTTACTTCTTCCTTAACACAGTAAAATACCCCATAGGCATAACAGACTGGGTTCTTTGCATAATTTTTTTACCCAAACGAGTTCGAGCTAGCGCGATAGCAGCACTTTGAATTAGCCAACATACCGGCTTTCCTAAGACGGGAAGTTTAATAAAAAACTTACTTAAGACATCAGCAGCTACCTCGAGTGCCCCCCCACCTCATTGAGTACCACCACTTCTAGGCCAGCCTCACTCGCCATCCTCTCTATAGCAAAGCGCGTATAACGATAGTAATCATGAGGCTGCTCATGAAGCCAGTACATAAAAGGGGTATTGAATATAAATGTACCATTTGGTGTGAGCACACGAGCTACTTCTCGTATTGTCATTTGAGGTTCTAGTAGGTGCTCAAGTACATCAGAACTTAAAACAGTATCAAATGTTTCAGTTGCAAAAGGCAGCGGTTGATTTAAATCACAAAGTTCATCCACATAGGAGCTTTGATGCAGTGATTCTCCCCAATCCACACAAGTCGTTTGACTAACGTTACTTGAATAAGCTTGGTAAAAAGGCACTTTTCCGCATCCTAGATCAAGTAAAGAGCCAGTAGCAAAATCACCTAGATAGCGGTTATATTGCATAGCAACCAGCTCAACAGCTAACCTAGATGACAAGCTAATTTGTTGCAGGTCTTTATTTGCTCTTAGCTCACCATTTTTGTAAACAAACTTACTTGGTGTCCAGGATTCACTGTTTCTCATGTTGATTTACTGTTGTCTTGTCAATGAAGTGGTGGATTTGGATTTTAGCAAAGTTATAAGTAAAACCAAGCCAGCTGACGTAGCCAAAGCATAAATGACTAAAGCAAAGAAATCTGATACGAAGAAGTAATGCTGAATTAATAAACTAATAAGCAAAGCGAAAGTTGTGATCATCAGTCCTGGTAGTAAAGATTTAATAAACTCAAAGATACCTTTATTTGTGAAAGGGGTAACCAGAATAAACCAATGCACTGCCAATACAGCGCCCTGTAATATGGCTAATGCCAAAGCTAGTTCATATAAGCCACGAGATACCATAGCAAGTATGATGACAGCTCTGAGCAAAGAGAGCGCTAAGTTCCAAACAAATGAGCGCCGAACAGCACCCGATGCTTGTAAAAGTGGACCACATGGGTTGATAAGTGCCGTCGAAAGCATCGCAATTGCCATAACGGACACTAGCTGATTATGCTCCAGCCAACTTTTACCAAAAGCCAGTACAAGTGTCGGCTCTGCAAAGCAAGCGATGCCTATGTACAGAGGTATGTTAATACAACCAAGCGCCATCATTAACTTAATATATAAGTTTCCCTTTTGTTGCACATTGAGCTTCACCAATGATGGAAACGTCACTCGATTAACGATCGGATTAATGAACTGCAGCGCCGGTTTGGCAACAAGTTCCTTAATATAGGAGTAAACGCCTAACACCTCAGCCCCCATAACTTTGGCGACTACAAGCTGATCAAACTGTCGGCTTAAAAAACTCACCACACCTTCAGCACTTTGATAGATACCATAACGTAACGGTCCTCTGAGTTTTTTTACTCGAGGTAAAGCAAATCCTAACTCATCTTTACCGTACCAGCTGGTACATAAGGCGATAAACATCGCGTTTGTTAGCTGCGCTGATAGCGCTGCCTCAATGGTTGCACCTTGTTGAAGCAGATATACTAGGGTCAATAAAGAAGCTACCGAGGCAAACACTTCAATTGTGGCTAGCTGTTTAAACGCGAGTCGCTTTTGTAATATTGCCGTTGGCTGCGCTGCAGCACCTCTTAAAAGCAATAGTGAGCCAATCCAAAGGTGATAATCAGCAAGGTTCGAAATATTAAAGAATGCCTCAATAACAGGCAGCAAAAATAGGATTAATGCAGCCATAACAGCAACTAAAAGCAAGCCCAGCACATATAGCTGGCATTTAACTTGTTTGTCTAGCTTGTCAAAATAAATCAATGCGTTAGAAATCCCGGCATCACTCAGTAGCTGAGAAATACTGACCAGTAATGTAACAAAAGCGACTAGACCGAGTTCACCTAAGGACAAGTATCTCGCTAATAAAATAAATATAACAAACTGTACGCCAGCCTTTGCTAGCGTCGCAACAGCCGACCATGATACACCTTGAGCAAAACGCTTAAGGTTAGTCATTAGAATCGACCAACATAGCAGCCCATTTAGGGCCAAGCGCTGCCTCGGTAAAAGTGCTTACCATTAATTGCTGATTTATCTCCATCGGCTGCATAATTAGTTGAGTCAACTCTGCATTAGTTAGCTTTGAGAATTTATTTATATCACCCAGCGAAAACCCCTGTTTAGTTAAGTCGCTATAACTACTCGTACACGTATCTAAAAATATAGGCTTCCCTTGCAAGAGCATTGCGTAAACAACATATAGCCCTTGTTGACGTTGATGGGCAAACAAGCTCAAATCTACTTTACAAAGTAAACGGTCATATTCTGGCTTTGACATGATAGCAGTAATAGGTATGAAACATTGCCCTAACCTTTTCTGAGCATAGGTAATGATTTCTTGGATATACTCTTTTGTTCCCGCATAGTTGAGTGGCATATAAACTTCAAATTCGGGTAAATCAGCATTTGCAACATGGTCAATCAATTGCTTGTGGTTATTTGCAGGATCGGCAGAATTACCAAGTAAGATCTTTAATTTCTCGTTCTGCCCATTCGCTAAAGTTAAACCGAAGTCAATTAGGGGGTAAGGTAAAATATCGACTTTTCGTTTTAGCTTCATATAATTTTTAACAAGTTCCGCATCACCAGAGTTAAGCGTGATAACGCATTGAGCCCTACTTAATAGTAGTCGATGAGCAAACCAGTTAAGATAGCCTTTTAAGCCCTGCACATTTTTATTACGATAAATTTCCGCTCCCCACAATACACAGGTAGCTCGGCTTAGCATATGGCTTAACGCTAGGTTACGAATTAGCACAGGAGAAAATAGACCATGAAATACTAATCTAGTTTCACTAGGTTGCGCATCTAGCGCTTGATACAGTTCCTTTTCACACGAAAAAAATAAAATGTCTTTATCTTTATTCGTATCGCTCCCCAACACCCAAAAACATTGTTCACTCTCAATGTAGCGTAAATAAAACTCAACCATCGGTTTATAGTGATGAGGCGTATCTGAAAAGATATGTATTAACATTGACCTTTGAACGCTTTTTCTTTTTCAAGAAGTGCTCTACTGCGACTTTTGACAAAACGAGCAGGAGAACCTGCCACTATTTTAAATTCGTCCACAGAGCGAGTCACTAAGCTTTGTGCACCAACCGCCACACCTTCTTTGAGCGTAACGCCTGGTAACACAATGGCACCGGCACCAATAATGCAATGTTTGCCAAGATAAACCGGCTTACTAGTCACATTGGTGAAAGCCTCATCTACCGTAGGATTTGTCATCCACTCGCCACTGTAGTCATCACTACTTGAATAAATCGTTACTCTCGCAGACAGTCCCGCATAGTCCTCTAAGATGATAGCTGAGTCACCTATGAGTGATGAGTATGCGCCTATGTGTATATAGTTGCCTAACGTGATCCCTTCAGAGCCTGCCGATAGAATACAAAAATCGTCTATGCGTACATTATCACCGAGCGATATCCTCTCAATGCCAAATAAAGAAGCCTTTCTAGATACCAAACAATTATCGCCGACGGCTTTAATCCCTAATTCTATCAACTCAGCTTTGCTATAGTGTTGTTTGTGCGCCATCTACTTCTCGAAACTTATTTAGTAAAACAATAATGTTATCACAAATATAATCTATGTCTTTTAACCGGAGCTCATAATACATAGGCAAACATAAGATCGTTCGTGAAATCGATTTTGAACAAGGCAAGTCTCTATATTCCGTGTAAAGCTTAAGTTCATTGAGATCAGGGAAGAAATACCGACGTGTTTGAATGCCAATACTTTCTAGGTGTTCACGCACATACAACAACTCGTGTTCGCTATTAAATAATACGGAAAGATAGGAGCCATTCGTACTCGTATTAGATTTCCAATGCTGGAAATTGAGCAAACCTTTGAGGCGATATTTATAACGATTAAATAGCTCGACTCGATGCGCGAGAATATCGTCAATATGATTAAACACACACAAGCCCATTGCAGCGTGCATTTCGCTCATTTTTGCATTCGTACCGATGAGCACGGGAATTTGCTGCTCATTTTGACCAAAGTTTATTATTTTCTGTGCTTTTTCTAGATCGCTACGATGTTTAAAGATAACCGCTCCCCCTTCTACGGTATGGAACAGCTTTGTCGCATGGAGGCTAAGGGTTGCACAGTCACCGTACTTTAACAAAGACTCACCTTTGTATTTACTCGCAAAGCAGTGCGCAGCATCGTAAATGACTTTTAGTTGGTATTGCTCGGCGATCCTGTTTATTGCTTCTACATCACAGGGATTAGCAAATACATGCACGGGCACTAAAGCATCGGCCCACTCTAGATCCGCGCTATCTAATTTACTTGGGTCTAAATTAAATGTATTGGGGCAAATATCACTGAAGCGGGTTGCAATATTTTGCATACGTAGCGAGCCCAGGGTGGCGGCAAACGTGAACGGTGTTGTAATGGCTTTAGTGATACCCATGACTTGATAAGCAATGTGCAGTGCCATCGTGCCATTCGCCACAAGCAGGATATGCTCAACCCCTAAATACGCTTTTAACTTTTCGACTAACTCAGCTTCACATGGGCCTTTGTTCGTAAGCCTATTTCTTGCAAAGATCTCTGTGATTTGTTTTTGGTATAAATCTAATTCAGGTAGGAAGGGCTGTACTATGGGGTATTTCACTCGGCACTCTACATGTTTGCGATACTGCCAAGCAGTTTACCGAATGGCTTAATAGATAGAAAGTACAAAGTTTTTATACTTTTTATTTTGTATAACGATAAAACGCATAAAAGTAAAAAGCGAGCCGAGGCTCGCTTTTTAGACTAGCTAAAAGTTAAATTAGTTAACTTTAACGTGGTCTTGTACTTCTTTGTTGTAGTAAAGCGCGCTTACTTCGATGTTAGCTTCTGGAGCGTTAGTAGTAACGCGGATACCAGCAACACCTGTTACTTCATTTTCTTTAGCAAGTGCGTCAACAGCAGCAGTGATGTTGTTTACTGCGTGCTTACCAGCTGTGCCAACTTTCTTAGCAGCAACCATTTTGCCGTTGAAGTAAAGTTCAACAGAGATATCACCTTCAACTGTACCGTTATTAGTTACAGTAATGTAACGTGAGTAAGCATCAGTGAAAGGCATGATTTCAACAAACTCAGTGTCACCGTTTAGTTTCCATGTAGCAACAGCTGAATCGTTAGCTAGAGCAAGAACAGCTTTGTCGTCTGCATCAATTAGGTTTACGTCAGCAGTGAAAGTTTGAGCTGTTAGAGCTGATTTTTTAGCATCGTCAGCAGGTAGAGTGAATGCTACTGCTACGTTACCTGTAGCTAGTGCAGCACCATCTACAACAGCTTTAGCGCTGCTCTTATCAGTAGCGATTGTCGCTTCTTTAGCACCAACAGTTACTTTGTCAACACCAGCGAAGTCACCAGTAATTACTACTTCATAGCCATCGTTAGTTACTGCACCAGCCTCAACAGCAGTTACAGTGAAAGCAAGAGAAGCGTCTGAGTATGTGCCGTCAGCGAACTTCTTACGCATTTCAGCTACGTCAATAGTACCTTTACCTTCAGTGATCTCTAGCTTGAACTGGTTTGCACCTAGGAATACTGTGTCTGTGTCATTCTTAGTTGTATCGATTGAGATACCTTGTGCAGTTTCAGCTTTAGAAGTAAGTGTTACTTTACCTTCGTTAGCAATAGAAGTTACTTTGAATGCAACAGCAGCATCAGCACCAGCACCAGCTGTTAGGCTATAAACGCCGCCTTTAGTACCAGCAGTACCTGCACCGTTGTCTTCTACGTTAGTAACACGGAATGTTAGTACTGAATCTGTTGAGTTAAGAAGACCAAATGTTACGTCGTCTTGCGCACCAGCAGTTTCGTCAGCAACTAGAGTGTACTCTTCAGTATCCGCGAAAGTACCGCCAGCAGCAGTGATTTTGATGATGTCACCAGCTGTGTACTCTGCACCTAGAGTTAGTTTGATGTCGTTTTTTGCGTCTAAAGTTAGACCTTTTGCAGCTGCAGCTACACCTTCAACACCAATAGTTTTTTCAGTAACTGTAGTTTGAACAGCAGAAGCAGAAGTTGCAACACCAGCCAAAGCTAGCGCTAGTAGAGATTTTTTGAACATGTTTTCCATTCTCCAAAGTTTCATGAAACAAGAACAATGCGTGTTCCCATTTTTCTTATATTTGATCATTCAATTAGGCCGTCACCCAAGTGACATCCGATCAAATCCATGCTTAGTCTAACCATTGTCTCTGCATTGTCAAGCAGTTAACTTTGCAAATACTAAGCGTTAATACAAATAACATAGCACAGCCCAAAAGACCACAAAAAAAACACCTAAAAATCAAAAGGATAAGATTATAAAACCAAATAAACTGTTGTTTTTTTAGGCGTTTTCAATTGTAAAAAAAAGTATAAAACCCAGATTTACTGTATGCTATTGAATAAGATAAGCAACTTTTTTGTCAGTTTTATGACTATATTAGCGCAATCTACTTCATCTAGTTAGATTTATTATTACTAAAATCTAAACTGCTTAGATTCTTCTTAAATGCATCCATCACGCCTTGCCACTGCTCAGATGCCTCAACTACTCTTGGTGTCACCATGACAACAAGTTCGGTTTTGGTATTGGTGTCTTTTTTACCGTCAAACAGCCTACCAAGCACCGGAAGATCCGAGAAGAAAGGCACGCCAGTATTCGTTAGACTATTGTTTTGACTGATCAAGCCACCCAGCATAATAGTTTGTCCATCAGCTGCTATCACCTCAGTTTTAATATTGCGGGTAAAAATTGTCGGTTGATTATCCGCGGCCTTATCACCTGATGCTTGATTACTGATCTCTTGCTCAATTTCCATCAAAATAACACCTTGCGCATTGACGGTTGGAGTTACATTTAGATCAATACCCGTTTTACGATACACCACAGAAGCGCGAGATCCATTTACTGGATCGGTTATAATATCACCCGCAGTTGGGATTTCATCTCCTACAGCAATATTCGCCTCAACCCCATCACGAACAGCAATAGTTGGTCTCGAGAGTACATTAACGTTTTGATTTTTCTCAAATAGTTGAATATCTAGCTTACCCGTTAATCCTTCTAATACGTAGTTAAGTCCGGTTTCTGTACTTCCAGTAAAATTGTAGTAACCCGTTCTCGCAGCGCGATTATTAGCCAGTGCAAATTTAACCCCTTGACTAAACTCGTCCGTCAGTGTGACTTCGGCGATAAGTACTTCAAGCACAACTTGCTTTGGCATCACGTCCAAACGCTTCACTAAGGGAAGTAAGCTGCGATATTCCGAACCAGACGTGTGAAAAATAATGGCATTGGAGCGCTCATCCACTACCATACGCAGGTCTTCATTATTGACACTTACGCTTGTATTTCGCGGACTTGATTCGCGCTGCTCTTTTGCCTCTGACGTTGCCGAAGTTGAGCGGCTGACAGCAGAACTATTTCCACCACCCAGCAAGTTTTGCAAACTTTGGCCTAAATCGACGGCTCGTGCAAACTCGGGCTCAAAAATAAAGTATTGCTTCTCGTTGCCATCTGCTGGCTGATCGAGTTGCTGCGACCAAAACTCAACGCGCTGTAAAAAAGCCTCATTATTGGTGAAGAAGACCAAACTATTAGTACGCTCAATAGCGACCATGCTAACCGCTTGCTCTGTAGAACCTGAACTATTACTGCTTATGCCTTCTTGCTTTAACAGCTCGCCAAGTTTTTTACTCAACTCTTTTGCAGGCATAAACACCGATTTATACATACCAATATGACGGTCTCTGAATGCAGGCTTATCCATCATTTGCATAAATTCAAGGGCTCTGATCACCTCGGCACGCTTACCTTTGAACATTATCGCATGCTGGTCAAATAGCGGTTGCGCATCTACGTTTGTCATCTGCCTAATAGTGTTCGCAAGTGGCGTTTGCATACCACTGGTAAATGGCGCAATCTGTATAATGCTACTGGCGGTGTTAGGTACATCTTCTACTTTATTACCATAGCCATACACCACATTACCACCAGAGGCATTCTCAGAGGGGTGGATATAAAAAATATCATCCTGCTCGCGAATAATAATACCGCGTTCAGTTAACAAGTCTTGGCTGATAGAAAATAAACGGCGCTTGCTTAGCTGCTCTTTAAGATTAATTGTTATTGCGTCGTCACTGTTGGTGATTGCATCTCCAATGATGTAATTAACGCCAAGTAAATCGCCAAATACATAATGCAAATAGTCCTTAACTTTGAGGCTGTCCGCGGTCAACTTTACTTGCTCGTTATCACTAAACTGTTGCGCTAAGTTTGGTTGGCTGGTTTGTGTTACTTTACCATCAGGTAATGCAGGTAAATATACCAAGCCGCTCGATTGCGTCTGCGGACGCGCTTTTTCGTCGTGTGACGACAAGTCGTTATTGACTGTTTTGCCTTTACTCTCTTTTTCTAAGTACGAGCCATTGACTGCAACTGAGTTAGGTACTGAACTACATGCCGACAGTCCCGCTGTGACAATAAAACCGAGTAAGATTTTCTGTGCTTGTTTCATAGTGCTTCCGTCGTTATTGCTTCGTACTTTGGTACATAATAAGCGTGATATGCTGGTCACCCTTGTTGAGTTCTACTTTTACATTAGAGTTAATAGTCAAAATAAAATCTTCTATCACTTCGCCCTGATTAAACCTTTTTAGTTCATTGGCACCATTTTTGACTGACGTAATATCTATCAGGGCGTATGTAGATTCAGGTGAGTGTACCACCGCCTTCAATCTCAACTCTTTATCGCGAGCAAAAACAGAAGTCAGCTCCCCTGTTTGTTTTGCCTGCTCATCTGGACTCATGCCATTATCTTGCGACTCTGGCCGTTCTACTTTTTTAACAACCCATGTGTCAAGCGTACGCTCAATATCATGCTTACTTTGTTCTGATAGCTTAGGTAAAAACGTTTGTTCAGCGTTATTCAGCCTAAACGGCTTACTGTCAGCATTAACTTCTGTTTGTAAGCGAGTGACGGCGTCAATAGCAAAGAGTGTAAGCATAAAAATACTGATATAAATGTATAGTTTATTCACCCTTAGCCCCTTCTTGTAAGTAAAAGGAGAGCAACAAGCTAACTTCTCCACTCCCTGTTTCTTCAGCGCTCAGCCCTTGTATATTTAAATCAAAATATTCAACAACTACGACTGGTGATTGAGATTCGAGCATAACCAAAAAGGCAGCGAGATCGGTCAACTTTCCCGAAATATTTAGTCTAATTTGCTCCTTGTGCAGAGCCGCTGATTGATATTTTAGTGCTGGCTGCCAACCTATATTAATGGTCGACAAGTTATGCTCTGTGAGCCATTGATTGACTTGCTTTTGTGTATCAATTCTAAACTTCGAGGGTTCTTGCCAATCAAATAACATTGCAGTGAAAACACGTGCTACATCAGCAACCTGCTCTTTTGCGAGCTCGATTTGTTGAAGCTGTGTCATGACCTGTTCCGCTTTAAATAGGCGCTTCTCAATTTGAGCGATATTCTCAACTTGTTCCTCCTGCCATGTGAAAAGCGGAACTAATGCAAATTTTATTGTGGCTAACAGAATTACCAATGCTAGGAGCATTTTATATTGTTTTAGTTGCTCAACCATGGTCGCCACCCGTACGTTCATTTATTGGCTGATATTCAGCTTTATAGGTACTTGCCGGAATTGTATAGCTAATTACAAACTCTTCTTTTCCTTGATAGCTTCTGACGGGGAAGTCAAATTTAGGATCTAGAACCCAGTCAAACTCACTGACTGACTCGAGGACGGCAATAGCATTAGAGCTTTCTCCTCGAATTACAAATCGGTCGCCTTTGTATTGTAAGCTTTCGATCCTTGCTTTATCCCGAACGCTATCCAATAAAAGCAAGTTTGGTGAAACCTTAGGTACATCCTGCATTACTGCTTGCCAATTTTCGACTCTACCCTGATTCTTTTCATACTCTGAAAATGTAGATAATGCTTGATTAATATTACTTTGATTTCCACTGAGCTCAGCTTGGAGATATTCTTTTTTGGCCACCAAGTAAGCACTACTTAGCGCTAAGTATGATACGCATGCAATGGCGCTTAACACTGCAGATTTTTTGAAATAAGCTTGATAAGCCAATAAACCTTGTGGCTGGATAAAGCTAGATACAAAGCGCTTAAGAAAAGGAAAGATAGACTCGACCATGCGCTTTACTAGACTTCTCTCTGAATCTATTTCAGAAACGGTATCAAAGCTTATGCCAACCGTGTTTGCAAAACGCTCAGGGGAATTCACTAACCCAAAGCGAGCAACGGAATATATCACCTGATTTCTTTGTGCAAGGTAATACTCGTTATTAACCAAGGTGATGCTCGAATTAGATTCACCGATGGCAATTAACACCGATTCAGGTATCACAACTAATGAGCCTTCAGCTTTTATATCGAATAACCAACTGTTTAAAATTGACGTACTTTCATCTTGAGCGCGGATCTGCGTGGAATAACATTCAACATTGTGCTTCTGCTTACGCAGTTTCAACAAGCTATTTAATGCTTTACGATCAGTAACAGGTAGTTTGTCGACTTGCTCAATATAATGGTTTCTAGCAACGATTTGGATAAGCTTTGGTGATGACGACTTGATTAAATGCCACCCACCCTTATCATAGTTAAGATGAAAGTGCTGACTATCTTTGTAGTAACTAACCAGATTACAAATCAGCCTTTTTTGCCAACCTAGCAATGCATGTTCACTCATTGTGTTATTAACCTTCCGAAGCCACTAAATTTACTGGCTTTGACTTGTTTGGATCTAATAGGTAATAAAGCGTACGACTTACGCGTGCATCGCCCAGCTGAGTCTCGATTTTTATCTTATAATTACTGGACGGAAACAAAGTGATGTTTCGGCTTTCCTCAACCCCTGTATACGCTGAAAATAATGCTGGGGTTAACGTTTTCTCATTACGCATCTTTATAATTTGTTCTACTACTGGTACGTCATACAAACTATGTAACAAACTATCAGGAGCTGTCATCGGATTAAACACACTTTTCTTATACATTGTGGCATTTTGCTCCAAGTACTTACGCAAAGAACTTGAGATATTCAAATGTGATAGCTCAGACCACGTTTGAATGATACCGTTTTTATAATCTGATTCTGGTAAAGAGTGCTTAGATAACTTATCGACATCTTGCCAATCTTGTATTTGGCTCAATAGTAGCCGAGCATCATAGTCGCTTAGTCCCTTGTGCGTCAATACTCGCAACCACCTTTGTTCCGATGGATAACTAAGATTAAGCAGCCCCCTTAAATCTTGAAGGCGGATGCTCGCGTGGTCTCCATAACGAAAATCTTCACCATAAAAATTCCAGACGCCAGTTAGTGCTGGCAGATCATTTGAAAAAGGCGAAGTTGGTGACTTTGACTCTGTTAATAACGCAAAAAGAACCGTTGCTTCAGCATCATAATTATCAACCAGAGCTTGTGCTCTGTTGTCGAATGCAGCTGCTATTTCAACTTGCTGCCGTGCTGTTTTAGTCATGAACAAGCCAAGTAAACTAAGCACAGCGGTGATAAGTAAAACTTGCAGTAAAGCTATTCCTTGTTGCATTAAAACATCCCGCTTTCAATAAAGTGGCCTTTCCAACGACTGGGATCCCTATCTAACTGGGAAAAAAGCGTAAAGTCATCAATATTCAATTTAATATACTCAGGCGTCAATCCTCGCTCTTGCGAGTGATAGTTTTCAAACCAGTTTGGTGCTGTTCCTGGCGTTCTACTTGACTTGAGCGTCAAATCCCGCCATCCAAAATAACTTAGATCAGCTCGCTGAAGGTTGCTAAGCAACACTTTACTATTACTGAAGTCCAGCGATTGCTCTGTAGACGTTAGTATCGTTTGTTCCAAGGCAATGGCCTGATACACCAACTGAAAATCATTTTTGTTCTGTTGGATCACCAAGCGAAATATTTCAGGTCCACCATTAATCAGGCCATTACTCGTCACCGCCAATAACCTTGATTCAGAACCTACAAAAAAGAAGGTGGGCTCCCCCGTTTTATCTCTAACAACATAGGGAATGACCCCTTTAAGTACCTGCTCAAGCTGTGCTACTACTTTCGCTGTTCGGGCTTGCTGCTGAAAATCACCAAGCTCTTTATCCCATCGACTTGCAAACTGGAAATACGCAAAGGTACCTGTCGCCATTACTAAACTTAATAAAGTAATTGATATCAGCAGCTCAACTAATGTGAACCCTTTTTGCTTAACGGCCACGCCAACTCACCTCTTTAAATTGGTATTGACGGACTATGCCTTGAGCTTCAACCTCAAGCGAGACTTGCCATAACTTATATTGATTGCTCGTTGTTTGTAGTTGGATCGCAATATCTGAGGTACCTGAAATCGAGTCACCTTTTTCCTTAATTGCTGAGGCATCCCAGCGGAATGATACCCCTCCATTAGTGCCTGTACCTTCCAATCTAGTTTGATTAAAAGGAGCATGCCTTATGTCAAATCGTACAGTGTCCAATACTCCCGTAATTGCAGTTGAAAATTGAACATACTTTGATGCTTTCTCTGAACTAATAAATGCACCTCGGTAAAGCATGGAGACTGTAGTGATCACCGCCAATAAAATAACAACTGAAACGAGAAGCTCAACAAGCGTAAAGCCTTTTTTATGGTGCATCATTACCCTGCAACTCAATTTGAAAAGGCTGTCCAAGGTAATGAGTAGTAATGCTGTCGGTTGAGATCATACCGAAGCGATTAAGCGTAATTTCTTGCTTAGGGAACTGTATGTACTTTAGTTGCTTGCTTTCGACTGCTGTTTCGCCTTGAAAAACAATACCGTTATCCTTTTCCAGTACCACCAAATAATCTCTTTGCTCTAGAAATGCTTTATTGGCTCTATTTCGCAACCAGTTTTTTACCTCAACTAACTCCATCTTTGCATCTGAGCGGTTAATTGCTTTTAGAGATAAAGGCGCTACCAAAGACATGATCAAGCCCATAATGGTAAGCACAATTAACAACTCAATCATTGTGAAGCCGCGCATAGTATTCATGCTTAAAAGCCAACATCATTGAGTGAGATCATACTAAGCATCATCACAACCACGACACCACCAACAAAAACCCCCATAAAAAGGATCATCAAAGGCTCTAGAAGTGAAGTGATTCTATCGGTCCAAGTTTCAAAATCTTGCCTTGAGCGACTCGCAATTTCATCAAATACAGTTTCTAACTTTCCAGATTCCTCACCAACTTCTAGTAGGGAAATATAAAAAGACGGATAGAGAGAAGACTGCTGCAATGAAGGCGTTAATTGATCTCCGCGTTTGACCTTTTTTCGAGCGACTTCCAATTCAGCGTAAAGCTGCTGATTCCGGATATTGCCAGTTGCGAGCGCTAACGCTTTATCTATTGGTACCCCAGCCTTTAGCATTAAGCTTAAACCGGTATTAAAGCGGATCCTTTCAACCGTTTTAACCGCAGTACCACAAATGGGAAGTTGTAATACAATTCGATGCCACCAAGCAATTATACGTTCGTTCTTACTGGTAAAATAAACTCCCGCAAAAGCAGTAACGAGTCCTAGTAATAGTAATGACTGATTTTGGTTAAACCATGCACTAGTCCCGAGCATTGCTTGTGTGTACCAAGGTAATTGCTCAATATTCGCAAACATATCTGCCATCTTGGGAATGATCACATTAAAGATAAACAAAATACTCAGTACACAGACAAAAAAGATGACAACAGGATAAGTAATAGCGCTAACAATTTTTTTTCTAAGGTCACGCTTAAATTTTAAATCCTGCGATAGCCCTGCGAAAGTGCCAGCAAGATCACCAGATGCTTCGCCGAGCTCAATCAAATTGCAATATAGACTATCGAAAACTTTAGGATGTGCTCTGCAGGCTTGGGAGAGACTACTGCCTTTTTTGAGGCTTTGGCTAAGATCAGACAACAACTTAGCCAATACAGGTTTAGCTTTCGTTTTTCGGATAATATCTAGGCCTCGGTCGATCCTGATGCCCGTTGCCAGTAGTAAGCTCAGCTCAGACGTGACAAACTCTAAATCGGCTAAACTGACGCGTTCTTCAAAAAAGCGGTTTCCCTGACGAGATGATTGCTGCTCTTTCAACTCATAAGGGAGCAAACCTTCTTTTTCTAGCTTTAACTGCGCTGAGGAGAGGCTATCCGCTTCAATGAGACCATCACACTTTCCTCCCATAGAGTCGAAAGCCTTGTAGCTAAACGAAGCCATTAGCCAGCAACCCTCACCACTTCATCAATGGTAGTTTGACCTAAGATCGCTTTATAAAGACCATCCTCTAGTAAAGTGCGTCGATTTCTGCTCGCGTTATGCACTTTTGCTTTTTGAATAAAATCAGCATCTTTTGGAGT
The DNA here is from genome assembly GCF_002208135.1 of Pseudoalteromonas piscicida. Lineage (NCBI taxonomy): Bacteria > Pseudomonadati > Pseudomonadota > Gammaproteobacteria > Alteromonadales > Pseudoalteromonadaceae > Pseudoalteromonas > Pseudoalteromonas piscicida. The sequence goes on from NZ_CP021646.1 coordinate 3,174,552, forward strand.
ACTCTTGATAGTATCGTCACATGCTAAGTACTCAGTAATAGCCAAGCGCCCTTTGTAGCCTGTATGTGCACATTTCTCACAACCACTACCACGCTGTAGATTAATTTTATCTAAGGAAAATTTGGCAGCAATATTGTCTAGATCATATTGTTTGATTAACTCAATACTGTCCGGATCACTTGTCGCGCAGTGTTCACAAACCTTGCGTGCCAAACGTTGGGCAACCACAGAGATTAATGCCGCATTTAGCAAAAACTCTTCAACCCCTAAGTCTAGAAGACGAGTATATGCGCTCGCCGCATCATTCGTGTGTACCGTTGAGAACACCAAGTGTCCAGTCAATGCGGACTGTAATGCAATTTGTGCGGTCTCTTTATCTCGGATCTCACCAAGCATAATAACATCAGGATCTTGACGAACAATTGAGCGAAGGCCAGCGGCAAAATCAAAACCTATTTCACTATTTACCTGAACCTGATTGATACCTTCAAGCTGATATTCAACAGGATCTTCGAGTGTTATAATCTTAACGTCATCATTATTTAGTGCGTTCAGGAAAGTATAAAGTGTTGTTGTTTTACCCGACCCTGTTGGTCCTGTTAACAAAACAACCCCCGCGGTCTTCTTTATATCTTCTCGGATACTTTGTTCTATATCTTGAGATAACCCTAATACAGACATTTCATATCTGACACTTTCTTTCCTAAGAAAACGCATTACGATGGACTCACCATCATTAAGTGGTAAAGCCGAAACCCGAATATCGATGTCTTGATTAGCAATCTTCATTTCAATCTTGCCATCTTGCGGACGCCGACGCTCAGCGATATCCATACCTGATAAAATTTTCAGTCTCGTAACGATGGGTAACTGTTTGCTAGCGGGAATAACCTCTGCTTCGTGTAATACCCCATCAACACGAAACCTTGCTCGATAGCGCCCCTCATATGGTTCAAGGTGCATATCAGAAGCTCCTTGTCGAAGCGCTCGACTTATTAACGAGTTTAGTAAGTTAACTGTCGGCGCTTCCGTTGCCAACTCTTTGAGCTTTTCTTCTTCTGCGCTGAAGATATCTGATTCAACTTCTTCGGATGTATCAAGTTTTGATTTAAGTAAGTTAATATCTGATGCAGAAGCTAAGATGATATTAGGGTTAATCTTATGCTTGAATAGCCATTGGTTCATGAAAGGATCTAAAGGCTCTAGTACCGCAAAACTCCAATTGCTTTCATCAGTGCTTAGCGGTACCCAATTATGCTCGAGACAAACCTCTACATCTGAAGAAATTTTTATTTCTTCACTATCGAAATCACTAAGCTGCTCCGAAGTAATCATTGGAAGGTTTAGATACAGCGCATAAAGATCGAGCAATTGGTCTTCTGGTAAACTACCCATATTTACCAATATTTGTTCAAGCCTACCGCCATATTTTTGTTGGTAGTTTAACGCTTTTTCAATATCACTAGAATTGACTTCAAAGCGTTCAGTTAGTAGTTGATTAAGTTCCATAAAGTTACTGATGAACGATATCTGCGTTAGTTTCTTCACCACCTTCTTGGCCATCAGCACCCAGTGACTTCAATAAGTAAGGCGCGCCATTATCTCCAGGAACTTTATAAACATATGCGTTGCCCCAAGGGTCCATAGGGACATCTTTTGGTAGATATGGTCCATCCCACCTTGCCACATCACTGCTTCTCAATTCCTGCAATGATTTTGGATAGCTACCAACATCTAGTCGATAAGTATCAATTGCAGTTTCAAATGATGACATTTGAGCAGCTGCTATTTTACGCTCTGATGAACTCAGCCTTTTGAAAAAGTCAGGAGCGACTAAAGACATTAACAGGCCTAAAATTACGATCACAATTAACAACTCCATCATGGTGAAGCCGTTATGTTTATTCTTTGTCTTCATATTGTTTGTCATTGAACTACTCTTTAATTCTGTTTTTGATAAAGACGTGCTTTCTTAAAAACCGTGCTACCTTCCATGCATGTTGAATACAAGCAGAATAAGCAACAAAAATACCGATAAATAAGACTAACATAAACCAATGGGGAATACCTATCAACTCTCCAACAATCCCTATCGACGCAAGAAATACAGCCAACATTGATATCGTAATTAAGGCCTTTCTGGAGCTAAAACCTATACGCATAAAGACATGATGTAAATGATCTCTGTCTGCTTTGAATGGAGAATGGCCTTTTTTAACACGCCTAATGATAATTGCCATCATATCCATCAGTGGAATAGCAATTATCCAAAGCGCAGTAACAGGGCTGAAAGCGTTATCTACTTCTGATTGTGTAGCTATCATTAATAACCAAATGACGCTCAGCCCAATGAACATAGAGCCCGCATCACCCATAAATATTTTCTTATTGCGGTGGCCTAGGACGCCTAAGTTGAAAGCAAGGTAAGGAACTATGGTTGCAATAATGATTAAGGGTAAAACTGACAACTGCCCACCATTAACCCCCATTAATATTAAAATGGCTGCAAACGTTGTAATACTCATGGCACCAGCTAGGCCGTCTATACCATCAATCATGTTAAAGGCATTTATCGCAGCGATAACAGCAATGACTGTAAAAGGAATGCCAAACAACCCTAAGTCGATAGACCCAAATCCAAACAAGTTACCCAAATTATGAATATAAGCGTCGGAGCCCCACATCATAATAAGTGCAACTAGAGCCTGAACACCTAAACGGATCTTGACTCCCAACTGGCGATAATCGTCAATAACCCCAAGAAGGACGATAGCAGCAGCGCAAATTAAGTAAACTATCAGCTTTTTCTCAAGTGGCAAAAATACAATGATTGAAGCCAACACTGCTACAAAAATTGATACGCCACCAATCAGCGGAATAGCACCTACATGCTTTTTTCGGCTACAGGGTACGTCAACTAAGCCAAAACGCTCAGCGACTGGCTTAATCATAAAAATTGAACAGTACGATGCTAAAAATGCAAAAAAAATGACCATAAAGATCCACATGCTTCCATCATTATATAATTAACGCGCCATTGTAATAGAAATTAAATTTAAACTAAATTGCCAATAACACTAAATAACAACTCTCTACCTTACCCACAACTACTTTCTGAGCACAAAATGTCTAAATAATAACAGAACAAACGCAAGTACACTGCCTAGGAATGTAATACCAAGGCAAATCAATGCACGCTTTGGTCCAGCTTTTTGGATCGGCAGAATGGCAGGGTCAATTGTCTTAAACACATATTGTGACTGTGTTTGCGCTAACATCTTTGTCTGCTCTTGTTGCTCTATCAGCTGGTAAAATATCTTTTGCATATCCGCAACCGATGTTTCAGCTAACGCTTTTTTCAAATACTCAATCTTTACATTGGACTCTGCAACTGCTTCAGCTTTCATGTAATCGTTGATTTCAACAACGATGTTTTCCACCATTTCCTTAGCTAAGTAAGGGGAATAATGAGTCATTGCAATAGTAATTAGTCCCTTTTCTTTTTCTTCTATCACAGCTAAATTTTGTGCTCTGATATGTTCATATACTTCTTGGATCCCTGGCTCTGGCTTAAAAGGTGCAGCAACATCTCTGAGCCAAATACCAGTCTCCTTATCATAAACCTCAGCGTTATATACTAGCTGATTACTGCCCAGATCCCATCCCTTGGTGGCCATAAGTTTTGGCTTTAGCTCATATTTCTCAACGAAGTTATTTAAAAATGAGCGACTTTGCATTACTTGAAGCGCAAGAGCTGATTTATCGCCCTTTCCTCCACCTAAGTTCACCCCTGCCATTGCAGCTAAGCCGCCAAACTCCGATTTCAAATTTGATAGCATGCCGCCTTGAGTATCTTCAACAGGTGAAAGTAATACTGTCGCTTTATAAGTATTCGGTAGAGAAAGTGCAAAAAACACACTGGATACAGCAAATACAGCAGTGATTAATATAATTAGCCACTTTCCCCTCCAAAGCACTGACAAAATTTCAGTCAAATCAACTTCATTTTTTTTAATAATATCAGCTTCAGTCATCTGTTTATTGTTATCCATTAGTTGTTAAGCGTTGCAATTGAAGCCGCAGCTAAGCCAAGCTGATAAATAATCTGTGTCGCTGTACTCCACAGTGTCAAGCTATCAATATGTTGAGCGTCTAGAGGTACAACGATCGTGTCGCCCGGCGCTAGTTGGCCGCCATGGCTGCTGACAGCAAACCATGATCCTGAACTTGGTAATTCAACAGAACCATTGGCTTTTATGATGTAAATACGCTCGTCATCCGCTTTTTGCTTTAATCCACCGCTAGCTTTAATGTAGTCATCAACAGACTTGGATGAATCGAATAAGTGCGTTGCAGCCAGATTAACCTCACCAATGACACTAACCGAGTCTTGTATCGCTGGGATATATAACGCATCGCCATCTTCTAACTGCAAAGATTGAGTTGAACGTTTATCGAGATCAATAACCAGACGTCCCAAGGCCTCAACCTTCGATAAATCCTTTAATATTTGATCCATATCTTCGTATGGCATTGAAGTATTAGCAGTCGCACTTTTTTGGAAAGTATTAGTAATGATATCGCGTCTTAGCTCTTGTGTTAGGCGTTGAATTTGCGAAGTTTCTTTACGCTTGATAGATTCACGCGTAAAAATTGCTGCTTCTTTATGTGCAAATTGATTAAAACCGCCAACTCTTTCAAGCAGGCTATCAAGTGTCTCACCACGCTTAATAGTGTACGTCCCTGGAAATTTAACCTCACCAACAACCTTAACTTGCAGTCTTTCTTGCCAATTAGGTCTTGGGAAAATGTTAACAGTATCTTTGCTTGTCAGTATTTGAGTTGGATTTGTCAACTCGTTCAAACCATTAAACTGGATATGTTCAACCTGTTTACCACCATTATAAACAACACGAGTTAACTCAACCTGTTCCAGATACGCAGCTTCAAGAAAGCCACCGCCAGCTTGCACCGCTTTTTGGAAATCTGCATTTTCAGATAATGGATAAACACCAGGAAACTTAACTTGACCGTTTACTGCAAATAACTTTGCAGGTTCGCTAGGTGTAGCCTGCCTCTGTAGCTTAGCGACAATTGGCGCAAGTAGCTTTTGACGACTAAATACCGCATAGTCTTCTTCTTCTACGTCTTCAGGCTCTTGAAAAAGTGCATCAATACTTGTGATTAATTTAACTTCTTCCTCAAGCTCAAATAGTTCATCTTCTTTCAAGCCAATATATTTTAAGAACTCATCACGCTCAAATTGCTCCCATAGCTTCACGTTTTCACGTAGTTTTAGTTGCTCTTTGTTATACGCTAGATCTTCTAATAACTGTTCTTCTTCTTCTTTAAGCTGGTAGCGGCTAAATACAACGATTGTATCGTTAGATGCGAGCTCTATATCCCCGCTTTACCGTTAAAAATATCTTGTAAAGAAAACTGGTGGATCTCTATGTCACCTTCAAAATTCACTTCACGAATAATCAATGAGTAGCCAAAATCTGCAATGGATAGCAAATCTTCGCGTGGTGCACTAAAGATATCTTTGAGTGTCTTGCCCTGATGCCATTCATAATGACCAGGACTGGTTACCGCACCAACTACAGTTACCGTATTTTGGAAACGAGTTGAAGCAGCATTGACCGAAATCTCATCACCGTTTTGGGGTTTGTAGCTAGTGTTTTCAGTAAAGTTGTAGTTTAGGGTAATACGCCTTCCATCACCGTTGTAGCGTGAGACAACCACTTTCGATTTGTTTGCATTTGCTTTGAAGCCTCCGGACATAGCCATCACACTATCAAGCGAGTCCGACTCTTTAAGCTCAAAGATTGCTTGACGGTTAACTTCACCTTTTACTTTTATTTTCTTGGCTGCTGGCGGAATAAATACAACATCGCCTGGCTTTAACACTACATCATCAGAGCTATCACCAAATAGCAATAAGTCATAGAGATCGAAAGTAGTAACTAGCTTACCTGCTCTTTTGACTTGGATTTTTCTAAGTGAACCATTATCACTAACGCCGCCAGAAACAAACAGAGCATGTGTGACGGTGGCAAGAGGAGACACTGTATAACTACCCGGTCTATAAGCTTCACCCACCACCATAATACGCATCGGGTTCAGTTCACCCATCGAGACGAAAGCTTGAACACCGATCATTTCCTCAGAGATTTTTTTCGAGATCAGTGCTTTTAATTCCTTGAACGATAAACCAATTACGTGAATTGGACTTAGGTTAGGAATGGCGAGACGTCCTTCACGATCGATTTGTACTTCATGCTCTTCATTGGTTTTACCATACAGGTTGATTTTTACCGTATCTCCAATCCCAAGCAAATAGGTATCAGGGATTGCAGCCAACTCTGAAGGCATAAAAGTTGTCGGTTCTCCTGCGAATAGCTCATAACCAAAAGGTTTAAGTTCTTCTAACTTTGGTTTGAACTTATCCTCCTCTTCTTCCTCTTCCAGCAACCCTTTTTTGTCACGAGGTAAAATCGAAGATTCCTTCTCTTCGTTCTTTTTATCACCTTTGTTGTTACTATCTAACGCACTTACATCGAAACCGTAACGTTTTGCTAAGGCTTCTTGTTGTGCTTTGGGGAGCTTTTTGAACTGCTCTATTTGCTGTTTACTTGGAGTGATTGCCAGTGATTGATGTGACGTCAATATGAGCATTGAGAGGAGTAATAGTCTGAGGAACTTCACGTAAATCTCTTCCATTGTGGATTTTTGTTAAACTTCAGGCATTCTACCGAAGTTTGGAAGAATTAAAAGGGCACTGAGGTGCCCTTTGACAAGATACTTGTTAGAAACTGTAAACCAAAGTAAGTGAAGTTTCTGTGTCAGTATTTTCTTTATCGTCTGCTACGTCTGAGTTGTGGATGATGTTATATGCCACTTTCATTTGAAGCGAACCATTGATTTTGGTTAATAGCGCCGTTTCAGAGGTTGTTTTGGTGTTTGTGTCACCGTATTCAATCGCGACTAGCTGTGTAAAGCGTGCGTTTTCTGAGATCTGCCATTGATAATCTAGTTTACCAACACCAATGAACTCACTTTCAGAAGTACCAGCAAGTAGTTCGCCATCATCGTCAAGTTCAGTGCTATCGTCTTGGTGCTCAAATCGTTTCACACCGGGACCAATTTCTGCATTAAGATACATGTCGTCGTTTTCGAATAAACGTTGACCATAACCCACAGAGATAACCGCTTCACTGCGGTAGGCACCAAAGTAATCCGATACATAAGAGCCAAATACGAATAAATGGCTATTATCTTCATTTAACTTGTAGTTGCCTTGAACTGAAGCAGAGTATTTTTCGTTAGTACGAGACGTAACATCTACGCCAGCATCGTTTTCACGAGTGTCTTCTTTGTAGAAGCCATCTAACTTGTACTCATTGTTCCAGTTAGTTAGGTTGTGCTTAGCTTTGATCCCGCCTTTAAGCGTCGTAGTTTCAGTATTACCACTGGTGATAATCGCACCTACTTCACTGGTCACATCCCAAACTTTCTGTGGCTTCTTAGCTTTGCCTTCTGCCGCTGCATTAGCGCTCGCAGCAACAAGAATACAACAGGTTAAAACCTTTAATTTCATTTCTAACTAACCTTTTACTGATCTTTATGTAGGTGAACATCCATTTGCGGGAATGGAATGGTGATATTCGCTTCGTCTAGCGCAATTTTAATATTTTCCACAAGTGTGAAATACGTTGGCCAGTACTCTTCTGTTTTAACCCAAGGGCGAACAACAAAGTTAACACTTGAGTCTGCAAGCTCTAGTACCGCAACGGTATAAGCAGGCTCTTTCAAAATACGTGACTCGTTATCTAATACCGACTTCAATACTGCCTTTGCTTCTCTTAGGTCAGCATCATAGCCAACACCAATAACAAGGTCGATACGACGTGTTTTTTCACGGGAGTAGTTGACAATCGCACCTGACATAATTGAAGAGTTAGGCATCACAATTACTTTGTTATCAGGTGTACGAAGCTCAGTAGAGAAGATTTCTATCTTTTGTACGCTACCAGCCCTACCGCCCGCTTCAATATAGTCACCTGACTTGAACGGACGTAGCATAATAATAAGTACGCCAGAGGCAAAATTAGAAAGTGAACCTTGCAGCGCAAGACCAACAGCTAAACCAGCAGCACCTAAAATCGCAATAAATGAGGTGGTTTCGATACCTACCTGAGATAATGCCATTAGTAATGTCGCAGCAAACACAATCGCATAAGCAATATTGGCAACAAATGAGCCTACCGCTTTATCTACTTTGCGTTTACCAAATGCTTTTTCAGTGAGATCAGCACTGAGCTTAGCTAGCTTTAAGCCAACGAAGAAAATTATTAGTGCTATAACGCCTTGAAGCACATAGTGTAAGATTAAATCTGAGTTCTCATTAACCCATTTCCAAACAGCTTCCATACTCATCCCCCTTTTTATATTAAGCAGTTATTTATCATTAGATCGGCTGAATCATACATAGGATATATGAATATTTGCTGTATGCGGAAATAATCTCCAAAAAAAAACTTTTATTAAGTTTTTTCGATATTTCCCTTTGCATTTGCAAAAAACTTATGTATTATGCGCGCCACACCAGACAAGGTGTTCAAGTCTTTTATGGCGGCTGTAGCTCAGTTGGTAGAGCCCTGGATTGTGATTCCGGTTGTCGTGGGTTCAAGTCCCATCAGTCGCCCCACTCTTTCTATAAATTCATTCCCATTTTATATTTTTACGCACATAGCACTCCTACATAATAAACACCAAGTAGCAGCGATTTTATATCGCGACTAAGAATAAAACCCTCGCTACATAAAGTAGCTCCGACACGACCAACACCAAACAACAAGCACCAGACATCGGCGTAGCAGGGATTTTATATCGCGACTTAAGAATGAAACCCTCGCTACCTAAAGTAGCTCCTACACGACAAACACCAGATATCAGAGTAGCAGCGATTTTATATCGCGACTAAGAATGAAAACATCGCTACATAAAGTAGCTCCTACACGACAAACACCAGATATCAGAGTAGCAGCGATTTTACATCGCGACTTAAGAATGAAAACCTCGCTACATAAAGTAGCTCCTACACGACAAACACCAAATAACAAGCACCAGATATCTGCGTAGCAGTGATTTTACATCGCGACTTAAGAATGAAAACATCGCTACATAAAGTAGCTCCTTCACGACAAACACCAAGCACCAAACATCTGCGTAGCAGCGATTTTATATCGCGAAGAAGATCTCAGCATTAAGCCGGTTTTGCAGGTAAGGGAGTCATTTGGGCATAAAAAATGCCACCTTATTCAGGTGGCATCACACACGGGATTATTTCTACATACATAGAAATTCTTTACATTTATCTTTACGCTTTCTTTTTGATCTTATGACCCTTCACAGCGTAGAAGATAATAAATAGATAGCAAGGCAACATGACCAAATGTGCTATTTGTTGTGACTCTACGGTTCCAGAAGTTCCTTTAGCCAAGCCTAAGAACACAGGACCGAATGCACCACCAGCAATACCCATAACTAATAAGCCAGAGCCTACACTGGTTAACTTGCCAAGTCCAGATAATGCGAGCGGCCAAATAGCTGGCCACATGATTGCATTGGCTAGACCTAAAATAGCGACCATCAATAGAATATCAGGCAACGCTGATAATCCAAATAGGTTTGAAATGATAAACGAGTCTGGGCTACCAAATGAAATTGCGAGCGTGAGCAGCACACCAAGCACAGCAGATGCCGTTAATGCCCTCTCCTGCGATATTACTCTTGGGATCAATATAATACCCAAGATATAACCCGTAACCATACACGCCATGGTATAAGACGTCATCACACTATATTTTTCAACACCAAGTGCTAATGCAAATGAGCCAATCGTATCACCAGCGATCACTTCAACCGCAACGTACAAAAACAACGCGATCACACCAAGCTTTAAATTCGGATGAGATAGCGCTTCTCTCACTGAACCATGCTCTTCTTCGTCATCTTTTTCTATTTCAGGTAGTGGTGCAAACTTAATACCTAGGGCAAAAATACCGATAAATGCAGCCAAACCTAAATATGGGCCGATAAGACCGTTTGCCATTGCATCAATATCAGCTTGAGTCAGCTCTTTACCAGCCATATCTGTAAAGTTACTTAGTACCAATGCGGTAAATACCAGCGGTGCAACAATACCAGCGCCTTTATTCAAGATACCCATAATACTTACGCGTACAGCTGCAGACTCTTCAGGGCCAATGCGGACTACATAAGGATTTACTGCCGTTTGTAACAATGTTTGACCAATACCCATGGTAAATTGGGCAAACAAAAACAGCGCAAACATTTGTGTTTTCGCAGCAGGGATATATAACAATGCTGCACACATCATCATCGCAATCGCGATGGCCATGCCATTCTTATAACCTACCTTACGGATGACTAAGGCAGAAGGAACAGCGGTAAATGTCACCGCAATATAAAAAGAGAAAAGGATAAAAGAAGATTGGAGTGGAGTTAGTTTTAAGACTTGCTCCAAATATGGCATTAGCGACCCATTCAGCCAAGTCACAAAGCCAAGAATAAAAAACATGGCGGCGACAATTGCCATTGGGATCGCGTTACTTCGTTTTGTTGTATTCGACACGGTAGCTTCCATAAACATTACTCATCGTTTATTGTTTGTATGGCTTTTTGCCTTGTTATTTTTTGCTTTGCTCACTGCTTTCTTTACAAAAATGACAGCGCTGACATTTAACTTTACGTTAAAATCTATTTCATTACCAGTTAGAATTTGAGCAAAATTATCACCAAAAAAGGGCCATTGCCCTTTTTTGCGATAAACTGAATACGGGGGTTTATTTCAACCCTGTGACACGGCTCGTATTTTTATCTCCGGCTCTCGTTCTCAACAATACCTTACTTTCATCTGAGATACTCATCTGATCAGTATAAGGCTGCCAAGATTCACCATTGTCTAAGCTCACTTCAATTGCAAGATAAGGGAAAGCACTATTCGCTTCAAGTTTACCCAGCACCACTTTGGCACCAGGAACCGGAAGGTTTGGCTTAATGCCATCGTTTTGCAACTTTGCAATCTCTTTTAAAGACAGGGCTGCTGCGAAGGTTGAGAAGTCCTTGTTTAGCTCTTTTTGGTTAATACGGCGTCCCTCCCAATCCGCTTTATGCCAAGCGCGCTCCGCAAGCGAAAGCAAACGAGGGAAAATTAGGCGTAATACTTGGTCTTCCGAGCGAATGGTCTCACTCCATATTTGCCCTTGCATACCAAGGATATTTTGCGGTCTTTTAAGCGCAGGTAACTCTCGACCAACTAAGGCTTCTAGATTCACGATAGGCTCACGGTTTCGCGTGAAGTCCGCATTTGCATAAATATTATCTGGCATATACGAAAATGCTTTTTTCGTATCTGTGTAACGAGTTGCCCAATAATAGCCGCGCTCTTCAGGGTGGGCTTCGTAAGGGTGATCAAAGTACAAATGTGTACCGTGAGACAAAATAACTTGGTAATTGTTGTTTGCAAAACGATGGGCTCTGTCTGCTACTCCCCATTCCCAAATGTTATCCCATGTATTCACTAAGAACTGTGGGTTTGGAAACTCATCACGTTTAAAGGTCGTCGTAGTGTTGTACATTAAACCATCTTCCCAAGCGGCTGGGGTGATCCCACGCTTAGCAAGCAGCTTTGCAACTTTTTGAGTAAAGTATGGTTTTAAATCATTGGGTCCAGCCACTCCGTTGTCGGCTACCGCAAATAAATCATTACATGCCGGTGATTCAGTCCACGAGCCCTTTCCAACTTCATCTCCACCAAAATGGACTGTCGTTAGCATAGTACCAGCGTCACGATACATTTCCTGCAGCTCATATACCACCTTCTCCATAAAGGCATAGCTTGAGTCCAAGCAAACATTAATAGAGTTATCAGTATAGAGTTGCACGGTTAGATACTTTGAAGTGTCATCAATATCGTTCAGAAGATAAGCTTTGGCCTCTTGCTCTCTACCTGCTTCCATCAATTTGTGATAACGCGCTTCCATGGACTTAATAGCAGCACGAGCATGCCCAGGGCTTTCAATTTCTGGAATGATCTCGATATGACGTGCGGTGGCAAATTTAAGTAACTCGACAAAGTCCTCTCGAGAAAGGTAACCATTCCCACTTCCTGTTTTGAAAGGACCTGTGCCCAGCTGAGTCAGTAAGCACTCACGTTCTTCTAAATCAAAACAACGGAATGCGCCGACTTCCGTTAGTTCAGGAAGCCCAGGGATCTCCAAGCGCCAACCTTCATCATCTGAAAAGTGCCAATGGAACTTATTTAACTTATAACGCGCCATCTGTTCAATTAATTTAAATAGCGCATCTTTACCATGATAGTTACGAGCATTGTCGTAATGCATGCCACGCCAACTAAAGCGCGGCGAGTCTTTAATTTCTAAGTGAGACAAGGTAATTTCATTTTTGCTATCGGCAGGAAATAGTGCAAGCAAGCTTTGAATACCGTAAAACACACCCGCGTTATCAATACCGGTGATTTCAATCACATCATCATCAATATCTAACGTGTATGACCCAGGTTGACTATAGTCATAATCTCGCCCTAGACTTTTCGCAACCTTGAGGCGGATCGTCGGGATATTCCCTTCAGGCACATGATTAGCTTCAGCTTTTAAATCCAATCCATATTCTGATAAGTCTTCTTGAAACACGGCGACTTCTGACTTCAAACGTCCTGCAAAGCGGATCTGCCAGTTTTTGTTTAGTGTAATTTCGCCACGATTAAAGTCGATATACTCAGGCTTTGGAATGATACGTCTTAGCGCATCTTCTTTTGAGACAGAAACATTGCTTTGATTACGTTCGAAACGCAGCGCTGCGTTCGCTATCTGCGTGTAATCGGTGGGTGTATTGTATCTTTTCAGTTGGTTCTCACGCTCGAATGGTGCAACGAACTGCGTCATGTCTTCTGTATCAGTATTTGCAAAAATGACTGGCTTATTTTTACCAGACACAATAAAGGCACGCGGCATAAAATCGCTGTATGCAGCAACCCAAGCCGAACCATCAAAAGCCAACTTGAGCTTTTCACCCGCTTTTAAGCCGGCAAACGAATCGGTAGGGGTTATACGATGAAGGTCGCCATTAATATGCTCAAAGCGCAGACCTTCAGCAGTTTCGGTTGAGATGTGACGAACTGAGTGCAAATAGATTTGCCAATCACTTTGTCCTTTTGGTAGATCAACTTTTGAATTGTTAGTCAGTGTAATGGAGCCGCTAAAGCCTCCGGCACCATTGCTGAAGTTATTTTCTACCGCAAATTCAAAATGCGTGTCACTTGCAAATTGCGTCAATTGCTGCTGCGTGAATGATGCTTGTGTATAGAATGAGCATCCAGCAATTATCGCCCCAAGCAAAGTCGTTTTTATTCTCATCTTTTGCTCCCAGTCTTCATGTTCAATTTAGAAATGAACATCATTTAATCACTTATTATTCCTAAACATCATATAAAAGTTAAAATGACAGCGCTATCATTATTTTTTCATATCCTTGTGTTAGGCAAAATGAAGCTACTCTGATTCGGCTGTAAATACCATCAAATAGCGATGAACTTGACTTTGGAAATGGCTAGTGTGTGCGGTAAGTGCTGAAGTAGATGTGATATCTTGCTAGGAGTTCAATAAGTTGTAATTGGGTGTCGTAAAAAGCGGCGGATTTACTGAAAGAGCACAATAAAACCGCCACGAATTCAAAATGTGAAATTACCAGATTTTCACTCTATCTTCTGGCTTAAGATACATTTTATCGCCTTCTTTCACATCAAATGCCTTGTAGAACTCAGGCATATTTGGCAGCACACCAATCACTCGATAATGACTTGGTGAATGCGGATCTGTCATCAGACGATTACGCAGCTCTTCATCGCGGTATTTACGACGCCAAATTTGTGACCAGCCCATAAAGAAGCGCTGCTCCCCAGTATAACCGTCAATAACTGGCGCCTTCTTATCACCTAGTGAAATTTGGTACGCTTTATAAGCGACAGTTAGACCGCCTAAATCACCAATGTTTTCACCTAGTGTAAGTTGACCGTTTACGCCGGCATCTTCAAATGGTTTGAAGCCATTAAATTGCTCAACCAGTTTTTGGCTACGCGCTTCGAATTGTGCAAGGTCAGACTCACTCCACCAATTACGTAGGTTACCATCACCGTCATACTTCGCACCTTGGTCGTCAAAGCCGTGGCCTAACTCGTGACCGATAACCGCACCGATTGCACCGTAGTTGACAGCATCATCCGCTTCGAGGTTAAAAAATGGTGGTTGTAAAATCGCAGCTGGGAATACAATCTCGTTATTCACTGGATTGTAATATGCATTCACCGTTTGCGGTGTCATAAACCACTCGCCACGGTCGACTGGTTTACCCAGCTTGTCGATCATTTCCTGATTAGCAAATTGGCTATAGCGTACATAGTTACCAACTAGATCATCAGGATTGATCTCAAGCGCTGAATAGTCTTTCCATTTGTCAGGGTAACCAATCTTAGGCGTAAACTTATTGAGCTTATCTTTTGCCGCTACTTTAGTTTCAGCACTCATCCACTCAAGACCATCAATCGCTTGATCAAATCCTTTAATAAGATTGGCAACCAACTCTTCCATTCTTGCCTTAGCTTCTGGTGGGAAATACGACTTAACGTATATCTTGCCTAGCATTTCACCAAGTACCGAATTACTTGCATCTACTGCTTTTTTCCACGTTGGCGCTTGTTCCTCTACACCCGTCAATGTTTTACCAAAGAACCCAAATTTAAGGTCAACTACATCTTTACTTAGTAGCTCTGCGTAGTCATTGGTAAAGTGGAATGTTAAGTAGTCTTGCCATGTCTCTAGCTTTGAATCTGCAATGATTTTTGACAGCGCCTCAAAGAAACTTGGCTGGCTTACGATAAGTGAATCCGTTTTAATACCAAGTGCGCTTAAAAACGCTGATGTATCAAAGTCTGGCATTAATTGATTAAATGCATCATTGCTTAGCTTGTTATAGGTTTTAGTCGCATCGCGGCTTTCAACGCGTGTCCATTGCGCTTCGGCAATTTGCCTCTCTAATGCAACAATATTCAGTGCAGCTTGACCTGGATTTTTATGACCAGCCTTTGCTAACAACTGTTCGATGTAAAGCTGGTACTGTTCACGAATTTTACTGAATTTTTCTTCATCTTTCAGGTAGTAATCACGGTCAGGTAAGCCAAGCCCTGACTGGAACATGTAAAGTGCATTTTCGCTTGAATTCTTAGCATCATTATTAACGTACCAACCAAACGGTGTACTTGCACCCGTTAAACGCATTTTAGCAAAGATAGTTGGTAGCTCTGACTTATTCTTCAGGTCTTGAATTTCTTTCAGATAAGGCTTAACCGGGTTTAAGCCCAGCTCGTTCCTAGCACCTTCATCCATATAGCTTTGATAAAACGCACCCAGCTTCTGTTCATCGCTACCCGCTTTAGCTGATGTGTTGTTTGCAGCATCTTCAAGTACTTTACGTAGTGCTTTTTGCGACTCATCATAAAGCTGTGAGAAAGAACCATAATTTGACTTATCAGCAGGGATTTTGGTTTTTTCTAACCAGTGACCATTCACATGATAATAGAAGTCATCTTGTGGGCGCACTGATTTATCAATATTTTCCAATTCGATACCAGAATTCAAAGCCGCCTTTTGTGCTTCGGCTTGTTCCGCTGGTTTTTGTTGTTGTGTTTGCGGTTGTTCACTACAACCAATCAATCCCAATGCGAGTGCAACGCTCGCAGCAGTCAGTGATAGTTTCTTCATTTTTGTTCCCCTGATAGAATTTCGCATGTAAGCGATCATTCACTAGTCTACCGATGCACATAGTGAATGACTATGACTCTGAGTGCTGAATTTAGTAACAAAGTTTGTCACTGATATTAGCGAGTTTGCAATAGTTCCACGATTGCCTTGTTGGCTTCAGGAAACGCGAGCTCGTGCAACTGCTCAACTGCAACCCATTTAGAAGGCTGTCCTTCTGCGCCATGAGCTTCACCGGAAAAGTCCTCAACATGATGAATGTATAAGCATACGGCTTTATCAGCATAATCATGCTCAATGCGCATTAGCTCAGATGAACGATAGATCTCAATGCCAACCTCTTCTTGTAACTCACGCTTCAATGCCGAAAAGACATCTTCACCCGCTTCCATTTTCCCGCCAGGGAATTCCCAAAGTCCACCTTGATGTTGCTCTTCACCTCTTAAGCAGACAAAGATTTGCTGATTTTTTTCAATCACACCAACAGCGACTTCAACACGTTTTTTTTGCATCATTTTCTCCATAAAAAAAGCGACTTAGCGTCGCTTTTTATACAAATTTAGATTTAGATTTAGACAATTATTTTAGTTTGCCGCAACACTGCTTAAACTTCTTACCTGATTGGCAAGGACATGGCTCATTGCGACCAACTTTTGGCTCTGTGCGCTCAGCAACAACCGCCCCCTCAGGCGTTTCACCGCCCACGCGCTCAACTTCTTCGTGTTGATATTCACGCGGTGCTTGCTCACTCTTTCGATGTTGTTCTTCAACCTTCTCAACATCTTCCTCAGCACGAACCTGAACTTTACTTAGTACGCCAACAACGTCAATCTTCAAGTTTTCAAGCATTTGTGAGAATAACTCAAACGACTCACGCTTATATTCTTGCTTCGGATTCTTCTGCGCATAGCCACGTAGATGAATACCTTGGCGAAGATGATCCATTGCTGCTAAGTGATCTTTCCAATGCTGATCTAGGCTTTGTAGCATAACTGCCTTTTCGAAGTGACGTAGCACATCTGGGCCTACCATCTCTTCTTTTTGCTTGTACGCCTTGTCTACGTCTTCTACGATACGATCGCGTAGCATTTCTTCATACAACTTGCTGTCTTCTTCAAGCCATTTTGCAATCGGAAGCTCAACATGGAAATCATTTTTCAAGCGCTCTTCAAGTGCTGGAATATCCCACATTTCCGCTAGGCTCTGTGGTGGAATATACTGATCGATGGTCGCATTCAGTACGTCTTCACGAATAGCCGTGATCGTCTCTGAGATATCACCTTCTTCAAGTAGTTCGTTACGTTGTTCGTAAACCACTTTACGTTGATCGTTAGCAACATCATCGTATTCAAGTAATTGTTTACGAATATCAAAGTTACGCGCTTCCACTTTACGCTGTGCGTTTTCAATGGCACGGTTAACCCATGGGTGTTCAATGGCTTCACCACGTTGCATACCTAGTTTGCGCATCATGTTAGTCATACGCTCACCTGCGAAGATACGCATCAATGCGTCATCCATCGATAGGTAGAAACGGCTTGAACCGGCATCACCTTGACGACCTGCACGACCACGCAACTGGTTGTCGATACGGCGAGATTCGTGACGCTCAGTTCCAATAATATGTAAACCACCAGAAGCCAGTACTGCATCATGACGCTCTTTCCAAGCGGCTTTAATTTCTGCTACTTGCTCTTCTGATGGGTTTTCTAATTTTTCAACATCCGACTGCCAGCTGCCACCCAGTACGATATCCGTACCACGACCAGCCATATTCGTCGCAATCGTCACTTTTCCCGGTAGACCCGCATCCGCGATAATATCTGCTTCTTGCGCGTGGAATTTAGCATTCAGTACGTTATGCTCAATTTTTTCTTTGCGAAGGAAGTGAGAAAGATACTCAGAACTTTCGATAGATACCGTACCCACCAATACAGGCTGACCACGTTCTTGGCAAGAGCGAATGTCTTCAAGAATGGCTTCAAACTTCTCTTCTTGCGTCAAATATACAAGATCTGCACGGTCATCGCGAACCATAGGTTTATTGGTTGGGATAACTACGGTATCTAGGCCATAGATTGACTGGAACTCGAACGCTTCAGTGTCTGCTGTACCTGTCATACCTGCAAGCTTGTTGTACAAGCGGAAATAATTCTGGAACGTGATTGAAGCCAAGGTTTGGTTTTCGTTCTGAATACGAACCCCTTCCTTCGCCTCAACGGCTTGGTGAAGACCCTCAGACCAACGACGTCCTTCCATCGTACGGCCAGTGTGCTCGTCAACGATGATAACTTCGTTATCTTTTACAACGTAATCAACGTCTTTTTGATATAGCTTGTGAGCACGAAGTGCTGCGTAAACATGGCTAAGTAGTGAAATATTACCTGCCGAGTAAAGAGAATCCCCCTCTTCAATCAGACCACGTTCGGTCAGTAATTCTTCAACTTTGATTTGACCACGTTCGGTAAGGTGAACTTGTTTACCTTTTTCATCAATCGTGAAGTCACCATCGCCTTCAACGCCTTCTTCGTCCTCTTTTTCTTGTTGCACAAGATCAGGCACAATTTTATTGATTTCGGCATAAAGCTCAGAGCTATCTTCAGCAGGACCAGAAATAATAAGTGGTGTACGCGCTTCATCAATTAGGATCGAATCCACCTCATCCACAACAGCATAGTTAAGTGGACGTTGCACACGTTCTTCAACACTAAACGCCATATTATCGCGTAGGTAGTCAAAGCCGAATTCGTTATTGGTGCCGTAAGTGATATCGGCGGCATACGCTTGCTTTTTCTGCTGTGGCATCATGCCTGGCACGTTACAACCAACAGTAAGACCTAGAAATTCAAAGAGTGGACGGTTTGTCTCAGCATCACGTTTAGCTAAGTAGTCGTTGACGGTAATAACGTGCACACCTTTACCTGAAACCGCATTTAAATACGCAGGTAATGTTGCTGTTAGTGTTTTACCTTCACCCGTTCTCATTTCTGAAATACGGCCTTGGTGCAGCACCATACCACCAATCATTTGTACATCGAAATGACGCATTCCAAATACGCGCTTAGATGCTTCACGCACCGTAGCGAACGCCTCTGGTAATAAATCATCTAGCGTTGAACCTTGCTCAATACGCTGTTTAAATTCAGCCGTTTTTGCTTTTAGTTCCTCATCGCTTAATTTGCCGTATTGTTCTTCTAACGCATTGATTAAAGCGACTGTTTTTCTTAGGTTTTTGATGGTGCGATCATTACGACTACCAAAAATTTTGGTAAAAATATTAGCTAACATGTTTAAACCGTTTCACTCTGTGTATTGGCTGACCCACACCTCTAAACTAAAGTTATTAAGACTGGGTCGCGCTTGTCCTGTTGGCGACAAAAGCGTTCCTAAATTACGGTTTTCATTTTGCCAATTTAGGAGTGAGCATTTTGTATCTTGCCGAGTTAAAATTATGCCCTATCATACCAGACTCTTTGTTTCTGCAAACCTTATTGGGTAAATAATACCTAGTTCAATTGCAAGAAACCTTTACTGTTAGGCGTAAGCGTACCGTTGCAAGTGATAAAGTTTAGTTGACACCTAGCTCGGCTCATCTATTCGAGCATAGAGCTAAGCGCTTTCGACAACAAATGTTGGTACTTTTGGATTTCTCAAAAATTTGTCTCTGATATACTTAGTAGACTGAGAAACCACCAGTACGGAGTAACTTGACTCCGTATTATCCCGATATGGCGGTTATTTTTTATTTTTCAACCTTGGGAAGTAAGTCATTGACTAAAAATCGCTACAATCCAAAACCACTTGATGAAGTGATGGGTGGATGGTCAGATAAACTCAATCAGTATGGCCAAAAAAGTGCTCAAGCGGCACAATTACAGAGCTGTCTGGAAGAGACACTCGGGGCAATTTTGAGTAAAAAGTGCCGCGTAGCCCACTATCGAGATGGCACACTGACGATAGAAGCAGCCTCCGCTACGCTTGCTACTCGGTTAAACTTTATGAAAATGGATATTCTCAGTGCATTTAGAAAAGTTGGGTTGCACGATTGTGCACTAGTGAAAATCACCACCAACCCAGAAGCTCAGCAGCGCCTCACCAACAAGGTAGAATCCCAATCATCGACCTATCAAGCGAATAGAAGTATGAGCCAAGCCACTGGCGAGCATTTGCTTGCGCTGGCGCAATCCGCGCCACCGTCGCTCAAGGCAAAACTAGAAAAACTCGCTAAACACGCAAACACCGCGCAAAAAAAATGACGCCGTAGCGTCATTTTTTATCAAATTGTATTAGCCTGAAGGAGTTATGCCGTTGCGGTATTGATACCCGCTTCCATTCCTGGTGCTGGCATACTGACTGGCTCTTCGAATGTTGCCCATTCCCATGCTGACTCAGTTGCCATGATTTCACGAAGCAACATATTGTTTAGGCCGTGGCCCGACTTATAGCATGAAATCTTACCTAAGATGTTGTGACCTGCCATAAACATATCACCAACACAGTCTAAGATTTTGTGTTTAACAAACTCATCCGCATAGCGCAGACCATCTGGGTTTAATACTTTAAACTGGTCTAAAACAACTGCATTGTCCATACTGCCACCTAAGGCTAGATTGTTTGCATGCATGTATTCGATATCACGCATAAAACCAAAAGTACGCGCACGACTGATTTCTTCAGTAAAGCTTTGAGCGGTAATGTCTAATCCAATACGTTGGCGGCTAGCATTGATCGCAGGGTGATTGAAGTCGATTTCAAAGTCGATGTGGAAACCATCGTAAGGTTCAATTTCAGCCCACTTGTCACCATCTTCAACACGCACTTTTTCTTTGATGCGAATAAAGCGCTTGGCAGCGTTTTGCTCTTCAATACCGCCTTTTTGAATTAAGTAGATGAATGGCAATGCACTGCCATCCATAATAGGCACTTCGGCGCTGTCTAGCTCTACGATAAGATTATCAATCCCAAGCGCAGCTACCGCGGCAATCAAATGCTCGGTAGTAGACAAGCGAACGCCGTCTTTATTTGTTAAACACGTACACAGTTGCGTGTCGCCCACAGCTTCCGGTGTTGTTTCAAAATCAACAACTGGGTCTAGATCAACGCGGCGAAATACAACACCTGTATTCACACCAGCTGGTCGGAGAGTGATCGTGACCTTTTCACCTTTGTGTAAACCTACACCTGTGGCTTTAACGACTTGTGCAATCGTACGTTGTTTAATCATATATTCGCCCACTTAAATTCTAGATAGGCGGCGGAGTATAACATAGTTCCACCAAACTGCCAATCTCTGTTTGTTTTTTATACCAACTTTAGTCTGACTGTTTACGTAAAAAAGCCGGAATATCGAAGTAGTCACCTTTTTCTTTACTGTCTTTGCCTTTCGCGCTTGTTGAACTAGAAGGCTGTTGCGATTTCTGCTCTTGCACTTGTGGTGCTGGCGCTTCAGCTGGCTGCTCAGGTTCTGCCGCCGACGTTTGTGGTTGCGTAAAGCTTGGCACATACATGCTTGTTTGTGAGCTAGTTTGTGAACCACCTACCGCGTCCGAGCCAGAAGCTTGCCTAAAGCCATTGTCTACAATACCAAACTGCGGACGACGGTCACCGCCTAGGCCTGTAGCAACTACGGTTACTCTTAGCTCTTCGCTCATTTCAGGGTCAATAACAGCACCCACTACCACAGTCGCGTTCTCAGACGCCAACGCTTTAACATGGTTACCAACGACCTCAAACTCTTCGATAGTAATGTCCATGCCAGCCGTGATGTTTACCAAAATACCTTTCGCGCCAGTTAGGTCAACATCTTCTAAAAGCGGGCTAGAAATCGCCGCTTCCGCTGCTTCTTGTGCACGATCAGGACCTGTTGCCGAAGCCGTTCCCATCATTGCAGTACCCATTGCTGACATTACGGTTCTAACATCCGCAAAGTCAACGTTGATTAGACCTGAACGTGTGATCAGCTCTGCAATGCCTTGTACCGCACCATAAAGCACGTCATTTGCCTTAGCGAAGGCATCTAGCAGTGTAGTCCCTTTACCAAGAACTTTAAGCAATTTGTTGTTTGGAATTGTAATAAGTGAGTCTACAATTTCTGACAACTCAGCAATACCTTGCTCAGCCGCAGCCATACGCTTTTTACCTTCAAGATCGAAAGGACGCGTTACTACAGCCACAGTCAGAATACCAAGTTCTTTTGCTGCGCGTGCAACAACAGGTGCGGCACCGGTACCTGTACCGCCGCCCATACCGGCTGCGATAAATACCATGTCTGCACCTTCAAGGCTGCTCTTGATGGTTTCTAGATCTTCTTCTGCTGCGCTGCGGCCCACTTCTGGGTTCGCGCCGGCTCCTAGACCTGAGGTAATTTGAGTACCCAGCTGTACAGTAATATCCGCTGAAGAACGACGTAACGCTTGTGCGTCAGTATTCGCTACGATAAAACGTACACCTTCAATTTCTTGGTTTACCATGTGTTCTACGGCGTTACCGCCGCCGCCACCGACACCGATGACTTTAATGACAGCTTCTTCGCTGTGCTGTTCCATAATATCAAACATCTTCACTCTCCGACTTGAGTATTAAAACTCGCCTTGGAACCATTTTGTAACACGGTTCCACCAACTCCCCTCTGCATCTACCTTCGACTTCTGTGCATTCATCGATTGTAGTGATCGGCCGTATTGTAACAAACCTACCGCCGTTGCATATGCAGGGTCATCCACATAATCTGTTAATCCCTTTATGCCAATTGGTTTCCCTATTCTTACCGGCATTTGGAATATATCTTCTGCAACTTCTTGTGCACCTTGCATCTTGGCACTACCGCCAGTGATAACAAGACCTGCCGCTATTTGATCTTCAAAACCTGAGCGACGTAATTCTTCTTGTGCAAGCTCAAACAGTTCTCTAAATCTTGGCTCTACCACTTCAGACAAAGTATGGCGAGACATGACCCGAGCAGGACGTCCACCAACACTTGGTACTTCGATGGTTTCTTCACTTGACGCCATTTGGCTCGACGCGAAGGCATATTGTACTTTTAGAGACTCGGCATGCGAAATAGGTGTTCTAAATATTTTTGCTATATCACCAGTTACCTGATTACCCGCAACCGGGATCACGGCAGTATGGCGCAGTGCACCATTAACATAAATCGCAATATCCATGGTGCCACCACCAATATCTAATACTGCAACACCAAGCTCTTTTTCATCTTCAGTTAACACCGAATAACATGATGCCAAGGCGTTAAACGTTAATTGGTCTACCTGCAAACCACAACGTTCAACACATTTTTCAATATTTTTCGCCATATCATTCGAGCACGTGATGATATGTGCTTTCGCTTCCATCCTAACACCACTCATACCCAGAGGGTTTTTGATCCCCTCTTGCATGTCGATGCTATATTCTTGCGGCAATGAATGCAGCATTTTGCGTTCAGCAGACATAGGTACAGAGCGCGCAATGTGAATAACATTGGCTATATCATCGTCTGTGACTTCAGCGTTGTTTATTGCCACCACGCCACTTTCGTTTTGACACTGAATATGTTTGCCTGAGATCCCCAAATAAACCGAGCTTATTCTACAATCAGCCATTAGTTCTGCTTCATCTACGGCGCGTTTAATAGACTCAGAAACAAGGTCTAAATCATTTACCCCGCCCTTATCCATGCCGTGAGACTCTTGGCGTCCAACACCGACAATACTAAGTTGATTGTCCACAGTGATCTCCCCAACTGTGGCGACGACCTTTGATGTGCCAACATCTAATCCAATCACTAAGTTTCTTTCTGCCGACTTTGTCATGCTTCACTCTTGTTATTTTGTTGTTCTTGCTGCTCAGTAGGTTCTTTCCAACTCACTGCCAGTCCCGTGTCGTAGCGTAAATCAATGACATCTATTACTTTACCTTCGGGGCGTTCCATACGTGGATACACGTCAATAAAACGTTGTACTCGTTTGGCTTTATCTTCACGCCCTAAATTTAAGCGGATCCCATTGTCCAACCATAGCTGCCAAGCAAATCGCTCTGAAAGCGCCAAACTTTCCAAAGTAAACTGATTTACTGCCAGCAAGGCTTTAAATTGTTTAAATGTTTGCCATGCTTCTTCAGCACTCCCTTCAGGGCCGTATAATTCAGGCAACCCTTGCGGCAATTTGTTACTACTTGCTTGGAACACTTCGCCATCATCAGTGAGTAACGAATCGCTATTCCAATGCGCAACCGGCTTATGTTCCACGACATATACCTGCAACGTATCCGGCCATTGTTTTCTGACTGATACTGTGGCAATCCAAGGTAAAGACTTTACCGCTTTGTGGACTGCTTTTACATCAAGCTCAAAAAAACTATTTAAATCTGCGGTTTTAATTGCCGCTACAATGTCATTTTCATTGGTGTAATGCGGCTTACCGAGTACTTTGAGTGTTTTTAGCTGCGCATCATGATGTGCAACTAACCAATCACTTACCCAGTATGTTCCTCTTATCAATGTAAAAATCACCACAAAGAAGAAGCTAAGTCCCCAAAAAAGGGGCCAGTTCACTCTAGAACTGATCAGCTTCAACCCTGCCAAAAATGCTCGCATATTAAAGCGTTTGCTCCAAAATGCGAACAACTAATTGTTCAAAACTTACACCCGTTGCTTTTGCTGCCATCGGCACCAACGACTTTTCGGTCATACCAGGTACGGTATTTACCTCGAGTAGATAGAAATGACCTTGCTCATCTTGCATGGCGTCAACACGTCCCCAACCAGTGGCACCAACCAATTCAAAAGCGTGCTTTGCCATCACTTGTAATTGCTCAGTGTGTGCAGCGCTAATATCCGCCGGACAATAATACTCTGTACTGTTAACTTGGTACTTCGCTTCATAATCGTAAAAACCACGAGGCGTACGCATTTCAATAACAGGCAATGCCTCTTTACCGAGCATAGACACGGTAAACTCACGTCCAGTGATCCATTGTTCAACGAGGACTTGGTCGTCAAACTTAAAAGCATTATTGAGTGCCGCAGTCAAGGTTTCTTCGCTGTCAGCCTGAGCCATACCTATGCTTGAGCCCTCGTGGCTTGGCTTTACCATGACTTTACCAAACTCTGCTATCAGCGCCTTAGCATCAAACCCCGTCTCTTTACTTACGACAGCATAAGGTGCCGTACTTAACTTGGCAGACTGAAATAGATGCTTACAGCGGACTTTATCCATTGCAAGCGCACTACCAAGTACACCACTTCCTGTATATGGTATTCCCATAAACTCAAGCGCACCTTGAATAGTACCATCTTCACCGCCACGGCCATGCAGTGCAATGAATACGCGATCCACACCTAGGTCTTTAAGTTGCCATAAATTACGTTCTGCAGGATCAAAAGCGATTGCATCAACGCCTTGATTAACGAAGGCATTTAACACTGCATTACCAGACTTTAGCGACACCTCTCGCTCTGCTGAACTACCGCCAAGTAATACGGCTACTTTTCCAAACTGACTACTCATAATTCACTCTGTTTTAGCTGCGCTATCGATAGCCCAGTTGCGGCTAACTGCTTCACGATTTGACCAATATTGCCAGCCCCTTGCGTCAACACTAAATCACCATCTTCCATGGTGTTTGCCAACACTTGCGCCAATTCACTATGGTCGCTGATATGAATAGGTTCAACGCCACGTTGACGGAGGCTACGACACAAACTTTTACTATCCGCACCGACTATCGGCGCTTCACCGGCACTATATACATCTAACAGCAGCAGTTTATCAACATCGCAAAGCACTTTTACGAAATCTTCATATAAATCACGTGTTCGACTGTAGCGATGTGGCTGATAAATCATCACCAAACGCTTATCAGGCCAACCAGACTTCGCCGCTTTTATCGTCATCGCAACCTCAGACGGGTGGTGGCCATAATCATCAACCAACATCACCTCACCCACTTCATTATTGAATGAGCCGTAATGCTGAAAACGACGCCCTATCCCTTCGAAATTGGCTAATGCCTGATAAATCGCTTCGTTTTCAATATTGTGATCTTTTGCAACCGCAATAGATGCCAGCGCGTTCAATGCATTGTGCTTACCTGGCATATTTAGCGTCACTTCAAGTAACTCACCGTCTTTGGTTCTGACTTTAAAGTGTGATTCGCTTTGTGTTTGCTTGAAGTCCAGTAACTGATAATCCGCATCGTTAGCCTCACCATACGTGATTGTCGGCCTTGCGAAGCGTGGCAATAATTCTCTCACGACTGGCGAATCGATACACACCACCGCCAAACCATAAAATGGTAAGTTATGGATAAATTCGATGTAGGTGTCTTTCATTTTTTCAAAGTCACCATCGTAAGTATCCATATGGTCTTCTTCGATATTTGTTACTACCGACACCATCGGCTGCAAATGCAAAAATGATGCGTCACTCTCATCCGCTTCCGCGATAAGGTATTCACTGCTACCCACCTTGGCATTACTGCCAGCACTGTTGAGCAAGCCACCAATAATAAAGGTTGGATCCAGCTCAGCCCGCGCAAAAATACTTGCAATCAGGCTCGTTGTTGTGGTCTTACCATGTGTTCCTGCCACCGCAATCCCGTGACGAAAACGCATCAACTCAGCGAGCATTTCTGCGCGACGAACGATGGGCGTACGATTTGCCTTCGCCGCTTGGATCTCTGGGTTTTGGTCGTTGATTGCACTCGATACCACAACCACATCGGCCGTTTTTACATTGTCAGCTTGGTGGCCGATAAAGATCTCGGCCCCCATATTTGCTAATCGCTCTGTCATCGTACTTTTGGCGATATCTGAGCCTGTAATTCGGTAACCTTCAAAGGCCAGCACTTCTGCAATCCCACCCATACCAGCACCACCAATTCCGATAAAGTGGATGGTGTTGATACGTCGCATTGCTCTTCTGCTTGAAGCTTCCATTTAATATCCTAGTTCGATAATTCTGTACAAATTTGGGCAACTTTCGACGTTGCCTCCGACTTACCGCATTGTCTCGCTTTTGCAGCCATCGTCGCAATCTTTTGCGGCTCAATAACAAGTGGTTTTAGTGTAGCTGCCAACGTTTCTGCCGTAAGTGCAGATTGCTGCAATATATACGCAGCCCCGGCCGACACTAAAAATTGCGCATTAGCCGTTTGATGATCGTCAACGGCATGTGGGAAAGGCACAAAAACCGCAGCTTTCCCAGCAGCGGCTATTTCACTCACAGTTAAAGCGCCTGCACGGCAAATAACCAGATCAGCCCAAGCGTATGCGGCATCCATATCATGAATGAACTCGCTGACCTCAGCATTAATGCCTGCACTTTCATATCGTTGTTGTGTATCGTCTTGGTTATGTTTACCGCTTTGATGGCGAATAGTTAATGCGATACTAGCCACCTGTTGCTGAAGTAACTTAAGCCCTTCTGGCACTGTTTCATTCAGTGCTTTTGCACCTAGTGAGCCACCAACAATTAATAGGTTTAACGGCACCGAAATGGGTTTATCGCTAATGTCAGCAACACTTGCACGCACTGGATTCCCCACAACCTGAGCGAGCTTTTCACTGAATGCGCCTGGAAAACCAGCCAATACGCGACTTGCAATTTTCGCCAACAACTTGTTGCTCATACCCGCAACCGCGTTTTGCTCATGGATCACCAAAGGGATCCCAAGCAGTTTCGCGGCGACACCTACAGGGCCTGTTACATATCCTCCCATAGCTAATACCACATCAGGTTTACGCTGTTGTAAAATACGCTTTGCTGCGAGTACCGCTTTTAACACCATAAATGGGGCGCTCAGCAATCGTTTGACTCCGTTACCACGGACGCCTTTCATGGCAATGAAATCAATTTCAAAACCGTAACGCGGCACGACATCAGCCTCCATTCTGTCAGCAGTGCCAACCCAGCTGACTTGCCAAGCCTGCGTCTGTAAAAATTGTGCCACTGCAATACCTGGAAAAATATGTCCACCTGTACCGCCCGCGACCACTAGAAGACGTTTTGTCATCGTCTACCTCCACGGGATGTTGCCTGCCTTGTCGACATTTTTGTCTCAAAGTCTATGCGCTGTAAAATGCCTGCCGCGATTGTCATCACCCAAAGGCTAGAGCCACCATAAGAAACAAACGGCAGCGTTAAGCCTTTAGTGGGTAAAATGCCAGCGCTCGCACCAATATTAACGACCGCCTGAAAGGCAAACCAAATACCAATACCCAAAGCAAAATACCCTTCGTATTCTTTGCCTGCTTTAAGGGCCTTTTGCCCGATAAAGAGCGCTCGCGTAACCAAGACACCGAGTAAAATAATGATGCTGAATACACCAATAAAGCCGAGCTCTTCGGCTATTACAGCAAAAATAAAGTCGTTATGTGCTTCCGGTAAATACTGTAGTTTTTGAATGCTGTTGCCTAGACCTTGACCAAACCAACCGCCTTGGCCATATGCCATTAGCGATTGTACCAATTGATAACCGGCACCGAATGGATCTTCCCAAGGATTTAAAAAGCCCACGACACGCTTCATACGATATGGCTCAATGATGATAAGCAGCACAACTAAAGATACGCCGGTAAGCATTAATGTAAAAAACTGCCAAAGTCTTGCACCGGCTAAAAACAAAAGGCCAACGGTCGTCACAAACATCACAACCACAGTGCCTAAATCCGGCTGCATCAAAATTAAGAACGCATATGCCGCAAACACAATCATTGGCTTAGCGAAGCCTTTAATGTTTTCTTGTACTTCATCGCGTTTACGTACTAAGTAGCCGGCAATATAGCTGAAGAAAAATAACTTAGATGCCTCCGCAACTTGCAAACCAAAAGGACCAAGCGGGATCCAGCGTCTTGCACCATTTACTTCGCGACCAATAATGAGTACCGCCACTAACAGTACCAAACCAAAAAGCAGCAAATATGGATTACTGCGTTTCCACCACGTCATTGGCACACTCGTCGCAAACCAAAAGAGAATAAACGAGCCCACTAAAAAGATAACGTGACGAATAGTAAAGTGAAAAGGATTATCAAATAGTCGCTCAGCAACCGGCATAGAAGCACTTGTCACCATCACAAATCCCACTCCAATAAGCATGAGCATGCAGTACATCAAAGGTACGTCAAATAAGCTCTCGGACTGGCGAGGCGTTAGCGCCTCTTTGATATCAGCGACGTTAATCAAGCATGTTCCTCCACTAAACGGACGAACTCATCTCCACGCGCCATATAGTTTGGATACATGTCTATGCTGGCACAGGCTGGTGCTAGTAGCACAATATCACCATTGGTCGCTATTGTTTTTGCGGCTAATACTGCTTCTTCGAGATTGTTAACTTGATGGCTATTGCGCAGTAATGGCATAAACTGTGCGCCGTCTTGTCCGAAACAAAATAGCGCTTTGCAATGCGCGTTTAGTGGCGTCTTGAGTGGCGAAAGATCTGCACCTTTGGCGTCCCCCCCACGATCAAAATAATATTCTTGCGGCCTGTCGCCAAAGAATCAATAGCGGCGACCGTCGAGCCAACATTGGTTGCTTTTGAATCGTTGAAGTAACGAACCCCTGCAACATCGGCAACCAACTGACAACGATGAGGTAAACCCGTGAAACTTGCAAACGCGGTAGCAAATGCCTGCATAGGCAATTGCATCGGCGCTAATAACGCCAATACTGCCAGAGCATTAAATTGGTTATGTCGCCCTACCATCGCCAACGTTTTTACTGGTAATAGTGGTGTTTGTTTGTGTGCGAAATGCGGCTCACCATCAAAGGTCATTAAATGGTAATCCCCCTCAGTGAGGGATACACTGCTGCCTTGCCCATGCTGCGCAAAGGTATAATGATCTTCAGCGTTAAAAACAGTATGTTCGACATGCTGATAAATACGCTGCTTCGCGCCAATATAAGCTTGAAAATCAGGATAACGATCCATGTGATCTTCAGTAATATTGAGGATCATTGCCGACAGACAAGCGAGACTATGTGTGGTTTCAAGCTGAAAACTAGACAGCTCTAGCACATAAACGTCATGCGGCTGCTCTAACAATGACAGCACCGACGTGCCAATGTTGCCGCCAAGCCCCACTTTCAGCCCTGCGGCTTTCAATACTTCTGTCGCCAGCGTAACAACGGTGGACTTACCATTAGAGCCCGTAACGGCAATCACTGGACGAGTATTAAGGCGAGCAAATAGCTCAATATCGCCAATGACCTCGACGCCTTCGGCAATGGCCGCGGCAACGCTCTGTTCAAAAAGCGGGACCCCTGGACTGATAATAATCAGATCTGTTTGCGCCAAAGCGGCATCAGCAAGATTGCCAAATACCGCTTCACATTCAGGTGCGTTGTGACTTAGCCAATCCGAGCCCGGAGGCACAGGACGACTATCAACCATTTTTGGATTAATACCGTGCGACAGCAAAAAACGCACAATCCCCTGTCCTGTGACTCCAAGTCCCAGTACCGTGACATGCTTTTTCTGTAATTGCTCAATATACGTCATTATCTAATCTTCAACGTCGCAAGACCGGCCAAAACCAAGATAATCGAGATGATCCAAAAACGGACTATCACGCGCGGCTCAGGCCATCCTTTTAATTCGTAATGATGGTGAATAGGGGCCATTCTAAAGATCCGCTGACCTCTGAGTTTGTAAGACCCTACCTGTAAAATGACGGATAATGCCTCCATCACAAATACACCACCCATAATAATCAGCACTAACTCTTGGCGTACTAAAATAGCGATGATCCCGAGTGCACCACCCAACGCCAATGAACCTACATCGCCCATAAAAACTTGTGCCGGATAGGTGTTAAACCATAAGAAACCAAGACCTGCGCCAACAATCGCCGTACATACCACAACCAATTCACTTGTGAGTGGTAAATGAGGAATATGAAGGTAGCTTGAGAAATTCGCGTTACCAGTCACGTAAGCAATGATGGCAAGTGCAGAAGCAACCAAAATGGTCGGAACAATGGCGAGTCCATCCAAACCATCTGTTAAATTAACTGCGTTTGACGTACCCACAATCACAAAGTAGCTCATGACTAAATAGAACAAACCAAGTTGTGGTAATACATCTTTCAAAAATGGTACAACTAACGTGGTTTCTGCAGCGCTGGTGGACGTAAAGTACAAAAATGCCGCCGTAGAGATCGCAATAACCGACTGCCAAAAGTATTTCCAACGTGCAATTAGGCCTTTACTGTCTTTTCTGATCACCTTGCGGTAATCATCCACGAACCCAACAATACCTAAGCTGCCAATAACAAATAACGTCACCCATACATATTTGTTGCTAAGGTCGCCCCACAGTAGCGTACTGGTAAAGATCGCAGCCAGAATCAAGAGTCCACCCATGGTTGGGGTACCCGACTTGGATAAATGCGACTCCGGGCCATCATCACGTACGGTCTGACCAATCTGCATACGCTGCAATGCAGCGATGAGTTTAGGGCCAAAATACAACGAAATCAGTAAGGCCGTTAAAATGCCTAAAATCGCCCTCAAAGTAAGGTAAGAAAATACGTTAAACCCAGAATAATATTGGGTAAGATACTCGGCTAGCCAAACTAACATGATACTTCTCCTGTCTCGCTATCCGACTGGCCAGCGTTTACTAATTCTTCAACGAGCAGTTCCATCCGCGCACTACGTGATCCTTTAACGATAACGGTACATTGTCCTGATTGTTCGGCCAATACAAGCCGTAACGCCTTCATTAAATTCTCGCGAGTCGAGAAATGACGATTTGGCTTTTCGAATACATTGCTTGCGCTACTACTCAGCACCCCCAATGAAAACAATTCATCAATGCCTTGCTGCTTAGCATACTCGCCGACTTCACGGTGATATTCGCGGGCATCTTCACCTAGTTCTGCCATATCACCCAACGCCAATACTTTATAGCCAGACATAGACGCCAGTAAATCAATCGCCGCGTTGACAGATTTCACATTCGCATTGTAGGTGTCATCGACGACACGCAGCGTGTCCGAGACTTGGATCATGTTGACGCGGCCCTTTACTTCAGCCATTTGTCCAAGACCCGTTGCCACCTCACTTAAGCTTGCGCCAAGTTCGGTTGTCAATGCGGCCGCAATCAGCGCATTGCCAACATTGTGCTGGCCACTAAGCGGTAAACTAATGGTGGTACGCTCTTCACCCTGGCATAGCGTAAAGGTAGGGCGAGCTAGCTCATCCAACTCGATTGCTTCCACCCAAATATCAAGCTGAGCATTTAAGCTATAACGTTTCACTTTAGAAACAGTTAAGCTTTCCTGCCA
This sequence comes from Pseudoalteromonas piscicida, assembly GCF_002208135.1. Taxonomy (NCBI): domain Bacteria; kingdom Pseudomonadati; phylum Pseudomonadota; class Gammaproteobacteria; order Alteromonadales; family Pseudoalteromonadaceae; genus Pseudoalteromonas; species Pseudoalteromonas piscicida. Next base: position 3,206,703 of record NZ_CP021646.1, read on the forward strand.
CATCTGAGCATAATCACTATCCGCATTGATGACTGCAACACCGTCAGCTTTTAGGCCTGAGAAAATCTCACCTTTCGCTTTTCCTACGCCATCAATTGAACCAAACCCTTCGATGTGGGCTGGTGCGACATTACACACTGTCGCCACGTCTGGGCTCACTAATGCTGTGGTATAAGCAATCTCACCCAAGTGGTTAGCGCCAAGTTCTATCACCGCGTATTCGTCATCCTCACTTAAGCGCAATAGCGTCAACGGTACCCCGATGTCGTTATTAAAATTACCTTTCGTCGCAAGGACTTTGCCTTTTTGCGCCAAAATCGCCGCACACATTTCTTTCACTGTGGTTTTACCGACACTGCCGGTAATAGCAATGGTTTTAGGGGCAACGGTTTCAATTACTGCTCGACCAATTTGGCCTAAAGCAATGCGCGTATCTGCAACAACAAACTGTGGTAAATCGATCTCTTCATCGTGCTCAGAAACAATAGCTGCAATAGCACCTTGCGCTTTGGCCACAGCCAAAAAGCGGTGGCCGTCAAAGTTAGGCCCTTTAAGTGCTAAGAACACCTCACCAGACTGTATTGTTCTGGTATCAGTATTAATATTGGCGACTGCCAAATTCTCCCCGTCGTAAGGGGTTTTTAAGACTGCTGCAAGCCAAGAAAAATCCATCTTGATCATGCCTTTTCCCCTCGTAAAATCGCTGCAACGCATTGTCTATCACAAAAATCAATGCGCTCAGTACCTATAATTTGATAATCCTCGTGCCCTTTCCCCGCTATTAGCACCACGCTGTTTTCATCAGCTAGGTCTATCGCGTGTTGAATGGCTAGCCCTCTATCAGGCTGGCAGACAGCATACTCAGGGTGGATGAGTCCTGCCTTAACGTCATCAATGATTAAATTGGGATCTTCACTTCGTGGATTATCGCTGGTGATCACTAATTTATCTGCATATTTCTCAGCAGCTCGCGCCATTTCGGGACGTTTACCTTTATCTCTGTCACCACCGCAACCAAACACACAGATAAGTTCGCCCGGTACATGTGCTCGCAAGGCTTGTAGTGCAAGTGCCAAAGCGTCTGGTGTATGGGCATAATCGACAATACAGGTAGGCTTTTCAGGGGCACTAAATGGCTGCATGCGTCCTGCAACCGGCGCGAGTTGGCTGCATGCTTCGCTTAATGCTTCAAGACTTGCACCTTGCAATAGTAAAGTCGCAATCGCAGCAGCTAAATTATAAAGATTAAACTCACCATACAGTGGCACACAGACTTCACATTCACCCCAGCTGGTTTTTAACGTCGCCGATAAGCCGTTTGGGTGTGCCGACACGGCATCAAAGAATACGTATTGTTGGTAGCTATGCGCTTCACTCCAGCGACCGTAAACAACCATGGTGTCGTCGCTGAACTCATCGACCCAGCTTGCGCCAACTTCGTCGTCAATGTTAATGACTTTGTGATTTGGCGCATAGCGAGTGAATAGCAGCTTTTTGGCTTCTGCGTAGCTTTGCATATCGCCGTGATAATCTAAGTGATCGCGCGTCAAATTGGTGAAAACAGCCACATCAAAGTCGCATTCATCAACTCGACCTTGCACCAAACCATGGGAAGATACTTCCATCGCGACTTGATCATATTGTTGCTGTAAAAACGCCAAAATACGTTGTAAATCCACGTTTGACGGTGTGGTGTTTGCCAGCGGAATAAGATCATCAGGTTGACCATAACCAAGCGTACCTATCACCGCACCGGTGCCACCAGTTAGGCTTGCTAAATTAGCGATCATCGCTGTCGTGGTAGATTTACCATTGGTGCCAGTAACACCTGTGAGTTTGAGCTTTTTACTCGGGTAAGCATAAAACTGCGCTGCAATTGCAGCCAATTTATTGGCAAGATTATCGATAAAAATCGCTTGCTCTGGTGCGATATTAAGCTCACTTCCCGTTTCAGCAAGCACACATTTAGCACCTTGTGCTACGGCACTGGCGGCATATTTAGCACCGTCTTGGGCATGACCTTGCAGTGCGACAAAACAATCACCCGGCTCAATCGCTCGGCTGTCTATACGTAGATGCTCAACCTCAATAGAGGCAATGTTGACACCATAATCACTGAGTACCTGAGCCAAATCACGCATCGTTATCTGCTCCAGAAATATAAGCCACACGCTCTTTATCAGGTGCTACGTTTAAAATCCTCAGTGCATTAGACATAATTTCAGCAAAAGCAGGTCCTGCGGTTTGACCTCCATAGTAAACGTCTCCCGCAGGTTCATTCACCATCACCACAACGGCAAGCCTAGGGTCGCTTACCGGTGCAACACCTGCGAAATAACCAACATACTCATCACCATAGCCACCCGCGACCGCTTTTTCTGAAGTCCCTGTTTTACCAGCGGCACGGTATCCATCAACCTTTACGTTGTGAGCTGTCCCACCACGTTCAAATACTGATTCCATCATTTCTACCACTGCGTACGTATCTTGTTCGCTAAAAATGCGCTTACCTTCAGGGATTTCATCCTGCTTCACAATGGTGAGTGGTCGCAAGATGCCTCCCGCTCCAAACATAGCGTAAAGTCTTGCCATCTGTGCTGTGCTTACTGATACCGCATAACCATAGGATAGTGTTGCTATTTCAAAGTTAGACCAACGGCGGTTTGGATAAAATAGACCAGCGCTTTCACCAATCATATTTGAGCCGGTTGGCTCACCAAAGCCCACTTCTTGGTATAAATTGATAAAATATTCTTTTGGTAGCATTTGCGAGATCTTCGCAACACCCATGTTACTGGAAATTTTAAGGATTTCTCTTAAGCTCAGCTCACCATTATTGCGTGTGTCTTTCACTAAGCCACCGCTTAAGTTCATCCAACCAGGATAAGTATCTATCGTGTCTGTTGCCTTAACCGCACCATAATTTAAACCCGCTAATACCGCTAAAGGCTTTAATGTTGAACCGGGCTCAAATAAGTCAGTCATGGCGCGATTACGACGTTTATAAGGTGCTGCAGTACTTAGGTCATTAGGATTAAAGCTTGGGCTATTCACTAAGGCTAGAATCTCGCCAGTGTGAACATCAACAACCATCGCCGATCCTGACGTTGCTTTGTAGCTCAGTACTGCTGATTTCAATGCTCGATAGGCAATGGCTTGGATCCGTAAGTCGATACTCAAGTAAACATCTTCAGGCTCAACACGCTGCTCTTCTGAGAGCACTTGCACTTCACGACCTTGCGCATCTTTACGAATGGTGCGTTTACCAGCCGTTCCGGTTAATGCAGAGTCAAACATGCGCTCGACACCTTCGATACCTTTACCATCGATATCCGTTACACCAATCATGTGCGCCGTTACTTCACCACTTGGATAGAAGCGTTTGGACTCGTCAAGCAAGTGCACGCCCGGCAGACGCATTTGACGAATATAGTTGGCGACAACCGCCGTCACTTGACGCTTCAAATAGACAAAACGACGGCTTGGGTCTCCCCGAAGCCGTTCATCGACATTTTCTGGTTTGAGTCTGAGCACATCTGCAAGCTCTTTCCACCTGAGCTCATCATCATACCAAGCTTGTTTTCGTATTTTCAGCTCAGCGTCGTTTTGCTCCAGTGCTTTATAATCTTCACCTTCTTTACGGGCTTTACGCAGCACTTTTTTGGCAAGCGCCTTATCAATAGCTAGGGGATCAGCATAGACACTCACTACTGGCACACTCACCGCCAGCTCTTTGCCATTGCGGTCGAAGATCATGCCTCGTTGTACATTGAGTTTCTCTACCCGCACGGTGCGCTTTTCATTTTCTTCAATTGCCTTGTCAGGCTCAATTACTTGCAAAAATGCAGCGCGTGCCACAAGGGTCATAAATACGGTTAGCATCACACCGCAAACTAAAGCAAAGCGCCAGGTGATAATAGATTGAGTTTTTTGCTTCGGTTTATTCATGGCAGCACAATCACCTGTTCATCTTTACTAGTTGGGCGTTTCATCTCTAGCTGCATCTTCGCTATCTCTTCTATCCTTGCGTGCTGCGAGTAAAACTCTTCTTCCACAACGAGGTAACGCCATTGTAGGTCTAACTCATCGCGCTGTTGTAATAACTCATCCTGCTGTATCAACTGTTGGCGAGTTAAATGGGTAATTTGCACTACGGCGAGTGCAGAAATCAAAATTGTAAGTAGCAAGAATGCCGTCAACTTATTAGCAATGATGTAATAGCCAATTTCTGCAAATAGATTCGGTTGACGTTGCTTACCTGCATTCATTTAAAGCTTCTCCGCCACTCTTAATACTGAGCTTCGCGAGCGTGGGTTTTGTGCAATCTCCGCATCGCTAGGCTTAATGGCTTTACCCACTGCCTTTAAGGTGAGATTTTGTTTAAGTTGTTCATCCGTTAAAGGCAGACCTCTGGGTATCGCCTCTCCCTTACTCTGCTTCTTGATAAACTGCTTTACAATGCGATCTTCTAAAGAGTGGAACGAGATCACCACTAAACGGCCACCAGGCTTTAACACCTCGAGTGACGCTTGCAATGCAGTCTGAATTTCTTCTAACTCGCTGTTAATATAAATACGGATAGCTTGGAAAGTGCGAGTCGCAGGATGCTTGTGTTTGTCTTTGACAGGCACAGCTTCATCAATCAATTGCGCTAATTGCGCTGTAGTTGTAATCGCGGTGTGCTCACGCACTTCAATGATTTTACGAGCAATACGGGTGGCAAATTTTTCTTCGCCATACTTTTTGATCACAAACACCATTTCTTCGAGTTCAGCTTCAGCTAACCACTGCGCAGCGCTGCGGCCTGAATCTGGATCCATACGCATATCCAGTGGGCCGTCTTTCATAAAACTAAAGCCACGGTCTGCATCATCAAGCTGAGGTGAAGACACACCGATGTCCAATAAGATACCATCAACCTGACCTAAAATACCGGCTTGTTCCGCGACGGATTTAATTTGCGAGAAACGACTGCGCGCAATCGAAAAACGTGCATCATCGGCAAACTTTTCAGCTGCCTTAATCGCTTGCGGATCTTGATCTATCGCTTGTAAACGCCCAGTCGACAATCTTTTGAGGATTTCACCCGAGTGCCCACCACGACCAAAGGTCCCGTCGATATATGTACCTTCAGGGTTAATTGCTAAGGCATCTAGGGTTTCGGTCATTAGTACCGAAATATGCTTAAACTCTTCGCTCATTAATTTGTTTACCCCTACAAGGAAAAGTTTTCCAGTTCAGGGCTTTCCTCAAAGTTTCCTGAGTGTTCAATTTCGGTATCCGCCTGCATTTGCTGATACCAGCGTTCTTCGTCCCAAATTTCAAATTTATTAAGTAGCCCAACTAGCATGATCTTTTTGCCTAATTGCGCATGGGACCGCAATGAAGGCGCCAGTAAAATCCGGCCATTCTTGTCTAGCTGGTATTCCGTAGCATGACCTAGCAACATCCGCTGCCAGCGTCTCACTCTGGGGTTGGTGTTAGAGATGCGACTTAGTTTGGTCTCAATTTCTAGCCATTCGGAAAGTGGGTAGAGCCACAAGCACAGTTCGTTGATCGCAATAGTACAAATAACGGTTCCCTGATCTTCGGACAGCAGCGGTTGACGGTACTTAGTTGGTACCGCAAAACGCCCTTTGTCATCCAAAGCTAGCGAACTTGCACCTCGAAACATGCGTGATCCTATTTCTAAGTTGGTTGATCCAGTTTGATCCACTAAAACCCACTTTTTACCACAGAAGAACAGTCTAGGGCTTGACAAGCACTTTTGTCAAGCTCAGTCGGTGCCTTTAACGCCTTTGAAAGCCAGAAAAATCGCGGGATTTGTGGAAGATCATGAATTTGGTGGAAAAAAGTGGAGAGATGAAAAAATGCTATTTTTTTTGACCGGATAATCACGTCATACTTTCAAATTAGAAATTAAAAATTCCATTTGTTAATCCTTGCTTAAGGATGCTTTTGCAACTGAATTATTTATGCAAATTTACTTGGTTGTCCCTACTTGATTCGGTATCATTCGCGCTCTCTGATCAGCTCCATGGGTGGGATTATTCTGAAATCTTCAATACAGTTTCGATTTTATCGCTTACTAGTTCTACTTTGCCTGCCATGTCTGATCATTATTTTATTTCTATTATGTGAGCAACGTCAGCAGGCATTAACACAACAGTCACAACAGGCGCTGTATTACGCCAAACAAGTTGCGGCGATCCAACAGGTAGAACTCGCAGATACAGAACAAGTATTACAGCAACTATCGACCCGTATTGACCATCTTACTGTAGAGCACGGCAAGTGCCCGCCGCTGCTTTATCATGCGATGCTGCTCAGCCCCAACCTAGCTAACCTTGGTATTGTTGACGCGCAAGGGAACGTACTTTGTACTACGCATCAAGCAGATCAACGTGAGATCAATATCGCCGATCGTAGTTACTTTAAAGTTGCAATGCGTACTGCGCAATTTAGTATTGGTGAATATCAAATTGACCGCAGCATGCAGCGTGCAACGGTCAACTTTGCGCTACCGATATACGATGATCAACAACAATTTTTGTTTATGCTTGTTGCGGTGAAAGGCCTAACGCATTGGAGCCAGACTCTCGCAAAACTGCCTCTTCCTGTTGGTACTCGGGTGATGATTGCCGATGCTAAAGCGCAAATCATTGCGCAATATCCAGCTGCAAATGCTGAACTTGGCCGTGCTGTTAGCAGTTCTTGGCCCAGCAATTTAAGCACACACGCAACACTACTAAAGACCCCTGAAGGCAACCGCTTGGTGTATGTAAAGCAATCACTCAATAACAGCAACCGAGCTTTACAAATCTATTTTAGTTTCGATTTTGAGTCCCAATTGAGCAGTATCGACAAGCGTTTTGCGCTTTTTTTAGGTGTCTTCTTTGCGCTTGTGTGTATTTTGTTTTGGCAAACTCACTGGCAATTAAAACAACAACTTTTAAAACCGCTTGGTGCACTCAAACATGCTATTGCAAAGCTTGAATCGGGCAAGCAAGACTCCCGTTTTGACGCTACCAAAGTACCCAGCGAGTTTGAGCATATCGCCGAACGCTTTGCTCATATGGCGCAAACACGCCTAGCCGCTGAAGACAATGCAAATCATAGACTTGCCGTTGTAAAAGCCTTGATTAATGCACTCCCCGATAGCTATGTGCGCTTAGATCAGCAGGCTCAGATCTTATCTCGCTATGGTGATTATACCGATAAGGCACAAACGCTTAGAGAGTTACTCCCAGAACATATCTATAAGCGGATCCGAGCAGAACTTGCTCTGCTAAACGATAAAACCTATGTGCAACTTGAGTTTTCTCCAACCAGCAATCAAGTGGTTGAATGTCGCCTGTGCGCCATTGAATCACACCCTCAGGCGTTGTTGATTTTCCGCGATATTAGCCAACGTAAGCATCAAGAAGAGGCATTAAACCTTGCAGCATTGGTGTACAACAATAGTAGTGAGTGCATGATCATCACGGATGCCAATGGCTTTATCTTAGACGTCAACCTCGCCTTTACGCGTGTAACTGGTTACTCACGCTCAGAGGTGCTAGGTAAGTCCACTGCCATGTTGGGGTCGGGTCAACACGACCGTAGCTTTTACGAGTTAATGTGGCAGCAGCTTAACGAACATGGCCGTTGGCAAGGTGAGATTGTCAACCGTAAGAAAAATGGCGAGCTCTACACCGAATGGCTAACTATTGATAGCGTTTATGATAGCAACCGTGAGATCTATCGCCGCGTCGCGATCTTCACCGATATTACCGAAGTTAAGCGTAAAGATGCGCTGATCTGGAAACAAGCACATTTTGACGAATTAACCGATCTTCACAACCGTGTAGGACTTAAAAAGCACTTAAAAAAGCAGGTTGCCAGCGGACAACAACAAACCGCCGTGCTGTTACTCGATCTCGACAACTTCAAGGATATTAACGACACTTTAGGCCATTATTACGGCGACTTACTATTAAAGTTAGTCGCACAACGTTTAAAGAGTATAGCTCCGCATGCGTTTTTATCCCGCATTGGAGGTGATGAGTTTGTCTTTGTGTTGGAGGATGACGAACATAAAGCAAAGTGCAAAGCACTAGCAGCTCAGATCCAGTCCGCATTCAAACAGCCGTTTGAGATCAAAGATGAGCAGTGTCATATCACCGCAAGTATAGGAATTGCCACCGCACCAACAGATGGTAATGGTGCAGAAGCCCTATTAAAGGCTGCAGACCAAGCAATGTATCGAGCAAAGCAGCAAGGTCGTAATGGCTACGTGATTTTTGACGATACCTTACGTAAAGTCGCGGAATCTAGAATGCAAATGCTCAAAGGTATTCGTGCTGCGCTACACAAAAATCAATTTGAAATGCACTACCAGCCAATCGTATCACTTGACGATAATCGCGTCGCCAAAGCCGAGGCTTTGATCCGCTGGCGACACCCAGAGCAAGGTATGGTTAGTCCGGCTGAGTTTATTCCATTAGCCGAAGAAACCCAGCTCATTCATCATATTGGTGATTTAGCATTTGCGCAGTCCGTTGATACGCTGACGCAACTGCAGCACTTAGGTCATACGACACAAATTAGCATCAATGTGTCACCAGTCCAATTTGCCGCTAAAAATTGCACCTTAGCAAGTTGGAGTGACAAACTCACGACGCTTGCGATCCCCGCTGAGCACGTAGTGTTAGAAGTCACGGAAGGCATGATGATGCACAATGATAGCCGTACTAAGCAGCGGGTTGAACGCTTAAAGCAGCAAGGTTTTCAATTTGCGTTAGATGACTTTGGTACGGGTTACTCGTCACTTGCGTATCTAAAACAATTAGATTGTCACTTTGTGAAAATTGATAAACGCTTCGTCGATGGCATTGCAACCAATGCAGATGATTTAACCCTGTGTGAAACCATTATTTTGATGGCCCACCGACTGGGCTTAAAAGTCATTGCAGAAGGCGTTGAAACCGCGACTCAGCATCAGCTATTAAAACAAGCTGGATGTGATTTCGGCCAAGGTTATTACTATTCGAAACCGCTACCACAGCGTGAGTTTCTGACCTTAATGACAGAAAAAAGCCACATTACTGTGGCTTAGTACTTAATCTGAAGTTACTTAAATCTAGGTACTTGGTTTATTCAGTTAAACCTAGCGCAGTCATCATTTTGTTTGCAACGTCCACATGGTGCTGCATGGTTGAGAACTGCTTAGTGACGCCAGCAGGGCCGAACGTATAAACTGGTACTGGTGCAGCCGTATGCGTGCCGGTACCCCACACTACGCTTTGCTCTGAAGCAATCGCGCGAGCGATTTTTCCAGTGTAGTCTTCTTTGGCGTATACGTAGAAATCACTAAAGTCTTCAAACGCTGGGATCATATCAGCGCTATTTTCATCGTATACACTCTGACCGACTTTTGTAGCATTATCTAGCGTCACCGTGTAAGCCGTCATATCTTCAATGGTCGCTTTCCAAGTTGGGCCCGATACATTCTCATAGGCTTCATCAGGCGCAGCTTCTGCAAGGATATCGAAGAAAGTGCCTGTTTGCGCGTAAAGCTTGTCTAGTTGCGCAAGCGGGCCAAAGTTAAATTTGGGATGATATTCTTTAGCAACACCATTTACATACATGCCATCGCCAGACAGCGTCTGTGCTTCTGGACGCTCATGTTTTGAATAACTAAAGCCAAAACTACCCGTTTCGTGATCCGCAGTCACAACAACTAGGGTGTCGTTACGGTCTTTTACCCACTCATGAACAGCTTCAACAGCTTCATCAAATTTAAGCAACTCGTTTAACATCCAGCCCGCATCGTTTGCGTGGCCTGCCCAGTCAATTTGACCACCTTCAATCATTAAGAAAAAGCCATCTTCATCTTTAGACAAAATATCAAGCGCTTTCACCGTCATTTCTTTTAATGAAGGCTGAGTACAACTGTTGCTTTGTTGACATGCTTTGTAAGCAATTGCGTCGCTCATACCAGAGTTTGCGAATAGACCTAATACTTTTTCGCCTTCAAAGCTGCTTAATTGTGCTTTATCAAATGCAAGGCCATAACCATGTTGCTCTTTTGCTTCAACAACTAGGTTAGTTTCATCTCCACGCTTTGATTTTTTGTATACGCTGCTAGGCATACCAAGCGCGTCAAGCTGTGCTTTTACTTCAGCGTTGTCAGGCGTGCTCTTTGGTACGAATACCCGTGCGCCACCAGATAACATCACATCAACGCTGCCAGAGCGAACCAATTGCTCAGCGATTTCAGCTTCGTATGAACGGTGCGGCATATGTGCAGCAAATGCCGCTGGTGTGGCGTGAGTAATACGCGTATCAGAGACAAGACCCGTCGCTTTGCCTGCAGCTTTGGCTTTCTCTAAGATAGTCGCTACTTTATTGCCATCGGCATCAAGACCTATCATTTCTGAGCCTGCGGCAAGGCCAGTAGCTAATTGTGTCGCCGAACAGGCAGAGTCAGTCACTAGACTACCAGTGGCGCCATGCGGTGCATTCATTGAAAGGCCTAAATGACCACCCGCAGCAAGTTTAGAAAGCGCTGTTTGATTGCCTTTGTTGTTATAAGTTGAATTTGGCGCACGCTGAGCATACTCTTCAAGTAAGCCAACTTGCTGTGGCCCCATACCGTCACCGATCATAAGGATCACATTCTTTACTTGAGTCACTTCTTGCACTGGTACTTCTTTGATGACTTCAACTTCTTTGATCACCTCAACGGTTTTTGTATCGTCATCACATGCGGTAAGTAGAATTGCAGAGATAGCAACTGTAAGTAACTTTTTATTCATTGTACTGTTCCTGAAACGTAATATTTGTCTGTAAGGCGGGCACAGTCTAGGCGCGTTGCATGACTTTTTTATTTCAGCAAAGTGACAAAAAATATTTTATTTCACAATGAGTTACAATATAACAATACAATTAAGATGCGCAACTGCATGGTACAACAGTTGCGCTTTAGAGTAATTACTCTCGACCAGAAGTACTGGTAAATAATTTAGAAATGGGTCGACTGGATAGTCCAAATAGAAAGATACTCAACAACACCGTTGCCATTGCCACTTGAGTAATTTGCAAACCATTTGGCAACTCTTCGCTGAGTAGCATTAAGGTTAGTACCACTGAAGCCAATCCCTTGGGACCAAACCAAGCTAAAGTAAAGCGCTCTTTGGTTGTCAGGTCGCCACCTAATAAACAGAGGAACACAGGGATCAATCTAAACAAGGCGGTTGCCAACACCGCGTACACCCAAACCTGCCACTCGATTACCGCCAATAGCACCACACTGGCCGACAGACCAAACACAATCCAAATCATAAAAGCCGCAAACTCGGCGAGGTGCTCCCCTTCTTCGATAAGCTGATCTTTAAATTCATCACGATAATATTTATCAAATAACAAACCACTGACAAAAGCGGCGATAAAACCACTGCCGTGCAGTGCTTGGGTAGCGGAGAAAACCAAAAATGCGATGCCAACAAAGAGGAAAGGACTGGTTTTAGAGGCAAAATAATGATGTTGATAGGCACGTTTAAGTAACCAAATGATTACCCCGGTCAGTAACCCCGCGACAACGAGTGCTATCCCTACTTCTCGAATAAAAATCCAAGCAAATGACTCAGTGGTCGCTTGCATTCGTTCTGCTAATACACCCAGTAAAAACAGAAATACCGGAATACACAGGCCGTCATTCAAGCCACTTTCCACATTGATTGCCTCGCGTAATCTGGTGGGCACAGACTTATCCTGAATGAAGGTTTTGCATAACGTGGCATCAGTTGGGGTAATGATCACTGCAATTAAAAAACAAGCCAACCAAGATAATTGAAACAGCTCATGGGCCACCCAAGCGCCAAATACCATGGTTAATGGCAGCCCGAGTAACAACTTAACCGGTAACTGGAAGCTGTGAGATAACACCCGTAATCGCGTTTTTGCAGCATCGGAAAATAAATAAATCGCAAGCGTCAGCTCAATAATCGGCAACCAAGTTTGTAGGCCATTAATGTCTACCGCTAAAGCTTGTTGCCCTCCCTCAATATTGCCAAGCACAAAGCCTATCGCCCCACCCGTTAGCACAAACCACATAGGTGCAGTGAGCTCCGCCCTATCTAGTTGTCGAGCTGTGATGCTATAAATAAAAAGAGAAAGTCCAATCGCCGCAATCAAAGCATAAATCACGTTGCCATTCCTTTACTGAAAACCTGCTGCTGATAAAACGAGTATGACAAATCTTACGAGTCTAGGTAAGCCGAGTTTGCAAAAACACCTCCTGTTAGTAAGTTAATTTTTCACCTTTGTGTCATCGGACTGTAAAAAACCGTCATTACTCTATCCGCAACAAACTGGACTAGACCAAAAAACTTAACCCAAACTTTTGAGAAAAGAGCAATGAAAAAACTAACCCAAATCGCTGCTGCCGTGTTACTCGCCACCAGTCCCAGCTTATATGCTGCGACAGGTAAACTCATTGGTGTTGTAAAAGACCCACAAAGTAATCTGTCTGGCGCAGTTATCTCGGTAAAAGGCCAAGATGTATCCACGGTATCTGATTATCGTGGTCGCTTTGAACTGCCAAAACTGGATGCTGGTCGCTACACCTTAGTCGTGAAATATATGGGTTATCAGGAAACTGAACTTCAGGTTGAGGTGATTGATGGCAAAGTCACTACCTTGTCTCCAATCTTATTAAACCAACAACAAGCGATGGAAGAAGTGGTCACGGTTGGGCAAATCTTCCGTGGCGAAATGGCCGCTGCAAATAACCAAAAAAATGCCAGTAATATCAAAAGTATCATTTCTGCCGATGGGATTGGTAAATTACCAGATAGAAATGCCGCTGAAGCCGTGCAACGTATTCCAGGTGTGTCGATAGAACGTGACCAAGGTGAAGGCCGTTTTGTTGCAGTGCGTGGTTTACCATCACAGTGGAGCTCGGCCAGTATCAACGGTAACCGCCTTCCAACCGCAGAAGAAGAAACCACCAGCCGCGCCACTGCGTTCGACTTTTTTCCAAGCGAATTGATTGAGTTTGTGGAAGTGTCTAAAGCTATCACCCCTGACATGGAAGGCGATGCGATTGGCGGTAATGTTAATTTCGTGACCAAAAAAGGCGCTGATGACTTTATCCTCAAAACCAACTTTGCTGTGGGTCAAAACGAACTGGCCGATGGCACAAATTATTCTGCCAATGTGGTGTATGGCGACCGTCTACTCGACGACAAGCTAGGTTTTATCATTAACGCCACTGCGTGGCAGCGTGATTGGGCAACCGATAACTATGAGCCGCGCCGGGGTAACGATGGCTTAGGCATTTACCGTTTAGAGCTGCGTGATTATACCGGAACCCGTGAAACTTACGGCTTAAATGGCTCGCTGGAATATCAACTTGAAAGCGGCACGCTCAGCGCCAGCGCGCTATATGGCACACTGATTGATGATGAAACCCACTATAAGCACAGGCTGCGTTTTGATAAAGACCGTGCTGAGCTGCAGCATATTCGCAACGAACTCATCACCGAAATGCAAGGCTTTGAAATTGCAGGTGAACATGACTTTGGCTTTGATAAAACGCTCTCTTGGCAACTAGCCACGTACGAAAATGAGTTTCGCTATGGCGACAAACCCAACAGTGAAGACAATAGCTATTTTGTCGCCCGTTTTGATCAAAAAAATGTGGGATATGTTGGACTTGAAGACCGCGATACCGGTAAAAATTATGCCTACAACCAAGTAGACGGCGGCAGTGACCCTTGGAACGCCATCAGTAATCACTTCCCCTCGGGCTTTACACTCGATCCAAGCAAAATGGGCTTGTCTTGGGTTGAGCTATACAAGGTCTACGTCAACGAAAAAGACAGACTGGTGGCCAATGCCGACTTTGACTGGCAATACAATAACCAGCTAGCCGTTAAATTTGGGGCGAAATACCGTGACAAAGTCCGCAAAGCTGACTTTGCCGATGAATTTTACGCGTGGGACAGCGAACAATATGGCGCAGCGCCAACGCTTGCAGACTTTGCCTTAAGCGATCAACCCGGTCGCAGCGATTACTTAAGCGAAGCCAAGTTTGATTATCGCACGCAGTTGTCGCAGGTGGCTTCCACCGATGCTCTTGCTCAGTTTTGGACGCAAAATCGCAATAAGTTCAAGCTAGATGCGGGTGAATCAGCACTCATCAGCAACGGTGGAGCACTGGGCAGAAACTTTGATGTTGAAGAAACCCACGCCTCGCTCTACGGTATGGCAACTTACCAAGCCAGCGACAACTGGGAAGTATTAGGCGGCTTACGCGTTACCCGCACCGATACAGTAGTGTCTGGTTACACTTATTTAGCCGACGAAGACAAAGTTGTTGATACCACCAACAGCAATGATTATTGGTCAATTTTACCTGCACTACATGTTACCTATCGTGCCAATGACGATACCAATTATCGCCTCGCACTAACTCGCACCTTTGCCCGTCCTGATTTTGGTTCGTTAACACCAGGCGCAACTTACCTTGAGCAAGACAACCAGCTTAACTCAGGAAATCCAGCGCTCGACCCTACCTACTCAAATAATCTCGACTTGATGGTGGAACATTATTTTGACCGCGTTGGTTTGGTCTCTGCGGGGGTATTCTACAAAGATATCCAAGACCCAATCTTCCAAGCCACCAGCGTTGGCAATTACAACAACAAGCAAGGCGTGACCATTATCCGTCCTGAAAACGGCGATAGCGCTTGGCTTGCGGGCATTGAGCTGGCGTTTAATCGCGACCTTGGTTTTATTTCTGACAGTTTGAGCAACTTTGGAGTAATGACCAATGCGACCTTTATGGATTCTGAAATGCAGATCCCAGAGCGCACAGAAAAAGTGGCTATTCCACGTCAAGCTAATGAGCTTTATAACTTTACGCTGTATTACGACGACACCCGTTTTGCAGCTCGAATAGCGCTTAATCATAAAGGTGCTTATATCGAAGAGCACGGCGGTGATAGCCAGTCGGATAGCTACTATGGCGCCAATACCAGCGTCGACTTTACGACGTCATACCAACTTAACGAACAAACGTTAGTTTACCTAGAGCTGAGTAACCTCACCAATGAAGCATTGCAGTACTACCAAGGTGAGCAAGGTCGTCCATTACAGGTGGAATACTATGGTATCCGCGGCATGGTCGGCATTAACTACCAATTTTAATACCAATTCACTTGATTAAGCCGATTGGTATACACCGGTTGACGGGCAATCCACAAAGGATTGCCCTCGAATTACCGAGGATCCTATGATGTTGCAGATCACCCTATTTAACGCCCGCCCGCGCTGGCTAAAAGACGCTCAAGGTATCGGCTTTGTGCTATTTGCCGCGACCAGTGCGTTTATGACTTACTTTTGTATGTACGCCTTTCGTAAGCCATTTTCGGTCAATACCTATGAAGCCTTTGATGACCCGAGCTGGGTTGTCAGCTTTAAAATTGCCCTGATTTTATCGCAA
Source organism: Pseudoalteromonas piscicida (assembly GCF_002208135.1). NCBI lineage: Bacteria > Pseudomonadati > Pseudomonadota > Gammaproteobacteria > Alteromonadales > Pseudoalteromonadaceae > Pseudoalteromonas > Pseudoalteromonas piscicida. Next base: position 3,222,193 of record NZ_CP021646.1, read on the forward strand.
GTGTTTGGCTACCTATGCGCGAAATTTATCGGCGTTAAAGTGATTGCTGAAATGCGGCATCATTATCGCGGCCGTGCGATTTTGGGTATGATTTTAGCCGCCGAGCTCGCTCTGGTGCTATTTGCCATCACTCCTACGGGCTGGAATCTGGTTTGGCTGTTTGCCAATGGCCTCTCCCTTGGCATGATCTGGGGTTTGGTTTTTAGCTTTTTAGAAGGTCGTAAAACCACCGAAATCTTAGGTGCGGTACTCAGCGTGACTTTTATTCTTGCCTCTGGATTGGTCAGAACCGTAGGCAAATGGCTGGTGAGTGAACTCAATGTGCCTGAACTGTGGATGCCAGCAGCAACCGGAGCGATTTTTCTGCCGCTGCTTGTACTTAGCGTTGCTTGTCTAAATAGCATCCCAGAGCCGACACAAGAAGATGAACAATTACGACAAAAGCGCGCGCCAATGGATGGCAAAGCCCGGCTGGCGTTTTTTAAACAGTATTGGTTTGGAATAACTGTACTGGTGCTTAGCTTTTTACTCTTTACTGGCTTTCGTGACTTTAGAGATAACTTCTCAGCCGAGATCTGGCAGGCCTTAGGTTATGGGCAAGAACCCGCGATTTTTGCTTATGCCGGGATCCGCATCGCCTTTATCGTGCTCATTGCGCTTGCCGCTTTGGTGTTAATTAAAAATAACCGCATCGCATTTTTTGCCAATCATGGCTTTGTCTTACTCGGGGCTTTACTGCTGGCTGGCAGTACGTATTTATACCAAACCCAAAGCCTAGATCCTAAAACTTGGATGGTACTGCTGGGGCTGGTCTTTATATCAGTTATATCCCCTATAACTGCTTTTTGTTTGACCGCATGATCTCAGCGGTTGGCTCGACTGCGAACGCAGGTTTTTTAATTTATCTGGCGGATTCGGCGGGCTACATCGGCTCAGTGGGCATTTTGCTCTATAAAACTTTTGCCACACCTGAGCTCAGTTGGCTGCACTTTTTTACCATGGCTTGCTACTGGGTGGCGTTTATCGCAAGCGCCCTCGTAGTGAGTTCAATTATTTATTTTGCCGTGAAATTAAAGCGACCACGTAAGGCGTCAACGCAACTACGCGCCACGGCACTTTCATCACATATTTCCTAGCTAGGAGTCTTAGCAACATGAAACACATTGAAGCGTTAATTTTGGATTGGGCAGGTACTGTGGTCGACTATGGTTCGATTGCCCCTACCAGCATATTTGTTGAAGCATTTAAGCAAGCGTATCAATTTGATATTTCCTTAGCTGAAGCGCGCGGTCCTATGGGAATGGGCAAATGGGATCACATTAATACCTTGCTACAAATGAACAGCGTCCGCACCCGCTGGATAACGCAATTTGGTCAGGCACCGAGTACAGCAGATGTTGATCATATTTATCAAACCTTTATGCCGCTTCAACAGGCAAAAGTCGCCGACCGAGCTGCCCCCATTCCGGGCGTGCTTGCGGTGATCAAACGATTACAACAACAAGGCGTTAAGATTGGTAGTTGTTCTGGGTATCCCAAGCCTGTGATGGATGTACTAGTGCCTGCCGCTGCCGATTATGGTTATCAGCCAGATTGTGTGGTTGCCAGTGATGAATGTGCGGCTGGCTCTCGCCCAGGCCCTTGGATGGCATTAGAAAACGTACAACGACTTGGAATTAATCGCGTATCAGGATGCGTAAAAGTCGATGACTCTGCGCCGGGAATAAGCGAGGGATTAAATGCCGGCATGTGGACAGTTGGACTTGCTTTAACAGGTAATGCGGTGGGGCTTAGCGAAGAAGAATGGACGGCGCTCGGTCACGAAGAACAAAGTGCACGCTCACTAAGCGCTTATCAGCAACTTGGCGAAGCCGGTGCGCATTATGTGATTGATTCACTAGCCGACATCGAAATGGTCTTGGTGGATATTTCTGCTCGTATCGCTCGTGGAGAGCGCCCGTAATGCGTTTTCAGCCTTTTTGGTTTGATGAAGCAATCACTCAAGCCGATATTGAAGCCGCAGTAAGCGCGCCGCCTCATGGCGCGTTGGATACCCAAGTTTGTATCATAGGTGGCGGCTTTACTGGCCTTTGGACAGCCATAACGCTGAAAAAGCAAAAACCTGAGCTGAATATCGCCATTATTGAAAAAGACCTCTGTGGACAAGGCGCTTCGGGTCGTAATGGCGGAGCTATGCTGACATGGTCGACTAAATTTGCCAGCTTAATTAAAGCGTTTGGCTTAGAACAAGCCTGCTTTTTAGTGCGCCAGTCTGAACAGGCCGTTCATGACATTAAAGCCTTTACCAGTAAACACGGGATTGAATGTGATTGCCGCGTCGATGGCACTTACTATACGGCTTCTAATCACAGCCAGCGTAATGCCTTTGGCCCCATTACCACCCTACTCGAGCAACACCAGCTTAATGCGTGGCAAACACTGGATAAAGCGCAGTTACAAGCAACCGGTTCTAATGCTAACCTTGCTGGAATTTACTCCCCCCACGGGGGTAGTGTTCAACCCGCCAAGCTTGTGCGTGGACTGATGAAAGTGGCAAAAACCCTTGGGGTCAAGGTATTTGAACACACCCGCTACCTAAAGCACCAAGGCCAAGACACGCTAACCATTACCACAGACAAAGGCGAGATCAGAGCCAATCAGCTGGTATTTGCCGTTAACGCTTGGCTGCCAAGCTTATTGCCGCAGTTTTCTCGCAGCGTAGTGTTGGTTTCGAGCGATATGGCGATCACCACCCCTGCGTCTGAAAAGCTTGCAGCAATGGGGTTGAACCACGGCGCTCCGGTGATTGATGCACGCATTTTTGTGAATTACTACCGCACCACCTCAAGCGGTCGATTAATGCTTGGCAAAGGCGGAAATTATTTTAGTTTCAATAACCAAGTGAGAGAGACCTTTCACCGTGCTAGCCGTTATCAAGCCATTCTTGAACGCTCATTTAGCCATTTCTTTGCACATCATCAGCTTGAGATAGAAAGAACCTGGACCGGACCTTCAGACCGAAGTGTCTCTGGCATGCCTTTCTTTGGTCATTTAAATGGTCAAGCTAATGTGTTTTATGGCAGTGGTTACTCGGGCAACGGCGTGGTGCAATCCTATTTAGGTGGACAAATCTTAGCGAGTCTACTGCTTAGTCAACATAACAACTGGCGTCACTGCGCCTTGGTCAACCAAACGCTTAAACAGTTTCCCGTCGAGCCATTTCGCACCGTGGGGGCCTTAATGATGAGAAATGCCATTCGCCGTAAAGAAAGCGCTGAGGATAACAACACGCCACCGCATAAACTCGATGTTTGGCTAAGCAAGCTTAGTGGCAGCGCAGCAAAATTAGACTCGAACGTAAAGCAGGAATATATAAAGTGAATGCCATTGCACAAATAAAACAGCTATTCGAGCAATATGGTCATGCCACCTATGACGAGGCATGTAGCCAAATTTGCCATGCCGAGCAATGCGCCACCCTAGCGAAAGAAAATGGTTATGAGCAAGCGACTCAAATCGCTGCATTTTTACATGATATTGGCCATTTTGTTGCTCAATCTCAGAATAACCCAGATTTTACCCCACAAGGGTATAGCAATCATGGCGATTTAGGAGCAGATCACTTAACTCAACTTGGTTTTGACCCCTCGGTGACAATATTGGTGCGCAAACACGTAGATGCGAAACGCTATCTCGTCAGTATTGATGAGGAGTATTACCAAACCCTCTCTTCTGCCAGCCAACTGACTCTAGCAAGACAAGGCGGAAAGATGAGCTGCGAAGAACTTGCGGCATTCTCCAAGCTGCCAGAATTGGACGCCATTATCGCGCTGCGTCGTTTTGATGATTTAGGGAAAGATCCAAATTTAGCCGTTTTGCCTAGTAGCTATTGGTTTAGCCAGATAGAAGCCTATTTGGCGAGTTAGGCCAATCTGAGTTTACAAGTCTATTTATCCTGTCATAAAACGATAGTAAGCTTGTCACAAAAGGTTTTATCGACTCAATTATGCTGCTTTATCAACGTATTCGAAACCATATCCAAGCGCTGCTAGCCGCTGGCAGCATGACGCCCGGTGCCAAGTTGCCTTCAGAGCGTGCGCTGCAAGAAACATTTAGCTCAACACGGATCACCGTCCGTGAAGCCCTAGCACGACTAGAAGCCGAAGGACTTATCTTTAGCCAAAAGCGTCGCGGCTGGTTTGTCACGCCAGAAAAACTCAAATGGCATCCAGCTAAAAAAGTGAACTTTAACCACCTTGCCATTGAACAAGGCTTTACACCAACAACTCAAGTAGTGGCAATTAATGCCCCGTCCACAGAGCCTGAGTTTAGCCACTCTCATTTTAACGGCCAGCCTGTGTATGAATTAACTCGAGTACGCGCGTTAGATGGTCGCGCAATAATGATGGAACAGATTTATTGTGCGGCCGAACGTTTTGCCGACTTACACAACCAACCGCTGGATGGCTCAATCACAGAAGTAATGTCGACTCACTACCAAGTTGACGTCAGCTTTGAACAGTGCGTAATAAGCGTCACCGTATTACCCGATGACGTTGCCGACAAATTAGAAAAGAACAGCGGCGCACCTTGCTTAAAAGTACTGCGCGCCCGCTATGACGCCGAACAAGCATTGGTGGATTACAATATTGAATATTGGCTCCATGACGCCATAGAGATGATTGTTGAAGGCGTGTAACCCCATAGCTCAGCTTTAGCAGCCTTTGCACATTAATCACACGGTAGACACTATCATTACATTGAATATCGACATCAACATCGACATCACGACGCCATCGAAATGAATGATCTTTGAGGAGGGAACTTTCAAAAAGTCAGAACATAGATATATTCTTCCCTTCGAATTAGCGCCAAACAACAAGGCTTTTTTGTCCCCCAAAAATCAATATCAGAAAAAACTAAAAATTACCATTGTTAATTTTTAGTTTTAAATTATTTCAATCAGACTTTTTAATCTTCCTAATTATCTGTTAGCAACAAGGCTGCATCTAGAGTAAAAGTTCTAAGTAAAGGCTTATTATCTTTTTTATATAATATTTGTAACCACACAAGCCAAATCTAATAAAAAATAGGAGTAAAATTCGAGCGACACCTGCAAAAAAAGGAAACAATTGAAAAACAAAAATAAAACACTTTATAAACACAAAATCATCAAAATTAATTCAATTAAAAAAACAAACCCAAAAACAAAATAGAATACGTACAAAGTTGTTCCTTAATTGACCGCAACTCCAAGGAACAACAATGGAAAATAAACAACAAGAAATAGCCACAACAGTGTACCGATCCTTATCGGAAATAGAGGAACAAAAGTGGGACTCAGCAGGAGAGTCTACAGGGTTAGATCACAAGTTTTTAAACATTGTCGAAGAGTCTAAACTCAATAACCTTGCTCACTTTTATATCCATCATCAAAGTCATGATGCCTCAGCTAGAGCTAATTGCTATGTCGTTGATTTTGACTTTGCAACCACGGATCAAAGTCTTAGCGAGATAATCCCCCTATCAAAGCTTGGTTCCCCAAGTTTATGGACTTCAAAGTATTTGAGCTTGGTTTATTTACTATGATAGGCGATGGATTTGAGTCCACCTCAAATGCTGAGGCGTTTCTTATCAAAACCATAGAAACCATGGAAGTGCTCGGAGGAGAATGTCATAACGACTTCTTTTTAATTAGAGATATTCCCACCTCACAAATAGAATACCTCGCCACATTACTCAAACCATACGGCTACTTGCCCTGCTCAGGTTTTACAAATGCCGTACTTTATAATCAATGGTCAACTTTTGATGCGTACCTTGATTTTCAAAACAGTAAAACAAGAAACAAAATGAGATCGGCTTTAAAGCTAGAAGAGAAGTTTGGCATCAAAGTTGAGGTAACCAAAGATTTCAAGCATCTAAGCAAGGAAATGGAGCGGCTGTGGCAAAACGTAAATAAAAACTCGAAAGACTATAGTAGAGAACAGCTAACCGCTGATTTTTTTCTACAGACCCAGCTAAACTGCCCAGAAAACAGTGAAGTGATCACCTTGACCTATCAAGGTGAATTAATCGCCTTTATGTATAACTTAATTGGCGATGATGACTATATCATGCTTGATTGGGGCGTTGATTATAACTTCGAACATTATAAAGCGGCTAATTTATACCGGGCAGCGTCACTACTGAGCATAAAGCGCATGATCGAGCTGAAAAAAGCACGTCTGGAACTTGGTATAACAAATTATACGCCTAAGTTATTTCTAGGCGCGACACTCGAGCCAAAAGCATTTTTTGTTAAACACAAAAATGACCCAGAGTTATCTGAAGCACTTGCAAGAACCCTCACGGATAATATTCACCACGCTGAGAAGTTAAGCTTTACAGATAAAGCGGGCAACGTGAGTGAAGTAGATGAGCAATACTGGCGTGATTATATTCATCAACTTCTTAATGGTGTTACACATACCGATGTACTTTATAAGGCTAAGCAATACAGCGACAATCTACAACTCAAGCTTGCCGGTCTTTATGGCTTTTACCCTGAGTTTTATAGTGGACAATATTCCACTATAAAGAATGAAAAAAATGAAGACATTATATTACTTGGCACTAATTCATATTTAGGTCTTAATACTGATCCTCGCTTAATTGAAGCTGCAACCACTGCGACCCAGCACTATGGAACAGGTTGTTCTGGCTCCCCCTTACTCAATGGCACGCTTGATTTACACACAAAACTAGAAAAGTCCTTAGCAAACCTGACCAATAAACAAGCCGCCTTGCTTTGTAGTACTGGCTACCAAACTAACCTAAGTGCACTCTCTGCAATAGCAGACAAAGATACTTTGGTGTTGATGGATGAGAGAAATCATCGCAGTTTATATGATGCAGTTAAACTTTCGGGGGCGCAAATCAAGGTATATGCACACAAGGACTACCAGCAGCTCACTCGAATTTTACAAAGAAATCAAAATAGGCCATCGCTTATCGTTAGCGATACCGTATTCAGTATGGAAGGCACCACAGCCGACCTTAACGCACTGGTGACAATTAAAAAAACCTTTAATAGCCGTCTTTTTCTGGACGAATCTCATGCGATGGGCGTTGTCGGCGTTTATGGCGAAGGGTTGGCGGTTGCCTCAGGGCTGGATAATGACGTCGATTTAATAATGGGGACATTTTCTAAGTCGTTTGGGGCGCTTGGAGGCTTTGTCTCTGGGGATAAAAAAGTAATTGACTACATCAAGCACCACGGAAGCGGCCATATTTTCTCTGCAAGCTTACCCGCCAGTATCTGCGCAACGGTATTAGCGAGCATTAACATATTTAAAGAAGAGCCACACCGAAGAGAAAAATTAAAAGAGTTAACACAATACCTGTCTCAAAAACTAAAACACATTGGTTTCAATGTACAAGGCAGTGAAAACGTCCCCATTATTCACCTGATCCTTGGGCATGGAACCTTGGCATTTGCCGCCTATAACATCCTGTTAAAACGCGGGGTATACGTCAATCCTATTATGCCACCAGCAGTTCCACCAGAAGAAGCTGGATTTCGTATTAGCCTGATGGCCAACCACAAAGCCGCTGATATTGACAAAGCCATCGTCGAATTTACTCGCTTATATCAAGAAATAAACCAATAACTTCAAAGGAATAATCATGATGATACAGACATTAGTTTTAACTGTTCTTGAACAAAAATATACAAAAAACAAAGTACACACACAAAGCAGATTAGTTGAGGATTTGGGGCTGGATTCATTGAAGATAATGCAGCTACTTTCCGACCTTGAAGATTCATTTGACCTGTCACTTCCTGATGTCGACTTTCAGTCTATTAACACTGTCGAGAAGTTGTCTTTATTTATTGAGAGGGAGTCATCCGTATGCGCTTAAGTTATCAGCTCGCAAGTTCGACCCCAACACGTGACGTTTTCCTTGCAGCCCTAAATGAAAAACAAGCTGGGATCTATTTTTATCAAAGTGACTTAAAAACCAAAGAATTTTTGACTTACTTTGAAATTGCGCAACAAGCTAGAACATTCATTCCGATGTTAAGCGCATTAGGCATAAAACAAAAAACGCGGGTGTTACTCTGTGCGGAAAATACCAAAGAGTTTGTTATTGCTTGGTTTGCGCTATTACAAATAGGCGCGGTACCGGTGCCAATGCCACCGTCAGCAACTCTCGCAGGTGATAATCAGTTTGCAGCTCGGGTAGAGCCTATGCTGGCTCATCATGAGCACTTTATTTGTCGCCAAGGAGACGTTGATAAATTAGCAACAGCAAACATCACATTTATTAATATTGCTGGATTTTCAAACTGTCTAGAGAGCGATAGTTCACCGATTACATTACCTTCTTTTGCTGACAGTGATGAAGCATTTATACAATACACTTCTGGCTCCACATCGGCGCCAAAAGGCATAGTGATCAACTATCGAAATATTGTCGAAAATACAGCAGCATTAGCCAGTGCGACTCAGACTGACAAGCAGCCAACCTTTCTAACTTGGCTGCCGCTGTACCATGACTACGGGTTAATTTGTAATTTCATGCTGTGTTTATTACAAGGTTATGATCTTATCATTACCTTGCCCATGGCTTTTATAAAGCGTCCAATTAAGTTTTTACAGCTGGTAGGTGAACACCAAGCAACGTCGATGTGTATGCCGAACTTTGCCTTAGAACATATACATAAAGCGGTAGTGCAAAAACAAGCAGCGCTGGATTTAGATCTTTGTTCAGTGCAATGGTGGTCAATTGGTGCCGAGCCCATTTCTGTGCAAGCAATGGAAAACTTGTACGAAGTGTTATCTCCTTACGGCTTAGCCGCTACGGCACTATCGCCATCTTATGGACTTGCTGAAGCAACGGTAGGCGTGAGTGTCTCGCGTCCCAATACACCATATGAAACCGCATTGCTTAATCAAAGAAAAGTCATACTCAACGGACAACCTATTAATGGCCTAGAAATAGAAATCAGAAATAAAGATAAGCAGGGTTTTGGGGAGCTGTGGCTACGTGGAGATAGCATAGCAAAACATGCCTATGTTGATGGAAAGAAACTCTCAATCACCGATCCCAAAGGTTATGTGTTTACAAAAGATATTGCCGCTATTATTTCAAATCAGGTAGTCATCTCAGGCCGTCAAGATGAAATGATATGCCTACGCGGAGAAAATATATTTCCCTATGACATCGAAGCGCTTGTACGACAACTTACTGAACTTCCAATTCGCCGTGTAGCATGCTTTTTTGTACCGACGAACAACAACGTAAAAACGGTCTTGATGTATGAGTCAAAAGAAAAGCATGTCCACCTACATGAGCAACTTCATCAACAAATATTTGCCCATATCGCTGCACATAGCACATTAAAAGTAGATGAAATGATAGCGGTTCCGACCAAAGCGGTTCCTGTTACAACTTCTGGCAAAATTCAAAGAACGAAAGCCAGAAATCAGTATATTCAAACCGGATATAAAGATATTGCAGTGTTAAGAACAACGAGGGCAAGCGCATGAACCTGACTCAAAAACATATTTCAGTCATTGAGGCACTTTGTGTCGGTGTGATCCCTACATCCGATACTGTTGGGGCGAAAGAGTTACCAGTCGCTGAGATGATAGCCTTAGTTTACGAATATTGGCCAGAGTTTAAAAAATCAAGCTTTAGAGAATCACTTGATGCCGTAGACCAATTTTGTTTTCAACTATTCAATATTCATTGCGCTAGCGTCTCTCAAGCACAAGCATTGATGTTGGTGAATGAGATCAGCTGGAAAGAAGAATTTTCCAGCTTTTGGGTGCCGTTTCGCGTGATGTGTGTACTTAATTATTATGGCCATCCCGAGGGGGCTGCTTCAATAAACATGCCTGGCCCTTCGATTGATACCGGTGGATATACGTCACAAGGAGAGCGAAATGGAATTTGATTATGATGCGATTGTCATTGGCGCAGGGGCTGCTGGTGCAGTTTACATTTCCAAACTTGCCGCAGCAGGTCTGCGCATTTTAGCGATTGAAAAAGGTCCGCATTATCGCAATCACAAACAAGATTTTTTTGAGAGTGAATTGGCGATATTTAAGCTACTTTGGGACAACAACCAATACAAAGTTGAGGGTAAAGCATTTAGAGCAACGCCTAATCTAGGTCAAGCCGTTGGCGGTGGTACATTAGCTTGGACAGCGGTTGCACTGCGTTTTTTTGAACATGACTTTAAGTTTGCCTCAAACTGGGGAATTCCGCAGTCTTCGTCTGTAGCAGATTGGCCAATTGAATACAAAACACTCGCCAGACATTATGACGAAGCGGAGCGTGTAATGGGGGTATCAGGGAGCACCACAGCGTGGGACTTACCCAAAGCACCACCCCCACCCAACCCTCCGATTGATCTTTATAGAAGTTCAGCACTATTTAAGCAGGCATTTGAGCGCTTGGGTATGAACTGGGCGCCAGGGCGTATTGCAACCAATTCAGTCAGCTATCAAAACCGTTCCTCTTGCTTGCATTGTGGACACTGCCGAGCAGGATGCCGTGTAGATGCTAAATACCAAGCGGATAAAGTGCTGATTGAACCGGCCTTGCGCACAGGGCTAGTAACCCTAAAAACCGAATCCTTGGTGACACGATTAGAAACTACTCAAAATGGTAAACGTATTTCAGCGGTCAACTACTTGGACTTAGCAACAGGAGAACGTCATCAAGCCAGTGCACGGTTTGTTATTGTTTGCAATAACCCCATTGAGACACCAAGGTTACTGCTTTCATCTACAAATGATGCACATCCCTTTGGTATTGGAAATCAATACGATCAAGTGGGTCGCCACTTTTTCTGCCACCTCGGCACTATTGGACTGGGAACAACCGGTCAAGATTTAAGGATGTCTGTTGGACATAATATGGGAAACATTATGTCTTTAGATTTCTGTGAAGATAGAACTAACAATGGCTATTCAGGAGGGTATACATTACTGAGCCTTAATGGCTCAGGTGCTGGTGTCGCTGCACTTGACCCTTTAGTACAAGTGAATGGCCATGAGCTCAAGGCAATAATGAAAGAATACAATAACAGCTTAATGCTACTTTCTTTCATTGAAGGGCTACCCTCACCAGATAATCGAATAACGCTTGTAGAGGGAGAGTATGATCAGTATGGCATGCCACTAGCTAAAGTGACCTACAACTACCTTCCCAACGATTTAATGGCACTTCAAGCAGCACAACACCGTATTCGTGATGTGCTTTATGCCGCAGATGCGTCAAATGTACATATTTCCCCTGAGTTTGAAGCGCACCCAATGGGCACCATGAGAATGGGGAATAACCCCATACTTCAGTCACTAATTCCTTTGGCAAAGTGCATGGTGTCAATAACTTATATATTGGAGGTGCCTCGTTATTTGTCACCGGTAGTTCCGTTAACCCTACTCTCACTATTCATGCACTCGCACTTAGAAGCTGTGAAAAGATAGTAGAGCAATGGCAGGAGCGAAATAATTAATATGAGTAATCCAGATATCATCGTGATAGGCGCAGGACTTTCTGGTCTTTGCACTGCACTCACACTCGCACAGCAAAATAAACACGTTTTCCTCATTGAGCAGTTAGACAGGTTTGGGGGATTATGTGGTCAGCATGATGTGAATGGCCATAGTTACACCATAGCATGCAACGATTTTGGTAATGGCATGATAAATAGCCTAAAACGCTTAGGCGTGAAAACACAATTTGAAAAGAAAAAAAGCCGAGTCTTTTATGAAGGTGAGACGATAGACACCCCAATTGACTTTATGTTTCTTCTCAAACTGATGAAATCGCCACAGCAGTTTGCAGCCTTACTTAAAGGAATACGGCAATACCGCCGCACTTCACCGCCGCTGGTCACTATTTCAGATTTTACTAACGCCTATTTAAAGCCTGGCCGTATAAAAGACATTGTTGAGATCCCAGCTTACCTAATGGGTACCTCCCCTGCTGACTTTAATTTGAAATACTTGGCCTATGAAACTGAATACAAATATGGCTATAACAACCCAGGAGTGCCAGTTGGTGGACCTAATCAATTAGTTAGTGATCTCGTAGCAGCATGTTGGGATCATGGCGTAACTTTGCTCAAAAATACTACGGTGACTGAGGTCAATGAAAAAGGCACCCATATTGAAGTGACAATGAGTGCTGCACAGAAGGTTAGTACCATCTCAGCCGCTAAGATCATTGATACGCGCCCTCATACCAAGGATTATCCGCCCGATACAAAACAGGGAATGATGCTATGCCAGCTACGCCTATTAACAAAAAACCATACTTTTGACAGCCGTTATCATACCTACCTGCACTATCCAAAGGATGGTGGCAACGCGATGGACAGGCTAGATAAAGGGCAATGGTGCACTCAGTTTCCTTTTCACTTTTTCCCAAACCCAACATCAGATAACGAATATACAGCGATAAATGTATTTTTTTATCAACCAAGAGGCATTACACATCTCGAGGAAGCAAAACAGCAACAACTACTCGACTATATACTTACGTGTATAGACAAAATGCTACCCAAACTTTCTGATAGCATAGTTGAACATCACTTTTTCGATGCACAATCCTTTTTTGATGAATTTCATCAATGGCCGCAGGTCATGCCATTTATCTGGCATGGCAACAAACCATCTAACCAAACCGGCAGTCAACATATATTTCGTGGTGGGCATACAGCCTACCCACCGGGCGATCATGCTGGTGCAGCTGTTTTATCCGCCGAAATTGTCAGCAACTTAGTGATGAAGGAGACCCCCTAATGGATCAACAAAGACGAAAAATTATCAAACTGATGGCTACGGGTAGCGCAATGGTCACTTTAAGCCCAAGCCTACATGCCAATCAGTTACTTGAGAAAAAAGTAAAATTACCACCGCAAGTTGGAGGAGGTATGTGTGGTGTCGATCTGAGTAAATACTATTTAAACGATAACAAAACTTGATAACAGGAGGGTTTTCCCCTCCTTTTATTTCTGGCGCGAATATTCAATAAGTTCTCTCTTCCTTTAATTACATTACGTAAATAGCACTGGAAAAGGAAAAGACATGACAGAAATGAACTCCCTACAAACTTGGCTCACTACAGCGCAGGTGAGTAATAAAAAACATCTCAATTCACGCGCCATGTTTGCATACAGCTTACAAATTGATGCGCTAACGGGCGGCCATTTCAAGGCTCGTCGTAGCTGGAAAAGTGCAAGTGATGAAGAAATAGCCGTTGAGGAGGTTGTGTGGTGTCAACAACACGGGCTGGTTAGCGCGCAAATGTCCCAACCCCATTTACAAGAAAAAGGCTGCTTAGAAGTCAACCAATTTAAAGGCATTAGCGTATTGAGTAGCTATCGGACTAAGCATAGCGAAAAAAAGAAACCGCTCATATTTGCAAATTTACCTTGCACATTGCTGAGCGTGCCATTCGAAATTGCAAAGCATTGGCAGGATTTAATGCAAGGCAAGCGTATTCACTTAGATTACACCGTACTCAAAGTACAAGCACATACAGGGATAACACTTCATAAAAAAGAAACAGACTCCAGCACGGTTATCAGTGTCACACCAAAAAAGTGGTTTTGGCGCCTGCTATTTGGTTCAACTGACTTTCATTATGAAAAAGGTTCTCAGCGACTGATTAAAATTGACGGTCTGTTAGAACCGAGAGACCGAAATATAAAGGGTAAGTACGTTGAGTATCTCGGACTGGCGAGATTTGATAAGGCAATCGACTTTGGCTTTTTTAGGGGATTATAAATGACAAAAACGGTATTAATAACTGGCGGCACGCGTGGCGTTGGAGAGGCATTAGTGACACTATGCTTGTCAAAAGGCTATCAGGTTATCGCAACTGGAAGCAGCACCGCTTCAGTTGCCAACGCAAAAACAAAGCAACCAAACGTAAGCTGGTATGTATGCGACTTATCCGAGCAAGCACAGCTCACCTCCTTAGCTAACGAGTTAGAGGGAAAAACTCTGGATATCGTGTTTCATAACGCAGGCGTGCAGCAGCCTAGGGATTTATTTGTAACAAATAATGAAGTCATTTCAGTTGAGCAAGAAACCCAGATTAATTTTACCGCCCCCATCATGCTCACCCGATTATTGTTCGATAATATCCGTCGTAGCAACGGCACTTGGGTATTCGTTACTTCAGGGTTGGCAATCGCGCCAAAGCAAAGCTCACCAATATACTGTGCAAATAAAGCTGGACTACGAGCTTTTTGTAAGTCTTTTAGTGGGCAAATCAAATTACATCAGAGTCAAATCAAGGTCTGTGAGGCCATTCTCCCGTTAGTGGATACCGATATGACCAGAGGTCGGGGCACAGGAAAAATCACGCCAGAACAAGCAGCACAAGAAATCGTTGCTGGCGCTTTGAAAGGTCAAGCAGAAATCAAAGTAGGAAAAATGCGCGCTGTGATGTTACTGAGAAAGTTATTTCCCAATCTCATCGAAAATATCATGTTAAAAGCATAAGGATAGAAACCATGACGACTAAAGTGACATTAGCACGAAGGGTGCTAAATTGGATTTCAGAAAATGGCAAAAAACCTAAAGCAATCGCGGTGCTTTCCGGATTATCGGTTGGTGATTTCTTTGTTCCGGCATTGCCAACTCAAACATCAGTCATGCTACTGGCTTGGCTACAACCAAAAAAAATACTGACCATCGCACTGATGTTTGCAATTGCGGCGGCAGTCGGGTCAAGTATCCTCATTCTCCTCGCCACAATATTAGAAAGCTTTTTACAAAGTGCTATCCCTTCTCAGGATTCCGCTAACTTTGAAAAATGGCAAACATTTAAGCACTACATTAATGAATATGGACTATACGCGTTAGCCTTGATGTCGCTACTTCCGACGCCACCAAGAACCATGGTTGTATTGAGTTTACTGGCTGGAATATCTGGGTATTTGATTGTAGCAACAGTGTTTTTTGGCAAGTTACTGTGGTTCACAGCCGTAGTTCTTATTGTCTCACGTGCACCAAACTGGTTACCCAAAATACCTTGGATAGGAAAGAAGATAGCCAAAACAATTACTTTCCAACAACAGCAGTTAAAACAAAACGTCACGCAACCTATATCAAATAAATAGCCAAAGCTTTGGACAAAAAGACAAAATATGAATAATCATATAGTGCCCCGCAGTGCCGCTTTTGCCAGCAGCACCATGTTAAACTTGCTACAAACAGGGTTAGAGCGGCTTACAGCTGGGTGCTGTTCAAATAATAACGGCTTTAATCATGCGCTTGTCCCGCTTGAAACGAAAAAAGAGTTTGTGTCCTACGTTGCCTCACAATATGGCCTAGAAACATTGCTAAAAATTGCCATTGGTGTTGAAACACTCCTCGATACACCCACTGGCAACGCATTGTTATATCAAAGCTCACCAACATCTCTTATCCATAAATGGCAACGGCTGGAAAAGTATATACATAGTAATCATTTTATTGACTGCGACTTTACCGACACTTACGTAAAGATCCGCCATCGTTCAAGAACCAGCATTCAGCCTTCATGTGCTGAGGACTTAGCGATTTTGGGTGTGCTTTGTGCTTTACTTCATCAAGTTACAGGTAAACCTGTCACACTAAGCCCAACACCTCATACGCAAACGGCTATTTTTAGCTATCCAAGCCTCAAGGTACCAACCCCATTGACGCCTTGCCAAGGACAATACTGGTTTATCCATTGGTCTTGTCCTGATAAAGCTCAAAAGATAAAAAGTGACCACACACTTATGCCAACGGGTGGCTGTATAAAGGAGCAAACCAAAGCGGCCATAGTTAAGTTAGGCCTTTTAGACATCAACATCATAAAAGTAGCTAAGTGGTTGGCGCTTTCGACACGTAGCCTACAGCGACGATTAAAAGAGAAAAATACCAATTTCGCGGTGCTGCTACAACAAGTCAGAGTCCAAAAGGCAAGCCAAATGCTATTGTCAAATAACACTAGTTTTGCAGAGGTAGGGTTTGTATGCGGGTTTTCAGATCAAGCTCACTTTAGCCGCATTTTTAAAAAGTGGACGGGTATGTCACCGAAGCAATATACCCACATCAACATAGACTGATTAACTGCGCTACGCATAACCTTTGTATTACCATAACGGGGAGTTACGGATGAGCGCCACTTGGTTATCTGTATATAGCGCCCCTTGAAACTCCAAATACGCCATTTTTTTGTGTTTATTTACTGGTGCCGGAGTGACGCCTGCGTAAGACACTATGCGGTTTAGATTTTCGTTAAAGTAAATATCAACGCTGTCCATAAAAAGCCACATTCCGAGTGAGCCAGGCCCTACTTGAAAGCGATGCTTTCCTGCCTTTTCACCTTTATATGACACCGTAAAAGGTGCCAGCTTTTTAGCCTTTAAAACCGGTCCTAAACATTTTAGCTTTTCCCCGTTAAGTAGTTGCTCAACGTGCGCTTTGATAAATTCACCAAACAGTTCTGGCAGGCATAACTTGTCAGTATCTTTCTTGTTATCCTGCCAGATCAGCTCACCAGATTGGTCAAAAGCTGTGACGGTATCATCGACAATCAATAGTTTACCTAACTGCGATGGATGCCCCTTCGCTATATCGAGTTCAAAGCGCTCCGCTTGCCATGTCGCTTTGGCTTTATATAAGAAGGAATCTTGCTGTTTAACGTAGTAGGTTTTACTATTTTCACCAAATGTTGCACCTAGTAAAAGCTCAGCATGGACTATTGGGCTAGCAATCGCTAACCACGCAACTGGCACTATCATTTTGTTTTTCAAATAAAGACTTATTCTACTCATGGTTTCGCTCCTTTTAATTATTATCAATGTAAGGGCACGGCCATTAAAATTATTGAATAAATCCGCCATTTACACGTTAGTGTCAACACAAATGAAAAAAGCCAACCGCAGTCCACCTCCTACGCCGTATGCTGGCGGCGAACCAGCACTTAGCTTCAGCAATAGCAATCGCCGCGTAAAGCGCCTCCTACCCTAACGGTTTACCAGTATTTTACTTCCGCGATAGCTTCAAGTAGTCCGCTAATATCTGCGGCATATACTTCGCCAATATTACCGATCCTAAAGCAATCTGCGTTTGATACTTTACCGGGGTAAATCACATATCCTTTTTGCTTTAATGCTTCATAAAAGCGCTTAAACTCATAGCTTTCGTCAATTGGTGAATAAAAAGAAGTGATAATAGGTGAGTGCATGACTTCTGGTAACAAGGCTTCAAAACCTAGGGCTTTCATGCCGCTAACGAGCTGTTTTTGATTTTCACTGTAACGCTTAAATCGCGCAGAAGCGCCTCCCTCTTGCGCCAATTCTTCCAGTGCTTTGGCAAAAGCTCTGACAACATGCGTTGGCGAGGTAAAACGCCATTTACCGTGATGGTTTTCCATGGTTTTCCACTGGGCGTGAAGATCCAGCGAGAGTGAACGTGCTTGTCCTTCAGAGGCAACCAGCAGCGCCGTTTTTGCGATCACAAAACCAAAACCTGGGACACCTTGAATACACTTATTCGCTGAGCTAATGAGAATATCAATTTGCCACTCATGCATATCCATCTCAATACCACCAAAACTGCTCATGGCATCCAGGATCATTACTTTGTTGTGATGTTTCGCAAGCTCCGCTACGCGCTTAGCCGGGTTCAGCATCCCCGTTGTGGTTTCGCAGTGTACCATTGCTACGTGGGTGATCTCAGGGTGTTGCTCAAGCGCTTGTGAGATCTGCTCAAGTTGCGGCAATTCGGTTTCAACAAGATTTAGCGCAATCACATTAATATTTAGATAATTGGCTATCTCAATAATACGCGCACCATAGGCACCATTGTTTATAACCAGCAAAGTGCCAGACTTAGGAATAAAAGTTCCAATAGCCGCCTCTACACTTGCTGTACCACTGCCTTGCATTAAAGTTGCACTGTAGTCGCTGCGATACTGTGGATCTGCAACCGCAATTTCACAAAGCTGCTTGCGAATAACTTGCACCACGCCTTGGTTATATTCATCATCCCAAGTGCACCAGTCTTTCAACATGGCTTCTTTCACGGTGTGGGAGGTACTGAGTGGGCCTGGCGTCAGGAGTAAATAATCGTTGTTCATAACTTGCCTCTAAACTGGTCTATACCAGATTATTTAACCGAGTTTAGGTGACAACGGCATGACAGTTTTATGAAACTAAGATTGATGTAGTAATGATGCTCAATGAAACCTCGCCTTTACCTTAAATGACAAAGGCGAAGAGAGCCAACAGAGGCTCTGGTTGTTCTCCCGAGTTTAGGTTATTTATACCCATTTGGATTATTGCTTTGCCAGCGCCATGTATCTTGCATCATGGCATCCAATCCACGCTCTGCATGCCAGCCTAATTCAGATTTGGCTTTTTCAGGCGCAGCATAACAGGCGGCAATGTCGCCATCGCGACGCGGTTTAATGTCATAGGGTATAGCTTTGCCCGCTGCCTTTTCAAACGCGGTAACCATCTCTAGTACCGAGTAGCCATTGCCGGTACCTAAGTTATAGATATGCGTGCCTGCTGCTACTGCGATTTTCTCAAGTGCTTTTAAATGGCCAATAGCAAGGTCAACCACATGAATGTAATCTCTCACGCCCGTGCCGTCTTTGGTGTCATAGTCGTTACCAAAGACGCCTAAACTCGCCAGTTTACCAACAGCAACCTGTGAGATGTAGGGCAGTAAGTTATTGGGAATACCATTTGGATCTTCACCAATTAACCCCGACTCGTGTGCGCCAACCGGGTTAAAGTAACGCAAAATAGCAAAGGCCCAACGCGGGTCTGATTTAGCGACATCCTGTAGTACCATTTCAACCATCAGCTTTGACGTACCATAAGGGTTGGTTGTGCCACCAACTGGGAAATCTTCACGAATAGGAAGGCTGGCAGGATCTCCATATACCGTCGCTGACGAGCTAAAAACTAGCTTAAATACATTGGCGTCACGCATCGCATCAAGCAGCGTCAACGTACCTTGGACGTTGTTTTGATAATACTCGATTGGCTTTTGAACCGACTCTCCTACGGCTTTTAAGCCTGCAAAGTGGATCACTTCATCAATATCATATTGTGCAAATACACTATCAAGAAATGCCTTATCAAGAATATCACCTTGATGGAATACAGCTTCCTTTCCTACGATCTCAGCGACTCTATGTAATGAAGTCTGCTGAGAATTGCTTAGATTATCTACGACCACTACCTTTTTGCCTTGCTGTAGCAGCTCTAATACAGTGTGAGAGCCAATATAGCCTGCGCCACCTGTTACGAGAATCGTCATATCTATTCCTATGGTTGTTGTCTATGTATTGCGTTTAACATGCAATTTAATGTATCGCTATCAGTCTTCGCTGTGGCATACAAATGCCAGCTTGTTATCAAAAAAGCTCAAGCGAGAAATTGAAGTCTGACAGTAACTTCTTAAGTTTCTCAATAAGTGGACTTTTTTAGGCGCGTTTAAATCTCGGTAATAAATCTTGTTATCCAATGAGTACGCCACTTTGTTATCATCCAACCAAGTATAATCTTGCACTTGACTGGGAAGAGCAAAAAATCGCTGAATATGATCGCTCTCTCTATGGTAGGTTGCGAACCACATCAAACCATTAACTTGATAAGTAAAAGCAAATACGTCACGCGCACGGTTGTAAGACAAAGTTCGACCAATATCTTCGGCAAGAATTTGTGGTAAATGACCGTTAATATCTGTGTATTGTAAGGTATGCGGAGCACTTTCAGTCGCACCTAAAATAAACATAATCAGATCTTGGTTGCTCCCCCAAGCATGATATCCAACGGGTTCAATATGCTCAAAAACACGACTTGGTTTTGTTGCTTGATCAAACGGATAAAACCACAGTTTTTGCTTACCGGATCCCTCAACCACAATCGTCGTTAACCCTTCCCCATTAGGATGCAGTGTGGGTGAATATTCGGAGACAGGAGATTGCGTGAGGTTGGTTGTGTTTTGGCTTTGCAAGTCGTAAAAAAACAGGTCCGTTTGGCTATTGCCATCAGCGCTTACTTCCGCGGTATAGTAAACCCCAGAATCAGTCACTAGCGGCTGATTAAAATACGCGGTGTTTTCGGTAATTGGTTTAGCACTGAAATGTTCACCTAATTCAGCTAGCCAAATTTGGCTTTTGGGCATGGCTGAATACGCAGGTAAACAGGACGCGAAAGCGAATAGACAAACTGCGAGCTTCACACGCATTGAAATGGGCATGGACGTTCCTTTGATTTTTTCATTGTAGTTATATCACTCCACTATGATACCCAACACTCGCCCTCAAGCAAAGCTTGCCAAAAACTTTGCTTCGCGTAACATCGAATTAACGGATGATGAAAGCTAAGGCAGATTTATGTCAGACAAACACCCTATTATCGCGATTACTGGTAGTTCAGGCGCAGGCACTACAACAACGACAAGCGCGATAAAACACATATTCCGCAGTCTTAATACCAAAGCCGCCTATGTCGAAGGCGATAGCTTTCATCGCTACACTCGCCCTGAAATGGATAAATTGCGTCGCGAAGCGCTGCAAGAAGGTAGGCACATTAGCTACTTTGGTGAAGAAGCCAATGACTTCGGCGCATTAGAAAGTCTGTTCAAAAGCTATGGCGAAACCGGCAATGGCAAAGTCCGTCGCTACCTTCATACGTTTGACGATGCCGTGCCATTTAATCAGCTACCGGGCACTTTTACCCCTTATCAAGAACTAGAACAAAACACCGATATGCTGTTTTATGAGGGGCTGCACGGTGGCGTTGTTACACAGGAATATGATGTTGCCAGCAACGTTGATTTATTGATTGGCATGGTGCCTATCATCAACCTTGAGTGGATCCAAAAGCTCATTCGCGATACCAATGAACGCGGCCACTCCAAAGAAGCGGTAATGACGTCCATTGTGCGCTCAATGGATGACTATATTAATCACATTACTCCCCAGTTTTCTCGCACGCATATTAACTTTCAACGTGTGCCCACCGTGGATACATCTAACCCATTCAGTGCTAAAGACATACCATCATTAGACGAAAGCTTTGTGGTTATTCGCTTTCGTGGCATCGAAGATGTTAACTTCCCTTACTACTTACAAATGATCGAAGGCAGCTTTATGTCTCGTGTAAACACCTTAGTTGTGCCGGGTGGAAAAATGGGATTGGCGATGGAGTTGGTACTGACTCCCCTTATCAAAGAATTATTAGTAAAGA
Source organism: Pseudoalteromonas piscicida (assembly GCF_002208135.1). Classification (NCBI taxonomy): domain Bacteria; kingdom Pseudomonadati; phylum Pseudomonadota; class Gammaproteobacteria; order Alteromonadales; family Pseudoalteromonadaceae; genus Pseudoalteromonas; species Pseudoalteromonas piscicida. The sequence continues at coordinate 3,243,452 of NZ_CP021646.1, forward strand.
AACGCGCCCTTGAGAATATGGCGCCAGTCGATTTACCGATTTAACCCACTTCATGTTTTGATAAGGAATAAGCGCTTCCTTGCATCGCTCCATATCACACTTTACACTGACGCCTTTTAGGGCATCACGAGTAGTTGTTATATGGACGTGCTTACCATTTTAGTGGGGTCTAAAAACCCAGTAAAAATCAATGCTGCAAAAACCATCTTTGCGCAGTACTTTCCCAATGTAAAAATTGACTGTCAGGGTATCTCAGCGCCGAGTCTCGTTGCGGATCAGCCTTTAGGTGAACATGCCACCCGCGAAGGCGCAGAGAACCGTGTTACTTACCTACAGCAACATCATCAAGCCGATTTTTATTGTGCCATGGAAGGAGGCGCTGCCAAATTTGAATACGGTGCAGCTACTTTCGCTTATGTCGTCATTGCAGATAACCGTCGTACGAGTGTCGGTCGTAGTTGTAACTTGCCTCTACCAGCATCGGTCTACACACGCCTTGAACAAGGTGAAGAGCTAGGGCATGTAATGGATGACCTGTTCAACACCACTAATATCAAGCAACAAGGCGGTGCTATCGGTTTACTAACCAACCATCTTGCCACCAGAGAAAGTAGTTACACGCAAGCCTTATTGCTCGCGATGGCGCCCTTTAATCACCCAGAGATGTATTTATAATGTCGAACTACACACATATTTTATTTGATGCTGACGAAACCTTATTTAGCTTTAATGCCAAACTTGGATTACAAACGCTGTTTACTCAATATGACGTTGTGTTCACTGACGAGGACTACGAAGAATATAACAGCTTAAATGCGCCACTTTGGGTGCAGTATCAAAATGGTGAGATTGACGCAAAAACACTTCAGGTAACGCGCTTTAGTCGCTGGGCTGAAAAACTCGATATCGCACCTGAAACACTCAATGCGGGATTCTTGGCAGCGATGGCAGAAATTTGCCAACCGTTACCAGGGGCTAAAGCCTTGCTCGACAGCCTGAAAGGCCAATGTACTTTGGCTATTATTACCAACGGATTTGCCGCGCTTCAGCAAAAACGCTTAGAGCACACAGGCCTTGTGGATCGTTTTTCTGAGGTGGTGATCTCTGAGTTGGTGGGTAAAGCCAAACCAGATCCGAGTATTTTTGCGCATACGTTAGCGCTGTTGGGAAACCCCGACAAATCCAAAGTATTAATGGTTGGCGACACACCAGCAAGTGACATTCTAGGCGCAAACCGCTTTGGGATTGATAGCTGTTGGTTAAAGCATGATGGCAAAGTCTGCCCTGACCATATCAAGCCAACCTATACCGTAGAGTCTCTGAGAGAGTTGCAAGCGATTTTAATGGGGTAATATCCAGTGCAATTGTGGGGGAATAAGCTGACCTTGCGGTTTTTAAAAGCTCGCCGAGTAAATCGGCTCCTACCAAAGATAAACCTGTGTGGGCGCACGTTCATCTTGCGGGCTTTAAAAGCTCGCCGAATAAATCGGCTCCTACCAAAGATAAACCTGTGTGGGCGCACGTTCATCTTGCGGGCTTTAAAAGCTCGCCGAATAAATCGGCTCCTACCAAAGATAGCTCTGTGTGGGGCATGCTGACTTTGCAGGTTTTAAAAGCTCGCCGAATAAATCGGCTCCTACCAAAGGTAGCGCTGTGTGGGGCATGCTGACTTTGCAGGTTTTAAAAGCTCGCCGAATAAATCGGCTCCTACCAAAGATAGCGCTGTGTGGGGCATGCTGACTTTGCAGGTTTTAAAAGCTCGCCGAGTAAATCGGCTCCTACCAAAGGTAGCGCTGTGTGGGGCATGCTGACTTTGCAGGTTTTAAAAGCTCGCCGAATAAATCGGCTCCTACCAAAGATAGCGCTGTGTGGGCATGCTGACTTTGCAGGCTTTAAAAGCTCGCCGAATAAATCGGCTCCTACCAAAGATAAACCTGTGTGGGCGCACGTTCATCTTGCGGGCTTTAAAAGCTCGCCGAATAAATCGGCTCCTACCAAAGATAGCGCTGTGTGGGGCATGCTGACATTGCAGGCTTTAAAAGCTCGCCGAATAAATCGGCTCCTACCAAAGATAGCGCTGTGTGGGGCATGCTGACTTTGCAGGTTTTAAAAGCTCGCCGAATAAATCGGCTCCTACCAAAGGTAGCGCTGTGTGGGGCATGCTGACTTTGCAGGTTTTAAAAGCTCGCCGAATAAATCGGCTCCCACCAAAGATAGCGCTGTGTAGGAGCAAGTTTACCTTGCGAGCTCTTTAAGCTCTTAAAGCTCTTTAAGCCGTTGAAGATGTGCCGCAAAAGCCAGCGCTTATTAAGTGATTAAAGTGCTGAGCGCTGCCTTAACACTTCAAATAGACAAACACCGGTCGCAACCGATACATTTAAGCTAGACACGCTACCTACCATCGGGATCTTAACCAGCTCATCGCAATGCTCTCGAGTTAAACGGCGCATGCCATCGCCTTCGGCGCCCATTACAATGGCCATAGGCCCAGTCAGGTTTGCATCAAAAACTGCTGTATCGGTTTCACCTGCCGTACCCACAACCCACACACCGGCTTCTTTAATATCACGCAATGTACGAGCAAGATTGGTTACTTGGATAAGCGGAACTGTTTCTGCAGCGCCACACGCTACTTTTCTTGCAGTGCCGTTTAGCTTTGCAGACTTATCCTTTGGTACGATCACACCATGTACACCTGCTGCATCCGCACTACGCAGACATGCACCTAAGTTATGAGGATCCGTTACCCCATCAAGTACCAAGAAAAATGGTGTAGTTTCTCTTTGAATGATCTCATCAAGATCTTTTTCATTGTATGCGCGCGCCGCTTTAACATTGGCAATAATGCCCTGATGTTGCTCACCATTCGCTTTATTATCAAGCGCTTTACGCTGCATAAACTGCACTGAAATACCAAACTTACGGGCATCGTTTACGACTTGATTTAAACGCTGATCTTCACGTCCCTTTAGTGCATAAATTTCTAAAAAGCGCTCCGGCGCGTTATTCAAAATGGCTTCGATTGAATGAAAGCCAAAAATTAATTCGTTACTCACGTTAAAGCTCCCGCTTTATAATCTATTGCGCTTTTTTACTACGACTTCTTTCGTTTTTACCTGGGCGTTTTGCTTTGCCCTTTGCCGCTTTGGCTTTTTTACTCGTCGATTTCTTCTTCGACTTCAGCGTGCCTGCCTTTTTCGCCTGTTTGAGCTCACCCTTAGGGGTCGTTCTTTTGCGCTTTTTAGCTTTGTCATCGCCTTTATCTTTGTCGCGACCAGACGTTTCACCGTCACGGCGCTTAGCTCCCGGGATTTTACCCGTTTTTAGCTGCTCACGAACACTACTTGCTGTACTTTTTGGAGATCTTCGACGCCTTGCATACCTGTCTTGCTGACCTTCTTCAGCTAAGGCTAAATTGATGCGACGATCGTCCAAGCTGACTGAAGCAACCACAACAGTAAGTTTATCGCCGAGTCTAAACACCGTGCGACTATGCTCGCCAATCAGACATTGCTTTGCACCATCAAAGTGGAAGTACTCATGCCCTAAATTGCTCACATGGATCATTCCGTCAATCTGTAAGTCGTCTAGTCTCACAAATAATCCAAAGTTGGTGACAGAGGAGATCACACCTGTAAATTCATCGCCGACATGGTCTTGCATAAATTCACATTTAAGCCAATCCGCGACTTCACGAGTGGCGTCATCAGCGCGGCGCTCTGTCATCGAGCACTGCTCGCCCAGTTGTTTCACTTCATCTTCGTTATAGATATAAGCGCCACTCACAGGCTGTTGTTGCTGCTGTAAAATGCCTTTGATTGCGCGGTGCACCACCAGATCCGGATAACGGCGAATAGGTGAGGTAAAGTGTGCATAGGCTTTTAATGCCAAACCAAAGTGGCCAATATTTTCTGGCTGATATACCGCTTGCTTCATTGAGCGCAGTAACATGGTCTGGATCAATTCTTTTTCAGGGCGATCACCCAATGACTCAAGCGCTTGGGTCAATTCCTCTGGCGACGGATCGTTAGGTAATTGGCTTTCGATACCCAAGTCTTGCAAGAATTGTCTAAATTGGCTCAATCTTTCAGGATCTGGCTCATCATGAACACGGTACAAGCTATGGGCTTCGTGTTTTTCCAACAGCTTTGCTGCTGACACGTTCGCCAAGATCATACATTCTTCAATTAGCTTGTGAGCATCATTGCGAACCACAGGCACGATAGAATCAATTTTTCGATGAGCATTAAATACAAAGCGCGTTTCTAGGGTTTCAAACTCAATTGCACCACGCTCCTGCCTTGCAGCCTTCAGCGCCATATACATGTTATGGAGCTCAGTTAGATGAGGCACAACTGGCTGATAATCCGCTCTGAGCTTTTCGTCACCTTGTAAAATCGCATGGACTTTGGTGTAAGTAAGGCGAGCGTGAGAGTTCATCACAGCTTCGTAAAAACGGTAGCCAGACAAACGACCCGCTTCAGACACGGTCATTTCCGCGACCATACACAAGCGATCTACTTTTGGATTCAATGAACATAAACCGTTCGATAGCACCTTAGGTAGCATTGGCACAACTTGCTCAGGAAAATACACTGAGTTACCACGCTCAATCGCTTCTTTGTCAAGCGCTGTGCCTTTGCCGACATAATGAGACACATCCGCAATAGCAACCCATAAACGCCAACCACCTGACTTTTTACGCTCACAATATACGGCGTCATCAAAGTCACGGGCGTCTTCACCGTCAATGGTCACTAACGGTAAATCGCGCAGGTCAACACGGCCTTGCTTGGCAGACTCTTCAACAAACTCACCAAGGTTTGCCACTTGTGCTTCTACTTCACTCGGCCACTCATGAGGGATATCATGATTGCGAAGTGCCACCTCAATTTCCATACCCGGCGCCATATGATCGCCCAGCACTTCAAGTACTTTACCCATTGCATTCATTTGCTTGCTTGGGCTTTGAGTGATCTCTACCTGCACCATTTGATTATGGCGAGCGCCATTTTCTTGGCCAGGTACGATGATGATATCCTGAGTAATGCGAGGGTCTTCTGGCACCACGACTGCCATGCCAAACTCAACAAAATAACGACCGACGACTGGCGCACGCTCTTTTTCAAGTACCCGCACAATGCGCGCTTCCACCTTACCACCTGAGCCTCGACTGCCAGCCTTCGCTAACACCCAATCGCCATGCAGCACGCGCTCCATTTGATACTTAGTGATAAACCAATCTTTGGGTTCGCCTTCCACTTCTAAAAAGCCAAAGCCGTCACGATGCCCAACAACGCGGCCTTTGACTAGACCATCATCACTTGGAATGGTGTAACACTTAAATTTATTGAAGTGCAGCTGACCATCTCGCTCCATTGCACGCAAGCGACGTTTAAGCGCAATTTGACGTTCTTCGTCTTGCACTTTTAAATCGTTACACAATTGAGAGAAAGAAGGTGGTTTGGCCGCGCTTTTAATGTGTTCTAAGATAAATTCGCGACTAGGTACTGGATTGTCGTATTTTTGCTGTTCTCTATCGAGATAGGGATCCTGTTTTGGCATTACTGTCTTGTTAAATAAGCTATGCTGTTATTTTAACCCAAAATAACAGCACTCGCATTAATTATCAGTGAACACCACAGGCGAATTCAAAATAAGTTCATATATCAGCTTGATAATAATTATCGATTTAAGCCTTTTGATTAAAACTTACCAACAATATTTAAAAACCAGCCTTTGGAATCGTAGCTTAGATCAGTTAAGTCATCAGAGAAGTGAGTGAAGTTATAACCCACACCAACTTTCATATGCTCCCCAACATGTTTGTGAACCGCAAATAAAGCCCCTTGACGCTCGTCCTGCGCGGTATCAACACTTAATCTACGCCACTGTGCAGTTACATCCCACTGATGAGGTAAATGATAGTCAGCGCGAAGTACTTGCAAGCTCGCAGTAGAGTTAAACCATGTGCTACCCTCACTGCGCAGTCTTAACGCCCCATTACGCTGGGCAAGCTTGGTTCCAACGGTCCATTGATGGTTTACTCGGTAATCTACATCCAAAGCCCATACTCGACTGCGTTGCTGCGGAGTATCGGCACTGCCTGTTCGACTCAGTTGTGCAGCGGGGGCGAGATCTTCCAAAAAGGTAAAACTTGCAAGGCCAGACCAAGGGCTATGCTCAACGGGGCGATAAGCAATACCAAACTGTGCTTCAGTAAATTGGCTATCAAGTGCACCTTCCTCAGCCTCTTTGCTACCATCACTTTTTGCCCAGTCTAGGCGCAGTTGTGAACGCCAATCTTGGCTAAATTTGGCAGTGATATTTTGACGTGTCAGCCAAGCTGACGTATCACTATTGCTGGCATCATCTTGACGATATTCCAATGACCCTGTCCAACGTATAACATGGCCGTGATAAGCCAAAGAAATACCGGTAACGTCTCGTTCAATAGTATCGTCAGGACTTTCAAGTCGCCCAGTTTCAAAACTCAAACCAGTTTGCCAACGCTCGGATAGTTGATGATCGATCCCATAAGCATGGGTCAACCCAGTTTGATCTCGCTGTTGTTGCCACACTTGCTCCGCATAAACACTGGTACTGTCATTAAAACGATGCTTTGCACCTGTAATCCAGTTTTGCTGCTCACCAGATGACAACAGATCTTGGCCGTCGGGATCGCTACGGTAACTCATATACAATTGGCTATTTTCTTGGTAGTCGTAGCTGATCCCAAATTTACCAGCTTCACCCAAATTACCCTCAGAGATTTCTCCAGACAGAGAAATATTTTCTGTTACCGCCAAGTCACCACCGACCCCTACCCTATTATTGCTGCGACGCTGCGGATCCGACTCAAGCGTCCCCTGCACGAATCCATACAACTTCCAGTCTGGGGTAGTTTGGTAGCTTAGCTGTATCGCAACGTCAGCTCGAACTCCATCATCTAGATTGTGCTCAGATAACTCTATAGATTGCTCCTTATCGTTTATCCTTAGCCCCGTTTCTACCAGCCATGAATCTGAATATTGATAGCTGGCATTAACTTCTGCTGCCACTTCTTTAACTTGGCCCTTTGCTTCTTTTTCATCTGCTTTTAGCGTTAAAACTGCACTTTCATCAAGTTGCCAAGCTAGCTTCACACCTGATGTGCGTATTTCATTCTGCGTAACTTGGCCCGTTGCAGCAAAGCCAGCATCGTTATGCTGCCAGTAAGTTTCAACATTTCCTTCTTGTTCAAGCCCTATATCTCTTAGTGCAAATACCGCTTCAACTCGCTTAGCCTTTGCCGTTGTCACTTGTTTTGAACTTGCTGTGGTCGAGAAGTCTAAACCACCGGTAAAACTGTTACTTAATTCCGCCAATCCTTCTGTTTGTACGATTTCGGTTGTGATATACGCACTTTCACTAAATCTGTACGTTGCATCAATGCCAACCAAGGTATCATCGTGGCTATCTAATTGCTGCTTACTATAAGTTGTGCCTAAGCGTATTTGATCGTTAAACCAACGACTAAAACGTCCACCATAAGTGAGGTTATCCAGCTCTTCAAAACCAGGTGTATATTCATATTGGGCCACGATAAATACCGGATTAGCATCCATCGTTGCTGTGCGTATCAATAGGTCATCTTGCTCAAATGAAGACACCGGTCGAGACAACAGCACCCGTCCTTGCAAGGCATCAATATCATAGTCTTGCCCCGGAGAAAGCGTACGTCTAACCAATACAAGGCCCGTTATCTTGTCTCTAATTTCTATTGAGAGTTGCTCTGAACCTTGAACAATATCTTGATGCTCTAAGTAATAAAGCGAGCCTCCCGTCGCACGATGAGACTCATAAGCAGGAAGAGTCTCAGCTTGTGCCACAAAAACAGAAGCGACACTCTGTTGCGCTCCAAAATCAGTGCTGGCTTGGCTATTGAATTGACCAGATAAACCATATAAGCCACGCTCAACACGCGCTAAATCGGTATTATTAATCTGAGTGTGGAAGTTACCCCACATTATGTGAGACTTATCTTTCGCCACTTTTAAATAGACTTTGCCATTACTTGGCGCATCATCGACAACTTGGCTATCATCACCATATTCGGCAGGGTGCTGGCTTTCTTCTAAGCGTCTAAATAGGCTACGGGGATCTTTTTCGTGTAAGCCAGAGAGTAATCGGTTAAGAGGCTGCTCTTGGGTATCAATTTTTGCCGTTACCTTGTACTCATCTCGCCACTTACCAGTAACGTAAGCCGCTAACCTCGCTTCTGAAAAGAGGTTGCCATCTTGGTTATGAGTATCACCAACTAAATCTAGTGAGCCGTTATGTTTATTTTGCCCTACCGTGAGATCGGCCATTGCAACATAAAACCAATCCGTTTCTTGGATCTCAAGATCGCGATGGATCAACTGGCCATTGCCTTCATTATCTAATACTGCAACTTCAGCACGATGAAAGCCGGTATGCACGATTTGCTGATGAACAAACTTTCGTTCTCGGGTAAGACTAATGGGCCGACCTAAAAAGTAAACGTGGTGGTCTAGAGGTACCTTTTCACCATACAGCGTAAGCGTACCACCAGCTAGTTTGATATTTTGCGTTTTAAGTGTAGAGCGGGCAAATCCCGTCATCAAATACGCATCAACTTTACTTTGCTCAACAGCATATTGTGGTCGAAAATCAATATACTTCAATGCCGTTTCATCAAAGTGACCGTGATTGTCATACACTCTAAGTTTGTATCGCAGGCTCATTCCCAACATGTTTGCGGGTAATTGCCACTGACCAGTCAACCCTTTGTTTAACGGTACTTTTTCTAGTATCTTTTGACCATCCGGTGCGAGAATGTGCACTTCCGCATAGTCAATAAAGGTTTGGTAATTACTAAACGCCTTCAAATGAAGGATTAAGTTATCATCTAATTGCGTCAAGGCATGTTGTACATTTAACTGCGGCAATACATTTAATGGATCATACTTGAGTTGCAACTCCATCTGGTCAAGTGCGATGTCTGCGCATCGCTGTACATCAGCATTGGAAGTCATATTCTCAGTCGTAAAGGGGTTTCCATCAAGGGTAATACTCATACCTTGTGACAAAGTACTAGACTGTCCACAGAGATTTTCTCTCATAGGAACCGGTAGATGCGTGGCTTGCTGGACTTGTCGCTCCTCCATATATACAGCAATCACTTCAACACGACGATTTCGTGCCATCCCCTCAAGAGTTGCATTACTTGCAACCGGATCGTTACTTGATCGTCCCTCCGTTGTGATAGCACTTGGGTCTAACCCGAGTTGTTGTTGAAAAAAGTCAGCAACAACTTGCGCTCGATGCTCAGAGAGATCTTGGTTGTCGCGGTAGATCTTTTTCGCGTTGGCACTCAGCCTTTGATTATCAGCATGACCAATAAAGTGTAATTTTAGTGCTTGTTTATTCGCCAACAAACCGATAATTCTATCCATTTCTGCGCGTGTTGACCCGGTTAGATAATGCTTACCTGATACAAACCGAATGGCAGAATCTTTAATAAATTCATCGCTCTGCTTAGTCTGTTCCAGTACCATCTGCTTGTGCGTTTGTGGTTTTGGACTAGAAAGCGCATGCAGTACAAAATACTTTTGTACAAGGACACGTTCGGTGTTGCTTCCAGGTTCAATAATACGATGTGATGCCGAGCTATTAGCCACACCAGCGATAGATACTGTTGGAAAAGTAAGTAACATCCCTACCATCAGGGGGTGGAAAGAAAACGTCTTAGTCATTGCCCACCTCGGTGTAGCTTTCCTGAATCGCTGGGATCACGGCTGGTATTATTTCCATTTCTATTGTTAAAGATTGCTCACTAGTATCAGCATGATGTGTTAACCACTGAGCGACCTGCTCCAACGCAGCTTCTGCCTGATATTGAGCTTGTGAATTTTCGATTTCATAAGCCAGTCGAATGATGACTGGTTGTTGTGCGACTTGCGTTAGTAGCGCTTTGAGTTGTTGTTGATATTGATGAGCTAATTCATTGTTATTAAATGCCTTAGCATTTAACTGCACCCGTGCAACGTGATGAATATTGGCAGCAAAGTCTACTCGACTCGCTTTACCTCTGGTTAGTCGTACAACCCTTGGATTTTCACTCGTTACGCGGAAACCTGATGGCAAACTGCGCGTATCTAGCTTCAATATGAAGTTACTGCCGCGCACGGCATTTGGCACATCTGCACAACTTAAATGATAACGGCCAAATTCATCGGTAGTTATCCAAAGCCCCTGAGCTGTGGCAATTTTAATGCCCGCCAGTCCTTTTTCTGTCTCGTCCTGATAGCCATTTCTGTTCAAGTCATTAAATACTTGGCCACGAATATCACTACAATCAAACACAGGATCAGGAATAACACGCACACTTGCAGTAGCAATGTTAGAAATACGTTGCCCCTGATAAGGTAGCTGGCCATTCACTCCACCAGTTATAGCTGTCGTAATGTCTTTTGGGGTACGAATAGAAGGCACATTAACTGGCAGATCGCCATAAACCAGTTCAGCCCAAGCTTGATTGGTATACTGCGCCTCCACAACACCTGCACCAACAACCGCAAGTAGCTCGATGCGCTTTGTTTCTTCAGCGGCAAGTGACTGAGCAAACCAAATGAGCTGTCTGCCGTACTGATGAGGTTCAGCTTTCCTACCGTCAATATGCGCGCTGCCTTTTACGTATTTAAGCCCCGGCGGTAATCTATCAACGAAGGCTATATCGTCTAGTGATATAGCCGAGCGGTTGCTAAAACTTAACTGATAAGGCACTAATTCCCCCACTACTACATCTTGCTTTAGTGCCTGTTTTGCTACTTGAATAACAGTGCTATCTAGAGGATCAAGCGGGATATGATTGTTCACCACATTCGCCGATGGCAGCTGTGGGTCAATTTCAAAGCGCAAGTAATATTGGGTAGACTGATTAGATTGCGCAATCTCTCTAGAGTGTTGTGGACAACGACTCGGTAAATGAATCAGGGCATCTAGAGGTGGTACATTACCAGATTGATGAACTTTTACTGGTAAATCACTTGCACCTACAATTAAGGTATTATCACATGCCACGATGCTGCTGTGCGAAACGCTGAAATAGCCTTTTGGTGCAGTTATTTCGAGTGTGTAATGGCCTTGTGGTGCTCCTGCAAACAGCAAAAATTGATAGAAACCATCATCGCCTGTCGATTGCTCTACGTTACCGCTACCACCGACTAGGTGAAGATCTGGTTTAAAGCCTTTAGGACCATGGATCTTAACCACTGCGTCAGCTATCGGCAGACGCGTTTTGGTATCATATACCACACCGGATGGATCTACCGGTAACGACTGATTATCCTCATGCTCTCCCGCACTTAAGCGTAAATTTAGGATCGTACCTTTAGCGGTAGAAACTTCAGGATCATCCGATATCGGTGTGCCGTATATTATCCCACCTTGTGGGTGACGGAATCTAACTTCATAGGTACCAATCGGCAGCCCATCAAAAATATAATTGCCATCTGCCCCAGATTGCACAACAGCGATTGGCTCAGCATCTAGAGAATTTGCTTCTCCAGTCATCAGATCCGGTAGCAGCTCGACTTGCCAACCATCCAGACCGTGATTATCGTCCTTATGGCGGTTATGATTTTTATCGAGCCAAACTAAGCCGCTGATACTAGCGGGGTCGAGCAATTGCTCACCAAAATCATACTGTGTTGCATCCGTAATATGTGAGGTGAACACAATACCGCTTAGCTCATCATTACCAACAATACCTCCCAGACTACCTACGCTATCTAAGCCATCCTGAGTATTTTCTGGTTGCTTTTCCAATAGGGTGTAGCCTGCTTTACTTGGTAACGGTAAGTTACGTAGCTGGTATCGCCCATAACCGTCTGTTTGCGTTACCCTAGAGATAAAGTGACCATCAAGATCATGACCTTGAATGCGTAGCTCAACATCAGATAGGCCAATTTCATTTTCTTCTTTAATGCCATTGTCGTTGAGATCAACATATACTCGGCCAGAAACATGGCTTCCACGCTCAGCAAAATTATATTGCTCACCTTGCTCACCCAACTTAACAGGAATATTCAAAAAGCGATCTTGCAGTTGCTCACCACCTAAAGAACCTAACTGCTCTTTGCCATCTAGCCAAGCACTAGGCTGATGTTGCAGAATTTGATAAGTACCTGGGTGCAAATAATCAAATTGATAAAAACCATCACGATCACTTGCTGTTTTTAACTTAACTTCATCACCGGCTGTCGTTGTGCCGTGCAGCTTAATCGTCGCTCCCTCAACACCAATACTTTCCGCACTATCACGGATACCATTCTCATTGCTATCGACCCATACATAACCACTTAATGAAGCCCGTGGTAACTCCGCAAAGTCAAAATAACGATATTCGCCGAGCTTCGAAACCGCAGCCATATCAATAATATCTCTACCTTTAGAGTTCGCTACCACAGCCCCCAATGCAGATTCATAACCATCGATAAAGTTTACAGGTTGCGTGAGCTGAACAAGTTGGTAGCCGCTACTGTCACTTGGCGGCAGTGCATTAAAACTGTAGTAACCGTTTTTGTCTGTCACCGTTTCCTGCTCAATGGGGCGGCCCCGATAATCAACGCCTTGGATCCGAATTGAGCTATCAGAGATCATTTCACGTGCGTGAGTTTCGACTAATAAACCAGTGTCATTAGTATCAACAAATACCCGACCAGAAACCGCGATACCATATGATTCAGTGAAGTTATAATTTTGCTGTTGCTGGCCTGCTGTAAGCTTAATAGTTGCGATCTTATCGGTACGCTCGCTATCTGCTACTTTCACTCCTGCACGATAGTCAACACTATCAAGATAATTTTGCGGCTGTGTTTGCGTCAAAGTGTATCCAGCATCATTACTCGCTGTGATATCTACGAATTCATAATGACCTCGAGAGTTAGTCACGGTTGAAATAGCAACCGTCTGACCCGCCACATCAACTCCGCTCAGAGTCAACGAGACATTGGCTATGCCATACTCATTATCTTGATAAGTACCATCTTGATTTTCATCAATAAATACATTGCCAGATAAGCGCGATACGGAAAGCTCAGCAAAACCAAATAGCGAGGATGAAGTCACCACAAAGGTGTCGTTCTTTGCTGTATTGACGACATCACCATTAATAGACTCTTTACCATCAACATAGCCCTGAGGTTGCTGCTCAAAGAGTGTATAACCTTGTGCAGAGGGAGACAGACGTTCAAAACTGACTATTCCTGAAGTGCCCGTCTCCCTCTCACGATTTATCTGATTTCCATAAATGTCTTGCCCCGTAAGCGTCACTGTAACACCAGCGATCCCCTTTTCGTCGGCTTGCTTTACACCATCATGATTAAGATCAGCAAAAACGATTGCGTCAACCTCAATACTGCGATCTTCTTGCTCTGTAAAGCGCAGATCAGTAATGACTCCCGCAGCACTTAGCATGATGTCAGCAACAGTATCAGCGCCTACTACCTTCCCTTCAGACGTATAATCTTGACCATCTATGTAGCCTGCTGGCTGGCTTTGAGAAACTTGATAACCTTGAGGGTTGGCAGCAGGTAACTGAGAAAAAGTGAATAAGCCTGTACCATCGCTATACTCGACGCGTTTTACATCTTTACCAACATGGTCTTTGCCCGTTAGCAACAACTCTACTGAGCTAAGCGGGTAATCATTTTCATCGAGTACGCCGTTTTGGTTATGATCGACAAATACTCGACCAGAAATAACAGCATCAGCAATAGGCACACGCTCAGTAAAGGTAAAGTTTGCACTCTGCCCTTCGCTTAAAATGATCTTGGTAAATGTGTCACTTTGGTCACTACCTGTCACTTTTTGCTTTTCTTGATAGTCAAAGCCATCTAGATAAGGAGATTTTTGCTCTGCGCTTAACGTGTAACCAGTAAGATCAGAAGCCATCAACCCTGCAAACTCAAACTCCCCTTTTGTATTAGTTTTAACTTCACGACTGAGCGATTGCTCAAGTATGTTGCGGCCTTTAAGCGTTACTACAACTCCTGGAAGCACGACTTCTTCTTTTTGCAACTTTCCATCTTCGTTGGCGTCCACAAAAACTTTGCCATTAATACGTGCATCGCTCGGCGGTAAATGTTTAGTAAGATTAAAACGTAATACTTCTTTGTTTCCTAAAATGATCCCTGTAATCTGCTCAGCGCCCGTTTGGACATCGCTCTGTTGTGAGTTAGCGATAACACTATAACGCTCGGAATTTACTGCTGACTGATAATCCAAACCATCTCGATATGGCTTAACGTGCTGATAGGTGAGTGTAAAACCGGCACTATCTGGCGTGAATAAGCGCTCAAACTTAAACTCTCCATTAAGATCTGTGGTGGTAGTTAGGGTCTTCTTTTCTCCTGCAAGTGTATTTGCACTCAATGTTACAGAAACCGAGTCTAATACCTTTTCTGCTGCTTGATACAGTCCATCCGTTACTCCGTCGCCATTCGCATTTTGACTATCGACAAACATCCGTCCAGAAATCGTTCTACTTGGTAGTAATTCGGTAAAATCAACCACGATAGACTGATTTGCTGATGTAAGCGGCGGCACTTTGATTACGTCAGAAATAACAATGGTGGGGGTATTGTTACGGACATAGTTAGAACCATCCATGTAACCTGCATCCTCTTCCACATATTCCTGAATCAGCGTATAGCTATCTGAGTCTGCTGGTAGCAAATCGTTAAACTGGTATAGCCCATCATTGTCCGTGCGCTTTTCAACCTTAACACTATTACCAAACACATCTTGACCCGACAATATAAGTACAATGCCTGACAGCGCTATTTCGGTATCTTGATATTGACCGTCTGGTTTACCATTTGCGGCTAACGTGTCGACAAACACACGTCCTGAAATAGAGCCTGCTTGAAGCTTGGTGAAGTTAACTACACGGGCGCTGTTTGTCGTAAAAGTCAGCCCTGTGATGTTGTTTTTGGCTACCCCTTCGGTGCTGTTATCAACATAGCTGCGCCCCGCTAAGTAACCTGAGATTGTGTCTGGTTGAGTCACCGTATAACCCTCAGCAACCTCAGGGAGATTGTCAAAACGATACTCCCCACTTGCACTTGTTAGCACTTCGCGCGTTTGTGTTGTTCCACCGGCTTGCCAACTCAGTACGACTTTAATGTCTTTGAGTGCCTTTTCGGTATCTTGATATTGACCGTCTGGTTTTCCATTTGCGGCTAACGTATCAACAAACACACGCCCTGAGATAGAGCCTGCTTGAAGCTTGGTGAAGTTAACTACACGGGCGCTGTTTGTCGTAAAAGTCAGCCCTGTGATGTTGTTTTTGGCTACCCCTTCGGTGCTGTTATCAACATAGCTGCGCCCCGCTAAGTAACCTGAGATTGTGTCTGGTTGAGTCACCGTATAACCCTCAGCCACCTCAGGGAGATTGTCAAAACGATACTCCCCACTTGCACTTGTTAGCACTTCGCGCGTTTGTGTTGTTCCACCGGCTTGCCAACTCAGTACCACTTTGATGTCTTTGAGTGCCTTTTCGGTATCTTGATATTGACCGTCTGGTTTACCATTTGCGGCTAACGTGTCGACAAACACACGTCCTGAAATAGAGCCTGCTTGAAGCTTGGTGAAGTTCACTACACGGGCGCTGTTGGTCGTAAAAGTCAGCCCTGTGATGTTGTTTTTGGCTACCCCTTCGGCGCTGTTATCAACATAGCTGCGCCCCGCTAAGTAACCTGAGATTGTGTCTGGTTGAGTCACCGTATAACCCTCAGCCACCTCAGGGAGATTGTCAAAACGATACTCCCCACTTGCACTTGTTAGCACTTCGCGCGTTTGTGTTGTTCCACCGGCTTGCCAACTCAGTACGACTTTAATGTCTTTGAGTGCCTTTTCGGTATCTTGATATTGACCGTCTGGTTTTCCATTTGCGGCTAACGTATCAACAAACACACGCCCTGAGATAGAGCCTGCTTGAAGCTTGGTGAAGTTAACTACACGGGCGCTGTTTGTCGTAAAAGTCAGCCCTGTGATGTTGTTTTTGGCTACCCCTTCGGTGCTGTTATCAACATAGCTGCGCCCCGCTAAGTAACCTGAGATTGTGTCTGGTTGAGTCACCGTATAACCCTCAGCCACCTCAGGGAGATTGTCAAAACGATACTCCCCACTTGCACTTGTTAGCACTTCGCGCGTTTGTGTTGTTCCACCGGCTTGCCAACTCAGTACGACTTTAATGTCTTTGAGTGCCTTTTCGGTATCTTGATATTGACCGTCTGGTTTTCCATTTGCGGCTAACGTATCAACAAACACACGCCCTGAGATAGAGCCTGCTTGAAGCTTGGTGAAGTTAACTACACGGGCGCTGTTTGTCGTAAAAGTCAGCCCTGTGATGTTGTTTTTGGCTACCCCTTCGGTGCTGTTATCAACATAGCTGCGCCCCGCTAAGTAACCTGAGATTGTGTCTGGTTGAGTCACCGTATAACCCTCAGCCACCTCAGGGAGATTGTCAAAACGATACTCCCCACTTGCACTTGTTAGCACTTCGCGCGTTTGTGTTGTTCCACCGGCTTGCCAACTCAGTACCACTTTGATGTCTTTGAGTGCCTTTTCGGTATCTTGATATTGACCGTCTGGTTTACCATTTGCGGCTAACGTGTCGACAAACACACGTCCTGAAATAGAGCCTGCTTGAAGCTTGGTGAAGTTAACTACACGGGCGCTGTTGGTCGTAAAAGTCAGCCCTGTGATGTTGTTTTTGGCTACCCCTTCGGTGCTGTTATCAACATAGCTGCGCCCCGCTAAGTAACCTGAGATTGTGTCTGGTTGAGTCACCGTATAACCCTCAGCAACCTCAGGGAGATTGTCAAAACGATACTCCCCACTTGCACTTGTTAGCACTTCGCGCGTTTGTGTTGTTCCACCGGCTTGCCAACTCAATACGACTTTAATGTCTTTGAGTGCCTTTTCGGTATCTTGATATTGACCGTCTGGTTTGCCATTTGCGGCTAACGTGTCGACAAACACACGCCCTGAGATAACATTGGCAATCAGCGTGTCATTGACTTTGTTCGAAATAGTAGAGGTATTATTGGCTAAATTAGTATCGGCACCGTCCGTTTCTACCGTTGCCGTGTTTGTCAGTGTCTTATCACTCGGCTGTGACTTTGCTTTCACCGAGATCTTAGCTTGTACGCTTTCACCCGCATTTAAGCGATCATTACTACAACGGATCCGTGTTTTACTATCAACACTATCGACTACACAATTTGTACCTCCGATAGTTGGCGTACCTACCAACTCTAAATACTCAGGCAATACATCAAAAATAGTATTGTTTACGGCATCTCCTGGCCCCTGATTTACAACATCTAAGGTGTACGTAAATACCTCGTTCAGTGCAACTTCTGACTTGGATACGGTTTTTTGGATTGCAAGATCAACGGCAACACGGATAGAAGTAGTCACAGGAATAGTATTATCCGTTGTCGACTCTTCTGACTCGTTAGAGGTAACAGTCACGGTATTATGTACAACATCAGCCGTGTCTTTAGGTTGTACCAAGGCTTTAAAATGCATGTATCTACGGTAAATATTTTTTTGGGTAGCGCTGCCGGTACTATTTAAACTTTCTTGTAGGTCATTCTCATCCAGCGTAGCGCTTCCTGCGTTGAGCGGTCCCTGACACTGTATGGAGGTTGTACTTTTAATCACAGCAGCGAGGTTGTCACAGCGATTGGTTTGATTGCTACATGACTTTGGATTATCTGAATCACAAAGGAACTGTAGTTCGGCATTAGAGCCGGGGTTCATAGTAAAGCTATAGCGCACGCCACTTGCAACAGAGAGACCACCTTGGTTGTCGCTCAAATATTCAAGATCAACTTGATACACCAAACGGTTATCTTTAGCTTCTTGATTGCTGGCAGTATTCAATGCTGAAGAAAGGCGTTGATTGACCGCGCTTAGACTATTATTTTGCGTGTTAGTTGGCTGAGCAAACCAAGGAAGAGGATCTCTGTTTTCATTCACCTCAACTTTAAGATTTACCATTCTTGGATTAATGATGAGTTTATTAACTTTGCGGTTATCCGTCACACTCCATTCATTTTCGTCAATGATAGTCGTATTTGCACGCACATCAGCAGCACGCATTTGCTGACTTGCTACCACTGAAATGGTGTTTAAATCCCAGGCTTGCTTTGTTGGGCTGCTTTTACCTCGTAGATGGATTTCTAGTGTTTTCACCTCTCCTGGCGCCAACGTGCCAATAGCACAACTCACCCCACCTTCAATTTCGCTGCATGTTGGTGGTAGTGATAGCAGCCTCACAAGTTCCCCCGCCTGCGCATCTAAAACGTGAGTTACATAAACATTCGTTGCACTTAGTGCACCAAAGTTACCCACTTCAATCGTTTGTATCGCACGGTCGCCGCTATATACCTTGTTAGGAGTAATTGCATTGCTCAGTAAAACTAAGTTATACAATGAGCGTGTTGTAGTGACTGAAGTTGCGGTATTATTGGCCGTGTTTGCATCGCTATGTGATGTTGTTGCAATGGTTGCGGTATTGGTGATTTTGCCTGCAGGCACACTAAACGGACGACTAACCTCAACATCAACCTGTAATGTTTCCCCTACTTTAAACTTAGAGCCGCTTGCCAATCGGCAGGTGATATTTTTTGTTTGTGCATTAATTACAGCGCTGTCATCACAATTAAAAATAGCCCCCATTGAAGCTGTAACTTGCTTTGGTACCGAAAAGCCTGTTTGATTGATTGTCGTTATATTACTGGTTGGTGACGTATATTTTTTGAAGTACGCAGACTTAAACTGGCTAACAATTTCAACTTGGCCACCTTGTTGTGAATCAATGTCGCTACCAGACTCATTTTTTGCCGTTAACTGGTAGGTAATAGTGGCTGTATTAGCAAGCAAAGTATCAGGTGCGTTGCTACGAATACTCAGATCTGCAGATTGCGCAGCTTTAATACTTCTTGTAACCACTTCTGATTGACGCTGTGCTAAAGCATCTCTAGCCACGGCTGTGCTTTCTATAACGCCAATTGCAACAGCCCGAGTTTGAATAGCCAATAAGGTCGACTGTTTTCCGGGCGCAATATTCAGCGTATTGCCGGAATCTTTATATTCGCACGATACAATCCCGCCGTGTGAAATATTAGCAGCTGATGTCTGCTGACACTGCCAATTTGTCCCATAATTATTTTTCGTTTCTACAAAACGCTCTTTGGTACTGAGCGTATGGCTTACCGAAATCACTCCAGGAGTGGTCACTTGGCTATTATTCTTAACCACAAAATAATTGTAAATAAGTCCGTTTTCGGTCACTGGACCCGTTGCAAGCTCAGTTGAGATGCTGTTACTTTGACTTGAACTCTTCGCTTTGTGTAGTTGTAAACTTAGATTATTGAGTAAATTCAAATTCCATGGCGCATACTTCAGTTCAAGACCCGCTCCAGTAGCACCGGTGTAGCTTAGCCAAGCGATATTATTGACTGAGTAGCTGGTTGGTTTGAATAGCGCCCTTACTGGTACCGATACTGTCCACGTTGCCCCAGGTGCAAGCTCGGCTCGTTCACAGCTCAATAATCTAGAAGATAAATCAAAATCACAGCTTCCACCTTCGGCATTAAGCGTGAGAATTGTTGAGCTACCGTTAGATTGCGGTACTTCTACACGTTCTAATACATCGAAATTTTCAAATGTATCTGTCAGAGTTAAGTTCCTTGCCGTGGCGCCTGTGTTACTGTTCGTAATTTTAAAGGTGTAAGTGAGAATAGATCCCATCTCAGGCTTGGCGCTACGATACGCAGACCATTCATAGTCCGATGTTTTACTTACTGTTAAATCGGGTAATTCAGGTGCTGGTGGTTGGACATTAATACTGGTCGAAGCACTTAACGTTTTGCCTATCGCATTAACGTAAGCAGTATTACTCACCGTTGTGCTAGCATTGCTGATAAGTGTAGACTCAATAATCACATCCATTGTACGAGGGTGATTACCAACATTAGACTTAGGTGTACACGTTATAACCTTTGATGCTTCAGCGCAGTTCCAGTGTTCACTTGTAACACTCACAAAACGTAATGCAGGGTCTAACGTATCTCGTAGTTGAGAGATCTCAACATCTGGGTCATCAACGGTTGTTCTAATTTGAAATTTCACCGTCTCATTCAAGACAAACGCCGCTCCAGCAGGTTTATTCAGCACACTTTTAGCAGTCCTAACTCTTTGATCTTCAGATGATATAATGATCGAATCATTATTATTGCTGACATTTGGCTCATAAATAGCTTTGGCAGTAACGTAGGCACGTGTCGAAATCCGGTTGAATATCCGCTCAACCTTAGCGGGTACAGTCAAAGTCACACTGCTCTTTGCAGCAAATGTAGAAGAGGTTTGGCAGAGTAGTCGATAACCCTCTGCACGACAAGACCAGTTCGCAGCATCGTTACCGGTAAATCGATATTGGCTCAAGTTAACGTTAATATTGGTATTAAAATCAACCACAACTTCAGTGTTCTTATCAGCAAAGTGACCTTTGTTACTCACTTCAAAAACAAAATTGAATCCTTCGCCAACTTTACGGGTATGCTCCCAGTCGACTCTACTGGAACCCGTCGTAGTAAACATAGATAACGCCAGATCAGTTTGTTGCAGCACTCTAGATACAACGCTATCATTGTTGTTACTATTATTTCCATCTTGGGTTTGTGCTGCAATAACTGATGCACCTGTTACATTACCCGATGCCAACCCGCTTAAAGTTGCATTTATTTTTAGGGTACTTGTAGTATCAACATCAAGTTCTCGTCGTGTACATTGCACCTTTTGACCTAAGGGTGCACACGCCCAACCAGTAGTCACACTGGCATTTTTATTCCATGTCGCAAGACTTGGAAGTGTATGCTCAAGCGTGACATTAGAAGCTAAATTAGGCCCTTGGTTTTTGACTGTTACCTGATAATCAAACGCATCCCCGACGTACACTGTATTAGGCGCAGAAGTCACAACTTGCAGATCGGCTCCTGCAACTACTGAAGTGATCTGCTCAGCAACGTTATTGTTGCCCGTACCAGGTAGCTCATTAGACGCTTCAATCTCAGCTTGAAATGTGACTGCATCCCCAGTTGATTTTGACGTTTGAATGACAAACTCTCCACTTTGTGAAGAATCACCAACCATAGTGCCGATGTTACACCTAACGGTATTTTGTGCAGTTACTGCTGCGCACCCTCGGATGGAGGTAGAAACAAACGAGGTGGTTGCTGGGAATGTAAAAAGTATTGAAACATCATTAGCCGTTGCGGCGTCAATATTTTTGAAAACAACGTCATATATCACCTGTCCGCCACGAGCTACAGTTTCGTTTTTAGTATCCCCAAGTGAGGTTAGCTGGACGTCAGAAGCAAGCGACGCCCAGGATAGTGTTGATAAACATAACAAATAAACTAATTTTCTCAGGGATTTAAACACGTTCCACCTAGATAACTCAGCAATAAAATAACAATACCTCATGCATTAGAATGAGATTTGTACCTATTTTATTGTTCAAATATAGGTGTAATACAGTGTAATTTTGAAAAACACGATAAAAGCATTTACTGAAAATAAAAAAGTAGTAATTTTTGTTCATAAGATCGGAACATCAGGAGCGCAATCTGCTCTAGATAAAGAACTATTTTTCTTTGTCAATAGTTCTAATTCATGTTCTCGACTGTGTTTTTTGCTATTGAAAGGCGGATTTAGGTATAGCTTTGCCTTGATGGTAAAAACCAATCTCACTTGAGATCGGCTCAATTCTGAGGATTATACCAATTAGTCTTAATACTTGCTCAATTTGAAGGAGCAAATCTGACGCTAACTGCGTTAAAAATTTCTCATTTAGAACAACTAAATAGCAAAATCTTTGCCTTGCCTACAGGACGTAGGTACCTCGGCGTGAGCACGACGCGGCAGCGGTGTTATCGACAAGATTTTCTCGCCTCAAAATAGACCACTTAATTAAGATAATTGGTATTAAATCTGCTAAACAAGAAATTAGTGAAAGGTTAATTTCGATAACAATGCACTTTCTCATTTGTTATCCAAACTCTGGTTTAACTTGTTTGACTATTGACGAGGTTTTCGGGCTGAAAAACGGGCCACATTATCACTTTACGATAACAAACCAAAACTGCGTAAAACAGATTGGACCGAATAACAAAGTATGTTCAGTTATTTCCTATGCAGATAAATTTTCTGCAGTATTTGATGGTGATTCTAAAATCGCAATTTGGGCATGTAATTCAAGCAATCGCTCAACCGAACGTCTAGCTACCATAGCAAGACCGTCCCAATCAACTTGCTCTTCCGAGTAAGTTAGCTGCACAGTTGCAGCTTGAACAAGCTCTGCAAAATTCACCATACCCAGCTCTAACGCTTCGTTTTCAATGTAGGCTAGTTTATCAGCGGCTAAATCCGTTATATTCAACTCTGTGAGTCCTTTGATTTGCGCAATTTCGTACTCAAATCGATCTGCTAAATACATCAATTTTGTCGCCAGCACACCTGAATTTTCACGGTTTGCGAGATCCATAAATCTTGATTGATCAATTAACGTTTTACATTCTAAACGCGATGCTGTCTTTACTGTGGCACATTCAAGTGCTGCATATAAACGGCTTGGCATAATAGGCTTGGTTAAACAGTCCTGCATACCTGCTCGGAGGCATCGCCTCTTCAATTCAGGATCGCCATCACCCGTTAACGCGACAACCTTTACGCTAGAGGTAAAGCCAATTTCTTTGAAGCTCTCTTTAAACCACTCAAGACCATTACCATCAGGCAATCGCATGTCTAATAGAACAATATCGAAATTGTGTTCTAATAGCGCGACTTCAGCTTCTGCAAGACACTTAGCAATAGAAAACTCACTTACCATATCGTTTAAATAGGTGCTGATCACCTCAATATTCATGGCATTATCTTCAACTACAAGCACATTGAGTGCTAGTTTTTCTGTATTAAACTCCGCGCTCTTTAACGGAATATCGCTACACTGGCAATCTAACTTAAAGCTAAACACGGTACCATTGCCAAGTTTACTATCGACGTTAAGTTCAGAGTTAAGCCCTTGCAATAGTTGCTTACATAACGCCAGCCCAAATCCTGCACTTTGCGAGATGGATTGTTCGGTATTTAAAGTGACAAAGGGCTCAAAGATCTTTTCCATTTGCACTTCGGTCAACCCTCTGCCCGTATCCTTAATCGCAAAACGGATCGTTTGCATATCCTCAGCACGGTTTGTACCTTCGAGAATAAGTGTAATCACGCCTTTATCTGTGTATTTAATCGCGTTAGAGAGCAAGTTTCTTAGTACCAAGGACAATGTATCTTGCTCGACAACATGAACGTCTTGCGGATAAAGCCCTTTAACCTCAACCCTTAAACTCAGCCCTTTGGCCAACGCCAGCGGCTGTAAGAGGCGTACTAACTCTTGCGAAAGACTATAAAGCGAAACAGATACGCGGTTTTGCGCAGCATACTCCCCCTTCGCTTGCAGTAAGACTTGATTAGCCAAGTCTGACATCGACATCGCAGCATGAACGATAACATCACACAACTGGGCATGGCGGTTTGGCTCTCGCGGCACTTTTTTAAGCGACTCAGCATGACCAACAATAGCATTCAGTGGCGTTCGTAGTTCATGACTCAATAGCGTTAAGAATTGACCTTTGATTAAAGCTGACTGCTCAGCAGCAGTTTTTAACATATCCAGCTCTTTTTCACGACGGCTGCTACATAAAAGACATAAAGAAAAGCACAACAACAACGGCATCGTGCTCGCTGAAACAGAGAAAAATTGATTCACCCAATTTGCCGAAACAAGGCTATCTGTCACTGAGTAGCCGCCAATCATTAGCACTCTAAAAGTAAGTACTGCCAGTAAGCTCAAACACGAAAGACCAAATGCCCAATGTGCCGCACTGAACTCCTTAGACAATAACGTTTGCCCTTTATTCAACGCTCGCAGACAGTAGAGCATGGCCATTGCCCATACAAAATAATTGATGACAACACGAGCAACAAAATTAAAGTCCACGTACAGAAAGTAAGTAAAACTTGGAATGCCCAATGCGGCCAAAACATACCAAGGCATATAGTTACTTTTCACAGCAAAAAATGCGTCGACACCACGAGCAAGATAAAAAAGCCCAAATGCGATAGTGAGATTAGGAATAAAAATTGAGAACGTAATTGGCAGCGCATGGGCTGCTAACAGACCACAACCAATTGCGGTCAGCGCAATGAAAACAAGCCAATCTCGAGTGCCGGGTAGACCTTTATTAATCAACCAGTTTACGGCCATAAAAACTGTACAAACCACAGTCGTTATTGCGGTAACTTGAATAAGTAATTTAGGATCCATTATCGCACTCAAAATTAATACATTATTATTACTTAGTGAATGATGCAGTATATTACCGCACAGGATTATTTTGAAGTATTAACTGGATATATGCTATTACACCTAGTTACAGCCACCCTTTTTGCTTAGCTATTCTTGCCGCATCTACTCGGTTTGTCGCATGTAATTTCGCGATTGCATCAGATAAATAATTCCTTACCGTTCCCTCACTCAAAAATAACTGTCCTGCGATTTCAGCCGTTTTTAATCCCTCGCTCGCTAAACGCAACGCTTTGCGTTCCTTATCGGTAAGTGGATCAGCATCCTCTAATGCATACAGGGCGAGCTCTGGGTCAATGACCTTATGTCCATTCATTACCTTCTTTAGCGTTGATAGCAAGTACTCACTAGGCGCTTCTTTTAATACAAAGCCATTTACCCCTAAGGTGATAGCGCGACGAATATAACCCGCCTTTGAAAAGGTTGTCATGATTACCACTTTTGTGTCTGGCATTTTTTGTTGTAAGTGCTGAGCAAGCTCAAGCCCAGTGACTTGTGGCATTTCAATATCCGTTAGCACGATATCAGGCGTTAACTTTGCTAACTTTTCCTTTGCAACTTGACCGTTTTCAGCCTCGCCAACCACCTCAATCTCTCTATCTAAGCTCAATAATGCCGCAATAGCTCCTCTTACTAATGCTTGATCTTCAACAATAAAAACTTTGATCATCCTGCTTCCCCTAGTACCGCCTTAAAGTATCCGCCCTGTTCGGTGTTATAAAATAATTGGCCACCACATTCTTTCAATCTGGTACGGATCCCCATTAAACCATTTCCTTCTTTTATGAACTTTATAGAACCGTTATCTTTAATCTCCACAAAAACATTATTCTTGTCTTGCCGCAGGGTGAAGCAAACCTTATCAGCGTCGCTGTGGCGAATAATATTGGTGCATACTTCTTTAGCAAAAAAGCACAAGCATGCCTCGCTTACTTTATCCAAAGTGACTGCCTGTAATTCTAGTGTTACGGCAATACCCTTATCTTTTAGCCTTGATGCCAAGATATGCAGCTGGGCATCAAGTGCAAGTTGATGGTAGCCTGTGACAGCTTGGCGAACTTCGCTTAGTGCTTCTCTCGCTAAGTCTGCTACCTGCTGCGCTTCTGATTG
Source organism: Pseudoalteromonas piscicida (assembly GCF_002208135.1). Taxonomy (NCBI): domain Bacteria; kingdom Pseudomonadati; phylum Pseudomonadota; class Gammaproteobacteria; order Alteromonadales; family Pseudoalteromonadaceae; genus Pseudoalteromonas; species Pseudoalteromonas piscicida. The sequence continues at coordinate 3,269,061 of NZ_CP021646.1, forward strand.
CGCTTGCTCTAATGCATTTGCAGCAGCAAATTTACTCGCCAGCTCCGCCTTTAATGCTATTGAGCTGAGTGAATGGCCTAGTAAATCATGTAGGTCGCGCGCAATACGCTCTCGCTCAGCCACGGCGCCCAATCGCTTAATTTCCTCTTCACTTTGCCTCTGCAGCTCTTTATGTACTCGCTCTCGGTGTGACATCCAGCCAAAAATAAAGAGTCCACATGCCACACATAGAGCTGGCATCAAGAAATAAACCGCTTGCTGGGTGGCGATAAATTTAGCCGTTAGCAATACCAGCGCAATGATGATTAGCATCGCAATGATTTTATAGCGAGGCAGAAAATTAAAACCGCAGAAAAAAGCAATAAAGCCAAATAATGAACTCGTCCCGGTCGTCACCCAACTACCTGCGACACAAAGCCCTGCCATCAGCACTAAATTCATCACCAACGCATTGCCCGTTTTTGTAATACTCTGCCAATAGAGCAGGACAAAGCTAAGGTACACAATAACTTGCAACGCAATAATAACTGCGCTCAATTGTGCCCAGTTAAATATTAATGGGAAAAAATAAAAGGTTGAAAATATTAGGGGTCCGGCATTCCAAAATGAGCGCCGCTTTTCTACTAGGGTAAATTCTGTGGTAATGGACACAAGCTTCTCTGATTCACTTTTTTTATTATTATTTCCGTTTAAGCGCAAAATGTTGAGTGACAAGTGTCAACAATCTTGTCATCCCAAAGCGATTAAATGATAGACTGTTAAAAAACAGTTCTAATATCCAATATGCGCCCACAACAATCCGCTTTGCTCTCGCTCCATAGTGCCGTTTTATTATTTGGTGGAACAGCATTATTTTCAAAATTAATTTCACTCTCAGCACTGGATATCACCGTTTACCGTACCTCCGTTGCTTTCATTGTGCTACTCCTCTTACTAAAAATACAACGGCAGCCGCTTAAATTAACACACAAAAAAGATTATCTTACGGCTTTAGTTCTTGGAGTCATTGTGGGACTCCACTGGGTGACCTACTTTGCAGGCATGCAGTTGGCGGGAATTGCTGTTGGGATCATTGCCTTTTTCACCTACCCCGTGATCACCGTTTTTTTAGAGCCACTCTTCACTCGCAGCCGTGTACAGCTAAAAGATTTTATCAGTGCCAGCGCCGTGTTATTTGGTATCTACCTATTAGTACCCGAAGCTAACCTTGGCAACCAAGTTACACTGGGGATTATCACAGGTGTATTCTCGGGTGCACTTTTTGCACTACGCAACTTGCTTCAAAAACGTTTCTTTTCTCATTATAGTGGCCCGCACACGATGCTTTATCAAACGCTTGTTGCATGCCTCATGCTGTTGGCATTTGTGGAAGTGCCAATTCAACAAGTGACTACACAAAACCTCTGGTTAATCTTGCTTGCAGGAGCAATATTTACGGCCATTCCTCACGCTTTATTTGCCTCTAGCCTGCGTTATTTATCTGCCACCACAGCAGGGTTAATTTCTTGTTTACAACCATTGTATGGAACGCTATTAGCTTATATTCTGTTACACGAGACGTTAACACTTACAACATTACTAGGCGGGTTGTTGGTCGTTAGTGCAGCCTGTTTTGAAACTTGGTCTATTACAAGGAAAAAAGCATGATTCAAGTCTTAGCGCACCGTGGAGCCAGTGGCAGCTATCCAGAAAACACACTTGCTGCAATAGCAGCAGCTCTCCATATTGGCGTTGATGGTATTGAGTTGGATGTGCAAAGTTGCGCGGATGATTACGCCATTATCCACGACACGTGGCTAGACAGAACCACTAACGGCGTGGGTAGAGTCAATGAGCAAACTCAGGCCTACCTTGCCACGCTTGATGCCGGTAAAGGGCAATCGATTCCAACACTGCAGCAAGTGTTCGCCACGATAGGTAAACAGACAGATATCAATTTAGAATTAAAACACACCTTTGGCTTAGACAAATTCGTTACTTATATTGAAGAACATATCCAGCAAGGCGTGATCACCAGAGAGCAGCTACTCATCTCTTCCTTTGACCATCACCAACTATTGTGGTTGAAGCAAAAATTACCTTGGGTAAGAATTGGCGCGTTAACCGCTTCTATTCCAATACATTATGCGCAATTTGCCGAATCACTTCATGCTTACAGTATTCATATGGATAAAAACTTTATTAATCATGAATATGTTCTGGACGCAAAATCTCGCGGACTAAAGGTATTTGCTTATACGGTCGATAAACAACAAGACATAGATATGATGCTAGATTTTGGCGTAGATGGTATTTTCACCAACTTCCCATGCCAAACCAAAATGTATTTACAGGGCATTGGTGCTTACGCCACCCCAATTGAGTAACTGCTTGATCGCTTTAGCATTGTTATTCCATTTAGCTCATCTATACTGAGACAAATAAAGTGGCACAATGATGAGCCCAATATGAGTTTATATATGCGCATTTATAATTTTTTAGAAGAGACGTTTTTCTTTACCCTAACACGCAAAATTGTTGGCAATTTAGGTTTTTTACTTCTCTTTCAAGCAATTAGTTTATTTTGGTTGTATTCGGAGCTATCCCAATCTGGCGCGAATATGGGGCTATTTTGGCTGATCACCATTGTGATTGTTGCTGCGTTTGCGTTTACCGTCTTCTATATGCGCTTTTTAATCGTGCGACCTGTACAAGCGATGAAAGAGTCATTGGAGCGTGTTAACCGCCAAGACGGTAACTTAGATGCAAAGCTGCCACAATTCACTTATGACGAATTTAGAGACTTAAGTGAGCAGTACAACACCTTTACCACCCACCTTAGTGTCCTTTTGGAAAAAACATATGAAAGTGCTGCTGCGGCGACACAAAGCAACTGCGATATCACCAGTTCCATGCAAAGTACCGCAAAGTATGGACAGCAGCAGCTGAGTCAAGGCGACACAATTATTGCCGCTTCCGATCAGGTCAGCCACAGTTTACAAAGTATTGTGCACAATACCGATCAGGTTTATCAGGCCAATACCGAAAGCTTGCATTTTGTTCGCGGTTCATCACAGTCGCTAACTAAGCTTGTCGCTGAAGTAAAACAAATCACCACGCTACTAGGTAACTTTTCATCGACGGTTTCCGGTCTGAAAGAAAATAGTGAGAATATCCGCAACATTCTAAAAATGGTTGAAGAGTTTTCCGACCAAACCAACTTGCTTGCGCTCAATGCGGCAATTGAAGCGGCTCGAGCAGGTGAAGCTGGGCGTGGCTTTGCAGTGGTTGCCGATGAAGTTCGTGCGCTGTCGGTCAAAGTCAATGCGGCCACCCGCCAGATCAGCGATTTTATCAATCAAATGAACATGCTGGTTGGTGAAACCAATCAAGAATCAGAACAATTGATTTCTCACTCAAGCTCAGCAGAGAAAGCCATCAGCGATACCTCTCAAGGCTTTATTTCCATGAGTGATGACTTTGAGCGCAATCAAGCGCAACTAGAGGAAATCGTTAGTGCGGTGCACCAACTTGAAGAAACACAAAAACATACCCACCAAGCGGTGCAACAAATTGTCGAATTAGGTCAACAGTCTAAATCACAAATTGATGGCGCGCTAGCTGAATGCCAAAGTGCGCAAAAGCTCACGGAAACCACTCAAAAAGAACTTACTCGCTTTGTTTCGCGGCGCTAAGCCCGCGAAACATCAAATGCGAGTACGTCGCTGATACTCGCTTTATTCAGCGCAAGCATGATCAGTCTATCTATTCCAAGTGCAACGCCAGCACAATCAGGGATCCCCGCGTCGAGTGCAGCCAATAACCGCTCATCCGCAGGCACTGGATGTAATCCCATCTCGGCTCTGAGTTGGTTATCTTGCTCAAAGCGCGCTCTTTGCTCTACCGCATCCGTCAATTCGTTAAATCCATTGGCCAGCTCCATGTTGCGATAATAGAGCTCAAAGCGCCCAGCAACGCGATTATCTTTCGGATTAAGTTTTGCCAGCGCTGCTTGCGATGCGGGAAAGTGATAAACAAAACAAGGTTTCAGTTGACCTATTTTAGGCTCAATTTCCATGCAAAATAGCAATTGCAGTAAAGTATCTGGATTATTCTCGATGGCTGCAATATCACCGTAACCGTATTTATTAGCGTGCGATTTTAATTCCGCTAGCGACACGCTCAAGGGGTCAAATCCAAGATGGGTCTCAAAGGCTTGCTGGTAAGTCATCGAGTCACTAGCCGGACAGTCCAATAACATCTGCATCAGCTCGTCGATTTCAGCCATTAAGTCAAATTCGTCAAAGCCCGGACGATACCACTCTAGCATCGTAAACTCTGGATTGTGATGACGCCCTGACTCTTCGTTACGAAACGCCTTACATAATTGGAAAATCGCACCACTGCCCGCGGCAAGTAGTCTTTTCATCGCATACTCTGGCGACGTTTGTAAAAATAAAGGCAAGCCTTGGCTGTGATTTGGGCCAACAAAACGAGTCTGGAAAGTATCTAAGTGAGGATCGGTTACTGAGGCCTGTGAAAGACTCGGCGTTTCGACTTCCATCACTTCACGCTCAGCAAAAAAGTGCCGTATCTTCGCTAAAATTGCAGCTCTATGCCTAAGTGTGTCTATCGTTGCACTCGGCTGCCAATTATTCACCGTCATTTTTTACTCCAAAAAAATCCCAGCAACATGCTGGGATTTATAAAACGTCGTAAATTGCTTTACGCTATTATTTTACGCGGCTTACGTATTCGCCACTACGCGTATCAACTTTGATCACTTCACCAATTTGCACGAACAAAGGAACACGAACAACTGCACCTGTGCTTAGTGTTGCTGGCTTACCACCAGTACCGGCTGTGTCGCCCTTTAGGCCAGGATCTGTTTCAGTGATCTCAAGTTCAACGAAGTTGGGCGGCGTTACTGCGATTGGGTTACCATTCCACAGTGTGATAGTGCAAACGTCATTTTCAACCAACCATTTTACGCTATCGCCAACTGCTTTTTCATCAGCTGCGATCTGCTCAAATGTTTCGTTGTTCATGAAATGCCAGAACTCACCATCAGTGTATAGATACGCCAGATCAGTATCCATTACATCTGCGCCTTCCACTGAGTCGCCAGACTTAAATGTTTTCTCTAGTACTTTACCTGAGATAAGCTTACGGATTTTAACGCGGTTAAACGCTTGTCCTTTACCAGGCTTGACCATTTCATTTTCTAAGATAGAACAAGGCTCGCCGTCCATCATAATTTTTAGGCCGCCCTTGAACTCGTTGGTGCTATAATTCGCCATCGTATCCTCTAATCTACGTATATTCGAGTAATTAACCTGCTAATGATACAAATAAATGAAGTAAATTTGCAGACTAACTGGCAAAAAGAATTAGCAAATGTTGTCACTGACCCACAAGAGCTACTCAACATCTTGGGGTTGCATGATCAATTTGATGCACGAGACTTTGCAGCTAAGCGCTTGTTTCCTATGCGAGTACCTCGCCCATTTATCGCTAAAATGCGCCACGGAGACCGTTATGATCCCTTGCTACTACAAGTGTTACCTGTACATCAGGAATATTTAACTGAAGCGGGATTTAGTAAAGATCCACTCGAAGAACAAGATGCACCTGTACCTGGTTTGTTACATAAGTACCGCTCTAGGGTATTACTCATGCTCAAAACAGGTTGTGCGGTCAACTGCCGCTACTGTTTTCGACGCCACTTCCCCTATCAGGATAATCAAGTCAACAAACGAACCTTAGAGCCGGTATTTGATTATTTGCGTGCCCATCATGAAATCAATGAGGTGATCTTAAGTGGCGGTGATCCGCTGATGGCCAAAGATGACATGATAGCTTGGGTGTTAGAACAATTAGAGGCCATACCACAAATTAAACGTTTGCGTATCCACAGTCGCTTACCGGTAGTGATCCCAGCGAGAATTACCGAAGAATTGTGCCAACGTTTAGCAAACAGCCATTTAAAGGTGATTTTGGTGAATCACATTAATCATGCAAATGAAATCGATGATACCTTTAAAGCGGCAATGCAAAAGCTTAAACAAGCCAATGTGACCTTACTAAACCAAGCAGTGCTACTTAAAGGAATTAATAACGATGTTGCGGTCCAAGCTCAACTGAGTGAAGCCCTATTCGATGCAGATATACTGCCTTATTATTTGCATTTACTCGATAAGGTAGAAGGCGCTAGTCATTTTGATGTAGAAGAGCGTGAAGCCAAGGCGATAATGGCTGAGCTTTTAGAAGTGCTGCCGGGGTTTTTGGTGCCTAAATTAGTACGAGAAATTGGTGGGCAGCCAAGTAAAACGCCGATTGACCTAAATTTACTCCCTTAAACGCGCAAAAAATCGGTGCTAATGACCCTAGCACCGATTGCTTTGCACATATCTATCGGACATGCCGAAGACAACGTGCCATCAGACATAAGCTTACGCGTATGTATTGATGTTGTTGCCCAGCGTTGCTGTCACTGATTTAGCTGGCGTTTGTGCTGCTGCACTGCTGCCCGCAGATTCAATTAAAGCAAGTGCGGCTTGTCCATCTGCTTTCTGCTGCTTTTTTGCCAAAACGGCGCTGTATACTTCACCGCTTTGACCCGCTCCAGACATAGCAGGTAGGTTACTTCCGGAAATATTCATAAGTGATTACCTGACTTTTTGATGGATCAGATTGGTTATCGGCGTATAAATTTAAACCTTTAGGATAAATTACGAGATAAATTTCCAATTCCTTTGTACTACCTATAAAAGGGTAGATTTACACCTGACATTTGTAAATGAAACCCTTAAAATAGGGCCTTTTAGTAGGGCGATTAGGACTGACCATGCAAGCCGTTATCGAAAAACTCAATGAAAATCTCAAGCTCATATACCGCCAAGCACTGGATGCGGATAAAAAACTCGATGAATTGCAGCAGCAAGGTCATGGTAAGTTTAAAGCGCTATTTACAGAAGAAGCGGGGTTTACGTTTGAAGCAAAACGCTTTAAACCTTATGTTTTAGATGTTGCAGCCGACGTTGAAGGTCTATCGACGACTGAAGAAATTGACGAGCAAAAACTTGCACTTGTTGTGAAAAAGCTACAAAGCCTATTACAACTACTCGCAACTTTTAAATAATTTATCAATTCTGGTTCTGTTGTTTGGGGCCTCTATAATGTACAAGGAATGAAATCATGTTTACATACCCAACTTGGGTTGGCTTTGATTTAGACGGTACTTTAGTCAGTACCGCTGAAGATATCGCCTACGCTTTAAACACAACATTAAACCATTACTATTTGCCGGATATTGAACTTGCCCTTGTTAAAACTTGGATTGGCAATGGTACAACGAAGCTGACTGAACGTGCGTTAGACTTCCATAACAATACCAATATTGACAGAGCCGAAGCGACTCGTTTACTTGAAACCATTTACGATGACTGTGTCACACGCTCATCCAGTTTATTCTCTAATGCAAAAACTACACTGCAGAGTTTACATCAGCAAAGAATTAAACTCGCTTTAGTCACCAACAAGAATACTTCACATACTCATAAGTTATTAGAGCACTTAGAAATTAAAACGATGTTTGACACAATTGTGTGTGCTGACACTTTGAAAAAGAAAAAGCCAGATCCACTGCCTTTATACACCTCTGTAAATAATATGAATTGCGAAGTACAAGATGGGTTTTATGTTGGTGACTCCATCAACGATGTGGCAACTGCACGAAATGCAGGTTGTAAAGTTGTTACCGTTGACTATGGCTATAATCATGGCAATCCAATTTCACAAAGTGAGCCTGACGCTATTATTAGTGATTTATCGGAAGTATTAGCACTATTCAATTAGGGCCTGTTGACCTTTGCTGTTTGATTTTTGTTCTCCTGAGTGTGTTTTGGTCGCGACGCTCGACTTGCCGCCTAGTAATCTAGGCAAAAGTTGAGCAACAATGAACAAAGCGCACTCAGGTGAACCCAAAGGGCTGCGCTTGATTGGCATTTCTACTGTGTTGCCCCACAAGGATGTGGGGTAAGGTGACTTTGCAGGAGCACAAAGTCTTTATCGCCTGACTCACATAGAACAACTATGCTACGCAGGCTCTGCCTTGTATAAATACCAATCAAACTGCTGCAAAAACAAACTTGAAAGATAAACAGGCCCTAATAATCTTAGATAAAAAAGCTCACATCCTTGTGAGCTATGAGAAAGTAAATACATTACTATAAAATATGAACCCGTTTTAGATGACGATTTAAGCCGCTTCCTTCAAAGCGACTGCGTCCATGTAATAAAGCCAGATTATCCACAAACACAAACTCGCCTTTCCTCCAACTATGTTTATAAAAGTAGTTCGACGAGTAAAGTAACGAGTTCATTTCTTTCAAAAAGACATCACTTTGATAAGTATCAAAACCTATCACCTGTGTCTCAACTGGATTCACTGCCATATTATCTTCATTGAAAGGTTCAATATAACGCATGCGAAGCTTGCCTGTCTTAGGGTGACGGCTTATTAAAGGAACTTCAATCACCCCTCCATAGTGGGCTTTCTTTTCCGTTTCATAACGGATCCGAATTTGCTTCCATTGCTCAATGGTATCGTTCGGTAGACTTTCTAGTAACCGTGTTGTATTCAAAAATGTAGTCTCTCCACCACCGGAGTTGGAACTACTCTGCAAGCATTGAAAGAAGTTAAACCTTGGCTCTTCTGAGGCGAATGCTCCATCCCAGTGCAACTCTACCTTACCCTCACTGAAAATATGATTTTGCGGTTGTTCTTGTATTTTTAAATCAAGTACATAACCGAAGTCCCACTGTAAAAGCGGACCGATCTCTTTAGCTACTAGCTCCATATCAGTATCATTGAGGGGCTCAAATCCTTTGAGCACAACCAGTCCTTGAGAAAATATTTCATCGATCAATGAAGCGATATTAAGACGCTCAACTCTTTGACAAGCCATAGAAGTTGCATCAATGACAACTCCAACGCTATCCAAGGCTTTAATTGTATCCATCACTCCGCTCCTCGATGAATACGCTCAAAATGGCTTGCACGCCCTTCGTTGAACACCAATACACAACCTAACTTCTCAGCTTGTTCACGCGGCATGAGTTGATAACTTGTATTATCTTTCACCAATACTGAATGCCATGGCGTTGTCCAGACATCAGTTTGTGAAACTAAAGAAATACCAATTTTTTCAGACACCAAGTATTGAGGGTGAATTGATAGACGTAACGCTTCAGGTAAGTGATCTTTCAACAATCGACTCCATGCATTACTCCTTTGGATCACTCGGTAGGCAGCTGTTTTAGCAACTTTTTGCAACGCTGTGCGGCTATAATCCGAAAACTTGTCAATGCCAGAGAAATCTTCCAACATAAAGCGTGTTATGCCTTTATACATCGTGGACGCTTCTTTTTCATTTTTCACGCGTTGACGTAAGTCTGACAAGCTCTCTCCGTAGCGGATCATCAGCTCTTCACGAAGTACAGTAAAGTCATCAACTTTGTCAAATACATCTTCTAAGTTAAAGAATTCAAAATAGTTAGGGTAATGACGAGCCGCGTATTGGCGTAGTGTATTTACGTACTGGCTGACATGTGAATCCGTGACATGAATGATATCGGCAAAAACACGACCATCAGAACAAATAGTGACTTTTGCACCGGGTTCATAAATAGATTCAATCTGTTTACAGAGATTGACTAAGCGTTCAAATGCATAGAACTCTCCTTTATCAGGCAAGAAACCCAGTGTTTTCGTTCTATTTGGTGACTTTGCAGGGAAAGCTGGCAATACCATATTAATAGGTTCGTTATTTGCGATGAATTGCTCAACCCTCTCTACATGCCCCGCGATCTGCTCAGTGAATGGTGCGTTATCTTCTATAGGTAACAAACGGCGTTGCTCAAAAATTAGTGAAATAATATCTTCTGCTAACGACTGTATTTGACAATCCTGGATGCGGTGTTTGGTAGCTAAATTTTCCATTTTCTTTGCCTAATTATTATATGTGAAAAAGCTGCATAGCATGGGTAAGTGATAATTTATCTTCGATAGCGGCTTGAACTACCATCGGCATTTTTTCTTCGTCAAAGTCGACCTTTTGAATTTCACATAAGCTACGTAAAAACCCCTGATAGGTGACTTCCAAAAGTGCATGATCTAACTCTGCAATCGCCGCATCGTCTAACATTGCACCTCTTGTGTGTGCGTGTTTCATACGTTGTCGCGTGAGTTCAATATCGAAAAAGTGTCCACGATTGTAGCGGTATTCATATCCTTTGATTAATTGAATAAACTCATCTTTTAATACGTGAATCCTTGCAATCGCTGCATTTTCTACCATCGCGATAGCTTTTTGATTGACTTCGTCTTGACTCATTCCATGCAGGCTTGGGCAATAACCATAACGACGAGACATAGAGGACGGTAAAATAAAACCAAACCAATGCATTAGTAATGCTTCAAAATGCGTTTTATGTACTTCATAACTACCATGGTAGTTACCTGTAATGTGCAACATAAAACTCTCATACCAAGAAAGAAGGTACGCATTGAATGCCTTTGTTTTACCAGCAAACATTTCTGCATCTTCGGCGATATCCGCCTCAATAAGTTCGCCAATCATGCGGTTAGCATCGGTTAGGTAAGCAGAACCTGGTGATAACAAGGGATCTAAAAAGGCTGATGACATTCCAGTTAAGAACCAGCGTTCTGTAGAAAAGGATTGCTTTGCCTTTCTAGATAGTCGCTTCATCGAGGTGTAATCTAATAATTCAGCGTGCTGTCCTAGAATTTCATTGAGTGCTTGATGAGAGCGTAAAAACTGCTCAAATTCTTCAGCTGAACGAATATTTAAATTCACTTCATTATTTTTAGCAGTAATCCCAATGCTAAAGGTATCTTGATTCAATGGAATTAACCAAATCCAATATCCTTTGTACATAAAGTGATTGGTAGCCAGTGCTCTACTCGTAAAGTTCGAGCGAGCACGCCACTCATCACTTCCAAGGTGATCAATCAGCTCAATATGCTTAAACCTTCCCCAGTATGAACTCACAGGATGGCGATCATTTTGTGATTCAATTAATCCAAGCTGTTTACCCAACGGTGAATTAAAGCCCGATGCATCAACTAAATAACGACAAGTATAAGTGCTACCACTGGTAACTACAGTGTGTCCTTGCTGCGCATCAAGACTAATTTCATTAACTGTAGTGCCCATTACAACATCGACACCTAGTTCACGATTAAACTGCACCATATCGTTATCAAACTTTTCACGGTCAATTTGATGCGCAGGGATGCCATGATACCAACTACGCCCAAGCTCACTCAGTTCTTCAACACTTAAATCGCGGTTATCACTATCAAAGTAAAAACGCAGTCCATGTTTGTATAGGTGGTTTGTTTCAAGGTAAAAACCAAGCTTTAAATCGTTTGCCATGTAGTCCCAAAAAGACTCCAGTGTCGACTCTCCAACCCAACTATTAAACGCCTGCTTTCTCTCTATAACCGTAATTTTCATATCTGGGTGAGCCAATTTTAGTTGTCTTGCCAAGCAAGCCCCCGCCATTGAACCACCAATAATCAATACATCTGCGTATTGGCTTACCATAATTTCTCCTTAAAGGTAGTAAGTCAGCCTAAGTTCTATAAAATCATCATCTTTAAACCCATAGGTCGCATCACGCTGGGTTTGCTCTAAAAACAAGTTTGCTTCAAGCGCTAGACTCAAGTGACTGGAGAGCCTAGTTGAAAATTCGGTTTTAATGGTGTGAGCCCCAGTGTCGTTATCAATTAAGACCCCAGTAATCATGCTCGTATCATCAACATCATTCCACGCGAGTCGCATGCCAATAAATGTCGCATCTTGATAGAGACGATTTAGATTCACCTGTTCTTCGGTATCTCTATGTAACTCCATGAGTAAACTGAGATCTTTGTTGGAATTGGCGATACCGTAAAAGTAGTATTCGGCACCGACGACATAAGCCCAGCTTTTCCCTCCCATTTGGTGATGGCGATGTAGCGCTTCAACCTTCCCAAGCAGATACTCAGACGTCCACTGTAAGTCCAATGCTGTTTGTTGAAGGCGCCGATAAATAGCATCGAACTCTTGATTATCATTAGGGCGTATAACGGGCTCCCTGTCGATGCCGTCGAAGTAGTAGGTTCCAACATCCCAATCACCTAGCACACCGCGATAACCTAATAAGTAGCTACCTCTATAATTAGCATCTCGGCCTACAAATTGCTCATCGGTTACAGCTAGTGGCAACGACAAGCGGTCATCAGGAAGGCCGAAATCACGCTCACGAAAATAAGGTAAAGACATGGCAAACCAGTGACCATTATCAGTAAAATGCTGATAATGGAGTAGTAACTCTCCAAGCTTAGCCTCGTTATCTAAATTTCGTGTCGGCTGCTTTTGATTGACGATATCAACCAAATGACGAGACTCTGCAACTCCCCAAAAAACAGTATTTACACCAACATTCAACTGTCCTTGTGAGAAAGAGCTAGTGATATATGCTTCTTGAATGTCGAATACCCTTATCCCCTCATTTTTCGCTGCACTTAATACAGGTTTAAACCCTCCGCTTAAGCCTGTCTTTAGGTTTTCAAAATCCAACTCCCACATCAATTTAGCATCGAATTCTCGGTCAAGTTGTGAGGCTCTCATTGGAGAGCCATTATACTGCCGAGTGCTAAGGTCAATGCTGGTGCTACTTTGCCACTCCATCTCTGCTTTCGCATAAGGAATGCAAGATAGCACAACAGCAAGCATCGCCTTGAATCGCATACCTCCCCCTATTTCAACGACGACTTAATAAAGTCGCGAGCACTCAAGGCAATATCAAATTGGTAGTCTGAAAACTCTAATATCGTCTTTTTGCCCGACTGATGATTTTCCATTGTCATGGTAAGCGGGCGCCAGTACGCCTGTTGATATAATTTGTAGTTATCTAGGCTCAATGTTTTTAAATGACTGCCTTTTCTATCGTAGAAGTCTATTTTTCTAACTTGATAATCCTTGGTATCTATTAATGCACGTTGTTTGGTATATCCCGAGTTTTCATATTTTGGAAACCGATCTATCACCGCACATGTCAGCTCGCCACACGCCTCTTCCGATACATATTCATAGCTATACTTATTGAGTTCTTGAGCTGTAAAATCTTCAAACGCAAACTCGCTGCCAACAAATGGTCCCGATTTGTTGGCAGAAGAGATCCGTTTAACACGCTTAAGCGCTGGGAGATATAACCACTGATCATCAGCATCTATAATTTGCGCATGTGAAAGCAGCTTGGTTTCTTTTACATCTGCAGGAGAGTTAAAAATAATAAGGCTTTTGTCACCTTTGTCTTCATCTGCCACTTCCATGGTTTTCATGGTCAATAAGCGTTCGGTTTCTTGGCCTTTCTTGTCTATCAAACGCATTTTTAAATCAACCGAACTGACTTCAAAACCTCGATCTGAACGATCTGCTTTAGCTGCAATGTTGTAGCCTAGATTGTCTTGCGTTGCGTTGCTGGCAAAAGGTATAACCAGCAATCCGATTGCTAAATGCGATAAAAACTTAGACGTTGTAGATTTCATTTTTCGCTCCTTCTTGAATAGACGCTTTGCTCGCTTGCTTTGATCTTTTAGCCAGTAACATAAGCAGCGCGGGTAAGAATAAAAAGTCCACGATGAGTGCCATGACAATGGCAAGTGCAGTTAGCAGCCCCATCTGCGCATTGATCATAAAGGTTGAATAGGCCAACACTGCGAAGCCGCCAGCCAGAATAAATGTGGTCAGTAAAATAGCTTCACCGACGGTTTCAAAGGCATACTTCACCGCACCTGCTGGGTCCAATCCCTGCTCTCGTCTCGCCCGTAAATACTTGGATAGGAAATGCACGGTATTATCAACAATGATCCCTAAAGAAGTTGAAGTCACCGTAGCCGCCGCCACACCAACTTGACCGACCAATATAGCCCAAATACCAAAAGTGAATAGCATCGGAATTGTGTTGGGTAGAATACTTGCGATCCCATATTTAATACTTCTCAGCGTCATCACCATAATCAAGGTGATCACGATAACGGCAATTAAATTACCGCTGAGCATGCTTTCTGCGTTACGCTGGAAAATATGTGAGAACATTACGGTCGCACCGGTTGCTTTAGCATGCATAGCATCTGGTGTATGGTCGACTAGCCAAGCCTCAGTGCGAGCGATAAAAGATTGGATCTGGCCAGTTGAGAGGTTATCTAGAGTCAAGCTTACTCGAGTTGCCGATTTATCCATACTGATCCTGTCCGTCAGGTCTAACCCAAATGGCAAGGACATTTCATAAAGCAGGAGATACTGCGCTGCTAACTCTCTATCAGCAGGTAAACGATACATACTGGTGTCATCTTGATGCATATTTTTGTTGAGACGCTTAACAATATCCGTGTAACTATAGACATGAACCACCTCTGGTTGCATTCTCAGCCACTGTGTAAATTGATTCAGATTGGTAAGATATTCAGGTTCACTGATCCCACCTACTTTGCCACTTTCAACATCAAACTCAACCACATAAATACCAGTAAGGTTTTCCATGGTAAAATCAGTATCACGGCGAAACTCCACTCGATGATCAAAGTACTTCACAAACTCATCATTGAGATCAATATTAGGGACCACGTAGGCACTAGCCGCAATCGCAACAACAGTAAATAGCAAAATAGCTCGATATTTCTGCGCGACAACACCTCCAAAACGACCCAGGTAATGAGATAACATGCTTGTACGAGTTGCATAGCTCTTTTTGTCTGGCAAAATGGCGATGAGGCTGGGTAGTAAAATTAGAGATAATACCCAAGCAGCAGCAATACCAAATGCTGTAATGTTGCCCAAATCGGCAAATGGAGGGGCATCCGACATGTTAAGAGTTAAAAAGCCTACAATTGTAGTCAAGCTAGTTATAGATACGGGAACGAAGTTAATTCGTAAACTTTCCACTATCGCGTGATTTTTTTCGTGTCCTGCTTTTCTTGCTGCATAGTAAGACAACAAAACGTGTATGCTGTCAGCTATCGCTAGCGTTAGAATAATAGTTGGTGCGGTTATCGAAATAGGAGTTAATTGAATACCAGCGTAGCCACTGATCCCCATAGCAACAACACTTGAGAAAATCACCACAGATACAGCTGCAATAGTTCCTGGAAAACTGCGTAATCCACAGTACATTACAATGATCAAAACCAAATACATGATAGGCGTAAGGGTTTCGGCATCTTGCTGCCCTGACTCACTAAACGCATTGTTTAGCATCGAAATTCCAGAAAGCGCAAACACTAAATCAGGATTCTCTTGCTGTGCTTTTGCAACTATTTCGCGAACATGCTTTACCGCTGTCGGTACCTCAGTCAGTGATTCACCTGGGTACTGAACGGTAATATTGATACCTGTCGTCTTACCGTTATTTGCGATCAAGCGCTGTTTTAATAAGGGTTCTTGTTGTGCAATTTCCGCTTTTTGTAAAATGTCTTCTTCACTTAATGACTGGATGTTTTTCATCAAGTCCGCAACTATCAGCTCATCTCCCTCCGCGTAACTATGCTGAAAGTTAGTCACAGAGTCGACTCGACTAGCATAGGGTGTTTGCCACGCAGCCTCTGTCAGCTGCTCAACCACCATTGCGTGTTGTTTGGATAAACCGTTACCCTCTTTTTGATGCACAACAATAAGAATATTATCGTTCTTGGTGTACTTGTCCTGAAAAGCTTCAAAAGCCAGTAGTTCGGGGTTTGAAGCGCTAAAAAATGCCCGATAATCATTAGAAAATGTTAAGCCTTTTGCCCCAATACCAATTGCAATACAAGACATGATACTGAATAGTAAACACAAGTATTTATATCTAGTGACAAACTCACCGAGTCGCTTAGCAACTCCTTCTAGCGATGATCCCATTGTCTCTCCTTAAATAACAGAACAACCATTCTGATATAAAATAAAAAAATAGCTAAAAGCTTTTCTTCACGATCACTTCTAGCAATTAAGCAAACGCTTTGGGTAATCTTTACTGATCACTCAATTCAAATCTTTATCACGACGTATTATCTTTCGTTACTTCTGCGCCATCATGTCAAAAATCGTAGTTAAGTAATGTCTCAGAGTTTCACGATGGAAATCTCCTTTTGCCATCACGGCTACACCTTGAAGCACACCAAGTAAACAAAAGCTCAAACTGTTTGCATCAATCTCTTTGCGAATCTCACCTTGCGCTTGCGCTTTTTCAATGAAATCTCGAAACTGCGCACTCAACGCACTGTAGACCTGTTGCACCGCTGAATTCATATCAGGGTCGGACTCACCCACTTCTGTGGCCGTATTACAAATCAAGCAGCCATTAGCACCATGCGCTGCAATGTTTTGACTATACAAGTTAAAAAATGCAGTTAAGTCTGCCAAACAGCCATCGCTTGCACTTAAACGCTTAAGCCCAGGTCCAATTTTACGCAGAGAATACTCCTGCAAACAGCGTTGAAACAATTCCTTTTTATTACCAAATTCTTGGTAAAACCCGTACCGACTAACACCAGTACAAGTGACTAACTGTTCCATGGAAGTATTCCTATACCCTTGCTTCCAAAACAGGATTGTCGCTTGTTCCAATGCTTTATCGACATTAAACTCTCGCGTTCTTCCCATAGGCTCCTCAAAAAACAGAATATACATTCTGAAATAAAAAAGTCAACAAAATCACAACAAAATAATAAAACCGTAACAATTGGATTGTTACGATTTTAGTTCAGCTTAGGTGCTTATAAAAGCATCCAACCTAAGTACGAAATAAGTAGTGAATTACGATTAGAACTTTTCACAACTCCAAGGAACAGTAACACGTATTTGAGGTAGGCAAAATATTTTGAGGTATAAAACTAAAAATTCCCACAATATAGTACCAGTAGTAGCACTCATCTAACTTACTAATATTCAGCTAAAAGAAGATGAGAATGCCCAATCTCGGCGCTCTCATCAAGGTCACCATAACTGTTGTTCAACTCAACTAGCTTTCTTCATCAAGTCATCTTCAAACCAGTCAGTTAAAAGACGCTTTTCATAATAAAAGGATTCGTCCATGCCTCTTTTTATTCTATCCATGAACGACATATCTTTTAACGTCACGCCATTTTCCTCTGCGATGGTTTTACCAGACTTATCTGTTAACTTATAGCTAATTTCAAAACGGGGGAAATGGATTGGTTTAATCACCCGAATATCAGTGGTACCGTAATGAACATCACCAGCAAGGTCTATCTCATCAAAGGTAATTGCGAGCTTGTAGCCCTCGGGTAATTTAGTCGCTAATTCTTCTAGGTGTTTCTGCAGTTGCTTTTCAACCCGTTTATGAAATGAACCTCGCGTTTCATTACCTGGTTTAACATCGCGATACTCTTTAAAGTCCTTCCAAGTCACAGCGACCTCACCGGCATTGACAAACAAGGGAGTCATAAATAAAGCAAGTATTGCAATTTGTGTTTTCATCTTTGGATCTCCTTCAAACTCTACCATCACCTTACTCCTTCATTGTGCGAAGTAAAGCAAGATCACACCCTTTTACGCAGTGTGACATTTGACTACATTTACATAACCAACCTGAAACTGTACTCAGAAGTCAGTTAGCTAACTGAATGAAAAAACTAAGTTCACCGATACTATTTATTCCACCCTAGAAAAGTGCTTTCTCAAAAGCAATATAGGTTTTCGGGGCTATTAAAAACAAAGTTAAAGCACTCTTAAGGATTCACAATTGCTAGCGTTCAAGTTAGCTTATAATTAGTAAGACCGAAATTAGGGTAAATCGTTCTCAAACGAATGTAATCAAAGCAGGATCTTTACGACTACAAGCAATCGAGTAGTTTCATCTCTATGCTCTTTTATCCCCCCATCAAACCACTGCTACTTACCCTGCATGATAAATCCGACCAATAGAAAAACGTAAACATTTCACATTGATTGTCAGCTACTCTTTTCAATCGTTATCTTATGATTCTCTTTATATAGATTAGTAAGTTCTTTGTAGTTCAAGTTTAATTTATAAAACCCTGAAAAGTAACAATATCTACCATCAATATATTTATAGTAAACCTCAACTTTTCTAATCCAGTCAATAGACTCAAAAGCATAAATAATATCAATCTTTACAAACTCAATTTCACTCATATCTATAGTATTTTCATCTAAAGACAAATGGTCATGAGACAAGCTTACTGTTTTGTATGACTTAAAGGATCGAGTGAGTGAATAAATAAAATATGGGAAGAATAGGGGGTCAAAAAGTAAAGTATCTCTATCTTGCTATGGTCAATAGACTCCGGATTAAAGTGCAGAAATATGCCATACAACGTGAAATACAACGAACTAGCAACCTCAAGGTTCAGCAAGTTTTTTCTCATTTTAAGCATATATTTCCTCTTGTATAAAAGAAGGAGCCCCCTTGTTCACCTACATATTATTAAGGTCCATCACGATTTTTGCAGTAAGCAATAATCTCAATTTACTTGTGATGTTATGGGAAGCGCTTTGCACTAACCACGGATAGCATTGTGACACGAAGCAACTAGATTGGGCCGGGTTTAATGCTATTCATATCGAAAATACGACCACATGTTCCGTCGAGGGCGTGTCTACCTCCTCTAACATGAGGCACTAAAAGAAAGTAATGTAAAACTTTGCAGCGCACTTTTTTCACTCTAAAAACAACACATGGGCGTTAAATCAATACCCCACTTTATACCCCTAAAATGATGGAGCTTTAGCAAATTTCAGACATAAAAAAACCCTAACATCAATGTGTTAGGGTTTTTCTAAAGCGTTTAGTGCTTAGGAAGTGATGTTTATCACATCATACCGCCCATGCCACCCATTCCGCCCATGCCGCCCATATCTGGACCAGCAGCTTCTTCTTTCGGAATTTCAGCAACCATCGCTTCTGTAGTGATCATTAGACCAGCAACCGATGCTGCAAACTGTAGTGCAGAACGCGTTACTTTAGTTGGGTCTAGGATACCCATTTCGATCATGTCGCTGTATTCGCCAGTCGCAGCGTTGTAACCGTAGTTACCTTCGCCTGCTTTAACTGCGTTAACCACAACTGATGCTTCGTCACCTGCGTTTGAAACGATTTGACGAAGTGGTGCTTCCATCGCACGAAGTGCCACTTTGATACCGAGGTTTTGGTCTTCGTTGTCACCTGTTAGCGATTCAAGCTTGCTCGCAACGCGAACTAGCGCAACACCACCACCAGGTACTACACCTTCTTCAACCGCTGCGCGAGTTGCGTGTAGTGCATCTTCTACGCGGTCTTTCTTCTCTTTCATTTCAACTTCGGTTGCTGCGCCAACTTTGATTACTGCAACACCGCCTGCAAGTTTTGCCATGCGCTCTTGTAGTTTCTCTTTGTCGTAGTCAGAAGTTGCTTCTTCGATTTGTGCTTTGATCTGAGATACGCGACCATCGATTGCTTCTTGCTCGCCAGCACCGTCGATGATAGTTGTGTCGTCTTTAGTGATAACCACGCGCTTCGCTGTACCTAGGTCTTCAACCGTAGCTTTCTCAAGCTCAAGGCCAATTTCTTCAGAGATAACTGTACCACCAGTTAGTGTCGCAATATCTTGTAGCATCGCTTTACGACGGTCACCAAAGCCAGGCGCTTTAACCGCTGCAACTTTCACGATACCACGCATGTTGTTTACAACCAGAGTTGCCAGCGCTTCACCTTCAAGGTCTTCAGCAATGATTAGTAGCGGCTTGCTTGTTTTAGCAACTGCTTCTAGTGTAGGTAGAAGTTCACGAATGTTAGAGATTTTCTTGTCTACTAGAAGGATATGTGGGTTATCTAGCTCAACTTGGCCTTTTTCAGCGTTGTTGATAAAGTACGGAGAAAGGTAACCACGGTCAAACTGCATACCTTCAACTACATCTAGTTCGTTCTGTAGTGATTGACCTTCTTCTACAGTGATAACACCAGACTCGCGACCTACTTTTTCCATTGCTTCAGCAATGATGTCACCAATCTCTTTGTCAGAGTTAGCTGAAATCGTACCAACTTGTGCAATCGCTTTAGCGTCTGAACAAGGAACTGAAAGCGTTTTTAGTTCTTCAACTGCAGCGATAACGGCTTTGTCGATACCACGCTTAAGATCCATTGGGTTCATACCCGCAGCAACTGACTTTAGGCCTTCATTCACGATAGCTTGCGCAAGTACTGTTGCAGTGGTTGTACCATCACCCGCTGCGTCATTTGCTTTAGACGCAACTTCTTTAACCATTTGTGCGCCCATGTTCTCGAACTTATCTTCAAGCTCGATCTCTTTCGCAACAGATACACCGTCTTTAGTGATAGTAGGTGCACCGAATGACTTTTCTAAAACAACGTTACGGCCTTTAGGACCTAGTGTTACTTTTACTGCGTCTGCTAGTACGTTTACGCCTTTTAGCATTTTTGTACGAGCGTCACCTGCAAAACGAACTTCTTTAGCTGCCATGTTATAAATTCCTCTTAAATTCTGTTGTCGATTAAACTAAAAAGTATTAATTATTCTACGATGCCTAAGATGTTATCTTCACGCATGATCAGGTACTCTTGACCTTCGATCTTTTCAGTTTTTTCGATGTAAGAGCCGAACAACACTGTGTCGCCAGCTTTTACTTGTAGTGCTTTAGTTTCACCATTGTCCAACACGCGGCCGTTGCCTACTGCAACCACTTCACCACGTGAAGACTTTTCAGCTGCAGAACCAGTTAACACAATGCCGCCAGCTGACTTTGTTTCTTCTTCAAGACGCTTAACAATGACGCGATCATGTAAAGGACGAATGTTCATTTATATAGTTCTCCTAACAGTTTCTGAACAATGACAGAAATAATGCTTTTTTAAGGCGCTGTTACATCCACAGGTTGTGGTTAACACACGCAATTTTAATTGCTTTCATTTATGGGGATGGGCAAATTAAAACCCAAGAGAAAAAACCAAAAAAATTTAGTCTTTTCTTTCGTA
The DNA here is from genome assembly GCF_002208135.1 of Pseudoalteromonas piscicida. NCBI lineage: Bacteria > Pseudomonadati > Pseudomonadota > Gammaproteobacteria > Alteromonadales > Pseudoalteromonadaceae > Pseudoalteromonas > Pseudoalteromonas piscicida. Next base: position 3,290,100 of record NZ_CP021646.1, read on the forward strand.
TTCACCTTCAATCGTTGTTGAAGAATTTCTACCCGATTGATTTTTAAATGGATCTCTAATTTCTTCTTGCTGCTCCGATTGCTCGTCACGTGATTGATTAGCAAACGGTGACTGGCCTGAATGCATGCCTGTTTGCACTCTTACGGTGGCATGAGCTAAAAGCGACTGCGCCAGCTTTTTTCTAACGGCTGGAGTTAACAGTAAAAAACCTAATACATCGGTCATGATCCCAGGCGTCATCAATAGCACGCCGGCAATGATCACACACAAACCGGTAAATAAATCTTGTGCAGGCAATTGCCCACGAGACATCTGTTGCTGTACGTTGACATAAGCGCCAAGACCCTGCTGTTTAACCAGTCTTGCCCCTAAAATAGCGGTACCAATTACAAGCGCAATGGTAGCAAAACCGCCTATCACCTCGCTGACTTGGATCAGCAAAGCAATTTCAATAATCGGAATAGCGATAAATAAAATAAATAAGAATCTAAACATACTTTCTCCAAATCTACGAAAGATAAATATGGGTGCTAAGGTCTTAATTCAAGCGATACAAGTAAGACGCTTTAGAAAAGAGGCGCTATCCGCTAAGATGCCATTACTAACCCTAAAATGGAAATGGCAATGGGCGTAAGATATAAACTCGTCTTATCTACATGCGATTCAGTTGCTGAAGCGCGTAAGATTGCAACGCAACTTGTAGAGCAAAAACTTGCAGCTTGTGTGAACCTAATCCCAGCAGTGGAATCTATTTATGTTTGGGAAGGTCAGGTTGAACATGCACAAGAAACCAAGCTGTTAATCAAGACAAAATCCGAAAAACTAGAGCAAGTAATGGCCGCTATTCGCGACTTACACAGTTATGATGTCCCAGAAATTCAAGTCGTGGATGTCACCAGCGGCAACTTAGCTTATTTCAAATGGATGGACGAGGTATTATTGTAATGCGACTCTTAGTAGTTCTTTTCTCATTGCTGATGTGGTTTCCCGCGCAAGCAAACAATGCGGTGCTAGACAGCTTACTGGCTCCTAAACAACAGACTTTTTTACCAGTAAAAGAAGCATTCAAGTTCGATTTTGACCAGCAAGGCAACACCTTGTTTGTGGGTTGGGACATCGCCGACGGCTATTACTTATATAAGAAGAATCTTCAAATTATCGCCAAGCAAGCCGACATCCAAGTGCCGGAGCTTGAACCAGGAAAGATGATTGAAGATGAGTTTTTTGGTCGCACTGAAGTCTACTTTAATAACTTATCTGTTATCTCTAAGCTCAGTAATATCGAGCAAGGTGCAATCGTAAAAATACGCTATCAAGGCTGCGCCGAAGCTGGACTTTGCTATCCGCCAGAAATTGTTGAAGTGCCGTTAAGCACGATTGCCGGAGAAAAGCCAAAGACCACCTCAACCAAAGCTCCTGAAACAAAAGCACCTGAGACAAAAGCAGAAGTTCAAAGCGAAAGCGCGCCTGTAGATAGCGCTAACTTGTCTTTCACTGAGCAGCTAATGCAGCGCAGCTTGCTTGCGAATATTTTGACGTTCTTTGGCCTCGGTATTGGTCTTGCCTTTACCCCTTGTGTATTCCCGATGTTCCCGATTTTGTCGAGCCTCATAGCTGGTCAACAAGGCCTTTCGACTAAAAAAGCCTTCAGTCTATCTTTTGTCTATGTGCAAGGTATGGCGGTCACTTACGCTGCGCTTGGGTTAGTCGTTGCGTATTTCGGTGGCCAAATTCAAGGCTACTTGCAGCATCCAGCGGTACTTATCAGCTTTAGTATATTGTTCGTCGCACTCGCGCTATCTATGTTTGGGGTTTACGAAATTCGTTTACCTAGCGGCATGATGGATAAACTCACTCAGCTCAGTAACAAACAAAAAGGCGGCAATTACTGGGGCGTATTCATTATGGGTGTGCTTTCTGGACTTATTGCATCGCCTTGCACCACAGCTCCACTTTCTGGCGCGCTATTATTTGTCGCGCAAAGTGGTGATTATGTGGTGGGCGCGGTAACGCTATACGCACTTAGTTTGGGCATGGGCCTACCGCTATTACTGCTAGGTACCTCAGGTGGAAAATTACTGCCAAAAGCCGGTGGCTGGATGGATCAGGTCAAAACGCTATTTGGTTTTGTGATGCTCTTCGTACCGCTTATCCTACTAGAGCGCATACTAGATACGACAGTGATTATCTCACTTGCCGGTGGTCTTGCCGTAGCGACAGCACTCTACTTGCATTATTGGCAAAGCCAATTACAGGCAGGCAAAGGTAAAACCACATTGTGGGGCTTTGCGATCACCTTGTTTATTGTTGGCTTATACGCATTAAAAACAAGCTTGTTTCCAGCACCTACAGCCGTTGTAAGTACCGCAACGACTCAAGCTAAGGTCGTTACAGGAGAGCAGAAGTTTAAGTTACTACCTGACTTAGCCGCGCTTAAAGTCGCCGTTGCAGAAGCAAATGCTAAGGGCAAAGTGCCTATCGTTGATTTATACGCAGAGTGGTGTGTTGCGTGTAAAGAGTTTGAGAAATACACTTTCCCGAAACCTGAAGTACAAGCACAGTTCAAAGATTACGAGCTATTAAAGCTCGACTTGACCAAAGCCAATGACAACACCCAAGAGATCATGGAAGCATTTACGGTGTTTGGTTTACCGACTATTTTAATCTTTGATAGCCAAGGTAATGAGATGCCAACACACCGCATCACAGGCTTTTTAGACGCAAAAGACTTTGCAGCCCACCTAGAAAAGGCCAAGCAGGACGCAAAGTAACCATTTTAGGGGCAAGCTTATTTGCCCCTCTTCCCTTCTGATTAGACCAGTATTTTGCTGCTATTTACCTCGAACTCTCTATAATACTCCACGAAATGGAGAAATATTTGCTATTTGCTGGAATTCGGCTTAAGTTAACAAGCCATACAGTCTAAATTTTTGGCTAATGCTTTAGTTAAAGGAAGTTCGCGTAATATGTCTGCAAAATTAAAGATTTTATTAGTAAACGGCCCTAATTTGAATATGCTAGGTCGCCGTGAGCCGCACAAGTACGGCACGCAGACGCTCAACGAGATTGTTGACGGATTAACTGAATATGCAGAAACACAGCAAGTCAGCTTGTCACACATTCAAAGTAATAGTGAAGCGCAGCTAATCGAGGCTATTCACGCTCAATATGCACAATGCGATGCGATTATCATTAATCCCGCCGCATTTACCCATACGAGCATTGCCCTTCGAGACGCTTTACTCAGTGTGGACATCCCTTTTTATGAAGTACACATCACTAATGTGTACGCCAGAGAGCCATTTCGTCACAAGTCTTATTTTTCTGATGTGGCGGAAGGCGTGATATGTGGATTAGGCGCGTTGGGCTATCGTGCTGCATTTGATGCAGCGTTAGCGCAATTGCGAAAACAAAATAACTCAAATTAACTAACAGGCGGGTCATTGTATGGATATTCGCAAGATCAAAAAACTTATCGAGCTAGTAGAAGAATCAGGTATTGCAGAGCTAGAAATCACTGAAGGTGAAGAGTCAGTACGTATCAATCGCCACAGCAGTGCACCAGTTTATGCACAACCTCAACAATACATGGCAGCTCCAGCGGCACCTGCACCAGCAGCACCAGCGGCGGCTCCTGCAGCAGTAGAAGCAGCCCCAGCAGAAAGCAGCACACCTGCGGGTCATCAAGTTAAGTCTCCTATGGTTGGTACTTTCTACACAGCTTCTTCTCCAACAGCAGCGGCATACGTTGAAGTAGGTTCAAAAGTAAATGTTGGCGACACACTTTGTATCGTTGAAGCCATGAAGATGATGAACCAGATCGAATCAGACAAAGCTGGTGTAGTGAAAGCAATCCTAGTTGAAAACGGTGAGCCAGTAGAATTCGACCAACCGCTATTCATCATCGAATAATTACGCAGAAGGTCAACGTTATGTTAGATAAAGTAGTCATTGCAAACCGAGGTGAAATTGCACTTCGCGTATTGCGTGCCTGCAAGGAGCTAGGTATTAAGACGGTTGCTGTGCACTCAACAGCTGACCGCGACCTAAAACACGTTCTTCTTGCGGATGAAACCATTTGTATCGGAAAACCTGCGGCAAGCGAAAGCTACCTTGATATTCCTCGTATTATCGCAGCAGCAGAAGTCACAGATGCGGTTGCTATTCACCCAGGTTACGGTTTCCTTTCTGAAAATGCCGACTTTGCTGACCAAGTTGAGCAAAGTGGCTTTATCTTTATCGGTCCAAAAGGCGACACTATTCGTCTAATGGGTGATAAAGTGTCGGCAATTGAAGCAATGAGGAAAGCAGGCGTACCTTGCGTGCCAGGTTCTGATGGTCCATTGACTGATGACAACGACCGCAATACGCAGATCGCTAAGCGTATCGGCTACCCAGTTATCATCAAAGCGGCTGGCGGCGGTGGTGGTCGTGGTATGCGCGTCGTTCGCAACGAAAAAGAACTTGCAAACTCTATCGCCTTAACCCAACAAGAAGCGAAGCAGTTCTTCGGTAACGGCATGGTTTACATGGAAAAATTCCTAGAAAACCCACGCCATATCGAAGTACAAGTACTCGCTGACGGTCAGGGCAATGCAATCCACCTAGGTGAGCGCGACTGTTCAATGCAGCGTCGTCACCAAAAAGTAGTGGAAGAAGCACCTGCACCAGGGATCACAGCTGAAATGCGTAAGTACATTGGTGATCGCTGTACTCGTGCGTGTATCGAGATTGGTTATCGCGGCGCAGGTACGTTTGAATTCTTATACGAAAACGGCGAGTTCTACTTCATTGAAATGAATACCCGTATTCAGGTTGAGCACCCAGTCACAGAAATGGTCACTGGCGTAGACTTAATCAAAGAGCAACTTAAGATTGCAGCTGGCCAACCGCTTTCTATCACACAAGAAGACGTGGTGATCCGTGGTCACGCAATCGAGTGCCGTATTAACGCAGAAGATCCAGAGAGCTTTATCCCTTCACCGGGTAAAATTACGCGTTTCCACCCTGCAGGTGGCCTTGGGATCCGTTGGGACAGCCATATTTACGCTGATTACACAGTACCGCCACACTACGACTCAATGATCGGTAAGTTAATCACTTATGGTGAGAACCGTGATGTTGCGATCGCTCGTGCTAAAAACGCACTGAATGAGCTAGTGATTGACGGGATTAAAACCAATACCCCGCTTCACAAGAAGATCTTGTCAGACGAGAACTTCCAAAACGGTGGCACGAATATCCACTACTTAGAGAAAAAACTAGGCATGCATCAATAACCTAATTCGTTCTCCTAAAAGAGGCCGGCCAATTGCCGGCTTCTTTTATCCCATCCCTACTCCCTCTGAATGTTACTGCTTGCTTATCTTGTGTTTGCAGCAAAAATCTAACTCGGATTCTAAGTGACCCTATTTTTTACACTGTAAAACCAGACTAACCCTTACTTCGTCATTTTAACGATCTGCACAGCTCAACACCGTAACCACGATAACATTGGCTTAATATTAAGCAATCAATCCATTCGTTCCGACTTTTTCGCGTTTTAATAGTGACAAGCCTGTTAAAAATTTTTATACTGCCTGCGCTTTCAGTGATTTATCTTTAAACCACTACAGCAAATGGCCCTATAGCTCAGTTGGGTAAACTTTCAAAGAAAGTTTACGTCGAGGAAGCGAGGGGATATTAGCGCAGCGACCCTGAGTGTTGAATCCGAGACCGGAACCAAGCTTCATGGACGAATATAAAGCGCAAAAAACACAAAATGGCCCTATAGCTCAGTTGGGCGAATCAAGACCGAAGCACCGCTTCGCAGCTTGATGAGGTGGAGGCAGGACGCCGACAGGATATTGCTTCATGGATGAATTTAATGAGCACTTACAACACAAAATGGCCCTATAGCTCAGTTGGTTAGAGCGCACGACTCATAATCGTTAGGTCCCTGGTTCGAGTCCAGGTGGGGCCACCATTCTTTTCTTATCCTCCATCTTTTTGGTTCTTTTTAATGACTTACTGAAGTCAATTATCAACACTCAAATCCTATCCGATTGCAAACTATAAACGTATTGGTCCCATGACTCCTAATCACTAAACGACTATGGTTACACTCAATACTCGACTACTTGCGATGCTATTGCCTTGTAGTTCCACTTCTGTTTTGGCTACTCAGGTATTTTATGATCAGGATGGTGCGGGAGAGCATTCGCACTAACAGGGCGAACCTGTTGACTTTATCTCAGCACATGCAGGCACAACTGAGTAATTTCATATGCTCACTGGCGGCTTAGAGGCCAGTTTTATAGTGATGTCTTGAATGTTGTGGGTGAGGCTAAATACAGTGGTTTTTATAAAGTGCTGGTGACAGAATTAATTTGTAAAAACTCGGGTGGTACGACTCGCCTTGTCGAAACTTGGCATATTAACCAAAATTCACAATCCCAAGAGCTTTCTTCCGAGCTATTTTAAACACAAAAATAGTGCAGCCTAGCTGCACTTACTTTACCGCTAGACTCGTCTATCTGAAGCTTAGCTCACACAAATTCCGTATTTGGGTAAAATATCATCAATGACACAGAGGCGATGCTTTTTGGCTGCATCGTGAAAATACTTCCAGTTAGAAGTTAAAAATTCACTGCGGAATGAATAGCTATCGTCGTCACCTTTAGCACGGGTTGTACCTAGCGCTTGGTGTTTCCAAGACCCCTCACCTTTTGCAATGTAAGTTAGGGTATAACTTCCAAGTCCAAACCGGTTAGCTTCAATGGCATCAAGCCACAGTTGATGACGTTCTTCACCATCATCCATATCAAATTCAGCAAAGCATTGCGCTATTTCTTGCTTTAATGACTCACTCAAGCCACTGATAACCTCGCCTCGATAGTCTTGATAGACTTTGCAAAGCTCATCGGCTGCGATTAGAAAATCGCTTGGATTATCTCGCACCACTTTTTCGCCCAATCCGTTGATGTAGCTCCACTGCTGATGAGGCTGATCAGGGTGGGAAAGCGCCTGTCCATGCCCTAAACTTGGAATATCATCTTGAACAACATTTAAAAAGTATTCGCTAATTCGCTCGCGCCAAGTCTCTTCTGCTTCACCATTCAAGTCCGTTATTTCAGTCACTTCATTAACTTTATGCTGTATGCCAGCAAATCCCTGATGGCCCCAAGTATCAATAAAGACATGAGAGGTGATACCAAGGCGGTGCAGTCCATAAGGCCTATGCTTATCTGCAATACACTCAGCGACCATATCTTTTGCTACGTGAGAATGTGGCTTACACACTAGCTTTTGAATAAAGGTGCCCGACGGATTTTGCCCAGCAGGTAAACCGCCATTACCCGGTAGGAAATGAAAAGGTACCCACACTTTCCTGTTCTTTAAGCTGTCTAGGCTTTTATAATCGAGCATCCTGTGGGCGGTTGCGATGCGCTCATAAGCAGCACCGTTATCAAACTTGATGTGACCATAGTTTGTTGCATCGTCTACGTATTGTGCCGCGTAAGCAATAATTTCAGCCTCTTGGTCAGTGAATCCCGCCGCGCGTGCGACCACCCACGTCATGCCATGATGTAAATCAATTTGCATTTTTCGTTGTCCTTCTCTTTTCCTTTATCGCCACAGTGTAGTCCGCGATGCTCAAAATGTAACTATTCCTTACTTTCATTTAGTCGCATTAGGTGTTTGTGGCTCTTGGCTTTGTGGATCCGTAGCATTTGGGTTAACCGAGGCAGGCAAAGCAGATGTGCTGCCCTCCGTATTTAAAATCAATGGTAGACCATCTTTACCACTGCCTATTACCACCACTTTTGCGTTATTAGATTTCGCCAATTCTATGGTTGCTTCTATGCCACGCCATCTTAGGTAGGTTTCAGAGATCCCGCCACTCACCGTTTCTTGAAAGTCGGCTATCCCTGAGCTTCGGTTTTTTTCCGTTCTGCCTCTTTTTTGGCTACTTTTAAACGCATTTTATATTCTTGGTATAAATGCATTTGGTTCACTTTCGCAACGATCGCATTATGTACCCCTTCTGGAATATCAACATGACGAATAAGCATATCGTCTAAATTCACCAAGTTGTGCCCTTGCATTTCGCTTTTTTCTTGTTTGAGTATCGACTTTTCTTTTAGCTGAACTTCTCTCAACACAGTACACAACAGCCGTTCTTGGATCCTTAAGCGCTGATTAGCATAGACCTCTTCAGCAGTATAATCAGAAACAATCATGCGCACCGCTGATGCAACTTCAGGGATCACAATTTCATCAAGATAGTCGGCTCCAACTAACTTGTGTAAATAGGGGATATGTTCCACGACAGGACGGTACCGCACTGTTATTTCCATTTTGATCCTGAGTCCCTCGGAAGTAATGGCGTGGATCTCGGTGGTCGCGGTTTGGAATCGACTCGAATAAATCGTCAACGTATCCCAAGGATAAACCAGCACCGTGCCTTCATAAAATGGATGTTCTACGAATGTACCACCACCAAGGCGCTTCCACAGTACTCCAACTTGACCTGAGTCAACCTTGATAAAAATGACTTTGACCAATGCAACGACAATAAACAGTAAAATAAGTAACGTCACACCTGCACGAAAACGCCAAGACAAAATACGCTTATGCCACTTGGGCTTGTAACGCTTTAACACCCGCATGAGCAAATTAGATAGGATCAGCGCGAGTATCAAGCCGCCGGCGACGAGTAAAGCAAAATCCCCTGAAATATTAATGTTCATGATGGTACTCCATTACTTTCACTGTCGTGGTGTGCTAACAACTGACCTTCCTCCATTTTTAAGTGCACATCGGCCAAATGGAAGTAGGCATCGTCATGGGTGATGGCAATAATGGTGTTACCACGCGCTTTTAAACGAGGTAACACTTGTTCGTAGAATTTTCGCCTAAAGATAGGATCTTGATCTGCCGCCCACTCATCAAAGATGTAAATGGGACGATTTTCTAAAATGGTACTCAAAAGCGCTAAACGCTTTCGCTGACCTGATGATAAATCTATGGTGCTAAAGGCCCCATTTTGAATACCCACTTTGGCGCGCATCTCTAAAAAGTCCAACCATTCGTCGATTTCTTCAGTGCTTAAGTCACGAATACCATAAAGCTGCTGGAACAAATGAAAATCCGCAAAAACAGCTGTGAATAAGCTTCGATATGCAAGGCGATTGTCTTCCGTAACCGCTTTGCCATTCAAAAGGATTTGTCCGCTCTGTAATTCATAAAGGCCAGTCAACATCCGGATAAACGTTGTTTTACCGCTACCGTTACCACCGGTAATAAAAGTAGTTTTTCCTTGTTCAAAGGTGATATCCACCGGCCCCACAGCAAACGGACGATCGCTCGATTTTTTCTGATGTTGATAAAACGCCCCCGCTAAGGTGATGGCATTAAATGAGGTTAGGCTGTCACCAGGCTCAGGTCGTTTAACCTCTTGCTCATCATGGACATTTTTTAAATCGCGCTCCAGAGCTAAAACGTTTTGCGCCGCCTCTGTGGCGGTGGTGAAAACGGGATCCCACCAACAATACTGGTGATAGGGCCGATTAAAAATAGCGATGCGGTGGTGACTTTAATGACAACATCGGTATATACGTCAGAGAGCATAGGAACGATAAACACCATAGCGCCCGTCGCTGCGAAAAAGGTGATTTGCGACAGAATAAAGTCAGTCGCAAACAAGGTTTGGGTTTTGGTTTTTGCACGCCTTGCACGATTCGAATCACGGCGGTACTCATGCTCTAAATCTTCCGCTCTTGGCTCACTGAGCTTGACTTCTTTAAAGCCATCGAGCAAGTCAGATAAGCGTTGAATAAGCTGGTTTTCGCTTTCAAAAGAAATGCGCATGTTGCGCTGGATTTCATTGGCGCGTAAACGGTGAATACTCGCTCCGACCAAAATCAGTGTCGAGACAACCATAAACGCCACAAAAGAGTGCCAGGCAATATAGAGCGATGTGAAAAACACCAAACTGATGGATTGACCAATGATCACAAACAGCTGCGCCGACTGAGATATAGTCTGCAACTCTTTGCTGATGGTATTAAAGATCCGCTCTTTGCCAATTTTCTCTAGCGTTGACAGCTCGGTATGACGAATGCTTTCAAACAGATCGACTCTCAATTTGTCTATAGCGCGCTCCACCATTTGCGCGGCTTTAGTCATCAATCTTTGCTGAGTGAACCCATATATTGCAATCGTCAGTGTAAATAGCACTAAGTAGTAAAGAATATGGTTTTCTTTATTAATATCAGAGATATTGGCTGCTACGTTATTGATAAGCGCAAGCACCAACGCATTGGCCAAACCAGAAATGCACCCCAGTGCAATAAAGGTCCTTTTCTTTATCTGAATATGTCGGCGAATTAATTCGTACAATACCATTGTTATTATCTTTTATTGTTATTGGGCTACCGCCCACGCATGCTACTTAGCATAGTCCCTAAAAACTAAAACTGCCTGTTGGATTTAAATAAATATTTCATTAAAACATTAGGTTATATTTATAAATCTATCAGTTTTACTGGCAATCTAAGGTGTCACTCTTCGTCATTCATCTCTGTGGGCTTGCGCTTTTGCCCAACCAATAAGACTATCAAGCCAACAATGGGCGTAAACACCAACGAAATTAAAAAGAAGCCCACGGGTCCTGCAAAAGTGTTACGTCCCCAGTAGCCAGTTAAAATGCATAACACTAAATATAAAGCGACAAGCATCATTTTCTCCAAGTTGTTGATAAATTCGGTACAAAGAATAAACCAGCAGTTGCCTGCCGGTTTATGTCTGCCAGTATCGGTTATACTGTGGCTTTTTCCGCTGTAGCTGTTGCGTCCGCATTCCCTTTATTTGCACGATACTTAGCTGCAATGTCTGCGATATCCCCTTTCATACTTGCTAGATTCAGGTCTATCAGCGTGCCGCCATTTTCAAAGTGTCGAACAAAAGTTGCGCCTACTGCGTGTGTTGATGCCGCAGACACAACTGGCATAAATGCGATTGCGCTTAGCGTGCCGATGACAGGAACCGCCTTCAAAAAGCTGCTTAGTCCCGCGCCCCCTAAGGTTTGTGGAAAAGAGCCGCCGATCAATGCGCTCACTGTGCCACGCAGCTTGTTGTCACCATATGATTGACCATAGACTTTTGCTACTTCGCCTATCATCTTCATTTGGATCCCTGTCAACGCCACTAAATCAACCGCAGGAACGGGAATAAACCCAGAGCCAAACGACCATTTTGTGTATTTGTCGACAATCAGCTGAGCAACGGCTGCTCTGTCTTCATCAGCAACAAGTTGTGATTCCTGTTGTTCTGGAGCTTCGCTCGCCTTGTCATCCTTCGCTGTTTTTGTCACTGCCATAATTCATCCTCATGATTTATTTAAACAGTTGTCGAACCCATCAAGCACCATATTGGTACTTGCCCTAGTACCCAAAATCAAACAAGCTGCACTTATTTAACTCTGAGCTTTACCGCCTTCATCCATGATGAAGAAGTAAACCTAAGAACAACCAAGGATTTGCACAGTGTCACAAATACAACTGAGCGAAACGTTGCCACCTACTGCTGGCGTTCTATTAATTTGTTTAACCGAGCGCGACAGCTCGGTGCTTTTCCGTACCGCGTTATGCCTGATTCAAGTCTTGCTGACATTGCTCAGTACGGTGTTTATCACTATAGAAGATAATGTTGCGGATCTCCTTGGCAATACAATCTGACTCAATCCCCTCTTTCACATAGTTGCTAAACACCATAATGCTTTGGTCTCGTTCCAGTAAGCGAGTAAAACTGGTCACCCATGAATAGGGGTAACTACCTGAGTATTGTAAGAATTTTTCATACATTCTGAGATTTGCATCGGCTGGGTTTTCGGGGCAATTCGCCACTTTGCCGTACTGGTTTGGGTCGACATAAGTCACAAACCAGCCGTAGCCATAGTATTCACACTCTTCGCTGCTACCGGTGTTAGAGTAGGGAGCAAAGGCCGCTAGTTTCTGGGTATCGTTTAAGATTTGAGTGCCATACAAGCCTTGATCCCATTTATGCATGTCTTCCACTGTGGAATACAAATCTCCAGCCGAATACAGCACCAAAGGGTTGCTATATGGATTCACTAAAATATCTTCGTAAGGTGCAGGTCCGCCAGTTGCTGGTGGACGACCATTAGCAAGCGATAAGTATTGGTTTTGATTATAGATATAACCTGTGGTCATATTTGAATAGACACCAATCGCACTGTAAGAGCCGCTGTCCGTCATACTAAGCGGGTTTAGAATTTGCTCTTGAACGATATTGGCAAACCAATGCTCACGACCAATATTGCCTTGTTTGCCAGCCGCTAACTGCTCGATGATATTACCGATAAGATAGTAGTTACAGTTGCTGTATTCATACTTACTACCTGGTGTAAATGACGGTGTGCCACTTTGCCCCGCTTCGGTACCACAAGTACAAAAGCGGTTACTAAAATCTTCCGGACCGTTAAGGTCTAGATTTGCGTTGTACAAATAAGGCCGCCAGCCGTAGTTATCGTACACGGCTTCGTTGTCGCTGTAGTTATTGATCCCAGACGACATGGTAAGCAAGTGATGTAGCGACACATCCGCACATTGGTTATCTGGGTACCAAGGCAAGTGATCGCCAATGGTTTCCTGTCGTAAATCCTTACCATCTAACATCTTCATTAAAATAGCGGCCGAAAACGCTTTGGTATTGGAGCCGATGCGATATTTGGACTTAACGCTGTTATCAACATCATACTGCATGTTCTGTGGTCCGCAGTTGGACTGATACACCACTTTATCTACTGAAGTGATATAAACCGTGCCAAAGAATAGGTTGGCATCGCAATATTCATTCACCACCGCCTCTATCATTTCTAATTGATTAGGCATAATCGTGTGATTATCTGCAATGCTCTTTTTCTGCAAACAAGAAGCCAGTGCTAAGGTGATGCAAAATAGCATCATCATTCTTAGCCGTAGTTGTATTAGCCATTTCATTTTTTCATTCCTTACATTGCCAACCACGTAACCACTAACAAATGTTGTTGCCCGACTTTCATCGGAATGAGTACCAACTAGTTATGCTGACGCGATATTTGCCATGCCAACTAGTACTTTACGAGTGCCTGTATAGGCCTCTCTGCCATGAGTAAACAGCATATTATCCAGCAGCAAAATATCGTTTCTTTGCCACGGGTAAGCAAAAGTGAGGTCTTGATAAACCTGATTGATGAGCTTGATGTCTTGGTCACTTATTTCGCTACCATCACCAAAAAAGGCGTTACGAGGTAAAAATTCGCTGCCGATACTGTCACGCATTTGTGCACTGAGTTGATTATCTAGGCTCGAGCAGTGGAACAAGTGAGCTTGATTAAACCATACCTTTTCACCACTTTTTGGATGGCGCATGACCGCCGGACGCCATTGCTTGGTTTGTAGCCTTTTATCATCAAGCCAAGTAAATTCGATTTCATTTTGTCGGCAATATTGCTCAACTTCGGCTTTACTCTCAGTCTGAAAAACCTCTTGCCAAGGTAGGTCAATATCACCGTAGTTACGCACGTACTGCACACCTAAACGCTCAAACTTATCTCTTAATTCACTGGGAATACGACGATATACTTCACGGCTGTCGGCAAGTGGTGTGCACCCTCCCGTGGTTGCTGGGATCATACAAAAAAAGCCCATTCGCATCGGCCAAACATTGGAGTAAGCATTTTCGTTATGCTGCAGGATCACTTGATCGGCATGATATTCCGTGGTGGTGTAAATATTGTTGTTCAGTGCCGTTCGTGGCGAAGAGCGATAAACATACTGGCTTAAACGCTCACCAAACAAGGTCTCAAGTATGGCGCTAAACTGATTCGTGCTCACAATATTTAAGCCACGAAGCAATGCAAAACCATCTCGCTCAACCCAGTTATTCACCTCTTGAACGTGGTTTTTCACCCAGGCCATGCCGCTTTGTTTAACCTCAGATAAGTCATGTATCCGAGGTTCTGCTGCAATCGTTGTCGGATCCAATTCCAAAGAAAGTGCGTGATCCATTGTTTTCCCATCCTTAAAAGTAAGTACTTTTGCTAGTGCAACACATAGTTGCGCTCAATTATGTTAACCAACTGCCACACTTGCTCGGCTTGCAAACAGGACAAATGATCTCCTTTGACTTCATAACAAGAGAGAGTGTGACTAAATGGTTTCCACCCCATGTCTTGATTCACAGGACGGCCTTCAAATTCTTGCGTTTGCTGCGTTTTTACAACGCAGATTGGGGTGTCGCTAAGCATAGACGGCATCTCAATATTTGCTCGCAGTTGGGCACTAAAAACTTGTTGAAAGTGACGTAGATGCGCATCACTAAAATTAAATCCAGCTTGATGTATCCAACGATTAAGATAGGTAATACGTACCGAAGCATCACCTTGCTTATAGACACTGATTTCAGCACCAGAGACACTAAGGCGAAAAAACGCCACCAGATTATCCAGCATCATTTGTGCGATTTGCGCTTCATCCAAGTTAAGCGCTGGGCTGCTCGGTACAGGCGTATCAATCACAGTTACCGAGCAGCCAATTCGACCTTGTTGCTCAAGTAAAGTGGCAAGTTGATAGGCAATAAAGCTGCCAAAAGAATGTCCGACCAAATGCACCTGTTCACCAAGCTTAGCGTCGGCTAATACACTCAAGTAATACTCTGCGGTGCGGCCAATAGAGGTTAGCGTCTCGGGTTCCTCAGCAAGCGCCTCTGGCTGCAAGCCATAAACGGGTATACGGCTATCAAGCCCATTCACTAACGCATGAAATGCCATTAGCCAACCTCCCGCTCCTGCAATCAATACCACAGGTGTAAAACCAAGCTCGCCTTCTTGCAAACACACTAAGGTTTCAAGCGATTGAGGTTCGCCATGGTGCTCGCCGAGGCTATCTCTCAATGCCTGAACATACTGACTGAGCCCACGCACAGTCGGATGCTCAAAAAGTGCCGACAGTGGCAAATTGAGTTGTAGGTGCTGATTAATATCACCCACTAAACGCATCGCTAATAGCGAATGACCACCTAAATTAAAAAAGTTATCGTCAAGGCACACTCCATCCACCTGCAAACGACAGGCAAACTGCTGCGCTAATTGAGTTTGTAGTGGTGTGAGCCTTTCCAGCTTAGCCTCTTGCCGCAAGGATTGAGGCGGAGTGTATGAACCTGCCAGTGCAATGAGCTGTTTGCGATCTATCTTGCCATTCGTTGTCAGCGGAAGCTGGCTAACTAATTGGAACAATTCAGGGACCATGTAAGCGGGTAGTACTGCGCGTAACTGCGCCCGCAGTGAGGCCGCGCTAATTTCCGTGTGCTGCGTTGGCTGCACAAATGCCACCAATTGCGCGTTGCTACTGCTATCTTCACGCACCATCACAGCACCAGCAGCAACTTCGTCTATCAGCTGAAGCTGTCGCTCAATTTCTCCCAATTCGATGCGGTACCCGCGCACTTTAACTTGGTCATCACCTCGGCCTAGATACAGCAATTCATTTGAGGCTAAGCAGCAAGCGCGATCACCGGTTTTATAAAGTCGCTGGCCGCTATCTGGCTCAATGACAAAGGCCTGCTGCGTCTTTTCTTTGTCATTGAGATAGCCTCTGGCAAGGCCAATACCCGCAATGTATAAATTGCCTTCCACACCGGTGGCCACTGCTCGGAGCTGCTCATCAAGTAAATATAAAGACAAACCCGCGACGGGCTGACCGATTGGTACGCGTGCACCACTGAAGTGTGTGACATCATTAAGGGTTGCAGAAATAGTTGCTTCGGTCGGGCCATAGGCATTAATAATTCGAATACGGTCGCCATAGCGCTGCTGCCAATCGGTGAGCGCGGCAATCTGCATTTGCTCGCCACCTATGGTGATGATCCGTAACGAGTCTGGCAAGGCGACTGAAGTCGCTGCAAGTTGATGCCAATACGCCGTTGGTAAACTCATCAGTGTCAGCTCAGCATCTAGGCTTAATTGCGCCAGTTTGTTGGGATCTAGCATGTCGTCTGTCGGTGCCATTACCAGCGTTGCGCCATGAAGTAAAGTACAAAAAACTTCTTCGGCAAACACATCAAAGCTCATGCTGGCAAATTGCAGGTAATTGTCGCTTGGCGTAATCGCATATTGCGAGGCTAATGCCTGCACATAATTAACGACACTGGCATGCTCCACCATCACCCCTTTTGGCATACCCGTGGTGCCCGAGGTATAAATCACATAACAGAGGTCGTCAATCTGGCATGGCGCAGTTAAGCAACAACTAGGCTGCTCAGCCAAAGCGCCCTGAATACTATCTAAATCGACTTGCGGCACCACTTGCTGCGAACTGTCCTGCCAATGTTTTGATTGAGTAACCAGCATGGCTGCATTGGCATTTTGCAACAGTAAACGACGTCGAGATTCGGGTAGTGATGGTGCAATTGGTAGATAAGCCGCGCCCAATTTGAGCACCGCAAACATAGCCACAATAAGCTGATAATTCGCCTCTAAACACAGCGCAATAATTACGGGGGCTGTACTCGGCTCTAGTCGTGAAGCAAGGTAATAGGCGAGCTGATTGGCGTCTTTATCCAGCTGTGAATAGTGATAACAGCGTGCCTCCCCAGAGGCGGTACTATATTCACGAATAGCAATATGCTCAGGAAATTCAGCAGCAACTTGAGCAAATAATCGCTGAATAGGTAAATTTGGCGTTTGATATTTCGCCGCTTGCGTCAGTGCAAAAGTAGGGAGTGGCAATGCCTTGCTGTACGACGCGTGTTGAGGCTGCCAAGACAATTTTCCGAGTGTTTGCTCAGGCTGTTGTGTCGCAGCTAAAATTAGCTGCTGCATAGCCGCAAGGCTTTGCTCGATGAACACTTCATCAAAGCATTGCTGCTGATAACTCAGCGTGAACGATAAACCCGCCCCAACGCCGACCACAAAGGTCAATGGATAGTGTGTTTCGTCAACTTCACTTAAGGTTGTTGCGATAAATGGCAGCGCTGCGCTATTTTGCAGTGGGTCTTGCGGATAGTTTTCAAATACATATAAACAATCAAACAGTGGACTGTCGTTCTCAATACCCGACCACTGATGAACTTGTGTCAGTGGTGTATGCGGGTGCTGCGCCAATGCCGTAAGCAGCGACTTCACCGCTTGCAGGTAATCTTTCACACGCGCATTTTGATCTATCGTGACATGGACCGCTTGCGTATTGATATACAAGCCAACGCGCTGCGCCATTCGACTAAGCGCTGTAGGTCTACCCGCGATGGTTTGACCAAATAAGGCATACGGTTCGTTGCAGCAACTTGCCATCCAATAAGCCCAGAGCCCTTGGATAAACTGATTGACGGTAAGACCTTGCTCGCCTGTAAAGCGAGTCACGGCATCTTGCAGCGATTGCGGTAAAGTCACACTGAGTTCTTTAACACCGGCCGCTTGATTTTCAGTGTGTAGTACCTTTTCGCTGAGTAATGTGGGCGCAGTAACTTCACCCAAATACTCTCGCCAAAACGCTTCATCACTATCAGCATGCGTATTATGTAAGTACTCGATATGATCGCGGAAATTATCTACCACAATGGGCCGTAACTCCCCTTGGCAACGGGCTTGATAAAATGCCAATAATTCAGCAAATAGAACCAGCAGCGACCAGCCATCCATAATGAGATGGTGATAGGTCCACACCACCCCGACATTGCCATCCTCAAAAGCAATTAAGCTCAATCGCATACAGGGCGCTTTTGAGAGCGTAAGCGGCTCGGCAAACTCCACCTCAGTCTGTGATTTCACCATGTGCGATTGTTCTTCTGCGATGGCATCACTGCGCAGCAGCGTCAGTGGTACATCGGCATGTTTACAGACCACTTGCAGCGGCTCACCCGCGACGCTGATAAAGGCCGAGCGTAATATGCTGTGCTGTTTAATCAATTGCTGCCAAGCGTAACTCAACGCCTCAATATCCACACAACCTTGTAGCAATAAGCTGGTTTGCTCTACGTAAGGTAGCGTGCTTTGAGTGTGCGCCTCACGTGCCGTTTGACTGTGGAACCACATGCCTTGCTGTAAGCCTGTAAGGGGGTAAATATCCTCAACCTCTCCCTCAACTTGCCCAAGTATCCGTTGCAAATGCCGTTCAGAAATGCCGCTGAGAAATGGAAAGTCACTGACTGTATAATGACGTTGAGGCTGGGATTGGCAATGCTCGATGACCTGAATTAGACTTTCGAGTATCGCTTTGCTTAACCGCTCTGCTTCTTCTGGTGCCAAGCGCTGACGGTCAAATTCTAACGTTAGCGCCAATTGACTATCGACAACCGCTGCGGTTAGCTGTGCGCCAAAGTAACTGAGGTTTGACTCTGCAACCAAAGCGCCAGTCGACTCACGAGCATCTCCCAGCAAACCTTGTTGCTCAATAACTGTATCTAGCTGGCCTAAATAGTTGAAAAACAGTAAGCCGCGGGTATCAATCTCAAGCGATGAGCGAACGCTTGGCTCTGGGTGTAAATACCGCGCAGCGCCATAACTACTGGCGACTTTAGCGCTCCTTTCAAGCTCCGCCTTGATACTGCAAATCACATCATGCAAGCGGCTGCCATTACTAAATAACTGTATTGGATAGAGCGCCGTTAACCAGCCAATGGTTCGGCTACTGTCCAATGCCTCCGTCAGTAACTCGCGACCATGCCCTTCTAGCATGATCACTTCACTGCCTGCACCACGCTTTTGCGCACACCAGGCAAGCGCACTGAGCTGCAATGCTTGCGCCGTTGTACCATAACTGGTGTTGGCGGCTCCCAGTAGCGCACGGGTGTGCGTTGCTGACAGTGTATGGCGAACTTTGGCTATGGTTGGGGTCGCGCTTGTATCATTAAGACTCAATAAGTGTGAGGTTTCAGCCAGTGCAGCCACCTTCTGCCATTTGCGCAAATCGCGCTCATCGGTTGCAAGTTCACGATAAAAATCGGCAAGTTCAGCTAAATTTGCGCTTGCGGCTGGAAGCTCCAGCGGCACATTGTTTGTTTGCTGCTGTAGTAGCTGACTCACATCTTCAAGTAACACACGCCAAGAGACGCCATCCACTAGCAAGTGATGCGCGCTAAATAGCAAGCGATTATTGGCCTCACTGTCAGGTGTCACAAATAACACCGCTTTAAACAGTGGCGTGCTAGTAAACGCAAAGCCTTGCAGCACTTGCTCACTGAACTCGCTCAGCTCAGCTTGCCATGCGTCACGCTCAAGCGTATGCGCCGTAAATACCTTTTGAATATCAATGCCATCACGTATAAATAGGGTATTTTCATCCGCAACCACCAAACGTAGCGCATCGTGCTGGGCTATCAAGTACCCTATCACTTGCATGAGCTGCGCTGGTGTAACGGATTTATCCACACTCACCAGCACGCTCTGATCCCAATGACTGGGGTTGGCAAATTGTTGGGCAAAAAACCAATGCTGAATTGGTAATTTATCGAGTTTACCAACCAATGGCTGCCTTTCTTTACCCATCGGCAGGTGAATATCTTGCTGGGCAAGTCTTGCTGCAAGTGCTGAAACACAGGGGTAGGTAAACACGTCGGTAGCGCTAACAGGTAACTTGAGTGCTTTGGCTTTACTTGCGACTTGAATACTCAAAATAGAGTCGCCGCCCAACGCAAAATAGTCGTCTTCAGCGGTCATGGATGGCGTATTTAATACCTGCCGATAAATCGCCAGTAACTGGGCTACGATGCTGTTAGCCTGCGGTGTGACCACGCTCTGCTCGGTTACTGTGGTAGTCTGTTGAGTTTTACTAAGCGTTGCCAAGGCACGATGGTCAACTTTGCCATGCGGTGTCAAAGGCAGCCTTGCGAGCATGACATAATGCTCTGGTACCATATAACTTGGCAGTCTCTCCTTTAGCTGGGCTTGAAGCACTTGAGGCTCAGTGTTTGCCACCACAAATGCCTGTAACTGTGGCTGCCTTGACGCGCTTGTGGTTATCTGAACTACACATTCTTGTACGCTCGATAGCAGCCCAATTTGCTGTTCAATTTCGGCCAGCTCAATACGATAACCTCGCAGTTTTACTTGTCCATCGTTACGACCCATATAGGCGATACGGCCGTTGCTCAGCAGGCGGACCAAATCTCCTGTTTTATAGGCTCGCACCGTTTGCGATGGAGAGACTTGTAGCTCAATAAAACGCTCAGCACTAAGCTGTGGTTGATGTAAATATCCTCTGGCAAGTCCCGCTCCTGTTACGTATAACTCACCGATCATCCCCGGTAGCACAACCCGCAGTTGTGGGTCTAAAATAAATAGCTGACTATTGTCGATAGGCAAGCCGATATCTGGCACCTTTTCGTCAAACTTAACCACGCCAGAAGTCGCGACCACCGAAGCTTCGGTAGGGCCATAGTTATTGACTAGGGTAAATCCGTACTCTTTTGCTTGCAGCGCACCGAGTTTATCGCCGCCAACCAGCAAATAGCGCAAGCTTTGCGGGTTAAACAAAGGCTCAGTGAGCAGCGCTTGAGCGATTGGCGTTGCAATAAAACTATGCGTGACTTGGTGCGTATTGAAGCAAGTTGTTAATTCGGCCGGTGACTGTAGCACGGCTTTTGTCACACACACTAAGCTCGCGCCAGCACATAAATAAGGCCAAATCTCCCATGTTGCCGCGTCAAAGGCGGGGTTTGCGGTTTGACTCGCTACGCTATGATTATCCACCGCAAAAGCACGTCGGTGCCAACCACATAAATTCGCCAACCCTTGGTGGGCTATCATCACGCCTTTAGGATTACCAGTCGTGCCAGAGGTATAAATCACATAGGCTAGCTGATCCGCTTTAACTTTTGGAAACTGCTGAGGTGATGCTATTGTCGCAAGGCGCGCTTGCACGTTGGCGTCATCAACACAAATGACATGTGAGGAGCGATATTCAGCCTCAAGGTGATTATCATCTAACTCAGCTATCTCAAAGCGAGCGGCAAACTCACACTTTGTTAAAACCAGCGCTGCGCCGCTGTCTTTAGCGATGTAATTGACTCGCGCTTGAGGGTAATGAGGATCTACAGGTACATAACATCCACCCGCTTTTAACACAGCCAACATCGCCACAATGAGATCTGCGCTACCCGTCATCGCAACAAGCACAGGCTGCTCGGGTTGCAGCCCTTCACTTAATAACAGCGCCGCCAATGCCTTGGCTCTTTCAGTAAGCTCACCATAACTCAAGGTTTGATTTGAGTTTGTGTCAATTACCGCTATCTGTTTGGCCTGCGTGGGCACAGCCAAATTTCGCTCAATTTGCTCAAGCACTGACAGATCCAAGTGTTCAGGTGCTGATTTACCTGAAATTGCATGATTCTCTAGCAGCTGATCCTTCCAAAGTTTTATATCCGCAAGTGCGCAATAAGGCTGCGTGAGTAACTGCGCGATCACAACATTAAAACACTCTGCAATGCTAGCCACAGTTTCTTTTTCAAATAATCCACTGTTGTATAGCCAGTGCAACCTTAACTCTTGCCCATTTATTGTTGCGCTGAGCTCTAGGTCAAACTTGGCACGCGCGTTTTCCGACGCTAAAACTTCCGTGCTAAGGCCTACAAACTCCGGTGTGTGCTGTGGCTCCGGATTAAACGCAAAACTCAACTGGAAAACACTTTGGTGACTCAGCTCACGGCTAACACCAAGATGGTCAATGAGCTGCTCAAAGGGAAGTGATTGATGTTGATGTACTTGCTCAATCTGCTCTCTTTGTATATCGAGTAGCTGACTGAAACTCTGCTGCCAATCGACCTTCACGCGAATAGGCAAGGCATTGACGAAAAAGCCAATCAACTGCTCCACTTGCGGGTGATGCCGCCCTGAAAATGGCGCACCAACCACAATATCATCCACTTGGCTAAACTTAGCGAGCACCACCGCATACGCGCTATGCAACCAAATAAACGGGGTTATTCCCAAGCGCTGACAATGCTGTTGTAGCCGTTGCCAAGTCTCTGCGCTTAGCTGCTCATTAAATGCTTGCGCGCTATTATTCACCGCTTGCCCACGCGGCGTATCTAGCGGTAATTGGTGCAGTGGCGGCGCATCGTCAAGGTGCGCTGACCAAAATGCCATGTCTGCACTTTGCTGCGCGCCTTGGCACAGTGATCGATGCCAATGCGCATAATCCGCGTATTGCACCTCAGGTGGCGCAATTAAGTCATGGGCAAGTCCACAGCCTTGGGTGTAATGGGCATAAAACTGCGTAAGCTCTCGCATTAATACTTCAATAGAGCGAGCATCACTAGCAATATGGTGCATATTGACGATAAGGCGATGATAACCTGATGAAAATCGAACTAGAGTTGCGCGGATCATTAGCGCTTTACTAAGATCAAAACCCTGCGCTTGGTCGTCTCGTACCGCGCGCTGCCAAACCAAGTTTTGCCAAAGCGGCGATTGTGTGGAGACATCAATGAGCGTAACAAAATGCTCAGGCAAAGCCACAAGGTACTGTTTAGGCCCATCATTCGTGTTGGTGATAGCCGAGTGCAACACCTGATGCCGTGACAGCACCTTTTGCCAACTTTGCTCGAATGCGCTC
Organism: Pseudoalteromonas piscicida; assembly: GCF_002208135.1. Lineage (NCBI taxonomy): Bacteria > Pseudomonadati > Pseudomonadota > Gammaproteobacteria > Alteromonadales > Pseudoalteromonadaceae > Pseudoalteromonas > Pseudoalteromonas piscicida. The sequence goes on from NZ_CP021646.1 coordinate 3,312,692, forward strand.
AGATCAAGCGCTCCTGAAAACGCCAATAACGCTTGAATTTGATATTGCTGGCTGCCCTGCTGCATTTGATCTAATGTCCACAAACGCTGCTGAGCAAAAGACAGCACCACACCATTAGTTTTATCCACCACAGCAATTGTACTTAGCTGCGCGTCTTGCTTTTCAAGTGCTGCCGCTAAACCTTGTACTGTAGGGTGCGTAAAAATTGCTTGCAGCGGTAACTCAATGTGCAGCGTCTTGCGAATATGATTTGCCAGTTTTGCAGCCAGTAGCGAGTGCCCGCCGAGTCTAAAAAAGTCGTCATAACGACCAACCGACTCGCGCTGCAGTATCTCGGCAAAATAACATGCAAGTTGGGTTTCAAGCTCGCCAATCGGTGCTTCATAAGTGTTTTCGTTAAAGCTTGTATCAAGTTGCTGCAATAGTGCTTTTTTATCTACTTTGCCATTGCTGGTCAGTGGCATGGCTGCCACCGCTTGAACTTTGGCAGGCAACATATGGTCGGGTAAATTTTGTTTTAAAAACTGTTGCATGACTAAAGTGATGTCATCGAACTCGACCTGTTTATGTAACACCACAAAGGCGCAGATCCAGACATTTTCTGGGTCTTGCCGATTTAACAGCACAGTGACCTCTGCCACTTCGGGATGATGGCGCAACTGGTTTTCAATTTCGCCTAATTCAATGCGATAACCCCGAACCTTTACCTGGTCGTCAATTCGACCAACATAGCTCAGCTCTCCGCTGGCCATTAAGCGCACGAGATCGCCTGAGCGATATAATCGCTGCTCAGACGCTTCACTAAATGGGTTTTGAATAAAGCGGGTCGCGTTTAATTCATCACGTTGCCAATACCCCCGACAAACCCCCTCGCCCCCTACGTACAACTCGCCCACGGCACCTTGCGGCAAGAGCCTTTGCTTGTCATCAAGTACATAGCAGCTGGTAGTCGGAATAGCACGACCTATATTACTGGTGCCAAGCGTCAGATCCGCAGGCTCCAGCGCCTTAAACGTAACATGTACCGTGGTTTCGGTAATGCCATACATATTGATTAACTGGCAATTTGGTAAGTGCTGTGCCCAAGGTTGTAGCTTACTCGGCTGCAACGCTTCACCACCAAAAATCACGTACCGCACTGCACATTGGCTCGCCAACTGACTGTCATTGAGTAGCGTGGCTTGTAGCGCGTAAAAAGCACTAGGTGTTTGATTTAATACCGTAACCTGAGCATCAACCAACAACTGAGCAAAAGCTTGAGTGTCTTGCGCAGTCGCTTTATCCACAACCACAAGGCGACCACCAAAGAGCAACGCGCCATACATTTCCCACACTGAGAAATCAAAGCAGAAGGAATGAAACAAGGTCCAAACATCTTGCTCATTAAAATCGAATAAGTTGGGCTCAACATGAAGTAAGCGCACCACATGACGATGCTCAATTTGTACGCCTTTTGGTCTCCCTGTGGTGCCAGAGGTATAGATCATATAAGCCAAGTCTCGCGGCTCAATCTGAATAGCATCAAGCTGCTTAAAGGCTTCTCGGCTGGCCTGAGGCTCTGCCTGTGACACATTAATTAGCTGGTATGAAATCTGACTAAACTGTGCCTGCGTAGCGTTGTCACAAAGCAGCCATGGGCTTTGCACGTCTCCCAAAATATACTCAATGCGTTCTTGAGGGTAGTCGGGATCTACTGGCACGTAGGCAGCACCAACTCTAAGCACTGCCAGCAAGGTCACTATCATCTCAACGCTGCGCGATACACTCACCACCAACATGGTTCGTGGCGTGACGCCTTGTTGTAACAGCATTATCGCCAGCGCATTGACTCGATCGTTAAGCTCACGATAACTCAGCACAGTCGTGCTATCTTGCACCGCAGTGCGTGTGGCAAAGTGCTCGGCGTAGCGCGTGAATAAGCTGGTGATGGTGTCTTGCTTAGGCCAAGTTGCCGCTTGGCATTGAGCGTCCGTTATTAAAGCTTGCTGCTGTTTTTGGTTCAGTAACGCAAGTTCACCAACGGCGGTATGAGGGGCTGTAACACAAGCTTGAAGCAGCGTGTGAAAGCAATCCGCCCAATGTTTGATGGTCTCTTCTGTGTAAAGATGGCTATCAAACTTCCAATGTAAATAAAGTGCCTGCTCATCAACTACGGCATTAAGTTCTAAGTCGCATTTTACCGCTATGCTATCCGCCTGTTGTTTTTGCACTTCTTGAACCGATAATCCCGGAAGCGTAAAAGCACGCTCATCACGGGTTTCCAGTGTAAATAATATTTGCACTAGTGGATGGTGACTTAAATCTCTTGGAGCGCCAACCGCTTCAACCACTTTATCAAAAGGAATATCGCGGTATTCAAACGCTGCTAGGTTGAGGGCTTTTTGTTGCTGCAACCATTGGCTAAATGGCATATCACTTTCGAGCTTTGCATGCATCACTAAGGTATTAACAAACAAGCCGATTAACGGCGTTAATTCAGGATGATGGCGGCCAAGCTCTGGCGTTCCTACAACCACCTGCTGCGATTGCGTAAGCCTTGCGATAAACAACATAAAGGTATTGAGCAGCCACATAAAGGGTGTGAGCTGGAGCGACTTAGCCTGTGTCGAGATCGCCGCAAATAACGACGCATCGAGCGCTTGGCGATATACTTTCCCCGTTAACGACTGCACCGCAGGACGGACAAAATCACAAGGCAATGACTGCAACGGCGCTAATTCGCTAAATTGCTGTTTTAATTGCGCCAGTGGTGCATCGATGCGTTCTGGCGTTAGCTGTGCTCGCTGCCATTGGCTAAAATCGCTATATTGCACGTTAATATTCGCCAGCGGCGTATACGGTTCGCCAACGTGTTTGCAATAGCCAGCTTCTATCTCATGTGCGAGTAGGGCCATTGATGCCCCATCAGAGACAATATGATGCATATTAAATGCAAGGTGATGTTCATCTCCATCACTCACCACCAGCACGCGAAGCAAACAATCATAAGCCAAGTCAAAAGGCTTATTCTGATGGGCCTCAAGGTGTGAAGTAATATAGGCTTGCCGTGTTTCCTCAGCTGCTAGACTGGCATCAAGCCACTCGAACGGCGCACTAATATCATCCGTTATTTGCAGCTGGGGTTGGCCATCTTGTTCATTTTTTACAAACCTAGCGCGCAGTATTTCGTGGCGCTGCACCACATCTTGTACAGCGCTGCGCATTGCTTGAATATTAAGCTTGCCGTGTAACAAAAACTCGGCGGGCATATAATACTGCTTGCTACCTTGCAGTTGCTCAATAAACCACAGTCCTTCCTGTGCAAAACTCAGCGGTAAGATTTTCCCCGCGCTTGGCTGCGCGATAATGTGCGGTGAAGATTTCGCCACATCACGGCTTTGCTGCTGAAAGTAAGCAATGATCTCTGATTTATATTCAACCACCTGCTGTTTTAACTGTGGAGGAAATCCAGCGGTTTGCTTAAATGCCAAGCCACCGTTTTTTTCATACAAGGTCACGCCAGCTGCCAATGCTTCTGCAATCAGTGCCTCTATCTGTCTTTGCTGCTCATTCATCACAAAAACATCTCCTCAGACTGGCCGTTTTCGTCCGCCACTTTGGCTGCACGGTGGATCTCACACCAAGTTGCAAGTGCACTTATACTTGGCCGCTCGAAGAGCACCTTTAAGGTGATGGGCACCTCAAGTGTCTGCTCAATTAAGGCAACCGCTTGGCTTGCTGATAAAGAGTGCCCCCTAACTCAAAGAAATTACTGTTAAGATCTCGAACTTGAGTATTAAGCACTTGAGCAAAAATTTCTGCCAGCAGCGTTTGTAGTTCAGTCATTGGCGCTAAAGGTGCAGTAAGCGCTTGCGCCTGTTGCGATTGCACCAGTTGTGCAAGAGCTCCCGCGTCTACTTTGCCATTATTGGTAAGCGGCATAGCAGCCAGTGCATACAGCTTGTAAGGCAACATGTAACTTGGTAGGGCCTCTGCTAACGAGGCTAATAGCTGAGTATGTAGCGTCTGGTCAAGCTCATAAATGGCATCATTGTGCGATGGTGTAGTTAGCACCACACAGGCCAGTAAGTTATCTTTACTTTCGTTGAGTAACACCTGTGCTTGTTGCACTGCATCTAGTTGCTCAAGTTGCGCCGCGATTTCTTCAAGCTCGATGCGATAACCACGCAGTTTAACTTGGTTGTCTCGACGACCAATAAACTGCAGCACGCAAGGGCAGCCTTCTTCATCTAGCAGCCAACGCACTTGGTCGCCCGTCTGATAATAACGCTGCGAGTTATTCATCAAAGACAATGACACAAATTTACTGGCGCTGAGCTCTGGCAACCCAAAATATCCCTGAGCCACATTATCGCCTGCGATGTATAGCTCACCGGGCATGCCCATAGGCACAGGCTGTTGATGCTGATCCAGCACCACCAAATGAGTGCCTTGAATGGCGCTACCGATTGGCACAAAGCGCTGCGATTGCTGTGCAAGCGAAACCGCATCTTGGCCGTTACAGCGATACACACAGCACCCGACTGTTGCTTCTGTTGGGCCATATTCGTTATAAAAATGAGCCTGTGGCAACAGTGCCCCAACTTGAGCAACCACGCTGCTAGATAGAGCTTCTCCTCCCACCACAATTTGGTGCGCTGCATTGCTCGGTTGTAATCGTGCCAACACGCCTTGCAAGTGAGCCGGAGTTAACTTAAACAACAGTGCCTCTTCGCGTGCTAAACACGCACTAAGCTCTGTGATTAACTGCTCACCATCGCTTAACAGTACAACTCCAAGGCCATTAACCAGCGCTCCCCATAAGCTCGTTACTGTCGCATCAAACGCTAAAGGCGTGCTGACAACACTCTCTTGTATATCGCCTTGGAGATAACTGTGGCTAACGTGCTCAAGATAAAGGTGTAGATTACGATGGCTGACCACCACGCCTTTGGGTTGCCCAGTGGTACCAGAGGTATAAATTATATAAGCCGGCGCATCAATATCACTTAACGGCGCAAGCGCTTCTACAGGCATGTTCTGCCAATGCAGTGCGGTGTCCATTAGCACCAAACGACAGTTGAGTTCTTTGGCGTTTTGAAGTAGCGCTGAGGTGGTGATAAGGCAAGTCGCTTTACTGTCACGCAATATATACTGCTGACGCTGACTCGGTGCATTGGGGTCAAGCGGCACATACACGGCCCCGACTTTTAAAGTTGCCAGTAGTGCCACCACTTGTTCACAACTTGGCGTTAAGCTAATTGCAACCTGCGACCTTGCTGTCACGCCTTGCTCAATCAAGTAACGCGCTAGCTGATTACTTTGGGACTCCAATTCGCCAAAACTTAATCGTTTACCAGCCATATCTCGCACGGCATGGTGGTGCGACCGGTGCTGAGCAAAATGCCGTATTTTATCGCTGATAAACCAAGGCGATTGTAGCGGCGTCTGCGTAGTAGCCTCTAACTGGCTGAGTGTTTTGCTATCGACTAATGGTAAGGTATTTACACTTTGCTCAGGGCTTGTCAGCGCAGCATCAATTAACGTCACAAAAGCATCAACCATCGCCTGTACGCTAGTGTGTTTAAACAAGGCTTTGGCATAATTCCATTGCACCGCTACCTCACTGCCCGATTCTTGTGCATTCACTTCTAAGTCGAACTTCATTGCAGGCTTAAGATCAAGCTGTTGCTCGATTTTAAGATGAGGTAGCTTGAAGTCACTTTGTTCGTTATTTTGTAGTGCAAAGAGTATTTGTAATACGGGCGAATGCGCTAGGCTGCGCGGAGGATTAATGGCATCGACAAGCTGCTCAAAAGGTAAACTCTGATGGGCAAACGCCGCCAAGATCACCTGTTTTTGCTCACTTAACCAGTCGTTAAACGAAGGCGACCCCACTTTGCGAGCGCGAATAGCCAAGGTATTCACAAAGCAGCCCAGTAAGCCCTCTAACTCTTTCACCTCACGTCCGGCAATAGGCGAGCCAATGACAATATCCTGAGCTTGGCTAAGACGAAGCATCAACAGCGAAAAGACACTTTGCAACCACATATACAAGGTCACCCCTTGTGCTTGGCAATGCGCTTTTATCGACTCAACTTGCGACGTCGTAAGAGTATGACGAATACACTCACCATCAAGGGACTGAACGTGTGGTCGCTCAAAGTCCAGCGGTAATTCATGAACAACAGGACACTGCTGCAACTGAGTTTGCCAATAGGAAAGATCCGCCTGATAGCTATCTTGCTGTTGCTGTTGCCAGTAGGCAAAGTCTGCATACTGAACCGCCAGCGGTTTAGCGTATTGCTCCGGCAACGGATACGCTGGCGCCTCACTAAAGTGCCGATAAAACGCCACAAACTCTTTGGCAAGCAGCGCCATCGACCAACCGTCGCTGGCAATGTGATGCATGTTAAATAAGAGTCCATATTGGTTGCGACTAAACTGTACACATATAACGCGCAGCATAGTGTCTTGGCATAAATCAAAAGGTTTGCTGAGCGATTGCTGCTGTAATGTTTGCCAACGCTGCTGTTGCTCTGCGTTATTCAGCCCAGACAAATCGACTAATTCCACAGGACAGGCAACTTGATCACGAACTTGCTGCACGGCACCGTGCTCACCATTTGCGGGGACGATGACCGTACGGAGCACTTCATGACGCGCAACAATTGCGCTTAACGCTTTTGTTAGGGCGTCAATATCAAGGGCTCCCTCACACCAATAGCTCGCTGGCATATGGTATTGCACACTCTGCTCATGTAACTGGTCAATTAACCACAAACGCTGCTGGGCAAAAGACAGAGGTAACGCTTGGCCCCTTGATACTGGCTCAATGGTATTGCTGTGCGCAATCATCAAACTTGCGGTTATCACTTCAGCAAACGCTGCAATACTTGGCGCATCAAAGAGTTGTGGCAAAGTGATATCTCGCCGTTGCTCACTGCGCACTCGGCTTATCACTTTAATGGCAAGCAGAGAATGCCCGCCTAGGTCAAAGAAACTATCGTTAATACTCTGTACTTGGCTCGGTAGTAGCTCACGATATAACTCAAGTAAATAACGCTGTATATCTGTGAGCTTAGATCCATCAATTACCTCGGCGACCTCATGGCTTTTCGCCTGTGCCTGATAGGCAAACTGTAGTGCTTGCTTGTCTACTTTTCCGTTTGCGGTCAGTGGAATATCAGCAACGATATCCAGCGCGGCAGGTAACATGTAACTGGGCAACGACTGCGATAAAGCTTGGCGCAACTGCACGAGTGTGAGCTTAGCCTCACCATTTAAAACCACATGAGCCACTAGGCTTTCTTGTGCTACATCAACACTCACAGCGCAGCTTTTTACCTGTGCCAACGCGTCGATTTGATGAGCGATTGCCACAAGAGAAATGCGGTAGCCTCGCAGTTTTACTTGCTCGTCTAACCGTCCCAAATAACAAAGGTAGTCAGCCTCTCCGCGCGCATTCGCCTGCCACTTTGCCTTGTCGCCACTGCGATACCAACGCATGCTTGAAGTACCAGACTCAGGCACTGCTTGCTCAACAAAGCGTGTTTGCGTCACACTCGCGAGATTAATATAGCCTTCACACACCCCATCTCCCGCCAGCCAAAGCTCTCCGGGCATATTAGGTAAGGCCAGTTCACCAAATTCGTCGACTACCACAAGGGTCATATTATCGATAGCATGACCAATAGGCACTTCTTCATGGCCCGCTAACAAGTGGCGCGACTCACGGCTTACAGCATAGACACTACAGCCGACTGTTGCCTCAGTTGGGCCATATTCGTTTGTCCACAGGGCATTAGGGAGCTTATCCATCAGCTTATCAACCAAAGCTGCGCTTAGCCCCTCACCGCCAACCACAAATCGGTGGGCGATATTGTTATGAGTTTGTGCGTCACTTAATGCAAATACCGCGCGTAAGTGAGCCGGTGTTAACTTGAATAACTTGGCTTCCGTAGCGGCAAAAATCTGTTCATGTAACGCAGGCAACAATTCGGCGTCCGTAGGGAGCAGCTCAAGCTCACCGCCTCGCATCAAAATAGGCACTAAGGCGGTCACCGTCGCATCAAACGCCAGCGGTGTACTGAGTACAGCCTTGGTTATGCCACCCGATTGTGGCAGATAGCGCTGACAAGCAAAACGCAGATAATGATTGAGGTTGCCATGACTAATGGGCACCCCTTTTGGCTGCCCGGTTGAACCTGAGGTATAAATAACATAGGCAAGCTCGGCTTGGTTAAATGCTGCTGCGTCTTCATCTACCAGCAAACTAGTATCGTAAAACGCAAAGTTCCCTTCGGCTTCGAACAAATCATCAAGCAACAAAAAGTCACTACCGGCTTCAATCAAGCGCTCGGCATCTTCACTTAGCGCCAGCGTCAATACGATGTCTGCATCATCCATGATATAGGCTAAGGTATCGGTTGGCGTGTCATGATGAATGGGCACATAGGTATGGCGCGCTTTTAATATTGCCAGCACCGCGGCCACCATGTAACTCGAAGACGGCAGTAAAATAGCAATGCGACTTTGCTCGGCAAATGCCATTTCTAATAAGCTATTAGCGAGTTGGTTCGCGCATTTTTCTAAGGTGAGATAACTACAAGTGAACTCTCCCATACGCACCGCAGTCTGTAGTGGTGTCTGAAGAGCCGCCTGACTAAACTGAGTCACCCATGGCTGTTGCTCTGTCACTTCTACCGTAACACTTTGCTGCTGTTTTAATAGCGCTAACTGCTGCTCAGCGGGCCACAATGACAATGCTGACAACGGAGTATTTGGCTCTGCAAGACACTGCAATAACACATAACAAAACTGCTGATGGAAACTAACTATACTCGCTTCTTGCCACAAATTGCTGTCATAAAGCCATTCAACGGTGAGTACATCCCCCTCGTCTATCACTGCGACTTCTAAATCTAGTTTGGCACCGCGTACTTTACTTTGGCAGGGCGTCACTTCCAGTTGCGCTAGCGTAAGGTTTTCATTTACCTGATTATTTACCCGAAACACGATTTGATGCAGCGGATGCTGGGCGCTTGAGCGTTCAATGTCTAGCTCATCCACTAACACATCGAAGGGAATATGTTGATATTGCAACGCGTCATTGAGTAAGCCTTGGGTTTGCTGTAGCGCTTGGGTAAAACTGGTGTCTTCACTCCATTCGCTTCTAAGCACTAAGGTATTGATAAAATTACCAATCATACTTTCAAATGCTTTGAGGTGACGTCCTGATACCGGCGTACCAACAACCACATCGCGCTGTTGAGAAAAGCGGCTTAACCACAATGAAAATAGCGTTTGCAGTAACACAAATAAGGTTTGTCCTGAGCGAGTTTGATACGCTCGAAGCGCACTGACCAGCGACGCAGGTATGGACTCAATCACTAAGGCGCCGCGAGGTGAAATTTTCGCTTCTCTGTGGTAATCAAGCGGTAATTCATGAACTTTGGGCAGACCTTGTAATTGCATACGCCAATAGTCTAGTTCCTGTTGCCATAACGAACTCTGTTCCAGCTGCTGTTGCCACATTACATAATCAACGTAATGCACCTCTTGTAGCGGTAAGGTTTCGCTGCTGAGCGCAGCTTTGTATGCCTGTCTTAAAGCGTCACTCAAACAGGCAATAGACCAACCATCGGCAGCGATATGATGTAAGGTGATCACAAGGGTAGCCTGCATGGCTTGCTGCTGATAAAGACTGGCGCGTAGCATCAAATCACGGCTTAAATCGAAGCTGGTTGCGTAATCTTCTGCGATAGCCTGCTCTAACGCATGCGCTTGTTGCTCTGCGGATTTATCTGTCCAGTCGTGCTTAACCAAGGTAAATCGAGCATCAAGGTTAATGCTTTGGAACGGTTCTCCTTGCGCATTTTGATGGTAATTAAAGGCCAAGACTGGATGTTGCCTAATCACAGTAATAAAGGCTTGCTCTAAGGCCTCAGCATTCAGCTTGCCTTGCAATTGAAATATGCCCTGTAGGTTATACTGGTTGCTGTGCCCTTGCAGTTGGTCAACAAACCACAAACGCCGCTGTGCAAATGACAAAGGATAATTGGGCTGTGATGGCGCAGGTTGTAGACTTGGTAATGAAGCTTGAGACTGAGCGTTAGCCAACATCTCGCTTAGTTCGAATACGCTCGGATTGGCAAATACTTGCTTTAAGCTCACCTCCACCGAGAGCTGGGCTCTTAGCTCATTGAGTAATTGCATGGCCAATAAAGAGTGACCACCAATACTGAAAAAGCTATCGTGCAGCCCCACTTCTGGTGCGCCCGTTAAGGTTTGATAGAGCGCGATTAACTGTCGCTGCAACGCACTTGTCACCTTACTACTTTGGCTTTGAGAAGTTAATGCCAAAGACTGTAATTGTTGGCGGTCTATCTTGCCATTACTCAGGGTGGGTAAGTGCTGGCAAAGCTCTATCCAGCTTGGGATCATCGGCTCAGGCAAGCGACGCTTCAAGCCTTGACGGATCACCTCGCGCAGATTGGTTGCGGCGCACTGGCTGCCATCAACACTTACCACGAAAGCAACCAAAGCATCTTGTTTGCCGAGCTTGCGCACCACGACTGCAGCCTGCGTTACCTCATCAAGCGCTAACAGTGCAGCTTCTATTTCATTAAGGTCAACGCGGTAACCGCGAATTTTCGCTTGTTTGTCAATTCGACCGAGAAATTCAAGCTCGCCGTTCGTATTCACCCTAACGCTATCACCACTGCGGTAAAAACGCATGCATTGACCGCTATTTTGCAAAACGCCTGTAAACTGAGCTGCGGTCTCTGAAGGTGCATTTATATACCCTTTGGCAAGACTTGCCCCACCAATATAAAGCTCACCGGGCATACCCGCAGGGGTTGGCTTCCCCTGTTTGTTGAGTACGCAGGTGGTGACATGTGCCAACGGCGTACCGATCGGGTAACTGTGGCCGGTTGGCTTGCTGCCAGTGACTTCATGACAAACCACTCCAATACAAGCTTCCGTCGGCCCATAATGGTTGAAAATACGCGCCTTTGGTGTCAGCGCACGAATGCTATCAACAAGCTGCTCACCTAATGCTTCTCCACCTAACACCCACTGCGAAATAGCGGGTTTTTGCTCAGTAAACTGAGGCAAAAGCACCGCGGCAAAAGAAGGGGTTAATTTAATCAAATTAACTTGCTCGGCCACTAACTTGGCTGCGATTTCAGTCGGTTCTGGCGCTTGGTTTGCAAGAGTCAATACCACAGTGCCGCCATGAGTAAGCACCGGATAGATAGCCGTTAAGCATAAATCAGTGGCAAGCCCTGTGACCACGCCTGCTCGCGTATCTTGGTTGTAACTCAATCGCGCTGCGATGCTGCTGCAATAATGGCTCAGCGCGCCATGGCTGACTTCTACCCCTTTGGGCGTGCCAGTAGAACCAGAAGTAAACAGCACATACGCGCTATCATCGAAACTTGGTGAATAAATTTGCAGCGGTGCGCCCTTGTTTTGGCTCAGCTCGCTATAATCAAGCACCTGGATGTCAGCTTCCCGTAACGCTTGGCAAAGTGGCGTTTCTACACTTACCACCACCGCATTACACTCGGCTTGCGCTAGCATTTGTAGCGCTCTGGCGGCGGGCATATTAGCATCTATGGGTAAATACGCGCGGCCACTTTGCATTACGCCAAGCATAGTGACAATGTCACTCATATCACCCGTTGTTATCAGTGCAATGATTGACGCTGGAACATGTAAGTTGTTGGCAATTTGTAGGCTTTGAGATTGTAGCTGCTGATACGTCAGGGTGCGTGATGCTTCGCCATTGCTGCTTGGCACAACCACTGCAATCGCCTCACCTTGGGTTTGCGCTATATCTCTTATTGCTTGCAGCACAAGCGCTGGCTGGCCAATGTTGTGGTTTATGTCTGCCGCCTTTATCGGTGCGCTCGTTGATTTAAGCACCAAGTCGTCAATCGGCAGCGCCTCTTTAGCACAATAGCACTGGACGAGTGCCAAATAATCATCAGCAAATTGCTGAATAAGCACACGGTCATAGAGCCCTATTGCGTAAACAAAGTCACACACAAGGTATTCATCTGTATCATCAACAGATAGCGTTAAGTCAAATTTGGCAGTGTCATTATCTAGGGCTATTAACTCAGCTTCTAATTGGTTATTTACCGACACTTTACTACTTGCTACACCATTGTAGTTAAACAAGACTTGAAACAAGGCTGAATGCGCAGCGGATTTAGGTAGCTCCAGCGCTTCAATGATGTCTTCCACGGCAGCGTTTTGATTACCAAGCCCTTGCAATACCTTGTATTGCAGCGCCTTAATCGCCTCACTCATGGAGTGATGACCGTTTATCTGCATACGCAGTGGCAAGGTATTAATAAAGCAGCCAAGCATAGCTTCAAACTCGCTTTGCTGACGGTTTGCAACCGGCACCCCTAAAGTAATATCGGCTTGCTCACTGTAGCGATAGAGCAAGATGTAAAACACGCCAAGCAAGGCGGTAAAATGGGTTATGCCGTCGCGGTGGCAGGCTTCATCTAATTGTTGTATTTGCTCCGCATTGAACACACAGCGAACCGTATCACCTTGGTACTGTTTTTCTTTTTTTCTTGGATAGCTGGTGGGCAACTCAAACGGTGTAAAGGCCTCTAACTGCTCAGTCCAATAAGCCATTTGTTGTTGATAGGCTGGGGATTGTCTTAATTGCTGCTCCCAGTGCACATAGTCAACATACTGTAACTCGGGAAGCTCAACACACGACTCCGTTAGCTCATACAGCAGTGCGTTGATAAACACGGCCACGCTCCAGCCGTCACTAATAATATGATGCATGTTAACTAGTAACCAGCGGCAAGTGGCGTGAGAGTTGCTCACCAAAGCCGTCACTTGCAGCAACGACTCGTTGGCAAGATCAAACTGATACCGCGCAGCCTGTTCAATCGACTCTGGAAGCTGATTGGGTAGTGCTTCTTCATCCACTGTCATCACCGCAATCTTCATCGTTTCAGCAGGTTCAATTTGCTGAACCACCTTTCCTTGAACCGTGATAAATCGTGCTCTTAAAATATCGTGCTTAGCTACCAAGCGGCTCAACGCTTGTTCAATGTCCGTGACTGAAAATGGCTGCGATAATTTAACTAGCCCAGCCATATTGTATGCCGCAGTGCCCCCTTCATACTTATCAATAAACCACATTCTTTGCTGCGCTGCCGAGAGCGCACCAGATTGCTTTTGCTGTCCCTGAAGGTAGGTGATAAGCGCAGCTTTGTTCTCCTTTATCTTATCCAGAATACCCTCAGGCAGCTGCCCAAGCGGTGTTCTAAGTTTTAATTTATCCTGCTGTAAATAAACATAAACCTGTTGACGGTCGAGCTCATCTAACCACTGTTTAATCGCTAAGTTATCCATCATTACAAGTCCATCTCCGTCATAGATTTATCACTTAGAGCAGCACTCAAATCTCGATCGCTCAAGACATCACTGACTTTCTCTACGTTTGGAGTTTGCGTCTCTACCGATATAGCATCATGGGCTTGTTTTAGCACTTCAATACACTCGGCAAGCTCGGCAATACTGGCATGCTCAAAGATGTCGCCAATGGTCAATTTAATATTGAAGGCTCGGTTGAGTCTCGATACCAACTGCATACCAATCACAGAGTTACCGCCACTATCCACAAACCGTGCTGTGACACCCAACTGCTTAACAGGGAGTAGCGTTAGATAATGTTGATGCAGCTGTTTTTCTGTTTCAGTGCGGGGAGCTAACGCGTCTATTTTTGATACTTGTTCAGCAGCAGGCTTTGGTAGTGCTTTTCGGTCGCGCTTACCATTTGGCGTCATCGGCCATTGGCTTAGCCAAACAAAATGCTCAGGCACCATGTAACTAGGTAACCATTCAGCGAGCGCTTGACGCAGATGAGGCGAAGACCACTCGGCAGATAACTCACCATCATCAATCATATAACCACACAGACACGGACCAGTTTCTAGGGTTTGTACGCAAACATCGACCTCACTACTATTGAGTATGCGCCCCAAGTGATGGCTAATATCTCCAAGCTCTATACGGTGACCATGGAGCTTAATTTGATTATCTAAACGTCCTTTTACTTCAAAGCGCCCATCAGCTAAACGCCTCGCTTTGTCTCCCGTTTTGTATAAGCGGCGGTTAATGGAAGCGGTAAATTGATGATTGATAAAGCGCTGCTGGGTCAGCTCTGCTTGATGTAAATAACCCATAGCAACACCACTGCCACCAATGTATAACTCGCCCCACACGCCGTCGGGTAAAGGCAACCCTTCACCACGACACTCAATTGGGAGCACAAATAAGCTGGTATTTTGTATCCCTTTACCAATGGTGACCTCCGCGCTGTTGTCGATATGCGCCACCGCTGACCAAATCGTGGTTTCTGTTGGTCCATATAGGTTATAAACCGCTTTGCTGTGACTAAGTAACTGCGCGGCCAGTGCCTGAGGTAAAGGCTCACCGCCACTCCATACCTTTACGCCAGAGGTGCATGTTGGCGCTGCATTTAACACGAGTTGCCATAGCGTTGGCGTTGCTTGCATCACCGTGATCTGTTGCTGTTCGATAAGTGCCCCAAGCACAGCAGGATCGCTAATACTTTCATCGCTTGCCAGCACCACAGATCCGCCAACCAGTAATGGCCCAAACAACTCAAGCAAGGCAATATCAAACGCTACTGTGGTGATAGCCAATAAGCGGTCATCTGCCACCAGCCCCGGCTCACGGCACATAGATGCAAGCAGATTAGCAAATGCCCCGTGATTGACCTCAACGCCCTTGGGTAACCCCATGGAACCAGAGGTATAAATCACGTAAGCACGCTGCTGAGCTTGAATTAGCAAACTAGGGCTGCGAACCGCACTTTTGGCAATGTCTTCGGCATCCCTGTCCATGCATACTCGTTTGAAACGACCATAATTAAATAACGCTGACTCTGCACTGGTGGCATCACACAGCACAACTCTCACTTTGGCATCTTCTAAGATATGCGCGATGCGCTCGTCAGGGAAGGTGAGATCAAGCGGTAAAAATGCCGCCCCAACTTTCATCACTGCCATCAGTGCGATCAGCAGCTCCACCCGGCGTGGTAATGCCACCGCGACGATGCTATTGGGCGTTACCTGCTGCTTCATCAAGTAGTGAGAGAGCTGGTTAACACGCGCATCGAGCGCCTCAAAACTAAGACTCACATCATCAGTTACCAGCGCTGTGCGTCCGCTAAAACGTGACATATTGTGCTGCCACGTTTCAACGAAGCTCATCGCGACCTTGACCGATTGCTCTTGTTGTAGCGGTAACTCGACTAATCGGTGTATATCATCACTGCTTTGCATCAACTCACTTTGAGGCCCTATTGGTGTATTGCTCTTAACCTGCGACAGCAAGTGGACAAACTTAGCTATATATTGGGTCATCAACTCGGTATCAAATTGCGCAGTGTGATACTCCACTAACAGTGACCATTGGCCCGCAACACAGGTCATATTTGTCGTCAGTTCAAATTGGCCGAATTTAGCCACACTTGGCTGCACCTCAACCTCTAATCCATTAAAACTCGGCAAAGCAGTGACTTTATCTAGATTAAACAAAGTGCTAGGTAGAATAAGCTGGTCATCGGCAAGGCTTGAGTACGGGTGAGTTTGGTGATCAAAGGCATCAAGTAAAGTATTTTGCACCCGCTGTACCAGCTCACCGATAGTGCTAAGGCCAGCGATATCAACCACAATGGGCAAGATATTGGTGCAATAGCCCAGTAACGCTTGGTCGAGTAACTCAGGCTCAAACTGCGATGCCAGTCGTTGCCTATCTGATACCGGCACTCCTACACTTATCACAGTCTGGCCGCTTAACTTGTGTAGCCACAAGCAATAAAGTGCAAGCATTGTCGCAAATTGCCCACAACGCAAAGATTGAGCAAGGGTCTCAGTATTTCGGATTGCACTCGATGAAATGGGTAATGTGAGCTGATTGACTTGGTATGAAGCCGCGCTCACCGTCGTTGACTTTGGTAGCTCAAGTGGTGTGGAACTAGCTAAGCACTGATGCCAAAAAGCTTGGTTTTTTGCAGCTTCCGGTGAATGCGAATATGCCTGCAAGCTATCAACGTAGTGACTAAAGGAGACAGCTCGGCTTGCCACCTCATTTTGTTTTGCATCTTGATTGTAGCGCTCAGCGATTGCTGCCAGCACCATCTGTAGTGAAAGCCCATCGCAGATCACATGATGGGCCACAACACTTAGATAGTGCTGTGCTTTGCCATCACTCAGCAGCGTCACTCTACAAAGTGGGTCTTTTGCAAAATCAAACGGTTGATAACGCAGCGCGGATAACCGCGTTTGCAATGTTACTTGGTAGTCCTCACTCCATGGCTCAACATGCAACTCGGCTTTTTCCACTCGGCAATATTGCATTAAGCGGTCACTATCGACGCCAAAACGCAGGATTGGGAAGTCACGGCAAACCGCAGTAACGGCTTGTTGCAGCCGCGTTAAATCGAGCTTACCTGAGAGCTTTAATATCGCTTGTAATTGATATGCACTCGCCCCTTCGCTAGAGGTCAACGCCATCGCTAATAGCTGCTGCTGGCTATGACTAAGTGGAAATGCAGCAGCGTTATCACTTTGGCTCGTTTCACCAAAGTAGCCCGCGCGTTTTAAGCTAAGTACACTGGTTTCAACTGCATTTATCACCGCTGCAATGTCTTCATCTGTATGGGCGGCGCTGAAAAAGCAGTTTCGTCCTTCCCAGATAAACACACCGCGCTCTAGCATTTCATAAAAGAACACATCAAGATTTTGCGAAAAGCGAAAACGGAATAATGAGGCAAACGCTTCAATTCGAATAGGCACGTCATGGGTTTCAAAAAACGCATTGAGATGTGCTTTAAATGCCGCGGTTTTGTCGTTGATCCCTTGTTGTAACGCTGGGCCTTGCGACTTAATAGCTTGCAACACCGCTTTGGCGCTCGCCATGGTCATTGGATGTTTGCAGAAAGTCCCAGCAAAGAAGGTGGTATCGGTCAGAGGGTAGGAATCATCTCCGTATTGCCAATTGCCACCGTCAATGGCATCGAGATAGGTAGCAGCCCCCGCAACCACACCAATTGGCATACCACCACCGACGATTTTGCCATAGGTTGCCATATCGGCCTTAACCCCTATCAAGCCTTGAACACCACCGGGATGTGCTCTAAAGCCAGTGATCATTTCGTCAAAAATAAGGGCAATACCATGTGCTTCAGTGAGTGTACGAAGTTTACGTAAAAACGCCCAAGGCTGATTTTCAGGGTGACGGCTTTGTACCGGTTCAACAATCACTGCGGCAATATGTTGCGCCTCTCGGGTAATGGTCTCAAGCGCTTCATCATCACCATAAGGTAAAACGAGATTATCGGCGATTGCGCCATAACGCACTCCAGCACACATTGCCTCTACGCCTTGCTCTGGCGACTCAGTTGCCAAAGTACCATCATAGTGGCCATGGTACGCGCCTGAGAACTGAACAATTTTATCGCGTTTGGTCACCGTTCTTGCTAAGCGTAGCGCCGTCATGACCGCCTCTGTACCAGAGTTACAAAACGATGCACGCTCAAGCCCAGTCAGCTCACAGATAAGTGCAGCAACCTCAGGCGCATCAGGACTTGCAAGCCCCAGTTGCATCCCAGCTTCAAGCTGTTGCGCCAGTGCTTTTTTGATAAAGTCAGGATTATGACCAAATAAGTTAGTACCAAAGTCCATGGTGATATCAATATAGCGATTATCATCGATATCCCAGATATATGCGCCCTCACAGCGCTTAGAGAACACCGGATAAAGTAGCTCTTTGCTCGACAGTCTAAAACCCGCCGAAGCACGGCAATCCGCAAGGCGTGCGCGATATTCGCTCACTAGCGCTTTTGAACTGTGCGTTTTCGCAATGTAAGCATCACTCAATGCAGCAAGATGTTGGCGTATGGCCGGGCTACTATTGGCACGCTGCACTTGTTTTTGTTGTGCCCCAGGTAATACAGATTGGGCTCTGCTTGGATGGGGTTTTGATACCAGGGTTGCTGTCGAGGTGGTTGCTGTCGTGGTAACTGCGCTGTTTTCAACTTTCACGCCCTGTATATGGCGTAACTGCTGCCCTACTACAGCTTCTAACGCGGCTCTTGCTTCAGCGTTGGTCACAGTGCTTGCCGCCTGCAATTGCGCCTGATAGATAGCGACAAGCGTGTGATTGTCAGCCCCTACTACACTACCTTTTGGCGTATCAGTCGTGCCCGATACAGGTGATGGCAAACTGCCCGCTTGTTGAGGACCTTGCGGTGCTTTGAGATAGTCACTATGGCGTTGAATATATGCTACTAACTTATCGACATCGCTGAGCTCTTGATAAAATTGACGAACACTAAACTCTAAACCGAATTCCCGCTCGTATACTCTAACGGCCTGCATGATCATCAACGAATCAACCCCCATTTCTAACAACGGAAGGTTGGTTTGGATAGCATCAGCGGGCATCGACAAGAGTCCCGCTAGGGTATTGAGCACAAAGCTGCGGATCTGAGCATCACGGTCACTCGCTTCTACCACTGTCTGTGCTTCGAGCTGTGATTGTTCAGTACCAAAAATCCAGTATGAACTGCAATCAAATGGATATTTCGGCAAGCTCGCTCTAACGCTCGGGCGATTGCCATACACCTGTTGCCATTTGAGCGGCCCGCCTAAATCGAGGTATGTGCCCAAACACTCGGCGAATCTCATGCAGTCATCGCCTTTAGGATTCAATACATGGGCATAATTGAGCGCTTTGTTATTGCTGTTTTCTTGTAGTAAGCCACTCAAAATAGGTTTGGGACCAAGCTCAATCGCTAAGCCATGCTCTAGTGACTCAAGCGCAGTTACACAGTCAACAAAGTGAACTGGTGCCATAATTTGCTCAACCCAATACTCAGCGGTTGCAATGCGTGCAGTCTCTACATGCCCCGTCATGGACGAAACAAAAGGCAGCCGAGGCTGTTGAAATCTAACCTGCTCAGCGACTTCCTTAAAGGCGTCTAACATGGGAGTCATCAGTGGAGAATGGAAAGCGTTTGCCGTATGCAGCGCTTTTACTTTAATTTGCTGTGCTGCAAGTACATCACTGAGGGCTGTGATTGCTTCATCAGCACCAGAGAATACGACCCCAGCCTCACCATGGAAGGCTGAGATAACCACTTGCCCCTGAATCTCGCTCAAGCAATTACGTGCGGCTATTTCATCACACCTTACGGCGATCATGCTGCCTTTTATCGGTAATTCATGCATTAGCTGACCACGCGCCACAATCAACTCAACGCCATCACGAAGCGAGAACACGCCAGCAATACAAGCAGCCGCATACTCACCAACACTATGACTGAGAAGCAGGGATGGCTTCACCCCATAATGCATCAGTAAGTTTGCCAAACTGTATTCAACGGCAAACAAGCTCACTTGCGTCCAACGCGTTTGCGCCAGAAGTTCACTGTGCTTTTCGTCGAATAACACATCCAACAGGCGAGCTCCAAAGCGCGTGCCAACCAGACTGTCAATGTCATCTAACTGGCTACGAAACACCGCATGGTGTTGATATAAAGAGTGAGCCATCAAGGGATATTGCGAACCTTGTCCTGTGAACAAAAACGCGACTTCAGGTGCTGTGTTTGCTGATGGGCGCTCACCAATAACGGGTATATCAAGTTGAGCGATGAGTGCTTCTCTGCTAACCCCGTAAAACGTTTTATGCACACCTTTAAGCGGTGCTTGATCGGCATTTTGTGCGCAAAAGTCATCAAACGCTTGAGGAGCTAGGTTCAATAATCGTTCACTATAGAGACCTGCAAGTTGCTGCAATGCAGCTGTCGACTTGGCAGCCAGAGGCAATAGATAACACGAAGGTGGAATTACTTCAGCTTGTGTGCAGGGTTCAAGCACTGGTGCTTGTGCGCAGATCACATGTGCATTAGTACCACCAAAACCAAAAGAACTTAATCCAGCGGCTCTTATTCCCCCATGTTGTACAGGCCATGTCTGCATGCTTTGCGGCACCATAAATGGGAGCTTTTGCCATGGAATATGCGGGTTTAACACCTCACTATAACGCTGCGCGGGAATTTGCCCATGCTGTAAACACAGTAGCGTTTTGATAAGCCCAGCAATGCCCGCACCGGATTCAAGGTGACCAATATTCGCTTTTACCGCACCGAGAATAACCGGATCATGGCGACTATGGTGTTCTCCATACGTGCGGTTTAGTCCGGTGATCTCGATAGGATCGCCAAGCTCCGTACCCGTGCCGTGAGTTTCCACATAGTGGATATCTTCCGCCTGCATCCTGGCATTACCAAGTGCGGCATTGATCACAGCCTGTTGCGCGGCGCTATTTGGTGCGGTAATGCCATTACTGCGACCGTCTTGATTAATTGCACTGCCTTTGAGTACACCAACAATCGGGTCATTATCTGTTATGGCTTGTTGTAGCGGCTTTAGCATCACCACCCCAACTCCTTCACTTCGCACATAGCCATCCGCTGCCTGTGAAAAGGTTTTGCAATGGCCGTCTGCCGCCAACATTTGTGCGCTTTCACAGGCCTTAGTCACATCATCGCTCAGAATAAGATTAACGCCCGCCACCAATGCCGCGTTCGTTTCTCCATTTCTTAGTGCTTGAATTGCATGATGAAGCGCCACCAACGATGACGAACACGCAGTATCAATCGCCACACTCGGGCCGGTAAAATTAAAGCTATAAGAAATGCGGTTTGCAGCAATACTCAACGCCGTCCCTGTGCCTAAATACGCGGTACTTTTTTGCTGCTGTTGCGACAATAAAAAGTAGTCATTTTGCGATATGCCAACATACACACCAATATCGCTACCTGCGAGCGTGGCTGGTTGGTAACCAGCATGCTGTATGGCGTGATAAGTCGTTTGCAGCAGTAATCTATGCTGTGGGTCGATATGCTTAGCTTCGAGTGGCGAGATGCCAAATAATGCAGCATCAAACTCATCGACATTCTCTAAATAGCCACCAAGTCGGTCAGCTTCAAGGTGAGGGCAAAGCTGCTGGCGCTTAGGATCTGGCGTGGTGATCCCATCACCCTGTTGGCATAACAGCTGCCAAAATGCATCAAGTCCATTTGCTGAAGGATAACGACAAGCCATGCCAATCACGGCAATATCTGTATCTGCAATATGTTCTGTTCGGCGAGAGGCTTGTGTATTATTCGCTTGCTCATTGGCACCTTCCAACTCGTTAAGCTCTGTCTCTCCTAGGGCTTGAGTAAGCGTACTAAACTGGCTTAAATACTGGGCTAGTTCGCGAATTGAGGGATATTCGTAAAGTACCGTTGGCTCAAGATCTAGCTCGTGTACTTCCATTAACTCCCCTGAGATCCGTACCGCTTTCATCGAATCTACACCTAATGCTAAGAATGGCGCGTCGATATCCAAACTACGCGCGGGCTTATCGATTTCTTGTGCGACTAACTCTTGTAATAACCGCTGAATTTGCTGCAGTGACGACGAGGATGATGGCACCTCAGCTTGTTGTGGCGTAGCTTCTTCACGGGCACGCGCAATTACTTCAAAATTATCGGCTAAATAACTGCGTTTATTCTCCTGGCGCTGAATTTTACCGCTCGATGTTTTATGAATGCGACCTGGCTTTATCAATACGATGTCATAAGGCGTAATGCCGTGGTGCTCAACGATCGCAGCGGTGATCTGCTGCAATACCTTCTCAGTATCTAACTTTCTCAGTGCGGTACGCTTAACTTGTTGCACGATCACCAAGCGTTCTTCATCACCATTGGAAGCTACCGAAAACGCCGCACCGCCATTTTGCTCTAAGCTATCGCTTGCTTCTGTAACCGTAAGTTCTATATCTTGCGGGTAGTAGTTTTTACCGCGGAAGATAAGCACGTCCTTGGCGCGTCCTGTAACGAATAATTCCCCACGCTGCATAAAGCCTAAATCGCCAGTGCGGAGGTAATCTCGGTCGTCAGCACCTTTAATTCGGGCATGAAATGTAGCCGCGGTTGCCGCTGGGTTATTCCAATACCCCTTTGCCACGCTTGGGCCAGTTACCCAAATTTCTCCGGTTTCACCATCATTGCAGGCTTCAAAAGACTCTGGGTTAACAATCGCAATACTATGCTCGCCCCAACTCACGCCAGAAGATACGGCGTAATAAGGCTGCTGTTCATCAGCCACATCTAACGCATAAAACGCATCTACTGTATCTTCATCTGCGACTCGTTCGGCTTTACCTTGCTGTAGCTTGGTCGCATCAATACGTAATATCCTTGGCTTTTCTAGAAGACGTCCACCGGTTGCAAATAAGGTGGTTTCTGCCATGCCGTAACAAGGTGCGATACTCTCTCTTTGCAAGCCACACACTTTAAACTTTTGATAAAAACGCTCTAGCGTGCTGGCACGCACTGGTTCTGCGCCATTTAATGCTGAGCGCCAATGGGACAAATCTAAGTCTTTAAGGTCTTCATCTTTGACGGTGTCCACGCACAGGTCATAGGCAAAGTTTGGCGCGCTTGACGTCAATGCTTTGGTTTGTGAAAGTAGCTTTAGCCAACGTAGTGGTTTTTGCAGGAAATAGGCTGGATTCATCAGCGCGGCTGTCGCACCGATGTAGATTGGGTGCATAATGCCAAAAATCAGCCCCATATCATGGAAATGAGGCAACCAACTTACAATCGAAGAGTTGTTATCGTGACCAAACGCTTCTTTCATTAGCGCCTGATTATCAAGAATATTGTCGTGGGTTACCATTACGCCTTTAGGTGTGCCCGTCGAGCCTGAGGTATATTGCAAAAATGTCAGTTGCTCACCACGGATTTGTGCACGAGGCCACTGTTGAGTCGTCGATTTAAGTGCAATGTTATCGGTAGTAAATAGTGCTAACTGCGCTAGACTTGGCTCAGAATCAAGCAATGGCTTGGCGATTTCATTGATCTTTTCACTGGTAAGCGCACCTTTGGCACCTGCGTCTTCGATGATGGCACGCAGACGATCAACATTTTGATTCTTTTTAGGTGGATAGACCGGTACCGCAATTATCCCTGCGTATAAACAAGCAAAAAAGGCTTCAATAAATTCAAATCCAGAGTTGTACAGTAATAATGCTCTGTCACCCGGTTCAAAATATTCACTCAATGTCTCAGCAATAGAGGCTGCACGCACATGCAATTCTTGGTAGGAAATGGTTTTACTTGGCAATGCCTCATCGTAAAAATACTGATAGGCAATATCTTGAGATCGGGTACGCGCTAAACCCGCGAGTATAGTAACAATATTTGTATTCATGCCATCCCCATAACTTGGTTGGGATTCCTTTGGCAACAGCGCGAGCAGTGTCAATTTGGCTTGCGACAGTTAACCATCAGTAACGTTGTAAAAAACCAATCAATTACTTAACCGCAACAAACACAATACCTACCTAAGTAGGGAAACGTTTGTAGGGTATATCTATAAAGGTTAACTAACCGCTAAAACCGCGAGCCAAGTTAATCAACAGCACCTTTTGCTATTTGCTTGCAGCATATATACAACATTGCTGTAATCACTCACTGTCACTTTAACGCTTGAATATGGAAACTTTTTTACCACCTTCGTACGCAGGATTGACGACTTCAAAGTATCAAATAGAGTTATTAAAAAGAGACCATACTCAGCAGGTAAAACACACACAACCAGTGTGGCTTCACATCAACGACTCATGATCTGTAATGAAAAAGGCTAGCACAAGAAACTGATAAATAAACCGCTTTATTAACAAAAAAGTAAATTTACCCATTACACAAGATTACACCGAACCATTTTTAGGTACTTTGTTAGGTAATCTGGGCTTCGGATAATTAATGCCTTTCTAGCAGCCAGTTTTAGCGCTAGCTGCGTTGAATTCACTTCCAATAGCCAGCTATTAGTGCGTAA
This sequence comes from Pseudoalteromonas piscicida, assembly GCF_002208135.1. Lineage (NCBI taxonomy): Bacteria > Pseudomonadati > Pseudomonadota > Gammaproteobacteria > Alteromonadales > Pseudoalteromonadaceae > Pseudoalteromonas > Pseudoalteromonas piscicida. The sequence continues at coordinate 3,336,640 of NZ_CP021646.1, forward strand.
ACTAGCCTTGCCTACAAGGGTGTAGGTACCAGGGCGGTAGCAGGACGCGAGATCGGAGTTATCCCCAAAACTCTCGGGCTAGATAAGAAGATAGTTTAAGGTGATTAAAAAACAATGAGTTAGCTCATTCCTTCTCCAAACCTCAGGTTAGGTAGTAACAGGAAAGTCAGAATGATTTGTTTATTTATTTAATAAACCTATGTTTTATAAAAACTTTTTATTAAAATCAGAAATGCAATTTAGCCTGATATCAAGGTAACGAAAATAAAACCAGTGCAAGTCTTATATTTTTTGCACTGGTCTCATAGCATCAAACTATTACTTTAGCGAAGGCGAGGTAGTAAACGGTTTGACTCCTATCGCTTGGTAAATTTCGGCAGGCTTGAACGCTTGCTCACCTTTAATTACCAATGTTGCTTTTTGCAGTGCTGTAATATCCTGCAGTGGATCGCCATCGATCAACACTAGATCTGCCACTTTACCCTTAGCAATCGAACCGGTTTGATGTGCGACGCCCATCAATTTGGCACTTTCTAGCGTTGCCATATTCAGCACATCAGCCGCAGGAATGCCCGCATCAACGTATAGCGCTAGCTCACGGATCAAGGTAAAGCCGGCAATATTATCCGTCCCAGGCACCATAGGAACACCAGCATCATAAAGCTTTTTAAGCATTTTTTGCATCGCTTCACCCGACTCTTGATAGCTCAGTTTAAACTGTTCATCAACATGCATCTCAGCCCCTTTTAAACCACGAGCGAATGCAATTGGCATATGATCTGAAATAGCAGCAAATTCCGGATTGATCTTTTGATCTTCTGACATCAATAAGCTTCTGAAAGTAGAGACCGTAAGATCCACAACAATGCGCTTATCGCTTAGCAGCTTAACGAAAGCATTCATCTCTGGGCTATCTAGTGATAAACCTGAGGCTTGCTCACCCATCAGTGAAAACCGTTTTTGTGTTCTGGTATCTACCTCTTCACCAGCAAGAAAATTCAGGAACAGCATATTAATATGCTGAATTTCATCATAACCATTTGCAATGGCTTGCTCTGCTGTCATAAACGCTGGTACGTGACCGCTAAGTCTCAATCCTCGGCTATGTGCACGTTCAGAAATAGGCTTTACCCAGTTCGGGGCGATAGAAGAATAGAGCTTCACTTGAACATAGCCATTATCGGCAAAGAAATCGACCGTCTCGAGCGCTTCTTCCAATGACTTTACACTTAAGCCAGCTGAGTTTTCGCTGTATTTATCCATAAAGCCAGCACGATACACACGAGAACCCAGCACCTGATTGGTATTAAAGAGCGCTTCAATTTCCATAATATTGTCATGCTCGTTACCCATGTCTCTAACACTGGTAATACCGTTTGCAATATTAAGAATACCGTTCTCTTTTGATAAATGACCGTGCATATCCCAAAGTCCCGGGATCAAGGTTTTCCCTTTCCCATCAAGGCTGACCACGCCTTTTTGCTTTTTAATATGTTTAGCTATTTCTACAATTTTGCCGTTTTTAATCAACACATCATGGTTTTTCAGCAGTCTTTTCTGCTCACCATCAAAGACAGCAACATTTTCAATAAGTAAAGCTGGGACATCGTGTGTCAACTTGTTGGCGAGGTTTTCTAAATGCTGCTGTTCGGCTTGTTTTTGGATAGCCTCAAGTTCTTCAAACTGTGCTTTTGTGTAGCCGTCGCGCAAAACATACATTGGCCCCCAACTTTGCGCGAAATAATTACCATCGTCGTCATACCATGCAAAATTAGGAGTAAGGCTAAGACCACTCGTAACCAACAGATGAACGGTTTGTTCCCCCAACTTCATCGTCTTCATTTTTTCGATAAGCATTTTACCTTGAGGGTAAACATCTAATTCGTATTTATTATTTTTTAGAACATAACGCATCGTCGCGTTATCTAATGCAAGGTGGTTATTCGACGGTACGTAGAAATCGAGTGTCGCGTCAGCCTTAATGCCAGATTCATTGACGCTTTTCCACTGTGCGATGCCTCTGTTATAGCTAAACGTTTCGTCAATCGTGGAACCAAAAGCAGAACGCCCTTTAAGACTAAAATTGATAGGTAGTCCTTTTTCATTCAACTTTAAGGTTTCATCAATTAGGATCCGACGGTTGTTCCAGCCAAACTCAATTTTGGCTTTATAGTTTTGATCGTCGATTTTTTCTTGGGTTAGCGTGCCAGCTAAGCCCTTTTCTGAGTAAACATTATTGGTAATGGTGTCAGCAAATACCGCCCAACTTTGAGTAGTTAAAAGCGCCGCAACGATTGCCGACAAGGCACTTCGCTTTGTTATTATTTTTGTCATGTGATTGTTCCTTTCATTTCCGTTTAACAACAATGATATTACATCAAGATAACAAAAAGCGAAGTGCTTTAACTGTTACAATTCGTGTGGTTTCACCACCCTATTAGGCTTTAATAACCCGCAGCTTGACCATCTTTTCTTGTTTCAGATGCACCGTAGTAAACCCCAGTTTTATTATCTCGCATAATCGCTTGATAACCGCCATAAGGACCAACGGCTTCTTGTAACTTGTGACCCTTTTTTATCAGCTCTCTACGAGTTTCCATCGAAAAGCCCGACTCGAGACTAACATACCCTCCATCCGTCATGATTTCACCGGTTGGTTGCGATGAACCACTATGCAAAATTCGAGGCGCATCGCCCGCTTCTTGTAGATTCATACCAAAGTCAATCATATTGATGAGGATCTGCGCATGCATTTGCGGTTGAGTCGCACCTCCCATCACGCCATAACTCATCCAAGGTTTCCCATCTTTTGTGACAAAGGCAGGAATAATGGTGTGAAATGGTCTTTTACCGGGCGCATAACCGTTATAGTGGTTTTTATCTAACGCAAATAGCTCGCCTCTATTTTGCAAGACAAAGCCAAGTTTAGCTGGAGTCATGCCTGAGCCCATACCACGGAAATTACTTTGGATTAGCGACACCATATTACCTTCCTTATCCGCAGCCGTGAGATAGATAGTATCCCCTTCTACAGGGCCCGCATGATCGCGTTTAGCTGCTTTATTTGGATCAATCAATGCACGTCTTTTATCGGCATACTCTTGAGAAATAAGCGTCGTGACTGGTATCTCATTGAAGTCTGGATCGGCGTAGTATTTTGCTCTATCCGCAAAGGCGAGCTTTTTTGCTTCAACAAAGGTGTGAATGTATTCTGGGCTGTCGAATCCCATAGCCTTGATATCATAGCCTTCTAGAATATTGAGAATTTGCTGGGCTGCAATGCCTTGACCATTGGGAGGTAATTCCCATAATGTATAACCACGATAATCAGCACTTACGGGTTCGACCCACTCACTGTGATGCTCAGCCAAGTCTTGGTAACTCAAGTATCCACCATTGGCCTTCATATAACGGTCGATTTCTTTAGCAATTTCGCCTTTATAAAAAGCATCGCGGCCTTTCTCTGCAAGTAACTCATAGGTATTAGCGAGTGCCGGATTCTTAAATATTTCTCCCTTTTTAGGCATTTCACCTTCAGGCATGAATACTTCTTTAAATCCGGAATACTGCTCACGAGCCGACACCGAGCGCTGCATATAATAGGCAATCAACTCAGAAACTGGAAAGCCGCTTCTGGCGTAGTCGATACTAGGTTGAAGCAACTCTTTCATTGGCAATTTGCCAAATTTGCTGTGTAGTTCAAACCAGCCATCGACCGCGCCAGGCACAGAAACGGGAAGTGGCCCATAACTTGGAATTTTATCGCCTTGTTGCTGTAACTTTGCTAGCGAAAGGCTTTTTGGTGAGCGCCCTGATGCATTGAGACCAAACAGCTTTTGCTGCTTTGCGTCCCACACAATGGCAAATAAATCACCACCGATACCGCAACCTGTAGGCTCCACTAAGCCAAGCATAGCATTGGCCGCAATTGCAGCATCTATGGCGCTTCCACCTTGCTTCAATACATCAAGCGCGACTTGTGTTGCCAGTGGTTGAGAAGTTGCCACCATGCCCTGAGTTGCAATAATCTCAGAGCGGCTAGCAAAGGCTTTTCCCGTGATCCTGTCATAAGCGAGAGCTGCAGAGCTTACTGACGCACAAAGCATACTAACTAGCGTGCATTTAACTACCTTATTCATTGATTTTCTCTTTTATTGTTTTCTTTTTAACCAATATAAAAAGCCAATCCTCTTACGGCAATCAATTTGCGGTCAAAGCGAAATAAAACGAGATTGGACCTAATGCGAAACTCAACACGCTATCGCCATAGCACACGGTCTATCACATTAATATTTGCACAAATTTAATACAGGACTTTGCAGCTGGACTACACTAATGTTGAAGCGCTCTGCAGGAAAAAAATAAACGCAACGGAATCGGGGTAATTGAATTGGTTGTTTATGAGTAATAGAGTTATTTCTATAAATTTAAAACAAACATTGACTTGGGGCACGGTACTCTGTGGCTTGGTGATCTCATCTCTTATTATCTCCATTTCATATGTTAGCCAGCGAGACATGCTTCTCGATACCTATGAGACAAAACTAAGACAAAATTTATCCCATTTAGGTAGACATCTTTTTACTGAATTTTTGGAAGGCAACAATAATCAAATCAACCTGACACTCGAGGATTATTATTCCGACAGTAAATATAAAGCACTATTCCTTATTCAAGGAGAAACGCTCGTCAACGAAACTCAACTCTCTGCAATTGGATTACAAGTATTTAATCAAGTTATCAGTCAGGAACGAGCCACAGCAACACTACGCACACTTGATCTCAAGGTGACGTTTGACCCTAATCAGCAGCACTTTCTCGCGGCAATTCCCATTTCCCCCACAGTTCCTGTCGTTGAGTCCGAGGATTTGATAAGGCTAATTGCTATCTATGACGTAAGCCCCGTTTTTCTCTCATTAAGGCAGCAACTGATAACCAAAGCGAGTATTTTAGCGGTGTTTTTATTACTCATCATTACCGCGCTACTAAGCTTTACCCATTACTTCATTCATAAACCAATTAAGAAGCTGATCCAAGTAGGCGATGAGTTATCCACGAAGTCTTTGAGCTGCAGAGCTGACATCGTAGGACACGGCGAGCTTGGAGTCCTCGCCAAGCAGTTCAATATCATGGCACAAACATTAGAGAAAAACTGGCAACAACAATTAGAAAGCAACCAAGAGTTGCAACGCCGCCACGCACTTATTAATAGTGTTTTTGAGGCCTTGCCGGATATTTTCTTTATAATCAATACGGACGGTACCATCTTAGAATGCCATACCGGAAAGTCAGACGACTTGTATATGTCGCCAGAGCAGTTTATTGATAAAAAAATGGCGGAGGTACTTCCCTCCCACGCAGCAAAACAATTTAGCCAAGCCATCAAGTCTGCCAATCAGCGCCATCAATTAACTCAAATAGAATATCCACTGACAATTGCTGATCAAGTGAAGCTATTCGAAGCCCGGTTATCCCCTATTCCAGCGACAGATCAACTGGTTATCGCAGTGCGTGATATCACAGAGAAAAAGCGTCAAGAGGAAGTCATCTTACATCACGCTTTTTATGACTCATTGACCGATTTACCAAATCGCTTTTTGGCGATGGAGCGGCTAACGCAGCAACTGTTCGATGCCGAACGCAACGATGAGCTTGCGGTGGTGTTTTTTATTGATTTAGATGATTTTAAAAGGATCAATGATTCACTCGGACACGAAACGGGTGATCAAATTCTCATCGCTTCAGGGGAAAGGCTCAAGCAATCGCTACGTGAGCAAGATACCGTGTCACGCCTTAGTGGTGATGAGTTTATCGTGTTGATGGGAGGATTTAAACATACCTCAAACATTACGTCTGTTGCCGATATGCTCATCAAACTTTTTCATCACCCCATTATTATCAACAATAAGGATTTTAATATTTCAGTCAGTATAGGTGTTGCTATCTATCCTTTAGACGCAAACTCCCCTCAAGAGCTACTTAGCTGCGCTGATACCGCAATGTACAATGCCAAAAATAACGGTCGCAACAATTACTGTCTATTTAATCAAAAGATGAGTCAGCAGTTATCACGGCGCATTGAAATTGAGGAAGCACTGCGCGTAGCACTGAGTGAGCATGAGTTTGAAGTGTTTTACCAACCCCAGTTTTATATTGAAGACAGTAATGTATTTGGCGCGGAAGCTTTACTACGCTGGCACAGTAAAACATTGGGCAATGTCTCTCCTGCGGAGTTTATTCCTATTGCGGAACAAAGCGGTTTGATCATCGACATCGGATTGTTTGTGCTTTCTACAGCAATTAACCAAACACACCTATGGCAGCAACACTTAGATCCCGATATCCGCATCGCTATAAATTTATCACCTAGGCAGTTTAAAGACCCAAGCCTATTGAAACAGATAGAGCTATTAGTAAAAGACATTCCGATTGCCAATCGCTCTATTGAGTTGGAGATCACAGAGGGTGTGCTGCTCTCTGGACAAACGCAGGTAAAGCAGACGCTAATTCAATTACATCAGTTAGGGTTTAAATTATCTTTAGATGATTTTGGTACGGGCTATTCGTCACTGAATTATCTTCGTCATTATCCTTTTGATTTACTCAAAATAGACCAAAGTTTTATTAACGATATGCTCGCAACTCACGAGTCTAAAGCGTTAGTTAAAACCATTATTGCCATGGCGCATAATTTATCGATGAAAGTGGTCGCCGAAGGAGTAGAAACGTTGGAGCAATTGCGTTTATTGCAGCAGCTCGATTGTGATTTTGGTCAAGGATACCTTATCAGCAAACCGCTTTCCGCGGCACAATTTGAAACTTTTTACCATACTAAGATCGAACCAGTTAAACGCTCTTCTTAGCAAGAAAAACAAACTTTAAAAGCAACATTGCTCCCGAATATCAACTTGAGATAATAAATCTGGGTAAACACAAGACTAATAAAAATAATATGTTAGTATTGCAAGGCAGTGTAAGGATTTTAAATCATGAATATAGAGTTACTAGTTAGCAAAGCCAAGCAAGTATGTGACAACCGTGGTGCACGATTTACTCCTATTAGAGAAAAAGTATTTAGACTACTCGCCTCTAAACAAGGTGGCGTTGGCGCATACGACTTACTTGAAGAGCTCAAGTTGACGGAAGCGGCTGCAAAACCAGCTACCGTATATCGTGCCTTAGACTTTCTTTCTGAATTGGGTTTTATCCATAAAATAGAAAGTACTAATGCGTTTATGCTTTGCCACCACTTCGACCACACACATCCAGTGCAGTTACTGATCTGTGATAGTTGCGGTAACGTTCAAGAGTTACACTCAAACACGATTTCGCATGAACTGAACAGCCTAGCTGCCGAGACTGGATTTGTGGTTACAGAGCAAACCATTGAGGCTCATGGCCGTTGCGAAAAATGTAAAGATTAAGTGCAGTGAGCAAAAAAGCCCACTACACTTATCACTAAGAGCGACACTAATTTATTAAAAATGCGTAAGGGAAAGTCCATATGAATGTAGAGTTCATCAACCCCTTTTTATCATCTCTAATCAATGTATTGGCTACTATGGCGCAAACAGAATTGACGCCGGGTAAGCCAAAAGTGAAGAAAGACGAAGTCGCACAAGGTGATGTATCGGGTCTGATTGGCATGGTTGGCCCACAGACAAAAGGGTCGTTTTCGATCACCTTTGAAGAGAGCCTAGCGCTAACCATTATGGAGCGCATGCTTGGTGAACGCCCAGATTCCATTAATGAAGACGTCACTGATATGGTTGGTGAAATCACCAACATGGTAACTGGCGGTGCTAAAAACCTGCTCGGCGAAAAAGGTTACGAGTTTGATATGGCAACACCGGTTGTCGTTTCAGGCCCTGGCCATACCATCACCCATAAATGTGATGGGCCTAAACTTATTATGCCATTCACCTCTCCTGACGGTAATGCCAATATCGAAGTCAGCTTCGACAAACTCGCCTAACAGGTAAAACACACGTTTTTTATGAGTTGGACTCAAAAACATATTACCTTGAAGCCTCGAAAACGAGGCTTTCACTTGGTAGACGACGAGATTATCGGGCAACTTCCTGAACTACTTGACTATCGTATCGGGCTGTTGCATTTGTTTATACAACACACGTCCGCCAGCTTAACGATTAACGAAAATGCTGACCCAACGGTACGTATGGATATGGAAAGTCACTTTAATCACTTTGTACCAGAGAGACAAAGCTACTATCGCCACGACTATGAAGGCGATGACGATATGCCTGCACATATCAAATCCAGCACCTTAGGATGTGAAGTAACCATTCCCATTTCTGAGGGCCGTTTACACTTAGGTACGTGGCAAGGGATTTATCTAGGAGAACATCGCGACCATGGCGGTGCAAGACGCGTTATCGCAACACTTCAAGGTGACAGAACAGGCTAGGCTCTCAGCGCTTAGCCTTCGATGTATTCGTAGCTTACTCTTGGTGTGACATTGCACAGCAGCTCATATGGAATAGTACCTGCACATTGCGCTATTTCTTCTACTGGTAGGTTTGGCCCCCACATTTCTACTTCGTCACCAACTTGAATACCATTGGGATTATCACCAATATTCACACTGATCATATCCATAGACACTGTGCCGACTATGCCGTAACGCTGGTTACCAATAACCACGGGAGTGCCAATTTTAGCGTGCCTTGGATAACCATCTCCATAGCCAACGCCAATAACGGCAAGGTAGGTGTCTTGTTCACAGCGCCAACGCCCACCATAACCCACTGCCTGATGTGCTCTCACACGCTTGATGGCAATAACTTTAGTTGTCAAGCGCATCACAGGCTTTAAACCATGTTGTTGGCCAACGCGCGCAAGCATAGGCGAAACACCGTATAGCATTAAGCCCGGACGGATCCAATCACCGTGAGATTGAGGCCAACCTATGATCCCCGCAGAGTTTGCCAAACACAATGGTGCGTGGCGTGGGCCAACTAAAGACTTAAATAGCACTTGTTGAACTTCGGTTTTGTTGTCTTTAATATCGTCGGCACAAGCAAAATGGGTCATTAAATGGATTCTATCAGCAACATTTTTTGAGCGCTTAAGACGGGCATAAAATGCTTCGAACTCTTCAGGTTCAACGCCGAGACGATGCATACCGGTATCTACTTTTAGCCACACTGTGAGCGGTGCGTCTAAATTTGCACGCTCAATGGCTTCAAGCTGAGAAATGTCATGTACTATGGTTTGCAAATTATTGGCAAGTAGAATAGGTAAATCAGAGGGATGAAAAAAACCTTCCAACAGGACAATTGGTTTAGTGATGCCCCCAGTTCTAAGCGCAAGTGCTTCATCAACTCTCGCCACAGCGAATGCGTCCGCATCTTGCAAATGTTGAGCTATTTTAACCAAACCATGGCCGTACGCGTTGGCTTTAAGTACCGCCATAATCTTACTTTTTGGCGCCAACTTTTGCGTTAGCTGTAAGTTTTCTCTCAGCGCGGTTAAATCTACTTCAGCACTCGCTAGTCGCATTTCACTACTCAATTGAAAGTTAATATTCGTCGTCCATTGCTGGACCTGCATAGTTATCGAATCGAGAGTATTGACCTTGGAAGGTTAACCTAACCTTACCGATCGGACCGTTACGTTGCTTACCTATGATGATTTCGGCCGTGCCTTTGTCTGGACTGTCGTCGTTGTATACTTCATCACGATAAATAAACATGATTAAGTCGGCATCCTGCTCAATAGAGCCTGATTCACGTAAGTCGGAGTTTACTGGGCGTTTATCTGCACGTTGTTCTAGCGTACGGTTAAGCTGAGAAAGCGCGATAACTGGACATTGCAATTCTTTGGCTAGCGCCTTTAATGAACGAGAAATTTCCGCGATCTCAAGCGTACGGTTGTCTGAAAGGCTTGGCACGCGCATGAGCTGTAAGTAATCCACCATGATCATACTGATCCCACCGTGATCACGTGCAATTCGTCTGGCTCTTGAACGCACGTCTGTTGGTGTAAGGCCCGATGCATCATCAATGTACATCTTGCCCTTTTCCATCAGCAGACCCATAGTTGATGAAAGGCGAGCCCAATCATCATCATCTAATTGTCCCGTACGTACCTTGGTCTGGTTGATACGGCCCAATGAGGCGAGCATCCTCATCATGATCTGTTCTGAAGGCATCTCTAGCGAGTAGATCAGCACCGGCTTATCTTGCGTCATAGCGGCATGTTCAGCCAAGTTCATCGCAAATGTGGTTTTACCCATCGATGGACGCGCCGCAACTATGATCAAGTCAGAAGGCTGTAATCCAGCAGTCATCTTGTCTAAGTCACCGTAGCCTGTACTTACCCCCGTAACACCATCCTGTGGAGATTGGTAAAGTTCTTCAATTTTATCAACGGTTTTTTCTAGGATGTGGTGAATGCTTTGCGGACCTTCGGTGCTTTTTGTACGCTGCTCTGCAATCTTAAATACCTTGCTCTCAGCTAAATCCAACAGCTCGTGGCTATCACGTCCCTCGGGATTAAAACCGGCCTCTGCAATTTCATTCGCCACACCAATCATTTCTCGAACAACCGCGCGCTCACGCACGATACTAGCGTATGCATCAATATTTGCAGCACTTGGCGTGTTTTTAGCAATCTCAGCAAGATATGAGAAACCACCAATGGTTTCTAACTGATTGTTCTTCTCTAGATTCTCAGAAATGGTGATTAAGTCGATAGGCTGACTGAGCTCAACCAGCTTTTCCATTGCTTCAAAGATCAGCTTATGAGTTCTGGTATAAAAGTCATGAGACACCACCAATTCCGCTACACGGTCAAAGGCTTCATTATCTAGCATCAAGCCACCGAGCACAGATTGCTCAGCTTCAATTGAGTGCGGGGGAACTTTTAAGGTATCGACTTGTATATCTGATTTAGCCATATCACAACATTGAGAAATTGAAGGCCTTATATTGTATCTGGTCTACCCATAAGTGCAAATAACAAAAGGCCAGAGTTTGGGGGAAACTCTGGCCTTACTAATTTGATAAATGTTCGTATTAATTGCGTTTTAGCTCAATATTGCCACTAACAGTATCAATTTCTACATCTGCATTACCGCCGTTAAGCACAAACTCTAATGACCGAGCAGGGCCATATTTTGCTTTTTTAACTTCCTCAGCGCTTAGCTCATTGGTGATATGGCCACCTGAATGCGCGTTGATTTCAAACCTAGCTGATACATCCGCAGGAAAATAAAGCTCAATATCACCGCTAACACTGTCCATATTAATATTAGCGTTATCCAGTAGTTTTGCCGCATACACCGCAATTTCTCCGTTAACGGTAGATAGGCGTAAGTCTTTTAACTCCGCCATCTTCAATTCGACTTCGCCATTGACGTTTTCTAAGCGAAGCTCCGTTGCGGTGGTTTGCGTTTTAATTTCGCCATTAACCGCGTTAAATCTTAGCTTACCGTTAGAAGCAATATCTTCAATGTCCCCATTGACGGTTTCAAACTGAATGTTGCCATCTAAGTCACGACTATCAATATCACCATTTACGGTTTCTAACGCAATTTTACCGCTGATTTTACTCGCTTTAATATTACCGTTGACCGTTTTGATACGGGCACCCGCCGTTAAATCTGAGGCTTCGACGTCAACCACCACCCCTTCAAAGTTTAATTCACTGCTACGAGGCATATAAATGGTGAGTTTAGAGCCATCACCCCCGCCCCAACTTTTATAGCGTCTTGGCATCTTCACGATAAACTCGGTTACCTCACCAGAGGTTTCTAGTTTATAACCTTCGGCTTTATCGTCTAACTCGCCAGTCACTTTAAAAACATTCTTGTCCCATGTTTTTATCGTTACGTCACCGCGCTGATTCTCGATGACAACTTTACCATCTGCAGGGATCGACAGTTCTTTATCGATAGATTCTCCGGCGAACACTATTGCCGGTAGCGCCGCGAGGCCAATAATTAATGCTTTCATCCTAATTCTCCTAAATTTGTTGCCAACGAGGTTGATGAACCTTATTGATTAAGTCGAGTTGCTGCTGATAAACCTGAGCTAACATTTTTAACAACGCAGCGTTCTCAGGATCTTGCTTTAAAGACAGCTTGATCGCTTGCTCCGCTTGCTCGAGCTCTTGCAATTGTGTTTGCCAATCAGAAGTCAGCGCTGGCTGTGTTTCATATTGAACCAGTAACGACTGCTTTTGTTGTTCAAAAAAAGCGCTAATATTAGCCAGTGAGTCTTGCTTGGGCTGATTCATAATGACTTGCCAAGCGAGTAAGCCCGCAATAGTGCACGCCGCAATACCAGATAACTTTTGCCAATTATTTTGCTTGGACGGCTGCATCGGTTGTGCTTGATTGATTGCACGCTCAACGCCTTGCCATAAGTCACGTTGTGGCTTTGGCTGCGACTGTTCGTCATTCAGTGCGGTATGCATAAATTCATCAAAAGATGGTTTAGTCATTGTTGTACCACTCCTGTAATAAGTTACGTGCTCGGTGATATTGCGATTTACTCGACCCTACGGCCATATTTAACATATTGGCAATTTCCTCGTGGCGATACCCTTCGACAGCATGTAATACGAAAACCAATCTGGCGCGTTCTGGCAATCTGACAATGAGTTTGTCTAAGCCATTTAGCTCTCCTAGCTGCTCAGCACCTTGTTCATCAAGTCCGGATTGCTCAAAACTTACGACCTTTTGAAGCCAGTTTTTTTGCTTTCTAAGATAACTGATAGCGATATTACTGGTCACACTATGAAGCCAAGTCGTAAATTGTGATTGTCCTTTAAATTGGTCTATCTTTTGCCACAATTGCACAAAGACTTCCTGACATGCATCTTCTGCATGGGCGGGCTCAGCGAGCAATCTAAGACATAATGCATATACGCGACGGTGATGTTGCTCAAATAGTTCGCGAAATGCACCTTGGTCCCCTTGCTGGCACCTAGCCACTAGCGCATCAGTTTGTTCTTGTGTAAATGCCTCTTTGGCATTAATTATCATGCGTCTGTTCCTTTGGGTTGATTCCTTCATCTTCGCATATCGAATGGAACAAACAAAGTCACCAACGCTCAATTACCAATTTCTACTTTTTGTAAAGTACTCATTTAGACGCAGGTTAAATAAGAAATGGTTTAAAAGGAGTTGGAAAAAATTTCATTTTTCGTATTTGGCAGCAAAAAAAGTGGAGCGTTGGCGCTCCACTCAGGAAAGTTACTTGGTCTTTTTAGATTTGCTATCGTCGGCAACTTGGTAAGGTTTATAGTGCCAGCCCTTAAAGACTAATGTTGGCTTTTGTCCCGGTGGCTGTACGCCAACACCTGCATTTTTTAATGCTTGATCAAAGTGGATCCCTGTACCACCAGTACCGGTTATAGAAGCACCTCGAACCGTACCATAAAACTGACCGCTGCCATTCAATAGAATGGAAGTCAAAGGTGAATAAATAGCAGCATATAGAGACGACGCCCCACTAAATACAAAACCATCAGGGCCATCAAATGAAGAATACACACTAAACACAGGCAGTTTGCTCTTCTTGGTTAAGCCTTCTTGCTCAGCAATAACCTTAGCACTTGCGCCAATAGACACTTTGCCAGTAGTGAACACGGTCAGAGAACTTTCTTTTTCTATCCAGATATGGGTGTCGCCAGATAATGTGAGATCACCATCAATCAACCAAATAACATCGCCACCAGAGATCTTTATTTTGCCGTCAGAGCCTAACTTCAACCCTTTAAATGGGAACGCAAGCTGCGTTTTTTCTGTCGCTGTACCTAGATTTTGATCCACCCCTTGGAATAAATAAATGGTGTGCTCCTTTGCAACATATACGCTCGATCCATTACGTTCATACACTGCCTGTTTCGGTTTAAAGTGTAAGATTTGTTGAGCGCCTACATTTAGAGGAGTGAATCGATTACGAGGATCGATAATGCTATCCATATTAAAAGGCAACGCCAAAGGATCACACTCTTTATTAGGCTTTGCAGGGTCATAGTCGGGAGAGTCTGGATCGTACACCTTTACCGGTTCAACCACTAAATCAGCGACTCTAAATTTAGAATCTGAGTAATGCACACCATCTTGAACTTGCAAGCCAGTGTCTTTAAATTGACCGCTGCCAGTATATTGAATATCGAACGCATCGCCATTTTGGTTGAGGATCTCAGCGCCCCACTCCATTTTCGCGTCACCCATTGCACGTACATAGCCTTGGATCTTGCCGCCTCTATGTGTAAAAAAACCACGGCTATAGACATTACCTTCCACGCGAATACCACTCGATGACGGCGAAATATCTACCCCAGTATTTGATCTGACATCACCGAGAATAGGTGAAGAACCTTTTAAGTAAATCACACCAGATGCTTCAACATCGCCTTTAATCGGAGAGTGGCCTGATAGCACCACATCTGCATCGCCTACCACAGTGTGTACATCACCATCATGGCTTTTTGTTTCTTCGTAAGTGCCTTTCGATGAGTCATAGCTATCGACAGATCCACTACCAGATAGATTCACACCTTTACAGCCAGTAACCGCATTTTGGAATATGGACTCTTTCGCTGCTGGCTGTAACTCGAAGCGCGCAACTAACCGATGATTTGCGTGCTCACCATGACGTTGACCTAAGCTTTCAATTTCAAATTCATTGCCATTGGCATTTACCGAGATCTGATATTGCGAATCCGCGATCGTCCCACTACCTGTCTTGTCGATACCATTTATCAGCGCATTGACATCTTGTGGGTTGCCACTTAACGCCGCATCCAGCTTTTGACGATATTCTCTGATCCCTTGTTCAGCCACTAATCTTGCATTAATGTCTTTTTGGAAGTTACCACTTAATCTTTCTTGTACAACACCTTCCTTGAGGGAAGCGAATACCACAACGCTAGCCATGCCGCCAAGCAGCATCACTTTAACCAGTGTAAAACCTTGTTGTTTCATCGTATTAGCTACCTAATCCAGCGTAAAAATTCATCTGTATGCCTGCACCGTATTGTGTCGGAAAACTACTACCTTGTATTGTCACTGTAATTAACTGACCACTGGCATCGGTTGCAAACGCGAGTCCAGTTACCCCTTTCAAAAGATTGATATCACCAGTGCCGCGATCGCACACTAAATACCCATCTTGTAAAAAATAGCGCTCAGTGTAATCAGCTGTAGGTACGCTGCCGTCACAAGCGGGCACCCCAGCCAATTGGCGGATCGTAATATCGGTCGCCGTCACCGTAGGGATTTCCTGAGTTTGCTTGATGCTGCGCATCATCACTCGATTGGTATAGCGAACAATCTCTTGCGATGTTGCGAGCTGTTGGCTTGTCATCACTGTTTCTTTTATCGATGTGTATGACGTTGCAATCCCCATAACCAATACCAACCCAACAACCATCGCAACCATGAGTTCCAGTAAGGTATACCCCTTTATCTGTTTCATGAGCCACCTCCTGGTGGTGGAGAGCAAGTATCCGCAACATTTGGGTAACTGGTGGTCAAAGAAATTTGGTTTTCAGCGGGGTTTTTTACCCGCTTATCTTCCCAACTCACTGTAAGCTGCATGTTATTGCTATATGTCGCAGGCAGCACTAACGTAAAGCGATCATCCGCTGGATGCAGCTGCTGAATAAGCGGATTAGCAAGCGTCATATCATTGTTGTTACGTTGTAATTCACATAACAAAGGCCATATTCTCTCAATTGCATTTTGGCCATGAATTAACGCCATCGTGTATTGAAAGCTATTGGAGGCAAACTGTAATGACTTAAGCTGCGTCGCTGCAAGACCGAGCAACATTAAGCCAGCCACCAACATCGACACCACCACCTCAATGAGAGAAAATCCCTTACTTAACTGCAATTTTGCTCCGCCTCAGCTAACCAACTTTGACCACTGACCAACACACATAAACGATAATCCTGCGTATCGGTAATGTTGTCGGTGATCAATATATTGTTTGTCGCCAGCACTTCGCCACTTTCGCGCACAACCTGGTCGGCAAGTGACACTTCTATCGAGCTATGTTTAATAGAAAACCGCCCCACTTCGGTCAATTGTCCATTTTCATTGGTTTTAACAACCCAGTCACTGTCCTCAACGACCAGTGACACCTGCTGCTCACGTCTAACCGCTTCACTGCGGGCCAAGCGATATACCGCCTGCAGTTGATTAGCATGCGTCGTCAGTCTGTCTTGCTGAATTTGCTTTATAAAGCTAGGCGCAGCTATAGAAGCTAAAATTGCAAGTATTGCCATGGAAATAAGCAGCTCAAGCAAGGTAAATCCTAAATGTCTATTGCCAGCAATCATTGTTCTTCGGTCCTTGTTCACCAAGATGGTTGATACTTAGCACACCACACTTATCAGTCGCTTGTGCTTTTCCCACTATTGGCGTGGCTGTAAATTGATATCCCAAATTACGGTATTGCCCAACTGCGCCATTTGGTTTATCAGTGGGAATATATTTAAACGTGTAGAATTTAGACTCTGGCAGATCTGTAAGTAAACTCGCATCAGGGTAGCCACTATTGCGGCTGTATATGCGTTCAATCACACCCGCCATTTCCAACATTTGCTGCTGTACTTGCGAACGACGTCCATCCTGAACGTATTCCACATATGACGGATATGCCACGCTGGCTGTGATCGCAACTATTGCAACGGCAATTAATAGCTCCGTAAGCGTAAAACCTTTATTTACAGACATTTAATTATTCCACCACTAAATTGATAGCGCTGTCATTTTATTCCACTTTATGACAGACAAAAGACAAAGAAAAGGACTAACCTATAATATGTAAACATAACATGGAGCGAAAGTTTCTAAAACGGAAACTTATTACACCACATTACAGCAGTATCACCTCTTGATATAAGGCAAACTTTGAGCGAGAGGATCATCCATGTCACACCTTAAATTGGTATGAATAAGATTATTATTATGATTTTTTCGAGGGGTTACTGAATTCAACCTAAGGTTTGGATGTCAACAAAACCAATATTTTTAATATTTAATGCCTTCGGCATTAAGAATATCTATTAACTCGGTTTTTATTGTCCGAAATTCGAACCAATTTAGATAAGTTAAGTGAATAAAAAGCCGTGTATAAAAATACACGGCTTTTTTAAGCTCAATTAAAAATTAAGCTTCAGCAATTACGATTACTTTGATCGTAGCTGTAACGTCAGAGTGTACTTGGATAGCTACGTCGAACTCGCCAGTCTCACGGATAGTACCAAGAGGTAGACGAACTTCTGACTTAGATACCTCAACACCTACTGCAGAGATAGCATCAGCAATATCGCGAGTACCGATAGAACCGAATAGCTTACCTTCGTCACCCGCTTTAGAAACTAGAGTTACTTCAGCTAGTGCTTCTAGTTTTTCAGCGCGTGCCTGTGCAGCAACTAGCTCTTCAGCGATTTTCGCTTCAAGCTCAGCGCGACGTGCTTCGAAAGTTTCAATGTTAGATTTAGTTGCAGGAACTGCTTTACCCTTAGGGAATAAGAAGTTACGTGCGAAGCCAGATTTAACATTAACCTGATCACCTAGGCTACCTAGGTTTGCAATTTTGTCTAGTAGAATAACTTGCATGTCTCTACACCTTTTAAAAACTAGTAATCAGCTGCTTACTTGTGTAAGTCAGTGTATGGAAGAAGGGCTAGGTAGCGAGCACGCTTGATAGCAGTTGCTAGCTGACGCTGGTATTTAGCGCTAGTACCTGTAATACGGCTAGGTACGATTTTGCCACTTTCTGTTACGTAGTTTCTAAGAGTAGCCAGATCTTTGTAATCAATTTGTTGTACGCCTTCCGCTTTAAAACGGCAGAACTTACGACGTCTGAAATAACGTGCCATGAGTAATTTCCTCAATTAATTCTTTCAATATGTTGTGCGTGCAATACCAGCTGACTCAAGCCATTTCGGCTCTCGTGGCGATTTATAAAACCGCGAACTTGTAATGCTTGCCCAACGTATAAATGCTCTGTTTGGTTTCGGAACTGTTCTCCACTGGCAACTACTTGAATACGCACGTAGGCATTTCGAGTAAGGTCAGCCTCTAATTGCATTGATTTGTGCTCAAGTACAAATATGCAATGTGGGATCCCAGCTGGGCTTTGACTAAATTTAGGTGTTTTACAAATCACGCCCGAAAGCAGATATTGATTGGTATACAGGTCAACCTGAGTACTCACCATTACCTCGGAAGGTTAGTCAAATCCGAAATCAACAACGATTAAGCAGAAGCTGCTTCTTTTTTCTCTTCTTTTGCAAGAGGAGACGCTTCAGTTACCGCGTTTTTAGTACGCATAACTAGGTTACGAAGCACTGCATCGTTGTAGCGGAAAGAAGTTTCAAGCTCGTTGATTACTTCAGTTGGTGCTTCAACGTTCAATAGAACATAGTGTGCTTTGTGAAGCTTTTCGATTGGGTAAGCCAGTTGACGACGACCCCAGTCTTCTAGACGGTGAATAGTACCGCCAGCTTCAGTGATAGCACCAGTATAACGCTCGATCATACCAGGTACTTGCTCACTTTGGTCTGGGTGAACCATGAATACGATTTCGTAATGACGCATGGATATTCCTTACGGTTAGTATAGCCTTGTCCCGTTTCGGCCAGTCGGGGTAAGGCAAGGAACGATAATAGTAGGGCCGAAAGAGCGCGTATTTTACGTGTAGCGCTAAAATTAAGCAATCAGTTTGTTGTGAAAAATTGGTGGAATAAGACTATATTTGAAAGGTTTTTTAAGAATAATTGAAAAATAAGAATATTTAGGAGAGTTGGAGCGGCACACGAGGTTCGAACTCGTGACCTCGACCTTGGCAAGGTCGCGCTCTACCAGCTGAGCTAGTGCCGCATCACAATATTTAGATCTGGATTTATCGATAACTACGCAAGGTCGCGTCTTTACCTGTAGCAGCTGAGCTAGTGCTGCATTCCATAGTTAGCTCATTATGTTGTCGATAACTACGCAAGGTCGCGTTGATTACCTGTAGCAGCTGAGCTAGTGCCGCATCACATAATATCCTTTATTTTTTCAGTCGAATACAAACTGAGAAGTTTGGAGCGGCACACGAGGTTCGAACTCGTGACCTCGACCTTGGCAAGGTCGCGCTCTACCAGCTGAGCTAGTGCCGCATCACAATATTTAGCTCTGGATTTATCGGTAACTACGCAAGGTCGCGTCCTTACCTGTAGCAGCTGAGCTAGTGCCGCATCACATTTTCTAGTTTATACACCTAAAGTAAGTGTTTGGAGCGGCACACGAGGTTCGAACTCGTGACCTCGACCTTGGCAAGGTCGCGCTCTACCAGCTGAGCTAGTGCCGCATCACAATATTTAGCTCTGGATTTATCGGTAACTACGCTAGGTCGCGTCCTTACCTGTAGCAGCTGAGCTAGTGCCACATCACATTATATTCTTTATTTTTTCAGTCGAATACAAACTGAGAAATTTGGAGCGGCACACGAGGTTCGAACTCGTGACCTCGACCTTGGCAAGGTCGCGCTCTACCAGCTGAGCTAGTGCCGCATCACAATATTTAGCTCTGGATTTATCGGTAACTACGCTAGGTCGCGTCCTTACCTGTAGCAGCTGAGCTAGTGCCACATCACATTATATTCTTTATTTTTTCAGTCGAATACAAACTGAGAAATTTGGAGCGGCACACGAGGTTCGAACTCGTGACCTCGACCTTGGCAAGGTCGCGCTCTACCAGCTGAGCTAGTGCCGCATTCCATAGTTAGCTCGTTATGTTGTCGATAACTACGCTAGGTCGCGTTCTTACCTGTAGCAGCTGAGCTAGTACTGCCTTAATAATGCTCAAGAAAGCCCGCGAGGCTTGTCATCTCAAGCGGGGCAGGATTCTACAAGATAAAATTTGCTTTGCAAGTATTTTTTAAACTTTGAAGAATTTTTCTTGGTAAACTTTCAGCTCCATGATGGAGTCTTTGATATCATCGAGTGCTAAATGAGAGCTTTTTTTCTTTATCTCACCCAAAAGCTCAGGCTTCCAGCGTCTCGCAAGTTCTTTTATCGTACTGACGTCCAAATTGCGATAGTGGAAATAAGCTTCTAGCTCTGGCATGTATTTGTTGAGGAATCTACGGTCTTGACCAATAGAGTTACCACACATTGGAGAGGCACCTGGTGGCACCCACTCTTTAAGGAAATCTAGTGTTTGCTTAACTGCATCCGCTTCCGTAAACTTACTTGCTTTACAGCGAGTAGTTAGACCTGAGCGACCATGTTGGTTGGTACACCACTCGTCCATATTGTCCAACAGCTCATCACTTTGATGAATTGCCACAACTGGACCTTCAGCTAAAACATTGAGAGCACCATCTGTGATCACCGTCGCGATTTCTAAGATTTTATCTGTTTTCGGTTCCAGCCCCGTCATCTCGAGATCGAGCCAGATCAAGTTTGATTCATGAAAAGACATACTTTACCTTAGCGGTACTTTCCTTTAGATCCAATGCAATTAGATATATCATATTAGTTTAAACACTGGACCTAAAGCTTTTTTTACCATGCGCGGCGTTTTATTGATTTATAGCCTAAATTTGAACGCTCTGCACGCTAAAGCTTAAACAGATTATAAACATGGCAAAACAAAAGAAACTCAGTAAGGGCCAATCTCGTCGGATTAGAGCCAATCATCAGAAGCGCATCGATAAAGCGAAAGAGGCAGAAGTATCTGATGTTTCATGGCAAAACGATAACTTAGGGCCAACAGAAGCCGCAGTGGTGATAAGCCGCTTCGGCCAACATGCGGATATAGAAACCACAGACCAAGAAGTCTTGCGTTGCAATATCCGTCGTACCGTAACAAGCTTAGTTTGCGGCGATGAAGTCATTTTTCGTCGTGCCAAGGTCAGTGATGGTGACTTAGCCGGTGTAATTGAGGCGGTGCATGAAAGGCGTACACAACTCACTCGTCCGGATTTTTATGACGGTGTTAAAGTTGTCGCTGCGAATATTGACCAAATATTAATGGTGTCGGCGGTTGTGCCTGAATTTACGCCTCAAATCATCGACCGTTATTTGGTCGCTTGTGAGGATATGGGGATAGAGCCGATTTTATTACTCAATAAAATTGATTTGCTTGACCAAGAAAGCCTCGAATATGTTGATGAAGTCTTAGATATATATCGTGAGCTTGACTATCGCGTGCTGTTAGTCAGTACAAAGTCAGGCGAAGGCATTGACGAGTTAAAACACATGCTTGAGGACAAAAATAATATTTTTGTTGGTCAATCTGGAGTAGGCAAATCAACGCTGGTCAATACGGTACTACCCAATGCAGATATTCTCACCAAAGAAGTCTCCGAAAATAGTGGCTTAGGGCAACATACAACCACAGTATCGCGCTTACACCACTTGCCGTCCGGTGGAAACCTGATCGACAGCCCTGGGATCCGTGAGTTCGGCCTATGGCACTTAGACGTGGATCGTGTCACTTGGTGCTTTAAAGAGTTTAGGGAGTTTATTGGCGGCTGCCGCTTTAGAGACTGTAAACACCTGAACGATCCCGGATGTTTACTTCGGGAAGCCGTAGATGAAGGTAAAATCAGCGAATTACGTTTTGAAAGTTACCATCGTATTTTAGAATCTATGGCTGATGGCCGCGCAGGTGCGCGCGCGCCTAGAGTCTGATAATATTTGCTAAATTGGCTCAATGACTTGAGCCCGATATCCACTTCGCAATATAAAAAAGCGAGAGTGGCAAGACTAATAATTAGGAACTGTTAAAGTGAATTTGGATAAACTAAAAATTGCCATGCAATATGCATTACCTAAACATGCGGTTTCTCGTTTGGTTGGTAAGCTTGCCGCAGCAGAAGCTGGCGCCTTAACCACAAAGCTAATTAAGCTGTTTATCAAACAATATAAAATCGACATGAGCGAGGCATTGCACGAAGATCCAGCTCACTACAAAACCTTTAACGAGTTTTTTACCCGGCCACTGAAGCCAGGGATCCGTCCTTTGGCAGAAGATAGCGATATCCTTGCCCACCCAGTTGATGGCGCAATCAGCCAACTTGGTGATGTCGTCGATGGTCAGATTATCCAAGCTAAGGGTCACAACTACAGCTTACAGACGCTGCTCGGCGGTAAAGAAGAAGACGTTGCGCCTTATGTTGGTGGTAAGTTTGCAACGATTTATCTAGCACCAAAGGATTATCACCGTATCCACATGCCGGTTGATGGCACACTTCGTAAAATGATTTATGTACCGGGCGACTTATTCTCAGTAAATCCACTTACTGCGCAAAATGTGCCTAATTTATTTGCTCGTAACGAGCGAGTTGTTGCTATTTTTGACACTGAGATTGGTCCGCTTTCTATGGTATTGGTGGGTGCAACTATCGTCGCTAGCATTGAGACGATTTGGGCCGGTACAGTGACACCACCAGCCGGAAGAGACGTCTTTACTTGGACATATCCAGCAGAAGGTGACAACGCGATAACGCTGAAAAAAGGCGAAGAGATGGGTCGCTTTAAACTTGGCTCAACAGTGATCTTAGCGTGGGGCGCTGAAAAAGCGGATTTCCTTGACGGTCAAAACCCAGAAACAGTAACACGTATGGGTACACCGTTTGCAAAAATAGCAGAGTAGACTACTGTATTCGTGGCTTGAAACTACTTCAAGCCACAACATTCGCACTCAGGGTTTTTACTGAGTCCATACTGCTTTTGCTGCAAACTCAAACCATCTAGCGTACAAAATACGCTTCCTTGATGATGTCCAAGTAGCACATTTACGGTCAATAAAGCTTGCTGCGCACCGATCATCCCCAATAACGGGCTAATTACCCCAAAGTTGTCACAATGCTCTCTGGGTGCTTGTGAACCTTCTGGAAAAACGCAGGCATAACAAGGCGACTCAGCTCTAAAATCAAAACACATTAGTTGGCCTTGCGTGGCAATCGCAGCTCCCGCGATCAACACCTTGGTCGCTTGATAACAATACCTATTGAGCAAATAACGGGTAGTAAAGTTATCGCTGCAATCCAAGACAATATCGGCATTACAAAGTAACTCGGCGACGTTCTTATCAGTCAACCTTGTGTTAATTGGTACTAACGTGATCTCGTTATTGAGACTTGCCAGTACCTTTTCCGCAGCTTTAGCCTTTTGCTGGCCTAAGTGATTTACTTTATACAGAATTTGCCGCTGTAAGTTAGACAACTCAACTTCATCGTGATCAATAAATGTAAGCTTGCCAATGCCACTGGCCGCTAGATAAAACAGCGTGGGACTGCCCAGTCCACCACACCCAACCACAGCAACATGTGCCTGCTTTAAAGCCAGCTGTCCTTGTTCACCAACCTCTTTTAATAGCAAATGACGACTATATCTTAGTCGTTCTTTGTCACTCAGATCAGTCATGCTGTGTCATCGCCTGTTTTAATTCAAGTACCGCTTGCTGTGGATCTTGGGCTTCAGTGATTGCCCTGACCACCGCGATACTAGATACGCCAGTTGCAGCGACTTCAGGCACGCGACTAAGGTCAATGCCTCCAATAGCGACTGTTGGATAGCTGCTTTGCATCAAAGGTACAAAGTGCGTCAGTTTTTCCAACCCTTGGATTTGGCCAGTCATGTCTTTGGTCGTGGTTGGGTAGATTGCACCAAAAGCCAAATAACTTGGGCGATAGTTATGTGCCCTGAGCATTTCATAAAAACCATGGGTCGAAATACCTAAGCGCAGCCCTGCCTCTCGGATGGCAATTAAGTTTGCCTTATCGATATCCTCTTGGCCTAAATGAATGCCATAGGCGCCATGCTTAATCGCTAACTGCCAGTAGTCGTTAATAAACACCTTAGCATCGTATTTTTGTCCAAGCGCAATGGCGGTTTGTATTTCCGCTTCGAGATTAGCCTGCTCAGGGTCTTTAATTCTTAACTGAACTGTATCGACCCCAATAGCTAGACATTTTTCCACCCAGTCAGCACTGTCTACCACGGCATAAAGCCCTATAGGGTCATCAATGCTGGCAAAGCCTGCGGCAAAATTAAACGCTTCGGGTAATTCAAACTCTAATTCATCAGCAAGCCAAGAGCCCGCTTCTATCACTTGCGGGTAATCATTGAGCTCAACTGGAAAACTCGTATGCGCAACTGGGCCCACACCTTCACCATAACGTATCGCCGCTTTTAACCCTGCATTGATATACGCTTTGCCGAGAATAAAAGCATCTTTAAATGGGTACTCCTTGGCCATACATGCCGCGATCACTGACGATAAACTACACCCAGTACCGTGGCTATGCGGTGTTTGAATTTTCTCATTGCCAAGCCAATACTCGGTATCTCCCGCTAAGCCATAATCAATGCAGTAGCCTTTTGGGTAATCCCAATGACCGCCTTTAATGATCACTGACTTTGCACCGAATTCACGTAATTTGGCAGCAGCCTCTTTTACCGCATCAGGGCCAATTAAATACACGCCGGTCAGCAGCTGAGTTTCATGCGTATTGGGTGTAATGATATCCACCAGCGGCAATAAATGGGTTTTTAACGCATCCACCGTGTCTTCTTCGGTTAATGAATCGCCGCTCGTCGCGATGGCTACTGGGTCATAAACCACTAGCGGCGGTTTTGCCCATGTTGCTTTGTAATGCACGAGGTGTTCAGCAATCAATTGGATCTGCTGAACATTGGCGAGCATGCCAATCTTTATCACCGTTGCAGGCATATCTTGCGAAAGCGCCGTTAACTGAGAGTCGATAATGGTGGTCGAAACCGGGTTTAACGCTTCCACCCCTAAACTATTTTGCGCCGTCAACGCAGTTACTACGGTACAACAATGAACATTAAAGCTCTGCGTTGCTTTGATATCCGCTTGAATACCAGCGCCGCCGCCAGAATCAGAACCCGCAATACTCCAAACGATGTGTGACAAAGAGAACTCCTTATGTAGTTATCCGTAATTCAAGTTAGTTTGCGTGCCAAAAAGGCATGCCTAAGGTTGGCGTAGAAGGTGATGCCACCTCTTTTTGTGGCATTGCTTTTGCCAAATAAGACAGACGCCCTGCAAGCGTGCTGGCTTCAAACGCTTTTGCCATGGTAATAGGACAACCCGCCCCTGCCACTGCCGAATTTAATAAGACGGCATCATAACCCAGCTCAAGTGCTTGGCAAGCATGAGACGGCAAGCCGAGTCCCGCATCTACAATCAAGGTTTGATGGGGTAAACGTGTGCGAATAGTTTGCAGGTTATATGGATTTAACAGCCCTTTTCCCGTACCAATTGGTGCGCCCCATGGCATTAGAACTTCACATCCCAGCGCATCTAAACGCTGACACAGTACCAAATCATCAGTACAGTAGGGCAATACTTTAAAACCGTCTTTTATCAAGATTTCGGTGGCTTCGAGCAGTGCGACTGGATCTGGCTGCAAGTTATATTCATCACCAATAAGTTCAAGTTTAATCCAATCCGTGGCAAACACTTCCCGGCACATCTGCGCCAATGTCACCGCTTCTTTTACGCTATGACAGCCAGCCGTGTTTGGTAAGACTCGCAGTCCCATCTCTTTGATAAGCGTCCAAAAGTCATCACCCGCCTGCTTAGTTTGCTGGCGTCTCAGCGACACAGTGACAATCTCAGCCCCAGATGTTTTTATAGCAGCCTGCATCACCTCTGGAGAGGGATAAAGTGCCGAGCCAATTAACATGCGGCTAGTAAATTTTTCACCATAAATAGTGAGCTTAGTATCAGTCAAAGACTGCATGTTTATCCCCTTGAATGGGTGATAAGAGCTCAATCTTATCACCGTCGCTCAGTGTCACGCTTGGCAGCTCCGTGCGGGAAACAAAAGTACCATTAAGCGCGACGGCAAAAGGCGGTTTGGCGCCTCTGGCTTCAATAAATTCCTGAATATTTTGCTCGCGGTTGATATTAATCGTTTCGCCATTAAATTCGACTTTCATAATAACTCCTTAGATAGTGCTTGTTTCACGATAAGCGGTGCCAGCAGATAACCGTGTCTGTATAGACCATTGATACTGATCACATTACCTTGTTGTTCAATTTTGGGGTGATTATCTTTAAACGCAGGTCTAAGCCCTGCTAATAAAGATAATACTCGCGCTTCGGCAAACCCACGATGAACTGAATAAGCTGCAGAGAGTAATTCGAGTGTAGAACGTACCGTTATCTCACCATTATCTTGCGATTCAATCTCCGTCGCACCAATAACAAACTGATGCTCCGGTTTTGGCGCAATGTAAATGGGATATCTTGGGTGCATCAAGCGCACAGGTCGAGTCAAGGTCACTTCTGGAGCATAAATTCTGGCCACTTCGCCGCGTACGCCACGAAGCCCATTACACGCAGCTTTCGCACCAAGACCGCGACAATCAATCACCCAGTCATACGCTTGGCTAAGCTGCGCCTTTTGCGCTTCATCACAATGAACACCATAGTTAACTTCTACACCTTGCTTAGAAAGTGTTGCCGCACTACTTTGATAAAACGCCTGGTTATCAAGCTGGCCTTCGCAAGGTAAATACAGACCTTGGTGGAACGAACCGCTAAGCTCCGGCTCCAATTGCGCGATCCGAGCACCATTCACCGCTTCTGCATTGTGATCTTTTAACGGTTTTAAGCGCTGCTGAAAACTCACTAAATCCCCACGGTCTTGACCATGCGCCACAATAAGAGAGCCTTGCTGCTGGAAAAATACCGGGCTTTCCAGCTTCGACAGTAATTGTGGCCAGAGTTTCATGGACTCCATTCCCTGCAGCGCCAATGCTTCATCGCATACCACAGACTCAGCCAACGGCGCTAACATGGCCGCCGCGACACTACCTGCTGAGGTCTCAGTACCTTGCTTTGCTTGTTCAAATACGCTGATTTGATAACGCTCAGCGAGCATCAACGCGGCGATGCGCCCTGTTAAGCCAAAACCCAAGATAGCAACACGTGCATGAGTAGACATAGCTACACTCCTAAAATTAGCCACCCGACGGGGATCAAGGTGGCTATGATGGGATGAGTTATACCAATTTGCTTTATTAAGTGATCTAATTTTGAGGCAAGAAAATCTTGTCGATAACACCGCTTCCGCGTCCTGCTCACGCCGAGGTACCTACGTCCTGTAGGCAAGGCAAAAGTTTTGCTATTTAGTTGTTCTAAATAAGAAACTTTTAACGCAGTTAGCGTCAGATTTGCTCCCTCAAATTGAGCAAGTATTAAGACAAAGTGGTATCATAAGGCTTTGTGATAAAGCTCTGAGCCTGATTGCTTAAACTCTTCTGACTTTGCTTTCATCTCGGCTTCAACATCCACCATTTTAATGCTGATCTCTTCACCTACATTATTAGGATCAATGCCTCGCGCTTCTAATTCTTTTGCATAGTCACGCACATCCTGAGTGATCTTCATTGAGCAGAATTTAGGACCACACATAGAGCAGAAATGCGCGACTTTACCCGACTCTTGCGGCAAGGTCTCATCGTGATATTCACGAGCACGCTGCGGATCTAGACCGAGATTAAACTGATCGTGCCAGCGGAACTCAAAGCGTGCTTTAGACAACGCATTGTCACGAACTTGAGCACCCGGATGGCCCTTCGCCAGATCCGCTGCATGCGCCGCGATCTTGTAGGTGATCAAACCTTCTTTTACATCTTCTTTATTCGGTAAGCCTAAATGTTCTTTTGGTGTCACATAGCACAGCATCGCACAGCCATACCACGCAATTTGCGCCGCACCGATCCCTGAAGTGAAGTGATCATAACCCGGAGCGATATCTGTGGTGAGAGGGCCAAGCGTGTAAAACGGTGCTTCATCACAGTGCTTTAGCTGCTCTTCCATATTCTCTTTGATCATATGCATCGGCACATGTCCTGGGCCTTCAATAAAGACCTGAACATCGTGTTTCCACGCAAGCTTAGTCAACTCACCAAGGGTGCGCAGTTCACTAAATTGTGCTTCATCATTGGCATCGGCAATAGAACCCGGACGCAAGCCATCACCTAACGAGAAACAAACATCATACTGTTTTAAGATTTCGCAAATATCTTCAAAGTGGGTGTAGAGGAAGTTTTCTTTGTGATGCGCTAAACACCACTTCGCCATAATTGAACCACCGCGAGACACAATACCCGTCACGCGTTTTGCCGTCATCGGCACGTAACGCAGTAGTACCCCTGCATGGATAGTAAAATAATCCACACCTTGCTCTGCTTGTTCAATCAAGGTATCGCGGAAGATTTCCCACGTTAGATCTTCGGCAACACCATTCACTTTTTCAAGCGCCTGATAGATTGGAACCGTACCGATTGGCACTGGAGAGTTACGTACCACCCACTCGCGGGTTTCATGAATGTAGCGCCCTGTCGACAGATCCATTACGGTATCTGCACCCCAACGGGTCGACCATACCATCTTTTCCACTTCTTCTTCGATAGAAGAGGTCACTGACGAGTTACCGATATTGGCGTTAACTTTGACTAAGAAGTTACGTCCGATGATCATCGGCTCAGTCTCAGGGTGATTAATATTGTTTGGTAGTACGGCGCGGCCACGGGCAATTTCATCACGCACAAATTCAGGCGTAATAAACTCAGGAATACTGGCGCCAAACGATTGGCCTTTGTGTTGCTGCGCAAGCAATTCTTCACGCAGCTTAGCGCGTCCCATATTTTCACGGATCGCCACATATTCCATTTCAGGCGTCACTATGCCTTGGCGGGCGTAGTGCATTTGCGTGACATTTTTACCCGCCTTGGCACGACGGATTTTAGGTAGGTGTTCAAAGCGAATATGATCAAGCCCTTCATCCGCCATACGCTGCTGAGAAAACTGTGACGTCACCGACTCTAGCATTTCGGTATCATCGCGCTCAACTATCCACTGCTCTCTAAATTTAGGAAGACCAGCACGAACATCAACCGGTACTTCAGGATCTGTGTATGGGCCTGAAGTATCATAAACACGAATGGGATCGTTTGATTCAAATACCGGATTTTCTTCGGTGCCACCAACAAACGAATCACTTAGCGTGATTTCACGCATACCAACGCGTACGCCTGCTTGCTCGCCTTCCACATAAACTTTATGTGAGTTTGGAAAAGGTTGGCCTTTAAGATTATGGATAAATTCTGCCGCGGCTGCTCGCGCTTCACGACGACTTAGCTTGCTACTATTGTTTGACATGACGTCCCTCTTATTTTCATACAAAGGTGTCTTGTCAGATCTCCAAAAGGAGAGAGACGAGGATAGTCCTCGGGTAAGGTGGATAGCAATAAACCACTATTGCTACAGACAAACGCAGCGCGTTTGCTGTCTTGTTCCCTACGCAGGCATTAACCTGATCAGGTCCACGGATCCCGCAAAAAGCGATCTCAGCCCGAATATCTGCAAACAATTTTGCTGCAAAAACTCAAGGCACTCCGACAAGTAACGAATTAGCGCCAGTCTACTTGCTAACACGAAAGCTCGCAAGCACTGACACTGGAATTCTTATTTTCAGCTTATTGTTTAATAAAACTAAACTGAGGTTTTCCTTTTAAGGTCAACTTATTAGCATTTACTTCAAGCAAGACGCCAATTTGTAATTGGTTAATAAGCTGTGATTCAACCTGAGCGATTTCTTCACCACAGTACTTACGTGTCATGCCTAAGTTTTTAACTTTTAGCTGTCCTTCGACAATTTCGCCTTCACCAAAAAAGCGATTACAACCCGCAAAACCATTGACTTGTAGCGCATCGATAAAGCGAATATTAATCGGCTTTTTACCAAGCCCAGCGTCTGATTGCAATTGCGCAATATTTTGGCCATTAATACTCTGTAACTGCCAAGCGGAATACTTAAGCGCTTCCGTGTCTACCTTCCCTGTTGATATACATCCACTAAGCGCCATTATTGCGCCGATTATGCTGATGAATTTCATGGTAAACCATCTATTTTATGCCCTGAGTTTATTATAACGTTTCAAGACACAAAAATAGCAGTAAAATTCTGTAAAAATCACTCAATTGAGTATTTTACCGTCGCCATGTTTACATATCGTGGTAGTTAATTAAATAAGTGCGTAATAGCGTCTGGTAAAAACGGTCTACCGCGCTCATTCACCGAAGTCCCTGTCACCACAGCATCAAGCATGAGCTTATTGTCATTCGCTCTTATCACTTTTTGCTTAAATGCGAATTTTACTCTGCTTTCACGCTCAAGTGCGACTTCAACATAAAACTCATCGCCTGGACGTAACGAGTCTTTGTAATTCATTTCGCTACGAATAACGACTAAGTTCACTTTTTGCTCTGCAAGCGCTGCAAAATCAACGTTATTCGCCAATAAAAACTCATGCCTTGCATGCTCTAAATAATTAAAATAGACGCTGTTATTAACTATTCCCTGTAAGTCACACTCGTAATCTCGTACTTTAAAATCGACTTTAAAACTCATATCAGACCTATTTGTTTAACATTTGCGGGCTAACATATAACACAATTTCACTGTCAACTGGTCTGGCTTTTGTTAAACTGTGCCCAATTAAAAATGGGACAAAGATTAAGCATGAAGTTAAAACTCTCTACGATCACCTTGGCACTGCTGCCATTTTTCTCTCATCAGGTACTTGCTGAAGATAACCTAGAAACCATTGTCGTCACTGGCGATTTTCAGAATGAAACTATCCAAACATTAAGTGCAAGCGCTTCGGTGGTTGACGAACTCACTATCGCTAAGCGTGGTGCGCAATATTTAGATGAGATACTAGGTGCCACCGCTAACGTTAACTTTACGGCAGGTGCGTCTCGTGGTCGCTTTATGCAAATCCGTGGTATCGGCTTACGTTCACAGTTTGTTGATCCTATTTATCCCAGCGTTGGCTTATTAATTGACGGTATTAATTATTCAGGATTAGGCGCAAGTGCGCTGCTTTTTGATACTGAATCAGTGATAGTGTATCGCGGCCCTCAAGGCACTAAATTCGGTTCAGATGCTTTAGCAGGAATCGTTGAAGTAAATACCCAAGCCGCCACCACAGCGCCATCATTAAAAGTGAAGTTAGGCGCAGGTAATTACGGTAGTTATGAAGCAGGCCTTGCTGCGGGCACAGGATTGAGCGACGACACCGCTGTGCGCGTCAGCCTTTATCAGCGAGAGTCTGACGGTTACGTAGATAACCTCTACCTAAACAAACCCACTCAGCAACAAGACGAGCAAGTAGCAAGAGTGAAACTTAACTCTCAAGTGAGCGACAACCTCGCACTAGAGTTCGCTTATCACCATATTGATACTGAAAACGGGTACGACGGTTTTACCTTGGATAATTCACGTAACAGCGTCGCTGATACCCCGGGCCAAGACAACCTCAGCTCCGATGCGTTTTCACTACGCGGAATTTACACTCGCTCAGACTTATTCAATGTTGAATTTAAAGTATCTGGGCTAGATGCTGATACTTTATATAGCTACGACGAAGATTGGGTATGTAACGACGCAGCTCAACCAGCGCTATGTGCAGCAGGTTTGCACCCAGAAGGATACAGCTCAACCGATGCCTACGAGCGTAGCCATGAAAATGGCAACATAGAGTTTTTAATCAAAGATAAACAAAATGACTGGGTGGTAGGTGTTTTTGCAAAGCGTAACGATGTTGATTTGACCCGTCATTACACTTGGCTTGAGAACCCATTTACGTCAGCATACACCGTAGAAAGTAGAGCAGTTTTTGGTCAATACGTACATCACCTATCTGACAAAACCCGTCTTATCGGTGGCCTTCGCGCGGAGCAATATGATGCTGACTATTTAGATAGTAACGGCTTTACCATTGAAACCGATGATGTAATGTGGGGCGGAAAAGTTGCACTTGAATATCAAGTTGTACCGCGCACGATGATCTACACCAGCCTTACTCGCGGTTACAAAGTCGGCGGTGTAAACGGCGAAGCACTGGCAAAAGCCAAAGATGAAGGTTTAAACATTCCGGCCGAACACCATTACTTTGACCCTGAGTATGTTTGGAACGCTGAGTTTGGCGTAAAAGGTGAATCTGAAGACAAACGTCACCTTGTGCGGGTTACCGCTTTTTATATGCAACGCGATGATATCCAGTTAAAGCAATGGCAAGTTTCTAACCAGCAATTTGCAGGCTACATCGACAACGCCAGTAAAGGCAGTAACTACGGCCTAGAAGTTGAAGGCAACCTACAATACACGGACCGCCTTGGTTTTAGCTATAGCGCAGGCTATTTAGAGACCGAGATTGAAGACTTTGTGGCTGCCAGTGGCCTCAACCTTGATGGTCGCGACCAAGCACAAGCGCCAAATTATCAATACTCGTTTGCCGTCAATTACGAGTTAATGGATAACCTAGTGGTTGAATTAGGTGTGGAAGGCAAAGACAACTATTACCTCTCGGATAGTCACAACGAGCAAGCGCGTAATCATAACCTGATCAACGCAAGCCTTAGTTACTATGGTGACAACTGGTCATTAACGGCTTGGGGTAGAAATCTTGCAGACGAAGACATTGTGGTACGTGGCTTTAGGTTTGGTAATAATCCACTAGACGGCTGGCAAGACAATACCTATGTACAGTACGGCGAGCCGCGCGTTTATGGTCTAAGTTTTACTTACGAACTGTAGTAAGACCCGTTTATCGTCTATTACACTAGACGATAAACGCGCACAAAAAAGAAAAAGGGGGAACGTAAAATTAGAGTAAAACGTTCCCCCTCACCGCAAAAACTCAAAAAGCAATTACCATTTTAGTTACTCCATGCTTGGGGCACTGGAATACACCAACTCAACCAGATTATTCATCGTTTTTGACTTCTGCATGTAAGCCTTTTCCATATGGGCAAGCTCTTGCAGTTCAAACAAGGTTGTTTCCACCAGTGCTAACCATTTGGTTGTGGTGTCTGGCACATCGTTACCCTGCCTTGCCGCCTTCTTGAGGGCATCGTAATAAATCGTTAAGTCATGATATTGGCGTAGATAATCCATATTGCTCTCCAACATGTCACTTTATTTCACACTAAAGTAACAAAAGCTTCGAGCAAAAATCTGCGCGAAGAAAACTTTTTTGAATTTATTTGTAAATTAATTAAAAACGCCAGCACCATCATGGCAACACCTCAGTTAAATAATGAGTTACTCATCTCAGGCTTCGCCTAAAAAATCGAGCGAAGATTAATTAAATGCAACAAAATGTTCATTTTTAGACTGAATACACTTGAAAAAGAAATTTTCTACGATAGACTCGTGTTTACGGTTTAGATACAAAAATGCAACTTAGTTAAGCGAACAATAGAGACAAGCAAATAGCATACATCCGGCTATATAGGGATTGATGCTGTTTGTGATGCGAGTGCGACAGGCAAAAAGGATTGAGTTGGTGGGGAAATTTGATAAGCGCTTTACAGGAGACGACCTGCGCCGCATGCGCAAAGTCGCCGGCAAAACCACGCAAGAAATGGCTAACTTGGTCGGCGTGGAGCGTGGCACTTACGAAAACTATGAAAAAGGCGTAAGCAAATTTCCCTACGAATACTTTGAAGTATGGTGCGACGCCTGCGGCATCAACCTTAATCCACTTAGAGAACAAATCCTTGCCTTAAGAGACAAAATTGACGATGCCAAATTATGGCGCAAGTCTCCAACACCACGAAATAGCAAATCAAGTAACGAGGATAACGGCTAATGAAAGACGCGCACTTTCATCGCCCCTCATTAAAATGGCAAACAATAAAGTTACGAATAAGGTCTATTTGCAACACGATGTTTTCAACTTTATTGTTAAGGAGTAAAGTGGAGTGGAAACTGAACACCGCAAAACTTAACTTAGAAAGGACGTCATTATGCGCTTTTTTATAAAAAATATAGCTAACCGACTCGTAACTTTAACAGCACTTTCCCAAAAACAAGCTAACAGGGTATCTGGTGGATCGCTTGGGCCAAAAGTAAAAGACCCAAAAGTCGAAAGTGACTCAGCAGCGCCAAGTAAACAATCATCACTTAGTGCTGATTCAGTTAATCAGGTGATTGGTGGCAGTACAGGAGGACAAGCTGATGACCCTAAAGTACAAAACGATTCCATAACACCAAATAAAAAATCATCACTTAGTGCTGACTCAGTTAATCAGGTGATTGGTGGAAGCCATGCAGATAAAGGCGGCGATCCGAGAGTAAAAGGCGCAACAGTTCAATTAGATAAAAAGTCACCTCTAGAGGCTAGTTCATTCAATAAAGTGGTTGGAGGAAGTACTGGTGGTCAGGCTGAGGATCCAAGAGTAAAGGAAGGTGGCTAAGTTATGAAAACACAACAAAATAGAGAGGAATAAATGAAGCGTTCTTGGTTTGTGTTGCTATTTTGTGTAGTCCTAGCCCTTATTTTTATCGGTTTGCACTATCAGTCTATAAATTCCCTGCATTTGTTATTTATGGGTAGCATAGCTATGACTAGCTTCTTCTTAAGAGGCCAAGAAAATATTAAGCATATTGTACTGATACTATTGGTGTTGAGCTTTATTGAATATGGTTTTTTTAATTACTTTATGAATCTTAACAAAGCAGGACTACCTGGCTATCAGACAAATGCATTCATATATAGCTTACACCTGATATGTGATTTTATTGCACTAGTGATTCTGAAGTACCGAGTTCGACTTTCCTTAAGGTATATGCGCTTTACTAATCCTGACAATTGGCGATCCATTTATATGACTTATGCTGACCCAATTCTATACGGTATTTTCTTTGCATTTGTATTGGTCGATTTAGCCGCTTTTGGTGAAAACTTGATTCGCTATATGGATCTCTTTTTTGGTGTGTCCGAAGAGGCATCTAAGCCCTTTTGGAGTTGGAGCTGGGTATATAAAAACTACGAAATCCTAAAGTCGATTTTACTATCCTGTGTGATCACCACCCTACTGGCCACTATTTTTGTCGAACGGCAGCGCCCTGATACGCCAGATGAGGAGTTAGATAGCGAATCTTAGTACTTTTACCATCCCCCATATAAGCGGGCACAGTCTTGCTCTATGCGCTTATATGACTACTTAGCAAGGAATTTCAGACATTAAAAAAGGCGCTTGCGCGCCTTTTTTAATACCTCAATTTACCGCTGATTATTCAGTTTCTGGTAAATTGCGACCGTAGAACACTTCCTGAATTTCACGATTCAGCTTAAGACGAATTTCTTCCTCTTCGTCTGCATCTAAATCATCAGTACTAATTCCAAATAGATATGCATTTAGGTCTGTTTCCTTAAGCATCATCTTAGTATGGAATAGGTTCTCTTGATACACGTTTACGTCTACCATGTGGTATGCGTCTTTAGTATCTTCCGTCATGTAATTCTGGATCGAGTGGATTGCGTGGTCGATATAGTGTTTTACGCCGTTAACGTCACGAGTAAATCCACGAACACGATAGTCAATCGTCACCACATCAGACTCTAAAGAGTGAATTAAGAAGTTAAGCGCTTTAAGTGGAGAAATAATGCCACACGTTGAAACTTCGATATCTGCTCTAAAAGTACAGATGCCGTCATGTGGGTGCGCTTCAGGATAAGTATGAACACAGATGTGACTCTTATCCAAGTGTGCTACCACTGAATCAGGCAATGGACCTGGTGCTTCATTACTATCAAAAGTCTGTTGATCAACAGGCTCTTCTGATACTAAGATCGTCACACTCGCCCCTTGTGGTTCATAATCTTGACGTGCGATATTCAGTACGTTTGCACCGATGATATCCGTTACGTCTTTTAGAATATCCGTCAAACGATCAGCACTGTACTGCTCATCAATGTATTCTAGATATTCTTTACGTTGCTGCTCGGTCTTGGCGTAGCAAATATCGTAAATGCTAAAGCTTAAACTCTTAGTTAAGTTGTTAAAGCCATGGAGTTTAATTTTATCAAAGGGCTTGTTCACGATAGACCCACCTTAATACAAAAAATCTGCGCTGCAGAAACAAAAGTTCGCGGATTTTATACGAAAATAGCGCTATGAAAAAGCGTTATTTTTCGTCAATTTCAACCACTTCATGGCTATGCGTAATTTCTACTGCTTTTTCAAGCATTAATGCCACTGAACAATACTTTTCAGCGGATAAACTTACGGCTCTTTCTAGGTGTTTTTCAGAGACATTGCGCCCTTTCACCACGAAGTGTAAATTGATCTTGGTAAAAACCCGAGGAGCGCTTTCTGCGCGCTCTGCGGTTAACTTTACTTCCACGTCGGTAACATCCTGACGCGCCTTTTGTAGAATGCTGACTACATCGACTGAAGAACAACATCCCGCTGACATTAATACCATCTCCATTGGACTTGGCGCTGCACTGTCTGAACCGGTATCAAATACCACATTATGTCCCGACGCAGAGCGACCGATAAAGGTATCTCCTTCAACCCATTTTACGCTAGCTAACATAGTTATCCTCTATAACGCATAACACCGCCAAATGGCGGTGTATCTTAAACCTAGAATTGCCTCTAAGTGTGTTTGTCTACACTGTCGATAGTGATTGTGCCAAGCTATACAGCAGAATCAAACAGGTTTTTGACCAAACCTGCGAATTCTTTGATAAATTCTTTTTGTTCTACGGTGACACGTCTATCAACAACACTTGATAGCACTTCTTGTAAGTCATACACAATGCCATCTACCTCACGCACAATCATGCTACGCTGCTCTGTAGATAACTCGGTGTGCTGCTCGCATATACGGATAACGTTTTCAGCGATTACATCTTCGATTAATTCCATGACTGTTGGAGCCCCTGGTTCAACCGTCCCAGACTTCTCAAACAAGGCTAAGTTTTGCGTCAAATACATGACTAAATCATCGTACCCTTGTTTATCTAAAACCATACTTTGCTCACCCGAACCTATCAAAGACATCTCCTATTGATTTAAGCAGAAAGTTTTTTCGATTGCTACTTTTGTAGTCAAGTAGACACAAAAAAGCAGCCGAAGCTGCTTTTCTTATCAATTTTTATTGAGTAAACCTCAATATTGGCATTTTAATCCAAAGATAAACCTGGGCTCAAGCTAGAAGGTAAAGTTACCTTTTCTAGTTCCACAGAAGCCACTGGGTATGCACAGTAGTCTGCCGCGTAGTATGCACTTGCACGGTGGTTACCTGACGCACCGATACCACCAAACGGAGCAGCACTTGAAGCGCCAGTGATTGGGCGGTTCCAGTTTACGATACCTGCACGAATACGACGTAAGAAACGGTCGTAGTCAGCTTCGTTGTCGCCAAGCAGACCTGCTGATAAGCCAAAGCTCGTCTCGTTCGCTTTTTCGATTGCAGCGTCAAAGTCTGTGTAACGGAATACTTTTAATAACGGACCAAAGTGCTCTTCATCAGGGAAGTCAGAAATATTCGTACATTCAATGATCCCCGGCGTCACAAAGCCTGTGCCCTCTGTGTGCGTTAGCTCGATAAGCGACTCACCACCTAGCTCAACAAGCTGTTGCTGTGCTTTTACCATGCCTGCGGCTGCTGCATTTGATATCATTGAACCCATGAACGGTTGATCTGTATCGTCAAAGTTACCCACTTTAATCGCTTTAGTTGCTTTGATCAGCTGCTCAAGGATTGTGTCACCTTGTTCACCTGCAGGAAGGAATAGTTTACGAGCACAAGTACAACGTTGACCACTTGAGATAAACGCAGATTGAATAATGTCGTGCACTGCTGCTTTCGTATCCGCTACATCTTTTACGATGAGTGGGTTATTACCACCCATTTCAAGCGCTAGGATCTTACCCGGTTGACCTGCATATTGCTCATGTAGCAAGTGACCCGTACGAGAAGAGCCAGTAAAGAATAAGCCGTCAATACCCGCGTGTGACGCAAGTGCTTTACCTGTTTCAACTTCACCCTGAACTAGGTTAATCACGCCAGCAGGAAGACCTGCTTGTTGCCAGTATTTAAGCGTTAGCTCAGCAACATATGGCGTCAGTTCAGATGGCTTAAAGATAACCGTGTTACCAGCAAGTAGCGCAGGTACGATATGGCCATTAGGTAAGTGACCTGGGAAGTTATATGGGCCAAATACAGCAACTACACCATGTGCCTTGTGACGGATCACGGCACGGCCAACTGGCATTGGATTTTCAACAACGCCTGTACGCTCTTGATAGGCTTTCTCAGAAATCGCGATTTTACCTACCATAGCACCCGCTTCTGTACGAGTTTCCCAAAGTGGCTTACCCGTTTCTTTAGCAATTGCGATAGCCAGCTCTTCGCTATTTTCTTTTAGTACTTCAGCGAAACGCTTAACAATTTCTAGACGCGCTTCAAAGCTCATGTCGCTCCATGAATAGAAAGCTTCACGAGCTGCTTTTACCGCGCTATCCACTTGCTCAGCTGTGGCTGCGTTTGCGCTCCAAATAACGTCGTTGTTTGCTGGGTTTACAGAGCTAAAGCTTACGCCTTGTCCTGCAATCCACTCACCATTTATTAGTTGTGCTGCGTGTGTTGTCATAATCTGTTCCCAATCTTAAATCTTCACTAGGCTTACTTGATCGCCTTCTTCTACTTTGAGCGCCGCGGCAACATGTGGAGCAAGTGTTACTTCATTGCCATCAGTCAGGGCTAACTCGATCACCGCCGCGCGATAATCAACAAGTTTACCATTTGCGACCATAACAGGGAATCCACCGTTGCTTTCACCTATTTTCACAGTACGAGTTTCACTATTGCGAACCGTGCGGATATTCCCCACTTTCGCTTCTACCGTTGGACCCGCGTCGAAGATATCAACATAACCATTAAATGTGAAACCTTCGCTTTTTAGTAGCTCAATAGCAGGACGCGTATTGTCGTGAACTTCACCAATCACCGCTTGTGCTTCTTTACTAAGCAGGTTTACGTAGATTGGGTACTTAGGCATTAATTCAGCAATAAAGACCTTTTGACCGATCCCCGTTAGATAATCCGCTGTCGGGAAATCCATCGAGAAGAAGTGCTCTTCAAGCCATTGCCAGAACGGACTTTCGCCTTGCTCGTCAGAAACACCGCGCATTTCCGCGATAACGGTTTCAGCAAAACGATCACGATGTTGATTGATAAACATAAAGCGAGAACGAGACAGCAGTTTGCCGTTTGCGCCTTTGCGATAGCCATCTTTCAAAAACAAGGTGCATAATTCCGTCGCGCCAGTGTAGTCATTACATAGCGTTAAAATATCCACTGCTTTATAAACATCGAGTGTGCGTGAAGAGTGGATCACTTTGCTTAGGTGATAATGATAAAACGCATCATCTAAACCAACCGCAGCTTCGATACCGCTGGTACCAACCACCTCGCCTGTTTCAGTATCTTCTAATACAAATAAATAACCTTCATCAAAAGGCTTGTCTGCTTGCTTGCCAAAGGAAGCAACAGAGCGTGCAATCTTCTTCTGTAATAACTCTTCGTTTACAGGCAAAGAGGTAAAACCGTGGCCTGATTCATGAGCAATGTTTAAAAGCGCTGGATAATCGCTTTCTTGGATTGGGCGAAGGATCATCATGAGCCCGCTTACTCCTCAAAAATGTGGATAACAACAAGGCCACCAAAAGGTGACCTTGCAACCAGTATTAAGCGTTGTTAGCAACTACCGCAGCAACGGCTTTTTCGAAACGTGCCATCCCTTCGCGGATGTCAGCTTCTGGAATAACAAGAGATGGAGTGAAGCGTACTACGTTTGCGCCTGCAACAAGTGACATCACGCCTTGCTTGATACCTTCAATCAAGAACTCTTTTGCTTTGCCTTCGTACTTTTCAGTAACTACACCACCAAGCAATAGACCTTTACCACGTACTTCGGTGAATACGTTGTACTTTTCATTGATGTCGTTTAGTAGTTCACGGAACAGCTGCTCTTTTGCTTTTACACCATCGAGTACTGCTGTTGTGTTTACTGTGTCAAATGCCGCTTCTGCAACCGCACACGCCAGCGGGTTACCGCCGTAGGTAGAACCGTGAGTTCCCACTTTTAGGTGCACAGCAATCTCAGTCGTTGTGATCATCGCGCCGATAGGGAAACCACCGCCAAGTGCTTTAGCCGTTGTTAAAATATCAGGGGTTACGTTTAAACCTTGGTATGCATACAAGTCACCAGTACGGCCAACACCAGTTTGCACTTCATCAAAAATAAGTAGCGCGTTGTGCTTGTCACACAGCTCGCGAACACCTTTTACAAACTCTTCAGTTGGTGAAATGATACCACCTTCGCCTTGTAGCGGCTCCATCATCACGGCACAAGTGTTGTCTGAGATAAGCGCTTCAAATGCTGCTAAATCGTTATAGTCTGTGTGAACAATGTCGCCCGGCTTTGGACCAAAGCCATCAGAGTATGCAGCTTGACCACCTACGGTTACAGTGAAGAAAGTACGGCCGTGGAAACCTTTGTTGAAAGAGATGATTTGCGACTTTTCAGCACCAAACTTATCTAGTGCCCAACGACGCGCTAGCTTAAGCGCCGCTTCGTTCGCTTCTGCACCTGAATTGGCAAAATAGACTTTCTCTGCGAACGTGGCATCAGTTAGCTTTTTCGCTAAACGTAGTGCAGGCTCATTGGTCATCACATTAGATAGATGCCAAATTTTCTCGCCTTGCTCTTTAAGCGCGCCCACCAAAGCTGGGTGACAATGACCTAGACAGTTAACTGCGATACCACCAGCAAAGTCGATGTACTCACGACCTTCCTGATCCCACACTCGAGAACCTTCACCTTTCACTGGAATTACCGCTGAAGGTGCGTAGTTAGGTACCATTACGTCGTCAAACAATTCACGATTGATAGTCATTTTATTTCCTCATATTTGGTGAGTAAAAGTGCAAACAAGGAGTCATTTCCTTTTGGAGGTCGGCGCGTTGCCGCCACTTGATAGGATATTTATTCACACCAATTCGGTGCTATATATTTTGACCCGCCCCTTGATGGCACAAAATTCATACGCTCATTATTCCAGAAAAAGCGCCATTTGTCTCACTTATACCACGTTCTCAGCCCTTAGTATTCAAGGGTTTAACATATATTCTCAACTCAAGTGAATAACTATCTAGGGCAGATATTTAGGGCAACGCAAGCGCCGTGCAGCCTTGCACAGATCATTTAAGATTAGGTTTTGAATGAATAGTCGCAAAAAAAATTTCAATTTTTTTTACAAAATCGTCAACTGCAGGTTATGGAATGCACATTTTGCCAATTGCTGACGCATTTCCTCGGTAAGTTCCAAATGATTGAGCAAAATCTCGGCTTCGTCGTCTTCAATCAACTGACTATCTTTTAAAACAAGCAGTTGTGCGTAGCCATAGGCTTTTTGCATCACTTGTGTCAGTGGTAATGGGTCGGCAATGTTTTTATGCGCATTTGGTAGATAAGTTTGCGCATACTCTTCCATGACGGCATTAAAGGGCAAATAACGTAACTCCATTTTTTCAATTAGCTTACGTGAAATCTCTGCCGAATGTTCAATCAACAAGTTACGTAAAAATAACGGATCAGGAGATAACTCCATTAATGCGGTGTGTAGGTCTTTTTGCTTTTTGTCTCTTGCTATTTGCACCTTGGCTTGCCACACCTTTTCGAAGGTGCGTAAATAAAGACGGATCAAGGCCACCTTCCCAAGCTCCAGTAACATGCCCAAGGTAAATGCATGCTGTTCTTTTACCCCAAAAAATGGCGCCAACTCTTTTGCCGCAATGGCTGTACTCATACTCAGCTCGCGTAATTTACGCTTCATCAGAGTAAACGGCTCTGTTGCATGTGGCATCCAATGTCTTACAGCCATTGTCGGGATCACCATTTGCAAGTTCTCAAGGCCTAAATACCTTAATGCTAATGCCGGCGTGTCGACCTTAATAGACGTACCTTTGCTGTTTTTTTTGCGATACTGTGGCAAGTTAACTAGCGAAACCAGCTCACGACCCAGCCAACTTAAGTCATTGACCAAAGGTTCTAAACGCCCAACCGAAGCTGAGCGCACAGCAAGAATATCTAAGATCGCAGGAACGGAGTCTTGAATGCCAATGACTTCATGATAAATATTATCAAGGTCATGCAGTTGCTTTGTGATAGCTTCTTCGATAACTGAATGTAGATGCTTACTCGCTTTGGCAATATATTTGTGATGACTTGTGCTGCTTTCTTGGCGTTTTGCAGCCGCGGCAATTTCCACCTCTAGCATAGTACGCTGTGCGATATTCTCACCGTAGCTAATATCAAATGTATGGATATAGCCTATTTGCTTCTGCGCAAAGTTGAGGCTGATAAGAAGGTCATGGGCACGCTCTGATAGCGCTTGTGCCATTCTAATTTGCTTATTTTCTTGCGTCATGCATGCTACTTATCTAAAAGAAAAACACTGAGTTAAGCACTCAACAGAATCGTCTTACTGGTTAATATTATACCAGTAAAGGCAATATTATGATTTGATATTGCGCACAATAGAATTAAAAAGTTATGTATTAAAAACCAGTTTAACCAACAAAAGCGCAGTGAATATGGATGTATAACACCTAGGCGAAAACCTGTTGGTTTTGTTTAAACTTTAGAAGCGTTTTATAAAGTTATCAAGTAATGCTAAGCCGTGTTCAGTGAGGATAGCTTCTGGATGAAACTGCACACCTTCGAGTGCTCTATCGGATGCCAATAGTCCCATAATTTCATCTAGCTCGTCATATTCTGTCTGTGTCCAAGCCGTCAATGCTAGAGATTTTGGTAAGCTACTTTGCTCAACAACCAAAGAGTGGTAGCGACACACTTCGTATGGTGATGGCAGGCCTTGAAATACGCCTATATTGTTATGGTGCACTTGAGACGTTTTACCATGCATCACGTGTTTTGCTCGAATGACTTTACCACCTAAAGCTTGTGCAATCGTTTGATGACCAAGGCAAATGCCAAGAATAGGAATTTGCCCCTGTAGGCGTTTTACGACTTCAAGCGAGACTCCAGCTTCATCTGGGCTACAAGGGCCAGGAGATAGCACAATATACTTGGGGTTAAGCTGCTTGATTTGTGAGGCGCTGATTTCATCATTTCGCTTTACCAGCACATCCACGTCTAAGCGCTGAAAATACTGCACGAGGTTGTAGGTAAAGGAGTCATAGTTATCAATCATCAACAGCATGTAGGTACCACTAAAAAACCAAGCAG
This sequence comes from Pseudoalteromonas piscicida, assembly GCF_002208135.1. Taxonomy (NCBI): domain Bacteria; kingdom Pseudomonadati; phylum Pseudomonadota; class Gammaproteobacteria; order Alteromonadales; family Pseudoalteromonadaceae; genus Pseudoalteromonas; species Pseudoalteromonas piscicida. Next base: position 3,379,792 of record NZ_CP021646.1, read on the forward strand.
CCTATTCGCCACTGGGGTAAGCATCTTCGTTATAAATCTATTTTATCACGAACTCAACAGGAGGGTTTTCTTATATCTCGTATCTGCTTTAAGCCAAGGGGTGATAGGCCCTTGCAATACAAAAAGACACCATAAATGGTGTCTTTCTTTGTGTTTTATTTACCGCGAGGAATAAAACCGACGGCGTCATACACAGCTTTCAGCGTTTTTTCGGCACGAATACTTGCTTTTTCCGCGCCTTTTTTCATGATTTCGTCCAGCAGAGTTTGATCTTCACGGATTTCTTTAAAGCGCGCTTGAATCGGCTCAAGCATATTCACTACCGCACCGGCAGTGTCTTTCTTCAAATGACCGTACATTTTGTCTTCGTACTCTGGCACTAACTCTTCAATTGAGCGTTTAGTTGCGACACTTAGTAGAGTCAGTAAATTGGATACACCAGGCTTTTCAACACGATCAAAATAAATGCGTGCTTGCTCATCGGAATCTGTTACCGCTTTTTTCAGCTTTTTCTCTATCTTCTTAGGTTCATCCAACAGCATCACATAACCATTTGGGTTTTCGTCTGATTTTGACATTTTCTTGCTAGGGTCTTGCAAGCTCATAACACGAGCGCCAAACTCTGGAATATAAGGTTCTGGGATCTTAAATACATCGCCGTACAGGTTGTTAAAACGCGTTGCGATATCACGGGTCAACTCAAGGTGTTGCTTTTGGTCTTCACCAACAGGTACTTGATCCGCTTGATATAATAAGATATCCGCCGCTTGCAACACTGGATACGCGAATAAACCAACGTTTACGTTATTTGCGTGCTTTACAGACTTATCTTTAAACTGCGTCATACGGTTTAACTCGCCCATTTGCGCATAACAGTTTAGCACCCAACCAAGCTGCGCATGTTCAGGAACCTGTGATTGCACAAACAGCGCAGACTTGTCCGGATCAATACCACAGGCGGTGTAAAGTGCTACGCCGTCTAATACACGATCGCGTAATTGCTGAGGCTCTTGGCGAACCGTAATGGCATGCAAGTCAACCAACATAAAGTAACAATCATGATCGTTTTGTAGTTTAAGCCACTGGTTAATGGCACCTACGTAATTGCCTATTGTCATACCACCGGTTGGCTGAATACCACTTAATACTACAGGTTTGCTCATGTCGTTCCTTTATTTCTTCATTGAATTAACGTTGATTGATAATGGGGATAATATCTAAGAATCCATCACAAAGGTACTGTGGATTGAACTCTTTCAAATCGAATCCCTGATTATACCCATAATTTAAAGCAATCACAGGTATCTTAGCGCCCTGAGCGGCCAAAATATCGCTTTTAGAATCGCCAACCATAATTAGCTTATCTGCTGGTATTCCAAGACGCTCGGCAGCCAGCAATAGCGGTGCCGGTGATGGTTTTTTGTCAGTATCATCACCACAGACGATACAATCAAAATGCGCTGTGAGATTTAATTTATCCAGCAGTTTTAGCGTAAATGCACGATTTTTATTGGTTACGACGGCTTTTGGCACTGTGGCAAATGCTGATAGCCCTGTCTCAACATGCGGATACAAACCCGCATACTGGCCAACTAATTCATCATAATGCACTTTAAAACGCTCAATGGCGGTGTGCGCTAAACTTTCGGATAGCGCTTCGCTAACTTCATGGCTACCGCTTAGGCCTCTTTTTACTAACATATCGATGCCGTTACCTACCCATTCACGCACCAGAGCATGACTAACAATTGGATGGGCAAGCTCAGACAGCGTTAAATTGAGCGCCATATACATATCCTCGACGCTATCAACTAACGTGCCATCGAGGTCAAATAAAATACCCTCAAAACGCATTATTTTACCTTTGCTAATTCTTGACGCATGGCGTCTATTACCGCTTTGTAATCGGGTTGATTAAAGATAGCGGAGCCGGCAACGAACATATCTGCACCGGCAGCTGCGACTTCAGCAATGTTGTCCACTTTAATTCCCCCATCCACTTCAAGACGAATATCACGGCCTGATGCGTCAATGCGTGCTCTCGCCTCTTTTAATTTCTCAAGTGTATGTGGGATAAAACTTTGGCCACCAAAGCCTGGGTTTACCGACATCAAGAGGATTTGATCAATTTTATCCATCACATGATCAAGATAATGCAGCGGTGTGCCAGGATTAAATACTAAACCCGCTTTACAACCTGACTCTTTAATCAAAGCAAGGCTTCTGTCTATATGCTCGCTGGCCTCTGGGTGAAATGTAATAATGCTCGCCCCGGCTTTAGCAAACTCGGGGATTAGACTATCTACGGGCTTTATCATCAAGTGTACGTCGATAGGAGCAGTAATTCCGTAATTTCTTAATGCGTCACAAATCATTGGACCAAAAGTTAAATTTGGCACATAGTGATTATCCATTACATCGAAATGAACCACGTCGGCACCTGCTGTCAGTACCTTTTCAACCTCTTCGCCTAACCTCGCGAAATCTGCGGATAGAATGGATGGTGCAATTAAAAAATCAGACATACTTTTCCCCTAAACGTAAGACCGCGATACTGTACCGTAAATTGCCCAAAATGTCTGCGATTTAAGGCGCTTTATGATTGTGCAATAAACGAACATTGTGTATTATTATATGATATCTAATTTCTGGGGATAGGGTTGTGGTTTCTAGATATAAAGCACGGATTGCTCTGCTTGGGACGGTGTTAGCCGTGTCGGCAGGGGTATTTTCTTTCGACAATGATGAGAATCTTGCCGCAGATTACTCCGCATGTACTTGTAACACTGGCAATTTAAGCAGTCGAATAAATACAGTGGAATGTCAGCAAGAAGCGCATACTAGCTGGGCTGCGTGGTTGACTGGCGGTAGTTCGAGTGGCCAATTCCATTACTTGGATTTGCTCGAGCTTTTACTTGGTTCTAAAGATAATCAAAGCAGTAGTAAAGTTTCATCTCCTTACTAATACCAGTTGAGCCAACCAACTGGTAAGAGGTAAACACTATGGCTTCTTCCAATAGTAAATTCGCGTTAGTTCAAAGTGTCTGTGCAGCGATGTTTGGTGTGCAGAGTGGTCAAAAACAAGCATACGACTTTAACAAAAAGCATTTTTGGCCTTTTGCTTTTGCGGGGATCGTTTTTGTCGCTGCCTTTGTCATTGGCTTAATTTGGTTTGTGAATGGTGTGGTTTTGGCTTAGTCCTTAATGACGCCACAAACTACGGATGGTGATACAACGCCATTAACTCGTCAACTTTATTCCGCCCATTGCCCTTCGGGCTAATCGTACGCTTTACTTTGATCACATCTAGTTTTGCTTGATTATAAATCTTTCGTGTCCACACTGTATCGTGATTGGAGATTAACACTGGCGTTTGCTTTTCAAAAGCAGCTGTTTCTGCGAGATTCGCCAATTGTGCTTGATCGTCTAAGTTAAACCCACCTTTTGCATAGCTAGTGAATGATGCGGTTTTGCTCAAAGGTACATACGGAGGATCGCAATATACCACCGCGTTCTTTGGCATGGTTTCAAATACTTGGCTGTAACTTTGACAGGTAAAGGTGGCGTGCTGGGATTTTTCAGCAAACACATATAACTCGCGTTCTGGGAAGTAAGGCTTTTTGTACTTACCAAAAGGGACGTTAAAAATACCCTTTAAGTTATAACGACATAAACCATTGTAGCCATGACGGTTCATATATAAAAATAGAATCGCACGCTCATATACATCAATACTTTCGTTAAACTGTTGTCGATAGGCATAGTAAGCATCTGGATGGTTATTCAGCTCGACGAATAGCTTTTTAGCGTCACTGATAAATTCATCAGGAATACGCTTCAACTCTTTATACAGGTTGATAAGATCTGCGTTAATGTCATTTAGGACATAATGCTTAAATTGAGTGTTAAGGAAAACAGATCCCGCTCCAACAAAAGGTTCTACTAGCGTGTCGGCTTCATTACTTGCTGCTTGTAATCGCTTAGAAATATCTTCTACTAAGCTGTATTTTCCGCCTGCCCATTTTAAGAAGGCTCTAGTCTTTTGTTGCATGCTCGTTCTATGTCGTGAGTGGTTGCGCGATTTTACACTAAATGTGGCTAATTACCGAGAGACTGAGTAATTTCTTGTTTAATTTTACTCATTCTCTTAAAAAATGGCTGACCTTTTCGGAGGGCTTCTGGCAATACCGCCTTTGCTTGCTTAGCTGATGCCAAACTCTCATAAGCATCTGTAGTTACTACAAACCAAGTTCGGCCGTTTCTTAAGACAGTAAATTGCCGTGTCACTATCTCGTTATGCTCCGCCATAAACCCAGTTGCAATCTCACTTTCTGTCACTGCAAGTAACTGGATCACCCATTCATCATCTGAGCGACTGAGATACCAAGGGTTTCCCGTCAATGGTTCAGGCTCTGCCTGCTGAGGCGCTTTTACTGGCGATAAGGTGGCCGGAGTGTTATCAACACTGGTTTCTTCAGCTGCATTAGCTTGTTCTGATAGTGCGTTATTGTTGTTTGTAGTATCTTCTTTTGCTTCGGTTAATGCAGATAAAATGCTACCAACAGACGCAGTTTCGATTTGCGTTGGCTGTTCGGCTGGCAACTCTGGTTGTACGTCGTTTTCAATTTCAACTTTTTCAACTGTAGCATTTGGCGCTTCAAATACAGCTTGCGCATCAATAGCAGTAGCTACGGCTTCTTCATTACCTTGGGTCGGTGTCCAGTATCGCTTTAATTCTTGCTTATACACAAAAGCAACCATCAACGCTGTCAGCATTAAACAAAGTGCAATGACATACCATTGCCATTGTGATTTGCTCCCCACTTTTGAACTTTGTTCACGTAGGTTCAGGCTTTGTTGCTGCGGCTGCCAAGAAAGTAAAACACTCGGGTTACCTCGAGCTTCAGCAACAAACGTATTAAAAATAGGATCTTCGTCAGGCGGTAAGTCTTTGTAAAACATGCTCATCAAGCGCTTACTTTCGAGCACGGATAGAGGTTCAATATGAATATCCAAACTTTCAGGGATCAGCTGAGGCTGTTGTGCCGTGGCGAGTATGTAAATTGTTTCGCGAGAAGATTTTGCGAGCTTTTGCAGTTGTTCTGCAAGCTCTTGGGTTAAATGCCTGACGTTGTCTAACACCCATAAGCATGGCCCACAAGCTTGTTCATCATGGAGCAACATGAAGTTTTCACTTAGAGATAACTTCTGATCAATGAGAGGACTGCGAAAACTATGCTCAAGCAACTGCCGCACCACATCAAACTCTTGAGTATTTGCAGTCAGCTTTACAAACGCTTTGTTAAAGTCTGGATATTTATCGGTAAGAAACGATTCTGCAAGGTAGCTTTTACCAAGACCAGAAGAACCGACAAGCGTGATCAGGTTTTGGCCATAGTCGAATTGCATAGCAATTCTATCTACCAATGCAGCTCTGCTTGGTAAAATTTGCGACTGCATTTAACGACCTATCAGAGTTACCACGGTTTCATCACTAACATCATCCACTAGGGCACATTGACCTAATTGCGTTGGAAGAATAAAGCGAATTTTGCCTTGCTTGTTCTTTTTATCTTTGCGCATATGTTGTAGAAACTGCGCTGCGGTCATATCGCTTGGTGCTTCTGTCGGTAATTGATAAAGCGCAATAACGCGACGGATCTTTTCAACCTCGGCAGTACTCAGCGCGCCGCGCTGGCAAGCCAGATTTGCAGCTATCATCATGCCAGCAGCAACGGCTTCACCATGCAACCAATTACCATAGCCCATTTGCGCTTCTATCGCATGGCCAAAGGTGTGACCTAGATTGAGTAATGCACGCAATCCAGCTTCAGTTTCATCTTTGGCGACGATCTCGGCTTTTATTGCACAACACTTATAAATAACTTGTTGAAGACTTTCAGCATCTAGTGCGCTGAGCTGAGAGTGCTGTTCCGTTAATGTATCAAGAAAAGATGCATCATAGATCAACGCATATTTAATGACTTCGGCCATACCCGCAGCAAACTCTCTTGCAGGTAAAGTGTTTAACGTCTTGGTGTCGATAAAAACCGCTTTTGGCTGATAGAAAGCACCAATCATGTTTTTACCTAGTGGATGATTCACCGCGGTTTTACCACCAACTGACGAATCTACTTGTGACAACAAAGTCGTAGGGATCTGAATAAACGGAACACCACGCTGATAGCATGCCGCAACAAAACCAGTCAAATCGCCAACCACACCGCCACCGAGGGCAATCAAACACGTATCTCGACCACAATTATGCTCGAGCAAAAAGGCAGAGATCTTTTCAAACCATTCTAACGACTTGTATTGTTCACCATCAGGGATAACAAAATGTAGCGGTTCTTGAGCGTCAAATATCGCTAGCAGATTGTCTAAATATAAAGGTGCAATGGTTGTGTTGGTGATGATAACAGGACGACTTTGCCCAACATATTGCTTAAGTCGTCCTTCATCTGATAAGAGATGTTCACCGATGAAGATAGGATAGCTCCGCTCGTTTAAATCAACCTTTAATTCAAGCATGGCTTCCCTCCTACGGTGTTGTTATTAGAAATCTAATTTTTCAATAATTTGGTTTGCAACTACTTTAGCGCTTTGCTCATCCGTGCGAACAACGTGATCCGCCACTTCTCTATATAGTGGTTCACGCTCATCAGCTAAGCGCTCTAGTACGTCACGTGAGTCTTCACTGGTTTGTAGTAATGGACGACGCTTATCACGCTGAGTACGAGCTACCTGTTTTTCGATCGGCGTTTCTAGGTAAACAACAATACCGCGCGCAGACAACTTATTGCGCACTTCTTTGCTGATCACAGAGCCACCACCTGTCGCTAACACAATGCCTTGCATTTCTGTTAGGTCAGAGATGACGCTTTCTTCACGCTTGCGGAACCCCTCTTCGCCCTCGATATCGAACACCCAAGAAATATCGGCACCTGTGCGGCGCTCAATTTCCTGATCCGAATCGAAAAATTCAAGGTGTAATTGATCTGCAATGTGACGACCAATCGTGCTTTTACCAGCCCCCATCGGGCCTACTAGAAATATATTACGTTTCTCAGCCATATCTTTTTAGTACAAACGAACTCTAAAATTTGAAATAAAACCCCGCCTAACGACCTGGCCCCAAAATTAAGGAGGGGATTATCTCAGTAATCCGTGAACAATTTCAAGTCAAACCACGCAAAAAGCGCAATACTTTTACTGTCAACGGGCCTATAAACTGTCTTGAATGATCTTAGGTGTCACAAATATCAGCAATTCTCGCTTTTCATTAATATCACGAGAGTTCTTAAACAATAGACCTAAATATGGGATATCACCCAAAATTGGGATCTTACTTACTGCCGTTTTCACTTCTTGCTGATAGATACCACCTAGTACGATAGTTTGACCATTTTCGACCAGTACCTGTGTTTGAATCTCTTGCGTGTTAATTGCTGTCGCAGGGCCATTTGGCGTTTGCACGGTATCACCTTTAGTGTCTTGTGTAATCACCAAGTCGAGAATTATTTTATTATCAGGTGTGATTTGCGGTGTCACCTCCAAGCTTAATACCGCTTTTTTGAAGCTTACTGTTGTGGCACCACTTGATGATGCTTCTACATAAGGAATTTCCGTACCTTGCTCAATTCGCGCCTTTTTCTGGTTAGCCGTCGTGATGCTTGGCGTCGCAATTATCTCCCCCTTGTTCTCTTGCTCCAGTGCTGACAACTCGAGATCGATCAAAGTACCATCAGCTAGTTTCGCAATGTGCATACCAATGCTACCTGCAGGAACCCCTTTCACGCCTAAATTAACGTTTAAGCGGTTTTCCAAGGATGGAATGTTGCCGTTTGACAAAGCATCAGCGCCTTCCAACGTGCCAGATATGGCATCGCTACCTTGCTGATCGCTAAAGCCCCAACGAACACCTAAGTCTTCTTGTACGGTATCATCCACAGTCACCATGCGCGACTCAATACGCACCTGTTTTACCGGCACATCTAAGGTTTCAACCATACGGCGCACACTTTCAATGCTACGTGAAGTATCTTTAATTAATAAAGTATTGGTACGTTTATCAACCGACACACTACCGCGGTGGCTAATAATAGAATTGATATCTGTTTTTAGTAAGTCAGCAAACTCTTCCGCTTTAGCGTAATTGAGTTGAATATATTCGCTATATAATGGCTCAAGTTCTTCAACTTGCTGGCGCGCTTGTAACTCTTTGGCTTCTCTCGCTGCAAGTTCTTCTGATGGTGCAACCATCAAAATAGAACCGTCCATACGCTTATCTAGCCCTTTCACACGCAACACAACATCAAGCGCTTGATCCCAGGGTACACCATCTAAACGCAGGGTAATATTGCCAGATACGGTGTCACTCGTTACAAGGTTAAAGTTGTTTGTGTCCGCAATGATCTGCAACACAGAGCGAATTGGAATATCTTGGAAATTCAACGTGATTGGCTGACCTTTATACTCTTTTTTATCGCCAAAGGTTTTATTCCCTTCGTCCTTTTCGATAGTAAGCGTAAAAATGTTATCAAGCTGTTGATACGTAAACTTAAACGCCGCATTTGGCTCAATCACAATACGACTTTTATTTTCTTCTTTAAAGGTTTCTATACGAGATACCACAGTGCCAAAATCTAATACATCGAGTTCGTATAGCAGGTCTTCTGCAATATCAATATGATGAAAGTCCGCAATGATTTTGCCACCACGCTCTTGTACATCGATAGCCGCTTGATTATGCTCTAGAAACGCTAATACCTTAGCTTCACCTTTCTCACCTCGACGAAAATCGATGGCTTGAATTTGATTGATAAATGCGGTGACTTTTTGACTTTGGTCTTGTTCAGAGACAATCGGTTTATTAGACACTTCCACTATCACAAGATTATTCTTAACCTCGGTTTTATATAGCTTCAGCTCATCCATGTTGATGGAAACGGCAAAACCACCATCTCTGAGTTCACTGGTAATACCTTGAATACCTGCTTTATTAATACTCAAAGCTTTTAAGCTTTCTTCAAACTCAGCCTGCTGGAAAAACAATTCAATACTGGCACTTTCGCCAACAACGCGAACTTTTGGCTCTGTATTGAGCTTTTCATCAAACACCAGTTGTAGTTGAGTTTCCCCTGTCGGTACAGGGTTATAGCGAATGTCATACAACATAGGAATGGCATGCACAATTGACGAAAGGCCAACTAAGGCAACACCGAACACAGAACGCCATAGTGTTCGAGTACTTTTAATGGTTGATTTTATAACGTTATTGTTAGTATTCACTCGTGCCACCTTGTTCCGCTTCTAACATTTCCACTTTTGTTAGCCTTTCTTTCCAACATCCCGTTCCATCTGGGATCAATTCTAATAATTCTAAATGATCAGCTTGTACACTTAGTACTTTGCCATGATACAAGCCCATATATTCGCCACGTTTAACACGATACAAACCTTGCGTCGCCGCTTCGATTAGCGCCCAGCGACCGTCAGACTTGGCAATAATGCCTTTCATTCGTAGATTATCCAATGGAAACTTCTCTAATGGATAGCGATCTCTGTCTGGATCTGGATGCAAGCAATTTTTAATTTGAACCAGTTTATTTTCAATCACTTCAGGCTGCGGCGCAACAAAGGGACTACGTAACTCCGAAGCGCTATACTTAAACGGTTCATAGTTCTGCATTTCAGGTATAGGTTCGATTTTCGGCGTTGAACTTGCTTTGACCTGATCAATAAATTCTTTTTGTTCCGCAGTACTATCATTGCAACCTGAGATGAACGTTAATGTGATCACGCAGAGCATAAGTCGGATCATTTCTGACCTCCTTGCTCATAGCGATAAGTTTTTGCCACAACACTAAATACCAGCTCGCCGTTTCCTGCATTTTCGATTCTAAAATCATGTAGGCTCACTATTCGGGGTAACTCAGAAACTTTACTCACGAACTGACCAAACTCATGATATTTACCAATCACTTCTAACTTAATCGGCAATTCGGTATAGAACTCTTTACGTACCTCTGGCATCCAGCCAATTTTTAGGAAGGTTAATCCGCTTGAAGTACCAACGTATGTCAGATCATCAAGTAGTCCAGGCGTTTCGTTGGAACTTGGCAGTCGTCTTAATAGCTCCGTGAACTGTGCTTCCATATCAATCATTTGCTGTTTATACAACTCTAGGTTGTTTGCTCTTGCATACTTGATTCGGTAACTCGTTCTCAGTTCCTGCTCTTTTTTTACCGCTTGATCATAGCGGTCAATTGAGCTTGAAACCATCAAGTTATAGCCCAATATCATCATCAGTATAACGACAAGAACGGAACATAAAACTTTTACAGGAAATGGCCAATGACCAATGTTATCGAGCTCTAGCTCATTCCAATCAATTTCTTTCAAACTGTTTAAGTCAAAATTCATGCACTATGCCTCCGCCCTATTTCGCTTTATCGGCTAAGTGGATGTCTTCATGAGACTTAACATAAAAATGCATCGTAAAATCACTCAGTAATTTTGCGCTTTGCTCACCTGCAACTATGCCTTGGATCACTGGTCGCTCTAGTAAATAAGAAGATTCAACTTGTCGTAGCATCTGCGATAAACGGTTATTTGATTCACTTCGACCAATGACTTTGATCAGATTGCCTTGTCGCTCAAGGCTGGTGAGGTATACCCCAGCAGGAACCACTCGCGCTATTTCATCAATAATTTGTGTACCGAGACTACGGTTTAGCTGCAATTCTTCAATAAGCCGAATACGGCGCTGTAGATTTTCTTTTTGCTTATTCAGATCGTTAATCGCGACTATCCGTGAATCTAGTTGAGTGATCTCACTCTCGAGATAGCGATTTTTAATTTCTTGTCCGGTTTTTAAGCCGTCATAAAAGCTACCAAGCATGTACATTATCAACAGACAAGCTGCAATGATCACCGCAATGATAGTTAGAAAGATTTGCTGCGAGGCTTGCCTTTGCTGCTCGCGCCAAGGAAGCAAATTTATATGTGGCATGATGAGAAGCTCCTTAATGCCAGGCCTGTCGCTAAGGCAAACTGCGCCTTGTGCTTTTGCAACACATGCCTATCTACTTTTGGTGCAATCTCCATATCAGCAAACGGATCTGCCACTATTGTGTGAATTCCTAGCTCATCAATCAGGAGTTTATCTAAGCCATCCACCAAAGCCGCTCCCCCGTCAACACGATGTAGTCGATATGATCTTTACCACTGGTCGTCATAAACATTTGCACTGCTCGACGGATCTGCTGCAACAGAGAAGTTTGGAAAGGTGCCAATACTTCAAAGGTATAGTTTGGCGGTAAGTCTCCCGTCGTTTTCGCCAGTTCTGCTTCATCGTAGGTTTTGTTGTAATAAGCAACGATGCTGTTGGTATATTGCTCACCACCAAATACTTGGTCACGAGTGTAAATTGTTTTCCCTGATTGAATAACGCTTATCAGTGTAAGCACAGCGCCAATATCTATCATTGCTACGATTTTATCGAAGGCATCGTTGGGTAGTTCAGGATAAATGACATCCATAGCTCTGCTCAACGCGTAGTTTTCTACATCAACAACTTTCGCTTTGAAACCCGCTTCTTCCAATGCGCCTACTCGTGCTTGCACACTTTCGGTACGAGCCGCAGAGAGTAGCACGTTCATTTTTGACGGATCGGCTTCGTTTACTCCAATTTTTTCAAAATCCAGACTAACTTCATCTAGTGGGTACGGGATCAGGCTATCTGCTTCAATGGCTATCTGGGACTCAAGTTCAGCATCAGTTAATGACACATCCATAAAGATCACTTTGGTAATCACGGTCTGACCGGATACGGCAACTGCTGCATATTGCGTGAGCTTTGGAATGCGCCGCTTCATTTTAGTTATCGCGTTGCCGATCGCTTCAATGTCTTGAATGGCCCTTTCATTTACTGCTCCTTTCGGAATAGGTTCAATCGCAACGGCTTCTACTCGATAGCTGGAACTTGTCTTCGACAGCAACACCGCTTTGACACAATGGGAACCGATATCTATCCCTATCATCAGAGGTGCTTGTTTTTTTAGTAGTTGGCTCAGCATGTGAAGCGCCCGTTTCCTTTTAAGACTGTGTACCATAAAAATTTAGCACACAAAAAATATTAATCGTTTTTTAATCAAGATATACTAGCAGTGTCTACCTGTAATTGGGAGTCTAACTAGGGATAATTCCGTGAAATTATTGAAAAGATTTTTACAATTCGTTTTTGTTTGTACCCTTTTAGGCGTGTTGACACTTATCAGTCTTTATTATTATGTCAAATCTGACATACCAAGTGTAGAGGTTTTGAAAGATGTTCAACTACAAACACCCATGCAAGTCTTTACACGAGACGGAAAACTCATCAATCAGTTTGGTGAAAAGCGCAGGATCCCTGTACGTTTGCAGGATGTTCCACTCCCCATGCGAAAAGCATTCTTAGCGACAGAAGACAACCGTTTTTACGATCATTTCGGCATTGACCCGATAGGTATCGTCCGCTCCGCTTTAGTGCTTATCACCACAGGACAAAAAAAGCAGGGAGCCAGTACGCTCACCATGCAACTTGCCAGAAACTTTTTCTTAACAAGAGAGAAAGCCTATATTCGTAAAGTGAAAGAAATCTTTATTGCGTTGCATATTGAGCAGCTATTAACGAAAGATGAAATTTTTGAGCTTTACTTAAACAAAATTGAACTGGGCAATCGCGCCTTTGGTATCGGAGCAGCCGCACAAGTCTATTACGGTCGCTCACTTTCAGAATTAACTTTAGCAGAAATGGCAATGATTGCAGGCCTGCCAAAAGCACCTTCTGCGTTAAATCCAATTCGTAACCCAGAGCGCGCGCAATTGCGCCGGAATGTTGTGCTCGGACGAATGCTTGCAGAAAAGTATATTACCCGAGCAGAATATGATGAGGCGACACAAGCTCCCATCACAGCTAAATTCCATGGTGCCGAAATAGAGCTGTATGCACCTTACATTTCTGAAATGGTTCGCGCGTATATGGTCGAACGCTACGGTACTGATAAAGCCTATAACTCTGGCATGAAAGTTTACACCAGTGTGGAGTCTGACATGCAACAGGCAGCTCAGTATGCATTAGTTGATAATTTACATGCCTACGATATGCGTCACGGCTTTAGAGGCGCAGAAGAAACCTATTGGCATGCTGAGACGGAATCGCCGCTAAGCCGTGAAGACATTATTACTCGCCTTAAAAAGGTCAATGAAATTGGGCCTTTAAAAGCCGCTGTGGTGCTAAACATTGCAGAGAAAACAGCCGACCTGCTCTTAAAAACCGGTGAGCAAATTACATTGGAATGGTCAGGCTTAAGTTGGGCCAGACAATACATCAGTGAAACGCGTCAAAGCTTACCACCAAAAACAACCGCAGATATCCTCGCGCCGGGCATGCAAGTATTTGTCCGTAAACAAGACGACGGCTGGATGTTAAGTCAGTTACCGCAGGCATCCAGTGCTCTTGTCTCACTCGACCCGCAGGATGGGCGTGTTAAGGCGATTGTGGGTGGCTACAGCTTTGAGCTTAGCCAATACAATCGTGCTACCCAAGCTAAACGTCAGGTAGGCTCTAACATTAAACCCTTTATTTATTCATCCGCATTAGAAAATGGCTATACCCTAGCCACCATTCTTAATGATGCTCCGATTAATCATTGGGACAGAAGCGTTGGCGTGGCTTGGCGTCCAAAAAATAGCCCTGAAGTGTATAACGGTCCAATCCGTATTCGCCGAGCGCTCGCACAATCGAAAAACGTGGTATCTGTACGCTTGATCAAAGGTGTTGGTATAAATAAAGCCGCTGATCATTTGCTTAAATTTGGTTTTCAAGACGCAGACATTAACCGCAGTGAGTCATTGGCACTCGGTAGTGCCGCACTGACTCCAATTGAAATGGCACGCGGCATGGCCACTTTTGCCAACGGCGGTCACCTCATAGAGCCGTATTTTATCGATAAAATTACCGACTCTTTTGGTACTGAGCTTGGTTCTGCAGAGCCGCTACTGGTCTGCGACGAGCAGCAGCTAGAAGAGCAACCTGAGCGCTGTGCACCGCAAGTTATCTCGGAGCAAAACGCATTTCTGATTGCCGATGCGCTACATAGTGCAATCTGGGGTGGCGGTAGCTGGAAACACGACACTGGCTGGAGCGGTACAGGCTGGCGTGGCCAGTGGTTAAAACGTCGTGACCTTGCTGGAAAAACGGGTACCACCAATGACTCAGTAGATACTTGGTTTACGGGCTTTAACCGTAATGTCCTCACCACAGTCTGGGTTGGCTTCGATGATGCGAGTAAATCCTTGGGTCGTGCAGCCTACAACGCTAACCTTGGTGATAATCAACTTGTCGGCGCAGAAGCCGGTGCGATTTCAGCGCAACCTGCTTGGATAGACTTTATGCGTGAGGCGCTTAAAGATGAGCCTTTGGCCCCGATAGAGCCGCCCCAGGGCTTATCTCAACTCGGATTGACTTAAAGACAGGGCTGTTGTCTCGCAAGAACGATTACACATCTCGATTTGAGTATTTTGAGCCAGGTACGGCGCCAACAAAATATGTGTTAGACACCAATAGCAGCACACCGTTTGACGATACTGCACCGCTACCGACTCACGAAGAGTTATTCTAAAATAAAAATGCCGATACAGATGTATCGGCATTTTTGTCTTATATCTATTTTAGATTTTGCGTCAGCCAGAATAAATCGGAATGAATTCCCGCTGCAGTCACCTCTTTACCCGCCCCTGGACCTTGGATCACTAGTGGGTTTTGTTCATACCATTTCGTGTGGATCACAAAAATATTATCGCCAGGTGTTAAATTCGCGATTGCCGAGCCATTGGGTACATGCGCAATGCCTACTTTTGCAGATACTTTACCATTGCTTGCAATTTCAAGCGCGCCAGTATAACGAAGCGCTGCATCATTCCTAGTGGCCTCTGCATAGTGTGTTGCATAAAAGTCATCGAGTTGCTGGCGATTTTCTAAAAACGCTTGCCATGAACCAACACTCAGAGAATCAGGCATTAATGCCTCTAATTCAATATCTTCAAGCTCAAGCTCAATGCCTAACTCTCGCGCTAAGATCAAAAGCTTACGCTGCATATCACGGCCAGATAGGTCTTCGCGCGGATCAGGCTCCGTAAAGCCGAGTTTTTGCGCCCCAAGCACTAGCTCAGAAAATGCTTCAGAGCCATCATAGCGGCTACAAAGCCAAGATAAAGTGCCAGAAAAGACGCCTTCAATTCTTACCACTTCATCACCACTATTTTGTAGATCAGCCAACGCAAAGTTAATGGGTAGTCCCGCGCCGACACTGGTGTTATAACGCCATAAAAGGTTACGCTCTTGTAACTGCTGACGCAGCTTTGAGTACCAGCCTTGTTGTGCTGTGCCGGCATATTTATTAGCGCTGATCAAATGACAATCATGTTCAACAAACTGCGGATACAACTCGCTGAAACGCTCGCTCGCAGTAATATCAACTACCACTTTATGCTCGTAATCTAACTCTTTAATACGAGTGAATAGCTCGGCTTCATTGTATTCTATGGCTTCATTTTGCCATTGCTGTTGCCACGACGCTAAGTTCAACCCGCTCGGACAGAATAACATTTGTTTAGAACGCAGTAGGCCAACTAACTTAAGATCAAAGTGCTCGCTCAGCTTAGCGACTTGGTTTTTGCATTGTTCGATAAACACTTCACCCACATTGCCAACACCAGCTACGATCACAGCAAGCTCTCTGCCTTTATTCACCAAACGCTCGTGCAATATAGCAAGCAAATCGCTATCAATTGATTGATCGGTTAACACTAAGCTGTAATGACGCTCCTGCAGCACAAAACGGGTCACAATCGCATGTTCATCCAATAATTCCAGTGCCTGCTGATGTAATCCTGCAACATCCTGACTTGGTGCAACAATAGCAAAACCTTGTACTTGCGACTCAATAATATTGGCTCGTGAATCCAGCGCTTTGATCACAACATGGCTAAACTCAGAAGGCACAAGTAAGTGTGCTTCTCCACCTTTAACAAAATGATGAATACTATGCTGGATAAGCTGGCTTAGCTGTTTCACTTCGCCACTTTTTAACTGTTCAACGCGTAACAGATCGAGCTGACCAAAGGTGGTAATAAAGCGCTTCTCTTTGCTATAGCCCGCCTTTACTATCTCAGTGCCAAGCGCATCGGCATCAAAGCTGCTGCGCACTTGTAATTTAATATCGGTATCCTTAAGTGGTGACAGCGTTTTTGCATGCAGTACCGGATTACCTAATCGTGCGAGTAATTCAGCCTGGCCACGACACACCTTAGTGTATTTAATGGCATTAGCGACTTTACGTGGATCGGTGCTGAATACACCCGTTGTATCCGTCCAAATTGATACTTGAGTCGCATCAATATAACTTGCCAGCAAAGTTGCGCTATAGTCACTGCCATTTCGGCCTAAAGTTACCGTTTCACCCTGTGCATTTGTGGCAATAAAACCAGTAACGATATGGATAGCGTGGTCATCAATTGCGCGATAGCACGCTTCTTTATTATGGGCGTGTAACAACACCCCATCTTGTTGCACGAATAACGTGCGAGCGTCGATAGCTTTGGCTTCAATACCTTGAGAGTTCAGGTAGTTTGCTAAAATACGAGCCGACCATAGCTCTCCATGTGCCAGTAAGCTGGCGTAGTGGAGATGCTGTTCTTCTTGCCCTAAAGCGATTGCCTGCAGCTCATTGACGAGCTGTTTGAGTAACGCAGCGTGTTGTTCACCCACAAATAAGGCATCAATTAATTCGCGTTGATGATTTTCAACTTGCAATAAAACATCATTAAATGCGCGAACATCTTGCTGTTCAAAGCTTTGCCATAACTTCACTAAGGTATTCGTTGTTTTTCCAGCAGCAGAAACTACCACACTGTCACCTAGCTGACACTGCTCTAACATTATCTTGGCAACTGCCTGATAACGCTCTGGCGAGCTTAAACTCGAACCACCAAACTTATGCACTACTTTTGCCATTTACTCACCACAACGCCACTGTATGCGCAGGCGTTAATTTGAATGACTTAGCGTCATCACTCGCCTGACTTTCATCAATACATGCAAATCCTGATTCCAGATCTGCAATGAGATCTTGTGCATCTTCAATGCCCACAGAAATACGAATTAACGTGTCACCCACTCCTGCTTCCAAACGAGCCTGTGGCTCCATACCAGCATGTGTCATCGTTGCTGGGTGGCAAATGAGGCTCTCGACTCCACCTAAAGATTCAGCCAAAGAAAACTGCTTTAATGACGTTAAGAATTTGGCAGATGTTTGCAGATCGCCTTTAATATCAAAACTCACCATGCCACCAAAACCGAGTTGTTGTTTTTTCGCAAGCTCATGTTGAGGGTGCGACTCAAGGCCAGGGTAATACACTTGGCTAACATACGGCGACTTTTCTAAATACTCAGCAATCAGCTGAGCATTTTCTTGATGCTGGCGTAAACGAACGTTTAATGTGCGCAGTCCGCGTAGGGTAAGGTAACTATCAAAAGGCGCTCCGGTAATACCGATATTATTCGCCCACCAAGCTAACTCATCACCCAATTCCTGTGTACGCGCGATCACCGCCCCCCTACAACATCAGAATGACCATTAATATACTTAGTGGTTGAATGCACCACGACATCCACGCCAAAGGCAATGGGGTTTTGTAGTGCAGGAGACAAGAAGGTGTTGTCAGCAGCGACCAAAGCACCCTCAGCATGCGCCGCGTTTACGACAGCTTCTATGTCCGTTAACCGCAAAATTGGGTTACTTGGTGTTTCTATCCAAACTAATTTAGGTTTGATCTGCTGCAGCAGTGCAAGACTTTCCGGTTTTGTGAGATCCAAGACGGCTAATTTGAGTAATCCGCGCTTTGCAAGCGATGTAAACAAGCGATAGCTACCGCCATAACAGTCGTGTGGAATAACCAGTGTATCGTCATGGTTAAGCAGTTGAGTTACTAGGTGGACGGCAGCCATGCCAGTCGCGGTAATAATGCCACGAGCACCACCTTCGAGTTCGGTAAGTGCCTGTGCAAGCACATCACGATTAAAGTTACCACTGCGGCCATAATCATAGTCGCGCTTCGTATCAAAATCGGCAAAAGAATAAGTGGTAGAAAGGTAAAGCGGTGGCACGACTGCCCCATGTGCTTTATCAGCTTCTATGCCGTGACGCACTGCAACCGTCGATTTATTAACTTGACTCATAAGGTCACCTAGATAGTTGGATGTTTAGACGTCTAAAAGGTTAGAGCAACAAAAACTAGAAGTCAAAACATTTATACTGCTAAATGGCTAAATAACTAGTATTTGACTATCTTTTTTAAACCGATAAAATTTCGCCACTCTAGGCGTTGCTAATACGACTGAGTTATTGAAAACTATGGCAGAGATTCTTCTATCTCGCTATGACGGATTAGTTTATTCATCTATTTGAGTTTGGGATTTATCTTTAATTCGTAAAGTTATCCTCGTATTCAGGCAGTTGATGAATAATGTAGACCAGAACCCAGTCATATTGGCATTGATGTAACTGAGGCAAGTACACAATTATGGCAAAATGGAACGGTGAGTATATTCACCCATATGCAGAACACGGTAAGAAAGCAGAGCAAGTAAAAAAGATCACGGTGAGCATACCTCTGAATGTACTCAAAGTGCTAACTGATGAGCGTACACGTCGCCAAGTGAATAACTTACGTCATGCCACGAACAGTGAGCTTTTATGTGAGGCGTTTCTACACGCATTCACGGGTCAGCCACTGCCGAGCGATGAAGACTTGAGAAAAGATAATCCAGAGCGTATTCCGTTAGAGGTAAGACAAATAATGGAAGAACGCGGTTTGGAGATCCCAGAAATAAACGAAGAGTGATAACTACTCTTTCGCTCTGGAAAACAGACACAAAAAAAGCCTCAGTCGAGGCTTTTTTCATTTAGATAATAGCAATTGTATTATTCCATATATCCAGCAGGCATTTCGATTTGAGCCACGCCTGATTCAATTGCAGCTACCGCTACCGCTTTTGCGATACGAGGCAACAAACGCGGATCCATTGGTTTTGGAATAATATACTCAGGACCAAACTCAAGACTATCCACGTCAGCCGCTTTTAGCACCTCAGCAGGTACAGGCTCTTTGGCAATCGTTCTGATCGCTTCAACCGCTGCAATCTTCATCTCATCATTGATAGCAGTTGCACGTACATCAAGTGCACCACGGAAGATAAATGGGAAACACAACACGTTATTTACTTGGTTTGGATAATCCGAGCGGCCAGTTGCCATGATCAAATCATTACGTGCACCGTGTGCAACTTCAGGGCTGATCTCAGGATCTGGGTTAGAGCAAGCGAATACCACGGGCTTGTCAGCCATTAGCTTCAGATCTTCAGCAGAAAGTAAGTCTGGGCCAGAAACACCAACAAATACGTCCGCGTCTGCAATCACGTCTTGTAACGTGCGCTTATCCGTATTGTTTGCAAACAACTCTTTGTATTCATTGAGGTCATCACGGCGAGTATGGATCACGCCTTTTCTGTCCAGCATATAGATGTGCTCACGTTGAGCGCCACACTTGATCAATAATTCCATACAAGCAATAGCGGCTGCACCCGCGCCAAGACACACAATAATCGCATCATGAATATCTTTACCTTGGATTTCCAACGCATTCAGCATACCCGCAGCGGTTACAATTGCGGTGCCGTGCTGATCATCATGGAATACAGGAACGTCGCAACGTTCGATCAGCGCCCGCTCAATTTCAAAGCACTCTGGCGCTTTAATATCTTCAAGGTTAATGCCGCCAAATGTGTCAGCGATATTTGCCACCGTATTGATAAAGTCTTCTGTGGTGTTGTGCTTAACTTCGATATCGATTGAATCAAGACCCGCAAAGCGCTTAAATAATAGCGCCTTACCTTCCATAACAGGCTTTGACGCCAAAGGACCTAAGTTACCCAAGCCAAGAATTGCCGTACCATTACTGATCACCGCAACCATATTTCCTTTACCCGTGTAACGGTATGCATTCGCCGGATCAGCCGCAATTTCACGTACAGGCTCTGCAACACCTGGGCTGTATGCAAGTGCTAAGTCTTTTACGGTCTCGGCAGGTTTAGTGAGTTCTACACTGATTTTACCTGGAACGGGCTTTTCGTGATAATCTAGAGCTTGTTGACGAAAATCTGTCATGGCGCGATATTTTCCTACGAAGTTAATGTGAGAGTGTGGTAAACGTTCGCATTCTGAATGTTGGCAACCTATCTAGCTGGTTACAGCAACACACAGTGCGATTAACTATATGAGCGACGACATTCAACCACTCAACAAGCGTATGTGCTTTGATGTCGCGGTATGTCAATAGGACATATAGTTAATCGACCGTATTCACACAATACCGAGTTTTGCTCATTATTCAAGTAAAATCAGGTCTATCCACTAGCACGGTATTTTCTATACTTTTCCGAGAAGATAAGCTCAATTTTAAGAAATATTTCACAAATAAAATGACTAAAACTTAAAAAATAAGACGCTAAAACCAGCACAAAATGCAGAAAATTAGCACAGATGTACACTAACTATAAAAACAATAAGAAAATTGCAACTTACTTGATTTTAGCATCAAGATATCTACATTTAACGGCAGCATAGTGAATTTAACTTACATCAAATACCAACACCTGATATCAATTACTATATGAGCTTTGAGTATTTTCACAACTTAAGCTCGTAAATGTTCAGTATTTATCTACTAAATAGAGTTTTTACTCTACTCAAGAGATCAGTAAAGTTTTGCTGCCAAACTGGCAAGTTTTTTATTTTAGAAGAATAAAAGACATAATAAGACGGGATGACTGATGGTCTGTCTGTTGATGAAGAATAGGATGTATAAATCGGGAAGGTATTTTCAAACAGGCACAAAAAAAGCACCCGAGGGTGCTTTTCTCGACTAGACCAACAAGATTACTTCTTGCTGCTAAGTGCACCGAAACGCTTGTTAAAGCGATCTACACGGCCACCTGTGTCAAGGATCTTCTGCTTACCAGTATAAAACGGGTGACATGCAGAACATACGTCTAGGTGAATATCTTTACATAGCGTTGAACGAGTTTCGAACTTGTTACCGCAAGAGCACGATGCAGTGATCGTCTCGTAATTAGGGTGAATACCTTCTTTCATAGCAACCTCTAGTTAAGGCCGTATCGCTCTCCAAACCCGAAGCCTGGCACCATACGTAGTTATACAAAAATGTGGACGCGTATTTTAGTGCCTAACTGAACAATCTACAAGCAATATTTCAGAGTTTTTTACCGCCGTTGCAGAGTGCGTTTTCAATTCGCACCACCTTAGGTATATACTTCGTCACTGCGCTCACTTTATGGAATTGTAATACATGCTCATTCTTGAAGTAGCTTTAAAGCTGCCACTGCACCGAACATTCGACTATTTGCTAGCACCAACCATGCAAGTTGAAGCAGGAATGAGAGTGACCGTCAATTTCGGCAATCGCCGCTGCACTGCGATTGCGCTTGCTAAAAAAGATGACACCGATGTACCAAAAGAAAAGCTCAAGCAAATTATTGAGGTGTTGGACGAGGCTCCTGTTTTTAACCAAGCACAGCTTAGCTTCTTACACTTTGTCTCTCAGTATTACTGTCATCCAATTGGCGATACCTTGTTCACAGCGTTGCCGGCCGTACTCAGAGATGGTGGAAGCCCAGACAAAACGCAGATCCCCATCGTCAGGTTAACAGAAAAAGGGCAAAAGCTACCTACACTACGTGCCAAAAAGCAGCAAGCACTGCTTTCTCAATTATATGAAGGCGGTGCAATAAAATTAAGCGAACTCAAAGCGCTCGGGTTTACTAGCCAAACGATTAAAGCACTGGAAGAAAAAGCGCTCATCTCACAATCTATTGAACATGATAGT
Source organism: Pseudoalteromonas piscicida (assembly GCF_002208135.1). Taxonomy (NCBI): domain Bacteria; kingdom Pseudomonadati; phylum Pseudomonadota; class Gammaproteobacteria; order Alteromonadales; family Pseudoalteromonadaceae; genus Pseudoalteromonas; species Pseudoalteromonas piscicida. Next base: position 3,401,800 of record NZ_CP021646.1, read on the forward strand.
GATTGGTCGCAAAACGAATTGCAGCTAGGCGAAAAGCCCCGCCTAAACGACCAGCAAGCAACTATTTGCAGCGCGGTCAATGCACAAGTCGGTTACCGTACCTTTTTAATCGAAGGAGTAACGGGAAGTGGTAAAACTGAAGTCTACTTACAGAGCCTTGAAAACATAATAAAAGCAGGTAAACAAGCACTGATCTTGGTGCCTGAAATTGGGCTCACACCGCAAACAGTCAACCGTTTCAAAAAGCGCTTTAATAATCTGCCCATTGATTTATGGCACTCAAATCTAACCGATAACGAGCGCCTACATACTTGGCGTCGCGCCGAAAAGGGTCTGAGCGCCTTGGTTATCGGTACTCGCTCGGCCATTTTTTTGCCATTTCAAAATCTCGGCATGATCATCGTTGACGAAGAGCACGACAACTCATTTAAACAGCAAGAAGGCCTGCGCTATCACGCCAGAGATCTCGCTGCATTTCGAGCGCATCAGGCACACTGCCCTTTGCTTTTGGGAACTGCAACACCTGCACTAGAAACATTACATAAAGCCATTACCAACAAATATCAACTCGTCACACTGAGTAAACGAGCGCAGACCCAGCACGATAACCAATTTCACCTTGTAGACATGAAAGGTCAGCCAGAACAAGGCGGGTTTTCACCAATGAGTTTACATTGGATGGAAAAAACACTCGCTCGCGGAAAGCAGGTTATGGTGTTTCTAAATCGTCGGGGTTTTGCACCAACATTGATGTGTCACGAATGTGGATGGCTTAATACCTGTAAACATTGCTCTACCAGCGCCACGTACCATAAAAATATGAACCGCTTGGTATGTCACCATTGCGGTGAGCAGGACTTTGTACCGAGACAGTGTCCAGATTGCGGCAGCACCCAAATCATGCCTACAGGACTTGGTACAGAGCAACTCGAAGGCTTTTTAAGCGAACGCTTCGCTGATATTCCCGTCACTCGCATTGACCGAGATTCTACACGCCGTAAAGGCAGTCTTGAGAGCGCTCTTGAAGAAATTAACCAAGGTGGCGCACGAATTCTGGTCGGCACTCAAATGCTTGCCAAGGGCCACCACTTTGCCGATGTCAGCCTTGTGATTATCTTGGATGTGGACTCAGGACTTTACTCTTGTGACTTTAGAGCAACCGAGCAAATGGCGCAGCTCATTACGCAAGTTGCTGGACGAGCCGGACGCGCTGGTGAAGCGGGAACCGTATTATTGCAAACACATTTTCCAGAACATCCATTATTGCAAGATTTAATTAATAACGGCTACGGCGACTTTGCGCGATATGCCTTACAAGAACGTGAAGAAGCAATGCTTCCCCCCTTCGCACACTTAGCTATCATCCGCGCAGAGGCAACAAATATAAATACAGTATTGCGCTTTTTGTCGGATTTGGTTCCAGCTACCCCCTATCCTGGTATACAATTGCTGGGTCCAATTCCAGCACCACTTGAACGAATAGCTGGAAAGTTCAGATATCAATTACATATACACGCACAACAACGTACTGTGCTGCGGGACTACCTTTCGCAACTTGCGCGCTATATCGCTACGCATGAGTCTGCCAATCGAGTACGCTGGAGCATAGATGTTGATCCAATGGATAGCTATTAAAATCAAATAACCTATGGCACAGCACGATTACATCAATAAGAAACCTAAAGGCAAGGGGAAAGACAAGCCTGGAAAGTCGGCGAAATTTCCTGTTATTGCTGCTATTTTTGCATTTCTACTAATTGGTGGATTTGCTTACGGTCTTTGGTTTATAAAAACCAACGCAGATCCTAAAGAAGTAGAGCAAGCCAAAAACCCGCACCCAGTTGCCGAGCAAAAGGTTATTAAGCCAAAACCTCGCCCACCTGAGTTCATTGAAGAAATTAAAAATCATGAAATCAAGGTCGAAGTTAAAGAGATCGAGAGCAAAGGTCCCTATCAAATGCAGTGTGGTTCATTTAGAACCCATAGCCAAGCCGAAGCCATGAAAGCCAAAGTTGCGTTTGCGGGGTTAATCGCGGAGATCCGTCGTACCGAAGGGAGTAATGGTGTCTGGTATCGTGTCCGTCTTGGTCCCTACGATACCAAGCGTTTAGCGGAGAGCGATAAAAACAAATTACAGCGCGTTGGGATATTTGGCTGCGGGATTTGGGGCTGGACTTGATTTTTATAACTCTACCCATATTTCCTTCTAATCTAGAGTTACACGGGCACAGGCCCAGATAAGGATTACTATGACTACCATCGTTAGTGTTCGTCGCGATGACAAAGTGGTTATCGGCGGTGATGGCCAGGTTTCACTTGGTAACACAGTTATGAAAGGCAACGCGCGTAAAGTGCGTCGCCTGTACAATGGTAAAGTACTGGCAGGTTTCGCTGGCGGTACAGCTGATGCATTTACACTATTTGAACGCTTTGAAGCAAAGCTTGAGATGCACCAAGGGCATCTCACTAAAGCAGCCGTAGAAATGGCAAAGGACTGGCGTACCGACAGAGCATTAAGAAGGCTTGAAGCCCTACTTGCGGTAGCCGATGAAACTGCCTCGCTTATCATCACCGGTAACGGCGATGTAGTACAGCCAGAACATGACCTTATTGCTATCGGCAGTGGTGGTAACTTCGCACAAGCGGCTGCAACCGCACTACTTGAAAATACAGACTTAAGTGCGAAAGAAATCGTGGAAAAGAGCCTGAAGATCGCCGGCGATATCTGCGTATTTACCAATAATTTCCAAACTATCGAAGAATTGTAATAGGACTCGTCATGACAGCTATGACTCCAAGAGAGATTGTGCACGAGCTTGATCAACACATTATCGGTCAGGACAAAGCCAAAAAAGCCGTCGCGATTGCACTGCGCAACCGCTGGCGTCGTATGCAGCTTGATGAAGAGCTGCGTGCAGAAGTTACACCAAAGAATATTTTGATGATCGGCCCAACGGGTGTGGGTAAAACCGAAATTGCTCGCCGTTTAGCAAAGCTTGCTAACGCGCCATTTATCAAAGTAGAAGCGACTAAGTTCACTGAAGTAGGTTATGTTGGTAAAGAAGTTGAAACCATCATCCGTGACCTAGTTGAAGTTTCTTTTAAACTAACACGTGAACAGCAGACCAAGAAATTCAAATTCCGCGCTGAAGAAGCTGCCGAAGAGCGTATTTTAGATGCACTTTTGCCACCAGCAAAAGACGCTTGGGGTGAGTCTCAGCCAAATGAAAATTCGTCAACACGCCAGGTATTTCGTAAGAAACTACGTGAAGGTCAGTTAGACGACAAAGAAATTGAGATCGACATCGCAGAAACGGCGCCTCATGTTGAGATCATGTCACCTCCTGGTATGGAAGAAATGACCAGCCAGCTACAGAGCATGTTTCAAAACATGTCGGGTGATAAGAAGAAGAACCGTAAGCTGAAAATTAAAGAAGCACTTAAGCTATTGATTGAAGAAGAGGCTGCAAAGCTTGTTAATCCAGAAGAGCTTAAAGAACAAGCGATTGAGTCCGTTGAACAAAACGGTATCGTGTTTATTGATGAAATCGATAAAATTTGTAAACGTGGTGAATCTTCTGGCCCAGATGTTAGCCGTGAGGGTGTACAACGCGACTTACTACCACTTATCGAAGGTTCAACCGTTAATACTAAACACGGTATGGTAAAAACCGACCACATTTTATTTATCGCGTCAGGTGCGTTCCAAATGGCCAAGCCGTCGGATTTAATCCCTGAGCTACAAGGTCGTTTACCTATTCGCGTTGAACTAGAAGCACTGACTGCGGGTGATTTCAAACGTATTCTAACTGAGCCAAATGCATCTCTTACAGAGCAGCAACAGGCGTTACTTAAAACAGAAGACGTCACTATCGACTTTACCGATGACGCTATCACCAAACTTGCTGAAGCTGCCTATCAGGTCAACGAGAAAACTGAAAACATCGGTGCGCGCCGCCTTCACACAGTAATGGAAAAGCTGATGGAAGAGATTTCATTCGATGCCAGTGAAAAGGCCGGTGATACCTTGACGATTGATGCCGCCTACGTTGAACAGCATTTAGACATGCTTGTTCAGGATGAAGATTTAAGCCGCTTCATTCTGTAAATAAAAACCAAAAGCGGAGCCTTGCTCCGCTTTTTGAGTTATAGCAATTATGTATCAAGTCACCAAACTTCATTATCATACGCTCAGCAAAGTGCTCGATGTTTATTTTGAGGACAGCAGCTGTTTTACGCTAAGTGCCGAATTCTTGCGAACACACTCACCATCAGCCGAAGTACAAGGACATAGTCCAGCGCAAAAGCAACTCGTGCTAAACAAGCAGAATGTCGCTATCAAGACAATTGACCCCGTTGGACACTATGCTGCACGCTTTGTTTTTGATGATGGTCACGACTCAGGGCTCTACAGCTGGCAATATTTATATACCTTAGCTACACAGCACGATGCGCTATGGCAGGAATACGTAAACGCGGTAGAAAAGTATCAAACCCAAAAGGACAGCGTACCTATCAAGTTTGTGCCTTAACCAAACCGCCATAACAATGCATGTTGCTCATGATATTGAATAAAGTCATTCTTAAATGCGATGTATTTCTCCATATCTTGGTTACAGGCGTTAACAGCTTCTTGCTTAACCTTAGCGTATTGTGTCGCTATATCTGGAAAAGTAATTAAATAGTCACGAAAGGCAAGGTGACGTTTAACTCCATCAGAACCGGCTAAAAAAGCATGCAGATGATGAGTTCTAGACACTATGCCTTTACGAAAATAACGACGCCCAGCAATACCAAACTCTCCCATTACCTCATAACCTAAATCACTCAGTTTTTCTGACTCTATGTCTAATTTATCTAAGTCATTCACTTCCAATAGCATATCAATTATTGGTTTAGCACACAGCTGTGGAACCGATGTACTGCCTATATGGTGTAAAGCAGCTACATTTGCCTTGGATAGATGAGCGAGTATCGCCTGTTTCTCTTTATTGAACTGATGCGGCCAATCCGAATTGTAACTTACCACTGCTATGTTGGTATTCATTTAAGCGATACCTATATTGATTCTAAATAAAAGCCCCACTATAAATAAGTGGGGCTTTGACATAAAGAACCTCAGGCTGAATTGGTGCTTATACCTGATACTTAGCCACGGCTTCGTGTAATACGCGCGCTTGCTCTGCAACTTCTTCACTACTTTGTGCGTTAGAATGTGCATGCTCAGAAGCGCTCTGTGCAATATCTCTGATTTTTACTACATTCTTGTTCACTTCAGAAGCAACTTGATTTTGTTCATCAATTGCCGTCGCAATATGTGTACTCATTTCCATAATAGTTTGTACATCTTGGGTGATCATGCTGAGCAACTCCCCTGCTTTTTCGGCTTGTGACACACTTTCGTTGCCTTGCTCACGGCATTGTTCCATGATGTTCACCACTTCTCGTGTACGCTGTTGCAGCGTAGAAATGATGCTTTCGATTTCTTGTGTAGAGTCTTGGGTACGCTGCGCAAGCGACCTAACTTCATCCGCCACAACAGCAAAACCGCGACCTTGTTCACCCGCGCGCGCGGCTTCAATGGCAGCGTTTAAAGCAAGTAAGTTTGTTTGCTCTGCAATACCACGGATCACATCCAATACCGAGCCAATGGTCTCACCATCACGTTCTAACTGAGCAACAACGCTTGAAGCACCACCTAACGATTCCGATAACTGCATGATGTGCTCAATTGTTGCAGTGACCTGACGGCGACCTTGTTGCGCATTTTCATTCGTTGTCTCGGCTTTGTGCGCCGCTTCACCAGTATTATGAGAAATGTCTTGGATCGTCGCTTGCATTTCGGTTGCAGCGGTTGCGACCATATCCGCTTCGTGCAACTGCTCCGCCATACCAGTACTCGTTTGAGTCGTTGTCTCAGTTAAATGATCTGTGGCTTCATTAATGGTTGCCAATGCACCATTCACATCCGCGATTAAATCTCTAAAGTCAGCAATTAGGCTATTAAAGTCACGGGTCATAATCGTGATTTCATCATTGCCGCTTTGCTCAATTTGTAGACTTAAATTATTTTCACGGCGAATACGTTCAATAGTTTGATAAACACGCTCTACGGGTTGAATAATTGAGCGACTAGTCGATAGCACCAGTGTCATCACGATAATGCCAGCCACAACAAATACACCGATGGCGAGCATCTGAGTTTTATCAACGTTCTCTTTGATCTCTGCTTTTGCCTGATCTACAACTTCAGTGACCACAGCATCACTTTTTTCGACACTTGCTTTCATTTTACCTAACGCACCGCTCGTCAAATCCAAGCCAAGTGATTCCTGTGCTCGGACTAAACTCGCAAATTTAGATTGATAGGTGTTCAATAAGCTAAGCAGCGTAGATTGATATTGAGCATTAAACCCAGCACTGCGGATTTCCTGTGAAAACTGTGCAACTAGTTCATCAAAGCGTTTCTGGTATTTGATATCAAAACGTAGCATAAAGTCTTTTTCAGCACGGCGAAGCTGCAGCATGGTTGCAAGGAGTTGATAACTCTGCTGCTCTTTTAGTAGTGTTTCTACCTCATGAACCGCACCACGAAGCTCACCGTAAAGGGCATCTTTTGGATGCAAGCCAATCGTTTTTTGTAATTGCACCACTTTTTGAAAGTCATCGTAATAACTTTTTGCTAAGCGTTCAAATTCATTGATCCGACCTAAATCGATATCAAAATCAGAAAAAGTACCTTGCAACAAGGTGAGCTTAGTTTGTAGCTCGCGATACTCGTTTTCAAACTCATTGAGTGAATCTACCTGCTTGTAAAATAGGAAGTTTTTCTCGTGTTTGCGCATTGCTAATTCATGAATGTCGAGCTCTTCTGCATATTGAATGGTTTCATTCAATTTCAGCATAGTACGAGCTTCGTACATGATCATAATTAACATAACAACCAAGGCAATCCCTACCACTAATGCATTCACTTGCAAACGACGTCTGATAGTCAGATTTTCTAATACCGCCATCGGCTTACCTACAATGTTAATAGACTGGCTAAAGTATAGCTGAAGCCTCTCAGCCTTGCCTCATAATAGGTAATTATTCTGGGTTCATATTACAAATTAATATATTTACGCCGCTTTTACATACAAATTATTAACACCACTCCAGAGTTGACTGTGTAATAAATCAATATTATGCCACTGACGCCCAACCAGCCACTCCACCAGTGAGCTAGGGTCGGATGGAAAATAAAACGATGTTTTTGCATTTGTTTGCAGCCATTCCTCCAACGCGCCAGCATTGAGATAATTCATCACTTGGGCGTAACCGAGCTCGGCTAACGTCTGCGCATTATTCTGTTGTTCAAATTGACCATCCAATGGCTTAAGTAGCAGCTTTTTACCGAGTTTTAACGCTTCACTAGACAGCTCAAACCCAGCATTTGCAATTACGCCACTGGTATTTCTTAAGTCCTGAATAAACCCAGAGCGACTCGGTTTTCTTAGATGAATGTGTTGCAAAGAATCATTTTCAGCATTGGGGTGATAGCAGTAAAATTCCTTATCGGGAAAGTCTTTTAGCAACTCAATAATGCTATCCAATGCTTCAAACGGCAGATAGACCAAGACTTTATTAATTATCGATGCACACTGCTCTTGCTCAGCCTCATAAGGAATAAAAGGCGGAATGATATGCTTATCAAACGGTTGCCAGTGCACCCCAAGATGAATATCCGCTGGTGCAAAATACCGGATCAGGGCTTTGTGCCAAGGCTGTACGGCAAATTGTGGGACAGCATCATATAAATATGACGCTTGATGACTCATTGCTATCACCGGAACCTTTGCCAGCTTTCCTGCCCACGCACTGACAGGCTCAAAATCGTTAAAAATCAGATCATAACCTGATACATCTAATTTTTTTACGTCGCGGATAAACTCACCAAACTTGAGCGATTGGAAGGTTTTTATGCGATTTAACTGGCCACGCTCGGTAACGAATGACAACCCTCGGCAACTACGATAATCACCAAAATCATGCATATCGAAATAATTTTCCGAAGGACGTCCAGAAAAAAAATAGTCAACAGAAATTCCCATCTTGCGAAAGCAATTTGCCATTACCCGAGCTCGAGTAGTATGGCCATTTCCCGTTCCTTGAACACCATATAGTATTTTCATACGCTTCCTAATATCACTATCGCTAAACTTGCACAGGCAATACCCATTGCCGCACCAAGCACCACATCAAGTGGATAATGTACACCTACAATTACGCGTGACAATGACACCCCAGAGGCCCAAATCATCAACGGAAACGCAGCCAGCGGAATTTGTTCTATCAAGCAAGTCGCATATAGCCAAGCGCCAGCACTATGTCCCGAAGGCAGACTAAATTTGTCGCTCGGCGTCAACAAGGCTTTCACGGCGTAGCAGTCACATGGTCGTAATCGTGCAAAACGATTTTTTAGATAGAAGTAAAGCGGCCTTTCAATTACAAAGGCCAAAATCACAGTGAGTGCAAATTGCTGACCTAGCTGCTCCAAAAAAAGAGCACACGCAATTGCTACCAACACATAGAGTCCACCATTGCCACTTTTGGATAGACCTAATGCTATCAATCTAAACCAGTTTCTTGGTTTAGGGCAAAACACCACAAAGTATAATGCAGCGTCCAGCTCAGCTAGTTTTGCTTTCATCATTCGAGTCACGCCTAATTGCTCACAATATCAGCATAGAAGAGCAAAATAACAAATGGGTGACACTTTTAAGACACAAATATGTAAGTTGAATCAAAGCATTGCTAAGCACAAGTATGAGAGTATACTGGTTATCGACAATCAATATTCGAGGATTCAATATGGAATACAGCACTTCTGATCTTTGTGACCACTTTGCTGATGTGGTTGATGTGCTAGAGCCTATGTTCATCAATTTTGGCGGCCAGACGTCATTTAGTGGTCGTATCACTACCGTCAAATGTTTTGAAAACAATGAGCAAATCCAAGATGTACTACAACAAGACGGTACTGGTCGTGTGCTGCTCGTTGATGGTGGAGGTTCAACTCGTCGAGCACTGGTTGATATTGATTTAGCTGAGCTGGCGGTCGAGAACAACTGGCAAGGCATCATCGTTTACGGTGCGGTGCGCCATGTTGATGAACTAGAAGAAAGCGATATTGGTATTCAAGCTATCGCTTCTATCCCCGTTGCAGCAGATAGCAGTGGCAGTGGTGAAGTTGGCATTCCCGTTAATTTCGCTGGTGTGTCTTTTTACGAAGACGATTTTGTTTACGCCGACTCCACGGGCATTATCATCTCTGCGGAAGAGTTAATTTTAGAAGATGATAACGAAGACAATTAAGCGCTAGAAGTAACAGTCATGAGTACAGCAGTCCGTATATATGATGAAAGTGATATTACCACTTTTGTTAGTGCAAGAGCCGGTGAAACCAGAATTTGGCAAAGCATCAGCTTTTTACAATGTAATCATGACTACGCGGCTTCGCTAAGAGACGCTGCCCAGTTTGGGATCCGCTATGTCTTGTTGGGGATCCCTGAGGATATTGGTCCGCGCGCCAATTGCGGGCAAGGCGGCGCAGAGCTTGGTTGGCGAGCCTTCTTAAAGCGTTTTTTAAATCAGCCGGATAACCAGTTTTTGTCGGGCGATAAGATCTTGTTGCTAGGCGAGGTGGATACTCAAGCCATTCAAACGAGCGCACGCTCGCTTGATAACACCATTGGCGAACAGTTAGCGCAGTTACGCGCTCTCTGTGCCGACCTCGACAACCAAGTTATTGCAGCCCTAGCACCTATCTTTGCTGCAGGCTTGGAGCCAATCATCATCGGTGGTGGTCACAATAATGCTTTTGGTATTTTGCAGGCACATTTCGAGGCCAGCAAACGTGCCGCTGGTGCCATAAACTTTGACCCTCATGCTGACTTTAGAGCTTGTGAAGGTAGACATAGCGGTAATGGCTTCAGTTATGCTCATCAGGCTGGTAACTTGTCGCACTATCATGTCATCGGCTTACACGAGCACAAAAATAACCAAACCATTCTTACTCAATTGCAAAACGCAGGCTTCGGATTTTCAAGTTATCAAGCGATAAAAACCAGACAGACTCAGAGTTTATCAGCATCACTCGACAAAGCGTTGGCGACGATGCCTAGCGACATTCCGTTAGGAGTAGAGTTAGACGTTGATGCCATCGTCGGTATGCCTGCAAGTGCCCTGACCTATCAAGGCTTTACAAGTAGCGATGCCGAATATTTTGTTTACCGTATGGCTCAGGTTCGAAACGCCAAATATCTGCACTTATGTGAAGCAGCCCCTGCTAGACACCCACTTGGCGAACAGGCGGGTATCGAGCATTGCGGCCAAATACTAACGAATCTTGCTAACGCTTACTTAAGTACCCGTCAACAGGGCCACTAACACTCTCGGTGCCTGGGCCAATATTACGATTGGTAGGCCGTGGTTATTGAGGCAGTCTTTGTTTAAGCCAACTGATCAAAATATTACTATTCTGTGGCCGCGAAAAATAAAATCCTTGCGCTGCCACCGTGCCAATGCTTTTTACAAACTCTAGCTGCCCAAGAGATTCAATGCCCTCGCCAATCACGCGACAATGTTTTTCTTGATGCATCTCGACAATGCCTTTTACCAAAGATTTGGTATGCCCCATGTGTTCAGGTTCTTGCGTCATATTGCGCGACAATTTCACGTACTCAAAACGCAGTGCGGGCAACTTAGCGAGCACCAGAGGCGCATCACCAAAACTATCGACACACATTTTCACACCCAGATTTTTTAAGCGGCTGATCATCGCAATTTCTTGCTCATCTAGCTCAGCGAGCATACTGGCTGGACACTCGATAATAATAGCTCCTGGGCTTAACTGATGGTTGAGCATAGTGTAATCAATAAACTCGATAAAGCTTTCGCTCAAGAGCTCAGCACCAAACACATTAATACTGATGGGAACGCTGATCCCTTCCATTTTCAGTGCTAATGCGATTTCGCAAGCACGCTCTAACACATATTCAGCAACGGGAATAGCCAGCCCAACTAAACGAATATCATCAATAAACTCATTCGCACTTAAAATCCCTTGCTTTGGATGCTGCCAGCGCAACAATAATTCCACAAACTCAATGCTATTATCTTCATGACGAACGACAGGATGAAAGTAGAGCTCAAATTCAGATCTAAAGTTGATTTTAGCTAACTCCGACAACCTAACCTGCTGCTCGAGTCGATGGATTTGCATACGCTGCTGATAAGGCACGACCTGTTGGTGACCATGCTGATGTGCTTCTGATTGTGTATCTAGCGCTAAAAACACGCAAGAAATCAGATTCTCAAGCTGTCCCATTTCTTCATCGCAATTCACATAACTCGCACGCATCATGATCTCTAACGTACAGCTACCAACATTGAATGGCTTTAAAGTGCTGTTTGATATTTCTTCAATTAGCTGCTCATGAAAGTGCTTACCATGCTTTAACGAACACACAAACGCAAAATTAAGGCCACCTAAATGTGCCATCTTTGCAGTTTCATTGCCATGAGTGATAGCCATAACATCACCTGATTGCAAACATTGTGCGATACGATTAGCCGACTGAGCTAACAGCAAGTCACCAAACTCACGGCCTAAATGAAAATTCACCTGCTCGAAGCCCATGAGGCGAACAAGTACGAGCATACAAGGGCTACTCTCCGTTTGACGATATTCATTAAAAGCACGTTTAAAACTTTGCCGACCAGGTAAACCCAAACTTTCATGTTCGGTGTGGTCATCATCATGTTCTTTTAATTCAAACTCATTCGCATCGCTATATGCTTGATAGGCGAGAAGAAAGCTATACATAAGCACGATGACAATTGCGCCATGTTGAGCAGGCAGTGTCCAAAGGTATTCAGACACCGTCCACATTACCAGAGAGATTATCGCCGTTGCACTGATTAACAATAAACCGCTTTTATGCTCATGTAAGCCATGGAACAAGTAAAGGAGTAACGTCAAAGTAAGTAAATGTAATGTAGTGATATTGCCCGTAAAGGCGAGCAGCATTGCAAGTGTTGCACTACTAAGGTGAGCCAATTTCAGCGTACCAGAGGGGCGCTGCAGCATTAATGCTAACGCCCCCATCAAAATGGCTCCGGCCATGCCAGCCATTATTGGTGTAATAAGTATCGCGATTCCTTCAGACAGCAATAATTCTGTGGCTCCGCCACTTGCTGTTGAAATTGAAAGCATAATCTATTGCTTATAAAAGGATCATTACTGATTAAGTTTACCTAAGATCCACAAATTTGACAGGTCTGCTACACCAAATTGATAACTTAACTGTGCAGGATGGGTAATGTCCCATAAAGCTAAGTCCGCGCGCGTTCCAACTTTCAATACACCACGATCGCTTAAACCCAAGGCCTTCGCGGCATTAACCGTAACACCGCTAAGCGCTTCTTCCGGCGTCATTCTAAATAATGTGCATGCCATGTTAAGCATCAATCGCAGTGAGCACAAAGGCGCAGTACCTGGGTTGAAGTCGCTCGCGAGTGCCATTGCTACTTTGTGCTTTCTGAGCAAGTCAATTGGTGGCAATTGCGTTTCTCGTAAGAAATAAAAAGCGCCGGGTAAAAGTACCGCAGTAACATCCCCTTTCGCCATCGCTTTTACACCCGCTTCATCAAGATATTCAATATGGTCTGCTGAGAGCCCTTTAAACTTTGCCACAAGTTCGCTGCCATGTTGATTAGATAGCTGCTCAGCATGACACTTAACCTGTAATCCCAACTGTTGTGATCGAGTAAATACTTGCTCAGTTTGCTGATAGGTAAATCCCACGTTCTCACAAAATACATCAACAGCCGTTGCTAACTGACGCGAAGCAACTTGTGGCAGCATCTCTTCACAGACTAAATCAATGTAGGCTTGGCTATTGTCTTTGTATTCTGGGGGTAATGCATGCGCGCCCAAGAACGTACTATGCACATCAATCGGGTGATGCTCATTAAGTAATTGATTAATTTCCAACAGTTTTAGCTCATTTTCAACGTCAAGGCCGTAACCCGATTTACTTTCAACCGTTGTGACCCCTTCTTTGAGTAAACTATTCAAGCGATTCTTACCATTAACATACAGAGTCTCTCTGTCTGCCAATCGTGTTGCCTTAACCGTACTTGCGATACCACCACCTTGCGCGGCGATCTCTTGATATGAAGCCCCCAGTAATCGTTGCTCAAATTCGTTGGCCCGTGAACCCGCAAATAAAATATGCGTGTGGCAGTCGATTAATCCAGGGGTCAACCATTGGCCATTGGCTTTATGAATAGGTGTTGCAATAGCGTCAACCTCAGGCAGTTCACTCCGAGGGCCTAACCAATTAATTTTGCCATCTTTAATGGCAATCGCTGCATTTTCTATCGCACCATAAGGAGTATCCAAACTAGGATCCATAGTTGCAATATTGACATCGATAATAAGCAAATCCGCTTCTAACATCATACTTGTCCTATCTAAATCAAATCCATATGCCATCACATTAAAATAAGTAAACTCGCTCACTGCGAGATTTATTAATTGAGTCTATCAGGGATACTTGTATATACAAGAGAAGTGTGCCATCTTTATTTACATAAATATGAACTCGAGACAATAACTGTGCCAGAGCTTCCTAAATTTGCGCTGATAAAACAACACATTATCGATAATATTCGTGCTGCGCGCTGGCTCGAAAATGAGCGTGTGCCGTCGGAAAATGAGTTAGCTGACCAATTTAATGTTAGTCGAATGACCGCAAGACGAGCGTTAAGCGAGCTAACTGAAGCCGGAATTTTAACTCGTAGCCAAGGTCTCGGTACTTTTGTTGCTAGTTTTAAGTCTCAGTCTTCATTACTTGAGATCCGTAATATTGCCGACGAGGTTAATGCACGTAATGGCAAATACTCATGCACGGTGTTAACGCTCGAACTTATCGCTGCAGTAGCGCCAATCGCCATTGCGCTTGGTGTAGAAGCAGACGCGCCAGTCTATAGAAGCGTAATTGTACATAATGAAAATGAACAACCATTGCAAGTAGAAGAGCGCTTTGTCAATCCACAGTTGGCACCGGAGTATTTAGACCAAAACTTTGAACTGACTACCCCACATGAATATTTGTCCCAAGTCGCACCACTTACAGAGGCCAGACACACTGTTGAAGCAGTTATGCCATCACAAGAGGTGTGTCAGTGGCTTGGGCTTTATAATGAAGAACCATGTTTACAAATGATCCGCCGTACTTGGTCAGCAAAAGGCATTGTCAGTTTCGCAAGATTAATTTCGCCAGGCAGTAAATATCGCTTAGGTGGCCATCTCACCTTTAAGCAAAGGTCGTAACACATTAAGTGTCGCCAAACATCGCGGCAGGTAAATCAAAACGACATGACAGCCTCGGTTGCCATGTCATAAAAATAAGCTAGCAACCTAACGAAGTTAAGCAATCGCAACAACTAGACGTTTCACTTAGGTTGTATATACAATAGGAGAGAGCAGAATGAGTGATAACCCAAGATTAGACCCAAACCGCGAGATCCGCGCGCCACGAGGTACAGACATTACCGCAAAGAACTGGCTTACTGAAGCCGCAAAGCGAATGTTGATGAATAACCTTGACCCTGAAGTTGCTGAACATCCGAATGCACTAGTGGTTTATGGTGGCATTGGCCGTGCCGCTCGCGACTGGGCATGCTTCGATAAAATCGTCGAAACGTTAGACCGCTTAGAAGAAGACGAAACCTTACTGGTGCAATCAGGTAAACCTGTTGGCGTATTCAAAACTCATAGCAACGCTCCTCGCGTCTTAATTGCTAACTCAAATTTAGTACCACATTGGGCTAACTGGGATCACTTCAACGAACTCGATAAAAAAGGCCTGATGATGTACGGCCAGATGACTGCTGGCTCTTGGATCTATATTGGCTCACAGGGCATAGTGCAAGGCACATACGAGACCTTTGTAGCAATGGCAAAGCAACACTTTAATGGTGAGGCAAAAGGCAAGTGGATCTTAACCGGTGGCCTTGGCGGCATGGGTGGCGCGCAACCACTCGCAGCAACTATGGCAGGCTTTAGCGCCCTCGTTGTTGAGTGTGATGAGTCACGAATCGATTTTCGTCTTAACACACGCTATGTTGACCGAAAGGCAACCACACTTGATGATGCGTTAGCTATCATTGATGAAGCGAAGGCTGCTGGGCAACCGGTATCAGTTGGCCTGCTGGGCAATGCAGCGGATGTGTATGCTGAATTGGTTGAGCGCAATATCACTCCCGACGTAGTGACCGATCAAACTTCTGCGCACGATCCATTAAACGGCTACTTACCGCAAACGTGGACTATGGCTAAGGCGGCAGCACTTCGCGAAAGCGATCCACAAGCGGTTGTTAAAGCAGCGAAGCAATCTATGGCAGTACAAGTACAAGCCATGCTAACGCTTCAATCGCGCGGTGCTGCAACAACTGACTATGGTAATAACATTCGCCAAATGGCCTTAGAAGAAGGGATTGATAACGCCTTTGATTTCCCAGGCTTTGTTCCTGCCTATATTCGTCCACTGTTTTGCCAAGGCATAGGTCCATTCCGTTGGGTTGCGCTGTCTGGCGATCCTGAAGATATTTATAAAACAGACGCGAAAGTTAAAGAGCTTATCCCAGACGACCCACACCTTCACAATTGGTTAGATATGGCGCGCGAGCGCATTCAATTCCAAGGCCTGCCTGCTCGTATTTGCTGGGTTGGACTGAAGGACAGAGCGCGTTTAGCACGAGCATTCAACGAAATGGTCAAAAATGGAGAACTCAAAGCACCGATTGTGATTGGTCGTGATCACTTAGATTCAGGCTCTGTAGCCAGTCCAAACCGTGAAACGGAATCGATGATGGATGGTTCTGATGCGGTATCGGACTGGCCGTTACTCAATGCCTTGTTAAACACGGCTGGCGGTGCAACTTGGGTCTCGCTGCATCACGGCGGTGGCGTTGGTATGGGCTTCAGCCAACATTCGGGAGTCGTTATCGTGGCAGATGGCACAGATGAAGCTGACGCCCGCCTATCTCGCGTACTGTGGAATGACCCAGGTACCGGTGTAATGCGTCATGCCGATGCCGGCTATGACATAGCCAAAGATTGTGCAAAAGAACAAAAACTAGATTTACCTATGCTGGAAGGAGAGTAAGTATGTACTCACTAAGTTTAATCCCAGGCCAATTGACTTTAAACACGTTACGAAAAATCAATCAACAGCCTGTTCATCTCAGCTTAGACGAATCAGCGAAAGCCGCTATTGCTAACAGTGCAAACACAGTTCAGCAAGTGATCAAAGAAGGGCGCACCGTTTACGGCATTAATACGGGTTTTGGCTTGCTGGCCAACACCAAAATTGCAAAAGACGAATTAGAGTTGCTACAACGCTCTATTGTACTGTCGCACGCAGCCGGTATTGGCGAGTTAATGGACGATAGTACCGTTCGACTCATGATGGTGCTAAAAATCAACTCACTCTCTCGTGGCTTCTCTGGGATCCGCTTGGATGTAATTGAATTCTTAGCGGCCTTGGTTAATGCCGAAGTCTATCCTTGTGTGCCCAAGAAAGGCTCGGTCGGGGCATCAGGCGATCTCGCACCACTATCGCATATGTGTTTGCCGATCCTTGGCGAAGGCCAGGTTCGCTATCGTGGTGAGCTTATCAATGCCATCGATGGATTAAAAATAGCAGGACTTGAACCACTTACTTTAGCTGCAAAAGAAGGTCTCGCACTACTTAACGGTACACAAGCATCTACAGCCTTTGCACTGCAAGGCCTATTCAGAGCTGAAGATCTTTATGCGCAAAGCTGTGTCGTTGGTTCAATGAGCATTGAAGCGGCCATGGGCAGCCGCTCGCCATTTGATGCTCGTATTCACGAAGTCCGTGGTCAGCAAGGCCAAATCGACACCGCAATGGCGTTTAGAGATATCTTACAAACTCGCTCAGAAATAAGTGATGCTCATGTTGATTGTGAAAAAGTACAAGACCCTTATTGCTTACGTTGTCAACCACAAGTGCTTGGTGCGTGTTTAACTCAGATCCGCCAGGCCGCTGAGGTGATCCTCGTAGAATCCAATGGGGTCACAGATAACCCGCTGGTATTTGCTGATGCTGGCGATATTATTTCTGGCGGCAACTTCCATGCAGAACCTATCGCGATGGCGGCTGATAACCTAGCGCTTGCCATTGCTGAAATTGGTGCATTGGCTGAACGTCGTATCGCGCTGCTTATTGATTCGAGCTTATCAAAACTGCCTCCCTTCTTAGTTAACAATGGCGGTGTAAACTCGGGCTTTATGATTGCGCAAGTCACCGCTGCAGCACTGGCCTCTGAAAACAAAACACTCGCACATCCAGGCAGTGTTGACAGCCTCCCAACCTCGGCAAACCAAGAAGACCATGTTTCCATGGCAACCTTTGCGGCAAGACGCTTACAGGAAATGGCTGACAACACCCAAGGTGTACTCGCAGTTGAATATCTTGCTGCAGCGCAGGGGTTAGATTTTAGAGCGCCACTTAAGCCATCTGACAAAGTGGCTGCAGCTCAGCAAATATTACGAGCAGTCGTGAGCTTTTATGACAAAGATAGGTATTTTGCACCTGATATTGAAAGTGCCAATGCATTATTGGGTCAAGCTGCACTGGCGCACCTGCTACCAGCACAACTCTTACCTTCAGCCTAACTCAGATTAATTAACAATCGGATGATGGTAGGCAAAGCCGAGTTCAGTAATACGCTCGGCTTTGATAATACGCGCTTCTTCTTTTGACGAAGCGAAACTTGGCATCTCAGTCCCTAACTTTTCACAGTGATATTGATAAAACGCCTGTCTCGTGGGTGCACTGGATAGCAAACATTATAAATGTCTGCAGCATCCTGCCACTGCGCGATCACGGTATTTATTGCAGTAACAACATCACCGCGATGAACCATATTCACTAGACCATTCGCTGAGCTAGACAAAGCCTTTCCTGCTACAAATCGTCCAGGCTCCCTATCGGGACCTTGAAGACCCGCTAAACGCACAACCTTACCGCCTGCATTAAGCACCATCTCTTCAGCGGTTCTTAGTATATCAACACGCCTGTTGGCTTTATCCGCTAGCTTACCTTGTTCATCATATTCACCATTTTCGGTGCTATAAACGCCAGTGCTAGAACACAATAAGAAGCCTGCTGCTGACATCTTCTTTGCAAGTAACAACGCCTGTTCTAACGTTTCTAAATAGTTACTATCGACATGCCTAGCTCTTGGTGGAATCGCACACACCCAATACGCGTTGTGTAAAGAAATTGAGTGCTTTAAGGTGCCGCTTTCAGTTAAGACCAGCTGCCTTGACCAGCTATGCACCTCGTTAGCTTGAGTTCTGGTGCCTTCAATTTGCCACCCTTGCAACTCGGCTTCGCGACACAACGCTTCACCGAGCCAACCCGCGCCGAGTACGACCAGACTGCGATTTAATACTTTCATATGAATACTGCCTTAACCATGAAGTTACCTTGTATTATCTATGTAAAAGAAGTTAACGCAAACGGTGGCGTTCTCCTGTTATCTATGGTTTGATTACCGTTTGCATAAGCTAAAAATAAGAAGTGTCATGCTTGAGAATTTATCCCTTAGAAAGAAAATATTGCTGCTAATTGGCGGCACCATTTCCGTATTATTAATTATTGCATCAAGCTTTTTCGTCAGCCATATTGCAACGCTCTCTCGAGATGGTATTGAACGAGAAACGCAAAGCTATATTCAAGCCGAAAAATTGGCGATGGAAGCGTTCTTTGGCCAATACGGCAAAGTAGTTGAAACTTTTGTTTCTACGCCTCACAACATTCATTGGTTTGAAAATTATAATACCCGTGGCGCCGATCTGACTAAAGATAGAGACTATCAAGAGGTCAATGAAGACTTAGTTAGAATCGCCAAAGGTGATGAAAATATTCTCTCAGCCTTTATTGCCTCAGCAAACACCGGTGAATATTTTAAAGAAAATGATCGTACATCAGCATATTCAGATGGTCGACCTTACTACGCCTATCAGCGCCCATGGTGGCAGGATACGCTTGATGTAGGTAAATTGTATGTTGGTCCAATTGCAACCGATATCAATACCGGTGCGGTGTCTGCTGTGATCCGTCAACCTATCTACAATAACGGCGGCAAACTCGTCGCCATGGGTGGCGTCGACTTACAAATCAATAAATTGAACGATATGGTTGAACGTATCAAGTTTCAAGATAAAGGTTTTGGCTTTTTGCTCGATGGTGATTTAAATGTTGTGCATTTATCCAAGCGTACTGGTCATTCACTCTCTACCACAGATGAAGGCGAGAAAGGCAAAGAAGGTTTAGATGGCCTTGAATCTCAGTTTGCCAATACATCAGGCTTTGACGCTCTAAATGCCGCTATCAAGCGTAATCCCGCAGGCAACAGTACGGTCACGTTCAAAGGGGAAGCGTATTATGTTGTTTATGACAATGTGAAATTAGACAACCCCCTATTGGATTGGCACGTTGGCCTACTCATTCCGGTGTCGCTGATCGAAGCGCCAGTAAATGACGCCGTCATGAGCACAATCACAGTCTTGATTATTATCTTAGCCATTATCGTGGCAATGATCTTGCTCGCCACGCAAATGATTACCAAACCGATTGTAGCACTTACCGAAACCATGCGAGACATCGCATCGGGTGAAGGCGACCTGACTAGACGTATCGATATCACCAGTAAAGATGAAGTCGGTCAACTCGCGCTTCATATGAATACCTTCATCGATAAACTTAGAGCAATGATGCTCGATACCGCAGCGCAAGCGGAGCAATTAAGTAATGCTTCCGCCCAATTACGTGAAGTATCAAACAATACTAACAGTGAGATTCAGCGCGAAAAAGAACAGGTAGATAGCGTAAGCGCGGCAGTAACCGAGATGGCTGCCACTGTGACTGAAATCTCACGTAATGCACAAGAGACCAACCAAGCCGCTGATGTCGTGCAACGTATTACGAATGAAGGTGCAGGACGCTCATCGCAAGCCCAAGAAGTCATGACTGAACTTGCACTTCATATTGGTGAGGCCGCAAAAGTGGTTGCCGGACTTGAACAAGAAACCAGTAACATAGGCGCCGTTATCGACGTGATTAACGGTATTGCTGAACAAACGAACTTACTAGCACTAAATGCTGCCATAGAAGCCGCCAGAGCGGGCGAGCAAGGCCGAGGCTTTGCGGTGGTTGCTGATGAAGTAAGATCGCTTGCAAGCCGTACACAAGAGTCTACCGATGACATTCGCAATATGATCTCTCGTTTACAGCAAATTGCACAGCAAGCTTCAGTGATGATGCAACAAGGTCAAGACCGCGCAGAGGGGACCGTAGAGGAAACGCAAGCCGTGCTTGATGCCTTGAAAGAAATCACAGAATCGGTCACGACAGTACAAGACCAGAGTCATCAAATTGCCACATCAACAGAGCAGCAAACCGTTGTTGCAGAAGATATTAACAATAGCCTTAACCAAATAAATGAGCTCGTTAATAGCACGGCCAACCACGCCAATGTACTGGCAGATGAAGCCCGTGACTTGAACGACTTAGCCAAGGCGCTTAACTCAACAGTAAACCAATTTAAGCTTTAATCAAACACCAAAACACGTCGCAATCGCGGCGTGTTTTGATCTGAGGCAAACCTAACCCAAGCGGTAAAAAGTACACTGACACTCTTAATAAAACTCGAGAGTGCGTATCGTGATTAATTTACCTATTTGGAATGATTCCCTTATCAACAAGTACAATATATCTGGTCCTAGATATACTTCATATCCAACGGCCTTATCGCTTGAGTCTGGCTACAGTCAAAAAGAGTTACAAGCGGCTATTACTGGTTCAAAATCTCGTTCACTCTCACTGTATATTCATATCCCTTTTTGTCATCAACTGTGCTACTACTGTGGCTGTAATAAAATCATTACTCGTCATCAATCCAAAGCTGACGTTTACCTAGATTACTTAGCACAAGAAATCGCAGCAAAAGCGCCGCTATTTTCTGAGTATCGTGTAGAGCAACTTCATTTAGGCGGTGGTACACCAACTTTCTTAACTGCAGAACAAATGACACGCCTAATCGAAATGCTGAATAGTGCATTTAACTTCTCTCAAAGTGCACAGCGTGGTATTGAAATAGACCCAAGATCACTTGCACCAAATATGATGCGCCATCTACACGAGCTCGGATTTAATCGTGTGTCTTTTGGCGTACAAGACTTTAATGATGAAGTGCAAGCCGCGGTAAACCGCCCGCAGCATCTAGACGAAGTGCTGGCTATCTTAACTGAAGCGAGAACGCTCGGTTTTAAATCTATTAATATGGATATGATCTATGGGCTACCATTTCAAACAGTAGAGAGCTACAAGCAAACGATTGAGCAACTTATCGCGCTTTCTCCCGATAGAGTCTCTGTATTTAACTATGCCCATCTTCCGGATAGATTTGCAGCACAGCGAAAACTAAAAGAAGCCGACATGCCAAGTGCGGGAGAAAAACTTGAGATCTTTAAGCAAACACTGGAACAGATGACCACCGCTGGGTATCAATTCATCGGTATGGATCACTTCGCCAAAAAAGACGATGAACTAGCTATAGCGCAAAATGAAGGGCATTTACACCGTAACTTTCAAGGCTATACCACACATGGCGAGTGCGACCTATTAGGTCTTGGTGTGTCATCCATTTCCCAAATTGGTCACATGATTTTGCAAAATGAAAAAGAGTTAAAACTTTATTATCAGGCTTTAAGTGATAAAAGGTGTGCGATCACTAAAGGGGTAACCTTAAGTGGTGACGATGAAATACGCGCGGCTGTGATCAAACAGCTTATTTGTCATTTCGAGTTAGATAAAAAGATGTTCGAGCAACGTTATGATATAAATTTTGACGAATATTTCGCTCAAGCCCTTAACGCTCTCGAGCCTCTAGCCCGCGATGGCTTAGTAGAACTAAGTGAGCAATCTATCCGAGTCACAAGTAACGGTAATTTGTTTATTCGCATCATCTGCATGTGTTTTGATGCTTACTTACAAAACCAAGTCAAAAACACCCGCTTCTCTCGCGTTATTTAACCACCTTCTTCTCAAACCTCCCACAATACTGTGTTTATGGTGGGAGTGAGTTTACCTCACGATGTGTTGATTGGCTTGCGAGGTTTTCTATACCCCCAAATCTCTATACTCCCAACAGCAAAAAACCCGTCGCATTGCTGCTACGGGTTTTGATGTACATGGGTGTTCCACATTATTTTTGAGCCGAAATTTTCATTGCAAGCCATCGGCGGATAAACCGCCTCCCACGATACATGTTTATACTGTGGTGGGAGCGAGTTTATCTCGCGAGGTTTTTAAATTACACATAGCAAAAAACCCGCCGCATTGCTGCAACGGGTTTTGATGTACATGGGTGTTCCACATTATTTTTGGGCCGAAACTTTCATTGCAAGCCATCGGCGGATAAACCGCCTCCCACGATACATGTTTATACTGTGGTGGGAGCGAGTTTACCTCGCGATGTATTGATTGCCTTGCGTGGCTTTTTAAATCGCACATAGCAAAAAACCCGTCGCATTGCTGCAACGGGTTTTGATGTACATGGATGTTCGAATGTCGATGAAGTTCATGGATGAACGCTTTTCATCAACCTCTTATTTGGCCCTAGTTCGCTACGAAGTAGGATGTTCTCATTTTTTCAATAGAGAGTCATATGGATGATCCACACTATCATTGACTGGGGCCGACCCTTCGGCTGTTTTGTTTCACTTCTGATACCAATTAGCTTAATTAAGTGATCTATTTTGAGGCGAGAAAATCTTGTCGATAACTAGGCGAAAATTTTGCTATTTAGTTGTTCTAAATGAGAAATTCTTAACGCAGTTAGCGTCGGATTTGCTCCTTCAAATTGAGCAAGTATTAAGACTAATTGGTATTATCAAGCTACTTCCCTATTCTCCTGAGCTGAACCCAATAGAGCAAGTATGGAGTTGGCTGCGTCAGCATCATTTAGCAAATCGTTGTTTCAAAGGTTATGAAGATATTGTTGAGAGTTGTAGTGAGGCTTGGAATGACTTTGTATCATGCACAAAACGAGTGGTTAAAATGTGTCAACGTGACTGGATAGAGGTGGGAAAAAGTTAAGATGGATTGGTATTATACCGTACTCTCCCGTTAAGGGAGAGGAGTCCATACATCTCCTACCATGTTGCACTGTGCTGATACTGTGGTAGGAGCGAGTTTACCTCGCGATGTGTTGATTGGCTTGCGAGGTTTTTTTAATCGCACATAGCAAAAAACCCGTCGCATTGCTGCAGCGGGTTTCTCTAATTGGCCCTGACGATGTTCTACTTTCACATGGGTAATCCACACTATCATTGACCGGGGCCGACCCTTCGGCTGTTTTGTTTCACTTCTGAGTTCGGGTGACGAGAAACCGAAGCACCGCTTCGCAGTTCGAGGAAGTGAGCGCAAGGACGCGCGAAGGGGAGATGCTACATGGAAGTACTTTACTCCAAACGAAAAAAACCCGTCGCATCTCTGCAACGGGTTTCTCTTATTTGGCCCTGGCGATGTTCTACTTTCACATGGGTAATCCACACTATCATCGACGCTGTTTTGTTTCACTTCTGAGTTCGGCATGGGGTCAGGTGGTTCCAAAACGCTATAGTCACCAGGAAAACTGGGGGCAAATGTCTAATGACATCGTGCCTCGCACGAGCATTCCATTTGCGCAAGGTGAACCGATTTCGCGATACCGCTGAGGTTGGTCACCTTGTTTAATTCTTAAATCTGGAAAAAGCTTATTAAATTCTTTTGTCTACTTTAGTCTATTAACTTCTGTCGCTTATAAACCACTTTGGCGTTGTATGGTTAAGCCTCACGGGTAATTAGTACGAGTTAGCTTAATGCCTCACAGCACTTCCACATCTCGCCTATCAACGTTGTAGTCTTCAACGGCCCTTCAGTTGACTCTAAGTCAAAGTGAGAACTCATCTCGAGGCTCGCTTCCCGCTTAGATGCTTTCAGCGGTTATCGATTCCGAACGTAGCTACCGGGCAATGCAATTGGCATCACAACCCGAACACCAGCGGTTCGTCCACTCCGGTCCTCTCGTACTAGGAGCAGCCCCTCTCAATTCTCAAACGCCCACGGCAGATAGGGACCGAACTGTCTCACGACGTTCTAAACCCAGCTCGCGTACCACTTTAAATGGCGAACAGCCATACCCTTGGGACCGACTTCAGCCCCAGGATGTGATGAGCCGACATCGAGGTGCCAAACACCGCCGTCGATATGAACTCTTGGGCGGTATCAGCCTGTTATCCCCGGAGTACCTTTTATCCGTTGAGCGATGGCCCTTCCATTCAGAACCACCGGATCACTATGACCTACTTTCGTACCTGCTCGACGTGTCTGTCTCGCAGTTAAGCTTGCTTCTACCATTACACTAACCGTACGATGTCCGACCGTACTTAGCAAACCTTCGTGCTCCTCCGTTACTCTTTGGGAGGAGACCGCCCCAGTCAAACTACCCACCAGGCACTGTCCTCAACCCCGATTCAGGGGCCTAAGTTAGAACATCAACACTACAAGGGTGGTATTTCAAGGTCGGCTCCACACAAACTAGCGTCTGCGCTTCAAAGCCTCCCACCTATCCTACACATGTAGGGTCAATGTTCAGTGCCAAGCTGTAGTAAAGGTTCACGGGGTCTTTCCGTCTAGCCGCGGGTACACAGCATCTTCACTGCGATTTCAATTTCACTGAGTCTCGGGTGGAGACAGCGTGGCCATGGTTACACCATTCGTGCAGGTCGGAACTTACCCGACAAGGAATTTCGCTACCTTAGGACCGTTATAGTTACGGCCGCCGTTTACCGGGGCTTCGATCAAGAGCTTCGCCTAAGCTAACCCCATCAATTAACCTTCCGGCACCGGGCAGGTGTCACACCGTATACGTCATCTTACGATTTTGCACAGTGCTGTGTTTTTAATAAACAGTCCCAGCCACCTGGTCACTGCGGCTCTCGTTTGCTTACAGAGCAAGTCTTTCACAAACAAGAGCGTACCTTCTCCCGAAGTTACGGTACAATTTTGCCTAGTTCCTTCACCC
This sequence comes from Pseudoalteromonas piscicida, assembly GCF_002208135.1. Taxonomy (NCBI): domain Bacteria; kingdom Pseudomonadati; phylum Pseudomonadota; class Gammaproteobacteria; order Alteromonadales; family Pseudoalteromonadaceae; genus Pseudoalteromonas; species Pseudoalteromonas piscicida. The sequence continues at coordinate 3,427,015 of NZ_CP021646.1, forward strand.
GAGTTCTCTCAAGCGCCTTAGTATTCTCTACCTGACCACCTGTGTCGGTTTAGGGTACGATTCAGTATGAACTGAAGCTTAGAGGCTTTTCCTGGAAGTAGGGCATCAACAACTTCACCACCTTAGTGGCTCGTCTCGACTCTCAGCCTTAGCAACCCGGATTTTCCTAAGTCACCAGCCTACAGCCTTTCACATGGACAACCAACGCCATGCTTGCCTAGCCTGCTCCGTCCCCCCATCGCATTCATACCGAGTACGGGAATATTAACCCGTTTCCCATCGACTACGCTCTTCAGCCTCGCCTTAGGGGTCGACTCACCCTACCCTGATTAACATGGGATAGGAACCCTTGGTCTTCCGGCGGAGGAGTTTTTCACTCCTCTTGTCGTTACTCATGTCAGCATTCGCACTTCTGATATGTCCAGCATGCCTCCCGGCACACCTTCAGCCACTTACAGAACGCTCCCCTACCCCGCAGACAAAGTC